>NZ_FOCX01000002.1 GCF_900110215.1 Halorientalis persicus | reverse complement strand
TCTCAAACTGTTTCAGCAACGCCGAGCGAGAAACAGCCGACGACTGGCTCCAATCGTTCGCCTTCGCATGGAATCAGCTAATCTGAACACTACCCGTTCAGGCCGTCGCCGCCTCGGCCGTGTGGCGCAGGATGTCCGTCGTGGTCAACATACCCACCACGTCGCCGTCGACGACCGGAATGTGGTTGAACCCGCTGTCCAGCAGGTGTGCGGACGCCTCGGCGACAGTGGTGTCGGGCGTGACCGTCTCCACCGTGGTCGTCATGCACTCTTCGACGGTGGTCTCGGTCGGCTCGGTATCGTCCGCGGCCACCTGGACGAAGTCAGTCGAGGTGAGGATGCCCACCGGGTCACAGTCCGCGTCGATGACAGCCACGGACTTGATCTCGGTGTCGCGCATCGCCCACGCGGCGTCGGACAGCGTCTCGTCCGGGGCGACAGTCAACACCGGCGTCGTCATGATTTCGCTGACTGGGGTCTCGGTCATAGTTCCCGCACTGTCTCCGCGAACAAAACCGTTCGTCTACCGGCGAGTGTTGACGGTCCACACGGTATATCGACAGTCAGCCCGAACACGGAGCGTCAGCGCACGAGCGCGCCGAACACGCGAGCCTCGATCTTCCGGAGGTGTTCGCCGGCAGTCGTCGGTGCGATGCCGACGCGCTCGGCCACGTCCTCGTGAGTCGCGGTCCGTGGATTGTCGTAGTAGCCGACGGCCACGGCCGCGTCGAGTACCTCCCGCTGACGCGCCGTGAGCAGGCGCGTGAACGACGCCTGCTCGGGGTCGTACTCGCCGGTCTCGACGACCTCGAACGCGACGCCCGCGTCGGCGGCCACGTCCTCGAACAGCGACTGGAAGGCCGGATCGCTCCCCAGATACGTGATCCGGAGCGCCCCGTCTTCGGTGAAGTAGATCGGCGTCTCGACGACCACGTCGGACTCGCGCTGGCGGTCGAGGATCCGCTCGGCCAGCTCGGTCGCCTCGAACTGGCTCACCGCCATCCACTGCCGTTCCCCGGAGACGAGGTAGTCGAGGACCGCGGGCGAGTCGGCCATGATCTCCTCGTATCGGTCGCGGTCGCCGCTTCCCTCCGCGAACAACAGGACCGTGCCGTCGTCCAGCAACTCGACGTGGTGGATCGCCTCCCGCGTGAGTGACGGGTCCTCGGAGAGGGCCCGTCCGAGCGGGTGGAACGCGCCGGTCTCGGCGGGCCGAACCAGCACCGTGAGATAGCGCATACCGGCACCGACCCGCCGACCCATATTAAAAGAGCGTGGATGCACTGCAGTCTGTGCTTCGTCGGCCCGCGCCAACCCTGTGGTATGCTCCGATCCGATCCCGAGATCGCGGTCGTCGGCGGCGGTATCTGTGGGCTCACCACGGCGCTGGCGCTCGAACGCCGCGGGTTCGACCCCACGGTCTACGAGGCCGCGGCCGCGTACCGCCCCGTCGGTGCCGGCATCCTGTTACAGACCAACGCCTTGCTCGTGCTGGACCGGCTCGGCGTCGCCGACCGGGTTCGGGACGCCGGCGTCCCACTCATGGAGAGTCTGATCCGGTCACCGAGCGGGTCGATCCTCCAGCGGCTGGACCTCGATGGCGTCGAGCGGGCCGAGTTCGGCTACGGCCACGTCGCGGTCCACCGCGCGACCCTCCTCGACAGCCTCCGGACGGCACTCGACACGACGGTCGAGACGGGGATGCGCTGTCGGGACGTGGCCGAGACGGCCCCGGCGACGGTGATCTTCGAGGACGGAACGCGCGTCCGGCCCGACGTACTCGTTGGCGCGGACGGCATCCATTCGACCGTGCGCGACGCCGTTGTTCCGGGCGTCGACCCGCGCCCCCTCGATGCCGTGGTCTACCGGGCGCTCGTGGACGTGGCCCTGCCCGACCGCCACCGGGACCGTGGAGTCGAGGTCTGGGGTGACGGGAGCTACGCCGGCGGTGCACCCGTCGGCGACGACCGCTTTTACTGGTTCGGGACGGCACCCGACCCCGTCCCCGCAGCGGGTGCCGACCCGGCGGCCAGGATGGCAGCCTTACGCGAGCGCTTCGGCAGGTTCCCCGCTCCGATTCCGACGGTTCTCGACCACGCCGACCCGGCGGCCGTGATCGTCACCGAACTCGAAGACGTACCGACGCTGGATCGGTGGAGCCGCGGCTCGGTCGTCCTCGCCGGCGACGCGGCCCACGGGATGCTTCCGTTCGCGGGACAGGGTGCGGCCCAGGGGATCGAGGACGGTCTCGCGCTGGCTCATGCCATCGACACTCACGAGGTCCCGACCGCGGCGTTCGACGCCTACGCGACGGAGCGGCAAGCCCGCGCCGAGCGCGTCCGCGACGAGGCCCGCCGACTCGGGATGCTCGGCACGCTGCAGTCCCGTCTCGCCACGCGAGCGCGCAACCTCGCCGTACGGGCCGTCCCGAATCGGCTCTTCCAGCGATTCCGCCGCCAGCGGACGGTCGGAACGTCGTTGCCCGATCCCGGCAGCCTCGGTGGGATCGAGACAGTTTGACCGACCTCGCTCAGCGCGAGAACCGATCTTTCGCTGACTGGATCGCAAGCCGGGAGAGCAGGCGAGCGGGGCCGCGTTTGTGGATGTCGCGGGCGGTCGCGACCGTGCCCGGTGGATCCCCGCCGCCCACGTCGAGGTCCCAGCCGGTCTCGTCGACGAACCGCTCGACGGCCGCCTCGGCGCGCTGCTGGACCGCGTCACCGTCGAGTCGCGTCGGCGTCCCGTCTTCGACCACGAACTCGCCGTCGACGACCACCGTCTCCACGTCGGCCGGTGTGGCCTGGTTGACGACCTGCGCGGGGAGATTCGTCCGGGGTGCGAACTTCGGTGTGTCCACGTCGAGGACCAGGAAGTCCGCCCGCTTGCCGGGTTCGAGGCTCCCGATCTCGTCGCCGACGCTCAACGCCCGTGCACCGTCGACGGTGAGCATCCGGAGCAACTCGATCGACTGGAACTGTCCGGTCCCGCGTTCGAGATTCGCTGCGAGACGGGCCTGTCGGGCCTCGCCGAACAGATTGTACGAGTCGTGCCAGTAGTGATCGTCGAGCCCCAGCCCTACGTCGACGCCGGCCGCCCGGAGTTCGGGAACCGGCGTCCACTGTGTCGACGGGTCGGGATTCCAGTAGCAGAACACGGAGGGACAGTGGGCGATGCCCGCACCTGCCTCGGCAGTGCGCTGGATATCGACCTCGTCAGCGATCCGGAAGTGGGCGGCGACCAGTCGGTCGTCGAGTAGCCCCACGTCCGACAGGAGTGCGGTCGAGTCCGCGCCACCGTTGGCCCGGGCCATACGGTCGCTCTCGTCGAGTTCGAGCAGGTGCGTGTGGACGAGCAGGTCGGGATACTCGGCGGCGAAGTCGGCGGTACGTTCCCACAGTTCCCGGGTACACGACCAGTCGTCGTGCGGGCAGATCGTCGCCCGAATCCGCCCGCCGTAGGTGTCGTGGTGAGTTTCGACGAACTCGCGAGCCCGCTCGAACTGCTCGTCGACTGGACGGTCCCAGAACAGGTCGCTGATCGCGGGGCCGAGAAAGCCGCGCAGTCCGGCCGCACCGACCGTCTCGACACCGACACCGGGACGCACGTCCATCGTGTTGATCGTCGTGATGCCGCCGGCCAGAAAGTTGTAGGCGGCGAGTTCGTACCCCGCCTCGATCAGGTAGTCGAACTCGCCGTCGGCGAACTGGGTGTAGACGGCCGTCATACTCCCGAGCATCTCCAGCAGATCGAGGTCGCTGAACGCGCCCAGCAGTGGTGTCAGATCCAGATGCGTGTGGGCGTTGACCAGCCCCGGCAGTACCAGTGTGCCGTCGCCATCGATCACGTGGTTCGCGTCCAGTGCCGCGTCGTCGGGGTCCGTCGACCGCACCTCGGTGATCGTGCCGTCTTCGACGACGAGTGTTCCACGCTCGAAGAGGCGATTCCGTTCGTCGACCGTGAGGAGGGCCGCGTCGTGGACGACGATATCGGCCATACATCTCTCTCGTCGGCCGTCTGTCAAAATGCTATCCGTCCCCGTTCGGGCCGGGGGTACTCAGCGGCCACCTGTCAGTAGTAGAAGATGGCGGTGGTGAGCGTGATCGCGGTCACGATGTAGGTGACCGGGCCCCAGTCGATGACGGTCAGGTCGGCGGCGTACAGCAGGCTGCCGACGGTCGGCAGGATGCCGCCGATCAGGAACAGCTGGGTCTGGCGGAGCCGATTGCCCTCGACTTTCGGCCACTGCAGGGCGAACAGCCCTGCGGCGGCGAACGATACGCCAAGCGAGTAGAGCGCGTGGACGTAGTACCACGGCCCGTACGTGACCGAGAGGCGCTCGATCCCGCCCTGCGGGCGCATCTCGGCGGCCCCTCGAACCAGCTCGTGCAGACCGAAGTAGTTCGTCCACACGAGAACGATGGTGAGCGTCGGGACCGCCGCCAGCAAGGCGACGTTGCGACGTGTCAACAGCTCTGCTCGATCCGTGAACTGAAAGGCAAAGAGTAGGAAGGCCAGCGACGCGAACGCGGGGCCGATGAACCGGACCGTGTTCCACAGCAACGCCTGATCGAGGGTCGTACTCGCCAACTGGAGCGCGTAACTGACCGACCACACGACGATAGGTGTGAACAACACGATCATGAGATACGCTCCCTTCTGTTGTCGTTTCATGATCGTGAGCGCGAGCAACGCGCCCACGATCACGGCCGAAAGCGCAAGGGGAATCGTATACGGTGTCGCCTGAAATGCCATTGTATGCACTGCCGACATATTGCCGTAATAAAATACTTTGGTAGAAATCACGAGTCGAACCGACGTTTCTGGGGTTTTGCGTGACGCCGACGCACCTGGGAAATACGTTCGGTGCCGTCTCTCCGGGAGAAATTCCGGCGTGGGTACTAAGGTCGACCGCGTGACACGAGCCGGGTATGACCGACATCACGCGTGACTCACGCACTGTGTCGAGCCGCCTCCCACCGATCACGGGATTGCTTCTCGCTGTTTCCTTGCTCGCACTGCCGGCCGTCTCGACGCTCGTCGCGGTCACCGATTTCACGCTGGCTCCCGTCGCCGTGATCGCCGTTCAGTGGGTCGTAGCCGGCGTCGTCGTCGGGGTCGCGGTCGGTGTCGAGGGCCGGTCGCTCGCGGACCTCGGGTTGCGCCGGCCGGCCTGGATCGACGGCGGCTACCTGCTCGGGGCGACGGTCCTGACGCTCGGCGTCTTCCTCGCGGCCGGTCCCGTCCTCCGGACGCTGGGGCTGCCGGTCGAGTCCGGTGTGGCGACGGCCTCGATGGACGCGAGCCTCCCCGTCGCGCTCGCCGGCGCGGTGACGATCGGCATCGTCGAGGAACTCCTCTTCCGGGGCTATCCCATCGAGCGCCTGCTAGAGTATACCGGGAGCCCGCTCCTGGCCGGCGGCCTGCCGTGGGCGGTCTTCGTCGCGGCACACGCGCCGACGTGGTCGCTCGGCAACCTCGTCTCGGTCTCGCTGGTTGCCGCCCTCCTGACGGTCGTGTACCTCCGCCGACGGACGCTCGTTCCGGTGGTCGGCACGCACGTCCTCGTCTGGGTGGTGGCGGTCCTGGGTCAGTTCTACGGGTGACCCGGCCCCGTTCACTCCACCCACGTCTCGCCGAAGCTGTCGAAGAAGTCCTCACCGGTGTCGACAGCGACGTGGCGCGCCCCCAGCCGGTCCCCGACCGCCTCGATCTCGCCGATGTGGGACTGGAGGCGGTCGCGATAGCGGCGTTCGACGTTCGCCCCGAAGTAGGTGCGCAGTTTCGTGTCGGCCTCCGGGTCGCGGAAGATCGTGTCGCCACGCGCCGGTGGGTCACGCTCGTCGGGCGCGAGGACGTGCGCGAGCGTCAGGTCGTTGCGCTGGAGGGCGGCCAGTCCCGCCTCGATCGCGGCGGGGTCGTCGAGGAAGTCACTCGCCACCAGGACCAGCGACTTCGAGTCGATGGTCGCGGCGTAGTCTTCACAGGCCGTCCGGAAGTCCGTCTCGCCCGACGGGTCGGTCTCGTTCAGTCGCTCGATCAACCGCAGGATCTCGCCCTGGGTCGAGCGGCCGCGGTCGATCCGCTCGAAGGTCTCGCCGAGCAGTGAGAATCGGAAATCGTTCCCTTCGGCCGCCGCGAGTGCGGCGAACCCGAGCCCCAGTTTGGCCGCGTACTCGAACTTGTGGGGGGTCGCTACCTCGCTTCGGTCGCCGCCGAAGTCCATCGACGTGCTGGCGTCGATCAGGACGTGGACGGTGAGGTTGCGCTCGGCCTCGTACTGTTTGATGTACAGTTCCTCGGTGCGGGCGTACACGCGCCAGTCGACCAGTCGGGTGTCGTCGCCGGGCGTGTACTTGCGGTGGTCGCTGAAGGTCAACCCCTCCCCGACTTCCGTCGAGCGCTGTTCGCCCTGTTTTATGGCGTCGACCCGGCGCTGGACGGAGGGGTCGAACCGCGCCAGTTCGTCGAGGAAGGTGGGTTCGATCACAGCAGGTCTCCGATCACGTCGTCGGCCGTCACGCCGTCCCGTTCCGCCCGGAAGTCCACGACCACGCGATGTCGCAGTACAGGGCGCGCCATCGCCTCTACGTCCTCGCCGGTGACGTGTGCGCGCCCGGCCATGAACGCGCGGGCCTTCGCCAGCACGACCAGCCCCATGCTGGCTCGCGGGCTCGCCCCGTACTCTAGCTGGTCGGCGGTCCGGGTGTCCCGCACCAGTTCGACCACGCGGTCACGGATGTCCTCGGCGATGGGGATCTGCCGGACGAGTTCCTGGGCGCGCAGGAGATCGGCGCTCGTCAACTGCTGTTCGACCGGGATGTTGCCGTCGACGCGGCCGGTGAACCGGTCGACGATCTCCCGCTCGGCGTCTTCGCCGGGGTAATCGACGAGGACCTTCGCCAGGAAGCGGTCCTTCTGGGCCTCGGGCAGCGGGTAGACCCCCTCCTGCTCGACGGGGTTCTGGGTCGCCAGCACGAAGAACGGATCGGGCAGGTTCCGGGTCTCGCCGCCGGCGGTGACCTGGCGCTCCTGCATCGCCTCCAGCAACGCGGCCTGGGTCTTGGGCGTCGCACGGTTGATCTCGTCGGCCAGCACGACGTTGGCGAAGATCGGGCCGGGTTCGAAGGTGAACTCTCGCCCGTCGCGGGTCTCCCGGATGATCTCGGTGCCCGTGATGTCGGAGGGCATCAGGTCCGGCGTGTTCTGGACCCGCGAGAACGAGCAGTCGGTGACCTCCGCGATGGTCCGGACGAGCATCGTCTTGCCCAGCCCGGGCGTACTCTCTAGCAGTGCGTTCCCGTCGGCGAGCAGGCAGGCCAGCACCTGATCCAGCACCGCCTCCTGGCCGACGAGGCGCTTTCGTACCTCGGATCGCACCGCCGCGAGTCGTTCCTGAATCCTGTCCACCTCGTCGTCGTCGAGTGTGTCGTCAGTCATCGGTATCACGCTGGACGCGCAGATTGTATTCCCGTACGAGATCCGCGTCTTCGAGGTTCCGCTCTGCGGCGAAGCCGGCCTGCTGGGCCGCGACCGGATCGCCGCCGGCCGACAGCCCGCTGTCCTCGTAGCTGTCGACCTGGTCGCCGGCCCCGCCGCCGCTACTCTGTGAGAAGTTCACGTCGAGTTCCTCGCGGCCGCCGGCGGCCTCCTTGCGCTCGCCGAGCACGTCGTCGGGGTTCTGGAGTTCGGACACGCCGTTGTCCTCCCCGCCGAACGATCCCGGCCCGCGCCGCTCGTCGGTCGTGTTCGGCTCCGGCGCGAACGTGACGCCCGCGACGGCCGCCTGGACGGTCAGCGCGCTCGCCAGCACGACCACGACGACGCTGACCGACAGCCAGCGGGTCTGGAGGAAGCCGCCGGCGCTGGTCTCGGAGAGCCGGTCGGTCACGTCCCGGTAGAGCCGGCGGGCCATCTGCGTCTCGGCCCCGTCGGTCGCGGCGTCCCGGGCCGTCCGGAGCGCGTCCGCGACGACCGGGTTGGCCGCCTCGAACCGCTCGACCGTGTAGTACCGGACCCGGAACGCGAACTCGACGCCACCCGCCAGCAGGGCGACGCCGACGGCCGCGACCGTCCCGCCACGGACCGGACCGACCGCCGGCAACGGGGCCGCGACGACCCGGGTCAGCAGGTTCACCACGAGGAAGACGGCCACGGCGTCGACCACCGCGTGGAGGCCGGCCGCCTTGTACCCCTCGCGTCTGATCGCCCGGACCGCGCGCTCGATCCCGGTGCGTTCCTCGCTCGGTTCGGTGTCTGGTTCCTCGCTCATGTCAGTTACACTCCGGATACTGCGCGCTGTTGTTCAGTTGCCCACAGACGTAGTCGAGATCGTCCTGCAGGGCTTCGTTGTCCTCCTCCAGGCCGTCGATCCGATCCTCCTGATCGTCGATGGTGCCGTTCAGTTCGTCGGTCAGATCCTGGAGGTTCGTGTTCCGGGCCTGGAGTTCGTCGTTCGCCTCGATCAGTTCGTCGCGGCGCTCTTCGAGTTCGTCCACCCGGTCCCGCAGGTCCGCCCGCTCGTTCAGGAGATCGTCGACCTCGCGCTGGAGTTCCTGTCGCTCGTTTTCGAGCCGGTCGATCCGGTCGCGGGCCGAGGACAGATTGCGCTCTGCCGCCTCCAGTTGATTGGTGAGGTCCTGAACGTCCGTCTGCCGGGTTTCGAGGCTCTCGTTGATCGTCGCGAGCCGTTCGCGAGTTTCGTTGAGTTCGCTGCGAACGGTCGCGAGTTCTTCCTCGGCGTCCGCTTTCTGTTGGGCGAGCCGTTCCGCGCGGTCGGTCACGTCTCCGACGCTGTACTCGTAGTAGACGGTGACGCCCGCGACACCGAGGACTGTCAGTCCGACCACGGCGAGCAAGACGACGTTGAGTCTGGTTCCGATCATAGCTGTCTGATGCGAACGAGTCGCCGCGTGCCAACCTCGGCGAGGTACAGCAGCAGGGCGACGACGAGGACGAGCCACGTCCACGCTCTGGTGACTGTCTCCACAGTACTGGCCTCCTGACAGACCTGCTCGGCGATGGCCGCGGTCCGATCCGGCTCGAACACGCGCCCGCCGGAGCGCTCGGCAGCGGTCCGGACGGCCCGGGACTGCCCGAAGGCCGCGAACTCCCGGGGGTAGTTCACGGCGTACTCGGCGGCCAGCAGCGACTGGTAGCCCGGCGACGCCGGCACGAACGTCGTCTCGTACTGGCCGGTGTCGACCTGGGTGAACCGGTAGCCGTCGGCCGACGGTCGGCTCGATCCCTCGTAGGTGGCCGTCGCGGGGCTGCCCACGCGGGCGTCCGAGATCGACGTGATGCCGGTCGCCAGCCGTTCGGGATCACCGATGGCCCAGTTGACGGACTTGGTGATCCCCAGCGAGTCCGGGGCCGAGAGCAGGCCGTCCAGGCCCCCGCTCTCGCCGTAGGCGGTGATCGCGACGGTCCGCCCCAGCCCGTACCGCCAGGCCGAGATCGCGGGCGCACCGTCCGATCCGGCGACGAGCAGGTCCGCCCCCCTGGCCGCGGCGACCGAGTGGGTCCGGCCCGGCCGGGCGGTGAACTCGACGCCGCTCGTGATGAAGTGGGTCCGGTCGAGCACCGTGAGACCGCTGCCCTGGAACTCGCGGGTCTCGCCGCCGAACTCGATCCGGAGCTTGTTGGACTCGTCGGCCCGGAGGAAGACGCCGTTACCGGCCTCGGCCACGTCCTGGAGTCGGTCGACGGCAATCTCGCTGCCGACGCCGACGGGGATAACCTCGATGCCGCGCTCGCTGGCCCGGGCCGCGGCACCCGGGGCGTTCCCGCCCTGTGCGCGCCCGTCGGTCAGGAGGATGATCGTCCCGCTCGAGCCGAGCATCTGGGTCGCCCCCTCGATCCCGGCGCTCACGTCCGTGCTCCCACGACTCTCCAGCCGGCGGATGCGGTCTTCGAGGAAGGATCGGGAACTCCCCACCCCCGTGAGGCCGGCGATCCGGTAGACCTGGTTGTTGAACGCGACGATGCCGACCCGGTTCTCGTCGCCGAGCTGGTTCAGCACGTCCAGGGCCAGCGCCTGCTGGGCCGACATCGACCCGGTCGTACTGCCGGAGATGTCGACCGCGATGACAACCCGCGAGGTCTCGCCGCCCTCGCCGATGGTGACCGGCAGGAGGTCGGTCACAAGCGACTCGCGGTAGTTGCCCCGCTCGAAGGCGTTGGGGCCGCCGACGGTGACCAGCCCCGTGCCGTCGATGACGGACCGCTGGAGCGCACTCACGTTGCCCAGGTCGCCCGCGGCGACGTTCTGGACCACGACGGCGTAGTACCCCGAGAGGTTCGCCGGGATCGACTCGGCCCGATCCACGTCGTACACGTCCCGGAGGAACCCCTCGAAGGCGTAGTCACCGCGGGAGACGTAGAGGATCTTCGGCGGTTCGACCACTCGCACCGTCTTGCGGAACACGTCGTTGCGGTCGTACACGTCGCCGCCCTCGATCCGGGCGGTCACGCGGTGGCTCCCCGTCTCCGAGAAGTTGTAGGTGAACGTCAGGCCCCCGTCGCCCTCGACGGTCTCCTCGCGGATCCGCTGGCCGTCGACGCTGACAGTGAGGGTCGTCGCGGTGTCTCCGAGCGCGACGCCGTCGACGGTCACGCGGAACTGGTTGGCGACGCCGGTGCTGGTCTTGGCCGGCCCGCTGACGGCGACGGCCCGCTCGGTTCGGTTCGAATCCAGCGAGACGGCGTGGATGGAGGCGTCGACCTGCTCTGCGACGCCCGCGGCCGCGTCCAGCGAGCGCCCCTCGGTCACGCGCCCGTCCGAGACCAGCAGGACGCTCCCGTTCGGGGCGAGCGCGCTCGTCACGGCGTCGCCGACCGGCGAGTCCGCCTCGCTGCCGACGGTCCGGGTCCTGACCGCGACGCCCTCGTTCTCGATGGCGGTCGCGAGTTCGCCGGCCGCGGCGTCGGTCGTCGCCATGCTCGCCGAGCGGTCGACGAGCATCGTCACGGTCGGCTGCCCCGTCGAGTCCGTCGTCGCCAGCGTGTAGGGGCCGGCGGCCGCCAGCACCAGCAGCGTCACGAGCACGAGCCGCGAGGCCAGGAACAGCGCCCGCGACCGCCCCGTGAACACCGCCCGCTCGCGCCGGCGGAAGGCGAGCCCGAGCAACACCGCTGCGACCGGCAGCGCGACCAGCACGAGCGGCCGCTGGAGGCCGATCCGGAGTCCTGCCAGCGTCGTCTCGACTGGCATCAGATGTCACCCCGTCTGCGGAGATACCCAAGCTCGGCCCCGAGCAGGACGAGCAGGCCGAGCAGGACCAGCGGCGTCAGGTCCTGGCGAACCTGCTGGCCCGTCGTGGGGCCGCCACCGCCGCCCCCGTCGCCACTCGCGTCGACCGGATCGGCGCTCACGTTCGACTCGGCGGGGGAGAGCAGGGCGGCGCTGGTCCGCTGGTCCGCGGTCCGGTAGGTGCCCACGCGGTCCAGCTGGACCGCCGCTGTCGTCCGCTGGCCCGTCGGCGTCTCGACGGTCGTCTCGTTGGCGAGCTGGAGCGTCGTTCCCGTCTCGCGGTTCAGGTCCGACAGCGAGGGGCGGCCGGCCAGCCAGTGGATCGCCCGCTTCCAGAACACCGGGTAGCGGTAGTCGTACCGGAAGGCGGTCTGGTTGGGCAGGTAGCCGTAGTACATCGTTCGGCCGCCCGCCCGCCCGTCGGTGGCCAGCAGCGGCGACCCGTCCGCGAGCGTCACCAGCGCGGTTCCGGTCGCCGTGGCCCCGAGGTGGTAGTCCGGGGCCGGGAACTCGAAGCCGGTGGTGACGGGGTGGCTGGTGACGTTGTCGATGCCGCCGGACTGTTCGATCCCGCCCGGCGTGACCGGGAGGAGGTCGCCGTAGCCGACCTCGCCGACGTTGCGCTGGCCCTGGATCAGGACACCGCCGCCGTCGTCGACCGTCCTCTGGGCGGTCTCGACGGTCGAACCCAGCACCCGTTCGGCGACCACGTCGGCGAACACCACGGCGTCGTAGTCGCCGGTCGTCGAGACCGGGGGTCGCTTCACGGTCACGTTCACCGTCGGGATCACGTCGAGTGCGGTCCGGAGGTTCCGGTTGTTCCCGTTGGTCAACAGCAGGGTGTCTTCGGCCTGTTCGTCGGGGACCGCGACGGGCACGCTGTCGTCGACCGGGAACGCGTCGCTCCCTGCTAACCGGGCGGTCGCCGACGCCGCGGGGAGCGGGAAGACGACCGAGCGCCGGTCGCCCGGCTGGAGCGACACCGTCCGGGACTGCCCGGCGAGCGTCACAGTCCGCTCGGTCGCCGTCGATCCGGTGTTCGCCACCCGGAGGACGACGTTGCGGTCCTCGAACGATCGGCCGACGATGCCGACGTTCTCGGTCGTCCCGCCGTCGAACTGCCGGAGGGAAAGCGTCGCGCCGCTGGCTCGCACCGCGTCGGCGGCCTGCTTCCAGCCCGCCTCGCCTCCGCCCGACCCGCCCGCGAAGTCGCTGAACACGAGGACACGGCTCTCGGAGCCGGCGAGTTCGCGGGCGCGTTCGATGGCTCCGCGGAGGTCGCCCGGCGCGTGCGTGACACGGAGTTCGTCGAGCGCCGACCGCGCGTCCTCTGGGTCGGCCTCCCCGATGGGCGTCCGGACGGAGCCGCCGGCGACGACGACCGTCGTCGGCGTCCCGACGGCCCCTTTGGCGGCCGCGACGGCCTCGGAAAAGCGGGTTCCGTCGCCCGTTTCAGTGGCCATGCTGGCGGAGGCGTCGACCACGAGGACCGTGGGCTGGGCGCTGACCTCACGGGTCGTCGTCACGTAGGGTGCGGCCAGCCCGACCGCGAGCAAGACGATGGCGAGGACCTGCAACAGGAGCAGGAGGTTCCGGCGCAGTCGCTCCAGCACCGGGTTCGAGCCCCCTTCGTCCGGATCGGACTGGAGAAACGAGACCGTCGGCAGGGGTAGCTCCCGCGGGTCCGGCTGGATGAGGTACAGCACGAACAGCGGGACGAGGGCGGCGAGCGCGGCCAGGCCGAGCGGGGCGGCGAAGACGTCACCGAGCGCCATGTGTTGGAGGGACCACTGCAGTCACGGTCCCCTTGTGGGACGGGTACTATAAGCCTCGTGGAAACTTCAGCCGGAATTTGTGTCACCGGTCGACTCGTACGCTGCACTGTCGACGCCGACGAGGGGGAACCGGACGGTCGCGGTCGTCCCCGAGTCGGTCACGTCGAAGCCGATGTCGCCGCCGGCCGCGCTGACACTCCAGGTGACGAGCCAGAGGCCGAGCCCGCTCCCGTGCTCGAGGTCGGTCTCGTCGCCGTCCTCGATGACGGCCAGTTCGTGAGCTGGGACGCCCGGCCCGCGGTCGCGGACGGTTACGGTCACCGCGTCGTCGTCGCTCGCGACCGTGACGGTCACGTCCCGTTGTCTCGCGGTGTCGTCACCGCCGTCGCTCGCCGCGCCATCGCCGTCGGTGGCGGTCCCGTGTTCCAGCGCGTTCTCGACGAGTTCGCGGACGAGGACTTCGAGCAGGGCGGGGTTGATCCGGAGCAGGGCGGCGTCGGTTCCCTCGATCTCGACGGTCGCCTGGGGGAACTCCTCGCGGAGTTCGGCCACCACTTCACCCACCACCTCCCGGGCGGCGACCAGCGACTCGGTGTCGTCCTCGATGACGCGCTCGAAACGCCGGGCCTTCTCACTGAGCGAGACCAGCCCACGCGTCTTCTCGCGGGCGGGGTCGAGCAGGGCGGTTACGTCCTCGTCGGCACGGTCGGCGGCGGCGTCTAAGTTCATGTCGACGACGGTCAGGTCGTTGCGGAGGTTGTGTCGGAGGACACGGTTCAGGACGGCCAGACGCTGTTCGCGCTGGCGTTCGGCGGTGATGTCCTGGAAGACGAGCGTGTAGCCCAGGTCCGCGCCGGTGCCGTCGTCCAGATCCGTGGCGGTCACCTTGAACGTCCGCCTGCCCGCGTCGGTCCGGATCGTGGCGTCCTGTTCGGCCTCGGTGGGGTCGATCTCGTCACCCTCGTAGCAGGCCGTGAACGGTTCGGTCAGGACATCGCGGCTCACCAGTCCGAACGTCTCTCCGGCGGCCGGGTTGTAGTTGACGACCCGGTGCTGTTCGTCGACGATCACGACGGGGTTCCCGAGGTCGGCGATCGCCGCCCGGTTGCCGGCCCGTCGGGTCGCGGGGTGGAAGTCGAACATCCCGCTGCCGACGAAGGCGTAGGCGTCGAAGGCGACGTGGGCGAGAAAGAGAACCGGGGCGACGTTGACCCCCGGTGCGGGGACGACGCCGAACGTCCAGGCGATGAGGCCGATCCCCGGCGGGAGCGGGCTGAGTGCGACCGCCAGCGCCTCGCCCCGGTAGAGGTCGCCGTAGCTGATGATCGTGTCCACCAGCAGGAGCGTCCCGACGGCGGTGCCGATGCTGGTGACGCCAAGGATCAGGAACGAACCGCCGTGTCGGGTGAACGATGCCGTCGCGAGTCCCCAGGTCGACTCGACCCGGAAGTCCGCCCAGACGAGTTCGTGGACGGGGTTGGTCACGACCAGCAGGGTCAACAGGACGGTGAGCGCGGTCAGCAGTTTGAACCACGGCGAGCGGATGACGTGGCCGCGGCCGGTGTAGGCCAGCGCGAAGGCGATAAACAGCGCCCCGAGCCAGATGTAGGCCACCCAGAACAGCGCCTCGACGGCCCAGCGCAGCCAGGAGTCGAAGACGAGGTAGCCGACGCCGTAGCCGGCGGTCAGCGCGAACTGCACACCGAGAACGACCAGAAGCCACGTCGCACCCGGGCGATCCCGGACCGACCAGAGGTAGTAGCCAAGCGCGAGTGTGCCGGCGGCCGCGGCGAACGAGCCGACCACGGGCCAGAGCGTGGTCGGAGACACGTTCGGAGTCTCGGCCCCCCGAAGCACGTACCTTTCGGTCGGCTCACGCGGGCGAACTCGGTGTGTACATTCAAAAAGGAAGACGCGACCACTGGGGGTATGATCGCCATCGCTGGCGCGAAGGGTGGATGCGGCAAGACGACGGCGACGCTGGGCCTGGCCCAGGCCTTCGCGCGGGCCGGGACGCCCGCGCTCGCCGTCGACGCCGACCGACAGCTACCGAACCTCCACGTCACGGCCGACGTGGAGCGCGAACCGACCGCCTCGGCCCTGGACGAGGGGACCGACGTGACCGCACTCGCACAGCAGACCGCCGGCTCGCCCAGTGTGGGCGTCCTGACGGCCCCGAAACCCGCAGACACCGTGGACCTGGGGGCCGCCCTCGGGAGCATCGAGCAGGACTCGACGGAGGTGTTCGTCGACTGTCCCTCCGGGGCCGGGCCAGACATCGTCGAACCGCTGTCGGCGGCCGACGGCGTCGTCGTCGTCTCCACACCCACGGAGCGGAGTCTGACCGCCGCCGAGACGACCATCGACATCGCGCGTCGGCTGGAGGTCCCCGTCGAGGGCCTCCTCCTCAACCAGTGTGACTCGGTGCCTGCGACGGTGGAGTCGGACTTCGACGTGCCGGTGCTGGGAGCCGTCCCCGAGCGTGAGCCGCCGTTGCCCGCCGAGGACGCCCGGACGGCCTTCGACCGGGCGGCGGCCCACCTGCTCGACTCGGCGACCGATCCCGAGCCGGTCGCGACCGTGCCCGACGCCGAGAACCGGCTGGCGACCGGCGTGGACGCCCTCGACCGGGCCTTCGGCGGTGGGTTCGAGCCGGGGACCGTCGTCGCGCTGACCGCCGCGCCCGCCAGCCAGTCGGAGCTGTTGCTGTACCAGTCGACGACCGAGCGGGGCACGCTGTACCTCTCGACGGAGCGCAGCGAGGACACCGTCCGGTACGCCATCGAGGAGTCGATGGCCACCGCCGGCAGTCCGACGGTTCGCCACCTCGACGCCGGCAACCCGCTGGTGAAAGCCGAACAGCTCATCAGCAACCTCCCCGAGGGGGCGAACCTGATCGTCGATCCCGCCGACGCGCTGGAACGGGGCGACCGCGACGACTACGTCAGTTTCCTGAACGCGCTGGTCGAACACACCCGCGCCACGGGGAGTATCGCCGTCCTCCACTGTCTCGACCCCGCGCCGGCGAACCGCTCGGCGACGGCGCAGTTCGCGGACGTGGTGGTCGACCTCGACGCCGACTTCGGCGACGAGGGGCTGACACACGAACTCCGCGTCAGCAAGTCGCGTCGCGACGGACTCCCGACCGAGCCCGTCGAGATCGACCTCACGACCGAGGCGACGCTCGGACACGGCGGCAAAAACTAGCTCAGGCGTCGATACGCGTCCCGATCCGGCTCTCGCAGGCCTCGATCCGGCGGGCCAGGCGCTCGAAGCTGTCGACGGCGGCACAGTCCGGAGCGTGGTCCCGCACCGGCTCCCAGTCGGCCTGAGCCTGTGCGACTGCCCGGTGTTTCGGGACGACGGTCGTCGGCGCGCCGAACGTCGCTTCGATCCGCTCGGCGATGGCGTCAGTCCCTGTCTGCTCGCCGTCACTCGCCTCGCCACTGCCGCCCAGCGTGTAGTCACCGACCGAGAATCCCTGGTCGCCGTCGTTCGCGCCGGGCCCGTCCCGGACCATGTTGAGCGCGACGCTGGCCAGCGGCGTGTCGACGTTGAGCGAGAGTTCCCGCGTTCGGTAGGCGTTCAGCAGGGCCGGCTTCTTCGCGGTCGTCACGATCACCGACACGTCGGCGCTGTGGAGTTGCATCCCCACGTCGCGGGCCAGGCCGGCCGGACAGTCGATCACGACCGTGCCGTACTGGCGCTCGACCGCGCCGACGGTCTCGACGATGCCGTCGAGTCGGGAGGCACGGGCCCCCTCCAGTGTCCGGCCACAGGGAAGGATCTTGATCGAGCCGAACTCCGCGACGGCGTCGACGGGATCGGTCCGGCCCGCCAGCACGTCGTGGAGGTCTGGGCCCGTCCCGCGGGGCAGGTCGGCGGTCGCCAGGTCGCCGTCGACGACGACGGCGTCGAGTTCTCGCCCGAGGTTCAGCGAGACGGTCGACTTGCCGACGCCGCCTTTCCCGCCGGTGACGGCGACGATCATGGGTCCTCGGCCAGGAGGTCGCTCGGCGGCGACCACGCGTCCAGATCGGCGAGCACTTCCTCGGTCCCGGCTCGGTCGTCCTCGGCGCGTGTGACCGAGACGACTTCGAGTGGCTCGTCGACCGGTTCGCCGGAGCTGGCGAAGCCAACCCCGCGCCGGCGGCCCGGCTGGACCGTCGCTTCCCACACGTCGCCCGACCACTCCGGGGCCGTCCGGTCGTCCAGCCCGGGCGACCAGGTCGGCCCGTCGATGCGACTGCGCAGCCGGACGACCTGAGGCGTCGACCGGTCGTTCGCCACGGTCGCGCTCACGAACGTCACCCCGGCACGCCGCCGCACGTCCGTGTCGTCGATCCACTCCTCGTGCATACCACTGGTGGCCTCGCTATCGCGTATAAAGTTCAACACGGCAGGGGAACATCCGCGGCCTGCCGGCTCGGCGCCGAATCGCCACTCAGTCGTCGCTGGCCGCCGCTTCCGTCTCGGCCCCGGCGGTGTCCGCCGCCACTGGCTCGCCCTCGCCGTTGCGCTGTCGGTCGCGGTCGCGCTCGTATTCCGCGAGGTCACGGAGCTGACCCGGCGTCCCGAGGACGTAGACGGTGTCGCCCGCCTGCAGCGGGTCGCGGTCGTCGGGGAACGGAACCGTCTCGCCGCCGCGGTCGACGACCAGCACGTCGACGGGGAGCCAGCCGGCGAACTCGCCGTCCAGCGCGCCGCCCTGCGCGACCGTCACGGAGGTCACCGTCTCGTCGGCCACCCGGACGACCGAGACGAGTTCGTTCACGTCGTCGGGGTCGGCTGGCTGGGTCACTAGCCGGTAGCGCGTCGCCGCGGCCAGGTCGTCGGCGTCGTCGGCGGCCACCTGCAGGGTCGTCACGTCGCCGACGCTCGCCCGGAAGGTGCCCGTGGCGACCAACTGTGCGTCCGCGTCGTCGTCGGTCCACACCTCGACGGGGTCGCCCGTGCTGGCGTCGGCGGGCGGGTCGCCCCGCACGGCGACTGCGACGGTCTCTGGCGGGAGCGACGGGCCGATGCCCGCCGGCCGTGTCCCGACGGCGAGGTAGGTCACCTCGCCCTCGTCGGTGACCGAGACCGACACGTGATCGACGGGAAAGTCCCGCTCGATCCGGGTGACCAGCCGCGACTCCAGCTCCTCGACCGAGAGCCGACGGGGGAACAGCAGCCGCCGGCCCGCCAGTTCCCGCTTGACGGCCTCGTCGACCGACGGGTACCCTTCGGCGTCGGCCACGGTATCGGGCAACTCGACGGCGATGACGAGGCCGGCCGAGCGGACCAGTCGCGCGAGTTCACCGTGGGCGTCCAGTCGCGTGATCCCGAACACCTCGCAGGCGAGGTGGTCGCCGATCCACCGGCCGCCCGCCGACGCGACGGCACTGACGAAGAAGGCGCCCAGCAGGTACGCGCCGGTACCGTAGTGCAGCAGCGGCGTGGGCTGGACGATCACGTCGCGGAGCAGGCCCACGAGGTTCAGCCAGATCGCCGGGAACACGGTCCCGACGACGATGCTCGCCCCGATGGGGAGCGGGTAGGTCGTGTACTTCCGGTAGACGAAGGCGACGCCCGTCGCGACGACGCCGGCGTACAGCCCGAACCCGAGGATGTGCAACAGCGAGCGCTTGGTCCAGTCCCCGGCCAGCGACTGGAGGAGAATCGGATCGATCATCGCGCTGCCTCCGTTTGCTCGTCCAGTCGACGCAGGACGGCAGTTTCGCCGACCACGAACGCCTCCTCGGCCCGTTCGAGCGCTGCCTGTGCCGGCCCGAACGTCCAGCCGTGTCGCGCCCCGCGCTCGGCGGGATCGGCGTCCGGCGTCTCGTCGGTGCTGTCAGTGTCCGCCACTTCGGCGTCGGCGGCGTCCACGTCGCCACGGACCGCCAGCGGCTGGATCTCGTCGTCGGCCAGCGCCTCGCGGACCGCCGGCGTCAGCGTGAGCCGCCGGATCGTCCGGTCCGTCCCGTCCAGCAGCGAGAACGCCTCGAAGTCGTGGCGGCGACCGCGGGGTTCGACGACGATCCGACCCCGCTCGGCGTCGAGCAGGGTGCCGGCCGCCGACGCGGGGACGGCCACCGTGACGCGGCCCTCGCCCGATGCTGTCGTGGCCCCGCCGTCGGGCACCACTTCGTCGGAATCGCCCGCAGTCCGGTCGATACCGAGTACCGTGCCCGCGACCGATCCCTCGGCGGTCCGGACGCTCACCTCGTCCTCGGCCGTCAACCCGGTCGGGAGCAGCGCCGCAACCGAGACGGCCCGCCAGCCGTCGGGGACCTGGCTGGCGACGCCGGCAGTCGGCGGCGCGGCGGTGATCGTCGCCCGGCCGCGCCCGTCGATCGAGACCGAGACCTCGCCGAGGTCGTGGTCGGTCCGCAACTGGTCTTCGAGTCGCCGCTCCAGTTCCGGGAGCGGGAGGTCGGCGGGGAGCCGCCAGGCCCCCTCCGCCAGCGTGGTCCGAACGTCGGGCGACAGCGACGGGTAGCCGTCGATCTCCTGGATCTCGCCGGCCGTCCGGATCGTCACCTGTCCGAGCCCGTCCACGGCGTCGACCGCCTCGGCCGACAGGGTGCGCTTGCGCTCGGTCGGCTGTGTCGTCTCCCGTGGCAGTTCGGCCGCGATCTTTTGACCCTGGCTGTTGGCGTACAGCGCGATCATGACGATGACGAGCAGGCCGATCAGCAGTCGCGGGACCTGCTGGACGCCCGATCCGATGATCCCGATATACAGCGCGTCGACCGCCACCAGCGGCAGGATGAGCACGACGACGGCGACCTGGGAGAGTTCCTGGTCCCAGTAGTAGCTGATCGTGAAGCTGAACACCCCGACGGCGAAGGAGACGACGATCCCGAGCAGGACGCCAAAGGAGATGCCCAGCAGCACTTCGACCGGAAGCGACGGTGCTGCCATTAGTTTTCCTCGATCGTTACTTCGTGACCATCAGTTCCTGGGTCTCTTCGTCCACGTAGTTGCTGTCGCCTGGGGGTTCGATGGTCACCTTGAGCGTTCCCTTGACCTGATCGGACCGGAAGTCGATCTTGTCGTGTTCGATCTCGATCGTCTGTGAGCCACTGATCGTCCGCGTCTCGGTGCCACTGGTGAGTTCGACACTCCCACCGCTGATGATGAGCGTCGATTCACCGTCGACCGACTTCCCCTCGGTATCGGTGACTTCGACCGTGTACGTCACGGGCTGGTCGTTTCCACTGCTGTCCGTGACCGAGGCGATCCCGTCGTCCTGTGTCTCTAGCTTAACTTCCGTCTGTCCGACGGTCCCGATCCCGCCGAGCAGTTGCATCATGATTGCGAGACTGGCCACACCCACGACGAGCGCGATCACGAGGCGGATCGGGAGTCCCTCGATCGCCCGCTCGTCCCCGCGGAACGATTGCTTTCGAGTCACACCCCCCTTGGATTCGTCTTCTGTCTTAAACCTTGGAGCCAAGGTTGAAATACGAAGGCTGGGCCAGACCGAGGTGTGACTGGCCAGGAGTTCGTCATCGGGCGTGGGCAGGATCTCGACGCGGGACCCTCGGGCCGGCTCGGTGCCTACCGGGCGCTGGACGGGAGCGAAGGGGCACCGCTGTATCTCGATCTCGACGGCCCACACGCCATGCTGATCGTCGGCAAGCGTGGCTACGGGAAGTCCTACACGCTGGGGGTCATCGCGGAGTCGCTTGCGCGGGCTCGCGGCGTCGCGCCCGTCATCGTCGACCCGATGGACGTGTTCACGACGCTTTCCCAGCCGACGCGGGGCGACGCGGACCCGGTGCTGGCCGACGTGATCGAGGAGCCCGCGGTCGCGCCCTCGGCGCTGGACCCGCGGTCGTGGTGTGCGCTGCTGGGGCTCCCGGTCGAGAGCGGGGCCGGGAGCCTCCTCTGGCAGGCCGCGGGCGAGGCCGACACGCTCGACGGGATGCGCGCGGAAATCGAGGCGACGGACGCGCCGGATACCGACAAGCGGGCGGCGAGCAACCACGTCGACATGGCCGAGGCGTGGGGCGTGTTCGACGCCGACGGGCTGACGGCCCAGGATCTGGCGGGGCCGGAGATTACGGTGATCAACGTCGCGGGGATGGACACCGACCCGATGAACGCCGTGGCGCGTGGCATCGGCGAGGCGCTGTACCGGGCCCGCGAGACCGAGACAATCGACCGGCTCCCCTGGCTGTTGATCGACGAGGCCCACACCTTCTTCCAGGGGGTCGCCGAGTCGACGTTAGAGACGATTCTCACGCGGGGGCGTGCGCCCGGTGTCAGCCTCATCATGGCGACCCAGCGCCCGAGCGCGGTGCCGGAGGTCGGCATCTCCCAGTCGGACGTGCTGATCTCCCATCGGCTGACCTCCGAGGCGGACCTCGACGCCCTGCAGGCGGCCCAGCCGACGTACATGAACTCCTCGCTGGCCGACGAGGATCGGATGCCCACCGATACCGGAGAAGTCGTCATCATCGACGACTCGACGGAGACCGTTCACGCCGCCCAGATCCGGCGGCGGGACACGCCCCACGGTGGGGACAGTCCCAACGCCAGCGACGTGGTGGTCGACGGCGGGGACTCGGGTGAGGAAGCAACCGGAGACGGCTGAGGGGACCAGCGAACGGCACCGCCGCCCCGTTCTAGGTTTAAGTACGAAGAGGCGGCCAAGCGGAGCATGACCGACATCGAGCGGATCGAACAGCGGCTCGCCGCCGTCGAGCGGACGGTCGTCGACGGGGACTTCGAGCTGGACGAACTCGCCGACGTGGCGGCGCTGGCCGAGGACGTCGAGCGGATCGAGTCGCGGCTCGAAGAGCTCGAACGCCGGGTCGCGGATCTGGAGGGATCGGCCCAGGCGGTCGAGGGGTACGTCTCGAACATCGAGGCCGTCAACGACGACGTCGAGCGGCGGGCCGACGCCGCGGTGGCGGCCGTCGACCGTCTGGAGCGTCGCGTCGACGAACTCGACGCGGAGGCGCGCGCGGCCGCCGGCGGTGACGGTGTGACGGTGCCCGCGGCCGACGGGACGGACGGTGACGCGAACGCGGGCACGGCGGTCGGCGCGTCCGGGGCCGGCGAGCCCCATCCCGCGACCGACGGACCGGCGGGAAGTGACGATGACATATTCGAGGACCCGAGCGAGGCCGAGCGGGCGGTCGACGACGTGATCGGGGCCGACGGTGCCGACCGCCGGACCGATGGCGACGCGCAGTCGGTCGGCGAAAACGGGCAGTCGGGCACTGCGCACGCGGCCAACGGTGGCCAGCAGGCGGGCGAACGGTCGCCCGATCGTCGGGGGTCGACCGGCGGGTCCGGGACGCCCACTGGTGCGGGAGGGACGCGGGGCACCCGGTCGAACGGGGACCGCGCGGACTCGGAGTCGGTCGAGTCGGCCGATCAGGAGAGCGTCGAGCGGAGCCTCGCCGGCGCTGACGGGGGTCGGGCCGAGTCGGCCGATACCGGCGGCCGGACCACCGATCAGTCCGGCGAGTCCGACGAGTCGGGCGGGCTGTTGGCCTCGCTACGCTCGAAGCTGTCGTGATCCGGTACGTGCTGGCCGTGTTGCTCACGGTCGCGATTCTGGGCATCGCGATGCCGGCCGTCGAGGACACGGCCGGCAAGCAGAGCGACCAGCAGATGGCCAATCAGGTCGCCAAGATCGAGCAGGCTGCCGTCTCGCTCGTCGAGAACGAGGAGCTCCCGCCGGAAGGGGAGACCGGCGCACGGCGCTCGATCACGCTCCGGTTCCCGGGCGATTCCTTGCTCTCCCGGCCCGTCACGGACTTCGAGATCGAGCGCGTCCGGTCGAACCTGAGCGTCGTCCGCTACACCGTCGAGGGGCGATCCCGACAGCGGCTGTTCATCGACGCGCCAGTGGCCAGCGCCGCCGACGGGACGATCGAACTCGGCGGCACGGGGGAAAAGGAGTTCGTCCTGACCTACGAGCGCAACGAATCGGGTGCGCCGACGGTGTTCCTGCGGCGACCCTAGGGTGGCTAATTTTAAACCGGATCACGCGGCCACTGGGGATATGTCACAGAACGCGTCCGGTTTCTCCATCGAGTCGCTGCTGGCCGACGCGGGGCTCGGGGGACTGTTCGGACTGGGGTCCGACGAGCCGGACCAGACGTGTTCCTGCCGGATGCGGTTCGAGGATCGACTGTTAGCGGTCGACGCCACGGACTGTGACGGCGACCTCTCGCAGTCGACCGTCTGCCGGCAGGCGGTCGTCGAACAACTCGTCGACCGGGACGCCGGGGGTATCGTCGTCGAATCGAACGGTCGGGAGTACCGCTACGACGACGCCACCGTCTCGCTGCTGTCTGCGGCCGGGCGGTTCGTCGACCTGCTGGGCGACCGCGACGAGCGTCTGGCCGACGCCGCCGCGAGCGACCCGCTCGACGTGGCCGCGGAACTGGAGACGCGTGTCGGCCCCGTCGCGGACGTGGGCGTCGAGTCGGGCCTGCTCGACGCCGCGGCGGCGATTCCGGACTACGCCGCGCTGGCTCCGGACGTGGGTCTGCGGATCGCCGACTACTACGTCGATCAGGCGGTCACCGAGGACGCCCGGCTCGAAGGGGTCACGTCACTGTCGACGGGTAGCGAGGCGCGCATCTACCGGCGGGACGACAGCGTCCCGCTGTACGCGCTCGATCCCGTCGATCTCACCCTGTCGCCGGCGGAACGCGAGATCCTGCTCGACGCCTACGAGGCCATCGCCAACGGCCTCGTCGACGGCGAGCGGGCGGCCTCGCGGGCCATCGAACACGTCACCGACGACGCGGTCGACCCACTCCTGACCGCGATCCTCGCGAAACACACGAGCGGCTACGGCGTCCTCGAGGACCTGTTCGCCGACGACCGCGTGACCGACGTGTACGTCACCTCGCCGGTGTCGGCCAATCCCGTCCGGGTCGTCGTCGACGGCCAGTCGATGACGACGAACGTCCACATGACCGAGAGCGGCGCGGAGGCGCTTGCCTCCCGCATCCGGCGGACCAGCGGCCGGGCCTTCTCCCGGGCGAGCCCGACTGTCGACGCGACCGCGGGACTGGACAACGGCATCGACCTCCGGATCGCCGGGATCACCGATCCGGTCGCGGAGGGCGTGGCCTTCGCCTTCCGGGAGCAGGCCGACGACCAGTTCACGCTCCCGTCGCTGGTGGCCAACGACACCATGTCCCCGGAGGTGGCGGCGTTCCTCTCGGTCGCCATCGAGCGCAACGCCGCGGCGCTGATCGCCGGGACCCGCGGCGCCGGGAAGACGACCCTGCTGGGGACGCTGCTGTACGAGTTGACGCCGGACACGCGGACCGTCGTGATCGAGGACACGCCCGAGTTACCAGTGAAACCGCTCCAGTCGGTCGACCGGGACGTACAGGCCCTGCGGACCGGGACCGGCGAGGGACCGGAGATCACCGCGACGGACGCCCTGCGGACGGCGCTCCGTCTCGGCGACGGGGCGCTGGTCGTCGGGGAGATCCGCGGCGAGGAGGCACAGGTCCTCTACGAAGCGATGCGGGTCGGGGCCAACGCCAACGCGGTGCTGGGGACGATCCACGGCGACGGGGCCGAGGAGGTGTACGAGCGGGTCGTCTCGGATCTGGGCGTCCCGCCGTCGTCGTTCGGCGCGACCGACCTCGTGGTGACGGTGCAGGCCTACCGAACGGCACAGGGCCGGAAACGCAGGCTCGCCCGCATCGAGGAGGTGATGGTCAGCGGCGAGGACATCTGGTTCGAGCCGCTGTACGAGATCGAGGGCGACCAGGCCCAGTCGACGGGCCGGATCGACCGCGGTGAGAGCCGCTTTATCGACCGGCTGACCGGACCGGGCGAAACCTACGCCGACATCAGGGCGGCCATCGATCGGCGGAGTCGGTTGCTCGCGGAACTGGCAGACGACGGCCGGACGAGTCCCCGGGAGGTGGCAGCGGCCTACGCGGGCCGGGAGAATGTATGAGTTCGCCGACGGCGGCCGACGCCGAGGAGGGAAGCGAGGACGACCTCGGGAGCCGAGTGCAGGGCTTCCTGACGGGACAGGAGGCCGACGCCGCTGGCTCCTCGGGAGCCGCGTCCCGGCGCGAGCGCCGGCGACAGCGGCGGGCCGAGCGGTCCCGCGAGCCCATCGTCGAACTCTCGACCGTCGTCCACGGGCTGGCGAGCCTCTACCCCTACGAGGTCGAGACGAGCGACGAACTGGCCGACTCGCTGTCCTTTCTCCAGTCGGCGTACCGCGCGGAGACGGTCGTTCGGGCCGGGTACGGCGCGGGGATGCTCTCGCTGTTCGCGCTCGTCCCTCTGATCATGTCGCCGCTCCCTTTGTCCGCCGTCGCCTTCCTGATGCTGTTGTTGCCGCTGGGGGTCATCCACGGCGTCCACTCTACGCCGCACGTGCTGGCCGACCTCCGGCGGACGCGGGCGCTCGGTGACACACCGAACCTGATCGGGCGGGCGGTCCTGCGGATGCAGATCCAACCTGCCACCGAGAACGCCGTCCGGTTCGCCGCCGACACCGGACGTGGGCCGCTGGCAGAGAGCCTCTCGGCGCACATCGACCGGTCCATCGGGACGCCCCGAACCGGGCTGACATCCTTCGCCGACGAGTGGGCGGAAGAGTTCCCGGCGATCCGGCGGTCGGCCGCCCTGCTCGTGACCGCACAGGACGCGCCGGAGGGCGAGCGCGGGCGGACGCTGGACCGGGCTCTCAGTGCGATTCTCGACGGGACGCGCAACCAGATGGCGGCGTTCACCTCCGCGATCCAGGGGCCGACGACGGCGCTGTACGCCTTCGGCGTCATGCTCCCGATGGCGCTGGTGGCGCTGATTCCGGCGGCCACGCTGGCGGGATATCCGGTCTCGATCTGGGTGTTCGTGGTGCTGTACAACCTCACCCTGCCGTTGATCCTGCTGGCGGCCAGCGCGTGGTTGCTCACCCGGCGGCCCGTCGCCTTCCCGCCGCCACAGGTCAGCCGCGCCCACCCGGACGTGCCCGACCGGGTGACGAAACCGCTCCTGATCGGCCTCGGGGTGGGTGGGTTCGCCTTCGGCCTGCTCCAGTTCGCCGGGCTGGTCGGGCGTGTCCCCCCGCTCGCGCCCGTCGCGTCGGTCGTCGGTCCGGTGAGCCATCTGGCTCCGATCGTCGCGCTCGGGCTCGGGCTCGGGTCGTTCTTGCTCGCGGCCTACCAGCCGATCAAGAACGTTCGGGACTACGTCCGGGACGTGGAGGAACACCTCGTCGACGCGCTCTATCTGGTCGGACGACAGGTCGACGAGGACGAGGCCGTCGAGTCGGCCATCGCCCACGCCGGCGACCGCGTGCCCGAGGAGACCGGCGAGGTCTTCGCCGACGCCGCTGGTATCCAGCGCCGACTGCGCACGAGCGTCCACGAGGCTTTCCTCGGTGACTACGGCGCACTCAAGGACATCCCGAGCCCGCGTGCGGAGGGGACTGCCTCCCTGCTCTCGATCGCCGCCGACGAGGGCCAGCCCGCGGGCCGGGCCATCGTCTCGATGGCCGACCACCTCGAAGAACTCCAGGAGGTCGAGGGCGAGACCAAGCGGGCGCTGGCGACGGTGACGAACACGCTCGAACACACGGCGTCGTTTTTTGGCCCGATGGTCGGCGGTGCCACCGTGGGACTGGCCGGCGGGATGGTCGGCGAGGGCGCGGCGGCCGCCGACGTGGAGCCGATGCCCGTCGAACCGCTGGGCATCGTCGTCGGCGTCTACGTCATCACGCTCTGTTTCATCCTGACCGCCCTCTCGATCGGTCTCCGGCACGGCCTCGACCGCTCGCTCGTCGGGTACAAGATCGGCCAGTCGCTCGTGTTCGCCGTCCCCATCTACGCGATGACGCTCTACATCGTCGGCTCGATCATGTAGGCCAGTATGACAACCAGCTGACCATCGCTTCGGTTTAAGTACGATCACGGTGCCAAGGGGGGTATGGACTTCGAGGCACCGGCGGACGCCTGGTACGTGTTTCTCGGCGTCTCGCTGATCAGTGTCGCCATGGCCGGTGTGGCGCTGGGGCTCCCGTCGGCGGCCCCGCCGGACGCCAACGCGGCGGCCAACACCATCGACCGGGTGGCGGCGAGCACCCAGAACGCCAGCGCGAGCTACGAGCACGACGCCGACCGGCTCTGGGTGGGAACGAAGCGGATCCGGATGGAAAGCGAGGACGGTGGCAGTGCCGAGGAGAGCATCTCCTTCGGCCAGATGGTCTTCGTCCGTCACGACGACGACGAGCAACTCGACGAGGTGCTCCACGGGGCCTCGCCCACCGAGGTCTACTCGGGCACGCCGAGCCAGAAGGAGACGAAATTCGAGACCGACATCGACGATGCGAAAGACGAGATGAACGACGAAGCGCGAAACGACGAGCCGGACTGGTGGACAGCCAACGGACAACTCCGTGTGCGGACGGTCAACTGGAGGGGTATCAGTGTCACGCTCGTCGACGGGTGACCGGGGCCAGACCGAGCCGCTCGCGGCGCTGGTGGCCGTCTCTGTTGTGGCACTGGGACTGGCGCTGTACGGCGGCTACCTCTCGGACGTGTTGCCCGGCAACAGCGACCGCCACGTCAAGGGCGCGACCCAGGACCGTGTCTGGAACGAGATTCAGACCAACGGCGTCTTCGACGGGTCGACACGGATCGAGAACAGGCTGGTCGGAACGAGTGGCGACGCGACCGACCTTCCGGAGGGGTACAACGTCTACGTCGCGGTGACGAGAATTGGTGCCGACGGCAAAGTCGAGGTGGTCGACCAGCACTACTTCGAGTCCGACAGTTCGCCGGCCGGCGACGCCCCACCGGACGGCGTGCCCGACGTGGCGAACAACGCGACCCGGCCGGTTCCCGTCCGGGAGTCGCCCGGCGACGTGGAGGGGGGCCAGCTCACCGTGTCCGTCTGGACGTGAGAACTGTTCGCCGGCAACGTTAGCTATCAGATCCACGGGTCGCCGACGTACCTGACGGCCAAGCCGGTGACTCGTGACACGGTGCCGGCGGTACGCCCGAACGGTGAGACGATCTCGGATCCCGAGAACACGCTGTACTCGTCGTTTGCGGCCCGGAACCATATGTTCCTCCCGCGGCCGGGACTCCCGTTGATCCCGTGGCCGACCTACTGGTATCTGTCGGTCAACAACCTGAACGTGCAGGTGCAAGGTGAGTACGCTCGCTTCGAGGTCACGGCAACCAGTGGGTCACCGATGTCGAGTGGTGCGACCAGCTACATTCGCCAGTCCCAGCCCGTCTCGCTGGAGATCAACGGGCTCCAGCGGAAAGTGGGGGAAGTCGAACCGATCGACTTCCGGAACGTGACGCCCATCGTCCTGATGACACCGGGTGGGACGGTCCAGCCCACCGGTAGCCTCGGACCGGGTGACATCGCTGGGAGCAGACCGAAACACTCGCTGAAGGAGTGTACGAAAACCTGGAAGTACACCGGCGCGGATTTCGACCCCCAGACGGACGTGACCGCCAGCGAGTGCGCTAACATCCAGCAGGCCGACGCCGGCGGACTGTCGGCGTTTCAGGCGTTCGTGCCCGACGGTCACCAGGGCACCGTCGAGACGGTCAGCGAGTACGTCGACGACGACGATGACGACTACGGTGATCTCTGCCATCTCTCGGGTAGTGCCGGACTGGCGTTGCGTGGCGGTGTCGGGACGCCGACAGCGACGGTCGCCGATGACGACGACGATGCTGCCGGGTGTCCCGACAGTGAACTCAGCGTGAACTTCATCAACGTCGGCAAGGGGACGGCGATCTTCGTCAACGGAACCGATGGCCAGAGTATGCTGATCGACGCCGGCTCACGAAAACACCCCGACAAGTACGGCCAGCATCCCAGTGACCGGGTCGAAGAGGTAATTCACGACACCCTCGATGACGTCGGCGACGAGCCATACGAGGTGGAGTATCTCGTTGTCACACACAACCACGGCGACCACCTCAACTTCGTCGACAAGATCGACGGCGTCGAATTTGGCACAGTCTATCACCAGGGCGAGTTACAAGGCGACGGCCTCCCGAACGAACCTGACTCGTACGATCACATAGAGACACTGCAGGAAGATGACGGGGACGAAATCGACCTCGGCACTGACTCGATGGAAGTTACGGTGCATCATCCGGTGGACGGTCTCTGGACGCAGAAATCCGGACACCCGTGTGGCGGCGGCACATCGAGTGGCAAACTGAAGGACTGTAACTCGATCGTGATGAGTCTCGAGTGGGGCGGGACGAAATTTGCGTTCGGCAGTGACATCCGGGCAAACACGAAACGATATCTCTGGGACGGGACCGGGCCCTTCAGGGGTGCGGATGTCGTTCAGGTGGCCCATCACGGCTCCGAGACGTCACTCCTCGACGAGCCGATCTACTGTCGAACGCCCGGGCTGGAGAGTGCCGTCATCTCCAACGTCAAGGAAGATCGGAAGGGGCCGGACGCACCGGTGCTGCAGGCGCTGGACGATGCCGGCATCTCCACGTACTGGACCGGTGTCCACGGAAACGTGGAGTACGTGGTCAAAGACGGCGGGGATTCCCTCTGGCTGACCCCTGAATCGGAAGACGGTGACGCTCGACAGACGGCCCATTCGGCCGATGCAGGCTCCCTCGTGGGTATGGCCGACGGGCCGACCCACGGCGGTGCCCTCTGTAGCGGTACCTGACCGGAGCGTGAACCGCCTCACGGTCATGCCCCGGGGCACTCGGCCTGCTCAGTCTGTAGACCGGCCGACAGCGCCCCCTCGAGTTGGGTCTCGTGTCAGAGCGGAACGTGTACCGAGAACGCCGCCCGTTCGGGTGCCGCCGGATCGTCGACAACCGCGAACGATTCGTTCTCGATCCAGTGTTCGCCATCGACGTCGATGATCGCCTCGTAATCGGCCAGGGCCGCTTCGAGGAATTCGTGTCTCTCGGCTCCCAGCTCTTCCGGGGTGAGAGCGTGCCCTGTCCCGTCGACGGTGGCGTGGAGCCGGCTCAGGGTGCCGTCCCGAAAGCGAGCACGGATGTCCCCGATATTCTCGTCGGTCAGCGTCAGGCCATCGAACTGGCGATCCTCCAGGTGCCGACTGAGTGCCAGATAGACTTCCTCGTCGGCCGCTTCGTGATCGAAGGCGTTCTCGATCTCGAAACGGACGACGCCGACGGGACCGCCATCCCCAGTGTTCGAACTGATCCGTCTGGCACGGTCCGCGAGCGAAACGGTCGAGTGCTCCCCCAGCGGGTACGCGTCCATTTCGATCGAGTATCGGTTCGAAAGGGCGTCCAGTAACCCTGCGAGCCGGTCGGCGAGGTCACCGGTTGCGTCGACATCCACGTATCTCGGTTGCTGGTCGCGTACGTCGGTCGTCTCCACCCAGCGCCCTCTGAGACGTGGGGCGTTCGCACCCGGACGAACGTACCACGACTCCGGTGATTCCTCGAAGACGCTCGCAGCAATTAACTGGCGCTCGATTTCGGTCTGGACGTCCATCGTTTCTTTCGCAGTGCCGCAGTATGGTATTCGTTTGGGACGAACGTGGTTCGGACACGGGTATACTCCGTCGACCGGCTAACGCGGTAGATACTACCGGCGCGACCGATACTGCGGTTCGCGCAGTCGATACGGAATCACCGGTGTCTCCCGGCGGCGACTCGAAATCGACAGACCGTCGTGTTTATAATCTGTCAACACGGCTCCAGAAACAATGGCGGAATCGCCGGACCGCCGGCAGTTTCTGAAGCTGAGTGGCGTGACGACGGCACTGGCTCTGGCTGGGTGTTCCCAGACCGATTCGGGACCGGGTGAGGACGGGGGGTCCCCACCGGGTGGGATCGACTCGGGACCGGACGGTGGGACCACGGACGGGTCTTCGGAGACGCAGAATCTGACGCCACTCACGGTCGACGAATCGTGGCCTTCGTATCGCGCCGACAGTTCGAACACCGGCCATACCACGAACGCGGGGCCGGGATCGGACCTGGAGGTCCGGTGGACATCCACGGACGTACACGCTCGGGGTGGCTTCGTCCTCGCCGAGGGGACCGTTTTCGTCGGATCGTATCTCGAGAACGCCTTCGTCGCGTTCGATGCTGCGTCCGGACGGGAGCAGTGGCGATTCGAACCGAGTGGACCCGTCGTGGCGAGTCCGGAATACACCGATGGGACGATCGTGTTCCCGACGAAATCGGGAACGATGTACGCGCTCGACGCCGCAGACGGCACCGAGCAGTGGCAGTTGAGCGCGGGCAGATACGCCACCCCGACTGCGGTCGACGGGACGCTGTTCGTCCCGGACGAACCGGTACTGGCAGTCGACGCGGCGTCCGGTGAGACGCTGTGGGAACACTCGATCACCGAGAGCCCGTGGGGGTACCATCCGGTTGCGGTCGCCGACGGTACTGTCTACCTCTCGGACAACGAGTGGGGGCTCCACGCCATCGATAGCGAGAGCGGTGAGACTGTCTGGGAGACCACACTCGGTGAGGGGGCTGCACCAGCGACGGGCACGATGCCGTTGATCGACAGTTCCGGGGACGACTCGGGCCAGCGGACGATCTATCTCAGCAACGGGACGCAGTTCACCGCCGTCGATGCCGCGTCGGGCGAGAAACGCTGGACCTACGAGACGCCGGACCCGGTCGATCAGCCGGCGGCACTCGCCGACGGGACCGTGATCTTGCTCTCGGGGGCCGGGAATATGCACGCACTCGACGCGGCGACCGGCGAGCAGCAGTGGACCAAAGACCTGTTCGGGTCGCTCACCGACCCGGTCGTCGCCGACGGGACGGTGTACGTCATGGACAAAGACACCGTGCTGTACGCGCTCGATGTGGCAACTGGTGACGGACAGGGGCAGTTCGAGATCGACCCGCTCGGCCACGACAGTCCGGCTATCGCCAGTGGCGTCATCTTCGTGCCTACGAACGAAGGCGTCGTGGCCCTCCAGTCGGCGGACGCGGCGTGACCGACCACCGTCCTCGCGTGCTGTGACTGCCTCGAAGTCGCCGGTCCCAGATTTAAATACGAAGACCCGACCAAGCAGGATATGTTACCGCTCGGTGGGTGGCCGGTCCGTGGCGTCGACGGCCGTCACGTACGGCAGTCTTGGCTTCTCTCTCCGCATTCTGGCGGCTGTGGCGACGATTCACAGCGCTGTGATCGAGAACGGGTCCCGTCAGACGAACCGATGTCGCTTCTTGTCAGTGGGTGATCGACGTGTCGAGACGCACACCCGACAAGCGAGCGCGCGCGATCAGCACGGTGATGGACGTGTCGCTGGCCCTGCTGTTGATCAGCGCCAGCGTCGTGTTGATCGCCACGTCGATGAACGAAGACAGCGAGGCGACGACGCCCGACCCGGTGGCGGCCGACCAGACCGCCGAGACGCTGGCGGCCACCTCGATGTCGGTGGAGTACTCCATCGAACCGGTTACGGACCACTCCGAGTGGGACGGGGAGAACGTCGCGACGGACTTCGCCGACGAGTCGTTCAGACGGGTCAGCCAGGGCTCTGCGGCCGGCCTGCTCGCGGAAGCGGCGGTGGCCAACGTCGAGGTCGACGGCACTCGGTTGACGAAGGAAGGCCAGAACTTCGAGCCCGCCGTGGAGGCGAAGGTCCTGAACACGTTCCTCGGGGCGAACCAGAGCGTCTACGTCGAGGCCGTCTGGCGGCCGTATCCCGAGTCCGCCATCGAGGGAATCGCCTCGGCCGGCGACCGACCGCCACGTGACACGTCGGTTAACACGGCCGTCCTCCGGGTCACGAGCGACGTGCCGTCGGTCGGCTCCGGGGCGGTGGAACGCGGCTATCGACTCGACGGCTTCGAGGGGGCGGCGGGACCGATCGCCGCCGCGGTCGTCCGGGGCCTGTACCCGCCGACGGAGATGCAACTCCTGCTCGAACGGCAGGGGTTCCACCGGGCGCTGGGGAAGTACCGGTACCAGCGGATGGCGACGACCATCGAGGCCTCGGACGCCGCGACCGACGACTTCTCCTTCGAGAACGCGCAGGGCGTCTACTTCGGCGAGGCGACGGTCATCAGCCGCAACGGGGCCGACGCCCGGGCGGCCAACGCACAGCTCACCGACCACCTCACACAGATTATCGCCGCGGACATGGACGAAAAATACGACGACGACGTGACGGCCGACGAACTCGGTTCGGACGTGGCGACCGGCGAGGTAGAGATCATCGTCAAGACGTGGTAAGATGACACGCAGAGATCACACTGTTTCGATCGCAGAGGACGACCGAGCACGGATTCCGTTCGCGCTGATCGGCGTCATCGTCCTGATCAGCAGCGTCGCCGTCGTCGGCACACTCCAGACCCGGCCGGAGCCCCAGCCCGACACCGATCCGTCGCTGGCGATGGATCGGGCGGTCTCGACCTCCCAGACGGCGATCAAAGACGCTGTCAGGACGGCCATGAAAGACGCGGCGGCCGAACCGCTGACCACGACAGCGAGCACGCCGGTCGGCAACGCGATCGACGACAGCGGCGGCGACACCTTCGACGATTACGTGAAGTTGCGGGTCTACCTCGAAACCGCCGAGGCCCTCCGGACCTCCGGCCAGCGGGTCGATACGGAGATGCGGACCGACCTGTCGCTGCCGCCGGTCGAGTACACCGAGGGCAGCATCGAGGACGCCATCGACCGGGTCGACCTGACCGTGGGCCACGAGTCCGGGTCGCTCGACGCCGGGAAGGTCACCGCGGAGATCAGCGGGATCGATGTGACGGTTCGCGACAACGGCTCGCAGGTCGCCAGCGACACCCGGACGGTCTCCGTGACAGTGAGTTCGACGGCCTTCGCGCTTGACGAGAAGGTCACGGAGTACGAGAACCGGCTCAACCGGGGCTTCTTCGAGGCCAATAGCCTGATGGACGGGTTCGGGAGGAAATTTGCTGCACGCCTGTATCCGATGGCCTACGCGAAGGCGTACTACGAGCGGGTGTTCGGTGATGTCCCTCCCGGAACCGAAGACATCTTCGAGCGGATAAACAAGAACAAACACTCGGAAGTGCTGGCTAACGACGCAATATTCGGAATCCAGAAGCAGACTTTCGATGCCACTGACCCCTACGCCGCCCGGACGATGAAAGGCGAGTGGGCCTGTATGGGTGCGAAGGTCGTCCAAGACCTGAGTAGCGGACGAGCATCCGACAAGATTTCGAGTAACGTCTCCGGCATTTCGGGTCCACTCTCTGCCAGCACCTTCTGTTCGGGTGCCAAGGCACTCTTCGGTGACGCAAACGGAAACCTCCCCAAGATTCCGACGCCGGGCGATTTCGTCGACCGTCGTATCAACGCCCTCTTCGGCCCGTCGACGGGTGTTTCCTCCGAACACGACATCGCCATCGACCGTTTCGCGGAAGCGGCCTACGAGGACATGACCGGCGGCGGGATGAGCGGTGACAATTGGCTGGCTAAACCCGACATCATCGACGAGGTTCAGGGCAAAGACAAGATGCCAGATATCGAAGAGGAGTTGCCCGAGGACATGGGTGACGGCCGTATCGAGACCGCGATCGACCGCACATACGAGGTCAAATCTTGGGCGGAGACGACCGACGAGAGTTCGAGCATCTCCATTCCGAGCGTGAGCAGTCCGGACGACGACGACCTCAGCGGCTGTAGCGCCGACAGTACCGACTACTCGATCGACAGCGTCGACAGCGTCAGTGCCTCGCGAAACGACGTCTGGAACTCCGACGCCGACGGCAGTCGGAAGCCGGTCGTTCGGTTCGACGTCGACGCCGACGTGACGGTCGAGACATCGGTCGACTTCTCCTGTAGCTCTCACGACGAGAAAAACGACAGCAATGCGCCGTTCTCCGGGTCTGGATCCGACACGTCCTCGGGATCGGTCAGCTTCGACGTCGAGATCGACGGGAAACACAGCACGGGAACCGGCGTCCTCCGCAACGGCGTCGACAGCGATTACGGCTCTGACAGCAACTTCAAAGCCGCGCTGGACAAGGCGGTCTCGGCCCACATCGCTGACGACGGAGAGGGTTCGATCGAAGGTGACGTGAACGGAGCGTCGGGGACTGATCTCGGATCGAGTACATCGGCATCGGAGGTCGAAGACGAAGTCGTCGATGCGGTCAGTTTGGACGGCTCACAGAAGACACACGACCTCAGTGCGCCCGGCGGGCTCGAAGGATCGATCGAGAGCGACATAGAGGACTTCCGGGGCGTCGTCAAATCGGAAGTCAGCAACGCGAGTTTCTCACGGCTCGGCATGGCGACGGGGAAGGGCCCGTTCGAGGAACTCAAGAACAACGTCGACCAGCGGGCGCTGGTCCATCACGACCGAACGCCGACGAACGATTACAGCAGTGCACGGCGGAAGGCGAAAATCGAGGCTCGGCGGATCTACATTCAGCGGCTCTACCACTGGATCGACGAGATCAACAGCACCCGGAACGAGGCCCGCGACAAGGCCGACAACAAGATCACCGACGCACTCGGCGGTGCGATGGACGGGCTCTCCGGCGGAATCGACGTTCTCAACAAGGGTCTCGGATTCGCACAGGAGGCGATGAGTGGTGACACGTCGTTGTCGATGGCCAACCGGGGAACCGTCGCGGAGACGCCGCTGACCGAAGACATCACCTACTCCGTCCACGGGTCACCGACGTATCTGACGAAATCGCCGTTGACTCGGGCGACGGTACCGGCGATACGTCCCGAATACGCCAACGTGACCGAGCCGATGGACACGATGCATGCGTCGATGGCGGTCCGGAACCGCGATCTGATCGCGTATCCCGGGCTGCCGATCATCCCGTGGCCGACGTTCTGGTACCTATCGGTGGACGCCTGGCAGGTCAACGTCCAGGGCGAGTATGCCCGCTTTGCGGTAAGCGCGAACCGCGGGGATCCGTCGACGACCGGTGGGACGACCTACGTCCGCCAGGCGCAACCGGTGACGATCGGGATCGCGGGACGTGGCCGCCGTGCTGGGACGGTCGATCCGATCACCTTCGACAGCGACACGCTGGTGATCATTCCGGTACCCGGTGGGACGGTCATGCCCGGGAAAGGCAACATGGGTGTCGGTGACCGAGTCGACGTTCCTGGCAGACCCAGTCTGGTCAGGAAGAAGTGTTCGAAGACGTGGGACTACACGGGGCCGGGATTCCGGCCGAACAGGGCCGCTGGACCAGACAAGTGTGATGACGGCGGGAATACCGGTAGCACGTCGCTCTCGACGGACCTGGTACCCGGTGGCGGCGATGTCGCCTGGGACGGTGACGGGCTCGAGTTCGAGGCGTCCGGCTTCGAGTACTCGACCGACGAAGGCCTCGAATACGAGGGCGAGGAGGCTGGCTGTGACGCCAGCGACCTCTACGAGGAACTGGAATCCCAGCCAGACAATCCATACAGCAGCGCCGAGGACATCACGGACGAGATCTGGGAGAGCTACTGTCGCCTGTACAAACCCACCTACAAGTCGCAGTTCGCCGAGTTCCTGGGCAGTTCGGACGATTCTGTTCAGGACTCCTGGCGGACCGTCGTCCCCGAAGTGGACGAAAACAGTCTGCGACGGACGATGTATTACCTCCTCGATGACGGAGACGGCGACTTCGATGGAACGGGATCGGTCGTCGACCGGTTCGATATCGTGCGGTTCACGACCGCCGAGGAAGCTAACGAACCACACATCGACGACGGCGAGCGTCCACCCCACAAACGGGGCGGCATCGTCACCGAGGTTGAAACAGACGATACGGAGGCTCTCGCCCGGGTATACGATGGTCCATGGATGCCTGGGAAATTCTTCGGCCGGCCGGGCGATCTGGAGGGGAAAGATTGGCAACAGATCGTCGGAGATCTCGCACTCATCGACAACCGGACTGTCAAGTCCGGGTCGAAAGACGAGATGGGCTGGGGAGTCTACGACTGTATCGGAAAGACGTTCGTTCCAAAGGGTGGATACGATCTTAGCATCGATTACACGAGCGGGTTCTACTTAGAAGAGCTCAAGCGGGACCTGCCGGGATCCACGATACAGTTCGAGATCAGTCACCACGACGGCAGTAGTGAAGAAAATATCGACCCCGATCACTGGGTTCCACTCGGCACGATCGGGTACTTCAGGCAGAATCCCGATAAACTCGAGGACCGCTGGGACGACGTGGACGGTCCTGACGACCACGTCGTGGGAACCGATAATGTCTGCCGGTCCACCCCCTGACTGGGCGACCGGATAACTTTCACATCGATTCCCCGAGTAACTCTAGTATGACTCAGCACACGGTCGGGAACTCGACGGTTTCTGTTTCGGGGTCTGGTGGAACTGTCTTCAGCCGAAGCGGCAAATTCCAGTTTCCCATGCCGATCAAAAGTCAGGTCATTCTCGACGGGCTGCTCGTCGTCGCTCTCGACCCGACCGAAACGCTCGACCTTGACCCGGATGTGACAGTCCAGCGCTGCCGGAACGTGGTCGCGCTCGGTCCCGACTGTCAGCTCTCGTGGGTCGTCGAGGAGCCGCCGACGGGAGACACCGACGACTACTACTCGATACTCTCGGTCTCGAAGGGCAAGCTTACGGCGAAATCGACCGACCGCCAGTTCCACCGGATCGACACGGCGACGGGGGAACTCGTCGACTCTTGGCGCGAGTACACCTGGCGCGAGGTCTGGATCGACGGGAGTACGATCTCAACCGCCAACTCGCGGCTCGCCCTCCCGCTGAAGCCTAGTATGTGGGATGGCTCGACCGACACGTTCGTCGTTGTGGTAGGTTCCGGGACCGAGGGGGCCGACGACCCGGACGTCTCGGTGTCGCCGCCGAACAACGCCATCGCAGTGGGGCCGGACGGGGCGTTGCGGTGGGTCGCCAGCGGCGTTACGACCCTTGAAGACGACTACTCGCTGCTGAAGCCCTACTGTCTCGGGGACCGTATTATCATCCGATCGGTGACGGACCACTATCACGAATTCGACCCGGAGACGGGGGAAGAGCGTGCGGTTTGGCCGCACGACCAGTTCGAGTTCGGTGGCGAGCGCTTCTCGTTCGGGTCTCCGGTCATTGGCCTCAAGTGGTGCGATGGAGTGACGGTCCTGAAGACGGACGGGCCGAACAGGGGCCACGAGCTCTATGGCTTCGCGGACGACGGCACACAGCTATGGCACAGATCCGACGAGACGCGCTGGCGGCTGCTCAAGAAGGAGGGCGAAATCCGGCTCTGGGATGAGACGACCCGTGGCCGCCCGACGCGGTTCAGATTCGACGAGATGACTGGTAAAATTATAGAAAAACTCACTGGATCGGGCTAGGATCGGCAGTTCGTCGACGAGTGATCGTCAGGCAGGTTCGAGCACGTACACTGCGCTCTCGGTGCCGTAGACGACGAGGTCTTCGAGCACCATCGGGAAGTTCTCGATGTATCCCGGCACTATCGTCTGCCAGCGAGTCTCCAAGGAGTCTGCGTCGACGGCGTACAGTCTCAGATCGGCGTCGAGATCCGGCTGGACGCTGAAGTAGACTGTCCCATCCGCCACGACCGGCTGGCCAGTGTAGCCGTCGATGTCGATCTGGTCGAGAGTCTGGCCGTTCCCGGCGTCGATTCGGTATGGACCGGGTTCTCCCCGGCCGCCGGCATAGACCATACCATCGGCGATTGTTGGGACGGTGCGAATCATCGTTCCATCGGTCCACTCCCACGACAGCGATCCATCTGCAGTCGAGCGGGCCTCGATCCGACCGTCGGTCACGAAGTAAGCTGTACCGTCGGCGACGGAGACACCCACGTCGTTCTGGATCCCCGCGTGTTCGACTGTCCACTGTCGGTCGCCGCTTCCGGTCTCGTAGGCCTTGAGCTGCTGACGGTCCTTCACCAACACGGAGTCGTTGGTGACTGCCAGATCGCTGAGTCCATCCGGGACGGCTGTCGTCCAGAGTTCGTCGCCAGTTTCGGCATCGCGAGCGAACAGTCGCTCCTGCCCTCTGGCGTACACTGTCCCGTCAGTGACAACGAGATCGAAGATGAACTCCTCCAGGGACTTGTCCCAGGCGACGGTGTTGTCGGCCGTAATCGCACTCACTCCGCCTGCCCAGCCGACGTAGACTCTGCTGTCGTCCGTGGCGAGACTGAATATCGTCTCGGGACCCAGATTCTGTTCCCACTGTTTCTCACCGGACAGCAGATCGAAAGCGTAGCAACTGCCCCCTTCGGTGGCGGCATAGACCGTCTCACCGCTAACGAGAGGGACGCTCGCAATCGAATCGAGCGTGTTCGACCAGCGCTCCTGAACGGCAACCGGCGGGCCACTGGCGGTGGTGGCGCGGGTGTTCGCGGCGTCGTAGTCCAGATGTGTCCATTCACCATTGGCGGTGACCGGTCCCTCGAAGGATTGCTCGCTCGTTCCGCCGTCGGGATTGGACGTGTCGCCGTTACCACTGTTCCCGCCGGGTGTGCTGCCGTCGTCGTCGGTGCCTCCAGTGCCGTCGTCGCTGGAACAGCCGGCGAGGCCGACTGCGGCGGTACTGCCGGCGGCGGCGAGCCATCGGCGGCGGCTCCACTGTCGCTGGTTTGTCATGCTACCTCTCGGTGCGAAGCGGAGTAAAATAAGCGTCGGGGAAGCGTGATCCGAATGGATGGCAGAACGGCGCCGATCACTCGAATCGATAGCGACGCTGTGACTACGATGCCTGCGGGATCGACGTTCTCAACGGGGGTCTCGGATTTGCACAGGAAGCGCTCAGTGGCGATACGTCACTGTCGATGGCCAACCGAGGGACGGTCGCGGAGACACCGCTGACCGAGGACATCACGTACTCGGTGCACGGCTCACCGACGTATTTGACGACACGACCGGTAACTCGGGCGACAGTCCCGCAGGTTCGCCCCGGATACGCGAACGTGTCCAGCCCGCAGAACACGCTTCACTCGTCGATGTCGGTTCGGAATCACGACCTCGTGGCTCATCCCGGCTTGCCGATCATCCCCTGGCCGACGTTCTGGTACCTGTCGGTGGACGCCTGGAGCGTTCATGTGAAAGGGGAGTACGCGCGGTTCGCGGTAAGCGCGAACAAGGGTGATCCGTCGACGACGGGCGCGACGACGTACGTGCGCCAGCAGCAGCCGGTCACAGTCGATATCGCCGGACGAAACCGGCGGGTCGGGACGGTCGAGCCGATCAGTTTCGACAGCGACACCCTGGTTGCGATCCCGGTTCCCGGCGGGACGGTCCTGCCAGGCCGTGGGAGTATGGGTGTCGGCGATCGGATCCATGGCCATGGGACCGGCGTGGTCAAAAAGAAGTGTTCGAAGACGTGGGGGCACGTCGGGCCGGGCTTCGACCAGAGCAAAGCTTCGACTGGCCCGAACTGCGCGCGGCCGGGGTCGTCGGGGTCGTTCGGAAGTCAGTGGCTACCCGGGTCGAACAGTGGCGTCTCCTGGGATGATGGTGGCCTGGAATTTCAGGCGGCCGGCGTCGAGATCGACGACGACGGGTTCGAGTACGAGGGCGTGTCTGCGGATCCAAGCTGTGACGAGGACACGCTGTACGACGCGCTCAACGACCAGCCGGAGAACCGCTACAGCAGTGCCGACGACATCGACGATCCGGTCTGGAAGAAGTATTGTCGGCTGTTGCGGCCGGAGTACAGGACGCAGTTCGCGGAGTTCCTCGGAAGCGGCGACGACGATGTCCACCGGAGCTGGGAGCGTTCGGTCAAACAGACGGATATCCGGGTTGGAGAAGTCAGAGAGACGATCAACTACGTCGTCGACGATCCGGGTGAGCCGCTGGACGAGCAACACGACATTACCGAGTTCCGCCTCGCTGAAAACGTCAACCGGGTCGAAGACGGCGTGCCGTCCCACGAAACGCCCGGGATCGTGATCTACTTGACGACCGAAGAGCCCGACTCGTTCGCTCGCGTTTACGACAGCGATGGCTCCCACGCGCCGAGCGGAAACTGGCTGGCAAGGACATACTCGCTCACCGGAAAAGACGAACACAATGTCATCAATACGTTCGCACTCTGGGACGATCGGGTCGTGAAGCCGAGTGCGGACTCGGATGACAAATGGGGCGACTACGACTGCATTGCAAAAATGTTCATAGAACAGGAAGACGACGTTGATATGACTGTGAGCACGGTCGGCGGATTCAGCGCTCGGGTACGCGATCCGCTCCTGCCTGCGCAGGTGAAACGAGTGAACCCAGATGGACGGCCGAGGCTTGAGGGTGGAGTGAAACAATTCCAGATTCTCATCGATCACACTCATTCCGAATGGCCGTTTGAAGAATCGCAGAATATGGTACCCCTGGGACCGATCGAACGGTTCGCAGATGACCCGTCGTATCTACGCAGTCAAATGGGTTCAGCAAGCCAGGGAGATGATCTCTCAAGTGCCTGTTAACAGACGTTTCACGGCTCATCCACTCGTACTGTCGACCAAAACCATTCTATCGGGGGAATAAATACTCCACTGTATGGAAACGGTCGAATTGGGCGGCAAATCTATTTCCATCGATTACGATGGTATCTTGAGCAGTGACACTACTTCCCTACGAATCGCCCCGAAAATAGTGAGTGCTGCGCGGTTTGACGATGGGTTGTTACTTCTGCGTATCGGGATGCCTGAAAAAGTCTCGTCCCCCGACATCGTGGTTCCGGAGGACAGAAACATCGTTGGAATCAGTCCGGAGCCCGGCCACATCTGGACGATCGAAACACCGCGTGAATCGGAGTCGACTCGGTACGATACTCTCGACACTTTGGGCGATCGAATTATCGCCCGGTCGGACACGAACCACTGCCACAATGTTGATCCCGAAACCGGTGAGATTCTGTCCGACTGGCCGGGGACGGAGTTTCAGTTCGGCGATCGGACGTTTTCCTTCCCGCGGGGTGAGGTTGCCCAGATCGAGTGGTTCGATGGAAGGATACTCATTCAGACGACGAGAAAGGACCTGTTCGGGTTCGAGCCGGACGGGACGAAACTGTGGGAGCGCAGGGACGATCCTGGGTGGGGGCTCATCCCGGAAGAAGACCGGTTCATCATCTGGCAACGGCCAAGACGTGGAAAAGAGATGGAATTCGTGTTGGATACCGAGACCGGGAAGATTGTTGAACAGATCCTCGGTGGGGAGTACGGCCAGCAATACGTCGACGAATGACCTGAGGCCGGGTCGCGACACTGGCTGCGGCGAAGGACTCGCTCAGGCCGGTTCGAAGACGGAGGGGACGCCGTAGACCAACAGGTCTTCGAGGACGATGGGTGTCTGGCCCAACTTGTCCGGGGGTTGCATCTCCCATTTCACCGCGTTCGTCTCCGCGTCGATAGCGTACAGTCGAGCGTTCGTCTCTCGGGTCCACGGTCGGCTGACAAAGACCGTCCCGTCGGCGACGACTGGGGGCATGGTGTACCCGTCGATGTCGATCGCGCCGAGGTTCTCCCCGGTTTCGGCGTCGATGCGGTATGGGCCGGTTCTGCCATGTGGGTTAGCGTAGACGACGCCGTCGGCGACGGTTGGCGGGGTCTCTTCGGCAGCGCCATCGGTCCACCGCCACTCAAGAGAGCCGTCCTCGATGGAGCGAGCTTCGATGTTGGTGTCGGCCATGAAGTAGGCTGTGCCGTCGGCGACGGAAACGCTGTTGAGTGCGATGCTGCCGCCGTGTTCGACCTGATAGCGTTGGTCGCCCGTTTCGGCGTCGAACGCTCGGAGATACTGTTGGTCCTTGGTGAGTACCGACCCGCCAGCTACAGCTGGTCGTGACTGTCCGGTATCAACCGTCGTGGTCCAGAGCTCGTCACCCGATGCAGCGTCGCGGGCGTACAGCGTCTTCCCGCTCCGCGTGTAGACTGTTCCGTCCGAGACGAGAACGTCGGCTGGGGAGGTAATGTCCTCAAAGGTCCACTCGACGCTGTTGTCCTTCGTCAACGCCGTCACGCTGCCCTGCTGGGCCACGTAGATGCGATCTCCGATGGCAGCGATATCGTACACTCTCCCGTTCCCCATCGACCGCTCCCATCGCTGATCGCCGGAGAGGAGGTCGAACGCGTAGCAAGAATTCTCCTTGGTTGCGATGTATACCGTTTTCCCACTAACAGCGGGACGTGCGACGGTATCTCCGACATCTTTCGACCACCGCTCCTGCACGGGCACCGGTGGGCCGCTAACTGCCTCGGTCGCGCGGGTGTTACCGGCATCGAGATATCGCATCGGCCACTCACCGTCGGCGGTGACTGGTCCCTCGAACGACTGTGTATTCGTCTCACCGGGATTGGACGTGTCGCCGTTGCCCCTGTTCCCGCCGGGTGTGCTGCCGTCGTCGTCGGTGCCGTCGGTACTCCCGTCGTCGCTGGAACAGCCTGCGAGGCCGACTGCGGCGGTACTGCCGGCGGTCGCCAGCCACTGGCGGCGGCTCCACTGTCGCTGGTCTGTCATGCTAACTATCGCTCCGGAGCGGCGTAAAATAAGCGTCGGGGATCGCGGTCAAGAACGACGATCTGATCGCCTATCCCAGCCTGCCGATCGTCCCGTGGCCGACGTTCTGGGACCTGTCGGTAGACACCTGGTAGGTCGGTGTGCAGGACGAATCCGCTCGATAATAATCAGAATATGACACGAACGGCTGGATGTGTGTTTGGTGCCCGTGGCCGGAGCTGTCGAAATACCGGACGTAGACGGCCATATTACTGTATTCAGACCCGATAGCTGCTGTCTTAACTGCCGCACATCACCCGGGTATACGCGTTTTATTAAATCGAGTCTGATATTCTACTCTCGGAACAAGTAGTAACGTTTATACTTCAAATCTCCCGCTATGGATATGTCGCGATTCGGTGGACTACAAATGGGTGGTGTAAACGACGGTGTTTCCTGCACCGAGTGTGGTGGATCGGTACGACGCACGGGGACGGAAACAGTCTGTGACGATTGTGGGCTCGTCGTCGACGAGGACGCGATCGATCGGGGACCGGAGTGGCGCTCGGGTGACGAGGAGAGCGACGAGCGCCGGACGGGCGCGCCGCTGACGCGGGCCCGTCACGACAAGGGGCTGTCGACGGAAATCGGCTACGGCACGGGTTCGGAGGTTTCGGGTCGGCGACAGCGCCAGCTCGTTCGGATGCGCCGCCAGCACAACCGGGCACGGCTCTCCCCGAAACGGGAGCGCAACCGGCTGTACGCGTTCACCGAGATCAGGCGGATCGTGTCGGTACTGGGGCTCCCGACGACGATCCGCGAGCAGGCGTGTTCGCTGTTCGAGTCGGCCCAGTCCGAGGACCTGCTCTGTGGCCGCTCGCTCGAAGGGTTCGCGGCGGCGGGCGTGTACGCGACCTGTCGGACCAACTCCATCGCCCGGACGATGGACGAGGTCGTGGACATCGCCCGCGCCGATCGGAGCGAACTCAAGGTCGCCTACGACGCATTGAACCGCGAACTCGGGCTCCCCATCGGTCCCATCGACCCGACGGACTACCTGCCCCGGTACGCCTCGGAACTGGGTCTGGAGGCCGACGTGGAGAGTCGGGCGCGGGAGTACGCCGTCACGCTCGTCGAGACCGGCCGCATGGGTGGGAAAAATCCCAGCGGCGTCGCGGCCGCCTGCCTCTACAAGGCGGCCTACGACCACGGCGTCGAGGTGACACAGACCCGGGCGGCCGACCTGGCCGACGTGTCCCGGATGACGATCCGCTCGACGGTGACGGACCTGAAACACCTCCGGCAGGCCGAGGACGTGGAGTTCCCCTTCGAGTGAAACCGTCCGGCACTGTTCCCGCCGAAACCCGTACCCGTCCGGTGGCCTTCCCGCAAGGACGCCTATGTTCGCGGCCGGTGTGCTACCAGTCGGCCCCGATGTTCCGGTCACTCCCTCACACGGACGCAGACGCGAGTCTCCGTACAGATGCGGTCTCGGGTCGCGTTCGGCGGTCGCCCGCCATCGCCGGTGTGGCCCCGGTGCTGACGGTCACGTCCGCCCGTCCCGTACTGCTGTTCGGGGGCCTGTCCGTAGTCGTCCTCCTGGCCGGTGTGTTGACGGTCGCGACGATTCGGACCCGGACGACCACGGAGTCCACCGAGGCCGACGACGCGGACGCGCCGGCACATCCCGACGCCTGGCGGGTCCGCCGACTGCTGGACGAACACGGCGGCCGGCTCCCCCAGTCCGAGATCGTCGAGCGGACCGGCTGGTCGAAATCGAAAGTGAGTCGCGTCCTCTCGGCGATGGCCGAGGACGAACAGGTCCGCAAGATCCGCCTCGGGCGCGAGAACCTCGTCACGCGACCCGGTGACGTGCCGGAACACGCCGGCAGCCCGTTCGACGACGAGTCCCCGAAGGGTTAGGTGCGTGGCGTGTCATCGGACGGGTATGTTCGGGCTGGGGAGTGATTCCTACGAAGACGTCGAGGACGTGGTGGTCGAGGACGCCGACGATCTGGTCCTCTCGAACCCCCAGGACGTGTTCGTCGAACGCCGCGCCGTCGCCGGCGAGTGTCGCATCGAGTCGGTGGGGGACGTGTACCTGACCGCCTCGAACGACGACTTCACGGAGCCGTATCGCGATTGTGTCGTCTCCGGCGGGGACGACACCCGGATCGAGACCTGCCAGGACGTGCTGATTACACGCGGTGCAGTCGACGGCGACCTCGTGATCGAGGACACCCGCGACGACGTGTTCACCGCCGTCACCGACGCCGTCGTTCTCGACGCTGTCGACGACGTGTACCTCCGGGGCGGCGTCAGCCGCGGGGACTCGGTCCGGGTCGAACGCGCCGAGGACGTACGCCTCGAGTCCGACGCGCACGTCCCGGCGGTGACCGCCGACGACACCGGGGACGTTCTCGTCGCTGGCCCCTCGGCCGTCACAGACGGCGTCGAGGAACGGGCGTACCACGAGCGTGCGCCCGTCCACCTCGGCGACGTGGAAGACGTGCTGGTCGAGGCCCGCGCCGTCGAGGGCCGACTGGTCGCGGCCGAGCCGGGCGATATCGACGAGGACGCGGTGCTGTGAGCGGACGGGTGAGCGTGTGACAGCCTTTCTGGAAATTCCGGAAGCGACACGCCACCAGTTAAGCCGCTGGCACCACAGGGGTCTGACATGATCGAGGACGCCCGAGTGTTGCGTGCGGAGTTCGTCCCGCACGAACTCGAACATCGGGACGGCGAGGTGACACACCTGTCACAGGTCCTCGAACCGGTGACGCGGGGCGAGCCCGCGGGCCCGGCGATCATCACCGGCCCGTCGGGCGTGGGCAAGACCTGCGTGGCTCGCTACACCGTCGAGCAGTTGCGCGAACAGCACCTGGACGTGGCGTCCCAGTACGTCAACTGCTGGCAGAACTACTCGCGGTTTCGCGCGCTGTATCGCGTCCTCGAAGGGCTGGGCAAGACCGTCGACATCCACCGGCAGTCGACGCCCCACGACGAACTCCTCGAACGGCTCCGCCGGTACGACGGGCCCCCCTGTGTGGTCGTGCTGGACGAGGCCGACCAGCTGGAGTCGGCGGACGTGCTCTACGACCTGCACGCGCTGTCGACCGTCTCGCTCGTGTTGATCGCCAACCGCGAGGCGGACCTGTTCGCCGGGGCCGACGACCGACTGCGCAGTCGCCTCCGGGGGAGCGAGCGGATCGGCTTCGACCGCTACGGGATCGACGAGCTCACGTCGATCCTGCAGGCGCGTGCCCGCTGGGGGCTGACGGCGGACGCCGTGACGCCCGACCAGTTGCGCGACATCGCCGACGCCGCCGCGGGGGACGCCCGCGTGGCGATCAGCATCCTCCGGAACGCCGCCCGGCGCGCCCAGCGGACGACTGCGGCGACGATCACCGACGAAATCGTCGCGGAAGCGGTCCCGGCCGGCCGGTCGGCGGTCCACCGGCGCACCCTCGACACCCTCACGCCCCACCAGCGGGCCGTCTACGAGATCGTCGAAGACGCCGGCCGGATCGACCCCTCGACGCTGTACCGGCGCTATCGGGAAGCCGTCGACGACCCGAAGACCGACCGCACCGTCAGGAACTACCTCGGGAAGATGGTCCAGTACGACCTGCTGGTCGCGGAGGGCACGAGCCGCGACCGCACATATCGGGTCGTCGAGCCCGCGGCCGACGAGGGCTGACGCCGGCGCCACAGACCGATTTCCGCCACGGACAGGTTTATTCCGCTCTCGGCCAACTAGAACGCGCTCCCATGAGTGACTCCGAGTACGCGTTGCTGGCACGACTCGAAGCCAAGGACGGCAAAGAATCCGAGGTCCAGGAGTTCCTGGAGTCGGCGCTCCCGATGGCCGAAGACGAACCCGACACGACGACCTGGTTCGCCCTCCGGATGGGCGAGTCGACGTTCGGCATCTTCGACACGTTCCCCGACGAGGACGGCCGGCAGGCCCACCTCGACGGCGAGATCGCCGCCGCGCTGCTGGAGCAGGCCGACGACCTGCTCGCCGAAGACCCCCAGATCGAGGAGGTCGACGTGCTCGCGGCCAAACACGCCTGAGCCACCGGCGACCGCGACGGCGACCCCGCACCGTGACAACTCTTCTGGAAACCCGCGAAACCTTCCGTTCAGGGCCGCGAACCTCCGCTCGTGACCGGGACCGGGCTTTCCGGAACTTCCGGAAACGACGCGCCAGCGCCCTTTTCGATGGCCCCACTCGGTCCGGGTATGGATCGCACTCGACTCCCCGAACTGCCGACGCTCGACTCCGGGATCCAGTTGCTCGCGACCGACGGCCAGCGAGCCGGCGAACCGCTCCGTGCGCTCGTCCTCGACCACGCGCTCGGCGGTGGACAGGTCCGCTGGGTCGACAGCCGCGGGTACGCACGCACCGACCGGCTGGCCCGACTCGCCCCGGACCCGCGGGCGCTCGACCGCATCCGGATCGCTCGCGGGTTCACCGCGCATCAGCACGTCGCGCTGGTGCGCCGACTGCCAGACGTGGTGACCGACGACACCGCGCTGGTCGTCCTGCCGGCGATGGACGCACCCTACCGGGCCGACGACGTGTCCCGGGGCCGTGTCCTCCTGCTCCGGAGTCTCGCCACCGTCGCCCGGGTCGCCCGCGACCACGCGGTCCCGGTGCTGGTGACCCGGACCGATCCCGAGGGCCTCGGCGAACCCCTCGCGGCGGCCGCCGACCGCACCGTGGAGTGCCGGCAGACGCCACAGGGGCCACGGTTCGTCACCGACGACTTCGAGACGCTGGTCTACCCGCAGGGGGACGGTATCGTCCAGACGACGCTCGCGTTCTGGCGGCGCGTGCTGGCCGCCCGCGCGCCGGCCGCCGGCGACGGGCCCGCTCAGGACGACTACCCCCGCCCCGCGGAGGTGACCGTCGATGGGGCGCACTAACCCGACCTTCCGGGATCGGCTGGAGCGACTGCGCGCCGACTGGAGCGACTACCGGCGGGCGCTCCGCCGACGCGACGAGCCACACTTCGACCGGCTGTTCGAGCACGCTCGCGCCCACGCCGACGCCTGCGGCTACCTGAACCACGACTCGCCCATCGTCCCGGTCCTGCTGTCGGTAGCGCTGGAACAGCAGGCGACCATCGCCGCCCTCGAAGAGCGGGTGGCCGCGCTGGAAGCCGCTGAGGACGACAGCGGGCGCGAGGTCGACGCCTGCCAGACCGCGATCGAGCGCCCCTGGCCGGGCGGGGTCGACGAATGACGTTGACCGTCGACTTCGCGGACGGCGAGGCGCGAAGCGCCGCTGGCGGCCGGACGCGGTCCGGCGACCCGCTCGTCTGGGAGTGTACCGACGACGGCGCGACGGCGACCCGTGACACCGACTACGCGCCGACGCTGTGGGTCACCCGCGAGGACGGCCCCGTCGCGGCCGCCCGCGAGACCGTCGCCGATATGCTCGACGTGACCGCCACGACCGTCGAGCGCCGCCGTCGCGGGTGGCGTGCCGACCCCGAACCTGTCCTCCGGGTCACCGTCGACCGCGTGGACCGAGTTCGGTCCGTAGCGACCAAACTCGTCGACCTCGGCCGCCCCGGCGAGTACCGCTGTTACGGCGTGGACCTCTCGCCCGGCTTCCGGTACTGTCTGGATCGGGGTCTGTCGCCGGTGCCCGACCGCGAGTTGCGGACGCTCGAACTCGGCACGCCCGAAGCGGCTCGCAACGGCGACCCGCTCGATTCGGTGACCGTCGACGGTGATTCCCACGAAGGAAATACGGGTGATCTCGTCACGCTGGTCGCCGACGCCGTGGCCGAGACTGACCCCGACGTGCTGGTCCTGGACGCGGGCGCGACGATTCCGACGCTGTACGAGGCGGCGGCGACGACCGGCCAGACCCTGCAACTGGGCCGCCGGCCGGGCTGGAAGCGTCTGGCCGGGGACTCGACCTACGAGAGCTACGGGCAGGTCCATCACTCGCCCGCGCGGTACACCGTTCCGGGTCGGGCCGTCGTCGACCGCTCGAACACGTTCTTCTACGAGCAGGCCGGGCTGGACGGCTGTCTCGATCTGGTCGCACGGTCGTGGAAACCCCTGCAGGAACTCGCCTGGGCCTCCATCGGGAACGTGTTGACGGCGATCCAGATCCGCGAGGCTCGCGACCGGGGCGTGCTGGTGCCCTGGCGCTCCTACCGCCACGAGCGGTTCAAGTCCGCGCGCACGCTCGCCGACGCCGACCGCGGCGGCCACACCCTCGAACCCGCGGTGGGCGTCCACGAGGACGTGCACGAACTCGACTTCGGGAGCCTCTACCCGTCGATCATGATCGAGTACAACCTGAGCCCCGAGACGGTCTGCTGTGACTGTCACGACCGTGCGGACGTGCCTGGACTGGGCTACAGTGTCTGTGACGACCGGGGCTACCTCCCGGACGTGCTCGCCCCGCTCGTCACCGACCGCCGGGCGATGAAACGCGAGCGAGCGGCGACCGACGACCCCGAACGCCGGCAGGCACTCGACCGGAAAATCGAGGCGATCAAGTGGATCCTCGTCTCCTGCTTTGGCTATCAGGGCTTTTCCAACGCCAAGTTCGGTCGGATCGAGTGCCACGAGGCGATCAACGCCTACGCCCGCGAGATCCTGCTGGACGCGAAAGCCGAACTGGAAGCCGGCGGCTGGCGCGTGCTGCACGGCATCGTCGACAGCCTGTGGGTGACCGCCGCGCCGGACGTACCCGACCGCGATCGGACGCCCCTCGACGAGTTGGCCGAGCGGGTCTCCACCGAGGCGGGCGTCCCCGCGAGCGGAGCGAGTGAGGGCCCGGGAGAGCAACGCTCGTCCGGTGTCCCGCTGGAGTACGAGGCGGCTTACGACTGGATCGCGTTCGTGCCCCGGGCCGACAGCGAGTCCGGCGCGCTGACGAAGTACTTCGGGAAGGTCACCGATCCCGACTCGTCCGACGACGGCTACACCTACCGCGGCATCGAGTGCCGGCAGGACAGCACGCCGCCGTTCGTCGCCGACTGCCAGCGCGAGTTGATCCGGACGTTCGACACACACCACGAGCCAGAACCGATCTGTGATCGGCTCGCCGGCCAGCTCCGGGACCTCCGGACCGGTGCCGTGGATCCCGGCGACCTGATCGTGGAGAAGCGCGTCTCGAAGGATCGGGCAGCCTACGACCAGTACACCCACTCGGTCGCCGCACTGGATCGACTCGCCGACGCGGGAATCGACCGCCACGCCGGTCAGCGCGTACGCTACGTCGTCACCGACGACGACTGTGATTCCCGCGAGCGGGTGCGTCTGGCCCGCGAGTCCCCGACCGACTACGACGCCGAGTGCTACGCCGACCGGCTCGTTCGGGCGGCCGAGAGCGTCTGTGCACCGCTTGGCTGGCGTCGCGGAGACATCGAGGACTACCTCGCGGAGCGGACGGACGCGTCGCTGTCGGCGTTCGGTCGATAGCGGAAAATTTGGTGCCGATCAGTTCTTGGCGATCCCGGGCTGCCAGTCGCGCAGCCAGGTGACGCCAGCGCCGACGAGTCCGGCTGGGATCGCCATGACGATGGAGCCGACGATGAAATCACCGAGGCTGCCACCGCTGCCACCGCCCGCACCGCCACCGCTGCCGCCGAGAACGGTGATGAGGAGGGCCACGATGATGCCCATCACGACGAAGCCCGCGGCGTTGCTGACGAACGCGAGGAAGTACGTCTGGTTGTCGACCTTGCCGATCTGGAGAAAGTCCTGCAACCCGATGACTGCCGCCAGGATGCTCCCACCGAAGATCGCGACGCCGAACGCCATCAGCGTGATGCCGAAGCTGATGAAACCCGTGGAGCTGGCTGTGCCTCCGCCACCGAGAAGCGAGTCGGCGAGGATGGCGGTGAGACCGATACCGACGCCGACGACGGCGAAGATGCCGACGACGTACTTCACGACCGACTGACCGGCCGGCCGGTTCAGCACGTCGGTCGCGCTCGGGCCGGTCTGGACCTGCTGGGCACGCCCCTGGCCGGGCTGGGTCTGCCCTGGCTGTCCGCCAGTCTGCCCGCTAGCCTGGCCAGCCTGTCCGGGCTGTCCACCGGTCTGGCCACCCGTCTGGCCGCCGGTCTGCCCGCCCTGGGCTGTCTGTCCACCCTCGTCGTTCCCCGTCGGATCGTCGTCCGAACTCATGAGTGTTACATTCAATAGACAGGTAATAAAGGTGAACGTTGACAGACGTTGTCGATACCGGGCTGTTTCCGCGTCTCCGGGCTGACCGGGGACGAACCCGCCTTGCCGGGTGTCGACGTCGGCGGACCCGAGACCGCCTCCTTTTGGGCGTCGACCGACAACGACGCCCATGGAGAGCCTCGAAGCCGAACTCGACCGGGCGCGCGACCTCGACGTGGCCGCCCTCGCCGACGCCATCGTCGAAATCGGGTTCGAGTGTACACGCTGTGGAGCCTGTTGCAAGGCCGAAACCTGCGGAAGCGAGGACGGAGACGAGAACGGGGAGTCCGAACCCCACACGGCGACGGTCTTCCCCGACGAGATTCGGCGGGTACAGGATACCGGCGACGAGGAGTACGACTTCCGTGACGTGGCCCGGCCGATGCCCTACGGCCTCGAAGACGGGCCAGCGGGTCCGGAGGGCGAGACGTTCGAGTGGGCGCTCCAGACCGACGACTGTGGCGACTGCACCTTCTACGAGGAGCGAGAGGCGTCGGAGACGCCTCACGGAGACGCCGGTACGGGGGCCTGTACGGTCCACGAGGATCGACCGCTGATCTGCCGGACCTACCCGTTCTCCGTCGCACTCGGGGGCACCAGCCAGCCGATGGGGGAGGCCGTGGATAGCGAGGGTATGGTCCGGGCCCACGAGTGTGAGGGGCTGGGACGGGACATCTCGCGGGCCGAGGCCGAGGATCTGGCCGCGGCGCTGAAAGAGCGAGCGATCCGGGAGATAGAGGAGGCCATCGCGGTTCGGGACGCGTACGAACCGGTCGAGACGGGGCCGGGCGAGGTCGTCGTCCACGATTCGGAGGGACAGAAGCGACCGGACGGGACGCCGCTGGACTGAGGGGACAGAGCGCCGGTCAAGGGCCGAGCCACGGGCAAGTTCTTTACTGTAGGCCTACCACATACCCATGGAGGTCTAACCTTGGAGATATCTGATAAACTCCTGTGTTTGTTCAGCGCCGAAGTCGAGCGGAGCGAGGACGGGTACGTGATCGAGGTACCACAGCGCGAACTCGACACTGGTTCGGTCGAAGCCGGGGACACTTACCGGGTGGCGCTCATCGAGAGCGAGCGGGAAGAACCGTCCGAGGACGAGCCCGAAACGCCCTCGTCGGAGCCCCAGCCCCCGGTCGAGGCCGGCGAGATCCGCTACGTCGAGATCGAGGACATCGGCAAACAGGGCGATGGGATCGCCCGCGTCGAACGCGGCTACGTCATCATCGTCCCCGGTGCCGAGATCGGGGAACGCGTGAAAGTCGAGGTTACCGAAGTCAAGTCCAACTTCGCGGTCGGCGAGATCATCGAAGAGGACCTCTGACCGTTACCCGGCTGTACCAACGGACCCGCCTCGTCATCGATCCCGGACCGTTCTCTCTCCGACGGATGCGCAAAACCGCCAGACAGCAGGCGGTTAACCGTCTGTACCAAACCCGCTAAAGGGAACCTTACCGTACGGATTAGTATGAGCGCGACCGCGACTGCGACGACCCAGGCGGCGACCAGCCTTTCCGAGAAACAGTCCCGCATCCTCGAGTACCTCCGTGAGAACGCCGACACCCAGACCTACTTCAAATCACGCCTCATCGGCGACGCACTGGATCTGTCCGCCAAGGAAGTCGGCACCAATATGCCCGCCATCCAGAACGGCGACTTCGAGGTCGACGTCGAGAAGTGGGGCTACTCCTCCTCGACGACCTGGAAAGTCACGGCCTGAAGCCCACGTCCGCGTCCGCTCGTTTTCTACGCGTCGTAACTGAGTAGCGTATCGGCCTCGGCCGCCAGCGCCGCGGCGTCCGAGTCGAACGAGTCGGCGTACCGCACGAGCAAGAGCATGATCGTCTCCGGGCTTTCGACGGCGTAGCCGTCCGTCCGCGAGAGCAGACCCGCCGTCTCGAGTTCGCTCGCGTACTTGCTGACCGTCGGCGTCGAGACATCCAGTCGGTCGGCCAGGCCGCTCGCGGTCAGCGCCGGGTCGCGCAACAGCGCGACGAGCATCCCTCGCGGTGTCTCCCGGCGCAGGTACCCCAGCGCGACCTGTTCGAACTCCGAGAACCGGTCGGCCGGGAAGTACCGGCGGTAGTCGCCGTCCTTGCGGCTCTCGACGACTCCCTCCCGGACGAGCCGACGGAGGTGGTGCTGGGTCTCGCCGGTGCCCAGTTGCAGGTCGTCCCGGAGCTTCGAGAAGTGTGCGCCGGGTGTCGCGGCGACGTAGCCCGCGATGGCGTCGGGTGCGTCGCTGTCGCTCCGTTCGTCGGACTGGAAGCGAGCGAGGGGGCTGGCCGCGCCGATCGCTGCGAACCGGCGCAACGTCGACCGCTTGGACTCGTCCACCCCCTCCTCAGGCATACCTATCCGTTGGTAAGACGTAGATAAAACGGCTTCGACTAGCCATCCTGGCCCATTCGCGTCCGGACGGGTGCGCCGTCCGTGCGCGTCGGTTGCGGAAACGTCGCAGCGCTACTTGCCGTCGCCCTCGCCGTCGGTGTCGCCGTCGACGCTCGTTCCGCCGCCACCGCCGGTCTCGAAGTCGTCGTCCATCTCCTCGATGACGTCGTCGGGATCTTTGATCTCGGCGGGGTTGTTCCCCTGCTTGACGGCTTTGGCCTGTTCTTCCATGGCCTCGACGTCGACCTCGGCCTCCTGGTCGATCTGGCCGAGGATCTCCTCGATGTTGTCGAGCCCGAGCATCTCGCGGGTCTCCGAGTCGAAATCCAGACTGTCGAGGGTGCCCTCGCCGTTGGTCTGGACGTCGCTGCCGGAGAGGTGCTTGCCGTAGCGGCCGACCATCGACGTCAGCTCCTGGGGCAGGACGAAGGTGTTCGACTCGCCCTGGCCGATGTTCTCCAGCGTCTCCATGCCTTTCTCGATGACGGCGCGTTCGCCCATCGACTCGGCGGATTTGGCACGCAGCACGGTCGAAATCGCGTCACCCTGTGCTTCGAGGATCTGGCTCTGCTTTTCACCCTGTGCGCGGATGATGTTGGACTGTTTGTCACCCTCGGCCTTCTCGACTGCGGAGCGTCGTTCACCCTGCGCTTCGAGGATCATCGCACGGCGGCGACGCTCGGCGGAGGTCTGTTGCTCCATGGCCTGCTGAACGTCCTGGGAGGGGTTGACCTCGCGGACCTCGACGGACTCGACGCGGATCCCCCACTCGTCGGTCGGTTCGTCGAGCTCGCGGCGGATCTTCGCGTTGATCTCCTGGCGCTTGTTCAGCGTGTCGTCGAGTTCCATGTCGCCCAGCACGGCACGGAGGGTGGTCTGGGCGAGGTTGGAGACGGCGCGCTTGTAGTCGTCGACTTCGAGGTAGGCCTTCTTCGCGTCCATCACCTTGATGTAGACGACGGCGTCGGCGGTCACCGGCGAGTTGTCGCGGGTGATCGCCTCCTGCCGGGGCACGTCCAGCGTCTGCGTCCGCATATCGAACGTGTGGGTTCGCGAGACGAACGGCGGGACGAAGCTGATACCCGGTTCGAGCAGTTTGCGGTACTCACCGAAGACGGTCAACGCGCGCTTTTCCGTCGCGTCGACGATCTCGACCATCTGGTAGACGGTGACCACGGCGAGCATCAACACCAAGATCAGGACGATGCTGATGGTGCCACCGCCGAGTTGTAGTACTGTCGCGGGGAACATTACTTCGACTTTCGGACGAACAACAGAAAAGGGTTCGGTCCAACGGGGTCCCGTGGTCTCGTCAGTACTACAGGACGCGAACGACACCGGACAGGAACGCAAAAGGGTTCGGTACGGTCGGGAAAGTGGCTCCGTGATGGTTGGGTTGGGGGGAGCGAAACCGGAACGGGGCGAGCCGACGTGGGAGCTCGCCGCGCTCGTGGACAACGGAACCACTGACACCAGTGGTGACCAGCCACGTAGTCGCTGACAGCGCACTGTGGGGTGTGACTACCTCACCGACCACCTCCCGTGCCGGTAGCGCCGGCGACCCCTCTCGCCACACGGGAACTGACCGAACGTGCGGCGTGTCTCCCGTTCCTGTACGCCCGTCGTCGTCTGAACATTACATCTACACGTATGTCCGAGGAGGATAATAAAGATTGGGTATAAGGAAAGTAATATCGAATATTAGTGTTTGGTCATACTGATTACCTCGGAGAAAGAAGGCGATCGTAAAACTATACGTCCGGTTCGGTTGTGGATCGGCGGATCGAGTCGATCTCGCGGGGGTAAAACTGAGCGTCTGTCCGTGGTCAGGCCGCGTCCGGGTCCGCGTCGGGTTCGCCCGTCTCGGTCTCCCGTTTGCGGGCTTCCGCTGCGAGTTCGCGGTCGATGTCGTCGGCGATGTCCTCGATGGCTTCGACCGTGACGACGTTGCCCCCGCCGGGGTCGATGACGATGATCTCGGTCCCTTCGGCGATCTCGCCGTCGACGGAGCGGGCCCGGTAGTGGGGGTTGAAGCCGCCCTCGTCGAGTTTCACCTCGCCGCCGGTCTCGGTGACGCGCTCGGTGACGCGGCCGGTCTGGCCCCGCAGGTCGTCCGAGGAACTGGTCTGGCCCGACCCCTTCCCGCCGTAGAAGTCGAACTGGCGGTACCCGTAGAGGGTGAGCCCGCCGACGACCAGTACCAGCGCCGCCAGCACGAGCGGCGCGAAGATGCCGATACTCGTGGGCAAGAGGAGGCCGGCGATGCCGGCGACCAGGAGGGCGACGCCCAGGACGATGAAGTGGGCACCGGGGGCCAGCGCCTCGGCGATCACCAGCCCTGCCCCCGCGATCACGAGGAGCAAGGCCAGGTCCTGTCCCAGCACCGAGGCCTGTGCGAACAACCAGGATACCATACCCGCGGGTAGGGCCGCCCCGGGGTTAAGCTTCGGGGTCGGCGGTTCAGATCAGTCCCAGGATCGCCATGAAAAACAGGACGGTACACAGCGCGCCGAGCAGGACGAACGCCGTGTTCTCCATCGAGGGCGATCCCGGTTCGAGCGGCTGATCGAGGACCATCGACCCGGCGACGTTCCCCTCCTCGCCGTCCTCGTCCTCGTCCTCGTCCTCGCCCTCGCCCTCGTCGGTCCTCGCCGACCCGTCGCCGTCCTCCTCGGGTAGGTCCTCGAGTTCGAACTTCCAGCCGCCCTCGTCGTCCGCCTCGGACATACACGACTGTACTGGCCTCACGACCAAAAGCACACGGTCCGCGTCCGCGGTCGATCCCCGGCCGCGCTACTGAACCTTCGAGCCAAGCGGTGCGTCGCCGTGGGTCGTCAACAGGTCGGCCTCGTCGCCGGCCGCCAGGATCATCCCGTTGGACTCGACGCCGAACAGCTCCGCTTTCTCCATGTTCGCCAGCAGGATACACCGCTCGCCCGGCAGTTCGTCGAGGTCGTGGAGCTGTTTGATGCCGGCGACGACCTGTCTGGTCTCGACGCCGATGTCGACCTCCAGCCGCGCGAGGTCGTCCGCGCCCTCGATGGGCTCGGCCACCTCGATTTGCCCGACCCGCATATCGAGGTCGCCGAAGTCCTCGAAGCCGATCCGCTCGTCGGCCAGCGCTTCGATGTCGGCGGCCGCGGACTCGTCGTCGTCCTCGTCCTCGGTCGCTTCCTCGACCCGTTCCTGCAGTTTCTCGTTCAACTCCTCGATGCGCTCGTCCTCGATCTTGGCGAACAGCTCGTCGGGCTCACCGAATTCGGCCGGCGGCGCGACCAGCGCGTCGTCCAGACTCGCCTCGTGGACGGAGCCGTCCTCGCCGAGCTGGTCCCAGAGGTCGGCGGCCTTCCCCGGCATCACCGGCTGCATCAACACGGCACAGGCCTTCGCGAGTTGCACGCAGTCCCGGATGACCTGGGCGGCTTCCTCGGGGTCGTCGTCGGTGAGCTTCCAGGGCTCGTTGCGCTGGATGTACTCGTTGCCGAAGTCCGCGAGTTCGACTGCGGCCGCGCCCACGTCGCGGATGCGGTAGTCGTTCAGCGCCGCCTCGAACTCGTCGATGGCCGTCTCGATGCGGTCGCGCACGTCGTCGCTGACCTCGGTATCGGGCGTCCCGTCGAAGTTGCGGTGGGCGAACAGCAAGGATCGGTACGCGAAGTTCCCGAGGTTCCCCACGAGCTCGCCATTCACCCGCTCGGCGAAGCGGTCCCAGGAGAAGTCCACGTCGGTCTCCATCCCGCTCCCGTCGATCATGTAGTAGCGGAACAGGTCGGGGTGGAACCCCTCGTCGAGGTACTCGTCGGCCCAGACTGCGCGATTACGCGACGTGGAGAGGGCCTTTCCGTCGATGCCGACGAAGCCCGTCGCCAGGATCGCCCGGGGCTCGTTGTAGCCCGCGCCCCGGAGCATGGCGGGCCAGAAGACGGCGTGGTGCTGGATGATGTCCCGCCCGATCACGTGGACGATCTCGCCGTTGTCCTCGCCGGTGAGTTCGGCCTCGTCCTCGACCGTCCAGACCTCCTCCCAGTCGTACTCCTCGGCACCCACCCGCTCGGTGTACTGTTTGGTCGAGGAGACGTACTCGATGGGGGCGTCGACCCAGACGTAGAGGACCAGATCCTCGGCCTCCTCGTCGTCACCTGGGTAGTCGATCCCCCAGTCCATGTCGCGTGTGATACAGAGATCCTGCAACTCGCCCTCGATCCACTCGCGGGGCTGGTTTTTGGCGTTGTCGGTGCCCTCCATCCGGTCGATAAAGTCCTGCAGGTAGTCCTGGAAGTGAGAGAGGCGCAGGAACTTGTGCTCGCGCTCGCGGTACTCGGCGGGGTTGCCGGTGAGCGTCGAGACGGGGTCTTCGACCTCCCCGGGTTCGAGGTGGCGTTGACAGCCCTCGTCGCACTCGTCGCCGCGGGCGTGTTCGCCACAGTAGGGACAGGTCCCCTCGACCAGTCGGTCCGGGAGCCACTGGTCGGCGTCGGGGTCGTAGGCGACCTGAATCTCCTTCTCGACGACGTGGTCGTCGTCGATCCACGAGCGGACGAACTCCCGGGTCGTCTCGACGTTCGTCTCGTCGTGGGTGTGCCCGTAGTTGTCGAACTCGACGTTGAACTTCGGGAAGGTCTCGGCGTACTCCTCGTGGTACTCCATCGCGAACGCCTCGGGTGAGACGCCTTCCTCGGCGGCGTTGACGGCGATGGGTGTCCCGTGCATATCCGACCCGCAGACGAAGGCGGTCTGCTGGCCGACGCGCCGGAGCGCGCGGGCGGCCGTATCGCCGGTGACGTAGCCCCGGAGGTGGCCGACGTGCAGGTCGCCGTTGGCGTAGGGCAACCCGACCGTCACCACCGCGGGATTGTCGGTGGGGAACTCCTCGTGGCTCATATCCCTACGGTCCCGACAAACGGCCTAAAACCCGCCGGTTCGCGGGCGGGGTCGCTACTGCTCGACGGTCCAGCCCTCGCCGTCCTCGCGGCGGACGATGCTGTCGAACAACGTCGCGATCGTCGCGACCGTCTGCTCGTCCTGTGTCGCGGGGTCGAGGTGGGCGTGGACGGACGCGTCGACCGCCAGACACCGACTGGTGAGCGTGTGCAGAAAGCGAAACACCCGGTCTCGGTCGGCGTCCCGGAGCAGTGACGTGAGCGAGTTCAGACAGACCGTGATGGGCGCGTCGCCGTCCCAGCGGTCCAGATACCGCGAGACGGCGATGCTCGCGCCCGTGAGGTCGCTGGCCGGGACGTGTGTCGTGTGGACACCGTCCGGCGGCTCTCGGTCGGCGTGTGACTCCGGGCAGACGATGGCCATCGACGCCGGCAAGGAGTCGTGGGCCGCCCGCCAGTGATCGACGATCCGGGTCGGTCGGCGCGTGTACGACAGCGACAGCACGCGCTGGCGCTCGGGGCTGTCACCCGAAAGCAGGTCGACACAGAGGTCGTCCGCCGCCACGTCGGCCGACGACGCCAGCACGAGCGCCCGCTGACGGTCCCGGACCGACTGGGTTGTGGGCTGTGATGCCATCCCGCGATCTACCCCGAACTTTCGTCGGAACCATCGAATAGCTTTCGGTCGTTTCGACACGAACCAAACTAGATGATCGCGAACGCGGCGACTCCAAACGAGATGGTCACGAGCAGTCGGCCGACACTCCCGGCGAAGGTCGCCAGCGCGAACTTGTAGTAGTCCTCCTCGAGAACGGTGAACGCGTAGATCGAGATGGTGTCGGGAAACCCGGGCACACAGAGCGCGAGCGCCAGCCCGATGTACCCCCACTTCTGGGCGATTTCGACGGTTTTGCTTTCGGACCACTCCACTACGTCGAACCGCGAGCGCCGCAGAAAGCGGATGACCGGTCCGGAGTCTTTGACTTCCTGTCCGATGTGGAAGGCGAAGACGCTCCCGGCGGCCTTCCCGAGACCGCTGACGAGGACGATGACGCCCAGCGTCCCCCAGTAGGGAAGGCCGAGATCGAGCGGTGCCGCGAGGACGACCTCGCTGGGCAAGGGGAGTACGAACGCGATCAGAAACGAGTAGACGGCGATGATACCCAGCCCTGCCGGACCGGTGGCCGTCCGGACCGCTCCCTCGACGACCTCGAACTGGAGGAACCACTCCAGGACTGCAAGCGTCACGGCGGGCACTACGTCCTGATTTTTGTGCTGGTGCTGTAAGCTTTCATATTTGTACTACAGAGACCTCCGGAACCGGTCGCGCCGACTCTGTCGCCGGCCCGTCAGAACCAGTCGAGTTCGGCCACGAACGACCGGAGCATCGACCGGGTGACGTGGGGCATACAGACCACCCGCATCTCGCCTGCCCCGGTCTTGGTGACCCGCCAGCCCCGGCGGCGCAGGTCCTCCGTGACGGGCATCGACATATCGGCGGCGACGATGGGAAGTTCCGGTTCGACCACCTCGTGACCCCGGGCGGCCAGGCGGTCGGCCAGCCACTCGGCGTTGTCCATCGACTCGTGGTACTGCTCGCGGTAGCCGACGGGCCATAACGCGTCCATCGCGGCGACGGCGCTGGCGACGCCCGCACCGCTCCGGGTCCCGGTCAACGTCGCCTGGGATTTGGACTCCAGATACGGCGTCTCGACGGCGAGTTCGTCCAGCAGGGACTTCGAGTGGGTGACCAGCCCGCCCGAGGGGATGGCGGCCTGGCCCATCTTGTGCGGGTCGATGGTCATCGTGTCGATGTCCGCGTGGCCGAAGTGCCACCGGTGGTCGGTGAAGGGCAGGACGAACCCGCCCCAGGCGGCGTCGACGTGACAGAGTGCGTCGACCTCGTTGGCCAGCTCGGCCAGTTCCGGGATGGGATCGACGCGGCCGTACTCGGTGGAGCCGGCGACGCCGACCACGACGACTGTGTCCTCGTCGACGGCCCGGGCGACGGCCTCCGGGTCGGCGCGGTGGTCGTCGTCGGTTGGGGCCGTCCGCAACTCGACGTTGAGGATGTCCGCGGCCTTGTTAAAGGAGAAGTGGGCGCTGTCGGGCGCGACCATGTTCGGCCGGTCGGTGTCGGCCCGGTTGCGGGCGATGCGAACCGCCTGGATGTTGGCTTCCGTCCCGCCGGAGGTAACGTACCCCGCGGGATTGGGCAGGCCGGTGACCGTCCCGAGCATCTCGACGGCCTCGTTCTCCAGTTCCGAGACCGTCTCGTAGGTGCCCGGGTCGCCGGGATTCGTCGCCAGAAACTCCTCGGCGGCCTCGCGGGCCGCTGGATGTGGCTTGGTACACATCGAGGAGAGAACGCGGCTGAAGTCCTGCGGTTCGACCCGCTGCATACTCCATCCAAGTGATGGCACCGGCTTAGGGGTTGCGCTCTGTTCACTGCCCACCACCGCAGTATATACGCTGTTCACCGCGACGGCACGAACGGTTAACAACTGCCCCGTCGTAGCCGGGGGCGATGCGACGGAGTTCACTCGACGGCGACACCGCGGTCGTCACCGGCGCGAGCGCGGGCATCGGCCGTGCGACCGCTCACGCGCTCGCCCGCGAGGGTGCCAACGTCGTCCTCGCGGCCCGGAGCGAGGACAGGCTCGAAGACCTCGCCGCGACCGTCCGCGAGGAGTACGACACCGCCGCGCTGGTCGTCCCGACCGACGTGACCGACGAAGACGCCGTGGCGGCCCTCATCGACGCCACGGTCGAGGAGTTCGGCGGCCTCGACGTACTGGTCAACAACGCCGGCCTCGCCCGCGGCGGCCCCATCGAGGACATGAGCACGGACCAGTACCGGACGATGATGGACACGAACGTCGACGGGATGTTCTTCGCCGCCCGCGCCGCCATCCCGCACCTCCGGGAATCGAGCGGGACGATGGTCTTCCTCGGGAGTTTCGCCGGCGAGTACCCGCGTCCGTCCAACCCCGTCTACGCCGCGAGCAAGTGGTGGACCCGCGGGTTCGCCAAGAGCCTCTCCGCGCAGGTCGGCGACGACTTCGCCGTGACCGTCGTCAACCCCGCCGAGGTCCGAACGGAGTTCGGCTACGAGGAAGGCACGCCGTTCAAAGAACGGTTCGACGAGGGCGAGGCCAGCGAACCGGCCGAGATTGCCGAGGCCATCGCCTTCGCGGCCAGACAGTCGCCCTCGATGGCCGCGGAGATCGACCTCTACCGGCGGGACAAGTTCGAGATGTTCGGGCGGTAAGACGGCGAAAACAGTCCCTGGCTGGTTAGCGGACCGAGTCGAGCAGGAGTTTCTGCTCGACGCGCTTGACTTCGTGCTGGACGTCGCGAACGGCGTCGATGTTGGCCGAGATGGAGGTCGCACCCTCGTTGACGAGGTGTTTGACCATCCGGGGCTTGGAGCCGGCCTGGCCACAGATCGAGGTGTTCACGTCGTGGTCGCGGCAGGTCTCGATGGTCTGGCTGATCAGATCGAGAACGGCAGGGTGGAGTTCGTCGAACCGATCGGCGACGTTCCCGTTGTTGCGGTCGACGGCGAGCGTGTACTGTGTGAGGTCGTTCGTGCCGAAGGAGGCGAAGTCGATGCCGGCTTCGGCCATCTTCTCGACGCCCAGGGCCGCGGCGGGCGTCTCTATCATGACACCCCAGGAGCGTTTCTCGGGGTCGATGCCGGCCTCCTCCATGAGGCCCTTGGCCCGTAGCACGTCCTCGGCGTCGTTGACGAGGGGGAACATGATCTCGACGTTGTCGTAGCCCATCTCGAACAGTTGCCGGAAGGCTTCGAGTTCGTGTTTGAACACGTCCGGCGTGTCGAGACTCCGACGGATGCCCCGGTAGCCCAACATCGGGTTGTGTTCCTCGGGCTCGTTCTCGCCACCTTCCAGCTGGCGGAACTCGTCGGTCGGCGCGTCGAGCGTGCGGACCCGGACCGGACGCGGGTAGAACTCGTCTGCGACTCCGCGGACGCCGTCGACGATCTCCTCGATGTAGGCGTCTTCGCCGTGATCCTCGATGTAGCGTTCGGGCGTCTTGTTCGTCGAGAGGATCATGTGCTCGATCCGGAGCAGGCCGACGCCGTCGGCACCGGTCGCCGCGGCACGCTCGGCCGCTTCGGGAATCGAGACGTTGACCTTGACCTCCGTCGCCGTCATGGGCTTGACGGGGGCCTGCGGTCGGACCTCCTCGACGGGTTCGGTCTCGTCCTCGGTCTCGACGCCCTCGCGGATGGTCCCCTTGTCACCGTCCAGGGTGACCAGCTGATCGTCTTCGAGCGCGTCGGTCGCCCCGCCGGTCCCGACGACCGCGGGCGCACCGAGTTCGCGCGCGACGATGGCGGCGTGGGAGGTCATCCCACCCTCGCTGGTGACGATCCCGGCGGCGCGTTTCATCGCGGGCACCATGTCCGGCGTCGTCATCTCGGTGACGATGATGTCGCCCTCGCCGACCTTGTCGAGCTGGTCGAGCTTGTCGACGATCCGCACTGCGCCCGAGGCGATGCCCGGGCTCGCGCCCAGGCCGGAGAGCAGCACGTCCTCCTCGTCTTTCTGGGTGGCCGCCGCGCCGGAGCCGTCGGCGGTCGCGGCCGACTCCCCGTCCTCCGAGATCGTGGTGATCGGTCGGGACTGCAGCATATACACTTCGCCCTCGAAGATAGCCCACTCCACGTCCTGTGGAGTGTCGTAGTGGTCCTCGACCTGCTCGCCGAGCTCGACCAGCCGCTCGATCTCGGTATCGTCGATGACCCGTTCGTTGCGCTTTTCCTCCGGGACGGGTCGCTCGTTGGTCTCACCGGTCTCGGGATCCTTGGAGTACATCGTCTTCTTGTCGGCGACCTCCACGTCGGTCACCGCGCCGGTTTCCCGGTCGATCACGTAGTTGTCCGGCGTGACCGACCCGGAGACGACGCCCTCACCGAGTCCCCAGGCGGCCTCGATGATGACCTGTCGTTCCCCGGTCGAGGGGTGAGACGTGAACATCACGCCCGACTTCTCGGCTTCGACCATCTGCTGGACGACGACCGCGATGTCGACCTTGTCGTGTGAAAAGCCCTGTTCCTGCCGGTAGTAGGTCGCCCGCTGGGTAAAGAGGGAGGCCCAGCAGCGCTTGACCCGATCCAGCAGGTCCTGCCCGGTGACGTTCAGGAACGTCTCCTGCTGGCCGGCGAAGGAGGCGTCGGGCAGGTCCTCGGCGGTCGCCGAGGAGCGCACCGCGACGAACGCCTCGTCGTCGCCGATGTCCTCGTAGGAGGCCAGAATCTCCTCGCGCAGGTCCTCGGGCATCTCCGTCTCCAGAATGAGCTCCTGTGCGCGGGCCTCGGCCTCGGCCAGTGCCTTCGAGTCCTCCGCGTCCACGTCGACCGCCTCGAACAGTTCCTCGTCGATACCTGTCTCCTCGATGAATCGTCGGTAGGTCCCCGCTGTGACGACGAACCCCGGGGGAACCGGCAGGCCTGCGGCCGTCAGTTCCCCTAACGAAGCCGCCTTCCCGCCGACCGACTCGAGGTCGTCTGCCCCGATTTCGTCCAGCCAGAGTACAGCCATGTCCTCACCTGGGAAGTACAGAACACCGATAAAGAAGGTTCCGAACCGAGCGTGGCGTGCAACGCTTGCCACCCCCGACGGGCCGAGACGGGATGCAGGCTCCCCGAAACGGCCGAAATCAGGCCTCGATGATCTCGTCGTCTTCGGTCTCGGGAACCACCAGATCCCCGTCCAGCGCGGTCACCGCCCACCCGCCGACCTCGATCTCCGCGCCGACCCGGACGTACACCGTCCCCGGGCGGTCGACGAAGTGTCCCTGCTCGAAGATCAGCTCGTCGGGCAGGTCGTCGAAGGCCTGGAACTCCCGCAGGTAGGCCCCAACCGCGCCGCTGGCGGTCCCGGTCACGGGGTCCTCGGGGACGCCGGCCTTCGGCGCGAACATCCGCCCGTGCAGCGTCGACTCCTGTTCCAGCGTGTCGAAAGTAAAGGCGTACACGCCGGCGGTGTCCACTTCGCGGCTCAATTCCGTGATGGCGGCCATGTCCGGGTCGAGATTGCTGATGTGTTCGAGGAAGTTCACGGGGATCACGAGGAAGGGCAGACCCGTCGTACTGCGTGCCAGCGGGAGGTCCGCGCCCACGTCCTCCAGCGCCGCCACGTCGACGCCGAGCGCGTCGGCCACCCGGTCGTATTCGAGGTCGACGCGTCGGATCTCGGGCTGGTTCTGTGTCATCCAGACGCCGCCGTCCTCGGTGACCTCGATGTCGAGGATGCCCGCCTGCGTTTCGAGGGTGTGCTCGCCGGCGTCGATCTCGTCGCGCTCGTAGAGGTGGGCGTGGCTGGCGATGGTCGCGTGCCCGCACATATCGACTTCCGTCTCGGGCGTGAAGTAACGCACCGCCCGATCTGCCTCTTCGGAGGACCGAAGGAAGGCGGTCTCGCTCGCGCCCAACTCCGACGCGATGGCCTGCATCTGTTCGTCGTCGAGATCGTCGCCGTCGGGCACGACGCCCGCGGGGTTGCCCGTGAGGGGCTCGTCGGTGAACGCGTCGACCAGAAGCGCCTGTCGCGTGTCCATACCTCCGGGTTCGGAGAGGGGTCGGATTAACTTACCGTCGGTCCGCGCGGTGATCTCACGTCACTCACCGACCAGCCGCTTGCCCCCCTCGCGCGGCCTGCTCCGGGAATCACCGATGGCCGTCGTCCCGGACGTACTGGAGCGCCTGGAGGAACTGTTCGGTGTCGACTCGATCCTCGCTCTCGGCCAGCCGCTCCTGGAATTTGGTCGGTGTCATGGGTATAGCTACCATACAACACGAACTGTCATAGCTCTTTCGCCGGGCCAGTCGGTGTCGAAAAAAGGTCACGATCACCGGGTTTCGGTCGCGCCGTACTCCTCTTCGGTGGCGGTCGGGTCGTTGCCGTACCAGAGCAGGATCGCGCCCGCGGCCGCCAGGAGCGCGACTGCACCGGTCACGGCGAGTGACATTGGCCACTGGGCGATGCCCCACGCGTCGACGACGTACAACAGACTCAGGATGACGAAGCCCGCGGCCGAGACCCAGCCCAGCGGGCCGAACGAGTGGTCTGCCATCGCGTCACTGACTTCCACGTCCAGACGGTTAATCACCCGTTCTTGGCGGACTGAGATGACGAGCGCGACGAATAACGCTCACCGAACGTTCGGTGCGGTGACCCGTCCTACGGCTCCGTGTCCCCCTCGTTCTCGTCCAGTTTCTCTTTGATCTCCCGGAGGCTGTTGATGCCGTACAGGCCGAGGAGCAGCCACGCGACCGAGAAGACCACGCCGAGGACGGCGAAGGTCAGCCCGAGGGTCGTTTCGTTGATCGCGACCATATCTACGTGGAGGATGCCCGTGGATATAAGCCGGTAGCCCCGGTTTCAGCGACTGAAGCCGTGCGGCGCGGTTGATGATCCGTCCCCGAGTGGTGGTACTGTGGATGCAGACAGCGATGTCGACGCCATCGCGACGCTTTTGGCCGACGACTGTGCGCGGACGATCCTCGAAGCGACCGCCGCGGACGCCCTGTCGGCCGAGGAACTCAGCGACCGCTGTGGCGTCTCCCAGCCGACCGTCTACCGCCGACTGGAGGACCTCCGTGCCCACGATCTGGTCACCGAACAGACCCGGGCCGACGCGGACGGCCACCACTACAAGGTCTTTACCGCCAGCCTCGACCGCGTCGTCGTCGACCTCTCGGCCGACGGACTCACGATCCGCCTGTCGAGACGGGACCGCATGGCCGACCGATTCACGCAATTCGTGGAGGATCTCAGATGAGTAATCCCCTGCTCCAGTTCACCGTCCGAGAGATCGGCTCCGTGTCGGCAGCGCTCACCTTCGCCATCGCGATCCTCGGCTTTCTGGTCGGCTACGTCGCCTTCCGGGGGTACCGGCGCAACGAGAGCCTCCCGATGTTGTTCGTCGCGACCGGCTTCCTGCTGACCTTCTGGGCCCCCGGCCTCCTGCTCGGAATCACCGTCGTCCTCGACCGGGTCGCCACCTACGCGCCCGGAATGTCGACGACCGTCGAGGTGGCGCTGTCGCTCGCGGGCGACGTGAGCACGCTCGTCGGCCTCCTGTGCCTGCTCTATGGCCTCTGGATGCCGCGCGATTAGTCCGCGATGGCCTCTTCGGAGCCTTTCGTCGCGTTGGGGTCCTGGATCCAGAGGTCGCCGAACAGATCGTCCTGCTGGAGGTAGACCTGCCCGCGGTGGGACAGAAAGAGCAACCCGAGGAAGGTTTCGACGCGGGAGCCGCCCGCGTCCTCGATCTCGGCGTAGAGGACCTCCTCGCGGCCGGCCTCCCACTGTTCGAGGCAGGCCGCGTACACGTCGTCGATGATCGCGTCGATGTCCTCGCCGTGGGCGGTCCCGGTCACGTCCGCTGCCGTCGGCTCGTCGTCCATCCGGAACTCGTCGCCGCTCCGGTAGTCCAGTTCCTGGGTCCCCCGCTGGTACGTGCCGGGACTGTCGCTGGTGTCGTACTCTCTGGACTCTTTCCACCAGGTGTCCCGTTCTGCCTCCCGGAGGTCCCGGACGAGTTCGTCCAGCGTCTGGGGCATCCCGCGGGCCCGTTTTCGTTCGAGCCGGCGGTCCATCTCCTGCTCCAGGGAGGCGAAGGGGTCGGCCTCCGGATCCAGCGGCGTGTCTTCGCCCATCGCCGCCGCCTCCCAGGGCTCGGGTTCGGGTTCCTCGTCCTCGTCGTCGTTCAGCATCGCGTCACTCTTCATCCGCAGGAGGACGCTCGCGTAGAACAGCGCCCGACCCGACGTACGCAAATCCGCCTCGTCCAGCCGGTCGAGGAACTTGTCCGTCACCGTCACGATGTCGATGTCCCAGGGTTCGATCTCGTCGTCTTTGGCCAGTTGGACCAGGACCTCGACCGGCCGTACGTCGTCCTCGTCCGCTTCGCTCGGCGGTTTCGGTCGGTCGACGGCGGGAGCGTCTGCTGTTTCGGGTCCGTCGTCGCCGGCCTCGGCATCGTCCCTGCCGAGCATCGACGACGCGCCCTCGGGCCGCTCCCGATCCTCGTGCCCCGCGATGTTCAGCGGGATGTCGTCCTCACTGTCGTCCGCTCCGTCCCCGTCACCGTCAATCATCCGCGGGCACCTCCTCGTCGCCGTCCCCGACGCTACTCAGGTCGATCCCCGTCACGGCGGAGATGTTGTCCTCCTGCATCGTGACGCCGATGGCCCGCTCGGACCGCTCCAGCAGCGCCGACCGGTGCGACACCACGACGAACTGCGCCTCGCCCGCGAGTTCGTCGACCATCTCCCCGACCATCTCGGCGTTGGCCGCATCGAGGAAGGCGTCCACCTCGTCGAGCGCGTAGAAGGGCGCGGGGTTGTACCGCTGGATGGCGAAGATGAACGCCAGCGCCGTCAGGGACTTCTCCCCGCCGGACATCGCCGCCAGCCGCTGGATCGGCTTGTCCTTGGGCTGGGCCTTCATCGTCAGCCCACCGTCGAACGGATCGTCCTCGTCTTCGAGGTGAAGCGTCCCGGTCCCGTTCGAGAGCCGCTCGAAGATGTCCTCGAACTGCTCGTTGATACCTTCGTAGGCATCCATGAACGTCTCCTTCTTTCTGGCCTCGTAGGTGTCGATCCGGTCGCGGATGCCGTCGGCCTCCTCGACCAACGTCTCCTTTTTCCCTTCGAGGTCCTCGAGATCGTCGGCCACCTCGTCGTACTCCTCGATGGCGAGCATATTGACGGGTTCGAGCTTCTCCATCTCGGTTTCGAGGCGGTCGATCTCGCGCTCGACCTCGTCGTGGTCGGGCACGTCCTCGGGATCGTAGTCGCCGACCTGCCCTTCGAGTTCGTCGACCTCCCAGTCGAGTCGGTCCTCGTCGTCCCGCAGGTCGTCGAGATCGTCCTCGACACTGGTGACCTTCGACTGCTGTTCGTCACGAACCTGCTTTGCCTCCTTGAGCTCGTCTTTGAGGTCTTCGCGCTCGTCTTTGAGGTCCGCGAGTTCGTCCTCCAGATCGGCGACCGCCGCCTCTTTCGCTTCGAGCAGTTCCGCCTGCTCGTCGATCTCCGCTTCCAGGTCCTCGATCCGTTCCTCCTGGTCGGCCTTGCGGTTCTGGGCCGCCTCGATGTCGTCGTGGAGTTCTTCGATGGCGTCCTCGGCGTACTGCTTTTCCAGTTGCAGTTCGTTCAGGTCGCCGTCCAGATCGTCCCGGCGGTCCTCGAGGTCCGCGATGTCCTCGCGCACCTCGTCGGCCCGACTCGTCAGTTTCGGCAGTTCCGAGTCCTCGATCTCGCTCTCCAGTTCGGCGATCTCGTCTTCGATGGCCTCGATACGGGCCGTTCGCTCCTCGATCTCGCCTTCGAGTTCGTCCATCCGGTCGGAGACCGCCTCCCGATCGTTCTCGATCTCGTCGAGTTCGGCCTCCAGCCGTTCGATCCGCTCGTTGGTCTCCTCGCGCTCGGTTTCGAGCGCTTCGATCTCGCTTTCGATCTCCCGGACCTGCTCCGCGGCGTCTGACTTCCGGTCGCGGGCGTCGTCCAGTCGGTTCTCCACGTCCCGGAGGTCCGACCGGATCGACTGGCGCTCGTCTTCGAGGTCGTTGATCCGCGCGGCGACCCGTTCGAGTTGCCCCTGCCCGCCCGAGAAGGAGTACCGGGTCCCCTTCGAGGACCCGCCGGTCATCGCGCCGGACTTCTCCACGAGGTCGCCTTCGAGGGTCACCATCCGGTAGTCGCCCATCAGGTCCCGGGCCGTGTCCATCTCGTCGACGATCAGCGTATCGCCCAGGACGTAGGAGAACACGCCCGCGTACTCCTGGTCGAAGTCGACGAGGTTGTACGCGAAGTCGACGACGCCGTCGTGACTCGGCAGGTTCGGGCGCGACCGCCGCTGCATCTTCGTGATCGGCAGGAAGGTCGCCCGCCCCGCGTTGCGCGATTTCAGGTACTCGATGCAGTGCTGTCCGATGCCGTCGTCGTCGACGACGACGTGGGCCAGTCGGCCGCCGGCGGCCGTCTCACACGCCGTCGCGTACTCGGGGTCGACGCCACCCAGCTGACCGACCGTGCCGTGGACGCCGTCGATGCCCCCGTTGAGGATCGTCGTCACCGCCCGGCCGTAGGAGGAATCGCCGTCCTGTCCGGCCTTGGCTTCGAGTTCGGCGTACTCCTGCTGTTTGGCCGATATCTCGTCCTCGATGTCGTCCAGATCCGACTGCAACTCGCGTTTCTCCTGTTTGAGGTCCTCGACGACGCCCGAGATGGTCGAGCGGTTCTCCGCTGCCTTCTCCAGTTCGTCCTCCAGGTCGGAGATCTCGGCGTCGATCTCGGGGAGCCTGGCCTCGGCCTCCTCGATGGCTTCCTCTTTCTCGCGTTGCTGGTTCGAGCGCCGGCGCGCCTCGTCGAGCAATCGGTCTTGCTCGCGCTGGAGGTCGTTTTTCTCGCTCTTTTCCTCTTCGAGCGCGGCCCGTTTCTCGTCGAGTTCGTCTTTGACCTCCTCGAACTCCGCGCCGACCTCCTCGATGCGCTCCTCCAGTCCGGCGAGTTCGTCCTCTTTCTCCTGGATGTCGGCTTTGACGCCGGACTTGGCGACCTTCGTCTCGCGGATATCGCCCTCCAACTCGTCGATCTCCTCCTGTTTCCGGTCGATCTGGACGAACGCCTGTCGGCGCTCGTTCTCGGCGTCCTCGATCTTCTCTTCGGCGCTCTCGACGGCGTCTTCCAGACGGGAGATCTCGCCTTTGACCTCCTCGATCTCGCGTTTGATCCGTAACTGCTCGTCCTCGCCTTTGCGCTCGATCTCGGCGTTTAGGTCTTCGAGGTCCTCTTCGAGGCGGACCACTTTCCCCTGGCGCTCGTCGAGTTCGCGCTGGAGACCCTCGAGTTCGTCTTCGAGGTCGGTGATCTCCTCGCGAACGCCCGCGAGTTCCGCGCGCTTGTCCTCGAGTTCGGCGGCTTTCCGGTAGGATTCGTACTCCTCCTTGTCCTCCCGGAGGTCCTGATATTCCAGGGCGGTCTCGCGTTCGTCTTCGAGCTGGCTCAGCCGATCGCGTTTCTCCTCGATCCGCAGTTGGGCCTCCTCGATGCGTTCCTCGACGACGTCCAGTTCCTCGAAGGCGTCCTCTTTCTTTTCGTCGAACTGGGCGACCCCGGCGATCTCGTCGATGATCTCCCTGCGCGCGTGCGGGGTCATATTGATAATCTCGGTCACGTCGCCCTGCATGACGACGTTGTACCCTTCGGGCGTGACGCCGGCCTGTGCCAGCAGGTCCTGAATGTCCGAGAGGTTGACCGAGCGGCCGTTGATGTAGTAGTACGAGTAGTAGTTGTCCTCGGTCTCTTTGACGCGGCGCTTGATGGAAATCTCCGAACAGTCGCCCACGTCTTCGGTGCCGGCGGCGTTGACGACGGTCCCTCGTTCGAGGGTGCTGTCGCTGTTGTCGAGGATGACCTCGACGCTGGCTTCGCGTTCCTCGTCGCCCTCACGCTCGCCGTCCTGGTGACCGGGGTTGTAAATGAGGTCGGTCAGCTTCTCCGCGCGGATACCCGACGTGCGGGCCAGGCCCAGCGCGAACAGGATCGAATCGATGATGTTGGATTTGCCCGAGCCGTTCGGGCCGCTCACGGTGGTGAAATCCTCGTAAAACGGGATTCGCGTCTTCCGGCCGAAACTCTTGAAATTGTCGAGGACGAGCTCTTTGATGTGCATGGGGGTGCTCGTGGCCGGAGCCCGTCAGGCGACGATGATGTCGCTGCCCTCGGACTCCGTCTCGTCTTCCGCGTCGGCGGCCTCGGATTTAGGCGCTTCGGCCGGCTCCGCGTCCGGTGCCGGTTCGGGCTCCGGTTCCGGTTCGGGCTCGGACGGTGCGTCGTCGGCTTCGCGTTCCGCCGGGGGCGTCGACGAGCCGACGCCGCTCCCGTCGATGGTGTCCAGACCGACCTGATCGTCGACGACGTTTTCGAGTTCGCGGATGCGTACCTTGCACTCGACGAGTTCGTCGGTCAGGCCGTCGACCGTGGCCTCGAGTTCGTTCACGCGCGATTCGAGTTCCTCGACGCGATTGCCGCTCGCCATAGGGACACAACCCGCCCCTGTCGGCATAAAGTTACGTCAGACATTCACATAGCTTCTGATAGGAATGGCGGCGGTGAAAACGGTCGTCGGTGTCGCCGGCCATCCGCGGGACGGCCCCGAGGAGCCGGAGCCGTCAGTCCTCCCTTCGGTCGGTCGCCTGCAGGTACTCCTCCAGCAGGGTCGGGAAGTCCCGGCCCTTCAGATAGCGCAGACCGAAGTCCTCGGCCCAGTTGATGATGCCCTGGTCCTCGGTGACGACGCCGGCGTCGAGTTCCCGGGCGAGGATCAGCAGGTCGAAGTCCTCACGGGAGTCGAGGACGCCCTGCCGGAGCGTCGTGCGGTACTCCGAGCGCAGGTCCGAGATCACCTTGTCGACCTCGGTCATGTACTCGTGTTCCTCGATCTCGTCGGCGCGGGACTGTTCGGCCTTCCGGACGGCTTTCTCGGAGACGCGCAGCCCTCGATCCACGCGGTCGGACATCTCGTCGATGAACTCGTAGACGATCTCGGCGGGGATCATCACCTCGTAACGCGCCGGGTTCTTCTTGATGACCCAGGTGTTGAGCTTCGAGAACACCTCGTCGTCGATCTCGCGGTCCTCGAGCATCGGGTGCAGTTCCTCGTAGATCGACGGCGGCATATAACAGGAGATGTTCAGCTCGAGTTTCGCCTCCGCGATCAGGTCGAGCAACCGGTTCACGGCGTCGTTGGCGTCCTCGCCGTCCCGCCTGATCTCGTCGGTGAGGAAGGCGGACGTGTCGACGACGAACCGCTGTTTGAGCGGATGGCCTGCCATACCTGATCGCAGTACCTCCGGGGTAATATGTCCACGGCGTGTCGTGAGGGATCCTCGCCCCATCGCTCCCGGCGATTCCCGGAAACTGGGAGGTCGACGGAGTTTCTTTGGCCCGACTGGCCTTGTCCCAGTATGGACTACCACGAGCCCCTGCCGGTCTCGGCCGAGCGGTTCGCCGAACTCCGGGAGTACTTCGAGACACGTTCGTTCCGCGGTCGGGAGTACGAACACCTGCCGGACTACCGGAGCGACCTCAACCGCGGCGTGGTCCTGATCGAGGACACCGTCGTCGACGGCTTCCCGAAGATTCCCCGGACGCTGGTGATCGAGACCGGCGTCCCCCGCCACTTCGAGGAGGAACTCGCCGTCGAGGAGAAACTCGACGGGTTCAACGTCCGTGTCGCACGCGTCGGCGACGATTCCGCCGACGAACCCCTCGCGTTCACTCGGAGCGGCATCGTCTGCCCGTTCACGACCTACCAGGCGCGCGAACTCCTCCCCGTCGCCGAGTTCTTCGCCGACCACCCCGACCTGATGCTCTGTGGCGAGATGGTCGGCCCGGAGAACCCCTACACCGATCACGAGTACGCCGACGTCGACTCGCTCGATTTCCGGGTGTTCGACGTGCGCGACCGTGAGACGGGCGGGTCGGTGCCCGTCCGTGAGCGCCGCGACCTCTGTGCCGACTACGACATCCCGCAGGTCCCCTTCCACGGCGTCTTCACGCCCGAGGAAGCGGTCGAGAAACTCCCGGGTATCGTCGAGGAACTGGACGCCGGCGGCCGCGAGGGCGTCGTGATGAAGACGCTCTCGGTGGACCAGCAACTCAAGTACACCACGTCGGCCGCCAACCAGGGGAATCTCGAATACGCCTTCTCCCTGCCCTTCGACTACGGTCAGGCGTTCATGTTCCGGCGGCTCATCCGCGAGGCCTTCCAGTCCGTCGAGTGGGACGAGGACGAACGGGCCCGCCGGGAGCGCGCTCACGAACTCGGGGAGGCGATCCTCTGTTCGATGACCGACACCATCGAGCGGATCGACGGCGGCGCGACCGTCGGCGAGCGCCACACCGTCCGCGCGCCCCCCGAGATCGTCGACGAACTGTTCGAGCACTTCCGGAGCATGGGCCTGCAACTGGAAATCGAGACCGACGAGCGCGAGGCTGGCGAACGCGTCGTCACGTTCACAAAGAAGACCCAGGCGACCAACGACAAGGTTCGGGCGTATCTGGACGGCCAGATCGTCCGGGAGTGACGGCCTCGGCGTCCCTGCCCGCGTTACGCGTCGTCGGTCTCGACCGTGATCGGTTCGTCCGGTTCGTCGACCCCGTCGTCACCGTCCTCGCTGGCCCGTTCTTCGAGCAGGAGGCCGACGCCGCCGGCCGCGAGCATCCCGACGCCCGCCGCGCGGACCGAGCGGACGTACCAGGGTTTCGGCTCCAGCTCGTCGGCGTTCTCGAAAGCGAGCCCCCACAGCTTGGCGTTCAGATCGATACTCCGTTTCGGGCTGGCGGCGGCCAGCAGTCCCTGGACGAGCAGCCAGCCGTAACTCAGGCGGCGCAGTTTGTCACAGACCATACCCGAACTTGGGCGAGGACGGACAAGAAAGGTGCGTCTGCGGTCGCCGTGGCGACGGTGGCAGGCCGACGAACCGTCGGCCACAGCACTCGCCCGGGTCGTTAGCCTTTAGCCGGCGGCTCACGAACCGCGAGTAATGACTGCACAGGCTGCCGAAACGGGGGATCTCGTCGCCGTCATCGGGCTGGAGGTCCACGTCCAGCTGGAGACGGCGACGAAGATCTTCTGTGGCTGTTCGACCGACGTCGGCGACGACGGGCCGAACACCCACACCTGCCCCGTCTGTCTCGGTCTCCCCGGTTCCCTGCCGGTCCTCAACGAGGGGGCCGTCGAGGCCGCCGTCAAGGTGGGGAAGGCCATCGACGCCGAGATTCCCGAGGAAACGACGTTCCACCGGAAGAACTACTACTACCCCGACCTGCCCAAGAACTTCCAGATCACCCAGTACGACGCGCCGATCTGTCAGGACGGGGAACTCGAATTTGCCGTCGACGACCAGCGTCGGAGCGTCGACATCCGCCGGGCTCACCTCGAAGAGGACCCCGGCAGTATCAAACACGTCCGGGAAGGTACCGAGGGGCTGGAGAGCCGCACCGTCTCCATCGAGCGCGCCGACTACACCCTGATCGACTACAACCGCGCCGGCACGCCGCTGATGGAGATCGTCACCGAACCGGACTTCCGCGAACCTGCCGAAGTCCGGAAGTTCCTCGAAAAACTCGAAGAAGTGCTGGAATACCTCGGCGTGTTCGACCCCGGCCGCGACGGGTCGCTCCGTATCGACGCCAACCTCTCGATGGTTCCCGCCGAGGAAGTCGACGAGGACGGCGAGATTCCCGAGTCCGTGCTGGAGGAGGCCAACCGCACCGAGGTCAAGAACATCTCCAGTCACAAGGGCGCGGAGAAGGCCCTGGCCTTCGAGCAGTCCCGGCAGAAGAAACTCGTCGAGTCGGGGCGCGCGGTCGAACAGGAGACGCGCCACTTCAACGAGACCCACGGCAACACGGTCTCGATGCGCTCGAAGGAAGAGGAGAAAGACTACCGCTACTTCCGGGAGGCCGACCTCCCGCCGCTCCAGGTCGCCGACTGGAAAGAGGAGATCGCCATCCCGGAACTGCCCGACGCCCGCCGCGAGCGCTTCGAGGCCGAGTACGGACTCAGCGAGGAGGCGGCCTCGAAACTCACCAGCACGAAACAGGTCGCGGACTTCTTCGAGGACGTGGCCGAGGAGTTCGATCCCGATCTGGCGGCGACGTGGGTCGCGGACAACCTCCTGGGTGAACTGAACTACCGCGACATGGCCATCACGGACATCGACGACCGGTTCGACGAAGCCATGCGGCTGGTCGAACTCGTCGCAGAGGACGAGATCACCGCGAAGAACGCGCGCGAGACGGTTCTCCGGGGGATGCTCGACGACGGAGACGCCCCCGACGAGATCGTCGAGGCGGAGGATCTGGGCAAGACCAGCGGCGACGAGGTGGCCGCGGCGGTCACCGAGGCCATCGACGAGAACCCCGGTGCCGTCGAGGACTATCACGACGGCGACGACAACGCGATCAACTTCCTCGTCGGCCAGGTGATGCAAAAGACCGGCGGCAGTGCCGATCCGGGCGACGTGAATCAACTGCTGCGTGAAGAGCTGGCCGAGTAAGCATCCTACTGACGCCGCCGCTTTTCTGCGTCCCGATTACGTACCGTCGGCCAGCGCCTCGCTCGCGGCATTCCGGACCCGTTCGTCGGGGTGGCTCTCGCGGGCGTCCCGAAGCGCCGCGCGCGCCTGCTCGTTGCCGACGTGGCCGAGCAGGGCGGCGGCCTGCCCGCCGACAGCAATCGACTCGTCGTCGAGCGCGTCGACGAGGGCCGCCGTCCGGTCTGCGTCGAGGCTCGCCAGATCCCGACTCGCCGCACCGCGGTCGATCGCCGAGAGCAGGTACTCCCGGGTGAGCGTGTTGTCCTCCGTCGTCGTGTCGCCCTCGATCGCGGCGGCGAACGCGTCGAGCAGGGCCTCGACCTGTGCCGGCGTGAACTCGTAGGTGACCCGTGAAAGTGCGTGGTACAGTCCCACTGCGCCGGCGGCGCGGACGCCGGGGTCGTCGGCGAGTGCGTACGGCAGAATATCGTCGACGACCGTCGCGTCGGTCGTGACCGTCAGCGCCTCGGCGGCCGCATATCGGACCCGCCGCTCCGGGTCCTCCAGCAGGTCGACCAGCGGGTCGGCGGCGACCAGTTCGTGGTACACCTCGACCGAGCCAAGCACCTCCGCGGCGGTGGTCCGCACGAGCGGGGACTCGTCGGAAAGCGCCGCGAGGACCTCCTCGGTCGCGTCGTGGCCGTGGGCCAGCGGATCGCGGCCGATCTCGCGGATGCGGTCGGCTCGCTGTTCGGGGGACGGTCGGTCGCGGTTGGCCTCACCCGGGCCCGGAAGCCACGACAGCAGGCGGCGGAGCATCGTCGGACAGTGGCGGCCGCGACGGATAAGCGTTGAACGTGTGCGCTCGCCGGCGCGTGGGCGCGCGTACCCGCGTAGTCCGGCGATTTCGCGCCTCTCCCTGGCGAAAGCTTTAGAAGCGGTCTGCGCATAGGAGTTGGCGAATGACCACCCACGTATCGGGAGGTGGGCCGCCGTGGAGTTGATAATCACCGAGAAGGACAACGCCGCGCGGCGCATCGCCGAGATCCTCAGCGAGGACAGCGCCGAGGTCGAACGCCAGAACGGCGTCAACGTCTACCGCTGGGGCGACAAGCGCGTCGTCGGCCTCTCGGGTCACGTCGTCGGCGTCGACTTCCCGCCGGAGTATTCGGACTGGCGCGACGTCGAACCCGTCGAGCTGATCGACGCCGACATCACCAAGTCCGCGACCAAGGAGAACATCGTCCGCACGCTCCGCCAGCTCGCGGGCCGGGCCGACGAGGCCGTCATCGCGACCGACTACGACCGCGAGGGCGAGTTGATCGGCAAGGAGGCCTACGAGATCATCCGCGACGAGACCGACGTGCCGATCAAGCGGGTGCGCTTCTCCTCGATCACCGAGCGCGAGGTGAAAGACGCCTTCGCGGACCCGGACGATCTGGACTTCGATCTGGCGGCGGCGGGCGAGGCCCGCCAGATCATCGATCTGATCTGGGGCGCGGCGCTCACGCGCTTTCTCTCGCTGTCGGCCCGGCAACTGGGTGAGGACTTCATCTCCGTCGGGCGGGTGCAGTCGCCGACGCTGAAGCTGATCGTCGACCGCGAACGCGAGATCGAGGCCTTCGAGCCCGACGACTACTGGGAGCTGTTCGCGGACCTCACCGAGGACGACCAGTCCTTCGAGGCCCAGTACTTCTACGACGACGACGGCAAGGAGGCCGAACGCGTCTGGGACGAGGACGCCGCCGAGGACGCTCACGAACGGTTGCAGGACGCGTCCAGCGCGACCGTCACCGAAGTCCGACGGCGTACCCGGACCGACGACCCGCCCGCGCCGTTCAACACCACGGCGTTCATCAGCGCCGCGGGCTCGCTGGGCTACTCCGCCCAGCGCGCGATGAGCATGGCCGAGGAGCTGTACACCGCCGGTTACGTCACGTACCCGCGGACGGACAACACTGTGTACCCCGAGGACCTCGACCCCGAGGAACTGCTCGCGGCCTTTACCGACACCGGAGCCTTCGGCGAGGACGCCGCCGGTCTCCTCAACCTCGACGAGATCGAACCCACGCGGGGCGACGAGGAGACGACCGACCACCCGCCGATCCACCCGACCGGCGAACTCCCGAACCGGAGCGAACTCGACGACGACGAGTGGGAAGTCTACGAACTGATCGTCCGCCGCTTTTTCGCGACCGTCGCGGAACCGGCCACCTGGGAACACCTGCGCGTGGTCGCCGAGGCCAACGGCTGTCAGCTGAAGGCCAACGGCAAGCGCCTGGTGGAACCGGGGTATCACGCGGTCTATCCCTACTCCAGCGCGAGCGAGAACTTCGTGCCCGACGTGGAAGAGGGTGCGGAACTGGCAGTCAGCGACGTGGAACTGGCGGCGAAACAGACCCAGCCGCCCCGTCGCTACGGCCAGTCGCGGCTGATCGAGCGCATGGAGGATCTCGGCCTCGGAACGAAGTCGACGCGACACAACACGATCGAGAAGCTCTACGACCGGGGGTACATCGAGAACGACCCGCCGCGGCCGACGACGCTGGCCAAAGCCGTCGTCGAGGCCGCCGAGGAGTTCGCCGACCACGTCGTCAGCGAGGAGATGACCGCGGAACTGGAGGCGGACATGGCAGCCATCGCGGGCGGCGAGGCCACGCTCGACGACGTGACCGAGGAGTCCAGAGAGATGCTCGAACGCGTGTTCGAGGAACTCCACGAGTCACGCGAGGAGGTCGGTGACCACCTCCAGCAGTCGCTGAAGGCCGACCGGACGCTGGGCCCCTGTCCCGAGAGCGATCACGACCTGCTGATCCGGCAGAGCCGCCACGGCTCCCACTTCGTCGGCTGTGACGGCTTCCCGGACTGTCGGTACACGCTCCCGTTGCCCAGTACCGGCAAGCCACAGGTGCTCGACGAGGAGTGTGAGGAACACGGGCTCCGGCACGTCAAGATGCTCGCCGGACGGGACACGTTCGTCCACGGCTGTCCGCAGTGTAGGGCCGACGAGGCCGACGAGAGCGAGGACGAAGTGATCGGTGACTGTCCGGACTGTGGTGAGTCCCACGGTGGCGACCTCGCCATCAAACAGCTCCGGAACGGGTCGCGGTTGGTCGGGTGTACGCGCTACCCCGACTGTGAGTACTCCCTGCCGCTCCCGCGCCGGGGCGAGATCGAGGTGACCGACGAGCGCTGTGACGAGCACGATCTGCCGGAACTGGTCGTCCACAACGGTGACGAGCCCTGGGAACTGGGCTGTCCGATCTGTAACTACCAGGAGTATCAGGCACGGCAGGCGGTCGACGATCTGGTGGATCTGGACGGACTGGGCGAGCGCACGGCCGAGAAGTTGGCCGAGGCCGACATCGAGACGTTGGCCGACTTGGAGACCGTCGACCCCGACGAGGTCGCGACGACGGTGCAGGGGGTCAGCGCCGACCAGATACGGGAGTGGCAACAGCAGGTGGGCGCGGAAGCCGCCGACTGAGCGGGCTGGCTTTCCGAAGTAGTTTTCACGGTCGGTCGGAATGCCCCGGTATGAGCGGGCCATGGACGGAGTGGGATCACGTTTTGAAGATCGACCCGGACAAGTCGCTGGTCGACGGTGAGACGTTCGAGGACGTGGCGGCGACCGGGACCGACGCCATCGAGGTGGGCGGGACCACCGGGATGACCGAAGAGAAGATGCAGCGGGTCGTCGAGGCCTGCGGGAAGTACGACATCCCGATGTACATCGAGCCGTCCAACCCGTCCTCGGTCGTCCACAGCGACGCTCACGACGGCTACCTCGTCCCCATCGTGATGAACGCCGGCGACGTGACGTGGACGACCGGCGCGCACAAGGAGTGGGTCCGACTGGACGACGACATCGACTGGTCGCGCACCTGGACGGAGGCGTACATCGTCCTCAACCCCGAGGCCTCCGTGGCCACCTACACCGGGGCCGACTGCGAACAGGACGCCGACGACGTGGCCGCCTACGCCGAGGTCGCCGAACAGATGTTCGGCCAGGAGATCGTCTACGTCGAGTATTCCGGCACGCTGGGCGATCCATCGAAGGTCCGAGCGGCCAACGAGGCACTGGACGAGGCCACGCTGTTCTACGGCGGCGGCATCCACGACTACGACTCGGCCCACCAGATGGCCCAGGAATCGGACGTGGTGATCGTCGGCGACCTCGTCCACGACGAGGGTGTCGACGCCGTCCGCGAGACCGTCGAAGGCGCGCGAGACGCGAACTGATCAGTCTCGCTGTCCGTCCGGCCCACCTGTTTCGTCCCCGTCGGCGAGCGGCCGCAACGGCGTCACCTGCGGACCGTGGTCGGTCCGCGTGACCGCGGCGTCGATGCCGAACACGTCGGCCAGCAGGGCCTCGGTGACGACCGACTCGGGCGGGCCGCGGGCGTAGATTTCGCCGTCTTCGAGGGCGACGACGTGATCGGCGTACTGGGCCGCCTGTTCGATGTCGTGCAGGACGAGCACCACGGTCGTTTCGCTCTCGTCGCGGAGGCGTTCGACGATCTCCAGCACCTGGAGCTGGTGGCGCAGGTCGAGGAAGGTGGTCGGTTCGTCGAGCAAGAGCACGTCGGTCTCTTGGGCCAGCGCCATCGCGATCCAGGCCAACTGCTGTTGGCCACCGCTGAGGCTGCCGATGTCGCGATCCCGGAGGTGGTCGACGTCGGCCATCGCGATCGCGCGGTCGATGGCGTCCCGATCCGCGTCGGTCAGGGACTCGAACGCGCCGCGGTGGGGGTACCGGCCATGTGCGACCAGTTTCTCGACGCTGATGCTGTTGGGCGCGGTGCTGTCCTGGGAGAGCAGGCCGAGTTTCCGGGCGAGTCGCTTCGCGCCGAGGTCGTGCACGTCCGCGCCGTCGACCCGGACGGTGCCCCGGTCCAGCGATAGCTGGTCGGCAAGCCCTTTCAGCAGGGTACTCTTGCCGCTCCCGTTCGGACCGACCAGGGCGGTCACCTCGCCCGGCGGGACACTGATCGACTCGCCGTCGACCACCGGTTCGTCGGTGCTGGGATAGCCGATGACGAGGTCGTCGCCGGCGAACTCGCTGGCGGCCGCGGCGGGGGCCTCGTTGAGTTCGTCCTCGGTCGGCGTGCCGTCGGCTCCATCGGCGTCGTCTTTTTCGCTCAGCAGTGATCCGGTGCCGCCGTCCGTCGTGCATCCGTTCTCGCCCGTCATATTTCACCCAGTGTCTCCTGTCTGCGCATCAGGTAGAGGAAGTACGGTCCGCCGACGACGCCAGTGACGACGCCGACGGGGATCTGTGCGGGCCGTAACGCGAGCCGTGCGCCCACGTCGGCGGCGACCATCAGGGCCGGCCCGGCGAAGACGCACCCGACGATCAGCTTCCGGTAGTCGCTGCCGACCGTGAGACGCACGATGTGGGGGACCACGAGTCCGAAGAAGCTGATGATGCCGGCGACGGCGATGGCGGCGCTCGCGGCCAGGATGGCCACGGCCGACAGCAGAAATCGGACGCGCTCGACGCGCATCCCCAGCGAACCGGCCGTTTGCTCACCCAGCAGGAGGACGTTCAACTGACGGGCACCGGCGAGTGCGAACAGGACCGCAAAGAGCGTCGGGATCGCCGCGATACGGAACTCCTCCCACCCGACGCCGGTCAGCGAGCCGGTGATCCACGCCATCGCCGACTGGACGGTGCCGAGGTCGTCGGCGAAGAAAAACATCGCCCGCTGGAGCGACTGGAAGACCATGTTCACGATCACGCCGGCGAGCACCAACCGGATCGGGCTGGTTCCGTCTTTCCAGGCGATGAAGTACACGATCAGGAACGCGAGAGTCCCACCGACGGCCGCCAGCAGCGGGAGGAACGGCGTGAGACTGCTGAACACGACCAGCGTCAACAGGACGGTAAAGCCCGCTCCGGAGGAGACTCCGAGAACGAACGGGCTGGCGAGTTCGTTTCGGGTCACCGCCTGGAAGATGGCTCCCGAGACCGCGAGACACATCCCGGCAAGCACCGCGACCAGCACCCGCGGGAGGCGGATGTTCCAGACGATGAGGCTCTCGGTGCTCATCTCGGGGACCGCCTCGCCGAGCAGGAACGCGTCCCACGCTTGCGGGTTGAAGATCACGTTCGGGTTGAACACGGCCGCCCACGCCTGTTCGATGGTCATCGAGTACGAACCGTGGCTGACCTGGATCAGTCCGCCCACCATCACGACGATCGTGCTCGCGACCGCGAGCGCGACGAGGGAGGGATCGAGCAGTGTGGGCACTCGGCCGATCCGGTCCGGAGTCCCCCGTCCGGTCTCCGCGGTGTCGCCGCGCCAGGCCCTGACTCGATCACCGAAGCCCCGGCGTCCGTCCTCGCCGGTCGGTCCGTCCTCGGTCATCTCAGATCTCTCCGTCGACGATCTCGGCGACGCGACTCCGGTCGAACAGTTCCCGCTCGACCCCGTAGACCTGTTGTGTGGCCCGTTCGGTGAGCACGAGGTTCGTGATCGGCCCCTGGTAGAGGCCGCCGCCACGGTAAACGTCGCCGTTCTGGACGGCAGTCAGTCGGCTCGCCACGTCGTGGTTCTGCATGAACGAGACGACGGTGTTCCGGAACTCCGTCGCGGTCTTGTCTTCGTGGCCACGCAGGAGGAGCACGTCGGGGTCGATCTCCAGGAGCGTCTCGTAGTCGACCGAACCGCGATTGGCGTGGAAGTCCCGCACGCTGGTCTCCGCCAGTGCGTCCCGGACCCGGAGGTCACGCCACTGCTTGAAGCTCGTTCCCTCGCCGATCAGGTACGGCGAGAAGCTCTCGGGCTGGGGTCCGCCGGCCCACATGATCGCGACACGGGGGCGCTCGCCCGCCGAGGGGACCACCTCCTCGACCGTCGACTGGAACTCCCGATGGAGCGACTGGAAGGCCTCGTACCGGTCGGTCCGCTGGAACACCTCGGCGAGCTTCCCGAACGCTTCGTAGAGATCGAGGTACGGATAGTCCTCGTGCCAGCCGTAGCCCGTCGAGAAGATGCTGTTGCCGAAAAAGGGTGCCACCCGATCCCTGATCTCGTCCACGTCCGACTTGCTCCACCCGTCGAACCGGTTCATGAGGAAGTTCGGATCGATGACGTGGATGTCCGCGTCGAGCGAGTAGAACTGTTCCTTGCCGACTCCGTCCTGGTAGAGGCTGACCGTGTCGGATTTGTCGACCGAGACGCCGTCGACCGCGTCGTAGTAGTTCGTGTGGTAGCGGCCCGTGAGCCAGACCCCCTTCGGCGGTTCGAGACCGAGTGCGATCCCCATATCCGCCCAGCTACCGTTGTTGGCGACCCACGTCTCGGGAACCGAATCGAAGCCGACCTCGCCCACCGGCTCCATCGACACCGTGTACGAACCGTCCGATTGTGTCTCGTCTTCCGCGCCGTCCCCTTGACCCACCATGTTCGAACAGCCCGCGAGCAGGCCGCCGGCCGCCAGTGCGCTTCCGCCTGCGATGTACTGTCGTCGCGTCGGCGCGGTGTGTGTCGTCTCCATCTTGATTTAGGCATACCTAAACACGGGCTTAGTGGTTTCGGTTCGCCTAAAATACGGTCGAGATAACCGCCCGCTCACACAGCGCGACCGCTACCGGCAGGTTCCGGGACGGAGACCGGCGATGCGGCCAGGTGGTCGACGGGAGCGACACCCGGCTGTTCGATTTCAGAAGACGAGTCGCTCGACCAACCGGCGGATGACGCCGGGGCCGTCGGACCCGGCGGGCTCGATCTGGACGGCGGTACAGTCGACGCTGTCGACGATCCAGTCGGCCGGGCGGCCGAACAGGTTGCTCCGGAGGCGACCACCGTCGGTGCCAATGATCAACACGTCGGTGGGGTCGGTCGCGGACACGAAGTCCCGCGTGTGGTCGTCGCTCTCCACGACCGAGCGATACACCGGGACCGAACAGAGTTCCTCCAGTTCCGCGAGGTACTCGTCGAGCGTCTCGCGCTGGGTCTCGGTCGCGCTCCCGTCCACGGGATAGCGCAGGTCGATGCGCGATCCGGTCTCGCTCGCCAGGGCGTTGGCGATGGCGATCTTCTGGGGGTCGAACGGGCCTCGATCCGTCACGACGGTGATCGAGTGGATGTCCGCGAGATCGCGCTCTTCGATCAGCAACACGTCACAGGGGGCGTTTCGCGTGATCCACTCGACGCCCGTACCGAACACCGAGGCGTACAGCGGCTCGTCCTCGCGTTCGAGCAGGAGGAAGTCGGCGGCCTCGTCCTCGGCGAAGTTGACGACCGCGCGCTCGACGTCGTGGCTGACGATCTCCCCGTACTGGATCGGCACGTCGAACGCCTCGGTGAGTTCGGCCGTGCGTCGCTCGAAGTCCTCGTCGGACGCCGACAGGGTCTCCGAGGCGTGGCCGAGTGGGGCCTGATCGGGTACCTCGTCGAACTGCACGACGGTGACGCTCCCGTCGTTTTTCCGGGCGATGTCGGCGGCGATCCGGACCAGCGAGCGTTCCCGCCTGGCGCTCGTGTCCTCCGTGATCGCGACCACCACCTCGTACCCCTCGATCTCCTCGAACGTCGACTTGGTGCGCTCGATGGCCTCCTGCCCGATCGCCCGCCGGAGCACGTCCGTCGCCGCGCCCTCCCGCTCTACCTTCCCGCGGGCGTAGACGAAGTACCAGAGGATCGACCCGACGGTGATGACGACCGCGCCGACCAGCGGGATCGTCCCCATGAACCCGATGAGCGCGAGTCCACCGACGATCCCGGCGATCTGCGTCCAGGGGTACAGCGGCGACTCGAAACTCGGGTCGTACTCGCCCACGTCACCCTCGCGGAAGGCCACGACCGCCCCGTTGACCAGCGCGAAGACGACGATCTGGAAGGCACTCGCCAGCTTCGCGATCTCCTCGACGGGGACGAACGCGATCAGGACCAGCATGACGGCACCCGTGAGCGTAATCGCCTTCGAGGGGGTCCCCCAGGACTCGTGGATCTCGGTCAACGACGGGGGCGCGAGTTTGTCCCGGGCCATCGCGAAGGGGTACCGCGACGAGGAGAGGATCCCCGCGTTGGCGGTGCTGATGAGTGCGAGGACGGCGGCGACGATGACGGCGACCACGCCCGGGAAGGCGAGCGTCGCTTCGGCCGCGTTGATCATCGGCACCGCCGAGTCGCGCAGCAGGTCCGGCGGCGTCACGCCGACCATGACGACGACGATGAGGACGTACAACAGCGTCGTGAACCCGAGCGAGACCAAAATTCCGAGGGGGATGTTCCGGTCGGGGTCTTCGATCTCCTCGGCGATGCTCGCGACCTTGGTCACCCCGGCGTAGGAGACGAACACCAGCCCCGTCGCCGCGAGCAACCCACCGGCTCCCTTCTCGAAGAACCCACCGTAGTAGCTCCCGGTCGTACTCGGCAGCCCACCGACGACGAACCACACCATCGCCAGGAGCATGACGACGACGATGCCGATCTGGAGCCGCCCGGTCTGTTTCGCGCCGACGAGGTTGACGACGATCAGGACCGCCGCCAGCGCGAGCGCGACGGGCTTGACGGGGAGATCGAACAGGTACAGCAGGTAGGGGACACCGCCGATGAGCGCGAACGCGCCCTTGAACGCGAGCGAGAACCACGTCCCCACGCCGGCGATCGTCCCGAGCAACGGTCCCATCCCGCGCTCGATGTAGATGTACGTCCCGCCGGCTTCGGGCATCGCCGTCGCCATCTCCGCCTTGCTCAGGGCCGCGGGCAAGACGAGGATTCCGGCGACCAGATACGCCAGGATAACCGCCGGGCCGGCGGTCTTCAACGCGAGCCCGGGTAGAATGAAGATGCCGCTCCCGACCATCGCACCGACGCTGATCGCGATTACCGCAGGCAGTCCGAGATCACGTTCGAGTTCTTTTGGCATTGTCTGGATTGGAAATGACAGCGACGGATCGCGTCGACCTCAGACCTCCGACTCCCGGGACGAGAGCTGATCGCGGACGGCACCGGCCAGCAACGACGACGCGTCGAGGAAGTGAACGTCCGCGTTCTCGAACGCGTCGCGGTACGCCCGTTCGGCGATACACGCGATCACGGTCTCCACGCCACAGCTCACGCGGAGCAACTGCGCCGTCAACAGCGCCGTGCGGTCCGGGTCGAAGGCGACGACTGCCGTGTCGATCCTCGCCGTCACCCGACGGAGACTCGCCGCGTCGGTCACGTCGACGCGACTGGCGTCCAGTCCGGCGGCGGTCGCCTGCCGAACGAGTCCCGCATCGGTGCTGGCGAATCGAACCGTTGCGGATTCGGCAAGTTGTGCAGCGACCCCTCTCGCATCGTCACTGCCGACGATCAGGATCGGTCCGTCGTCAGCGAGTATATTGCCGGACGTCGGTCGGTTCTGTGTCGTCATCGTTGGCGTGTTCGATCGACAGACGCAGCTCTATTCGGGGGCCCTGCCCGCCCGAATATCGTGGTCCGTCAGCCGTCTGGTCGCTAGTCGTTGCTGGAACGCCATAAACTGACCGATTATTTTGCGCAAAACGGAAAATAAGCGTGTGTGAAAAGACGATTCGCTATCCTATTGCGGGCTATCTCGATCCGGGGCGAACCCCTCGTACGGGTGGACGTACTCGTTTCGGATGAGGTCCTCGTCGAGGACGTCCAGGCCGAGCGCGTCGAGTTCACGACCGATGCGGCTGAGGTCGTCGCCGTCGCTCCCGACGACCTCCACGTGGACGTTCTCGTTTCCGGTCATCACTTCCTGGACGGCGACGACGCCCTCGATTTCCAGAGCCTGGCTGGCCAGTTCCTCACGCTCTGGAATATCGGCGTTACAGATGATGAGCGTGTGGAGCTGGAACCCGGTCCGCTCGTAGTCGATGTCGAGGTAGTAGCCCTTGATAACGTCGCGGTCCTCGAGTCGGTTGATCCGGTTGCGGACGGTACTCGCCGCCACGTCCATCTCCTCCGCGATCGCGCTCGCGGACGTGTTGCGCGCGTCGTGCTGGAGCCGGTAGATGATGTGCCGATCCAGCGCGTCGAGTTCGACGATATCGTCTCTGTCGCTCATAGCGAGTGGACTGGGCACCCGACAAAAAGTGTACCGTCGTCGAGAGATAGCCACGGGAAACGAGGGGGCTTAAGTCCCGGCCGCCGATATCCGACAGCATGGACGACCGCACCTACACCGCGGACGCCGAGCCGGGCGACACGGTCACCGTCGCCGGCTGGGTCCACGAGATCCGCGACCTCGGCGGCATCGCCTTCCTGATCGTTCGCGACACCACTGGCAAGATCCAGGTCAAATTCGAGAAAGACGAGATGGACGACGAACTCGTCGAGAAAGGCCTCGATGTCCACCGCGAGAGCGTCGTCGCCGTGACCGGTGACGTGGAGGAAGAAGAGCGCGCCCCGACCGGCGTCGAGATCGTCCCCGAGTCGCTGGAAGTCGTCGCCGAGGCCGACCCAGAATTGCCGCTGGACCCCTCCGGCAAGGTCGACGCCGAACTCCCGACACGACTCGACAACCGGACGCTCGACCTGCGCAAGCCCGAGGTCAAGGCCATCTTCGAGATCCGCGCGGCGGCCCTGGAGGCGGTCCGGGACGCGTTCCGCGACCTCGGATCCACGGAGATCAACACACCCAAGATCGTCGCCACCGGGACCGAGGGCGGGACGGAACTGTTCCCGATCACGTACTTCGGCCAGGAGGCGTTCATGAACCAGAGTCCACAGCTGTTCAAGCAGCTGATGGTCGGCTCCGGTCTGGAACGCGTCTTCGAGATCGGCCCGATCTTCCGCGCCGAAGAACACAACACGCCGCGGCACCTCAACGAGGCGACCTCCATCGACTTCGAGTCGGCCTTCTACGACCACACCGAGGCGATGGACGCCTGCGAGACCATCGTGAAAGCCGCCTACGAGGGCGTCGCCGAGAACTGTCAGGAGGAACTCGAAGCCCTCGATCTGCAGGACGGGTTCGAGGTTCCCGACGGTGACTTCCCGCGGCTCACCTACGAGGAGGCCCTCGAAAAGATCAACGCGACGGGCGAACTGGACGAAGTCCTCGTGTGGGGTGACGACCTCTCGACGGAGGCCGAACACGTCCTCGGCGACGAGGTCGGCGAACACTACTTCATCACCGACTGGCCCAGCGAGATCAAGCCGTTCTACATCAAGGATCACGACGACGACGCGGAGGTCTCGACGGGCTTCGACATGATGCACCCGTCGATGGAACTGGTCTCGGGCGGCCAGCGTGAACACCGCTACGACAAGCTGGTCGAGGGCTTCGAACAGCAGGGACTCGATCCCGAGGCTTTCGAGTACTACACCAAGATGTTCAAGTACGGGATGCCGCCCCACGCCGGCTGGGGGCTCGGTGGCGAGCGCCTCATCATGACGATGCTCGGGCTGGGCAACATCCGAGAGGCCGTGCTCTTCCCGCGAGACCGGCAACGGCTGAGCCCGTAGGGCGAAGCCGTCCCTGGCGAGCGGGAGCAGAGAACAGCTCTGCTGCGACCGGGTTCCCGCGAGATCGCCAGCGTCTGAGTCCCTGACGAAGACGTTGCGGGCCAACGAGACGAGGGTGCGAGGTGGGACCGACGGGAGTACCTCGGAGACGCGAACGGCGAAGCCGTGAACGACGCGACTCTCGTCAGATCGCCAGGCCTGTCGCCGTAAGCGACGCGGCTTACTCCGCTTCTCCGACGGCCTGCTCGCGCAACTCGCCGGTCAGGTGCAGGCCGTGGCTGTCGATCCGGCGGACGACGCGTTTGGCCTGTGACTGGGAGAAGTACTTGTCCGAGACCGCCGCGCGGACGACGACGCCGAAGGTGCCGGTGACCGTCGCGCCGAACCCCTCTGCGACCGTCCGGAGCCGCCGGTCCTCCGAGACCAGTCCGACGGTCACGCCAGCGTCCCCGTTCCCGTCCACCGTATCCTCGGCGGCCGTCTCCGCTCCGTCCGTCGCGTCGAGGATGCCCTCGATCACGCGCACGTCGCTGGTCGGCTCCGGTTCGTCCAGCACGCGCATCGCGTCGTCGGTCCACTCGGTCTCGACCGGCCCGGTCACGATATCGTGGTCCTCGACGAATCGGTCGACGTTCGTCCGAGCCGGTTCGGTCGTCACCTCCGCCCGGACGGCGTCGGGGATGGCGACGGTGCCGTCGAAGGCACCGAGCAGGTCGAGTTCGCCGACCGCTCCGAGGGCCACCAGGACCGTGGCGTCGACGAAAATGTCGCTCACAGCTCCCTCGCGTTGTCGGCGTCCCGCCGGAGGTCTGCCGCGCGCAGCTGTGTGGTGAGGTTGCGCTCGCGGGCGACTTCGAGCCACTCCGCGACCGAGAGGCCGGCGATCCGGGACGCCTCGGTGACCGCCACGTCACCCTGCTGGTAGCGCCCGACCGCCTCGCGGATACGTAACTCCGCCAGCCCCTCTTCGAGGGCCTTCCTGATCGTCGTACTGCGGTCGTCGTCCAGAAGCTCCGCGACCCGCTCCAGTTCCGCCAGCTCCTCCTCCGACAGCCGCGCGCTGATCGTCGCCATGTGTACGTCGTATTACCACGTATACAAAGAACTATCGCCCCCGGGCACTCGCTTTCGGGGCTGACGGGTGCTATCATCCGCCTGCGGATACAGTTATGTCGAATTCCGTCGTACTAGAGTCGTTATGTCAACGTTAGCGTCGACCGACCCGACCACGGACGAGTGGGTAGACATCCGGATGACCGATCCAGAGGCAGGCGAGTGGGAACTCGACGCCGTCGTCGTCGACGGCCGGATGGAACACGTCGACCTCCGAGTCCGCGAGGACCTCGTGGCGTCGTTCGTCGGGTGTCTCGCCGAAGACCTGTCCCGGAGTCAGCGAGCGGCACTGCTCGACCGGCTCTCCGAGGAGGGGGCCGACGATGTCGACGCGGACGACACGGCCGCAACGTCCGACGCCGCCGACGCGACCGAAGACTAGGGGTACAGCCCCTCGTCTAACACCTCCAGCGTCCGCTCCCACGCCTGCGCGTCGGCGCGGGCGTACCCTGCAGGGGTGCCGCCCATGTCGAGTGCGAGGGGCCGACCGGGTAGCGGAAACGGTCGTGTCGCACGCTCGGTCGTCGGGTGATATGGGACCTTGATGTCGTGGCCAGCCCCGGGAACCCTGAGGTGGTCGTAGGTGTGTGGGTACGACGCCGCGTCCAGCCGTGCCATCGCCCGCGTGGCGAGCGTGTCGGCCGGCCAGACCCGGTCGTCGTCGCCGGTCACCAGCAAGACGGGACCACCGATCTCCTCGACGGGGATCGTCGCCGCGCGGACTCGCTTTTCGCTCGCCTGTGCCAGTCCGCGCTCGAACAGCGGCCGAACCGAGAGTGGCTGTCCCTGGAGCCACCCGGCGACGGCCCGGCATCGAAATCCAGTGGGCCGGGCCAGCGGCACGTACGGCACCCCCTCGCCGTCGACCGTCCAGGCCGACCCGGGGTCCGACAGCAGCTTGTTGCCCTGGAAGGTAACAGCGCTTGGCGCGTAGCCGACGGCGGTCCGGAGTCGGTCACAGCGGGTGGCCGCGAGCAAGGCGAGTTCGCCGCCCCGCGACCAGCCGACGACTCCCAGGGGGTCGGGTCGAACGTGGTTACGGGCGGCGAGCCACTCGACCGCCGACTCGACGTACTCCAGCGGAACCTCGACGAGTCGGTCCGGAAGACCGTCGCGGCCGAAGTACGCCAGCGCCAGTACGGCGTAGCCACGCGAGGCCAGCAACGAGGCGACTCGACGGGACGGGAAGCCGCCGCTGGAGCCTCCGAGGAGGACGACGCCGGGGTGATGTCCGTCGTCGTCCACGGCCGCAGCGGGTGGCTCGTACAGTCGCGCGACGAGTTTCGGGTGGTCGACCGACTCGACGGTGACGCCCTCGCGCTGGAAGCGGTGTTCGACGGTGGCGCTGGCGACGCGTCGCCCGCCGACAGTCGCGGTGAGCGAGACGTTGCCGTCGGTTCGCGTACGTTCGTGGGCCGCGGGTCGGTCGCCGATCCGTTCGGCCGACCAGACGAGCCCCATCGTGTCGGCGGTGTCGTACGTGCCGGCGAGCGGGCGCTGGCTGTCGAGGTCGGCGGTCCCGTCGTCATCGGTCCGGATCGTCACACTGGCCGCCCAGAGCCCGCCGTCGAGCGGCATCCGAGCGCGGACGGTCACTCGTCGCCGTGGCGGGAAACCAGCGAGCCGGACCGCGAACCGCTCGTCGACCAGCGGACGAGCAGGGTCGACGACGATCAGTGGACTGTCGTCCATTGCCCCCGACCTGCGGGGCCGGAGTAAAGTCGGTGTCGGCTGTGGGGCCCCACGGGCCGCCCGCGACGACCACCTTTTATTCACCCGGGGCCCCGACCGGGAGGCATGACTGAAGCCGAAGCGTTCGTCCCGGGCCACGTGACCGGCTTTTTCACCATTCACCGGGACGACGATCCGACGAAAGCGGGCTCGCAGGGCGCGGGGCTGGCCCTGACCGACGGGGTGACCGTCACCGTCCGGCCGGCCGAGGAGACGAGCGTGCGCTGTAACGACGTGCCCGTCGAGATGGACGCCGTCGAGACGGTGCTGGACACCCTGCAGGCGACCGCTCGCGTCGACGGCCAGACGCCCCTGCCCATCGGGTCGGGCTTCGGCGTCTCCGGCGCGATGGCGCTGGGCACCGCCCTGGCGGTCAACGAGGCGTTCGACCGCCGACTCTCCGAGAACGAACTCGTCACCATCGCCCACGGCGCGGAAGTACAGGCCGGGACGGGGCTGGGCGACGTGGTGGCTCAGGCTCGCGGCGGGGTCCCGATCCGGCTGGAGCCGGGCGGGCCACAGGACAACCTGCTGGACGCCATCCCGGCACGCGGGCCCATCGAGTATCACACGCTGGGCGAACTCTCGACGGAGGAGGTCATCTCCGGCGACACCGATCTGCTGGATCAGGCCGGCAAGCGGAGCCTCTCCCGGGTCGTCGAGGAGCCCACACTGTCCTCGTTCATGCGCGCGTCCCGGCAGTTCGCCCGCGAGGCCGAACTGCTCACGCCCGAGATCAGGGACGTAATCCTGGACGTGAACGAGGCCGGCGGCGACGCGTCGATGGCGATGCTCGGCAAAACGGTGTTCTCAATCGACGGCGGGCTCTCGGCGGCCGGCTACGAGCCTTCGACCTGCCGGATCGACTCGACGGGCGCGCGGTTGCTCGACTAGCCGTCTTGTCAGTCGCCGAGGGACGTGTGAACCAACCCCACGTTTAAGGTACCGAGTGGTCCAACGTCGAACTGTAACCATGGCAACGGGATCGCAGCCGGACAGCGCTTTCTACGGGTTCTACGACGAGTACATGGGGGAAGCGCGGACGAAACCGGAGGTGTACGGCTACTGGGTGCTGGTGATCGGGCTGGTGGCGATACTTGCGGCTGGGGGGGTGTTCGCCGCCGGTCGCACGGGACTGCTCTCGCTCCGGCCTGTGGCGGTCACGGAACTCACGCTGATACTCGCCGCCGCCGGATTCCCCGTGTTCCTGCTGGGGACCGTCCTCCAGTTGCCCCTCCGAAGGCGGGCGGTCCCGGTCGCGGTACTCGGCGCGCTCGTCTCCGTCGCGGCGGTGGGATACTTCCTGCAGATCTATCCGGGGCAGTGGGGGGTCGGGCGGACCTCGGGTCAACTGTTCCTGGCGGGCTACGGCGGCGGACTGGCACTCCTTGCGCTTGTCGCCGCGCTGGTGCCCGTGGTGGCCGGGCGACGGAGTTACTTCCTGGCCGACGAGGACGCGGCCGCGATGGGGTGGGTCGTCGAGGACGACACGGAGGCCCGTGTCTCCGATGTGCTGGTCGGCGAGGCCGACCGCGACGGCGTGTTCGCGGTCTTCCCCGGCGAGTCGGGCTGGCACTGGTGGTTCGTCGAGCAGACGGCCGTCGCGGACGGAATCCGGGCCTACGAGAGCCAGACCGACGCCGAGGCCGCCCTGGAGGAGATAAAGGCGAAGGTGGCGGGCGCGAGCCTGTTGGAGATCAACCACGCCGCCTTCCGCCTGTACCGTGAGGAGGGGGAAGACGGCGAGTCGACTGCCCGCTGGACGCTGGTCGACGAGGACGGCGTCGTGCTGGCCGACAGCGACGGGCACTACGCCGACCGAGAGAAGGCCGAGAGTGCGGTGAACCTGTTGAAAGAACACGGGCCGGGAGCCTCGCTGCTCGACGTGGACGACGGTGCCTTCGAGGTCTACGGCGACGGCTCGGACTGGCGCTGGCGGCTGGTCGACGAGAACCGGGGCGTCCTCGGCGAGAGCCCGACCAGTTACGAGGACCGCGACGACGCCGAGGCCTCGGTCCGGTCGATCCGGGAGGCCGCGCGCGAGTCGCCGGTGATGGACGTCGAAGGGGTCGGCATCGAGTTGATCGAGGACGACGACACCTGGCGCTGGGAGCTGGTCGATGCCGCCGACGAGACCATCGCCGAGTCCAGCGACGAGTTCGAGAGCCGGGAGGCGGTCGAGGGGGCCGTCCGTCGGATCATGGAGGGGGCCATCGATATGCCGTTCCTCGAATCCAGGTCGCCAGCCTACGAGATCGTCGAGGACGAGGCGGGCGGCTGGCGCTGGCGGCTGGTCGACGGCGAGGACGAGGTGGTCGCCCGAAGCGAGGGCGCAGTGCCCTCCGAGGAGAGCGGCCGGTCGGTCGTCGGCCGCGTCAAGGAGGTCGTCACGGACGCGCCGGTCGTCGAACTCGACGACGCCGAGTACGAGATCTACCCCGAGGGCGACCGGTGGGCCTGGCGGCTGGTCACCGAGGACCGCGAGACCGTCGCGCGCAGTCCAGCCAGCGCGACCTTCGCGGACCCGGAGGAGGCGGCGGCGGCCGTCGAGCAACTGCGCGAGGAGATCGGGACCGCCGACCGCATCGAGTTCGACAGCGCCGCGTTCCACCTCTACGAGGCCGACGACGGCGGCTGGAACTGGCGGCTGGTCGACGCCGACGGGAGCGTCGTCTCCGACAGCGGACAGGAACACGCCTCCCGCGAGGACGCCGCGGCGGCAATGAACACGATGAAACAGCACGCACCCGAGGCCGATCTGGTCGAGATCGGGAGTGCTGCCCTGGAGCTGTACGAGGCCGAGTCGGAGTGGCACTGGCGACTGGTCGACGCCAGCGGCGACACGCTGGCGACCAGTCCCGGTCGCTACGACAGCGACGAAACCGCCCGCGAGGCGATGGACGCCCTCTCGCTTCTGGCCCCCGAGGCCGAGACGCGGCAGATGGACGCCGCCCTCTTCCAGGTCTACGTCGGCGAGGGCGAGCGTCGGCAGTGGTGCTGGCGGTTGATCCACCCCGACGGCAGCACGATCGCCCGGAGTCTCGACGGGTTCACCGACCGGGAGAGCGCCACCGAGGCCGCCGAGTCGGTCGCCGATTTCGCCGCCGATGCGGCCGTCCACACCGTCGAGGACATCGCGATCCGCTTCTCGGTCACGGACGGCGAGGAGGGCGAGACCTGGGCGTGGGGAATCGTCGACCGCGAGCGTGAGCCCCTGGCGGTCGGCACCGAACAGTTCCCGTCCCGTGACGCCGTGGCCACGACCGCGCGTCTGGTCCGGGACAACGCCGGCGGCGCGAGCGTCTTCGCGGTCGACCCCGCCGCGTTCCGACTCGAGACGGTCACCGACGAGGACAGCGGGACCGACGAGTGGCGCTGGCGGCTGGTCGATCCCGACCGAGACACGCTGGCCGTCGGGGCTCGAACCCACGAGAGCCGCCAGAGCGCGCGTGAGGACCTCTCGCGGGCCCGCGAACTCGCCGGCGGTGCCGGCCTGCTCGACTTCGACCTGGCGGCGTTCGAGGTCACCGAACGTCAGGACGGCTGGATCTGGCGGTTCGTCGACACCGCTGGCAACACCGTCGGCGTCAGCGGTCCGACCTTCGAGTCCCGGAGCGCGGCCGAGCGCGCGCTCGCGTCCGTCCGGGACGTGCTGACACCGGCGAGCCTGCTTGAGATCGAGTCACCGGCCTTCGAACTCCACGAGGGCGATGGGGACGACGGCTGGCGGTGGCGACTCGTCGACACCGACGGCAGCACCGTCGCCGAGAGCAAACGGACCTATCCTACCCGCCGCGAGGCCCGAGAGGCACTGGGCGGGCTCCGGGCGTTCGGCCCCGACGCCGCGACCGAGACACAGGCCTGACCTGGGGAGGGCGGCGAGGAACGGTTGATTTCGCCGGCGCACCGGGCGATTTTTCACACCAGCGCAAACGTGATCGAGTATGGACGAGATCGACGTGCCAGAGAGCCACCCCCGCTACGAGTCGCTGCTGACGCGACACCGGATCGAACACGGCGTCGATCTGGGGATCACCTCTCGGCAGGGATTGATCGCACAGGGTCGGGGTGAGGCCTACGACTACCTGCTCGGCGAGCGAACCACCGAGAGCGCCGACCGGGCCGAACGCGCCGCCGCCGCCCACCTCCTGCGCGCCGCCCACCCGGTCCTCTCGGTCAACGGCAACGCCGCCGCCCTCGTGCCCGGCGAACTGGTCGAACTGGCGGCCGCGACCGACGCGGATCTGGAGGTCAACCTGTTCAACCGTACCGAGGAACGCATGGAACGGATCGCCGACCACCTCCGCGAGCACGGCGCGGACGAGGTAAAAGGTCTGGCGGCCGACGGTCGGATTCCGGGTCTCGACCACGAACGCGCGAAGGTCGACGCCACCGGCATCGGCGACGCCGACGTGGTGCTGGTCCCCCTCGAAGACGGCGACCGCGCCGAAGCCCTCGCGGAGATGGGCAAGACCGAACTCGTCATCGACCTGAATCCGCTCTCCCGCTCCGCTCAGACCGCGACGGTCCCCATAATCGACAACATCATCCGCGCGGTGCCGGGGATCACCGAACACGCCCGCGACCTCGCGGACGCCTCCCCCGACGAACTCGACGGCATCGTCGAGGAGTTCGACCGCGAGGCGGCGCTGTCGGCGGCCGAGGACGCGATCCGCAGCGGTGATCTGTGATGTCACTGCCGCCGTACATCTACGTGGATCACCGGCTCCCCGACGCCGACACGGTGCGGGACGTGCTGGAAGGGCGGACGCTCACGCCGTTGGGCGAGGCGGAACGCCTCGAACGCCTCCACCGCGTGTTCTATCCCGTGTTCCGGGTCACCGTCCGCTACGAGTCCGACGAGGGCCAGTGGTTCGGGAGCGAAGAACGCGAGGACACCGTCTTCCTCGACGGCCTGTGGGCGGACAACGACGCCCACGTCTCTCGCTATGCCGAGGACACCGGGAAGCTGCAGAACGTCGCGACCGGCGACTTCGACTTCGGGGACGGCCCCGGCCTCGGTCCCTCCGTGTTGCTCCAGTTTCAGGTGGACAACGACACCGCCGGCGACCTCATCCCCGAGCGGGTCGCCGACTGGGCGCGCCAGCGCGACGCCGGCCGGGGCGATCGGGCCGACGTGTTCCTCCAGAAACTCCGCGAGAACTACGGCTTGCCCGGCGAGTTCGATCCGGCCGGATTCGACGAGGTGACCGAGGTCACGCGGGTCTATCTCCCCTTCTGGCTCGCAGAGTACCGTGGCGAGACGGCCGATCACTCGATCATGCTCGCCTTCCGCGAACCCGACGCCAGCGAACGGGAGTTCAAGCGCCACGGCTGGCTCTCGGAGTTCATCGCGGACGACCCGACCCGGCTGGCCGAGTACGGCTACGACCTCTCGCTGGACCGGGTCCAGAAACAGCTCTCGAACGAAGGTGGCGGGAGCGACGATCGCGGAACCAGCGGCGCCACGGACCGTTCGCCCGACCGCTCGTTCGGCGGCGAGGATACGGCCGGCGAGGACGAGATCGTCCAGCCCGACGGCGTCGAGATGGACGCCGAGTCGCTGGTCACCAAACAGGTCGAACGGGGCTTTGGCGACGTGGGCGGGATGGACGACCTCAAAGACACGCTCCGGCACAAGGTGATCCGCCCGCTCGAAGACCCCGCGGCGTTCGAGGAGTACGGCATCGGCGTCGTCAACGGCGTCCTCCTGCACGGCCCGCCGGGCTGTGGGAAGACCTACATCGCGGAGGCGCTCGCCGGCGAAGTGGGTCACGACTTCATCGAGATCGGTCCCGCCGACCTGACGAGCAAGTACATGGGCGAACCCGCCCAGAAGGTCGAGGAACTGTTCGAGATCGCCCGCGCGAACCAGCCGTGCCTGCTCTTTATCGACGAGATCGACGCCATCGCGGGGACCCGGGACGGCGACGCGAACATGAACTCCAGCGAACAGCAGATGGTCAACCAGTTGCTGACCGAACTGGAGGGCGCCAGCGACGACGACGTGGTCGTGATGGGCGCGACCAACCTCGTCGACGACGTGGACGGCGCGATCCGGCGGTCGGGCCGGTTCGACGAGCGCGTCGAGGTACCGCCGCCGGACACCGACGCCCGCCGCGAGATCGTCGAGGTCCACCTCGCCGGTCGTCCGACGGCCGACGAAATCGATCTGGAGGGGGTCGTCGAGACGACGGCGGGCTACGCGGCCAGCGACCTCGAACTGATCGCGGAGAACGCCGCCCGGAAGGCACTACGGGCCGGCGAGGAGATCGGCGAGTCACATCTGCTCGCGGCCGCCGACGAACTCGACTCTTCCATCCCGAACTGGGGCGGGCCGGAAGACGCCGAGGATCACGTCGAACAGCCCGACAGCGCGGACCTGAACGCCCGGTCACTGGTCGACCCCGATCCCGGTATCGACTTCGACGACGTGGGTGGGATGACCGACCTGAAAGCTCGCCTCGAAGCGACGGTGATCGAACCCCTCGACGATCCCGACCGCTTCGAGGACTACGGGCTGGACGTGCTGAACGGCCTCCTGCTCTACGGGCCGCCGGGCTGTGGGAAGACCTACATGGCGACCGCACTGGCCGGTGAACTCGGCCACAGCTTCCTCGACGTGACGCCCGCGGACCTCACGAGCAAGTGGATGGGCAAGCCCGCGGAGAACGTCGCAGACCTGTTCGCCATCGCCGAGGCCAACGCCCCCTGTGTCCTCTTCGTCGACGAGATCGACGCCATCGCCGGGAACCGGACCGGGGGGATGAACACCAGCGAACAACAGATGGTCAACCAGTTGCTCGCCGAGTTGGAAGACGTCGGCGAGGACGTGGTGGTCGTCGGCGCGACCAACCTGCTCGAAGACATCGACGGCGCGATCCGGCGGTCGGGTCGGTTCGACGAACGCATCGAAGTGCCGCCGCCGGACACCGACGCCCGCCGCGAAATCCTCGGCGTCCACCTCCGGGATCGGCCGCTGGCCGACGACCTCGACTGGTCGGCCGTGGTCGAGCGCACCGAGGAGTACGCGGCCAGCGACCTCGAACTCGTCGCGGAGAACGCCGCCCGGACGGCGATGCGGGCCGACGCACACATCGACACCGATCACCTGATACAGGCCGTCGAGCGGACCACGTCGAGCCTCGACGGCTGGGACTAACCGAAATCGAACCCAACGTCGGTCTCGCCGAGCGCCAGCCCCTGTGCGGTGGTGACGCCGGTGATCTCGAAGCGCGCGCCGCCGTACTCGCCCTCGTCGTGGGTGCTGGCGAGTTCGCCGTCGACCGCCCGGATCTCCCAGCCGTGGGCCTCGACGATCTCTTTGACGATGGCCAGCCCGAACCCGGTCCCGTCCTCCTCGGTCGTGTGTCCGTAGTCGAAGACGTTGTCTCGCTCTTCGGCCGGGATTCCGGGGCCGTCGTCCTCGACGGCGAAGCCCGCCCGGGTGCGGGCGTCCTCGTCGTCGCTCTCGTCGTCTCCGTCCGCGTCGACAGCGTCCGACGCCACGCCCATCTCGGCGTCGTACGCCAGTGGTTCGACGATCAGCGACACGTCCGTGCCGACGTGATCGACGGCGTTGCGAAAGAGGTTCTCGAAGGCCTGCTGGAGCCGGTCCCGATCCGCCTCGACGAACATATCGCTCTCGACCCGGAGGTCGGCCTCTGGGGCGTTCACCAGCGACCAGGCGTCGTCGGCGACCTGCTGGAGCGACACGCGTTCGGTCTCGTCGACGGTTTGGCCCTGCCGGGCGAGCTGGAGCAGGTCGTCGATCAGCCGGTCCATCCGGTCGGCCGCCCGGTCCAGCGCGTCGAAGTGCTCCGCGTCGCCGGTCTCGCGGGCCAACTGCGACCGGGCACTGATGACGTTCAGCGGGTTGCGCAGGTCGTGGGAGACGACGCTGGCGAACTCCTCTAGCTGTTCGTTCTGCTGGCGGAGCCGGCGCTCCCGACGGACGCGCTCGGTGATGTCCTGCAGGACGACCAGCTGGCCCATCACGACGCCATCGTTGTCGGTCAGGGGCGTTCCGATTCGCTGGTAGGAGCGCCCGCTCTCGGGGTTGGTCACGACCTCGCGGTCGCTCTCGGGATCGCCCGATCGCGGTGCAGGGGGCACCGCGAACGGACGGAGGACCTCGCCGATCGACCCGCCGATGGCTTCGTCGGGGCCGACCGTCAGGAACGGTTCGGCCTGCTCGTTCACGTTGACGACGAGCCCGCGGATGTCGATGACGACGACCGCGTCGTCCATCTGCTCGACGGCCGCCTGGCTGGCGATGGGGATCAGCGTGAAGAGGCCGTGGCGGGCGACCGCCCAGCAGAACGACCCGGCGGTGACGGCCAGCGAGATCGTCATGACTTCGAGTCCGGGCAGCGGGTTCCCGCCGGAAAAGTAGACGCCGGCGGCGACGACTGGCACTACCGTCCCGGCGACCAGCAACACTGCCTGGCGGCGGTAGATCCCGGCCGACGTGTAGGCCCGCAACGACAGGAGCACGATACTGATCCCGCCCAGCAGGACGCTGACGGCCACGTACGCGACGATCGCGCGACCGTACTCGGGTCGTAACGCGACGAACGCTCTGTTGTCGATGATTTTGGGATTCGTCCAGACCAGCTGATGACTCCCGTTCGAGAACGTCAGCCCGATCATAGCCAGCGGGATCACGAACAACAGTCCGAGGCTCCACCACGTGATCCACTCGTCGCGGCCCGTGTACTGCAGCGTAAAGAGCAAGAGGAGGACGGGGACGGGCATGAACCCGATGTAGCCCAGTTTGTACCAGAACAGCTTCTGTGGGAGTTCGACGCTCCCGATCTGAAGCGCGTACGTGACGAGTACCCAGCAGATCGCCACCGACAGTATCACTGCCGTGTACCCACCCGGGACCGGCTCGTAGGCCCGCTGTTGGCGGACCACGTAGAGCGCGGCGACACCCACCAGCACGGCCGCGATGAGCGTGAGGGTGAGAAACGGAGTGTACTGCCAGGCCATCTCGGGGTTGCGATGTGTTAGCCGGCCGATGGCTTATGACTTTTCGCTATTTCGACGCGGGACGCGGACCCAACGGCTCGCTCGTGGCCGCCGCCCCCGCAACTCCGCCGATCAGAATCCCTTTGTATCACCGGGTGGTAGTAATGGCTACTATGTCCGACTTCGAGCAGTTCAGCGACGTGGGCGAGGCGGAAGTGACCCGTGCCATCGGTCAGGAGTGGACCGAGGAGTTCATGGACTTCTCCGACAGCGACGTGATCATCGTTGGCGGCGGCCCCTCGGGACTGATGGCCGCCAAGGAACTCTCCGAACGGGGCGTCCAGACGATGGTCGTCGAGAAGAACAACTACCTCGGCGGCGGCTTCTGGCTCGGCGGCTTCCTGATGAACAAGGTCACCGTCCGGGGCCCGGCCCACCACGTCCTCGACGACCTCGACGTGGATTACAAGCAGTCCCAGGACAGCGAGGGGCTCTTCGTTGCCAACGGCCCGGAGGCCTGTTCCGGTCTCATCAAGGCCGCCTGTGACGCCGGCGCGAAGATGCAGAACATGACGGAGTTCACCGACATCGTCATCCGCGAGGACCACCGCGTCGGCGGTATCGTCATGAACTGGACACCCGTCCACGCCCTGCCCCGCGAGATCACCTGTGTCGACCCCATCGCCGTCGAGGCCGACCTCGTGATCGACGCGACCGGCCACGACGCCATGGCCGTCAAGAAACTCGACGAGCGCGGCGTGTTGAACGCCCCCGGACTGGAGGAGGAAGCAAGCGGCATGGACCAGACCGGCGACGACACCTACGGGGCACCCGGCCACGACTCGCCCGGCCACGACTCCATGTGGGTCGGCAAGTCCGAGGACGCCGTCGTCGAACACACCGGCCTCGCCCACGACGGCCTCGTCGTCACCGGCATGGCCACCGCGACCACCTACGGCCTCCCCCGGATGGGCCCGACCTTCGGCGCGATGCTCCTCTCGGGGAAGAAGGCCGCCCAGGCCGCCATCGACGAACTCGGCGTCGACGCCGAGGACGTGGACATGACGACGCGAGCCAGTCCCGCTGACGACTAGAACCCACTTTTTACTGCAGGGGGTTCGCCAGCGGCGAACCCCCCGTTGCAAAAACTTGGGGAAAAACCGCCGCGAGCGCCACGGGCGCTCGCGGATGCTGTGCTCGTACCCACCGCACCGCACAGCCACCGCCACCTGCCATCGGAACTAAGTTCGCGCTGTCCCTCGCTGTGACCGATGGGACGACGACGCGTGCTGGTATTCTGTCTGTTGTCGGTGATCGCACTCGGTGTCGGCGTGGCTGGGCCCGCGACCGCCGAAGCTGCGGACGCGCCCGCCGCGAACGTGTCGATGGGCACCGCACAGGATGGCGGAACGTTGCAACTCACGAAACGCCTGCACCTGACGCCCGACCGGCCGGGCGAGATCGAGGTCACGGCACGGTTCGACGACCCCGACAATCTGGTCGAACTGGAGACGGAACTGCCGGCCCGGGCGACGGTGATCGAGACCGACGGGTTCGCCGCGTCGGACGGTCGGTACGCCTGGGACGGCCGGACGGACGCGCCGAGCCTGACCTACCGACTGTCGGTCAACGAGACCCGCGACACCGAGGGACCGCTGGCCGGACGGGGTGACTACACCTTCGTCGACGCCGGTCCGTGGGCGCTCGTCCGGACGCCGCAGGTCGGCGTCTCCTGGAGCTGGCGCGGCGAGAACGTCACGCTCGACCGGCGGACGCGAATCGACGGCGAAGGTGTCGCCAGTGAGGCCATGGCGTTTCTCGGCCCGCACGCCGAGTATACGCGGCGGGCCCACGGCCAGCGGTTCCGGCTGATCGTCCCGGCGGCCGCGACGCTGGCCGAACCCCGGAGTGACATCTTCGAGTCGGTGACGGCGGCCTCGGGCGCGATGCGGGTAGGCGACCGCGACGGGAGCGTCCTCATGATCGCCGCGCCGACGACGGCCGTCGAGTGGTCCGTCCAGGGGCTCCAGACCGGTGGCAACTCCTTCTGGGTACTGGACAACAAGCGGCTCGATGTCCCCGACAACGTCTGGCTCCACGAGTACGTCCACACGCGACAGGCCTACGACCGCAACGACGGCACACGCTGGTTCACCGAGGCCAGCGCCACGTACTACGCCGCCCTGCTGTCGCTCGAGCAGGACCGGATCGGCTTCCGGGCGTTCAGCACACGGCTCGAGGCCGGCAACACCCGCTCGGATCCCGGCGAGATACTGGCGGACCCGGCCACCTGGTCCGGACGGACGCCGTACCTGAAAGGCGCGCTCGTGGCGGGCGAACTCGACCGACAGATCCGGCTGGCGACCGACGGCCGTACGCTCCAGCGGGTCTTCCAGCGAATGAACGCGGCCGACGATTCGCTGACGGCGGCGGCCGTCCAGTCCATCGTAGCCGACGTCGCCGATGCCGAGGTCGGCCGGTTCGCGGACCGTTACACCACGACCGACGCCGTCCCGTCGATGTGGACCCGGACCGAACACCTGCGGGCCTTCGAGGGAGCGGCTCCGCGCATCGAGTACGCGCTCGCGCCGGCCGCCGACCGCTACCGAGTCGACGGGCCCTACCGCAACGGCTCGCTCGACGCCGGCCAGCCGGTCGAACTCGCGACCGGCGAACGACTCTCGCTCGACGTGATCGTCCGGAATACGGGCGACGCATCCGGCGAGTTCGACACCGTCTTCGCGGTCGACGACCGCCGCCGCGACGGTCGATCCGGGTCGATCGACCCCGGCGAACAGCGGCGACTCACGTTCGCGCACACCTTCGACGGTCCGGGCACGTACACGCTCACGGTCGGTACCCGGTCGGTCACGGTCACGGTCGAGGGTCCGTCGCCGCCGGCCGTCGTCGACCTGCAGGCGAACGCGTCGCGGCTGACCGCGGGCGATGCCCTCGAACTGACGGCTCGGGTCCGCAACGACGCCGTGATCCCGGCCGCCGGGACCCTCACGCTCTACCGGAACGACACGGTGGTGTCGACCCGCGAAGTCGTCGTCCAGCCCGGCGGCGAGCGGGACGTTGCGTTCGTCACTGCACCCGCGGCCGGCGTCCACCGGTTCCGCCTCGGCAACGCGACGGCGACGGTAACCGTGGACGCACCGCCGACCGAGCAGGCGGGGACAGCGACCGGAACGGCGGCGGACGGTGCCGGGTTCGGCGTCCTCGTCGCCGTTCTCGCGGTGATCGCCGGGGGACTCGTCGCCCGCCGTCGGTCGCGCTGACGGCTCCTGTCTCATCACTGGACTGAAATAACTGGCCAGAGAGGGGTCCGGTATGGGTACGGACCACGCGCCGACGCGGCGTCGCTATCTGCAGGCGATGGGGGCCGCGAGTGCGGTCGCCATCGCGGGGTGTGCAGGCTCCGGGACGGACTGGGACTGTACCGAGCCGACGAGTTTCGCCTCGACCATCGGCGTCGCGGCCACGGCCGAACTGGCCGTGACCGACGCGACACACGACTGGCCACAGGGTGAGCGTGACTCGCGAAACACTGGCGCGACGGCCGATCCGGGGCCCCGCGAGGACGTGGTCCGTGGCTGGCGGTTCGAGGCGACCGACACCGGGACCGAGGGGCCGGTCGACGACTGCTACCCGGTAATCGCCGACGGCCGGGTCTACGTCGGCACCTACGAGGGGGACGCGCTGGTCGCGCTCGATCCGGCGACGGGGGCCATCGAGTGGCGGTACGACCGGCTCAGTTCCGGCGGACAGGTCGCGGTACTCGACGTCGGGGACGACCCGCTGGTCGTCGCGCCCGGTGCGGACGGACTGCACGCTGTCGACGCCGCCACGGGGGAGCGCCGCTGGCTCTACGGCGACGGCGAGTTCGACCACGACGGGAACGTCGTCGCGACCGACAGAGCGGTGTTCGCCAACGGTCGCAACGGCATCCACGCCGTCGAGATCGCGTCCGGGGACCGGCGGTGGACCGCAGACGGCAACCAGGTCGGGGCCGCTACGGGGGAGACGCTGTTGCTCGGCGACAGCCCGTTCCGAGCGCTCTCGACGGCCGACGGGACCGAACGGTGGCGCGTCGAGGACACCACGCCCTACGGTTCGATCGCGATTCGCGACGGGACCGCCTACATCGGCGAACTCGGGACCGTCGCGGCCTACGCGCTGGCTGACGGGACCCGGGAGTGGGTGTTCGAGGGCGCGACCGAGGACTTCCGCGTCCCGGCGGTCACGGCCGACCGTGTCGTCGTCGGTTCCGTCCGGACCGAGGCTGCCGGAGGGAACCTGTACGTCCTCGACAGACCCGACGGCGACCTCCAGTGGTGTCGCTCGTACGACGACCGCGACGTGCACGGGACTGCGGTCGCCGACGGGGCGGTCTACGTCGCGACCGACGACGTGGTCGAGGCCCTGAACTCCGGCGGCGATCGAATCTGGGTCTACCGGGAACAATACGGGAACTACGAGACGCCCGCGGTGACGGGCAACCTGCTCCTGGTCGGAACCGGCGACGGTGCCGTCACGGCGTTCTGCGAGGGCGAGTCCGGTGGTCCGGTCCCCACCCCGACGCCGGACCCCACGCCGCCGGTGACGCCGCCGGAGTAGCGCCGGACACGCGGTCGGCCGCACCCAAAACCAGTAACTGGGGCGGTCACGGACTGTCGGGTATGCTCGACCGCGTCACGCTCTACCGCGCGCCGACGACCGCGGCCGACGCCGACGCCGTCGCCGACTGGCTCGACCAGCGCGTCCCCGCGACCGTCGACGTTCGGGACCGATTTCTCGCCGACCGGGACGACGACCTCGCCGAAGCCTTCGCCGAGGCCAGAGTTCTCAGCCCGTACGACCGGGAGACGGGCAACACGATGCTGGGTATCGTCCGGTACGAGGAGCGCGCCCTCGACCACCCCGAACGGGCCGGCGGCGTCATCTACGACGGCCTGGCCGTGCAGGACATCCTGCGCGAGCGCCTGCCCGCCGACGAGCGCTCGCTCGACCACCTCCACGTCCCGCTACTGGACCGCGTGCTGGGGACCTGGGGCGACCACGACGGCCGCTGGCACAAGCGCGTCAACGTTCTCGGCCAGCCGGCGCTGGTCTCGGTGCCCGGCCTCTACGAGGCCCCGGCCAAGCCCGAACAGTATTACAAGGAGAAACAGCGCACGGCGATGGTCAGCGGCGACACGCCTCCGCGGGAAGTCCTCGAAGAACAGGTCGAGGGGGAGTTCCTGGTCGAAGACGACCCCCGAACGACCGAGGCGATCAAGGGGTACGTGCTACAGGTCTACCACTACCTCGCGACGGGTGCGGACTTCTGTGCGACCGAGGGCTGTCGGCTGGCGAATCCACATCGCCAGCCCGGCGTGATAGAGGCGCAGTTGCGCGACCCCGAGTTTTGCGAGGCTCACGCCGCGCGGTACGAGTCGTAGATCAGGCTCCGACCTGTACCGTGACGTTGGCGGTCGTGCCGTCGACCGAGGCGGCGTCGGCGAAGGATTCGGGTCCGAACACCAGCGCGGTCGTCTCGTCGCTGATCCGGACCGTCCGGAAGTCGAGGTCGGTATCGGTCTGTCGCGACACCTGGTAGTCGTCCAGCGCCGCGACGGCCTCGGCGGCCTCGCTACTGTTGTCCCAGCGGTGGGTCCAGACCCACGCGTACTGGTCCGGATCGGTGTTGCTCCGGAACACCGACAGTTCGTCGCTTCCCCAGCCGGTCGCCGCGGCGGCAGCCCGCTCGACGGACAGTTCGGTCCCCAGCGAGTGACGGGTGGTCATCTCACCCATCGTGTTGTTGCCGAGGAACCGCCACGACGACCCGCTGGTCACCGAGACGGTGAGGTTCTTCTCCGGTTCCTCCTGGCGCGTGTAGTTGTGCAGCAACTGCTCGGTCGTCCGCGGGTAGTTCCGATACACCGCAGACAGGTTCGAGGGCGAGTCGATGGTGTGGGCCACGTACTGTTTGCCGAACAGGTACGGGGCGAGCGCCGACCGGTAGGCCGCCCCGCCCTCCCTGTATCGCTCGCGGACGAACGCCGAGTTGTTTCGCACGTCGAGATAGCGGTGGGCGTACGCGTCGGCCACGAACACGGCACCACCCTCCTGGAGCGCGCGGTAGGTCTTGCGCTGGTCGGTGAGGACGCGCTCCGTCTGCAACCGATCGAGCCACGGCAGCAGGTTCGCCTGGTACTGGATCGTGTGCGCGAACTCGTGTGCGAGGGTGCGCTCGACCGTCGCGGGCGATCCCGAACCGGGGTGGACGTAGACGTAGCCGGTCACCCGAGTCAGTCCCGTGGGCTCGCTCCAGTTCACCGAGACGTTCTCGAACCCGAGCGCGGCGTTGAGCGGACTCGCGGCGATGCGCGGCAGACTCCCCCGCCACTCGCTCAGGTTCCGGATCTCGACCGGCCGCGGCTCCACGTCCGTCCCGGCCAGCCCCTGCACGCGAGTGAAGGTCCGGTTCACGTCGAACGGCAACGTCCCGTTTCGCACCTGGATACTGTATCCGGTCGTCTCTCCGCCGTCGTCGGTCTCGTTGCTCGGTGTCCCCTCGTCGCGCGTCGCCGTGCCAGGCGTTTCCGCTCCGCCGGGCGTCGGCGTGTCGGTCGACGCCGGTGTGTCGGTTGCCGTCGGTGCGTCCGTGTCTGCCGGTGCCGTCGTCGTGCCGTCGCCCGGGCCGGCCCCACACCCCGCCAGCACGAGGAGGAGGGCGACCGCGAGCGGTGCGAGTCGCCTGGCGGACAGCATATTCGTACACACTGAAAGGTCTGAAAAAAGCGTTCCTAAACGCGCCCGGAGAGCAGGCCGAGGTAGCCGCCGCCGAACGTCTCGTAGCGCCGGTCGTCGGTGCGGGCGGCCAGCGCCGTCCGCCCGGCGTCGACCCGGCGCTCGAAGGCCGCCGTCACGGACTCGTCCGGGACGCTCCAGCCGGGTGAGCCGGCCCAGAGGAAGGCGGCGAACGCGAGGTTGATCGGGGCGGCCAACAGGTGGTCGCTGGACTGGAAGTTCAGGACGGCGACGCGGCCGCCCGGCCGACACAGGTCGGTCCAGTCGTCGACGACCGCCGCAGGATCACGAAACAGCCCGAGAACGAACGTGCCGAGGACGGCGTCGACCGGCCCCGAAATCGGCGGCTGGGTCGCGTCGCCGACACAGACGTGTGCGTTCGTCCAGCCCGCGTCGGCCGCCCGCTCCCGGGCCCGATCGAGCAACGGACGAGTCACGTCGATGCCGACGATGTGACCGTCGGGCCCGACCTGCTCCCGGAGGAACGGGCAGTTCGCGCCGGTCCCACACCCCATCTCGACGACCGTGTCGCCCGGCGAGAGATCGAGCGCCGCGGCGGCCCGGCGTCGCCAGGACCGGACGCCGGGCGCGGTCGCCAGTCGGTCGTAGAGGTGGGCCCACTGGCCGTAGAACGCCCGTACCCGGTCGAGATCGGCCATCAGCGGCTGTCCCGGAGCCGGCCCGCGACCGTCGGCGCGTCGGGACCGAGGACGTAGATCACGGGTTCGATGCCGAAACCGCCGGTCTGGTAGAGCACGTCAGCGTCGGGGTTCGCCGCCAGCGCGGTCGGAATCGCGTCGTCGATCCCGGATTCGGCGTCGAACTCGACGGCCGCGTGCCCGCTGGATTCGAGTGCGTCGACGAGCGTGGGATCGTACCGGACGTTCATCGCCGCGCGGGCGTCACTGCCGTGGTCGCGGGCCGTCAGGAGGACGCTGGCGACGTACTCGCTGACGCCAAACTCGGGTTCGGCGGGAATCTCCGGGCGGCCTTTCAGGTCGATGATCCGGCCGGGCACCGCCACCACGTCCTCGATGCTGGTCGCGTCGGGGAGAGCCTCGACCAGGTTCGTGCCCACCGCCGGGATGTGTCGGGCGAAGTCGGTGGTGTTCTCGATCACCGTCAGCCCCCGGCGGACCGAGGCCAGCGCCTGTTCGGCAACGCGCACGTCGCTGTCCGGATCGTGCACGTCGAACGCGCCGTCGTAGTCGGCCAGTTCGGGGACCTCATTCTGGTGGATCTGGGCCAGCACGTCCCCCTGTTCGAGTTGCCGGATGACGACCTCGGCCTCGACGAGTGCCTGCACGGGGCTCATCTCACCGTCGGTCAGCCCGTCACCGAGCCGCTCGACCAGGTCGACCACCCGCTCGTCGGCCAGGAGCCGCTCGTTGCGCGCCACCTCACCGTGGACGTACTTCGAGACGGCGCTCTGGCTGATTCCGAGGAGTTCGGCCACCTCGCTCTGGGTCAACCCCCGCTCCCGTAACTCCTCGGCCAGCATCGAACGGAGGGTCGGAAGGAACTCCTCGACCACTACCTCCTCGATGAATCTCATTGCTCCTCCCTCCGGGACCGACTGGCATAAAAACCGTGCTGGTCGGCTCACTCGCTTGACGGAACCGGATCCCGCTCCGAACGCTTTCTCGCCGAAGAAAATCGACGCGGAACAGGGTTCGCGCTTAGACCTGGTCGCCTCCTCACGCTCCTCGTTCTCGGCGACGACGCCTGAGCGCGACGCGGAACAGGGTTCGCGCTTAGACCTGGTCGCCTCCTCATGCTCCTCGTTCTCGGCGACGACGCCTGAGCGCGACGCGGAACAGGGTTCGCGCTCAGACCTGGTCGCCTCCGAACTCGTCGTCCCCCTGAATCTTCGATGCCTGCGGTCCCGACTGGTCCTGGTACTTCGAGCCCCGCTCCTCCCCGTAGGGCCGATCCGCGGCCGTCTTCAGTTCGGTGAAAGTCAACTGGGAGATACGCATCCCCGGCGTCAGCGCGACGGGCGCGGTCCCGAGATTCGACAGTTCCAGGGTTATCTGGCCCTGGTACCCCGGATCGCACAGACCCGCTGTCGCGTGCACCACGATGGCCAGTCGACCCAGCGAGGATCGACCCTCGACGTGGGCGATCAGGTCCGCCGGGATCTCGACGCGTTCGACGGTCGTCCCGAGGACGAAATCGCCGGGATGGAGGATGAACTCGTCGCCCTCCTCGACGTGGGTCTCGTCGACGTACTCGGCGACTTCCTGTTCGCTGTTGGGGTGGATACAGGGGATGTTGGCGTGCTGGAACTCCAGAAACTCCCGGCCCAGCCTGAGATCGACGCTCGCGGGCTGGACCTGCAGGTCCACGTCCTCCAGCGGCTCGATGACGAGGTCGCCCTTGGCGAGCCGGTCGAGAATATTCGTGTCCGAGAGGATCATACGCCTACCAGCGCAGTCGCCCGTCTAAAATTATTGGATCCGCGACGGCCAACGGTCAGACCTATTGTCACCGGCCCGCTCCCCGAAGACATGAAACAGGCAATCGTCGCGCGCGCCGACGTGGGGATGGGTCAGGGCAAACTCGCCGCCCAGGTCGCCCACGCGTCGCTGTCGGCCTACGAGGACACACCCGACCGGACCCGCAAAGAGTGGAAAGGCGGGGGGCAAAAGAAGGTCGTCCTGAAAGGCGAGAGCGAACAGCAACTGTTCGAGCTGGCCGACAAGGCCGAACGCGAGGGACTGCCCAACGCCGTCGTCCGGGACGCCGGCCACACCCAGCTGGAACCCGGGACGGTCACCGCACTGGCGGTCGGGCCGGGCGACGAGGACGCCGTCGACCGCGTGACCGGCGAACTCTCGCTGTTCTGAGGCGGGGAAACGCCTAACTGCCGCTGTCAACGACGTATTAGCATGAGCCATCAGGTCCGCCTCGACGACGACGTTTACGAGCGGATAAAGAGTCAGAAACGAAGCGACGAGACGTTCAGCGAGGCGATCGAACGGCTGACGAGCGAGTGGACGCTGCTGGATTTCGCCGACGGTGAGCCGGTCGTGGATGCAGAGACGCACCGGGACGCGCTGGAACGGTCCGAGAAACGAGGGATCGAGGACACGAGGGAGCGACTAAAGCGCATGGGTGTCGAGGACGACGGATGATCCTCGACACCGAATTCTTGATCGAACTCGACAACCGGAATCGGAACGCGATAGAGAAAGCGGCCGAACTGGAGTCGGCGGACGTGCCGCTACGGGTCCCAACGATCGTGGTTCAGGAACTCTACGTCGGTGTTGGCGCGGGCTCGGAGTCGTTCGAGAACGCCCGGAAGTACGAGGCACTCGTGGCGAACAAGCCGGTCGTGGAGATCGACGGAAAAATTGCGCGTCAGGCCGGCGCGCTGGAGGGACAACACGTGGTCAGTGACGAGAAACCCGAACTCGGCCCCGGCGACGCCATCGTCGCCGCGACTGGACTCCAGTACAACGAGCCGGTCGTGACCAACGACGGCGATTTTACTCGGGTCGACGGACTCGCCGTCGAACTCGTCTAGGGTCACTACGGCGGCCGAGTTCTCGACGTGCTGTGGTACGTGGGAACGCTCTCGCAAGGATCTACGGATAGTTGGCACGGACGCCTTTGCACATTGCTCTCGTCTGTCGAAGCGATGTTCGCCGACAGGATCGACGCGGGCGAGCGACTCGCCGAACGACTCGCGAGCGAGGGCGTGGTCGTCGATCTCGTGCTGGCGATTCCGCGGGGCGGGCTGCCGCTGGGACGTGTGGTCGCGGACACGCTCGACGCCCCGCTGGACGTGGTCGTCGCGAAGAAACTGGGCGCGCCGGGCAACGAGGAGTTCGCCATCGGTGCCGTCGCCAGCGACGGGAGTACGTGGTACAACGAGGACGCCATCGACCGTCTCGACGTGAGCGGCGCGTACGTCCGCGAGGAGTGGCAAGCACAGACAGCCGCCGCGCGACAGAAGGCGGCGACCTACCGGGATGGAGAGCGACTCGGCGAACTGGAGGGGCAGGCGGTCGTCGTGGTCGACGACGGCGTCGCGACGGGCTCGACCGCCCGCGCGTGCCTGCGACAGGTGCGCGAGGCCGGGGCCGATCCCCTGCTCTTTGCCGTCCCCGTCGGACCGCCCGACACGATCGAGGCGCTGCAGGAGGAAGCCGACCGGGTGATCTGTCTGGACACACCCCAGCACTTCCGTGCCGTGGGACAGCACTACCGGAACTTCCGACAGGTCCCCGACGAGGAGGCGCTGACGTATCTCGACCGGAACGACGAGGCGGCGTGAGCGATCCGGAACGGGCGGGCCGTCGCGGATCTCCAGGCTTTTGTCGGGGCGGGTCCAACCCCGGACAATGACGACCGATTTCCGGGTGGGTGGCTGATGCGAGAGGCCGAGCCCGTCGAGCGCGCTGTCGGGATGGAGTACTACGTGAGCGACGCCGATGGCATCGGCGGCCGCCTGCGCGTCGACCCCGAGGACTTCCGGGTCACCGAGATCGAGGCGTTCGAGCCCGAACCGGTCGACGCCGACCCCGGCGCGTACCCGCACGTCCTCCTGCGAGCCACTCTCACCGGCTGGGACACCAACGACTTCGCGAGCGCCCTCTCGAACGCGCTCGAATCCAGCCGCGAGCGGATCTCCTGGGCCGGCACGAAGGACAAACACGCCGTCACGACCCAACTCTTCTCGGTCGCCGACGCCGACCCCGAGGCCGTGGCCGACGTGGCCCTCTCCGACGCCGACATCGACGTGCTGGGCCGGACGGGCCGCCCCATCTTCTTCGGCGATCTGGCGGGCAACGCCTTCGAGGTGACCGTTCGCGATCCCGAGCGACCGGACCTGGTCGACGCGATCACCGACGACCTCCGGACGTTCGCGGGTGCGGCTGGAGACGACGAGGGCGACGACGCGACAGCCACGGACGACACCGTCACCGTCGGCGTCCCCAACTACTTCGGCCAGCAGCGCTTCGGGAGCCACCGCCCGATCACCCACGAGGTCGGCCTCGAAGTGGTTCGCGGGAACTGGGAGGGCGCAGTTCTTGCCTACGTGGGTAGGCCTTCCGAGCGCGAACCCGAGGAGACGCAGGCGGCCCGCGCACGCGTCGAAGAGGTCGCAGCGGGCTCACGGGACTGGCAGGCCGCCCTCGACGCCTTGCCGGGCTATCTGAACTACGAGCGGGCGATGTTGCACGAACTTGTCGACCGTGACGCCGACGACCCGGGGGACTTCCGGGCGGCCCTAGAGACGATGCCGAGCAATCTCCAGCAACTCGTCGTCAACGCCGCCCAGTCGTACGTGTTCAACCGGATTCTGTCGGAGCGACTGGCCCGCGGCCTGCCCTTCGACCGACCCGTCACGGGCGACGTGGTCTGTTTCACCGACAGCGACGCGCCGGCCGAGTTGACCGTGCCCGACACCGATCGCCTCCAGCGCGTCGACGCGGATCGGGTCGACACCGTGACCCGTCACTGCGAGCGCGGGCGAGCGTTCGTCACCGCGCCGCTAGTGGGGACCGAGACGGGCCTGGGCGACGGCGAACCCGGCGAGATCGAGCGCGAGGTGCTTTCGGACGTGGGTATTGGCCCAGAAGACTTCGACCTGCCCGGGGAGTTCCACTCGACGGGAACCCGGCGGGCGGTGCTGGTGCGGACGGAGCTGGAAGTCGAGCGCGATCCACTCTCGTTTTCCTTCGCACTGCCGAAGGGGAGCTACGCGACGGTTCTCCTGCGGGAGTATCTGAAGGTCGATCCGGCGGACCTGGGGTGAGCCGACGCGTCGAAATTACTAACAGTCTACCTACACTTTCTTTCGACAGTGCAAGCGACACGATCCGCCCTTGTCCTCCTCGTCGCGTTCGCGCTCGTCACTGCGGGCTGTAGCGTCCTCCAGTCCAGCGACTCCCGAACGGCCACGTTCGAGAACCGGGACTCGACGGCGTACAACCTCTCGGCGTACGTCGTGCCTAACGTCGACGACCGGTCCGACGTGCTGTTCCGCGCGACGACGGACAACCGTAGTGACGGGCTCTTCGCCTACACAGAGGTGCAGTGGGCGTACGGCTACCGCAACGTCACCGTCGACGACGACGGCGTTCGGGGCGAGCGATTCACGCTTTCGCCCAACGAGACCACCTCGGTCACGATAGAGAACGTGACCGCTGACGCGGCGGTGGTTTACGTCGTCGAGCGGTCGAACGGGTCGCTGGTGCACGTCGGCTTCCCGTTCTGTGACGGCGAGAACAGCGTCGAGGACTACCACCTCTCGCTCGATGACGGTGGCGCGGATAGCTGGTCCCACGAGTGCCTGTAGTCGACGACCCGAACCGCCCCCCTTATCCCGTCGAATCACCGACACGGAGGCATGGAGTGTCGGCAGTGCGCCAGCGAACTCGACCGGCCGGGCGATTACTGTCTGGTCTGTCGGACGGCCAACGCCGACACGGTGGTGCTGGACCTCTCGCGCGACCGCGCGACCGTCACGACCTTGCTGGACGAGGAGGTCGTCAGCCGGCGGACGATCACGACCACGCCGGAAGATCCCGACGGGGAGAGCGACGTGATCGAACTCCGCAACTTCGCGGGCCTGATCGCCGACGAGATCAGGCGCAAACGACCCGAGGAGGTGTACGCGACGGGTGACAGGACCGTGCTCCGGGCCGTTCGCGGCCAGGTCCACTACGAGTTCTATCGGGTGACCGGCGACGATCCCGTGACGGCGGTGATCGAGCGGAAGGGGCGGCCGGCGCTGGAGGTCGTGGAGGCGTCGACGGCCGACATCCTCGGCGGCTCCCACACCACGCTCATCGGCGAGCGGGCGGGGAAACAGGCCATCGAGACGGTCGCGGGCCACCCCCACGTCAAGAAGATCATCCCGGGCCCCATCGACGCCTCCGGCTCGGGCTCGCGGGGCGGCGTCCGGGCGAAGGCCACGCGGGCCGACGCCAACGGGAACGTCCGCCTGCTGATCCGGGACGGCTCCAGCGTGCAGGAAAACCGTGTCGTCACGACCGCTGGCGACCGCGAGCTGGGCGAGCAGGTCCGGGCGGACCTGAACGAGGCGCTGAGCGAGGCCGGGCTCCGGGAGTAATTTCACCCGCGTTCGGCCGTCCGAACACGCAGGGTTTATCAGCGGGCTGTGCCGATACAACGGTACTATGGCCAAAGACAAGGCACGGACGGGAAGCGCCGGCCGGTTCGGCGCTCGCTACGGCCGCGTCGCACGACGCCGCGTCGCGGACATCGAGGACGATATGCGCGACGAACACGAGTGTCCCGAGTGCGGCAAGGAGTCCGTCGAGCGCCAGGGCACCGGCATCTGGCAGTGTGGCTACTGCGACTACAAGTTCGCGGGTGGCACGTACCGCCCCGAGACGCCCGGTGGCAAGACCGTCACGCGCTCGATCCGCGCGGCCCTGTCCGACGACGAGGAGTAATGAGCTACAAGTGTTCCCGCTGTAAGCGCGACGTGGAACTGGACGAGTACGGCGGCGTCCGCTGTCCGTACTGTGGCCACCGCGTCCTGCTGAAAGAGCGCAGCCGCGACGTGAAGGAAGTCGACGTCAACTAGCGTGGCGCGCGCCCACGACGCCGTTCTTTCGTTCACGTTCGAAGACGAGCGTCGTGCCCGAACCGTCGAGCACAGCGTCCGTCCCGAGGTCGGTGCCATCGCTGGCGACCGGACGACGGCGACGCTGGACCGCGAGGCCGCGACCGTCACGGTGACCGTCGAGGCCGACGACCTGGTGGCACTCCGGGCAGGGATCAACACCTGGTCGACGCTCGTTTCGGTCGGTGAAGCGGCCGACGCGACCGCCTGTGGCAGTCTCTGACACCGGCGATACGCTTATCAGACGCTTCGACTAGACCGGCATATGATCGAGCAGCCGTCGCTACCAGGGCTAGCGACGTTCGTCTGGGGGGGGAGTAACGGATGAGTCGGGCACTGGGCCAGCAGGGCGACTGGTGGGTCGACCCGGACAGCCGCAGTGAGTGGCCGGATCCCGAAGACGCGTCACAGACGATCCTCGACACGCTGACGGATCTGTACTACGTCTTCGACCGGTCGGGCCGACTCGTCGACTGGAACGAGAAGTTCGAGGCCGTCCTGGGGTACTCCGAGGAGACCCTCGCGGAGGTCGACCCGCTGACGCTGGTCACGGCTCGTGACCGCGAGCGGATGGTGGACGCGCTCGACCGCGTCGCGGCGGGCGAGGAAGTGACCGCGGAGCTTCACCTCGAAACCGCGGACGGGCGGGAGATTCCACACGAAGTCACGGCCGCGCCGCTGTACGAGGACGACGAGGTGTGGGGTCTCGCCGGCACGGCCAGGGACGTGAGCGACCGCCGGGAGCGCGAACGGAATCTCTCGCGGTACAAGTCGCTGCTGGAGACGGTCGGTGACGGGGTGTACGTCCTCGACGAGGATCTGCGGGTCGCGAAGGTCAACGACGCCATGACGGACCTGTCCGGGTACGACCGTGAGGAGATACTCGGGATGCACTTCTCGGCGTTCATGGACGCCGAGACCGTCGACCGAAGCAGGCGTCTGGCCAGGGCCATGCAAGAGACCGACCGCACAGTCGAGACTATCGAGTACGATCTCGTCCGGAAAGACGGCAGTTCGATTCCCGTCGAGGGGCGATTCTCGCTGATCTCCGACGAGGGGTACGCGACGATCGGCCTCGTCCGCGACATCACAGCGCGCAAGGAACGCGAACGCGATCTCAGACGCTACAAGTCGCTACTGGACACCATCGGCGACGGGGTATACGTGGCCGACGACGACCGATACGTCCGGAAGGTCAACGACGCCATGGCGGAGATGGTCGATGCCGACCGCGAGGCCGTCCTGGGACGGCACGTCTCGGAGTTCACCGATCCGGGGACGGCCGAGCGCGGCCTCGGGATGTCGGAGGCACTCAAACGGGGCGAGGAGTCGGTCACAACCATGGAGTTCGACTTACACTGCGAGGATGGCACGCGGCTCCCGGTCGAAGGGCGGTTCGGACTGGTGGACGACGAGGAGTACTCGACCATCGGGCTGATCCGGGACATCACCGAGCGCAAAGAGCGCGAGCGCGAACTCGAACGCTACGAGACGATCCTCGAGACGGTCGGCGACGGCGTCTACGTCATGGGTGACGATCTGCGAGTAAAGGAGGCAAACGATACGCTGGCGGACCTGTTCGGGTACGAGATCGAGACGATGATGGGCGAACACCTCACCGAATTCGTCACCGAGGAGACGGCCCAGCAGGGGATCAGACGCCGCCAGGAAGTGGTCGAACGGGACGAGAAGACGGTCGCGACGATCAGGGGAACAGCCATCGACGCCGACGGCGAGTCGTTCCCCATCGAGGTCCGGTTCATGCCCCTGGAGGGCGACCTCGCCACGCTGGGACTGGTTCGGGACGTGAGCGACCGCCGGGAGCGTGCGAAGTTGCTCGAACAACTCCACTGTGGGACGCGGGAACTGATGGCCGCCGAGACCCACCACGAGGTCGCCGAGACGGCCGCGGAGGTCTCACAACAGCACTTCGCGTTCGCGACGACGGGCGTCCGGATGGTGACCGACGACGGCCGCCTCGAACCCGTCGCGGTGGCGACCGACGACGAGAGGCTGGACGAGATGCCCCCGACGTACGCCGTCGGCGAGGGGTTCGTCGGTGACGCCTACGAACGCGGCGAGTCGATGATCGTGGACGATATGCGCGACCTCGACACCGACTTCGACTACGGCCCGGCCCGGAGCGCGCTCTTGCTCCCCATCGAGGGGTACGGGATGCTCAGTATCGCTTCGACCGAACCGTCGGCCTTCGACGAGCGACACCGCGAACTCGGTCGACTGTTCGCGGCGGACGTGGAGTCGGCGTTCAGGCGGGCCGACCGCGAGGAACAGTTGCGGGAGCGCACCGAAGAACTCCAGCGCTATGCGACGCTGGTCGAGACGATGAGCGACGGCGTCTACATGACCGACGAGAACCACGACGTGCGGATGGTCAACGGGGCGGCCGAGGCGAAACTCGGGTTCGACCCGGCGTCGTTCGAGGGGCTGGACGCACGGTGGTTCGGGGCCGACGACGTCGTCGAGAAGGCCCGCGAGCAACGCGAGGCGATGCTCGACGGCGAGCAGTCTGTGGGGACGGTCGAGGGCACACTCCGGACGGCCGCAGGGGAGGAGGTACCCGTCGAGAACCGTTTTTCCCTCCTGCCCTCGGACGACGGGGAGTTCGCCGGGACCGTCGGCGTCGTCCGTGACATCACCGAACGCAAAGAGAGCGAGCGGCGACTCCGGAATCAGCGCGACGAACTGGAGACGCTGAACCGGATCAACGAACTCGTCCAGGAGACCATCGGCGCGCTCGCGGCGGCCGCGACGGCCGAGGAGATCGAGGAGACGGTCTGTGACCGACTCGGCGGGTCGTCGCTGTATCGGTTCGCCTTCACGGGCGTGGGTCGTCCGGGCACGGAGTTCGTCGAACCCGATGCCTGGGCCGGCGAGGGGGCCGCGTACCTGGACGCGGTCGAGATTCCGGCGGATCCGGATCACGAACGGGCCGCGCTGGCCGCCGAAACCCTCGACACAGGCGAGGTGACGGTCGTCCACGACGTGGAGTCGGACCCGCTGTTCGAGCCGTTCCGGGACCCCGCGCTGGAGCACGGCTTCCGGTCGGTCGCGGCCATCCCGTTTACCCATCGGACGGTGACCCACGGCGTGCTGGTGGTGTACGCCGACCGGCCGGGCGCGTTCAGCGACCGCGAGATCAAGGCGTTCGAGGTGCTGGGCGAGATGGTCGGGTTCGCGATCAGCGCCACGCAGAACCGTCAGCTCATCGAGTCCGACGTCCCGATCGAGATGACGCTCGAACTCGACGAACCGGACACGTTCTTCGGGACCGTCTCGACGAACCTCGACTGCGCGTGCCGACTGCTCGGATCGGCGAAAGCGTCCAGTGGGGCCCCCCTCCACTACGTCGCCGTCACCGCACCGCCCGAGGACGTACACGCGCTGGCCGAGGAACCGGGGATGCCAGTACCCGACTCGCTCCGGCTGGTCACCGAGAACGACGATCACGCCGTCTTCGAGGCGCGGGTCGAGCCGTCGATCACGTCCGTCCTGTTCGAGTCCGGGGTCGAGCCGCTCGCGATCGAAGCCGAGGCCGGCGAGGTGGTCGTCGAGGCGGCCGCGCCCCGCGGGTTCGACCTCCGGGCGTTGACCGAGCGGCTGGACGAACGGTTCGGTGGCGTCACGCTCGCGGCCAAACGCGAGGGTGACGGTTGGCCCGACGCCGCCGATGATCCGTGTGCGGGCGTCGACGACAAGCTCACCGACCGACAACGAGCGGCGCTGTCGGCGGCGTACTTCGCCGGCTACTTCGACTGGCCGCGTGCTAGCACCGCCGAAGCGGTCGCCGACTCGCTCGACATCGCCTCGCCGACCTTCCACCAGCACCTCCGGCACGCACTGGGGAAGTTGCTCTCGGCGTACTTCGACGACGGCCGTACCTAGATGGCTAGGTATCCCTCTCATGCGGGAGGGCACACGAGTAATCTATGTAGCCTCCATGAGAGACGACCATCAGCCCGAACGATCGGTGCGGTCCCCGAACGCGACGAATCCACTGGGCACGAACCGTGCGGTAGTGACGCCGCCCATCGACGAGGTGTTCGCGTTGCTCTCGAACGACTGCCGACGCCGTGTCTGCCTGTTCCTGCGGCGGGCCGGGATCGAGGTGGCGACGCTCGACGACCTCGTCGACGCGCTCGCGTCGGACGAAAGCGACGAGGAGCGCGAACGGCTGGCGATCAACCTCCATCACCGGCACCTGCCGAAACTCGACGAGGCGGGCATCGTCGACTACGACCCGCGGAGCAACACCGCACGGTACTGGGGCCAGCCGACCGTCGAGAAGTGGGCCGAACACGTCGAGGCCATCGACGACGGTCAGCAGGCCGAATCCTGATCGCTCGGCCGTGCTCTCGGCCGCCCAGCGTCCGCCCTCCGTCCGCCGTTCCTCGCTGGCGTTCCCTCCCGTGACCGGCAGGACAGTCGGCGACGCGGTGGAGTAGTGAGATGCGTGGGTTTTTCACTCCGGATGCCGAGAGTCCGGGTATGCAGGGTAATCTGCCGCCGGAAGCACAGGAGAAAATCGAGGAGCTACAGGACCTTCAGGAGACGGCACAGCAGGTCGCCGCCCAGAAACAGCAGGCCGAGACACAGCTGACCGAGTCCCAGACCGCGCTCGAAGAGCTCGACGACGTGGACGAGGACACCACCATGTACCGCGAGGTCGGTGAACTGCTCGTCAAGACCGAGTACGACGAAGCCAAAGACGATCTCGAGGAGTCCGTCGAGAGTCTCGAAGTGCGCGTCGACACGCTCGAAAAGCAGGAAGAGCGCGTCCAGGAGCAGTTCGAGGAACTCCAGCAGGAGCTCCAGCAGTTGCTCGGCGGTGCCGGCGGCGGTGGCGGCCCGATGGGTCCCGGTGCCGGCGGCGCATAGGATGGGCGAGCCCACCGACGAGGACGTCGTGGAGACGGCCGCCGACGCCGCGGAGGGGGTCGTGTTCGCACGCTACAAACAGTCCGAGGTCACCGACCTCGACGTGACCGTCACCTTCGAGGACGGGATCCTCGAAGTAGACGTGTACCTCAACGCACCCTCGGACACGCGCGACCCCGAACAGGTCGCCGACGACGCCGCGCTGACCGCGCGATCCGCCGTGGACGACCTGTTCGAGTAATTTCTCAGGACGCGCTCTCGCTGCCGCCCCGTCGTGTGACGACTGCCCGTGCGACCACGTACGCGAGTATCACGAACACCATCGAGCCGAGCGTGTACGGGAGTACCGACGTGACGTAGCCGAGCACCCCCCCGAGTAGCGACCCCTCCGAGTCATCGCTCGGCGCGGAGGCGTTCGTCGCGACGGTGGTCGTCGGATCGGGCGTCACCGTCGCGGTCCGAGTGGGTGGTGACTGGGGCGTGTCGTCCACCGTCGCAGTCGGTGGCTGTGCCGTCTCCGGCGTGCTCGGTTCGGGGGTCGTCGTCTGCGCCGGGGTCGAGCCGGGTTCGATCACGAGCGTGCCCGACAGCGTCCGGTCCTTGCCGGCCAGCCTGAGGGTGTAGGGGTACTCTCCGGGCGGCAACGAGGGGTAGGAACTGCCGAAGGCGACGGTTCGGTTCCGGTCCGGGGTGACGGTGACCGTCCGGTTCCCCCAGAGGTCGCCGTCGATCCGGAGCCTGACGTTGGCGTTCCCGTCCGCGACGCCCGTGTTCTCGACCGTGGCGGCGAGCGCCGACAGCGACTCGCCCTCGGTGATCGTCACCGACGAGGTGGCCTCGACCAGCGCGAGTTCGGCCGGATTGTCGGGATCGTCGGCGATGACGACGGGACGGCGGTCGACCAGTTGGTCACGCAAGAACAGTTCGGCCTCGACCGGATGCTCGGGATCGAGTTCGGCGAAGCTGACCGCTGGCGTCCGGAAGTTGCCGTCGGCCGCGATGGACACGTCGTCGATCTGTATCTTCGTCGGCGGTGGGCCGTCCCGGGAGATGAGCTGGATCTCGATGTCGGTCCCGGGCGCGTACGTCGTCGACCCGGTGAGCCGGTACTGGCCGTTCTCGCCGACGATCAACTCCCCGTCCCCCGTCAACTGGTCCTCGCTGTAGTCGATCCGGGGTTCGACGACGGTGAAATTCGTCGTCGACTCGACGGTCGTCTCCCCGCTGTCGAAGTAGGGGTACTGCTCGCTGCGGTCGTCGTCGGCCGTCGACTGGGCGGTGAACGGCCCGGGTAGCCCGCCCCCGGTCGGGAACCGATACTCCTCGCCGGCCGTCCCCTCGAACTCGAAGGTCACTCTGAACCGGTCGCCGGGGGCCGACCGCTGACCGAACCACGTCCCACTCGACGTGTCGAGGACCATCGAGAACGACGACTCGCCGTCGGTGAAGTCGACGAACAGGTCCTGGGCGTTCGCGCTGTCGAACGTGACCTGTTCGGGCTCCTGATTCACCCCGGGATTCAGGTGTTCGACGGTGACGTTGACGCCCTCGGGATAGTCGAGCAGGGTCCGGAGCTGGTCGAGCCCGTCGCCCTCGATGGTCGCGAGCGTCCCGCGGAACCCGGCGGTCGAGAAACCGCTGATCTGCACGCGATCGCCGGCCGCGACCCAGTTCCGGTCGGTCGCAGGTGTGAAGTCCTCGTCGGCCGCGCCCTTGGGGTGCCACGCTCCGTTCGAGGCCCCCCTCGAAACTCGGTTTGGTCAGCCTGAGGTTCGACCGGTCGAGCGGCCCCTTCAGGTAGGGCACGTCGTCGTCGCCGAAGACGAGCGTCTCGTTGGCTCCCGCCAGCAACCGGTAGCGAGCGGGCTGGACCGGTCGCGGGAGTCGCGTGATCCCGACCTGTTCGTTGAATCCCTCGAGGTCCTCGGCGATCACCTCGCCGTCCTCGTTCACGAACTCGAACCCGTCGAACTCCGCGGTGTTTTCGGGCTTCGTGTCCGCGCCGTACTTCTGGGCGTAGCTGACGACGCTCCCGGAGTAGGCCGACTGGTCGGTGCCCAGCAGGCGCGTGTTGACGGTGAACGTCGTCCCACCGGAGACGTACAGCAGGTCCAGAAAGTTCCGGTTCGACGAAGATTCGACCGTCTTGTCCCCGCCGACGAGGAGGTAGCCGCCGCAACTGGTCGAGATCTCGACCGTATCGCCGGCCACGCCCTCGAACGTGTCCGGCCCGAAACAGTCCTCCTAGGCGAGCGCGACAGCGGGCGGCGCGGTGTCACTCGCGGCGACCGAACCGGCATCGATGGAGCCACCCACGGCCGGCCCGGTAACTGCGAGCAGACACAGCCACAGGCAGACACCGTAGACCGCCAAGCGTGCCGGTCGGCTGGTCGCGGCGCTCGTGTTCTCCGGTGCCAGTAGCGGTTGCATCGTCGTGTCACCGGCGGTCGTCCGCCGTTTCCCGACGGTCGGACTGGCCGCGGCTTAAAACGTCCCGTCGGGTTATCAGATTCGGTAACTACATGAGGGCAAAGAGGAACAGCGAGATGGTCAGGACGGCGACGATGACGGCGGCGGCCAGCGTGGCGCCCATCGAGATCATCGCGTTGGCGTGGGACGCGAGTGTCTCGGTCCGGTCGTTGCCGAAGACGGTGACCGCCGCTCGCTCGGAGGCCATGCCCGCCTCGACCGGTTCGAGGTCGTCGGTGGCCTGTGCTACCAGTTCGGTGACGATAGCGACGAGTTCGTCGTCGTCGATGGCCGCGCCGACCTGGTTGTCCGCTTCGACGGTGTTGACGATGTGGGTGTCGGTCGTCATCACCTCGGCGTGATCGACGCCCTCGATGGCGTCGACGAGCGTCCCCCGCAGGCCCGGTTCCATGTTGTTGCCGTCGACCAGCACGTACGCGGTGCGGTGCTCGCCGACTTCGAGGACGGCCACCCGGACGCCGAGCGGACCGATCCCCTCTTCGGGCTCCCAGGGCGTCTCGTCCCAGGCGACGCCCAGGTTCGGCTGGCCGCGCTCGGCGTCGAGGAGTCGTTCCCCGACCGCGCCGGCCCCGGTGATCATGTCGAACGACCGCCTGCTCCCGGGGGTGACGTGGCCCAGGTCCTCGCCCTCCAGCCCGTTGTTGCTGTTGTGGGCGTCGACGAGCATCACGTCGTCGAGGCCGGCCGAGCGGGCCTCCGCGGCCGCCGAGAGCCCGACCGCGTACTCCACGTCGTCGGCGAATTCCGGGGCGTAGGTCGCCACCGCGAGGGCGTCGTCGCCGAAGGCCTGCCCGACGAGTTTCGCGTCCCCCTCACTGGCCCGGACGGAGACCGTCGCCTCGTCGGTGAACTCGATCTCCCCGATGGCGCTGTCGGCGGCGTCGAGGATGGTGTCGACCTCCCGTTCTGTCACGAGGTTGAAATCGTGACCGGCAGTGGCGTGGGGCGGGAACGCAAGCCCCTCGGCCCGTCGGGCGACTCGCTCGGGGAGGTTGCCGCCGCCGATATCCCCCATCGGGCCGGGGTGGATCATCGGCAGGACGAAGCGGGCTTTCTCCGCGCCGTTCTCGGTCCGGAAGACCAGTACCGTCACGGGCACCATCGCCTCCTCGCCGATCTCCTCGAAGAAATCCTCCAGTTCGCGGGTACCCTCGGCGATGTGGCCGATGAACCCGCGGACGAAATCCAGCACGGACACGTCGAGACTCCGCCGCCACGGGGAGTCGATGGCCCGGAGGAACAGCGCGACACCGCCGGCATAGATGAGACAGACCGCGGCCAGCACCGCGAAGTCCTGCGGGACGACGACCGACAGCTCCTCGGGTGCCGCCGCGCGCCGGGAGAGGTACGCGTTGACGATCGGGCCACCGACCTCCAGGAACCGGAGCGTCCCGCTGTAGATAAAGAGGAGGACGGCGGCCGCGACGGTCTGGATGCTGGCGGGGATCGCCGCGACCGGCAGGGAGTGTCTGGAGACGGCGACGATCACGAACAGCCGGATCGCGAAGATCGACGCCAGCGCGAGCAACAGCGCGTCGAAGACGAACTGCTGGCCGAGCGCGTCGACGACGGGCGCTGCGAGGACCAGGTCCTGTATGGGCCCCGTGACGAGGACGATTAGGCCCGCGACCACCAGCACCGCGACGGTGACGAGTTCACAGGTCAGCGCCAGCAGCGACGCGCGGTTGGGTGTCAACTGCCCGCCGAGCCGGCCGTCGACGTACGGCGTGAGGACGCTCGCGGCGATGGTCGGCAGGCCGATGAAGAAGATCCCTTCCCACGCGTCACCGAGGACGAACCGGCCGTCGAACACGGCGACGCCGGTGACGGCGGCGATTACGAGGGCGAACGTCATGGTCGAATACCAGTTGGGCGCGCGGAAGATGAACCGCGAGAGCCCGGCGAGATCGCCCTGAGTCTGGGTCATTGTTGCTGGTTGGATTCCCCTCCGCTATAGTTCTTGATGCCTTCCTGACTGTAGTGGATCGTTCACATACCCGGTGAAAAATCCACTCTCGGGCCCGCTATGGCGAAAGAGGGTGGAGCGACCGCCCGGAGACCGCTCACTCGCAGATCCCGAGGAAGTTCTCGAAGACGGCTTCGCCCTCTTCGGTGTGGGAAACTTCGGGGTGCCACTGGACGCCGTAGAGGTTGCGCTCGGTGTCGCTCATCGCCTCGACGCCGCACACGTCGCTTCTGGCGGTTCGGGTGAAGCCCTCGGGGACTTCCTTGACCTCGTCGGCGTGGCTGGCCCACACCCGCGTTTCGGGTGCGAGCGAGCCGATCAGGGGATCGGCGTCGTCGGTGATCTCGACGGTCACGTCGGCGTAGCCGCCGTAGTCGCCGGCGTCGACCCGGCCGCCGAGCTCGGCCGCGATGATCTGCATCCCGAGACAGATGCCCAGCACGGGCACGTCCAGCTCGAGGTAGTCGGGGCAGTTGCCGATGTCCTCGATATCGGGACCGCCCGAGAGCACGAGGCCGTCGGCGTCAACCTCCGCGGGCGGGGTGGTGTTGTCGATGAGTTCCACGTCCACGCCCAGGTCCCGGAGCGCGCGGTGTTCCAGGTGGGTGAACTGACCGTGGTTGTCGACCACGTCGATACGCGTCATTGGGAGGACACAGACCGACGGGACGGATAAGTCGCCCGAAACTCACTGGTCGCGGTCGAACCGCTCGGCCGCCGAGGAGAAGTCGAGTTCGTCCTGCTCGCGGGCGCGGCGGGACTCGGCCTCGGCGATGGCCTCGGCGTCGGGATTCACGTCGTCGCCGATACGCGCCCACGAGTCGTGGACCTTCGAGTGACACCAGCGACAGAGGACGACGGTGATCTCGTGGCTCGGATCGCCGTCCTCCTCGGCCCCGTCGGCGTAGGAGAGGTGGTGTTCCTCCAGCAACGGCCGTTCGTCGGAGTGGGCCAGCCGTCGCGATTCCAGCCCACAGCGGGCACACTCCCGACTCGCGGTCGCGCCGCCCGCGCCGCGCCGGCCGTGGTCCCGACAGCTGAAGTGCGGGCAGTCGGCCCACTCCCAGGGGCCGGTCAGGCCCTCCTCGTCGCGGTCGCCGGCGACCGGGCACTGGAACTCCTCGGCGCTACGGGCGTCGGCGAAGGCCGGATCGCGGTCGCCCTGTTCGACCGCGAACCGACACTTCCCCGCGTCGGTGAGGTGGTCACACCGGTCGACGTGGGCGTAGGGGTCGTCGACCCCGACGGTGGTGCCGGTCGGCGTCTTCTCCATACCTCGTCTCTGGCCCCACTCCGGTTTCAATAGCCCGGCTCTCGGTCTCCGCCGCCCGGATGTCTGGTTGCGGGACTGCCCGGCTCACGCTCACCGGGGATATCAGCGATGAATTCGACAGTGTGGTTCCTCGACCTCTCTGCCCATCGCGCCCGTATGGGATTTCACTCAATGAGAATCGAGCGAGCGTTAAAACGTGTCCATCGAGACAGTCGAAATGTATGGACGCATTTCTCGATCGGTACCGCTCCCTGCTCTGGGGGACGATGGATCGGCTCGGCGTGACCGACTCCGTCGAGCGGAAGGTCGTCGCCGCGGTGGTGATCCAGTTCGCGATCTCACTGGCCCAGGCCGTCCTCCCGTTTCTGGTCTCCGGACTGGTCCGCGTCGCGCTGGTCGGCGCGCTCGTCGTCGCGGCCGTCGTCGCCTTCCTGAACACGCTCCTGATCACGCGCGAGGATCTGGTCACGCCGATCAAAGAACTCGAACGGACGGTCGCGGCCGTGGCGACCGGCGACCTCGACGTAACCGCCACCCGGTCGGACCAGCCCGACGAGGTCGGTTCGCTCACCAACGCCGTCGCCGACATGAGCGAGTACCTGACCACGGTCTCCCGACAGGCCGACGCCCTGGCCCGCCAGGAGTTCGATGCGCCGGTCCTGGACGAAGCGGTCCCCGGCGAGTTCGGCGAGTCGCTGTCGACGATGGCCGACGAACTCGACGGCTACACGACGGAACTCGAGGAGATGACCGCCGAACTCGAAGAACGGTCCGCGAGCCTCGAAGCGATGGCCGCGGCCTTCGCCGACGCGACCGAACAGGCCCGCGAGGGCGACCTGACCGCGACCGTCGAACTCGACGCCGACGACGACAGTCACGCGGCCGTCGTCGACAACTACAACGACCTCTTGGCGACGCTGGCCGACACCATCGGCGACGTGGCGGCGTTCGCGGGTGCGGTCGCGGACACGAGCGACGACCTGCAGTCCTCCGTGGTCGAGATCGATCGCGCCAGCGACGAGATCGCCGGTTCGACCGAGGAGATCTCCGAGGGCGCGGCCACCCAGAGCGACCGGTTGCAGGAGATCGCCACCGAGATGAACACACTCTCGGCGACGGTCGAAGAGATTGCAGCCTCGGCCGACGAGGTCGCCGAGACTGCGGAGGAAGCCGCCCAGCGGGGTCGGTCGGGGCGTGAGGCTGCCGCTGACGCTATCGACGAACTCGACGCGGTCGAGGCGCGTATCGACCGTACTGCCGAGGACGTTGCGGGGCTCGCGACGAAGATCGGACGGATCGACGAGATCGTCGCCGACGTCGAGGCCATCGCCGAGGAGACGAATCTGCTCGCACTGAACGCCTCCATCGAGGCTGCACGCGCCGGCCAGGACAGTGAGGGCTTCGCCGTCGTCGCAGACGAAGTGAAGGCGCTGGCAGACGAGGCTCGCGACTCCGCCGACGAGATGTCCGAGCTCATCGCCGAGGTTCAGCGTGAGGCCGACGATACCGCCGCGAGCGCCCGCGAGATGAACGACCAGGTGACCGACAGCATCGCGACCGTCGAGGGGACGCTATCGAACTTCGAGGACATCGTCGCGGTGGTCGGCGAGTTACACACGAGCGTCAAGGAGATCTCGACGGCGACCGACGACCAGGCCCAGACCACGCAGGAAGTCGTCGACATGGTCGACGAGGTGGCTTCGATCAGCGAGGAGACCGCCGCCGAAACCGAGACCGTCGCCACGGCCGCCCGCCAGCAGACTGCGTCGGTCTCGGCCGTCGCCGAGCAGACCGAGTCGCTGTCGGCCGAAGCGAGCGACCTGACTGACCTCCTCGACCGGTTTCGACTCCCGGACGCGTCCCGCCAGCCCGACGCGGCTATCGGCGGCGCGTCCCGCCCCGCAGACGACTGACCGGCTCAGGACGTGGGCTGTGGATCCTGATCGTCGACGACCGAGCCACCGCCGACACCGGTGAAGACGAATCGCGTCCCCGCGGACGCCCCTTCTCCATCCGGTGTCTCCAGTTCGACGCTCCAGCCGTGGGACTCGGCCATGGTCTCGACGATGGAGAGTCCCAGCCCAGTGCCGTCGTCGGTGGTCGTGTAGCCGTACTCGAAGATGTCGTCGGCGTGTTCTGCGGGGATACCGGGGCCGTCGTCTTCGATGTAGAAGCCGTCCGCGGTCGCGCCGACCGCGACGGTCACGTCCTCGGGGCCGTGGTCGACTGCGTTGCGGACGACGTTCTCGAAGACCGTCAGGAGCTTGCTCCGGTCGGCCTGGAGCCGTCGGTCGTCGGCGACGGTGAGTGTGGCGTCTTTCGTGTCGACGTTGGCCCAGGCGTCGCGGGCGACGGTCGAGAGGGCGACCCGTTCGGTCGATTCGACGGTTTTGCCCTCGCGGGCGATGGTGAGTACGTCACCGATGATCGCCTCCATACGGCTGTGAGTCTCGCTCGTCTTTCGCAGGTACGCCTGGGCTTCGTCGGCGTCGGCGGCGTTCAGGCCGTCCGCCGCGACCATGTCGTCCAGCATCTCGGTGTAGCCGTCGGCCACCTGAATGGGGTTGCGCAGGTCGTGAGAGATGGTGGAGGCGACCTGATCGAGGCGTTCGTTCTGCTTTTCCAGTTGCCAGCGGGACCGCTCCAGCGCGGTCACGTCCCGCAACAGAACGGAGTACCAGTGACGGTCGTCGCGGCCGCGGCTGACCTGCGCGACGTTGACCGAGTAGTGCCGCTCCGCGCCGTCGAACTGGCCGGTGAGCCGTCCGGCGGTCTCCTCGCTGGTCTCGGGGAACGAGACCGCATCGGTCAGGTCCGGACAGGCGATCCCGAGTGGCTCGCCGACGTGCTCGCCGAGGTTGGGCCAGATGCGGGTGCTGGCCCCGTTGAAATCGACGACGCGGCCGTCCTCGTCGAGGACGAGGACCGGGTCACGGAGGTTCTCGACGACGGCGTTGCGCGCCACCGGCTGGATGTCGAACAGCCGGAGCCGAAAGAGCGCCACTGTGGTCAACACGTTGAACGGGAGCGCACCGTAGGCAGCGTGAGCCAGCCCCGCGGCCGGAAAGACGCCGGCTTTCCCCAGTACCTGCGCGACGGCGATGGCGAGCCCGCCCGCGAGCAGGAGGACCAACTGCACCTCCGACCGCTGAGAGGTGGAGAGCAGGTACTTCACCAGCACCGACCAGGCGTAGCCGATCACCGCCGCCAGCAGGAGGATCAGGACGATGAAGCCGGGCTCGTAGACGAACTCGTAGTAAGTGAACGGCTCCCGCCGGAAGACGAGCCGCTGGTACAGCAGTCCGTGCGACCAGTTGGTAAACGAGAGGACGGTGGTCCCGCCGACGAGGGCGGCGAGCGCGGCCTGTGCAATCGGATGGCGGTGGAATCCCGATCCCGTGTACTGGGAGACGAACACGGCGAAGAGGCCGTAGGAGCCGAAGGCGGCGCTCGTCTCCAGCATCGCGGCCGCCCGCTGGAGGTCCGGATCGGACACGACGATGTGGGCGACCACCGACAGCATCCACACCTTCCCGACGAGCAAGAGCAGGACGAACGTCTTCGCACCGGGCCGATCCCACTGTAACCGATAGATCCAGTAGATCAACCCGACGCCGATGACGGCCGTCAGGACCGGCAGGCCGACGTACGCCAGGTACATCGCCGAGACGGCCATGGCTCTAGATACCAATCGACAAATATAGGTTCTCGTCCAGTTACACGTCCCGAAACCGCTTGGCCGGTGTAGCGGTCCGCGGACCGGTCACTCCACGACGGACGGTGGGGTCTCGGTCACGGGTTCGCTACTGGCCTCGCTGAACACGAAGCGTGCGCCGTCATCGTAGTCGGTGTCGTGATCGACGGTCCAGCCGTGGGATTCGGCCATGGTCTTGACGATGGAGAGGCCGAGCCCGGTCCCCTCGTCGGTGGTGGTGTAGCCGTACTCGAAGACGTTGCTCGCGTGTTCTGCGGGGATACCGGGGCCGTCGTCTTCGATGTAGAAGCCGTCCGCGGTCGCGCCAACTTCGACGGTCACGTCGTGGGGTCCGTGGTCGAGTGCGTTTCGGAAGCAGTTCTCGAGGATCGAGAGAAACTTCGAGCGGTCGGCCTGGAGCGTGCAGTCGCCGTCGACGGTCAACCTCGCGTCGCTCGTGTCGACGTTCTCCCAGGCGTCTTTGGCGGCCGTCGCCAGTGAGACCGGGTTGGTCTCGTCGACGGTTTTGCCTTCGCGAGCGATGGTGAGGATGTCGTCGATGATCGCTTCCATCCGGTCGTGACTGGTCTGGATCTGATCGAGGTGAGTCAGCGCCTGTTCGCCCTCGTCGGCGTCGAGACCGTCCTCGTCGATCATGCCCTGGAGGATTTCGGTGTAGCCGTCGGCGACGTTGATCGGGTTGCGCAGATCGTGGGAGATGGTGGAGGCGACCTGATCGAGGCGTTCGTTTTGCTTCTGGAGCTGCCAGCGGGACTGTTCGAGGGCCGTCACGTCCCGCAGGAGGACCGAGAGCCACTCGTCGTCGCCGTCACGCCGGGCGACCCGCGAGACAGTGACCGAATAGTGACGGTCACGCCCGTCAGCCGGCATGGTGAGCCGTGCCCCTTCGTCGTCGCCCGCCGGATCGACTTCCTCGGCCAGGGTCGGACAGGCGGCCTCGAACGGTTCGCCGACGTGGGCGTCGAGGTCGGGCCAGATCCGGGTGCTGGCTTCGTTGAAATCGACGACGCGTCTTTCGCTGTCGAGGACGAGGACGGGGTCTCGGAGGTTCTCGACGACGGCGTTGCGCGCCACCGGCTGGACGTTCAACAGGTCGAACCGGAACAGTGCGAGCGTCGCGAACACGTTGAACAGGATCGTCGCGTAGGTGGCGTGGTTGAGGTGTTCCGCAGGGAAGAGTCCGAACTCGCTCGCGGCGGTGATGCCGATGACCGAGAGCACGGCGGCGATCAGCAGTGCGAGCTGTCTCGTCGCCTGCGCCGACGTCGAGAGCGTGTACACGAACAGCTTGTAGATGTTGTATCCGCCGAGCAGGTAGATGAGCAGGTAGATGCCACCCAGTCCCGCCTCGACCTCGTAGGCGTAGTAGGTGATCGGCTCCTGGATCAACCGGACGTTGGAGGTGTAGAGGCCGGCCGGTCTGAACAGGGAGAGCACGACGAACCCGCCGAGGATGATCGCGAACGCGGCGCGGACCAGCCAGTGGCGATGGAAGTTACTGCCCGTGTACCTGCCGGTGAACACGGTGAAGGAGATGTACGAACAGAACGCGAACAGCACGATGGGGAAAAACAGCGCTCGCTTGACCCCCACCGGCGGGGCAAGCAGGTAAATCCAGAAGAAAAAGGCCGAGAGCCCGCCGGTACCGAGCGTGATCACGAACCACTTTGCCCCTGCCCGGTCCCAGTGGCGACGATAGATCCAGTAGCCGAGGACGGCGTGTAACAGTGTCGCAACCGCCGGTAGCGTGTAGTACGCCAGCGCGACGGTCGAGAGACTACTGGCCATAGTCGCTCTACTGACCACCCTAATTTCAACTATCCCCTCCAGTTCTCACTGCCTGAAACGCAGCGGGCCCGCGATCGGACCCGAAACGCAGGGACGACGGCACGGGCCCCGACCAAAACGTTTTGTCGGCACCGGGCGAGCGAGGGGTATGCGCGTCGTGCACGAGGCCGCAGGTGAGCGGCGAGCGCTGGCGACGACCGTCGACCTCGCCGATTCGTTCGTCTCACAGACGATCGGGCTGATGGGACAGTCGACGGTGTCCGACGACTACGCACTGGTCTTCGAGTTCGGTGAGCCCGGTTTCTTCTACCGACTCCGTGACACGGTGCCCCGGCGGGTGATCCATATGCTGTTCGTCCGGACGCCGCTCGACGTGCTCTGGTTGCGGGACGACGAGGTCGTGAAGATGGCAACGCTCTCGCCCTGGACCGGCCTCGGCGTCGCCAAGGCCGACACCATAATCGAACTCGCCGCCGGGAGCGCCGAGGGCGTCGAAGTCGGCGACAGAGTGGTCGTCGAACGTGGGGAACCACCGGACGGCGACGCGGAACCGACCGACGACAATCCGACGGCCGTCTCGACCGAAGACGACCCGGCCGCCGACACGACCGAGTGAGTCGTGCGTTCGGCCGCTGTCTCGAATCCAATAGATTAATGCGCGGGACTGGTCAATGGTGGGGTACAATGTCGGACCATACCCCGACGGAGGATAGAGGAAGTCGCCGCAAGGCGGCTGGATGCGAAATTCTCGGTTCTGCCTGATGGTGGACACACCGTGACAGACAGTAGCTTCTTCGGGAGCCACCCACAGCTCCGGGACCTGAGTGACGTCGACGACGTACAGTTTCTCGATACGACGCTGCGCGACGGCGAACAAGCGCCGGGTGTGTCGCTGACGCCCGAGGAGAAAGCGCGCATCGCCCGCGGACTCGATCGAGCAGAGATAGACTTCATCGAAGCCGGCAGCGCCTGCACCGGGCCGGGCGAGCGCGAGACGATCAAACGCGTGACCGACCTCGATCTCGACGCGACGATCACGAGTTTCTCGCGAGGCATCCAGAACGACATCGACCTCGCGCTGGACTGTGACGTCGACGGCGTGACCATCGTGGTCCCGGGCAGCGACAAGCACATCGAGACGAAAGTCGGGACCACCCACGAAGACAACGTCCAGAACACGGAGGAACTGGTCGCCTACGCCAAAGACCACGACCTCTGGGTCGAGGTCATCGCGGAGGACGGCTCTCGTGCCCGCGTCGAGTACCTCGAAGAGCTGATGAGCGCGTCGATGGACGCCGGTGCCGACCGGATCTGTTACGCCGACACCGTGGGCCACGCCACGCCCGACGACACGCTCGAACGGATCGAGCCGATGACCGACCTCGGCCCGACCAGCACTCACACCCACGACGACCTTGGACTGGCTGTGACGAACGCCCTCGTGAGCGTCGCCGCGGGTGCCGACCTCGTCCACGGCACCATCAACGGCATCGGCGAACGGGCCGGCAACGTCGCCCTCGAAGAGGTCGCCATCGCGCTGGACCACGGCTACGACGTCCAGCCGATGGATCTGACCGAGGTGTACGACCTCGCACAGCTGATCTCCCGGACGACCGGTGTCCCGCTGGCCCCGAACAAGGCCGTCATCGGCGAGAACGCCTTCACCCACGAGAGCGGCATCCACACCGACGGCACCCTGAAAGACGACTCGATGTACGAGCCCTACCCGCCCGAGAAAGTCGGACGGGAGCGCCGGCTCGTCCTCGGGAAACACGCCGGCCGCGCCGGCGTCGCCGCCGCCCTCGAGGAACACGGGATCGACGCCGACGACGACGAGATCGACGCGGTCGTCGAACGCGTCAAGGCCATCGGCGACCGGGGCAAGCGCGTCACCGACGCCGACCTCCTGACTATCGCCGAGGAAGTCGTCGGCCAGGACCGCGAGCGCCGGGTCAAGCTCCTGGAGATGACCGCCGCGAGCGGGTCGGGCACCCCGACCGCGAGCGTCCGGGTCGAAGTCGACGGCGAGGAACGCGTCGCGTCGGGCCACGGTGACGGCCCCGTCGACGCCGCCGTCTCCGCCGTCCAGCAGGCGCTGGGCCGCGCCGCCGACGCCTCGCTCGATTCCTACCACGTCGACGCCATCACCGGCGGCACCGACGCCGTCGTCACCGTCGAAGTCGAGATGTCCCGCGGCGACAACACCGTCACCGTCGCCGTCTCCGACGCCGACATCACCAGAGCGTCCGTCGAGGCCATGGTCGAAGCCATCGACCGCCTGATCGAGAACGAACCCGAGCAGGTCTTGGCTGACGACTAAATTTTTACTTCCTCGGGTTCGCGCTTCGCGCGAACCACTCGTCGCAAAAATTTAGTATAAAAACTTCCCGGACGCTCACTCCGTTCGCGTCCGGTGAACCGCCTCGCGGCTCCGCCGCTCGACGGATAGTAGTTTCAGCGAGAAATGTGTACAACGGCAGACACAATGAATGTGCGTATTTATCGGTTTGATAATGCCGAGGGTTCGGTTCTCTCCTGCTGTTCCTCATCCTTGTACTGAATATAATCCAGCACCAACCCATACCCCTGAAATGGATCCTGTTCCTCAACACATTCGGATATCTCAGTTCCGACTCCCATCGGAATCTCCCCATCTTCATCAAAATAGATTTCTGACCATTCGTCCCGAACTTCCCGTAGATTCTCAAACCAATCCTCGTGATACTGAGAAATCACAAATGCTACTCTCGCTACTGCATCCCAAATGCCTGATTTAGCAGTTGTAGAAACCCAGAAACTGATTCGAACGTCATGTGGGCTATACCCACTTATTGATAAGTCCGCCATCAAGGGGTTGGCAAGCTCAGAGGCTGATTCCTTACCACGAAGGAAAGAGTGAATATAAACATAAATTAGGTCTTCTTCCCATCCCTCGCGCGACGTTGGAAGTTCGTAGTTTTCTAATCGGAGACCGATGTTGACAGAGTCATTGCAGTCGATCCCTAAATTCTCAATACTGAGCGTTAGATCTCTTGCTTCCCCATCAATTATAATAGTGAATTCGTATTCTTCCCCGCGTAATTCGGTGTGTAATTGGTCTTCCTTCTCCCTCGGTGTGAGTCGGTTATGAATTTCTGTCTGGAGAATTTCAATCGGTTTGAATGGAGAAAGAGGCATCATAGAGAACAAAATGTGGTATTGAGCCAAAAGGATTCGGGAGCTATTCAAATGAAGTGCGAAATTAGAAGGCTCTTCTGACTACAGGTCACCCGTACCGCTCGACCAGCGCTTCGTCGGGCGCGTTCACACGGACGGGCTGGTTCTCGCGGGCGAACCGGACGGCCTCGTCGCGTTTCTCGGCGGTCTCGGCGTGGATCGTGAACAGCGCCTCGCCCGCCTCGACGGCGTCGCCGACTCTCGCGGCGATATCGAGCCCAGCACCCTTGTCCTTGGGTGCGCCGGCGCGGCGCGCACACTCGTTGACCAGCCGGTTGTTGGCGTGGCTGACCCTGCCCTCGCGCCGGGCGTCGACCGTCGCCGTGTGGCTCCCGATGGGAAGATCGTCGACCGTCACGTCCGGGTTCCCGTTCTGTGCGGCGACGATCTCGCGGAACTTCGCGAGCGCGCGGCTGTCGTCGAGGATGGCGGCGGCCGACTCGTCACAGTTACACGCCGACAGGAGTATGTCCGCGAGTGTGACGGCTTTCGACCGGAGGTCGTCGGGCCCCTCGCCCTGGAGGACCGCGAGCACGTCCCGGGCTTCGAGGCCACAGCCGATCCCGGTGCCGACGGGCTGGTTGCCCCGGGTGATCGCGCAGTCGACGGCCATCCCGAGGGCGTCGGCGACGCGGTCGAAGTCTTCGGCCATCTCTCGGGCGGCGTCGAGGCTGGGTACCTTCGCCCCCTCGCCGTAGGGGATGTCGATGACGATCTCGGTCGAGCCGGCGCTTTTCTTTTTCGAGAGGACAGAGGCGATCATCTGCCCCGGCGGGTCCAGCGAGAGGGGCGTCTCGACGCGAATGATCTTGTCGTCGACCGGCGAGAGGTTGACGCCACCGCCCCAGACCATACAGCCGTCGGTCTCGGCGACGATCTCGCGGATCTCGTCGAGACCGAACTCCACGTCACAGAACACTTCCATGGTGTCCGCCGTGCCGGCGGCCGAGGTGACCGCCCGCGAAGACGTTTTGGGGATGGTCACGCCCGCCGCGGCGACGATTGGGACGACGATCGGTGTCACTCGGTTGCCCGCGACACCGCCGATGGAGTGTTTGTCCGCCACGACCGCCTGGTCCCAGTGCATGGTCTCGCCGGCGGCGACCATGCTCTCGGTGAGATTGACGATCTCGGCCCGCGAGAGCCCGTTCGTATAGATGCTGGTGACGAACGCCGACAGCTCCGCGTCCGTGAGCCGATCGTACTTGATGTCCGTGACGATGTCTTCGATCTCTCCGGCTTCGAGTTCGATGTCGTCCAGTTTCTTCCGGACGTAGGAGGCCGAACTGGGGCTGGGCGCGATGGTCACCGTGACCTCGCCCTCGATGTGGCCGAGCGGGCGCGTCACCGCCAGCTCACCCTCGGCGACGAGTTCCTCGGTCAACTCGACGATCCCGACGACCGTACCCCCGTCGTGGTCGATCTCGACGCGGTCGAGCGGGTGGGCACCGAGTTCGGCGGCGTCGGCACCGTTGAGGATCACCGTCGGTGTCCGGGTCCCGATATCGATCTCCCGGGCCTGCAGCTTCATGCCTCAGCCTGTCGGCGCGAGACTATAAGTGTCGGGAGAACGGTCCTCAGTCGGCGGGTTCGTCGACCTCGATCAGCACCGGCTCGGGTTCGTCCGGGTCCGTGACCGGGCCCGGCTGTGATTCGCCGCTCAGTTCGTCGAGCAGGAGTTCGACGTTGCGCACGTTGGTTTTCCAGAGCGCGTCGAAGACGGTCCCGACGAACGGGATGGCCCCGCCGCCCACGTCGATGGCGATGTTGACGAGCATTCGCGCGAGCGTGGCGTACGAGACGCCGAGATACGCCGATTCGACGACGATGTACAGCGAGAGCCCGCCGCTGATCACGTCACCGACGACCGGGACCGCACTCACCAGCGGATCGAGGCCGACCCGGACCTCCGTGCCCGGGACCCGGATGCTCTCGTCCATGACGTAGGCCACGGCTTTGAGCCGGTCGAGCGCCGCCTCGTCGACGTCGTCCGGCGGGTCCCCGTCGAACGTCTCGTCGAGCCGTGCCGCCAAATCCCCGCTCATACCCGAGGGGTTCGGTTCGGCGACGGATAAGGCCGACGCCACTCCTATTTTTGTTCCGACACATCACCACAAAACACATCCGACAGGCGACGGGATCCGCTCCCGTATGCTTCAGGCAGAGTTCGAGGTGTGTACCGACTGCGGCAACCTGCACATGGAAGGTGGATCGGCACCCGACCACGTCGAGGAGTGTGCGGTCTGCGGTGGCCGCCTCGACGAGGTGGAACTGGACGACCTCGTCGGGCTGTAGTCGCGCCCGGCGAATCGACTCGCGGTCGTCGCCGTTGAAGTACCTGGCGCGCCAAGTCCGACTGTGACCGGAACTCGTGTCGCCGTCGCCGGGACGTTCGGGCCGCTCCACGACGGCCACCGCAACCTCCTGGAGACGGCGCTGAAGTACGGGGACGAGGGGTTGATCGTCGGCCTGACGAGCGACGCGTTCGCGCGGGCGTCGCGGACACGCGACGTGCCGCCGTTCGATCGGCGTCGGGCCGCGCTGGAGACCGCCTTCGGGGATCTCGACGAATGGGGCCGCGAGGTGGAGATCAGACGGCTGACCGACGAGCACGGGATCGTCAGCGACGAACCGGACATCGACGCGCTGGTCGTCTCACCGGAGACGGCCCCGGAACTGGCGGCGATCAACGACCTGCGGCGCGAGAACGGGTTCGACCCCATCGAGGGAATCGTCGCGCCCTACGTCCTCGCCGAGGACGGTGAACGCATCTCCTCGACGCGGATCGTCCGCGGCGAGATCGACGAACACGGCCGCGTCCGGAACTGATCACGCCTCGTCTGCGTCCTCGTCAGTGGGCCGGATCGTCATGACTGGGGCCGGCGAGGTCCGGACGACGCGCTCGGCGACGCTCCCGAGCAGGACGCGCTGGAGACCCTGCCGACCGTGGGTCCCCATCACGACCAGATCGATCCCCTCGTCCTCGACGTAGTCGACGATAGCCCGATGGGGAACGCCGACGAGGATCGCCTCCTCGGTGTCGGGGACGATCGCTTCCTCGGTCGACTGGCCTTCGGCACCGGCCAGGCTCACGATCTCGTCGATGTCGGCCTGTGCCTGTGTCCGTAGCGTCGACTTCAGATCGCCCAGATCGGTGTCGGTCGGTGTGGTTAGCGCCACGTCGTCCACGTCGACCACTGCGAGGGCGTGAATCGTCGCGTCGTAGCGCTCGGCCAGTCCGACGGCGTGTTCGGCCGCCGCCAGCGCGCCCTCGCTCCCGTCTGTCGGCACCAAAATCGTGTCGTAGTCGCGATCTACCATGGGTTCGTTTCGACGTTCTCGTCGCGCGGTAAAAAAGACGGCCGTCGTCTCTCAGTCGCTGGGAGGACCGATCAGGTGCCCTCGACGTCGAACTCCTCGGGCGGGCGGCCGGCGGCGTCCAGCACCTCGTCCGAGACCAGGATCGGACAGTCGACCCGAAGGCCCAGCGCGATGCCGTCGCTGGGGCGGGCGTCGAAGACCAGTTCCTTGCGCTCGCCGCCGTGGTACTGCTCGGCGTCGACCTTGGCGTAGAAGGTGCCGTCCGCGAGGTCGTCGATGCGAACCTTGTCGATAGCGCCGCCGAACTCGGCGACCATCTCGACGAACAGGTCGTGTGTGAGCGGTCGGTCGAACGGTTCGCCCTCGATGGCCAGTTGCATCGACTGGGCCTGGTCGCTACTGACGAAAATCGGCAGGAGTTCGTCCCGCGCACGGAGGACGACGACGGGCGCGCCCGAGCCTTCGTCGCCGACGCCGACACCGACGCCCTCGACGGTGGCCTCGTTCATACTCACAGTACGACCGGCGGGTATGAAAAGATATCCCGGCCCCGACGGCGTGGCGGCGGCCGGGTCGGCCGTCGATATAGAGGGCTAGTTGTGTCAACAGCTACCACACTGGGCCAACGGGCCGTTCATAGCAACGCTCAGGCACCCGCTGGTCCAGGTGGCCACTACCGTGATACCGATTACCGTCCGCGAGGTGATGAGTTCGCCCGCGGTGACCGTTCCCGCCGACCGCCCGGTCGAACGAGTCGCCCGGCGACTCCGGAAGGAGACGATCGGCTCCGCGATCGTCGTGGCAGACGGCGAACCCGTCGGCATCGTCGAGTTGACCGATATCGTCGATCTGGTGATCGAAGAGATCGACCTCGAGGCGACACCGGTCGGTGAAGTCACGGCTGGCGAGCCACCGACCGTCGCTCCGGCGGCCCCGGTCCAGCGGGCCGTCGCGGTGTTCCGTGATACCGGTCGGAAACGACTCGCGGTGCTCGAGGACGGCGAACTCGTCGGTGTCGTGACGACGACGGATCTGGCCACCTACATCCCACAGGTCGGTCCCCGGATCGGCACGGATGGCGGCGTGCTGGCCGCGGACCGTCCTGGAACCAACGACACGGCCTACGATCGGGTCGACTGGGCGTTCACCGACGACGGGGACCGCCCCGAGTCGATCGAAGAGGGTGAGACCTTCCGATTCGAGAAGCGACTCTCGGCGGCCGATGTCGCGGCCTTCGCCGAGGCGAGCGGCGACACCAACCGGCTCCACCTCGACGAGGCATTCGCCGCCGAGACGCGGTTCGGCGGCCGGATCGTCCACGGTGCCCTCACGGCGGGGGTGATCAGCGCAGCCCTGGCCCGGCTTCCTGGCACCGTGATCTACCTCTCCCAGAACCTCAGTTTCCGTGGTCCGGTCGGAATCAACGAGACGGTCGCCGCCGAGGTCACCGCGACCGAGCGCCTCGCGGCCGACCGCTGGCGGTTCGAGACGGTCCTCCGGGACGACGATGGCGACCCCGCCCTCACCGGCGACGCGACGATCCTGCTCGAGAAGTGAGACCGTGAGGTTATTCCAACCCACTGTCCTCACGAACCGAGAACGGTCGGGACGTCTTTAGAATCACTCCACGAACGCTGATATATGGGACATCACGAACTCATCTGCCGGTCCTGTGGCGCTGAATCACGGATTCAGGACCTCTCGACCACCGGCGAGGCCCGCCCGACCTGCCCCAACTGCCGGAGCCACTCGTTCGCGATCTGATCGGCCGAGTACTCCCCACCGTCCCGCGCGGGTGGCGCGACCGAGTCTTTTTGTTTCCCTCTGCAGTGGGTGACCCCATGCAACCGATCGGATCGGGAACCGTCGCCGTCTCGTTCGAGGACCACCGCGCTGACGTGTTGCTGGATCGCCCCGAGAAACGCAACGCGATGGACCTGACGGTCGTCGACGACCTCCGGGCGGCAATCGAGACCGTCGACGACCGCGAGGACGTGCGCGTGCTGACACTGCTGGGCAACGGTCCCGTCTTCTCGGCCGGGATGGATCTGGAACTGATGGCCGAGGCCGACATGGACGGCCATCAGGAAATCTACGACGGCCTCCGGGGCGTCTTCGACGGGATCGAGGCACTGTCGGTGCCCACCGTCGTCGGCATCGAGAAGGCCGCCATCGCCGGGGCCTTCGAGCTGACCCTGCCCTTCGACTTCCGGATCATCGGTGCCGACGCCGCCTACGGCCTCAAGGAGACGAAACTCGGCATCTTCCCGTTCGGCGGGGGCACCCAGCGCCTCCCCCGGCTGATCGGGCTGGCGAAGGCCAAAGAACTGGTGCTGAAATCGGATACGATCGACCCCGACGAGGCCGAGCGGATCGGCCTGGTCAACGAGGTCGTCGAACCGGGGACCGTCGACGAGGCGACCCGCGCGTACGCCGACGAACTCGCGACGCGGGCCCCGATGGGGATGACCCGCGCCAAGGGGTGTCTGAACAGCGCCTTCGACGTGTCCCTGGAGGAGGGGCTGGACATGGAGTACGAGCGCTCGCGGGAGGTCTGGGACAGCCACGACCACCGCGAGGGGTTCGCGGCGATGCTGGAGGACCGGGAGCCCGAATTCGAGGGGGAGTAAGTTAGAGGTCCTCGGGCTTCAGCCGCGCCAGCCGCATCGCGTTGCCGGTGATGGCGCTGGTCATCCCCACGTCGCCGATCAGGACGGCGTGGATGACGCCGACGACGCCGAAGGGGATTCCGAGCGCGAGGACGGCCTTGACGCCCAGCGAGCCCCAGATGTTCTGCCGGATAACGCCGTTGGCCCGGCTGGCGAGTTTCGTGAGGTAGGGAAGTCGGGAGAGGTCGTCGCCCAGCAGGGCCACGTCGGCGGTCTCGATGGCCGTGTCCGACCCGGCCGCGCCCATTGCGACGCCCACGTCGGCCGTGGCGAGGGCGGGCGCGTCGTTGATGCCGTCCCCGACCATCGCGACCTCGCCGTATTCGTCCTGCAGGGACTCGATGGCCTCGACTTTCTCCTCGGGGAGGAGACCGGCCCGGAACTCGTCGACGCCGACTTCCTCGGCGACGGCGCGGGCGGTCCCCTCGTTGTCGCCGGTGAGCATCACCGTCGTCAGTCCCTGCTCGCGCAGCGCCGCGACGGTGCGGGCCGCGTTCGGCCGGATCGTGTCGGAGACGGCGATCAGCCCCTCGACTTCCTCTTCGGTGCCGACGAGGATCACGGTCTTGCCCTCGCTCTGGAGCCGCGGGATGGTGTCCTCGACGAGGTCGAGACAGCCCGCGCGCTCACACTGGTCGCGGGCGTCGGCGGGTAACTCGCCCGCGTCGGTCGTGAAGTGGACGTGGCCGAGATCGAAGCCCAGGTCCTCGAACAGGGCGGGCTTGCCGGCGTAGTGGGTCGCACCGCCGAGGTCGGCGCGGACGCCCTGCCCGGTCAGGCTCTCGAAGCCCTCGACCCCGCGGTCGCCGTTCTCGACGCCCTCGGCGCTGGCGTGGCCGACGATTGCCGTCGCGATGGGGTGTTCGCTCCGGGCCTCCAGCCCGCGGGCACAGCGGAGCACGTCTTCCTCGTCGTTGCCGTTGAGCGGCACCACGTCGGTCACGCCCAGATCGCCGGTCGTCAGTGTCCCCGTCTTGTCGAGGGCGACGGCGTCGACCTCGCCCATCGCTTCGAGGTGGTCGCCGCCCTTCACGAGGACGCCGTTGCGTGCCGCGCTAGTCACGCCAGAGACCACCGTGACCGGCGTCGAGATGACGAAGGCGCAGGGACAGGCGATCACGAGGAACGTGATCCCGTTGACGAGCCACTCGATCCCGGGCCACCCGAGGACCAGCGGCGGGACCGTCGCGGTGACGATGGCTGCCGCGACGACGATCGGCGTGTAGTAACTCGCGAAGCGGTCGACGAACTGTTCGCGGTCGGTCTTGCGCTCCTGTGCGCCCTCCACGAGGTCGATCACCCGCGAGAGCGTGGTGTCGTCGGCTCCGGCGGTCACCTCGAATTCGAGGTAGCCGCTCTCGTTGATCGACCCGGCGTACACTTCGTCGCCGACGGTCTTGTCGACGGGGACGCTCTCGCCCGTGATCGGAGCCTCGTTGACCGCGCTCTCGCCCTCGATCACCTCGCCGTCCAGCGGGACCTTCTCGCCGGGTTCGACGACGATCGTCTCGCCCACTGCGACCTCGCCGGCAGGGACCTCGGTCAGTTCCCCGTCCCGACGGACCAGCGCCCGCTCGGGCGCGAGTTCGAGCAGTTCGGTCAGGGAGTTCCGCGCCCGGTCGACGGCGTGCCGTTCCAGCAACTCGGCGACGTTGAACAGGACTGCGAGCGACGCCGCTTCGATCAGCAACCGCTCGGGCGTGAACAGCGACACCGCCGTCGCGCCGAGGATTGCGACGGTCATCAGGAAGTCGATGTCGAGGCTCAGGTTCCGCGCCGAGTAGTAACCGTTCCGGACGATCACCTCGCCGCTCGCGACGACGGCCACCAGCAGCACCACGTCGGCAGCGAACAGCGGGTGGCCGAACGGCCGGGCGACCGCCACGTCCAGCCCCAGCGGCAGGAATCGGACCGCGAGCCCGACCAGCAACAGCACGGCACCGACGGCGGTCTTTTTCGCTCGCGTCGTCTTCCAGACCGGTTCCGTCGCGGCCGGTCCCGACCGCTCCGTCCCGCCCTCGGACGCGTCGGTCACCTCGTAGCCGGCCGCCTCGACCGCCTCGACGGCCGCCTCGCGGGCCGCCGCCGAGGTCGCCGTCAGCGTGACCACGCCCGTCGCCGGACTGAACTCCGACCCGGTCACGCCGTCGACGCCGTCGAGCGCGTTCTCGACTTTCCCGGCACACGACGGACAGTCCATCTCCGGCACCTCAAGCCGGAGCTGGACCGCCTCGCCCGCGTCCCCATCGCCGTCCACGGTACCGTCGGTCATTACGTGACCGTAGCCGTTCAGGTCTTATTAATCGCGCTGTTACTACCCCGCCCCGTACTGCCTTTCATTAATAACTGAGCGCGAATCTGTTAACAACTCTGGGTGGGTCGGGCGGGGTGGACAACGCGGTGCTTTTCACCTCGAAAGCCGAACGTGAGGTATGGACGAATTGCTGTCCGGCGACGAGGGCGGGGTCAGCCGCAAGCAGGCGGCGCTCTGGATCCTGCCCTTTTTCGCGCTCGGGATTGCGGACGTGATCCTCCTCCTCCAGTGGGGGCTCGACGGGCTCTGGGGCTTCATGATCCTGCCGCCGATCCTGTTCATCTGCGTCCTCGCCTACATCGCCTTCCGGACCGGGTTCGCGACGGATCGGACGGGTGATGTGACAGGCGAGGCCGAACAGAGTGAGGCCTCGGAAAGAGCCAGCGGGCCGTAGGCCTGCGAGCAGGGCGCGGCTGGCCGAACGAAGTGAGGAGCCGCGGAGAGAGGGCGAGCGGGGAGGCGGAACGACCCGCGAGCAGGGCGCGGCTGGCCGAACGAAGTGAGGAGCCGCGGAGAGAGGGCGAGCGGGGAGGCGGAACGACCCGCGAGCAGGGCGCGGCGGGCCGAACGAAGTGAGCGTCGTCAGCGTACCCGGGGCACCATCTCGACGGATTCGGTCGGCGATGCGGTCACGCCCGACGTGAGGTCCAGCGGCCCGCCGTCGCCGACCAGTTCTAGCCGAAAATTTCTGGCCAGTGTCGCGAGGATGAGCTGTGCCTCTAGCTTCGCGAAGCGCATCCCGATACAGCGCCGCGGCCCGCCGCCGAACGGGAAGTACGCGTACTCCGGGCGGTCACGGTCCTCGACCCACCGCTCGGGCCGGAACTTCAGGGGGTCGTCGTACCACCGTGCGTCCCGATGGACGATCCACTGAGGCATCGTGAGGATCGACCCTGCCTCGACGGCCCGGCCGCGCAACTGCACGTCCTCGCTGGCCTCGCGGACGACCCGGTGCACTGGCGGGTAGTACCGCATCGCCTCGGTCACGACCTGCTCGGTGTAGGACAGGTCTCCGAGGTCCGCCATCGTCGGGACCGCATCGCCGAGTACGTCGTCGATCTCGTCGTGTAACCGCTCTCGGACCGCTGGATTCTCCGCCAGCAGGTACCAGGTGTAGGTCAGCGCCAGCGAGGTCGTCTCGTGACCCGCAAGCAGGAACGTGACGAGTTGGTCTCGGAGCGTCCCCCGGGTGATCTCGCCATCGTCGTGAGCCACCAGGAGCGTCGAGAGCAGGTCGTCCCGCCCCTCGGCGTCGCCCCGCCGGCGCTCGATCAGGTCCTCGATCACGCCGTCGATGGCGTCGACGCCACGCTGGGCCCGGCGGTCCCACGGCGTCGGGAGCCACTCCGGGAGCAGGGCCGTCGCCGCCGGCGCTTCGGCCTGGGCGCCGATGTCGCCCATCGCGTCCGCGATGGTCTCGACGTGGTCGCTGATGTCGGTCCCGAACAGCGACCGCGCGAGTATCTGGACGGTGATGCGGCGCATCTCGTCGTCGACCGCGATCTGTCGCCCGTCCCACCATCGCCTGCCGGCCTGCTGGGCACAGTCGGTCATGACCTCGACGTACGAGTCGATCTTCTCCGGCCCGAAGGTGGGCTGGATGCGCTGGCGCTGCTCGCGCCACCGCTCGCCCTCGCTCGTCAGCAACCCCTCGCCGAGGACGCCGCTCAACTGTTCGCGCTGGAAGGCTCCCTTCTCGAACTTGCGGTGATCCGTCGAGAGAACTCGCTCGATGTCTTCGGGGTGGGTGACGAGGTAGAACGTCATCCCGCCGACCTCGTAGGGCACTACGTCCCCGAAGTCCGCACACCGCTCGTAGAACGCGAACGGATCGCGCGCGAACTGGAAGGTGTTGCCGACGACCGGCCAGCCGTCCGGCCCCTCCGGCCCACCCGCATCTGTCTTTGCCATGCCATCACATACGCACGCCGCCGCTTGATTACACCGCCTCCCTTCGTGGGTTTTTGAAAAGCGGTGGCGGAACCGAGTGGTCTTCCTCCGCGGCGCACGTCACTCGCCGTCCCTCGAAAATGACGCCGAGGCGGGGATTTGAACACGCCGAGACGTTCCGGGCGTGCGGCCTCGCTCCGCTCGGCCGTTCCGGGGCTGCGACTCGTCTGCTCAAATCGCTCGACGGCGTTTTCACTCGCCGTGTTGGCTCGTGGAAAACGCCGAGGAGGAGATTTGAACCACGGTCGTTCCGCTTCGCTCCACTCCCTGATTCAAATCTCCTGCGGGTCATTCGCGGCGCTGACGGTTCGCTTCGCTCACCGTATTGCGCCGCGAAAATGACGCCGAGGAGGAGATTTGAACTCCTGAGTCCGTGAGGACAGTTGCTCTCGAAGCAACCGCCTTGGCCAGGCTAGGCTACCTCGGCTCACTCCAACGTTTTGCCGGTTGGTCTTTATCCGTTTCGATTCGGAAGACGGAGCGATCTTTCAGCGACCCAACCACTAAATGCGGCGACGTGGATGGATCGGACATGGAGATCCCCGAAGCGAGCTCCGCCCTGGAATCGGTTCGCGAGGAGGTCGGATCGGCCGTCGTCGCCGACGACGAGTTCCTCGAAACAGTCCTCCTCGGTATCGTCGCCCGCGGCCACGTCCTCATGGAAGACGTGCCCGGCACCGGCAAGACCCTCACCGCCCGAAGCGTCGCCACGGCGCTCGGGCTCTCCTTTTCGCGTGTGCAGTTCACGCCCGACCTCCTCCCCTCGGACGTGACCGGCACGAACGTCTACAACGAACGCGACCGCACCTTCGAGTTCGCCGACGGCCCCATCTTCGCCAACGTCGTCCTCGCGGACGAGATCAACCGCGCCCCGCCGAAGACCCAGTCGGCGCTGCTGGAGGCCATGGAAGAGGGCCAGGTCACCGTCGACGGCGAGACCCACCAGCTCCCCCAGCCGTTCTTCGTCATGGCGACCCAGAACCCCGTCGAGATGGAAGGAACCTTCGAGTTGCCCGAAGCGCAGGTCGACCGCTTCGCCGTCAAGACCGCCATCGGCTACCCCGACGAGGACGGCGAAGTGGAACTGCTGAAGCGCCGCCGCGGCCGAGACGCCCTCAGCCCGACCGTCGAGTCCGTGCTGGCCCCCGGTGACGTGGAGGCCGTCCGGCAAGCGCCCGAGGCCGTCCGCGTCGAGGACGACCTGCTCGACTACATGGCGGCCATCGCCCGCGCGACCCGTGACGACCGACGGGTCGAGGTGGGTGTCTCGCCCCGCGGAACTCAGCGGCTGTTCGAGAGCGCCCGCGCCCGCGCCGTGATCGAGGGCCGGGAGTTCGTCACGCCCGACGACGTGAAGTGGGTCGCCGAACCGACGCTCGCCCACCGGCTGGTCCTCACGCCCGACGCGCGCGTCGACGACGTGCAGAAGGAGAGCATCGTCCAGGGGATCCTCGACGAGATTCCGGTGCCGACAGTTTAGGGCTCGGCCCGCTCGCCGTCGAAGTCGAGGTCGCCCTCGACGGCCAACTTTTCGAGGTGAGCGCGCACGGTCGCACGCGCGAGGTCGCGAACGCCGGTGAGGTCCTTGTCGTAGGCCCCGTCGAGGACTTCCTCGACCGTCCGAGCGCCCTCTGCCACGGCCCGCCGGACCGTCCGCTCGCGGTCGAGCCGGTGGTCGATCAGCCTGGCGAGCGTCGCGTCGGGATCGTCGATCACAGGGCCGTGGCCGGGGTACAGCGTCGCGAAGCCACGAGCGTGGAGTCTGCGGAGGCTCGTCAGGTACGCGCGCATATCACCCTCCGGCGCACCGACGACGACGCTGCCGGCCGCGACCGCCAGGTCGCCGACGACCGCGCCCCGATCCCACGTGAACGCGACGTGTTCCTGTGCGTGGCCGGGCGTATCGACGATCTCGACCGGGCCGTCGTCCGTCTCGATCCGGTCGCCGGGGCGAAACGTGCGGTCGGGCGTGCGGCCGGTGGCTCGCTCGAAGCCGTCGGCGCGACCGGCGCGTGCCCACAGGGTCGCGTCGCAGGCATCGGCGTACTCCGCGACCGCACCGACGTGATCCGGGTGGTGATGTGTCACTGCGACGTGGGACGGATCTGCGTCTGGGACGGCCTCGTCGAGGGCGTCGGTCCGGGCGGCCGGATCGATCAGGAGGGCGTCGTCGCTGCCGAGCAGATACGCGTTCGTCGCGCCGCCGGGGCCGCGCGTGGCGGTGTCGACGGGGACCCGGGAAACGTCCATACCCCACCCCTGAGGTACGCCGGGCAAAAGAGCCTGCGGTCAGTGACTCAGGTAGTAGACCTGCTTGCGCGCGTCGTGGAAGCTGTACCGCGATCCCACGAGGTCGGATTCTTCCAGCCGGTTCAGCGCGTAGCGTACCGTCCGATCGGGCAGCAGCGACTCCTCGGCGAGTTGCCCCTGCGAGAGCGGTGCGTCACCCTCCAGTACCTTCGCGACGAGCTTCGCGCTCGGCGGAAGCTCGCGCAACCGCTCGCGGAAATCCGGATCTGCAAGTGGACTCTCCTCACTGTTCTCCGCGTGCGTACTTTCGTCCGGCGTCGTACTCATACCTGCACGTGGCCGAACACGACGGGTAAAACTTGGCTATATGTATGACAAAACAATAGGAACAAATAAGTGCGTATTATGCATCCTTATACAAAGTCTGCCGACACAAATTGCCGGAATCGATAACGCCCCTCCGTCCGTCGGTTCCGGTCGGTCGATTTCTGGTTCGGATACAGACGTATTGGTGTGTTTACTATTACGGGACTTTTGGCGCGGTCGCGCGATGCGTTTCAGTATCGTTTTATGGACTGCGAGTCGCAATCAGGCACAAACCGTGAAGGGACAGGAGTGGTATCAGGAGGACGATATCGCCGAGGAGTACGAGGAGAAACGGTTCTCACGGGGGGGACGGCTCATCGATCGGCGGGAGAAACAGGCCGTGCTTGACGCGATCGGGCCGGTCGAGGACAGGGACGTGCTGGAGATCGCCTGCGGGACCGGACGGTTCACGGTCATGCTGGCCGAGCGCGGGGCGAACGTCGTCGGACTCGACATCTCCGGGCCGATGCTCCAGCAGGGCCGGGAGAAAGCCGAGCGCGCGGGCGTCGCGGAGAACATGGACCTGATGCGGGGCGACGCCGGCCGGCTGCCGTTCCCCGACGACAGTTTCGACTCGGTGATCGCGATGCGATTCTTCCATCTGGCCGACCAGCCGGCCTCCTTTTTGAGCGAGATGCGGCGGGTCTCGCGCAACCAGGTCTTCTTCGACACGTTCAATCGCTTCACCACGCGCTCGCTGTACAACTGGGCTCTCCCGATGGGCTCGCGGCTCTACTCGCGCTGGGAAGTGTCCCGACTGCTCGACAGCGCCGGTCTCCACCTCGTGGACGACGATCACGACTTCGCGTTCCCGTACGGGCTCTACCGCGAGATTCCCAACGAGTTGGCCAGCGTGTTTCGGGACATCGACACCACGCTGATCAGTTCGCCGCTGGGCAAGCGCCTGGCGTCGGTCTCGTATTGGCACACCCGCGTCCCCTGACGGCACGAGTTTTTTAGGGGTCCGGCGGGGAACGGGGAGTATGGATCTCTCGGTGGTCGTCCCGACACTCAACGGACGCGACCGGCTCGCGGGCTGTTTAGACGCCCTCGCCGACCACGCGTCCGACGCCGAGATCGTCGTGGTCAACGGTCCGTCCTCGGACGGGACGACGGGGATGGTTCGGGACCGCGCCGACGTGGATCTGCTGGTCGAGATCGCCGACCGCCGGCTCAACGTGGCGCGCAACGCCGGTCTCGACCGGGCCAGCGGCGACGTCGTCGCCTTCGTCAACCACGAACTGGCCGTCGAACCCGAGTGGCAGTCGGCGCTTGCAGCCGGCATCGAGACCGCCGATGTCGTCTCGGGCCCGACCCACCAGGAACTCAAAGCCGGGATGACGACCGAGAGCGTCGAGTCAACGAGCATCAAGGGCCGCACGGTTACCTACTTCAACGGCGACAACGCCGCCTTCACCCGGGCGGCACTCGACGCTATCGACGGGTTCGACGAGTACCTCCGCACCGGTGGCGCGCGCGACGTGGCCCACCGACTGGCCGGGCAGGACTTCGAGGTGACCTGGCGCGGCGATATGTCGGTCCGCGGCGAGTACGGCACCGACGGTGGCGTGACCGACACCGACTGGCGCTGGAAGTACCGCTCGCTGGCCTACCGGCTGGCGAAGAACTACGGCGTCCGGCCGACCGTGCTCCGTCGGCTGGTCGGCCACGCCGTTCGCGACGCCGGTGGTGGGCTCCGGGCGGTCGCCGGCGGCTCCATCGAACCGTCACAGTGGTTCGGCAACGGCCGGGACGTGCTGTCGGGCCTCGCCGTCGGGCTCAAAGACGGCGTCCGTGCCCGGTGGCGCGACCGAACGGCCGCGCGCAACCCAAACGGCCGGGCCGACCGCACCGACCGCGCCGTGTCCGTCTACGACTGGCGCTGAGTCCGGTTTGCCAGCAGATAGACCTCGATACTCTCGTACTCCCGGTGGCGGACCACCTGCCGCCCCTCGCCCGCCACGTCCAGCATCCGCTGGCGCTCGCCCGGCAGGAACCAGAGGTGTGTCAGGACGAGCCACACCCGGTCGTGGCCGGCGGTCACGTTCCGGAGCGTCGCGTTGGGCGTGACGTAGCTCCCGTTCGCCCGCCACCCGGCGTGGATCGGTCGGACGGTGATGTCGCCTCGCGTCCGGTAGTACTCGAACGCCGACAGCCCCGCCCGGTCGATCACCAGGACCAGATCGTCCGATTCCGCGGCTGTTTCGAGGTCGGGGACGGCCTCGTCCCACTGTTCTTTCTCGTCGGTCGTGTGGTAGTGCACGGTCGCCGGCAGGATCGAGACGACCAGCAGGCCGGCCAGTGCGTAGCCGACGTGACGGCGTTCGAGACCGAGGGGCAACCGGTCGCGGGCGAGGCTCGTGAACCCGCGGGCCGCGAGCAGGATCCACGCTGGCGACGCCGTGATCGTGTACCGGTCCCAGAACAGCGGCGTCACCAGGTACGAGACCGCGACCAGCCCGAGGATCGGCACGAGTGCCCAGACGACGAGCAGGTGACGCTCGCGCCCGAGCGGTCGCGCCCGGAGCGCGAGTGCGACACCGACGGCGACCAGCGACCCGACTGCCAGTTCGGCCGTCCCGCCCGCGGTCGTGAAGTATTCCACCACGGTGCCGGTGACCCGTCCGGGGCCCGGCGGGGAGATGAAGTTGAACCCCACGACGGCCGACTCGACCTTCAGGATGCCGACGACGAGGATCGGCGCGAGCAACGCCCAGCAGGCCGCCTGAGCCCGTTCGAGGGCCGTCAGCCCGTCGAGCGTGAGCCCGTCGCCGGCCAGCAGGCGCTCGATCAGGAGGACGAGCCCCTGGGCGACGACGACGAACAGGCCGAACGGGTGGACGGCGGCGGTCGAAAGTGTCGCGACGACGTAGCCCGCGGCCAGCCGACGGGTCGGCCGCCGTCGGAGCCACAGGAAGGCGAGAAACGAGAGGAGCGTCAGCACCGTCCACAGGCTGTACATCCGCGTCTCCTGGGCGTAGTAGAGCTGGAACGGGGCGACGGCGAACACGAGTGTCGCGACCAGCCCGGTCTCCCTGTCGAACAGCTCACGGCCCAGCAGGTACAGGAGTGGTAGCGAGACGATCCCGAAGACTGCGGAGGGGAAGCGAACGGCGGTCGCGCTCGTCCCGACGGCCGTGACCCAGAAATCGAGGAAGACGTAGTACGGCGGGAGGTGGGGTTGCTTGCTGGGGATGACCCACAGGAGTTCGAGGGGGCCGTGGTTCGTGACGAACCGGAGTGTGATCGCCTCGTCGACCCAGATACTCTCGACGCCGAGGCCGTACAGCCGGAGGGCGGCTCCGAGGGCGACGACGCCAGCCAGGGCTAGCACGTACCGGTTTCGCCAGTCGATGTGCCCACCCACTGTCACCCTCTCTGCAGGTGTCAGTGATAAACACTACGAGACGGACGGAGCGATGGAGTTCACTCGCCGCCCGACGAGGACAGTTCCGGGACGACCCGGGAGGGGTTCTTCGAGAACACCTTCCGCATGGCGTCTTCGGGCACGTCCAGCGTGAGAATCTCCATGAGGCCCACGTCGGGGTGGGTGGCCGGTGCGCCGCTGCCGAAGCAGATCCGGTCGGGGTGTTCCATGATCGCCCGTTCCAGCGGCGTGCGAAAGCGGACGAAACTCGTGTCGAGGAAGCAGGACTCCCAGCGATCGAGCAGGGCGATGCCGTCCGCGATCAACTCGCGGTCGAGCGGGTAGCCGCCGAAGTGTTCGACGATCACGGGGAACTCGTAGTCCAGCAGGTGGTCGGCGACGGCCCGGGGCGGGAACTGCCGGCCGGCGTGGACCAGCACCGGGAGGCCAACGTCGGCGAGCCGTTCCAGCACTTCCTCGTCGGGGAGGCCGTCGGCCGCAGGGTGGAGCTTGAACCCGGCGAAGCGGTCGTCGTAGGCGTACTGTTCCACGTCCTCGGGCGAGGTGTGGTGGTCCTCGCGGGAACTGGCGAGGTTGCGCAGGCGCGCGCCCGCACTCGATCCGGCGTCCCGGGCCCCGTTGATCCGGGCGAACGCGACGAACGAGCGCCCGACGCTCATCCGAGCGACGGCGTTGTTGACCTTGAGATAACTGCCGTCCCGCGAACCCGGGAACACGACCGACCGGACGACCCCGGCCTGGTGCATCTCCCGCTCGATGGTCTCGGGATCTCCCGTCCGGCCGTCGGAGCGTCGCGACTCGTCGGGTTCCAGCCGGACGTGAACGTCGACGACGCGGAACTCGTGTTCCAGCTCCAGCATCCACCGAGGTAACGAACGGCCCTGTAATAACGGTTGCCCGCGTGACGACGCGTCCCGTCGCCGACCCCGCCTGAGTCCCCGACTGCTGTGGTCCCTCACATCCGGTCGCCGTCTCTCCGTTTCCTCCGATAGTAACTTTTATATAGAACCGCTGACCACCTCATTAGTGACTATGAGCCAACAGCGACGGATGGGCGGCCAGCCCATGTTTATTCTCAACGAGGATTCCCAGCGGACAGAAGGGGAAGACGCACAGACATCCAACATCGCCGCGGGGAAGGCGATCTCCGAGGCAGTACGGACGACGCTGGGCCCTCGCGGGATGGACAAGATGCTCGTCTCCGATTCCGGCGACGTGGTCATCACCAACGACGGGGCGACGATCCTCGAAGAGATGGAGATCGAACACCCCGCCGCACAGATGATCGTCGAAGTCGCCCAGACCCAGGAGGACGAGGTCGGTGACGGGACGACGACCGCGTCCGTCCTCGCAGGCGAACTCCTCAAGCAGGCCGAGGACCTGCTCGACGACGACGTGCACCCGACGACCATCGTCGAGGGGTACCACGAGGCCGCACAGCTCGCCCAGGCCTCGATCGACGCCGAGACGCTCGACGCCGACGTGGACGAGGAGACGCTCCTGTCGGTCGCCGAGTCCTCCATGACCGGCAAGGGCACCGGCGACGTCAACGCCGAGAAGTTGGCCGAGACCGTCGTCGGAGCCGTCCAGCACGTCGACACCGACGCCGGCGTCGTCCGTGACAACATCACCGTCCGGACCCAGACCGGTGCCTCCTCTTCGGCGACCGAACTGGTCGAGGGCGTCCTCGTCGACGAGGAGCCGGGCCACGAGAATATGCCCCGCTCCGTCGACGACGCCGCCATCGCCGTCGTCGACAACGACGTCGACCTGAAGGAGTCGAGCATCGACGCCGAGTACAACATCACCGAGGTCGACCAGCTCGACCAGGCCATCGCGGCCGAGGAAGAGGAACTCAAAGGCTACGTCGACAAGATCGAGGACGTCGGCGCGAAGGTCCTGTTCGTCACCGGTGACATCGCCGACCGCGCGAAGGCCTTCCTCGCAAAGCGGGGCATCCTCGCCTTCGAGAGCGTCGGCGACGACGACGCCAAGTCCATCGCCTCCGCGACGGGCGGCTCCCGCGCCGGCGCCGTCGAGGAGCTGGAAGCCGACGACCTCGGCGAGGCCGACGCGGTCCGCGTCGAGAAGTACGACGACGACGACGTCGTCTTCATCGAGGGTGGTGCGGCCGCCGACGCCGTCACCGTCTTCGCCCGCGGCGGCACCGAACACGTCACCGACGAACTCGAACGCGCGCTCAACGACGCGCTCGACGTCGTGACCGCCGCGCTCGATAAAGGCGGCGTCGTCCCCGGTGCCGGTGCCGCCGAGATCGCTATCGCGGCCCACATCCGCGACGAGGCCGCGAGCATCGAGGGCCGCAAGCAGTTGGCCGTCGAGGCCTTCGCCGACGCCGTCGACGTGCTCCCGCGCACGCTCGCGGCCAACACCGGCATGGACCCCATCGACGCGCTCGTCGACCTCCGCTCGGAGTTCGACAGCGAGGGGCGCGCCGGCATCATCTCCGAGGGCCAGACGGGTATCATCGGCGACCCCGTCGAGTACGGCGTCCTCGACCCCGCCGCGGTCAAGGAGGAAGCCGTCGAGTCCGCGACCGAGGCCGCGACGATGATCGTCCGCATCGACGACGTCATCGCCGCGGAGTAATCGAGTCTTACCGGGAGACTCTCGTTTCGTAGTGAGTGGCGGCCGAGCAACTACCCGACATTTTTCGAGCCGACCGCGTCGCTGAGCCCGAACGGACAGCGTCTCGCAGTCGATCGCGCAAGAAGAGACAGCGAGTGACGCCCCTCGGCGTCACGGTAGCGGCCCGATGTCTACTCTTCGACGACGACGGTGCCTTTCATCCCCATCTCCTCGTGAGGGATGCAGACGTACTCGTGGGTGCCGGTGGTCTCGAAGGTGTGGACGTAGGATTCGCCCGAGCGGATTGCGCCCTCGATGGTGTCACCGCCGTTCCAGCCCGCGCGGGCGGCCGACTCCGAGTCGAAGCCGCCGGAGGCCCAGTACTCGGCGTCCGACGGGATCGAGTCCTCGTAGGCGGTGACCGAGTGTGGTTCGCCTTTGTTGTGGGTCCAGGCGATCGTGTCGCCTTTCTGGACCGTGATCTCTTTCGGGTCGAACGCGACGAGGTTCATATCGATCACGTGGTCGGCGTCGCTCGGCGTGCCCTGCTGGACGTTCGGCCCACCGGCGTAACGCTTCTCCTCGCCGGTGCTCCCGCCGTCTGCGCTGACCGGCGCATCGTCGAGCGCTCCGACGACGGCGAACTGCGCGCGCAGGGTGGTGTTCGCGTAGGCGCTGGCGGCCCCGCGCACGTCACCGTTCTCCGCGAGCGCTGTCGAGAGGCCGTCCAGACCGCTCTCGAAGTTCTCGTAGGCTCCTTCGTCGGCGTCCTCCAGTGTCTCGTGGATGCCGCCGTCGTTGGCCTCGAAACTGGTGAACACGGCGTCGACCATCGTGCCCGCCGCGCCGCCGAACGAGCCGCCGGCGGCCGCGACGGTGGCATAGGCCGCCTCGACGGCTCGCGTGTAGAAGGTCGTCGCCGCGGCGTAGGCGTCGCTGTCGTTCCCGGCGGCGCTCCCGACCGCGCTCAGATCCGCCTCGAAGCTCTCGTAGACCTCGCCGTCGGCGTCTTCGAGAGCTTCGTGGAACCCGCCGGCACCGCCCTCGAAGTAAGTCAGGGCGTCGGTGACGACCGTGTTCGCGCGGCTCTGCTCGTCGAGGGCGGCCAGCGCGGCCGCGTCGAACCCGCGGGCGGCCACGTACGTCGACTCGGCGGCGCTGACCTGTGCGGTCGAGCCGGCGGTCGTCATGTATCCCAGCAGTTCGTCCATCACTGCCGTCGCGTGGGTCTCGACGCCGCTGTCGTTCGTGTTCTCCATGGCCGTCCGTAGCGAAGACAGCGCCGACTCGAAGGCCTCGTAGCTCTCGGCGTCCGTGTCCTCGAAGGCCTCGTGGAAGCCGGCCTCGTCGGCCTCGAACCGCTCGAACACCGACCCGACGACGCCCGACGCGACGTTGTTGGCCCCGAGCCGGTAGATCTCGCGGGCGTCGGCCACCCGGGCCCGGAAGAAGGCGGCTTCCAGCAGGGTCGCGCCTGTCGACCCGGCCAGCGCCTCGATGCCGGTGACGAGGTTCTCGTCGACGGTGGCGACCGCCGAGTCGATACCCTCGCTGTCGCCGTTGCCGATGGCCGTCGAGAGGGAATTCAGGCCGCGCTCGAAGCCCTCGTAGGCCTCGCCGTCGGCCTCTTCGAGGGCTTCGTGGTAGCCGTGTGCGTCGGTCTCGAAGTGCTCGAACACGTCGTCGACCATCGTCTGTGCGGTGTCGGTCGCGCCTCGGGCCGCCAGCCAGTGGGCGTCGTAGACCCGCGCCCGGTAGCTGTTCAGGACCGCGGCGTGGGCGAGATTCGTCGAGGGGCCGCCCAGCGACGCGAGTGCCGCGGCGTCCCAGCCCTCGGCCTGGTAGGCCGCGAGGTGGCCGGCGGCCGCGAGGTCCCCGCTGGCGATGGCGTTCGCTCCGGTCACGGACGCGGAGATGGCCGCATCGCTGGCGCTCCGGACGGTGGCCACGTTGCCGGCACTCGCCGCACGCCGTGCGTCTTCCATCGCACCTTCGAGGCTCTCGTAGGCCTCGCTGTCGGCCGATTCCAGCGCGCCGTGTTCGGGCGCGTTCTCGAACCACGATTTGATCTCGCCGGCGACGGTCGCCGCCGCCTCGGTCTCGCCGGCGGCCGCCAGCAGTTCCACGTCGTTGACCGCCACACCGTAGCGGAGGACGCCGAGCGCGTTCGCACCCGTCTCGCCGACGACCGCGATCTGTGCCTCCCGGAGATGTTGCTGGGCACTGCGCCAGCCGTCCTCCGCGGCTTCCTTGTCGCCGCTGGACAGCCCATCGCGGAGGTCGACGAGACCGCTCTCGAAGCCCTCGTAGTTGGTCGTACTCGTCTCCTCGAGGTACTCGTGAGCCCCGTACTCGCCGTTGGCACCCTCGAAGCGCTCGAAGGTCCGGCCGGCGACGGCTTCCCCTTCGCCGGTCATCCCGGCCAGGCCGAGCGTGTACGCGTCGTCCAACCGCGCGCTCATGACCGTCCACTCGGCGGCGACGGCCGCGCCCGCACCGACGCTCGCCGAGGGTTCCACCTCAGCGTCGTCCTCTGTCGACGCTGGCGTGTCCGTGGGCGCGTCCGTCGCCGTGTCGGTCGACGCTCCGTCATCTGTACTACCACTACACCCTGCGAGCCCCAGTCCAGCGGCCACGGCCGTCGCCGTCCGGAGCAGCTGCCGTCTGTTCGCTTCCATCGGTTTTAGGTCTGCCTAATCCAAACTTAAACCCGTCGAAGTTTTGGCGTACCTAAAACCGATCGGCGGGTCGCGGCTTTCAACACGGTCGGTGCCGTGGCTCCGGGTATGCACGGGTTCGGGGAGGAACCACTGATCGAGACGCAGGTCGGGGAGGCGCTGGCCGAGCGCGGCGAGACGCTGGCGGCCGCCGAGTCCTGTTCGGGCGGGCTGGTCGCCTCGCTCGTGACGGACGTGCCCGGGTCCAGCGAGTACTTCGACCGCTCGTACGTGACCTACAGCTACGACGCCAAACGCGAGGTTCTGGGCGTCTCCCGTGAGGCGCTCGACGCCGAGGGTGCGGTCTCGGAGCGGGTCGGCCGGGAGATGGCAAAGGCCGCTCGCGACACCGCCGACGCGACATGGGGTGTTTCGACGACCGGCGTGGCCGGGCCCGAGCGCGACCGCGCGGACCACCCGATCGGGACCGTCTTCGTCGGCGTCGCCTACGCCGGTCCGTGGGGGAGCGGCGAGTCCACGACGACCGTCGAGCGCTACCAGTTCGACGGCTCCCGGACCGAGATCAAAGAACGGGTGGCCCGGCAGGCGCTCGCGGACTTGCTCGACCGGGTTCAGGCGTGATCGAGGTCGATCGACACCGCGTCGCCGACGCCCACGCCGAAGGCGTCCGCGCCCCGGCCCCGGTTGACCGCTAACTCGACGTTCTCGTGGCTCCCCACGGTCACCAGCCGCTGGCCCGCCTCGACGGCGGCGTAGGTCGGTTCCACCGGCGCGGACTCGCCGTTCACGCGGACCGTCCCGCCGTACCGTTCGTCCAGTACCTCGCCGGGCACGTTCGTGATCGCGTTGCCGAAGCCGTCGACGACCAGAACCTCGCCCTCGGCGCGACCGTTCTCGACCGTCGGTTCGGGGAACGTCAGGTCGGTCCACTCCCCGACCGGCGCGAACTCCGAACGGCTCTCGAACGCTTCGACGCCAGCATCGTGGGCCAGCGCGGCCGCGGGCGCGAACACGTCCCGCCCGTGGAACGTCGAACTCGCCGGGTCGCCGAGATCGATCTCGAAGACCTCGATTTCGTCCGCTCCGTCCGCCAATCGACGGGCGGCCGGCAGGCAGACGCCGTTGTCCGGGCCGACGAGGGCGTGGTTGCCTGCGCGGGCGACGACCGCGGCCCGGTCGGTGCCCACGCCGGGGTCGACGACGACCAGATGGACGGCCGGCGGGAACCAGGGGAGCACCTCCCGGAGCCAGAACGCGGCGGTTCGCACGTCCTGCCGGGGGAAGTCGTGGGCCACGTCGACGAGACGCGCGTCCGACTCCTGCAGGATGACGCCTTTCATCGCGGCCGGGTACGGTGAGCCGAAATCGGAGGCGAGGGTTATCATCTGCTGTCGTGTGGGGTCTCAGTGGTCGTTCTCGGTCGCGTCGCCGCCGTCGTCGCCCGATATCCGGCGGAGCCGCTCCAGTCCGTCGATTTCGTCGATCACGTCGACGACGGCGTCGGGGACGAGGTGCTCCCAGTCTTTGCCCTCGATCATCCGTGCTCGAATGCGGGACCCTTTCAGATCACCGCGGTTGTACATCTCGGATTGGCGGACTTCGATGCCGGCTTCCTCGAACAACCGGATCACGAGCGGGTTGTTCGAGTAGGCCACGTCGAAATCCGGTGCCATGCTCTGGATGTGACCCACCCAGACGGAGTTGCGGTCGATGTCTTCGATGGGAACGACGTACGTCTGGGTGTCCAGTTCGTCGAGGACGCGCGAGACCATCATGATCCGTTCGCCCGCGGTGAACGGATTCCGGACGGTGTGGCTGGCGTCGGCGCTCCCGATCCCGACGACGACCTCGTCGACCTCCTCGGCGATGCGGTCGGTCATCTCGCGGTGGCCGTCGTGGAACGGCTGGAAGCGGCCGATGTAGAACCCCCGTGTCATACCAGTACGTACGTGGGCTGTTTGATAAATCACGCGAGTCGTTCGCGATCACCCGACGGAGCGTCTGACGGATCGCAGTCTGGCGGTTTCTCCGTTCTCACTGGTCGGAATAGGGGAGAAAGTATATCAGTCGACAGCCCTTCCCTTTCGCTAACAGCAACGGTTCTATGAGCAACGATACGGACACCGACGACGACCCCGAAGACGGGGGGCCCGACTCCGCCGAGGAGTCCCCGGACGCGTTCGACGACGTGGTCGACGACATCGACGGCGTCGAGAGCGTCCGCGATGGGGACGACGACGAGTCGGGCGTTCCCGACGGCAACGAGGGCACCATCGACGACCTCGGTAGCGAAGTCGAGATCGATGCTCCGGTCGACGAGGAGAACGCCGAGGACGACATCCTCGGCGGCCTCGACATCGACTCGACCCACGACATCGAGGTCCCGGACCGCCTGGTCGATCAGGTCATCGGGCAGGACCACGCCCGCGACGTGGTGAAAAAGGCCGCCAAACAGCGGCGCCACGTCATGATGATCGGCTCGCCCGGGACCGGGAAGTCGATGCTCGCCAAGGCGATGAGCCAGTTGCTCCCCAAGGAGGAACTGCAGGACGTCCTCGTCTATCACAACCCCGACGACGGTAACGAGCCGAAAGTTCGGACCGTTCCCGCCGGCAAGGGGGACCAGATCGTCGACGCTCACAAGGAGGAAGCCCGCAAGCGCAACCAGATGCGTAGCTTCCTCATGTGGATCATCATCGCTATCGTCATCGGCTACTCGCTGTTGATCGTCCAGCAACCCCTGCTGGGCATCCTGGCGGCCGGTGTCATCTACCTCGCGTTCCGCTACGGCTCGCGGGGCAACGACGCGATGATCCCGAACCTGCTCGTCAACAACGCCGAGCAGAACACCGCACCCTTCGAGGACGCGACCGGTGCCCACGCCGGTGCCCTGCTGGGCGACGTGCGCCACGACCCGTTCCAGTCCGGTGGCATGGAGACGCCCAGCCACGACCGCGTCGAACCCGGCGCGATCCACAAGGCCAACAAGGGCGTCCTGTTCGTCGACGAGATCAACACCCTCGACATCCGCAGTCAGCAGAAGCTGATGACGGCGATCCAGGAGGGCAAGTTCTCGATCACGGGCCAGTCCGAGCGCTCCTCGGGTGCGATGGTCCAGACCGAGCCCGTCCCGTGTGACTTCATCATGATCGCGGCCGGGAACCTCGACGCGATGGAGAATATGCACCCCGCCCTGCGCTCGCGGATCAAGGGCTACGGGTACGAGGTGTACATGGACGACACCATCGAGGACGACGCCGAGATGCGCCGGAAGTACGCCCGCTTCATCGCCCAGGAGGTCGAGAAAGACGGGCGGCTCCCCCACTTCGACGAGGAAGCCGTCGAAGAGGTCATCCTCGAAGCCCGCCGCCGCGCGGGCCGGAAGGGGCACCTGACCCTCAAACTGCGCGACCTCGGTGGGCTGGTGCGGGTCGCCGGCGACATCGCCCGCGCAGAGGACAAGGAGTACACCGAGCGCGAGGACGTGTTGCAGGCCAAACGCCGCAGCCGCTCCATCGAGCAACAGCTCGCGGACAACTACATCGAACGCCGCAAAGACTACGAGCTCACCGTCAACCAGGGCGACGTGGTCGGCCGCGTCAACGGTCTCGCAGTGATGGGCGAGGACTCCGGTATCGTCCTCCCCGTCATGGCCGAGGTCACGCCCTCGCAGGGCCCCGGTGAAGTGATCGCCACGGGTCAGCTCAAGGAGATGGCCCAGGAGGCAGTCCAGAACGTCTCGGCGATCATCAAGAAGTTCAGCGACGAGGACATCACCGAGAAAGACGTCCACATCCAGTTCGTCCAGGCCGGTGAGGGCGGTGTGGACGGCGATTCGGCCTCCATCACCGTCGCGACCGCGGTGATCTCCGCGCTGGAGGACGTGCCCGTCGAGCAGAACATCGCCATGACCGGCTCGCTGTCGGTCCGGGGCGACGTGTTGCCCGTCGGTGGCGTCACCCACAAGATCGAGGCCGCGGCCAAGTCCGGCCTCGACAAGGTCATCATCCCGAAGGCCAACGAACAGGACGTCATGATCGAGGAGGAGTACGAGGAGATGATCGAGATCATCCCCGTCTCCCACATCAGCGAGGTCCTGGAGGTCGCCCTCGCGGGCGAACCCGAGAAGGACGGCCTCGTCGACCGCCTGAAAAACATTACCGGCAAGGCGCTGGAACAGCGCGAAGTCGGGCGCTCCAGCGGAAGCCCAAGCCCCCAGTAAGCCGTGGCGCAGTGGGGTGCGTTCGTCGGACTGACGGGCGTCGTCTGCACCCTTTTACTCGCGCTTGCTCGACTCTCCCAGCATCTGGTCCGTGACGACGCGGACGGGACGGGACCGAGCGACGCACCGCCTTCTGCACCCGACCGTCGACGGAGCGACGAGATTCCGACGTTCGTCCCGCCGGCGGTCGACGACACGCACGCCGACGAGCGACCGCTCCGGGCGGACGGCGAACTCGCGGCGACCGGGACGCCCGGGGGACGAACGCCGCGTGCCGAGCCCACGGCGGGCGACCTCTCGACCGGAACCCTGCTGGCCAACGTCGCGCTCACGCAGGGGTTGTTCGGCGGGTTCTTGCTCGCCGGCGCGTGGTACTTCGGGATTCCCGGGTCGGCCTTCGGCGTCACCGACGCACCGCTCTCGACCGGCCTCCCGGCGCTTGCGGTCGGCGGTCTGCTGGGCGTGTCGCTGTACGTCGTGAACGAGATCGGTGCGGTCAGCGCCGACGCGGTGGGGGTCGAACACGACGAGCGCCTGCGGTCGATGCTCGCGCCGGACTCGGCCGGCGGGTGGCTCGTCCTCCTGCTGGTGGTGCTGCCGATCATCGCGGGCGTCGAGGAGTTCATCTTCCGGGCGGCGGTGATCGGCGCGACCAACGCCGGGTTCGGGACCTCGGTGTGGGCGCTGGCGGTGATCTCGTCGCTGGCGTTCGCGCTGGGTCACGGTGCACAGGGGCGGGCCGGTGTGCTCGTCACTGGCTCGCTCGGGTTCGTCCTCGCGGCGGCCTTCGTCCTCACCGGAAGCTTCCTCGTGGTGTTCGTCGCCCACTATCTGGTGAACGCCCTGGAGTTCGTGGTCCACGAACTGCTGGGGATCGAGTGGGCGGAGAAGGGATTCGGTGGCTGAGCCTACTCGGGCCGGTCGTCGCCGTCGGCGGTCTCGACTGCCGTTTCGTCGCCGAGCGAGCGGTACAGGTTCACGCCGAGTCCGGCCGCGAACGCGGCGACACCGGCGACGACGATCCAGGTGAGGTTCGGGTGTTCCAGTCCGACGTGGAGTGGCAGTGCCATACCTCGGCTCACTCCCCGGAGTGTGTAAAACCAACCGAATCGGACCGGGAGGTACCCGGGCGTTCGCTCGGAAGCCGGAACCGATGGCCCGCCGCCGGCACCTAGAAGTAGCGTTCGACGATCTTCTCCGCGGTCCGGGCGGCCAGGGCCTGCCCCGTATTCGTCGGATTGACGCCACCGACCGAGTTGGCCAGCGCGCTGTGGTCGGCGACGAACAGTCGGTCCACGTCGTAGGCCTCACACGCCGTATCGACGACTTTTCCCATCCGCATCGTACTCTGGACGTGGAGGGCGGTCGGGGGCGAGTCCGAGCGGTGGACGTGGGACGCGCCGGCCTCGCGCAGGATCTCCGCGCCGATCTCGGCGAGACGGTCGCGGCGTTGCTGGTCGCCCTCGCTGGGTTCGTAGTTCACCAGCGGGATCGAGCCGTTCTCGTCGGACACCCCTGGAACGACCGTGACGCCGTTGCGCTCGTGCGGCCGATCGTCGGAGACGACGAGCAACTGGAGCATCCGGCGGTACCCCGATAGCAGTTCCTTCAGCCGGCCGCCGGCGAGTCGCCCCATCGTGTCCCAGGGAGCATCGGCAGTGTCGTTCTGGAAGGTGAACCCGGACGCGCTCGCGCCGAAGCCCAGGATCGCGCCGAGGCCGGGCGTGGTGCCGACGGTCTGGAGCATCCCGATCCCGGGGTAGTCGAAGCGGGCGGCGATGTCCTGGCCCTGGTGCTGGTCGACGGTGGCCTTCCCGAGGCGGCCCGCCAGGTCGTCGCCGTCGAACAGGCCCATCACGTTGTCGCCGAAGTGGATGGTCATGCCGCTCCCGACCCAGTCGTTCTCCGGGAGGTCGGCGTTCTTCCAGAGTCGCGGGGTCTCGATGGCACCAGCGGCGAGCACGACCACCTCGGCGTCGACCGATTCGGTCTCGCCGGACCACGTGTCGCGGAACTCGACACCGGTCGCCGAGGGGTCGTCGCCGAACCAGGTGTCGGTCTCGATGTCGGTGACGAAGGCGTTGGGTCGGATCGTGACGTTCCCGGTGCGCAGGGCCGGCGGGACGAAGCTGACGTTGCTGGCTCGTTTGGCTTTCTCCTCGAACGGCGCGCCCCGCGGGTGGGGGTTGCCGGCGATGTTCCCGAGCGCGAGCGTGTCGCCCTCGACCTCGGGATACGTGAAGTCGCCGTCGTAGTCCCCGTCGACGTGGAGTTTCTCGTCGGGCTGTTTGATCGCGTTTGGCTGGGGCCGGTAGCCGGGTTCGGTGACGTTTTTCACGTCCAGCAGGTCCCAGCCGGCGGCGTCCGCACCCTGGAAGAACAGCTCCTCCTTGGCGGTCACGGGCGCGGGCGCGACCTCGCACATCTCCTCGATTTCCTGGTAGTAGGGCACGAGGTCGGCGTAGTCGATGGGCCAGTGGCCCTGCTCGTCGATGGACGCGGGGTAGGCCCGCGGGTGGTTGCCGGTGTAGTGCAGGGTGGTGCCGCCGACGCCCGAACACTGCAAGATCGCGCCGTCGCCGGGGAACTTCCGGAAGTAAAACCCCCGCTCGTGGTCGGCGGGGCCGAAGACGAGCTTGTTCACCATCTCGAACTCGCGGGTGGTGAACTGCTCGTCGAGCAACTCGCCGCTGAGGTCCTCGACCGAGGAGGAGGCCTCGCCGCCGGAATCTTCGTGCGGGTTGGGCCACTGCTCGTTGCCGTGGAACGGACCGGCCTCCAGCACCAGCACGGAGAGGCCGGCTTCAGCGAGTTTCCAGGCCGCGACGGGGCCGTCGCCGCCGGCACCGACGATCACGGCGTCGTACTCGTTCGCGACCATCTACGCGCCCTCCGGGTACGGTTCCTCGTAGCCGCTGGTGTCGTAGTCGTTCTCCCGGAACTGCCCCGAGTCGCGGGCGATGCGCACGTCGCCGTCGAGATCTTTCCAGACGTCACCGCCGCCCAGCGGACTATCGGGCTTGTCGACGTAACCCCGGAGGGCCGCGTAGCCGTCGGCGAATCCGGGGTAGCCGGTCTGTCGCCAGCTCTGGACGGCGTCGGGATCGTTCGGGTGCGCGCGCTGGCTCGGCGGCTGGGTGAACTCGTCGTAGCCCTGCCACTCGCTGTAGTAGATGACCTCGGCGAAGCCGACCACCAGTTGCCCGACGAGGCCGGCGTCGGCCTCGAACAGGAACCCCGAGACGGGTGAGAGCTCCAGTTCGTAGCCGTCGAGCAGACCGATGGCGCGCAATCGGTCGCGCCGCGATAGCTTCGAGAACGTGCCGGCGGCAAAGCGGACGACCCAGGCCGAGGTGTCGTCGGCCTCCAGCAGCGCCAGCGGTCGGTCGACGCTGGGGTCGTCCTCGTTGTCGCCGCGGTCGAGCAACTCCTTCGCGGCCAGGTCCAGCACCGCCGCCACCGGCCCCGCGATAGGGATGTTCCCGACCTCGCCGATGTAGGGCAGGCCGAACGTGAACAGGTCGTTCGCGTACGTGATCAGGAACTCGTCGAGGCCGACAGCTAGCCCACCGGGCACGTGTTCGGCCCCCAGTGGCTCGGCCAGTTCCGGCGTCTCCGGGAGCACCGCGTCCACGACGGCCCGGAACGTGATCTCCGTGTGTGTCTCGAAGGTCAGCGACGACCCCGAGGCCGACGCCGACCCCGAGACCGCGACCACTCCCCCACCCGCTGCGACGCCGCGAAGTACCGATCGCCGCGGTACGTCTCTCTCCACCATGACCTGTTGTCGGTAAAACAGGCATAAATAAGTTCACGGTAGAACAGCGTGTAATTTAATCGGCCAGCGCGCTGTCGACGTCCTGGGGCTCAGATCCCTTCGATCGACCGGAGTTTGTCGACGATGGCGGGCGGGGTCGCGCCGGGGCCGTCGCGGACGCGGTGGTCGGGGATGAGCAGGGGTGCGGGATTCTCGGTGAGCGCTTCTCGCACTGCTCGGATGTCGTCGTCGCTCCCGTCGTCCAGTCCGGGTGTCATCCGCACGAGTTGCGCGACCGAGGAATCCTGGCCGTACGGAATCTCGCGCACGGATTCGAGAATCTTGCGCTGGTCGGTCGGGACCGTCAACGCGACCTGCACGTCCTCGAAGGTCTCCTCGACGCCGTCGAGGTAGGCGTCGATCCGGTTCAGGAGGTCGTGGTCGGCCTCGGCACCCTCGTCGGGCGTCTCGGGGAACGAGACGGAGATGACTCGACCCTGTGCGATCCCGACCTGCACGTAGCGGTCGAGATACGACGATTCGTGCGCGTAGATGCCCGCAACGTCACTCATGCTCGCCTGAACGGGCGAGAGTGTCTTGAAACTGGCTACAGGGTGACTGCCCGTTCACCGGCGAGGGTCTCCGGGACCGTGAGCCGGACGGTCGAGGTCGCGCCAGCGGCTGTCGTGAGCTGGAGCGTGGCGGTGGCTCCAGGCTGGAGCGGTTCACCGAACCCCTCGACGCCGGACACCTCGTCGGCCGCCCCGAGATCCATCGACAGCTGCATCCGGTCGTCGTCGGCGTTCAGGACGGGTGCGGAGTCGTCAGCGTCCTTGATCGGCGTGATCCGAAAGGTGCCGTCGGCCGTCGTGTCACTCGACGCCGCGGCGAGGTCGTAGGACCCGCGCTCGTCGACCCACTGGACCGTCGTCCGCCGCAGGTCGGCCGGCCCGGCCCCTGGAGTGGGTGCGACCACGAGTTCGACGGCGCTGATCGCCCCATCCGCGACGAGGCCGACGGACGAGATCACCCTGACACGAGCCACCGACTCTGGGTCGCCGTCCGTCGCGGTCTCGGTCGGCTCGTCCGTGTCGGTGTTTTCCTCGGGCGAGTCGGTTCCAGCGGCGTCGTCGGTCTCGTCGACGCCGTCGTCGTCGGTCCCGTCGCTGGTCGCATCGGTCGCGTCGTCCTGACTGGTACAGCCAGCCACCGCCAGGGCTGTGGCGGTGACGCCGGCCCGCAGGACCGTCCGTCGCTGATACATGGACAGCGATGAGATGTCTCCAGGTCCTAAAGATCCGTACCGTGACGAGATTCGAAACCCCAGCTACTCGACGGGCGCTCGTGAACACTGGACGGCCGTTGCAGGAAGCACCCGTTCGCCCGGGGCCTTCGACGAACTCTCGCGAGATACGCCGTCCGACGGTATCAGTCGACGCCCAACTCGACGGTGCCCTCGATCCGGTTCACCTCGGTCGGTGCGAGGAGTCTGGCGTCCGTCGTCGATCCGCCGGCGGTCGTGAGCCGGAGGCCGATCACGTCGTCGACACGCACGACCTCGCCGAAGTGCGTGCTGTCTGTCTCCAGCCGTCGGTGCCAGTCGTCGATCTCCTCGTCGTCGTCCCCGAGATCGAACACCAGCCGGTGGCGTTCGTGGGTCGTCTGCAGCGTCGCGTCCGCGCTCGTGCTCCTGGCTGGCTCGATTCCGAAGTAGCCGTCGGCGTCGGCGTCGGTCGTGGCCGCGGCTAGTTCGTAACTCTCGCCGGGGACGGTCCACGTGGCGGTGACGCCTGTCAGATCGACCTCTTCCACCCAGTCGGCCTTCGCGACCGTCACCTCGACCGTCCCGATCCGGCGCTGGGCGACGTTGGTCCCGACCGCCGAGACGACCCGGAGTGCCGACGGGAGTGACCGCTCCTCGTCCGACTCGTCCGGTCCCGTGAACCCACTCCCGGTTTCGCCCGGCCCCACCGTCGTCGGCGTCGTGTCGCCGTCGCTACCGCTCTCCCTGTCACCGCCCTCGTCACCGAGACAGCCGGCCGCGCCAGCGACCCCGAGGAGTGCCAGCCTCCGGAGGAACCCTCGTCTGCCCGTCATTTCTGCTCGGTAGTTATCCGTGCCGGCCCTTTAGCCTGTTCGTCGCTGTGACGCAAGTCTTATGTGCAGTTCCGTCCGTTAATGTACAGTAATGGACGCTAGTGGAGAGATTGCGCCAGCGGTGAAGTCGATCCTCGCGGCCGCACGCGAGCGGGGCGGGGGCGACGAGCGGCTGTCGGTCGACACGCGGTCGTTGCCCGCCGCGTTCGCGGCCGCCGAGGCCGACGGCAGGGTGCCCGTGATCGCGGAGGTGAAACCGACGAGTCCGACGACCGACGGCGAGCGGACGGACGATCCCGTCGCGCTCGCCGAGGAGATGGTCGCCGGCGGCGCGGCGGCGCTGTCGGTGCTGACCGAACCTGACCACTTCGGCGGGTCACCGGAGAACCTGCGGCGCATCCGTGCGGCCGTCGACGTGCCGGTCCTGCGGAAGGACTTCGTCGTCCGCGAGGCCCAACTCGACACCGTGGCGGCCGACGTGGTCCTGTTGATCGTCCGGTTCCTGCAGGAAGACGACACGGACGATCTGGACGACCTGCTGGCGGCGGCCCGGGATCGGGGCTTTCAGGTCCTCGTGGAGGTCCACGACGGCACGGAACTCCAGCAGGCACTTGACGCCGGGGCCGATATCGTGGGTGTGAACAACCGCGATCTCGCGCAGTTGAACGTCGATCTGGACACGTTCGAGCGGGTCGCGCCCGACGTGCCAGACGACGTGACCGTGCTCGCCGAGAGCGGGATCGAGACGGCCGAGGACGTGGCCCGGATGCGCGCCGCCGGGGCCGACGGGCTGTTGATCGGCAGTGCGATCATGGACGGATCGGTCAAGGAGAAGACGTCGCGACTGACACAAACCGAGACAGAGACATGAGCGAGACAGTAAAATTCGGACAGTACGGCGGACAGTACGTGCCCGAGGTGTTGATGCCGGCCATCGAGGAACTGACGGACGCCTACGAGCGGTACGTGCTGGACAACGAGGACGGGTTCATGGACGAGTTCCGGCAGCGACTGCGCGACTTCGGCGGGCGACCGACACCGCTGCAGTACGCGGACCAGCTCTCGGAAGCGTACGATACCGCGGTCTATCTCAAGCGCGAGGACCTGCTCCACGGCGGCGCACACAAGCTGAACAACGCGCTCGGGCAGGTCCTGCTGGCCAAGTACATGGGCAAAGAACGGATCATCGCCGAGACCGGGGCCGGTCAGCACGGTACCGCGACGGCGATGGCCGCCGCCCATCTGGATATGCCCTGTGAGATCTACATGGGCCGGACCGATATCAACCGCCAGCGGCCCAACGTGTTCCGGATGCGGCTCAACGGGGCCGAGGTCAACCCCGTCACAGTGGGCCGGGGGACGCTCAAGGAGGCCATCAGTGAGACGATGCGTGACTGGGCGACGACCGTCGAGACCACCCACTACGTCATCGGGTCGATCGTCGGGCCCGCACCGTTCCCCGCGATGGTCCGTGACTTCCAGTCGGTAATCTCCGAGGAAGCCCGCGAGCAGATTCGGGACCACGCGGGTCGTCTCCCCGACTCCGTGGTCGCCTGCGCCGGCGGCGGGTCGAACACGATGGGGTCGTTCGCCGAGTTCGTCGACGACGCGGACGTGGACCTGCTGGCCGTCGAGGCCGGCGGCTCCTCGCTGACCGTGAACGAACAGGAGGGCGTCGCACCCAACTCGGCCACGCTGTCGACCGGGGACGAGGGCGTCCTCCACGGCGCGCGCACCAAACTCCTGCAGGACTCGGACGGCCAGATCATGGAGTCCCACAGCGTCTCGGCGGGGCTGGACTACGCCGGCGTCGGCCCGGAACTGGCACACCTCGTCGACGAGGGTCGGGTCACGCCCGCGAACGTCGACGACGACGCCGCGCTGGAGGCGTTCCACCGCCTCTCACAGGAGGAGGGGATCATCCCCGCACTGGAGACGGCCCACGCCTTCGGGTACCTGCACGAGAACCCCGATGCCGTCGGTGACGTCACAGTGATAAACGTCTCGGGCCGGGGCGACAAGGACCTCGAAACGGTCATCGAGGAGACCGAGCAGCGGGATCTGGACGTGGACGTGGATATGAGTGTATTCGAAGCTGCGGAGGGGATGTAGATGGCCAACAATCCCGACCTCGCCGGGGCCTTCGAGCGCGACGACCCCGCCTTCGTGCCGTATCTGGCCGCGGGCGACCCCGATTACGAGGCCTCCCTCGAATACGTCGAGGCGCTGGCCCGCGGCGGCGCGGACGTGATCGAACTCGGCCTGCCCTTCTCGGAACCCATCGCGGAGGGCAAGACGATCCAGGACGCCATCGTCCGCGCGCTGGACGCCGGCATGACCCCCGACCGGTACTTCGAGTTCGTCGCGGAACTGGACGTGGACGTGCCGCTGGTCTGTATGACCTACTACAACCTGATCTACCAGTACGGCCAGGAAGAGGGGCCACGCCCCTTCGTCGAGAAAGCCGCAGACGTGGGGATCACGGGCTTCGTCGTGCCGGATCTGCCCGCAGAGGAGGCTGATCCGCTCCGGGAGGCCTGCGACGAGTTCGACCTCGACCTCGTGTTCATCGTCGCGCCGACGACGCGGGGCGACCGACTCGACCGGATGCGCGAGCAGGTGTCGGGCTACGTCTACGTGCAGGCGCGACTGGGCACGACCGGTGCGCGCGACGACGTGAGCGACCAGACCGACGAGAGCCTGGCCCGCATCGACGACTGGGACGTGCCCAAGGCCGTCGGCTTCGGGATCAAGGAGGGCGATCACGCCGCGCGAATCGTCCGCGCGGGGGCCGACGGGATCATCGTCGGCTCCGCCCTCGTCGACATCGTGGCCGAGGGCTACGAGAACGACGAACCGGTCTCGGCGGTGGCCGACCGGCTGGAAGCGAAGGCCCGCGACCTGAAGGAGGGCGCACTGCGCGGGGCCCAACAGCGCGCCGAATCCGTCGTGCCCGAGGACCAGTAAGCTATTTCTGCCGGCGAAAACCCCTTCGAGTATGCCGTTCGGGAAGCCCGTCGGATACGCACTGTTGGGACTCGTCGACGCACTCGTCCCGACGGCGGTGGCCGTCGCGGTGGTCTTCCAGCTCTGGTCGTGGGTCACGGGATATCCACGGCTGGAACTCGTCCTCGCGGTCGCCGGACTCGGTCTCGCCGCCGGGTTCGTACTCGGGGCCCTGGCCGCCGTGCGCGGCGGTGAGCCCTTCCCGGTGACGCGGGCCGCTGTCGCGCTCTGGAAGCGATACCTCTGGTACATCTGACCGGGAATTGTCGGAACACTGCCACGACCTGATACCGCGGCCGACAGTGGCAAAAATCACCGAGAGAGACTGCCCTGCTGGGGCCGGTGATGTCGCAGTCTCGCAACGCTTATGTCCGTACTTGCCACACCTTCACCTAATATGAGTACGGGGAACACAGCGCGGCTGGCGCGCATCGGGACAGGGGGACGTCACCTCATCGTCCCCATGGACCACGGCATCACACTGGGGGCCGTCAAAGGCCTCAAGGACATCGAATCGACAATCGACGCGATCACGCGAGGCGGCGCGGATGCAGTTCTCACGCAGAAGGGCATCGCGGGGCGCGTCCACGAGCACAAGAACGGCGCGGGCTATATCTGCCATCTCAACGGTTCGACGGCCATCGGTCCGGACGAAAACGACAAGCGCACGACTGGTACTGTGGAGGACGCCATCCGGGCCGGGGCCGACGCCGTCTCCTTCCACATCAACGTCGGTTCCACGTACGAACGCGAACAGATCGAGGAACTCGCGACGGTCACCAGCGAGGCCGACCGCTACGGGATGCCCGTCCTCGCGATGACCTACGCGCGCGGGCCGGACATCGACCCCGAAAGCGAGGAGTACAATCAGGCCGTCGGCCACGCCGTCCGCCTGGGCGAGGAACTCGGCGCGGATCTGGTGAAGACCGGCTACACCGGCGACGCCGAGAGTTTCCAGCACGTCGTCGAGTCCACCAGCCTGCCGGTCGTCATCGCAGGCGGGTCGAAAGGCACCGACAAGGAGACTCTGGAGATGGTCCGGGGCGCGATGGACGCCGGCGCGGCCGGCGTCTCGATGGGCCGGTCGATCTTCCAGCACGACGACCCCGAGGCGATCACGCAGGGCGTCGCGAGCGTCCTCCACGACGACGCGAGCGCCGAGGACGCCGCCCGCGAGGCCGGGCTGGCCGTCGAGGCCTGAAACGTACCGTTGTTGGCTGCCGACAAGCATCCGCGCGCCGCAGGCGCGCGGTTCTTCGCGAGCGCCTTCGGCGCTCGCGCCTTTTTCACCCACGTTTTTGCAAAGGGGGTGCGCGACCGAAGGGAGCGCACCCCCTGCAGTAAAAAGGTGGTTTAGAAGAGGAACCGCTTGTCCGTCTCCGCGGCGACCTCGACCATCACCAGCTGGGCGTCCATGTACTGCAGGGTGTTTTTCATGTCGGCGGTCACGTTCAGCGTCCCACCCATCACGGCGTCGAGGAGGCCCAGTTCGCCCGAGAGCAGGCGTTTCCAGTCCTCGTACTCGCCGGTGAGGCGGACGCGGTGTTCACGCTCGTCCACCGACTGCATGGTCGCGGTCTCGCGACAGTCGCCGTCGACCATGTTGAGCCAGGCGAAGACGTGGCCCTCGTCGGTGACGTGATCGTCGAGTTCGTCGACCAGCGCGTCGAGCACCTCCGGCATGATGTTGCGCAGGCCGGGCCAGACTTTCTCGGGCGACTCGTTGAGCGGTGTCTCGAGTAGCTCGGCGGACGCACGCTCTTGGAGGGTCCCGGTCCGCTTGTCGACGTTCTCCTGGATCTCTTCGGGTGCGGTCTGCATGACGGCTTCGAGCGTACTGTCGGGCAGTTGCCGGATGGCGTCGCCGAGGTTGCGCCAGAGTTCCTCGGGCAGATCGTTGACGGCGTTCTCGAAGATCGGGAGGTTACGGATCTCGAACACGAAATCGCCGTTCCAGTCGGTGCCCCAGCCGTCCATCTCCCGGTCGAGCGCCTCGCTCGCACAGAGCCGTTCGGCGTAGGTCTCCAGCCACGCCGTCGTCGGGAAGTACTCGTCCAGTTCGTAGTAGGTCAGTTCGTCCGCTGGCGTCCCCTCCTGTTGCGTACTCATGTGGTCTCACCCCGTGGTCGCCGCGGGCGGCACCGGTCCCGCTGGCGCGGTACCGCCCGGCGTCACACTACCTAACGCAACACGTCGTGTAATAAAATCTTGTCCGATTCCGTCGGAACCGGCCGGCCTCGGCGAACGTGGCCGTTCGGTTCGTATCCGTCGCTCGCAACCGATCGGTAGCTACCCTGCGAGGACGCTTATACGCCTGTAACTGCCGGTTGGGACTATGGCTCCCGTACAGCAAGACGAAGGGGCCGGTGAGTCGGAGTCGGCCGTTCCCCGACCGGCGACTTCGCGTATCGACGAACTGGCCTCGGTGCTGGCCGACGCAGAGTCGCTGGGCATCGTCTGTCACGACGACCCCGATCCCGACTCCATCGCGAGCGCGCTGGCACTGGAACTGCTCGCCGAGGCCTGGGGCGTCCCCGAGACCGATATCGTCTACGGCGGCTCGATCACCCACCAGCAGAACCGCGCGTTCGTCAACCTGCTCGACCTCGATCTGACTCACCTCGACGAGACGGAGCTCGACACCTTCGACTGCATCGCTTTCGTCGACCACTCGATTCCCGGCGTCAACAACAGCGTCCCGGCCTCGACCAGCGTCGACGTGGTCATCGACCACCACGACTTCCCGGAGCCACCCGAGGCCGAGTACGTCGACGTGCGCGATCGCTGTGGCGCGACCGCGTCGATCCTCGTCGGCTATCTCACGCGGAGCGACGTCCCCCTCTCCGAGCCCGTCGCGTCGGCGCTGCTCTTTGCCCTCCACCGCGAGCGTCTGGACTACGTGCGCCACCCGACGGCCGAGGAGTACCAGGCCGCCCTCACCGTCTTCCGACAGGCCGACGTGCCGCTGGTCGAGGAGATGTACGGGTCGGCATTTACCCCCGCCATGCTCGACGCTATCGGCGAGGCGATCCGGAGTCGCACCGTCCGCGGATCGAGTCTGGTCGCGACCGTCGGCCGGACGAGCGAGGGCGGTGCGATCCCCCAGGCCGCCGACTACCTCCTGAATCTGGAGGGGATCACGACGGTCCTGGTGTTCGGGCTGGTCGACGAGACCGTCCGACTCAGCGCCCGGTCCATCGACTCCCGGGTCGACATCGCCGACGCCCTGCGGGTCTCGTTCGCCGATGTGGGACAGGTCGGTGGCCACAGCGACATGGCTGGCGGACAGATCCCGTTGGGGCTGTTCGCGGACCACGGTGACGACGACCCCGATCTCCTCGCCTTTGCCGACCGCCGGGTCCGGGGTCGCTTTTTCGACGCGATGCATCTGGGCGGCGACGACGGGTGAGCGGCCCGCGGCGGCCCCGTCGGAACCCGCTCGAACTGACACTGATTTAGGGGACGATACCCTACCAGCGTGTATGCTCAGAGACGAGTTCGAGGCAGTCGGGGACCGCGACCCCGAGGACCTGCTGGCCGCTTACGAAGCGGTCCTGACGGACGTGATCGACGATCGGGGTATCGAGACCGTCGCCGACGAGACCGGGATCGACGAGGAACGGCTCTCGGCGCTGGTCGACGGTGAGTCGCCGGACCTGACCCTCGAAGAGGCGGCGGCGGTCCTCGCGACCGACCCCGACCGGCCCGACGCGGACTTTCTGGTGGCCGACGCCCGCGACATCCTCATGATGGGGATGAGCACTGCCGTCCTCGACGTGGAGGCGATCCAGTCGGGGATCGACAGCCAACTCGAAGCCAAGGAGATCCAGCAGAAAGTCGAGGGGCGACACCCGATGACCATCGCCGAGTACGCCCTGCTCCACGCGTACATCGAGAGCAAGAAGTGACCATGCGCGTCGCGATCCTCGGCTGTGGCTACGTCGGCCTGGAACTGGGGCGACAGCTATCGGCCGACCACGAGGTCGTCGGCGTCCGCCGCTCGGACGCGGGCGTCGCGGCCATCGAGTCGGCGGGGTTCGAGGCCGTGCAGGCGGACGTGACCGACCCCGCCGATCTGGAGCGGGTCCCAGACGCGGACGCGGTCGTGTTCGCGGCCAGTTCCGGCGGTCGCGGTGCCGAGGCGGCACGCGACATCTACGTCGACGGCCTCCGGACTGCCGTCGAGCACTTCGCCGCCCGGGACGACCCACCGGAACGGCTGGTCTACACCTCGAGCACTGGCGTCTACGGCGACCACGACGGCGACTGGGTGGACGAGGACACGCCGCTTTCGCCGACCACCGAGAAGACCGAGGTGCTGGCCGAGGCCGAACGGATCGCCACCGAGGTGGCCGGCGACCACGGCATCGACGGCACCGTCGCCCGCTTCGCCGGCCTGTACGGCCCCGATCGGTACCGACTGGAGCGGTATCTGGAGGGGCCGGTGACCGAGGGGTACCTGAACATGGTCCACCGGGACGACGCCGCCGGCGCGGTGCGGTACCTGCTGGAAACTGACCGGGGTCGGGACGATGCCGTCCTGGTAGTCGACGACGAACCCGTCTCGAAGTGGGCGTTCGCGGACTGGCTGGCCACCGAGTGTGGTGTGCCCGAGCCGCCCAAGCGGACGAAAGCCGAGCGGCTGGCCGACGACTCGCTGTCGGCCGCGGCGCGTCGCCGAATCGAGACGAGCAAGCGGTGTTCGAACGACCGGCTCCGCGAGTGGGGATACGACTTCTCGTTCCCGACCTACCGCGAGGGGTACCGGGCGGCTATCGAGGCGTATCGGCGCGGCGATTACGGTTAATCCCGCCGTACAGCACCGATACGTGCGTCTCGGTTGCGGCTTTCGAGTTGTGTACCGATGGGGAACCTTCATGTTCGTCGGGTTCGACACATCGCGAGTATGCCACTTGCTGCCGCGGGTGGCGTCGGGCTCGGTGAAGCCGTCGATACCACCGCGGCGTTCGCCCTGGAAGGCCCACCGCTGGTGGCGGTGGCCGTCGCTGCGCTGGTCGCCCTCGGTGTCGTCGCCTGGCTCGTCGCCCGCCTCCGCCGAACGAAGGGGGCGAAACTCGAACGGCTCCTGGCTGCCCGCGACGAGGTATCGGTGTTGATGCACCCCAACCCCGACCCGGACGCCATGGCCAGCGCCATGGCCGTCCGGACGCTCGCCGACTCCGTCGACACCGACGCGACGATGCAGTACACCGGCCAGATCCGCCATCAGGAAAACCGCGCCTTCGAGACCGTCCTCGACCTGGAATTCGAGCGCGTCGACGACGCCAGCGAACTCACATCCAAGAACGTCATTCTCGTCGACCACAACACCCCCAGAGGGTTCTCGGGCGCGGACAGCGTCGATCCCTTCGCCGTCGTCGACCACCACCCCGGCGAGGGGACCGGCTCGGAGTTCACCGACGTTCGCACCGACAGCGGTGCCTGCGCGACGATCTGCGCGGAGTACTTCGAGAATCTGGGCTGGGACACCATCGACCCCGACGACGAGGCCGGGCCCGAACAGCTCCCGACGGATCTCGCGACCGGCCTCGTCCACGGCATTCAGTCCGACACCAAGAGCCTCACCAAGGGCTGTTCGGCCGCCGAGTTCAGTGCCGCCGCCTACCTCTACGACGGGGTCGACGAGGATATGCTCGACCGCATCGCCAATCCCGAAGTCGACGCCGAAGTGCTGGAAGTCAAAGCGAGGGCGATCACCAACCGCGAGGTCCGCAACGCCTTCGCCTTCGCCAACGTCGGCGAGGTCAACAATGCCGACGCCATCCCGCAGGCCGCCGACGAACTCCTCCGACTGGAGGGCGTCACGGCCGTCGTCGTCGCCGGCGAGAAAGACGGCACCGTTCACCTCTCCGGTCGATCCCGGGACGACCGCGTCCACATGGGCAAGACCCTCCGGGCCGCCGTCGACGACATCCCGATGGCCGAAGCCGGCGGCCACGCCCGCATGGGCGGCGGCCAGATCTCGCTGGATCACATGGAGGGTCTGGGTCCCTCGACCGGCATCACGATGCCCGAACTCACGGATCGGCTGTTCGACGCGATGAGTGGTGATATCTGACCCTCCCACTTTTTACTGCAGGGGGATTCCTTGGGTGCCTTCGGCACCCTGCGGAACCCCCTTTGCAAAAACTTGGGGAAAAACTGCCGGACGCGAGCCAGCGGCTCGCGTCCGGTACGACACTGAGTGTCGACGCACCACCCGCGACCGCTCCGGGGGCATCGGTGCCCGAGCGGCGAAACAGCTACCACCATCCTGTACACAACGTATACACATGAGTACGATCCGGGTCAGCGAGGAGGTCAAAGAGCGGTTGCGGGACCTCAAGCGGGACGACGAGAGTTTCAACGACCTGCTGGAACGGCTCAGTCGGACGGAAAAGGACGTGGAACGGATCGCCGAATCGCTCCCGCCCGTGGACGACGAGGACATCGAACGGATGGACGAAGCCCGCGACCGGTTGAACGACTCGCTGGAGGAGCGACGGTAGATGATCGTCCTCGACAGGGACGTGTTGGTGAAACTACGAAACTCGGATCCAGCCGTCATCCAGCACCTGCAGCAGTACAGCACCGAGGAGTGGACGATTCCCGCTCACGTCGCCTGGGAGTCGTTTCAATACAAGACAAGTCGAGACGAGATTCGACAGGAACAACACCGTCTTCAATCGACGTTCGACCGAATCCTCTCGTTTGGGGCCGATACGGCCCTCGAAGCGTCCTATCTCGACGACAAACTTCAGTCTCAGGGCGTCGCACTCGACGCTATCGATCTGTTCAACCTCGCGACTGCCTACACCGAAGGTGGAACCTTCGTCACCCACAACAAGAACGACTTTGACGAGGGACCGATTCACTCGCTGGCCGACGTCGACGTGATACACACCCCCGAGTGACGGTCTCGACTCCGCCCACCCGAGCGGGAGAAAGCATTTACCGCGGTGACGACCAGTCGAATCCGAATGCGTCGCCGTCGCTTCCTCGGCCTGCTCGGTGTGGGCGTCGGTCTCGCGACTGCTGGCTGTTCTTCCGGGAACAGTTCTGAAACTGGGACGGGAACGAATCCGACGCCGAACAGGCGGGCACCGCCCGAGTACGACTGCAGCGTGGCAGGTCGGCCGACGCTGACCGGGGGCTCGAGAGCGCGCGGTGACACCGTGGAATCGCGACCGTATCCGGACGGGCCGCCGCCGCTGGGCGACGAGGACGCGGTCGTCGAGTACGTGACCCGGTACGAGCGCGCGCTCGTGCAGAGACGAGTGCGAAACGATGCCCCCGAGCGGGTTACCGCGTTCGGTCTGAGTGGCGGGACCCGAATCTACGACGCACCGGCAGATACCGCCCTCGTTCGGTTCCGGTACACCTACTGGTACGAATACGAGGCTGACGGAAACCGAACGGTCCACGCCGATTCGCCAATCCACTACGCCACCTACTACGTCGACGATTCGGTGGTCGTCCGCGCAAAGCGCGAGGGGTTCCTAGACGACGCGGAGGAGGCCAAACTGATCCCCGACCCGTGGGAGAGCGGTGAACCCGTCGAGTGTTTCGACTGAGCAGGCTGCGACCACTTCTCCTTTACTGCCGGCCACCCAAGCAAGGCCCATGGCTACCCGCGAGGCAACATGGGACTACCGCGACCGTCACCACGAGCGGTTCGCCCGCACCTACTTCCGCTCCTTCGGGAACTGCGTCGTCTCCTCGGTCGGCGTCGGCACCTACCTCGGCGACCCGACCGACGAAGCCGACGAGAACTACCGCGAGGCCATCGTCGAAGCGCTGGAATCGGGCGTCAACGTCGTCGACACGGCGATCAACTACCGCTGTCAGCGCTCGGAACGCGTCGCCGGCGCGGCCATCGAGGCCGCCGACGTGGACCGCGAGGCCGTGCTGGTGGCGACCAAGGGTGGATTCGTGCCCTTCGACGGCGAGCGACCGACAGATCCCGGCCAGTTCGTCCGCGAGGAGTACGTCGAGACCGGCCTCGTCGACCCCGACGACCTCGTTCGGGGACAGCACTGCATCGCGCCCGAATACATCGACGACCAGCTGGATCGGTCGCTGGCGAACCTGGGGCTCGACGCCGTGGACCTCTATTACGTCCACAACCCGGAGACGCAACTCGAAGCGAAGTCGCAGGAGGCGGTCTACGACCAGCTAGAGGACACCTTCACGCGTCTCGAAGAACGGGCGGCGGAGGGGGACCTGCGCCAGTACGGCGTGGCGTCCTGGGAGTCGTTCCGGGTTGGGCCGGACGACGACAGCTACCTCTCACTCCCGGAGATCGTCTCGCGCGCCCGGACGGCATCGGATCGGGCGGGCACCGATGCCACCCACTTCCGGGCGATCCAGTTACCGTTCAACGTGTTCATGGCCGACGCGTTCACGGTCGCATCGCACGACGGCGCGGAGGGCCCACAGTCGGCGCTGTGGTTCGCGAACGACGCGGGGCTGGACGTGTTCACGAGCGCGTCGATCATGCAGGGGAAGCTGGCGGCGGAGATGCCCGAACAGGTCGAGGCGAAACTGGACGGGGAGACGCGGGCGCAGCGGGCGATCAACTTCGCGCGGAGCGCGCCCGGAGTAACGAGTTCGCTGGTCGGAATGGGCTCGCCCGACCACGTCGCCGAGAACGTCGCGGCGGGCACGTTCGAACCGCTGGGGGCGAGCGCCTTCGACGCCGTCTTCGAGTGACTACCCGACTTTCTTCCACTCGCGGTCACAGCTCGGACAGAACCTGATCGTGTTGAGTTCGTCGGGGTCGTTTTTCGTCCCGAGTTGCTCCCCACACGCCGCACAGGTGAGTCGCTCGTAGGTGTCCTTCTCGATGTCGCCCGAGCGTAGCCCCTTGCGGACGGAATCCATAACCGGCCATACTCGTGGCCGCATTAAAAAGCCCGTGCCGACGTGTCTGACGCGCGTTCGACAGCGCGCGTCTCGGAGCCGGCCGGGAGACCGACACACGGCCGAGAACGGCGGGTTTTTTCGAGGCCAGTCCTAACGATGGGTCGATGGAATACGTCCAGGAGCGGGTGGCGACGCTCCACGCGTTCGCCGACCGCGTTCCCGACGCGCCGACCGAGAACGCGGCCGTCGTCGTCCCCCTGACCGAACGGGAACACGCCAGTCTCGCGGCCGAACGGGTACTGACGACGCTGGATCGGGTCGACCCCGCCCGCGTAATCGTCGCGCTCCGGGCCAGCGAGGAGCGCGTCGATACCGTCGCCCGCTGGCTCGACTCCTTCGAACTCGGCCCCGACGTGCTGTGGTGTAACGCCCCCGAGGTCCGGGACGCCCTCGGCGAGCACGGGCTGAACGGCCCCGCCGGGAAGGGGCGGGACGTGTGGCTGGCGCTGGGGCTCGCGGCTCAGGAGAAGTACGTCGCGGTCCACGACGCCGACGCGACGACCTACTCGCGGGCCCACGTCCCGCGCCTGCTGTTCCCGCTCGCCCGGGGCTATGACTTCTCGAAGGGCTACTACGCTCGCGTCGAGAACGACCGGCTGTACGGTCGCCTCTTTCGGCTCTTTTACACGCCGCTGGTCCGGGCGCTCGCCGCGGACGACGACGCGCCCATCGTGGACTACCTGGCGAGTTTCCGCTACGCGCTGGCCGGCGAGTTCGCGGCCACGAGCGATCTCGTTCGCCAACTGCGCGCCCAGCGGGGCTGGGGGCTGGAAGTCGGGACGCTGGGCGACGCCTTCGAGGCCGCCGGCTTTTCGGGCACCGCACAGGTCGACCTCGGGCGGCACGAACACGACCATCGTGCCGTCGGCGGCCCACAGGGACTGGGTGATATGTGTCGCGAGGTCGCCACTGCGCTGTTCCACGCCGTCGAGGGCGCGGGCGTCGATCCCGACTACGACCGGCTCCGCGAGCGCTACCGGACGGTCGCGGACGACCTCGTCGCACAGTACGAAACCGACGCCGCGTTCAACGGGTTCGCGTTCGACGCCGCCGGCGAACGCGAGCAGGTCGACACGTACGCCGAGGCCGTCGCCCCGCCCGAGGAAGACACCCGGCTCCCCGCCTGGGCCGAGACGAAACTCGAACCCGAAACAGTCGAACGGGCCGCCCGGCAGGGGCTGGACCGGGCGACCGACCGGTGACCGGCGTTCACTCCTCGCCGTCCGGTTCCGACCAGTTGACGACCACACCCATCACCGCGGGGCGTCCCTCGTACTCGATCCGGCCGCCGTGGAGTTCCAGATCCAGCGTCGAGCCATCGCGGTGTTCCCCGACGATCCGGTAGTTCAGTTCCTCGCGGTCGCCCGCCAGTCGCGCCTGGAGGTTCCGACGGACGCGGTCCCGGTCGGACTCGGCGACGACTTCGAGCGGCGACATCCCGACCATCTCCGTCCGGTCGTAGCCGTGGATCGAGGCGAGTTTCTCGTTGACGAACCGGAACTCGCCGTTCTGGATCAGGTAGATCCCGACGACGTTCTGTTCGACGAGGCGCTGGTACTGCTCTGTGGTCGTGCGCAGTTCCCGTTCGGCCCGGTGGCGCGCGACGGCCGTCTCGATCTTGTTCGCTAACACGTCGTAGTGGTCGATTCCCGACTGTTTCTGGAGGTAGTCGGTCACGCCCGCGGAGATGGCCTCGCTGGCGATCTCCTCGCTGCCTTTCCCGGTGTAGAGGATAAACGGGAGGTCGTCGTACGCCTCCCGGACGCGGTCGAGGAAGGCCAGCCCGTCCATCCCGGGCATATCGTAGTCGCTGAGGACGCAGTCGACGGTCGAGTCGGCGAGCCGGTCCAGTCCCGCCGCGGCAGTGGTCTCCCGAGCCACTTCGAGCCGGTCCGACGCCCGCTCTAGACACTCCCGGGTCAGATCGAGGAGGCCGACCTCGTCGTCGACGTGGAGTACCCGTATCCGGTCGTCGGTCGATGCGTGCACAGTTCCTTACACGTTGGGAATACTATACAATAAACGTGGGGCCTGGCACAGTGGGTTGTCGGTCGCCCCGTCAGAGTAAAGAGGGTGCCACTCGCCGGTCGGAGCATGGACGTGACGGGCGACGAGTTGGCGGGGGTCGTCGACCTGTTCGACGCGCTGACGGCCGCGGAACTCGGGCAGGCACTGGTCGAACTCGCCTACCGGCAGGGCGAGGACCTGGAGCCGGCGGCCTTCGAGGGCGACATCGCCGCGGCCCGCGAGACCTATCATCTGGTCGGATTCGAGCCGACGGCCGCCGACGAGGAGTGGCTGGTCCCTGGGCCAGTGGCGTTCCCGGAACTCCCCGAAGACGCGACGGACCTGCCGCACATCCTCGACGTGCCCGACCGGACGGTCGACCGCGAGCAGTTGGGGGCTGCCGCGGAAGAACGCTTCCGGGCGGACACGGCACAGGCCGTCGACGAGGGCGACGACGATCGAATGCGGGAACTGCTCGACGTGAGCTACGAACTCGAAGTGTGGGGCCCGGTCGATTTGGCGTCGGCGCGAGAACGCCTCGACGACGCGTTAGCATGACTCACGGACGGCGGTGTCCCCGGGCAAATTAAGAGCGCGGGGGCCCACATGGAGTGTATGGACCTGGAGCGGGTCGGGAACTTCCGGGCGACCGGAATCAACGACGAGGAGCGCGAGGCCGCCGTTCTCGCGCCGATCATCGCCCGTGACGGCGGTGAACACCTGCTGTTCACCAAGCGGGCGGACCACCTCGGGGAGCATCCGGGTCAGATGAGTTTCCCCGGCGGTGGCCGCGAGCCCAGCGATCGAGATCTGGAGGCGACCGCGCTCCGGGAGGCAAACGAGGAGATCGGGCTCGTTCCCGACGCGGCCGATATCGTCGGCCGACTCGACGACATCCGTACCGTCACCCAGTACTCCGTCCGACCGTACGTCGCGAGAATCCCCGACCAGGAGTACGTCCCCGACGAGCGCGAGGTCGCCGAGATCGCCGTCCTCGCGGTCGCTGACCTCATCGACCTGGACAACTACGAGTCCGAGCGACGGGACCACCCCCACTACGGCGACATCCGCCTGCACTTCTTCCACGTCGACGGCTACACGGTCTGGGGCGCGACCGCCCGCATCCTCGTGCAGTTGCTCGAACTCACGACCGACTGGGAGATGCCGGCGGAGGTGGACCGGGAGGTCGACCCGGACGCAGACCTCCCGATGTAGCCGTCCGGAGAGACCGCGCTCCAGCGAGGAAACGACAGCGTTTTGCGGGCCACTCCCACACTGGCGCACAACGGGTCGCGGGAACGCGGCCGGTCGGAGACCATGTTAACCGAGGGCGTGCTGGCGAAGACCGGCATCGGCGCGGTGGCGCTGAAACCTACGGAGGTCGATCTCTCGCGAGCGGCGTCGCTGGCGGTCGACGCCGTCGTCGACTACGAGGGGCGGGACACCCTGCCCGACGCCTGGGTCGGCACCGAGAGCGTCGAACGGGTCGCGCTGGCCGCCGGCGGGCCGCAGTTCGAGTTACTCTCTCGCACGACCGAACGGGACCTGCACGCGCTCCGGGCGGCGTTGCCCGACGGTGCCGCGACGGACGCGACGGCGACGGGCCGGGCAAGGGAGGTCCTCACGCAGGCCGTCCGGGACTACGCGCTGGTCGGTGACGGGGAGGCGGTCGAGAACCGGGTCGAACGGCTCCGCGAGGCCGGGGCCGACACCGCGATCGCGCATCCGGCCCGCGGGCTCGACGCCCTCGGACGATGAGCGTCGGCCGGGCCCGCGCGGCCGGTGTCGTCGGCGTCGTCGGCCTGCTCCTGACCGTGCTGGCCGCCGTCCTCGAAACGTCGCCGGGGCTGGCCGCGACGGCCGCGTGGGCGGCCGAACTGTTCATCTTCGTCTCCTTTCGGATCGCCGCCGTCGCGGTGTTCTGTCTCGGGTTCGCGGTCATCGTCTACTCGGCGTACCACCAGCGCCAGGGGAGCGTCGACGAGACGGCGGCCCGCCGGATCGCCTTCGGTGTCGCGGGCGTCCTCGGACTGTCGCTTTTCTTTCCGCTCGTCGTGCTGGACGACCTCGCCGTGCTGGTCGGCACCGCCGTGGAACGGGCCGGGATCGACCTCCCCGAGGTCCTGCTGTTCTACGCGAGCGTGGCGGTGTTCGGTACGCTGACGCTCGTCGGCGTGGCCGACGCCGTCCGCCGACGCCGGTAAGTGCGGGCGGCCCGGAGGACCGGTAATGACCGATTCGGTCGCCGTCGTCGGCGGTGGCGCTGTGGGCGTGACCGCGGCCCGCGCCCTCGCCGACCGCGGCGCTGACGTGACGCTGTTCGAGCGTGGGGCCATCGCGGCCGAGAGCACGGGCCGCGCGGCGGGCATCTGCTACGACGCCTTCGCCGGCCGGACCGACGCGGCCATCGCCGCCCGGGCGATGACACACTTCCGCGAACTCGCGTCCGAGACCCGCTTTTCGTTCGTCGAGCGCCCCTACGTCTGGCTCGCACGCGAGGGCGACGAGACGCGGGCCGAGGCGATCCGCGAGCAGGTGCCACGGATGCGCGAGCGGGGTCGTGCCGTCGAACTGCTCGATCCGGGGTCGCTGGCCGACGAGTTCCCCGGATTGCGCACCGACGACGTGGCCGTCGCCGCGGTCGCGCGGGACGCGGCCTGTGCCGATCCGGCCGAATACGCCGCCGTGACGGCCGAGCAGGCCCGCGAGACGGGGGCGACGATCCGAACCGGGACCGAGGTCGGCCTGACCGAGGATTCCGCGGTGGTGACGCCCGACGGGACGCGAGAGTTCGATGCGGTGCTGGTCGCGGCCGGGGCACACACGCGCCCACTGCTGGCCGACGCCGGCGTCGCGGCCCCGATCAAGGCCTACCGGGTGCAGGCGCTGGTCACCGAGCCGATTCCGGCGAGCGAGGACCTGCCGACGCTGTACGACGCGACCGAGCAGTTCTACTGGCGTCCAGTCGAGCAGTGCGAGACTGGGCTCGACGGACGCGCGTCGGAAGTCCGTCGGCGAGTGCGCGAGGGCGGCCTGCTCGTCGGCGACGGCGTGGAGAAACGCGACTTCGACCCCGAGGACTGGGACCGGACGGCCGACGAGGGCTTCCTCGCCAGCGCCATCGAGCGCGTCGACGCGGCGCTGGCTCCGGGGGTGACGCGACCGACTGCGGTCGATCGGTCGTGGGCCGGACTCTGTACCGCGACACCGGACCGGGACCCACTGGTCGGCGAGGTCGAGCCCGGACTGTTCGTCGCGGCGGGGTGGCACGGCCACGGGTTCATGCGTGCGCCGGCGCTGGGGAGAACGGTCGCAGGAGCGATTCTGGGCGACGACGGCATCGACGCGTTCGATCCGACGCGGTTCGACGGGGACGAACAGTTTCCGGTCGTCGAGGGGCTGACTGTCGAGTAGCTACGCGTCGTCTGCTTCTGGTGCGTCCGCGTCCTCGTCGGCCGATTCGTCGGCAGTCGACGGTTCGGCATCTTCGACCGCGGTCGATTCCTCCTCGACGGGCATCTCGGGGGCGTCCTCGTCTTTGGGGATCCGGACTTCGAGCGTGCCGTTGCGCCGGAGGGTGGCGTCGGCTTCGTCGGGTTCGACGGCGGCGTCTTCGGGGAGAGTGACGCGGCCGTCGAGCGCGAGGCCGCGGCCGGGGACGAGCATCTCGAAGCCCTCGTAGAAGTCACGGAAGCGGTCGATACGGACCTCGACGGCGTCGTCGTCGAAGCGGACCTGCACGTCGCTGCTGGTCGCGCCGGGCGCGTCGAACACCGCCAGAAAAGCGTCCTCGGATTCGAGCAGATCGACCGGGAGCGGGCGGCGCTCCTGGACGCGGCTGGCCGCGCGGCCGACGGTCTCCATGACCGTGTTCCCGAGCGAGCGGCCGAGTTCCCGGATCATAGTTCGATCTCCTCGAGTCCCTCCGTCTCACCGCAGTACGGGCACGAGAAGTCCGTGACTCCCACGTCGTCGGGCATATCGTAGGTGTAGTGAAGCTCGAACATATCGAGTTCACAGTCCCCGCTCGTGCACCTGACTTCGAGCGTTTTGGGCATACCCACTGGTAAGGCGGCCTCGCCTATCAATGCCCCGGCTTTTTGCACCCGTCGCACCCATCCCGGAGTATGCTCCACGGCGTCGACTTCAGCGGCGCGGCTCAGGCTGGACACGATATCTGGATCGCCGAGGGCGAAGTACGGGCGGACGAACTCCGGATCGAAACCTGTGACTCGGCCGCCGACCGCTTCGGCGTCGCCGAGCGTGCCCCCTGTCTCGGCCAGTTGAGCGCGTTCCTCCGGGACGCCGACACCGTCGGACTGGACTTTCCCTTCGGCGTGCCCGCGACCGTCCACCAGCGTGATACCTGGGCGGGGAGTCTGGAGTGGGTCGCCACCGCCGCGACCGACGCCGACGGGTTTCAGGAAATCTGCCGCTCCCGAGCGCGTGAGGCCACCGACGGCGAGCGGGCCGACCTCCGTCGCGAGACCGATGGCCCCGTCGGTGCACTCTGTCCCTACGGCAGTCACGTCTGGAAGCAGACGTTCTTCGGCATCCGGGACGTACTCGCGCCGCTGGCCCGGACCGACGAGGTGGCCGTCCGCCCGATGCAGGACGGTGGCGATACCTCGCTGTGTGAGGTCTACCCCGCGGCGACGCTGGCCAGTTGCGACCTCCCCGCCGCCGAGTACAAGGACGGCGGCCAGCCTGCCCGGGAGCGCCGTCGGACCATCGTCGAGGGACTGGCAGCCGAGACACCCCTCGCCTTCCCCCAGGGCGTCCGCGCCGAGTTGATCGACGACGCGGGCGGGGACGCGCTGGACGCGGTGGTCGCGGCGCTCGCGACGTATCGGGCCCGCGAGGCGGACTTCGAACCGGATCGGGCCTGGGACCCGATTGAGGGGCACATCTACGTCTGAGTCGCCGGCTACCCCTCGCGGGCGACGGCGAGGAAGATCACGGCGAAAAACCCCGTGATCGTCGCGGCCCACCAGCCGATCGGACCGTCCAGTTGCGTCACGGCGGCTGCGCCAGTCCCGAACAGCAGGACGGCGAAGGCCACGGCGACCGCCCGGACCGCGCGGTTCGGGTCGCGTCCCGGATCGGCCTCGGTCGTCGCGACGATCTCGTCGAGTGCGGCTGTCGCGTCGTCGGCGACGGTCACGGGGACGAGGAGCCACGAGGGGACCGCCCCGAAACGTCCGGGGCCGGACGCCGAGGGGGTGACGACCACGAGCGGGCCGAGCCGCCGGGCGCTGTAATCGGTGACGCGCGCGAGGTCCCACTCGCGGTACTCGTTCTCGTAGGTGGCCGTCTCGGGATCGATCTCACCTCGGGTCGAGCAGACCACGCCGACCGTTCCGGCGAGGAAGCCGGCGGCGAACAGCGCGAGTGCCAGCCATTCGTCGATCGCCGTCGCAACCGCGAGCGCCAACCCGCCGACGATCCCGACGACGACTCGCTCCCGGCCGGGGATCCGCGGTTCGCGATCGGTGAACGGGAGTTTGCGCTGGGACCTGTCGGTGATCATCGGCAGGAGGTACAACAACGAGAACGGGCCGCCGACCAGCGCGAGGAGGACGACGAGCAGCTTCACCTCGGTACTCCCGACGAAAAACACGAGGACCACGCCGAGCGATCCGAGTGCGAGGATTCCGGCGTAGACGCCGAAGACGGCTCCCATTCCGGCCCGGACCAGCCAGCGGAGCCACGGCTCGGTGCCGTAATCGTACCGCCACGAGACCGCGGAGGGCATGGCTGGGTGTACGCGGGCCGGTCTCAAGAGCGTGGGGGGAGTGCGGCCGTGGTCGTGGGCCTGGGATCGTGCGAGTCAGTCATCGTTATACGCGTCGGCGGGCAAGTGGCGGGCATGACCGACCCGGCCGAGATCGACGTGACCATCGTCGACGGCTACGTCGACGAGCCGGCGCACTTCGGCGTGCCGCCCTACATCTCGACGTACCCGCGCTACACCGCCGGGGCGCTGGTCGACGCCGGCGTCCCCGAGGAGCGGATCACCTACCACACCATCGACGCGCTCCGGGACGACGGCTCGCGCTGGCGCGACGTGGAGGACGCGGACCTGCTGATCTACGTCGGCGGCATGACCGTCCCCGGGAACTACGTCGGGGGGACGCCCGCCGAACCCGACGAGGTGCGCCGCATCGCCTGGACCGCCGAGGGCGTCTCGATGATCGGCGGGCCCGTTCGCTTCGGCGTCGGCGAGGCCAACGAGGGGGCCTCCGAGACCGCCCGTGACGACCTGGACTTCGACTTCATGGCGATGGCCGACGTGGAGGCGGCGGCCTACGACCTCGTCCACAACGGCCTGGAGGGGTTCGAGGACCGCTACCGCGGCGTGCCCGAGGAGACCCGCTGGGCGAAACAGGGAGCCTTCGTCGTCGAGCAACACCCCAACCACCCCGAGTACATCCTCGCGGAACTGGAGACCTCGCGGGGTTGTCCCTACCGGTGTTCGTTCTGCACGGAACCCATGTACGGCGACCCGGACTTCCGGCCGCCCGAGAGCGTCGTCGACGAGGTGGCCGCCCTGGCCGACCACGGCGTGTCCGACTTCCGTCTGGGCCGACAGGCGGACATCCTCGCCTACGGCGGCGACGGCGAGGCCCCCAATCCCGACGCGCTCCGGGAGCTGTACAGTGGCATCCGCGAGGTCGCCCCCGATCTGGACACGTTCCATCTGGACAACATGAACCCGATCACGGTCGTGAAGTGGCCGGAGTTGGCCCGCGAGGGCATCCGGATCATCGCCGAGCACAACACGCCCGGCGATACCGCGGCGTTCGGGCTGGAGTCGGCCGATCCGCTGGTGCAGGACGAGAACAACCTCAACGTCTCCGCCGAGGAGTGTTTCCAAGCTGTCAAGATCGTCAACGAGGAGGCGGGGTTCAGACCCGGTGGTGACCCGGACTCAGCGCCCAACTTCGGGGACGACGCCGCGCCCCAGCTCCCGAAACTCCTGCCCGGGATCAACCTCGTCCACGGGCTGAAGGGCGAACGATCCGAGACCTTCGAGCACAACAAGCAGTTCCTCCAGCGGGTGTACGACGAGGGGCTGATGCTCCGCCGGGTGAACATCCGGCAGGTGATGGCCTTCGAGGGGACCGACATGGCCGACACCGGCGCGGAGATTGCCAACGACCACAAACAGCAGTTCAAACAGTACAAGCGCGAGGTCAGAGAGACCATCGACAATCCGATGCTCCAGCGCGTGGCCCCGCCGGGCACGGTCCTGCCCGATGTCCATCTTGAGTACCACGAGGACGGCTACACCTTCGGTCGGCAACTCGGGACTTACCCCCTTCTGGTGGGAATCCCGGGCGAGCGCGACCTCGGGCGGATCATCGACGTGGCGGTCACCGGCCACGGCTACCGCTCGGTCTCGGGGGTGCCCTACCCGCTCGATCTGAACGCCGCCTCGATGGACGAGTTGACCGAGATTCCGGGGATCGGCGATCAGACCGCCGGGAACATCGTCGTCGACCGGCCACACGAGTCGGTCGGCGAGATCGCGCCGGACGCGGCGCTGGAACGGTTCGTGGCGGAAACGAGCGAAAAGAGCGCGGACTGATCGGTGGCCGCTCAGGCCGTCGTCATCTCTTTCAGCACTTCCAGATCGCGGTCGGTGCGCATGAACTCGGCGGTCCGGCGCTCGGCGCCACAGTCCGGGCAGGTGAACTGCGCGTCGGGCGCGGGGAGGTCCGTTGGCGCGCTCTCCCAGTCTTTCTCACAGGCGGGACACAGGAGTTGGACGAACGCTTGGTCCATACCTCAGCGTGCGATCCGCGGACGTGAAAAAGTGACGGCGGTTCCCGTCGGGAAAGAACGGACGGGGCGGGATTTTGCCCTGGCGGTCCTGCCCGGGCGGCGGCTCCCGAGGGACTGTCGCACTCGCGGGCTAACAGAAGGTACTTTTGCGCGCTGGTGGAAAGACGGCCAATGAGTCCGACCCGGGAGGTGAGCGTCGTCCTCCCCGCCTACAACGAGGCGGCGACGATCGAGGACACGGTCGAGATCACCCTCGAGACGCTCGCATCCTTCCTCCCGGCCGAGTCCTTCGAGGTGATCGTCGCCGAGGACGGCTGTGGGGATCGGACGCCCGAGATCGCCGAGCGACTGGCCAGCGAAGACGACCGCGTCCGGCACTTCCACAGCGACGAGCGCCTGGGCCGGGGGAGAGCCCTCGAAGAAGCCTTCCGCGCCAGCGAGGGCGAGACACTGGTCTATTTCGACACCGACCTCGCGACGGATATGCGCCACCTCGAAGAACTGGTCCAGCGCGTCCGCTCCGACGAGTACGACGTGGCGACCGGATCGCGCTGGGTCCCCGGGGCCGACGCCGACCGGCCGGCAAAGCGTGGCATCCCCTCGAAGGGATACAACCGGCTCGTGCGGCTGTTCCTCCGGTCGGATCTGCTCGATCATCAGTGTGGGTTCAAGGCCTTCGACCGCGAGGCCCTGCTCGACCTGCTGGACGACGTGGAGGACGAGCACTGGTTCTGGGACACGGAAGTCCTCGTTCGGGCCCAGCGGGCGGGCTACCGGGTCGCCGAGTTTCCCGTCGAGTGGACGCCACAGGGCGACTCGAAGGTCGACCTCGTGCGGGACGTGTTCGGGATGGGCAGTCAAATCGTCCGGACCTGGTGGCAACTGACGGTGAGTCCGCGCCTGACTCGCCGGGTGAGCATGGCCGCCGGGTCGGTGCTCGTCTTCGTCGCGCTGGCGCTCATGCTCGTCTATCTGGAGCCCGCGGCCGTGCTGGACGCGATCACGGGCGCGGACCCGGCGCTGGTCGCGGCCTCGGGCGTGGTCTACCTGCTCTCGTGGCCGCTCCGGGGCCTGCGCTACCGGGACATCCTCTCGCGGCTGGACTACGAGGGCGACACGTGGTTCCTGACCGGGGCGATCTTCATCAGCCAGACCGGCAACCTCGTGTTCCCGGCGCGGGCCGGCGACGCGGTGCGGGCCTACGTCGTGAAGGCCCGCCGGTCGGTCCCCTATCCGACGGGGTTCGCGTCGCTGGCCGTCGAGCGGGTGTTCGACCTGCTGTCGATCACGGTGCTGGGCGGGAGCGTCCTGCTGGGACTGGTGGCGACTGGCGGGACCGACGAGGTGGTCGCGGCCATCGCCGCGGACGTGGGGACGATCACCATCGGCGGGGAGACGCTGAATCCGGCGGCGGCCGCCGAGACCGCGATGGGGGTCGCGGCCGGTGTCGGACTGGTCGCTATCCTCGCGGTGGTAATCATCGTCGTCAACGCCCGCCGGGACACAAACCTCGTCCGGCGAGGGGTCCGGGCCATCAGCAACGACTCCTACGCGGAGTACGTCGCGGGCGTGATCGAGCGGTTCGTCGGCGACGTGGAGCGGGTCGTCAGCGACCGCGGAGCCTTCCTCCGGGTCGGCCTCGGCAGCCTCGCCATCTGGACGCTGGACGTGGTGACCGCACTGATCGTGTTCGCGGCGTTCGGCATCGAGGTGACGCCGTACCTGACCGCGGTCGCCTTCTTCGCGGTCAGCGTCGGGAACCTCGCGAAGATCCTCCCGCTCTCGCCGGGCGGGATCGGGCTGTACGAGGGTGCGTTCACCATCATCGTCGTGGGTCTGACCGCCACTCCCGGACTCACCGCGCTGGTCGCGCTCGGCATCGCGATCGTCGATCACGCGGTCAAGAACCTCGTCACCGTCGCCGGGGGGCTGGCCTCGATGGCCTGGCTCAACGTCTCGCTGACGACTGCGGTCGCCGAGACCGAGGAGGCGAGCGCGAGTGCCGCCGACACTGGCGACGAGGCGGCCTAGTACTGCTCGGTCACGAACGGGCCGGCCGCGCTCGCGACGGCGTGGACCAGCGCCGACTCGCGGTCGATCCGCTCGCCGGTGAGCACGCCCGCCGCACCCTCTCGCTCGGCCACACCCTCGGTATCGAGCAGGTCGTCCATCACTGGCCCGAGTTCGTCGCCGGCCGCGACGCGAGCGGCTACCGCTTCGGGCAGTCGGAGACTCGGGCCGCCGCCGACGCCCCCGCGCTCGCCGTCGGTGACGGCGGCCCACATGATCAGAAAGAGGCCGTCTGCGCCCTCGATTCGGGCGACGCCGCCCTCGATGCCGACGCCGAGGTCGGCGTCGATCGCGGCCAGCGCGGCTTCGGCGCGGTTCCGCGCACCGGTGATCGTCTGCTCGCGGCCGCGGGGCTGTTCGGGGACGCCCGACGCCACCTCGATCGGTTCGGCGACCGCGTCGGGGAGGGCTCGCTCGGTCGCGGCCACCTTCACTGGATTCTCGCTGCCGACTGCGACGCGCATATCGCCCTCTCGGGTGGCCCCGGTCTTGTGCGTTGTGTCCGAAGCCCGCTCTCAGGCCGCCCGCTCCCAAAAATCAAAACGTTTGGTGTGAATTTATGTGCGACCACGGTTTTCGCTCGTGTATGTGGGGTCAGAAACGGGGTGAGAACCGGTGAGTACGACAGTTCCGTTCTCGATGATCGAGGAGTCGGTCCATCACATCGAACACGAGTTCCAGCCCTGGAACATCCAGGCCGAACTCGAAACGACGGTGACGGTCGACGTCGACCGGCTGGGTGAGGCCGCGGCGACGGCCTGTGCAGTCCACCCGATCGCCGGGGCGCGCAAGCGGCCGAGTGACCTCTCCTCGACCCGCTTCGAGTGGGAACTTCCCGAGGACGAATACGAGGTCGAGGTCGGCGCGATCGACGGGGAGGGTCGGGACCTCGAAGAGATCCAGAACCAGCTCTACTACCGGCGGTTCGACCTCACCGAGGAACCGCCTTTCCGTGTGCTGGTCGTCCGGGGCGAAGGGATCGACGGCGGTGACCGAATCCTGGTGAGCATGAACCACGTCGCCGCCGACGGCGTCGGCACTCTGCGCATCGCACAGGCGCTCTGTGAGGCCTACCGCGGCGACGAGCCGATGCAGGATTCGGTGAGCTTCCGGGAGTCGCGGGCGATGCTCGACGACCTCCGGCCCGACTCGCTCGACGACGGGCTGAACGTGGTCGATTCGGCGACCCGGCACCTCCAGAACGTGGTCGACTCCCCGACCCGGATCGCACGGGTCGGCGGGACCGACGAGGCGGGCTGGCGATTCGCCCGACGCAAACTCGACACCGATCTGACGGCACGGCTCATCGGCGACCGCCCCGACGGCGTGTCCGTCAACGACGTGTTACAGGCGGCGCTGCACTTGGCCATCGAGGAGTGGAACGAGGACCACGGCAAATCGGCCCGGAAGATCAGCGTCATGATGCCGATCAACCTCCGTCCCGACGACTGGTTCTATCAGGTCGCCGGGATGTACTCGGTGTTCGAGAGCGTCGAGACTCGTTCCCGTGATCGGGTCGATCACATGACGGCGGCCCGGGAGATCGGCGAGCAGACAGAGGAACTCACCGAGCGCGACCGGGCGGCCGCCCTCTACAAGATTCTGGAGATGGTGCCGCCGGGGACGCCGGTGGAGCTGAAACGCCAGCTTCCTCGCCTGCTCCGGGGGCCGGGCCGGCGACTGCTCGACACCGCGATGCTGTCGAACCTCGGTCGCATTCCGGCGATGCCGTCGCTCGAACCGGACGCCGAGGAGCGGCCGTGGTTCTCACCCCCGGCCTGGCGGGGGACGCCGGTCTCCATCGGCGTCGCCACCTTCCAGGGTCGGGTCAACCTCTCTTTCCGCTACCTCCGCAATCAGTTCGACCAGCAGGCAGGTGAGGAGTTCGCGGACTACGTCGTCGACCACGTCGAACGCGCTATCGAGTGATACTGTCGGACAGAACAGTTCGTCTCGGCGTTGTTGAGGACGAGTGGAGACCGGTATCGTCGGACAGTCTCGACGAACGACGTGTGCGAGTTTCTGTCCGGCAGTACGACCCCACGACCGGCCCCGCTCTCGCCGATCCCCGTGTGGGGTGTCACACCGTAACAACGTATTAATACTCTAACCATCCGGCCGAAATCAGATACGTAGAACCCGTTACCCGGGGAACAGCAACTCACACCGAAACTTTTAAATAAGTTTCGCCGTAATGTATTTGCTACCCACGACTGTCCGGGAATTTTCAGGTCATAACCTGCCCGGATAGCATTCGCCTTCGTACCAATGAGCGAGAACACGAGAGCGCGAACGCGCACGACCGACGAGACGACAGAGGAGGAGACTGGCGAGGCCGAGGAGGTAGACTGCCCGGAGTGTGGCGGTCACCTCGTCATGGACAACGAACACGGCGAGACGGTCTGTGAGGACTGCGGACTGGTCGTCGAGGAAGACGAGATCGACCGCGGCCCCGAGTGGCGCGCGTTCGACGCCAGCGAGAAAGACGAGAAGAGCCGGGTCGGTGCCCCGACCACGAACATGATGCACGACAAGGGGCTCTCGACCAACATCGACTGGCGCGACAAGGACGCCTACGGCAATTCCCTGGGCAGTCGCCAGCGCCAGAAGATGCAGCGCCTCCGGAAGTGGAACGAACGGTTCCGGACCCGCGACTCCAAAGAGCGCAACCTCAAGCAGGCTCTCGGTGAGATCGACCGCATGGCCTCCGCACTGGGCCTTCCCGAGAACGTCCGCGAGACCGCCAGTGTCATCTACCGTCGCGCGCTCGACGAGGATCTCCTCCCCGGACGGTCCATCGAGGGCGTCTCGACGGCCTCGGTCTACGCCGCCGCACGCCAGGCCGGTGTCCCGCGGAGCCTCGACGAGATCACCGACGTGTCCCGTGTCGAAAAAAGCGAGATTGCCCGCACGTACCGCTACGTCGTGCGCGAACTCGGCCTCGAAGTGAAGCCGGCCGACCCCGAGAGCTACGTGCCCCGTTTCGCCTCGTCGCTCGAACTGTCCGACGAGGCCGAACATCGCGCTCGCCAGCTCCTCCAGAACGCCAAGGAACAGGGCGTCCACTCCGGGAAGTCCCCGGTCGGACTCGCCGCTGCCGCCGTCTACGCGGCCGCCCTGCTGACCAACGAGAAGACCACCCAGGCCGCCGTCTCCGAGGTCGCGGACATCAGCGAGGTCACCATCCGCAACCGCTATCACGAACTGCTCGAAGCCGAGCAGGACCTCCCGATGGCCTGATTGGCTGCCGTGTTTCTCCCGCAGTCGCCGACTCGGGAGCGACAGGACCACAAGAGTCGAAAGGGGTCCGCTCGTGGCCACCCGCATGGAGACCGAGCACAGGGTCGTCCTCGACGACGCGCGGACGCTGGCCGCCGTCGACGACGACGCTGTCGACCTCGTCGTGACTTCGCCCCCGTACCCCCTGGTCGAGCAGTGGGACGACCTCTTCGCGGAGCTGGACCCCGCCGTCGAGAGCGCACTCGACGACGGCGACGGCGACCGCGCCTTCCAGTTGATGCACGACGCGCTCGACACCGTCTGGGCCGAATGCGAACGTGTCCTGGCTCCGGGTGGGATCGCCTGTATCAACGTCGGTGACGCTACTCGTACTGTGGACGGCCAGTTCCAGCTGTGGCCCAATCACTGCGAGATCGTCACCCGGATGCGCGACCACGGTTTCTCCAGCCTGCCCGAGATCCTCTGGCGGAAACCCACCAACAGCCCGAGCAAGTTCATGGGGTCGGGCACCCTGCCGCCCAACGCCTACCCGACGCTGGAACACGAACACGTCCTCGTCTTTCGCAACGGCGACCTCCGGGAGTTCCCGCCGGGGGACGGCGAGCGGTACGAGAGCGCCTACTTCTGGGAGGAGCGCAACGAGTGGTTCTCGGACTGCTGGGAGATTCTGGGGGAAGAGCAACACCTCGACGGCGACCGCACCCGCGAGCGGTCGGCCGCCTATCCGCTCGAAATCCCGCTCCGCCTGATTCGGATGTTCTCGACGTACGGGGACTCGGTTCTGGACCCGTTCCTCGGGACGGGGACGACGACCGTCGCGGCGATGGTCGCCGGCCGCGACTCCGTGGGCTACGAACTCGATCCGGCCTTCGCCGAGGCCATCGGCGAGAGCGTCGAGCGCGTCCCCGAACTCTCGGACCGACTCACGGCGGACCGGCTCGACGCCCACCGCGAGTTCGTCGAGCGCCGCCGCGCCGAGGGCGACCCGCCGGGCTACGAGGCCGAAAACTACGAGTTCCCCGTGACGACCCGGAACGAACAGGAGATGCAGCTGTACACCGTCACCGACGTGGCCAGCGAGCGGACCGACGATGGGCACCGCTACCTGGCGACGCACGACCCGTACTGATCGCGACAGGTTTCGCCAGCGTTGCCGGGAGGTCGAGGCTTTTCACGTCGAGCGGTGAACTCGGTCTATGGCGAGTCTGCCGGTCGCGGTAGCGATGTTCGTCGGTGGGCTGGCGGTGCTTCTGTGGTCGGCCGACCTGTTCACCGACGCCGCACAGAAGATCGGGCTCGCGATCGGGCTCTCACCGTTCGTCATCGGGATGACCGTCGTGGCCATCGGGACCTCCCTGCCGGAACTCGTCGCCGCCGTTCTCGCGGTGTTACGGGACGAACCGGGCATCGTCGTCGGCAACGTCGTCGGGTCGAACGTCTCGAACGTCTTCCTCGTGCTGGGTATCACCGCTGTCGTCGGCCGGGACGTGCGCGTCGAGCGCGACCTCATGCAGGTCGACCTACCGCTGTTCGCGGCCTCGGCCGCGTTCCTCACGCTCGCGATCTGGTCGAGTCCGTTCACCCGCATCGAGGGCGTCCTCGCGCTCGGAGCGCTCGCGGTGTACATCCACTTCACCATCGCCGAGCGCGACGTGTCCGTCCCCGAGATCGTCGAGGAAGTCACGGAGGCCGAGACTGATCTCGAGGACCCGACCATCGGGGCGGCGACGTACGTGGCCTTCGTCGGGGGTCTCGTCCTCGTCGTCGGGTCGGCGTCGGTGCTGGTCGACTCGGTGGTCGCGCTGTCGTCGGCGCTGGCGGTCGACCCCGCCCTGATCGCCGTCACGGCGCTCTCTATCGGGACGGTCCTGCCGGAGTTGACCGTGAGCGTGATGGCCGCGCGGCGTGGCGACACCGCGGTCGCCGTCGGTGCGATCCTGGGTTCGAACGTCGTCAACGCCTTCGGCGTTATGGGCGTCGCGTCGCTGGTCGGGACGCTCACGATTCCGCCCACGATCCGGGCCTACGGCCTGCCGGCGATGGTGCTGGCGACCGTGCTGTACCTGTTCGTGACCCAGGACCGCGAGGTCACCCGCTGGGAGGGGGCGACGCTGGTCCTCATGTACCTGCTCTTCCTCGTGAACCTGGCCTCGGCCACCTGAAAGTGGACAGGTTTTTGTTCGGACTCGGACTGACCGGAGGTATGGACTTCGAGTCGTTCGTGCTGGCGGCGGCCACGGCCGATCTGGGGGACGAGCCCGCCGCCCGCGAGCACGCAGACGCCGTCGAGTTCCGGTTGGACCTCGCGACGGACCCGCTCGCGGCACTCGCCGACTACGACGGCACGCTCCCGCTGATCGTGACCAACCGCGCGGCCTTCGAGGGCGGGGAGGCCGCCGACGATGCCGCCCGCCTCGACGCGCTCTGTACCGCCGTCGAACACCCCAAAGTCGAGGCCGTCGACGTGGAACTCACGACCGCGTCCGACGGTGACGGCGGGCGCGTGATCGACCACGCCCGCGATCACGGAGCCGCCGTCATCGTCTCGACCCACGACTTCGCGAAGACGCCCGAGCCGCCCAAGCTCCGGCAGTTGCTCGACCGGGCCTGCGAGTACGGCGACGTGGGCAAGCTGGCGGTGACGGCCCGCTCGACCGACGACGTGCTCGAACTGCTGGCGGCGACCCGGGCCTCCGTGGCCGGTGGCGACCGCGTCGCGACGATGGCGATGGGCGAACCCGGCCGCCACTCCCGGGCCGTCGCGCCGCTGTACGGGTCGAAGATCGGCTACGCACCCGTCGATCCAGCCGACGCGACCGCGCCCGGCCAGTACGACCTCGCGACCCTGCGACGACTCGTCTCCGAGCTGGAGTCGAAGCCGACCGAAGACTGAACGGTCGCCCCGTCGAACCGCCCGAGAGCGCCCGACAACGCCGTTTCCCGAAGGCGGAAGCTTAACAACCGCCCGTCACAGAAATCCGAGATAGTGCTAGATAGCGCGCGGAAGCGGCCGCTGCTCGCCGCCGTGCTGGGGCTCGTCTATCCGGGACTCGGCCACGTCTACCTGCGGGAGTGGGCGCGTGCGCTCCTGTGGTTCGGACTCATCATCCTCACCGGTTCGCTCATGATCCCCGACGGGGTCTACCCGACGACGCTGACCGTCGACTCGCTGATGCAGATGTCCCGCGCCATGCCGCTCCGGGCGGTCATCGCACTCTCGGCCGTGACGGGCATGAACATGGTCGACGCGTACATCCTGGCCTCACGGAACAACGAGACCAGTCAGCGCGTCGCAGACGGGACCCAGTGCCCCAGCTGTGGCCGCGAGGTCGACCCCGATCTGGAGTTCTGTCACTGGTGTACGACGGAACTGAACGGCGAGCCCGAAGAAAACTGAACGGCCCCTTCTACATCGGGAACTGGCGGGGCTCGCGCTGGACCGAGATCCACTTGGTCTCGGTCAACTCGCGCATGATCGCGTCACCGTGGAACCGACCGATGCCCGAGGCCTTCATGCCGCCGAAGGGAACGTTGGCCTCCTCGTTGATCGGCTGATCGTTGATGTGGACCATCCCCGCGTCGATGGCGTCGGCCACGTCCTCGGCCCGGTTCCGGTCACCCGACCAGACCGAGGCCGCCAGCCCGTACTCGGTGTCGTTGGCCAGCTCGATGGCCTCCTCGTCGTCCGAGAACGGGATGACCGGCGCGACCGGGCCGAAGTGTTCGTTGCAGGCCGCGGTCATGTCGTTGGTCGCGTCCGACAGCACCGTCGGCTCGACGACCAGCGAGTCCTCGACGCCGTCGATTTCGACCGTGTCGCCGCCGGTTTCGAGAGTCGCGCCCTGATCGACCGTGTCCTCGACGAACTGGAGGATCTGGTCGCGCTGGGACTCGTTGATGATCGGACCGACGATGTTGCCGTCGTGGACGCTGCCTGCCGGGAGCATCTCGGCTTTCTCGACCAGTCCCTCGACGAACTCGTCGTAGATGGACTCGTGGACCAGATGACGGTTGATCGAGATACAGACCTGCCCCTGGTGGGAGAAACTGCCGAAGGCGCTGCCCGAGAGGGCGTTGTCCAGGTCCGCGTCTTCGAGGACGACGTTCGGCCCGTTCCCGCCCAGTTCCATCGCGGGGAAGGCAAGCGAGTCGACGGCCTGTTTCGCGACGTGGCGGCCGACCTCGGTGGAGCCGGTAAAGGCGACCACGTCCACGTCGGGGTGGCCGGCGACACGGTCACCGATCTCCGAGCCTTTGCCCGGGACGCAGTTGACCAGGCCCGACGGTGCGCCGGCCATCTCGAACAGCTTGGCGATGGCGAGGCCGCTCGTGACTGGCGTGTCCGAGGCGGGCTTGATCACGACCCCGTTGCCCAGCGCGACCGCGGGTGCGACCGCGCGGATCGCCAGGTGGAACGGGAAGTTCCACGGCGGGATGACCGCGACGACACCCGCTGGTTCGCGCTTGACGAGGTTCTCTTTGCCCTCGATGGTCGAATCCCGGATATCGCCGCCGGCCCGTGAGGGGTAGGTCGCCGCCTCGGCGACGCCGCCGGCCGCGGTCTGGAGTTCGACGTTGCTCTTGAGCTGGGCGCTGCCCGACTCGGCCATGAGCAATTCGGTGAGTTCGTCCTCGTACTCGTCCATCAGCTGATAGACCGTCTGGACGACCTCGGCCCGCCTGTCCGGGCTCTTCTCGGCCCAGTTCTCCTGGGCGCTTTTCGCCGCCGCGTAGGCGTCGTCTACGTCCTCGGTCGTCCCCGCGGGGACCCGCGTCCACTCCTCGCGTGTGGAGGGATCCTCGACTGAGATCGTGTCACGGTCGCCCGGGCCGTGCCAGTTCCCGTCGACGTACAGGCAGTTCCAGTCCGCGTCCGCGGACAGGTCCGGTTCGGATCGCTCGGTCTGTGGTGTCTGTGCCATCAATCACCAATCGTTACGCAAGTGCAAAAACCCAGAGGTAGCGGAAACACTGTTAGTTACACGGGCCGCCTATAAACCAACGTTAGATTCCGAACCCCGTCAGTCACAAACCGTGGCCTACTTCTCGATGATGCTCTCGTCGACGGCCTCGCCGAAGTGGCGGGCGGTGTCCTCGTAGAACACTTTCAGTTCGTCGCCCGCTTCCAGGTCGGTGACCGCTTTCCGGCCGTCCTTGGTGGCGACTTTGATCGTCTCGGCGTTCTGGAGCAGGGTCTCGATGCGGTCGCCCTCCGCCGTCTCGGCCTGGACCCGGAACATCGGTCGTTTCTCGATTTTCACGCGGCCGACGATGGCCTCGCGGGTGTTCCCGTCCGTGTCGACGACCTGCACTTCGTCGCCGCTGCGCAGTTCCGAGAGGTACTTCGTGCCGCCGTCTGGCGTGCGGACGTAGGCGTGGACCGCGCCGGCGTTGACCCGGAAGGGGCGGGAGGCGACGTAGGGCGATTCGGCCGTCTCGGCGTGGACGAAAAAGAGGCCCCGACTCATGGAGCCGACGAGCATCCCCTCGTCGTGTTCCATCAGATTGCCCGTGTCGACACAGACGCGATCCGCGGAGCCGGTCTGTTCGATGGCCGTGACCTCGGCCCACTGCAGGTCGACGGACTCGCGCTGGCTCTCGTCGCGGACCTCCACCGTTTTCCGAATTTCGTCGGGGTCGTCGGTGTCGAGCAGGACGCCATCCGAGCCCAGTTCCAGCGTCTCGAAGGCGGTGCGGGCCTCTTCGGCCGTCTGGACGCCGGCGATGAGGTCCGTCTCCTCGCCGATGCGGGCGATGAGGTTTTCCAGGGGGATGATCTGCCAGTCCTCGCCGATGACGAGGGTGTACTCGGCCTCGGTGGCGACCGCCTGGGCGAAGGCCTCGTAGTCCTCGTTCAGGATGCGAACGTAGCCGCCCTGCGGGCTGTCGCCGTTCGAGCGAAGCGAGGAGAGATCGGCAGAGCCGGAGAAGTCGGTCGGTAGATCGACGGTGCCGTCGCCCTCGCCGTCTTTGCCGACGACGACGGCGTCGGCGTCGTTCTCGTCTTCTTCGGCTTCCATGACGTGGACGTCGCCGTTCGAGAAGGCGGCGACGTTGACTTCGCCGAGTTCGCGGACGCGTTCCACGTCGGACTCGTCGACCAGCACCCAGTCCACGCCGGCTTCCAGGCCGGCCGTGATGCGGCGTTTGCGTGTCTCCCAGTCGCCGACTTCGTCGTCGGCTTTCAGCCAGACGGAGCGTGTCATGTGTCACGCCTCGCAGTCGCCCGGCTTGAACATGGCGAAGTCGGGGACATTCACCGTCGGAGTACCGGAGCAGTGGCTCCTCCCGTCCCGGAGGCACAGGACCGATTACCGACGGTCGGGCCAGGTGTCCGGCACTGCTGGACCGGCGTTCTGACCGGACTGGACGCCCTGCCAGTCCGTCCAGCTCGCGGATCGCTCGTCCACGTTCCCGTTCTTGTCGCCGACGCCCTGTGGACCCGGCGGGACCGCGATGACGACGCCGGTCTGGGACTCGAAGGCGATCCGGTCGGCGTGTCCCAGCCGTTCGGCCTCGCCGTCGCCGTCGTAGTCGACGCTCGCGACACCCCCATCCCGGACGTACGTGAGCGAGCCACCGGGACTCCCGGCCGCGCCGGTTTCCGCTCGGACCGCGAAGCGGTCGTATCCGCCCCGTACGTCCACGAGCCAACCGTTCACCGTCACCCACCACGCCGGCCCGGCCGGGACGATAGGAAGGCCAGCGGGGACTCTGTTCACCGACCGCGCCAGTCGCTCGTCGAGCCCGTCCGCGAGTCGGCTCGCACCCTCCTGGGTCGCGTTCTCGATGCCGGCCGCCAGCCGCAACTTCACTTTCTGCCGGAGCAATTCGGCGGTCGTGCTGATCTTCGCCCGCGAGATTCGCGTGTCTTTGCCGGTCGCAGTCGCGTGCAAGAGCACCTGGAGCGTCGCACGCAGACTGTCGCGCCTGGTCTCGTTGCGCTCGACCGCCCGGTCGGCGACCGCCGCCGCGGCCGACCCGTTCGTCAACGCGAGGGCCGTTGCTCCCGGTCCGTCCCACTCTGCGAGCGCGTCACCGACGATGCGGCGGCGTTCGCTCTCGTCGTCGCCGACCCCGAAATCGGCCAGCCGGTCCCGGAGCAGTTGCCGGGCGTCCACGACCTTCCGTCGGACCGCTCCGTCGAGTGACTCCGATTTCCGGTCGAGTGTGCGGTCGAGCGTCTCGTTTTCCGTCGTCAGTTCGGTGGCGCTCCGCGTCGCGTGGAGCGTCCGAGCGGCCGTCCGGAGGTCGACCGTCGATCCGAGGTCCACACTCTGTAGCAGGGTGTCCGCAACGTCGCCGTGCGGTGACGCGACCAGATTGACGTTTCTCGCCGCCAGCGGACTGATGCGATGGGCCTCGGGCAACGAGTCGGCGTATTTCGGCCCGACCTCGGCGACCGTCAGGTACGCTGGCGAGCTCTCGACGGCGGTGACGTCGACGCCGTCGATTCCAGCGTCGGCGGCCTCGGCTCCGACGCCGGCCCGGTTTTCCAGTGCCGTCCCGAGCAGGTCCGTCGACCCGCCACCGACACTCTCGACTGCGTCGCCCAGGCTCCGTCGACGCTGGGTCTGTTTCTCGGCCCGTCGCTCCAGGAGCTTTCGGGTCCGTTCGACGTACACGCCCCGTGCGGCGAACCGCGCTTTCTCGGCGACGCTCCCGTACTCGGACGGAGGGTCGACCAGTCCGGCGAGTTCCCGATCCAGTTCGGCCGCTGGGTTCGCCTCGAACGTGCTCGCGCGGCCGCGTTCGACGGTTACGGAGACGTTCGCGACACGGTCGCGGAAGCCGACCAGGTCCGTCAGCAGCCACCGCCGAATCCCGTCGGGAATCCGCCCGCGAACGGTCCGAATACCTGTGATGTTCTCGCCCTTCCGGACTGCCGTCTTCGCGAGCGCGTCCGGACCGCCCCGTCCTTCGACGAGCCGCAATCGCGCTCGCCGACTGACGTTCGCCAGGTTCGGCCCGTCGAGCGGCCCTTCTCCGGCGTCGTGAACAGTCTCGATCCCGTTGGCCGGCGCGTACGCGGTCTCGGCGTGGCGGCCGACCAGCGTGACCCCCACGTCGAAGCGGAACGTGTCACTCGTCTGTGTGACAGCCGTCTCGTTGCCGTCGACCCAGTGGCAGTATCTCGTTCGCTCCTGTCTCACCCGGCGACCGTACGACTCGAACGCGTGCCAGCCGTCCGGGATCTGCGGACGCACCTCGGTCGCCCCTTTCACGACTGGGTCGCTCCCGTCGATGCTCTCGTAGTCGAGTCGCCACCAGCCCTCCGGCTGGATGGCCCAGCAACTCGGCACCGACCCGCTGGTCCGCTCCACGTCGCTGATCGTCTCGACCTCGGCGCTGTAGACCGACCGGACGAGCGACCGGAGACTCACCGGTGCCGCGGCCCTGGCCAGGCCCCGGTCGGCGGTGCCGTCGACGCTGACGGTCATCCGGTCCCCGGGGTCCGGTGCTCCGGTGGCCGTGTCCAGCGACGGGACTCCGGCGGGGACGTTCGGGCTCGGCCCGGGTCGCCCACCCTCGAACAGCGTCTTGACGTAGCCACCAGGGACGTCCGCGCCGCGCAACAGGTCGGTCGTAGCGACGCCGACCATCGCCCGGGCCATCGCTTGGCGGCCGGTTGCGTCGCTCCGGCCGAACAGGTGGCGCTGTTCGCGCAGGATCGCGCCGTTGGTCGTGATCTCGACGTGGCGGTTCGCGAGGACGTTCTCGATGGCGACGCCACCGGAACTGTACTGCGCGTAGCCACGCGCCCAGACCACGCCGTACAGCCGCTTCGTCAACCGGGTGGTCAGGCCCGGCCGTCCGATCCCGGCGTTCAGCCGCTGCTCGAAGCGGTCGACCCGGTCGTGGACGGCCAGCACCGGTGTCCGGACCACGACCGTCGGACTCACCGTCCGCTGGACGACCGGCCTGTTTCCCCGTCGGGCGGTCACGGTGACGTTCGCGACACGCACCCGGAGCCGCGTCCGATTGTCGTCGATCGCTTCGACGTAGACTCGCTCCATCGCCGCGCCCAGACTGCTGGCGTTCGGCGTCCCAGGGAGCGAGGCGGTCGCCGTCACGTCGTTGCGCGTGACGGCCACGTCGTCGAGGCGGGCCCGGGCTCGCAGGTAGATCCGGATGCGCAGCGCGTCCCGGAACGGCGTCTCGTGGGAGAGCACCTGACCAGTCGACGTGTTTGCGCGGTCGAGAGCCGGATCCCGCGCTGCGGCGTCGCCGGCCTCGACGACCGCCGTCCGGATCGCGGTCTGTGTCTCGCCGGCGACGCGCTCGACGGCCACGTCCGTGGTCGGTTCCGCGGCCGGCCGATCCGGTTGGAGCCCCACGAACAGTGCCACACTCCCGACGAGGAGGACGACGCCGACCAGCGCGAAGGGGAGCCACCCGCGGTCGTCGTCCCGCAGGCGAGTCGTCCGGCTCACGGTGACCACGTCCGGACGGTGATCCGAACCTGTCCGACGGATATCGCGTCGGCGGCGTCCCGGGGCGACCGGAAGCGAGTGCGCATATCCGCGGCCAGTCGCTCGCCCAGCCCCGTCGTGAGTCTCTCGTTGGCTCTCGTGGCGTTATCGGCGACTGCCGGGGTCGTCACGTTCGCGCCGAAGAACCGCCCGAGTCGCTCGTACCGGTAGGTCACGAGCCCCTCTACCGGGTAGTCACCGAGCAGCGCACTCCGGGTCCGATCCGGCGGGAACAGCCCTCGAACGATCCGCCGGGCGACGACCGATGCCACTCGACCGAACGACACGTTCGTCGCGTTTCCCGGCGTCACGCGCCGCGCAGGCCCGCGGGCCGACGGCAAGCCACTCGCGACGACGACCGTCTCGGCGTGGACGGTCTCGTCCGGTGGCGGCGTCGGACCGACGGTGAACGCGCCCTCGATCGGTGCGCCGGGATAGGGACTCCAGCGTGCGCGGATCTGCGCGAGGTGCCGCCGCCCCCGAGTCAGGTTTCGCGTCGCGTTCGCCACCGCGCGCTGGTAGTCCGCTCGCGTGTGAGTGACACGATGGTCACGGACGGCGAGACTGCCGAGAGCAGCCGTCGAAAGGTGGCTCGCGAGCGTTCCGTGAGCGGTCCGCTGGAACGCCGGCCCGTCCGTGATCGGAAACTCGACGACCCGCGACGAGGCTCGCCGTGCGCCCGGGGCGAGCGTGTACTGGACCGTCGCCGTACTCGTCGTGAGCGTGTCGGCCACGCCGTCGGCCGCGTCGGCGGTGGCCGTCGGCGGCGGACTCGTCCCGAGCGCGAGGGTGCCGACCGCGGCCCCGACGAGCAGGAGGAAGATCGCGGCGTCCAGCACCGTGCTGATCGCCCGCATCACCACACCCTCACTGTGAGCCGCCCCGGTTCGACCTGCCCGGGCCCGCGATCGACGCTCACGCTGGTCCTCGCTCGCTGTGCCGATGCGGGCGGCGACGCGCCGCGGGTCCACCGTCGATCGCCAGCGGTGAGCGTCACGTTCAGTCGACGGCCCGCGGGTGCCGCGGCCGTCACGCGAGTCAGCCGAGTCGGGCGAACCACACCGTCGGTCTCGATGGCGTCCTCGACCGCCGATAGGGTGGGCTGTGCGACGTTTCGGGGCTCGGTGCCCGGGAGCGCGTCGTCGACCGCGCCCGCGTAGATCGTCAGCCCGACGCCGAGCGCGAACACCGCGACGATGGCCGCGACCGGCTCGACCTGCCCCCTACGCGCCGACGAGCGTGACATCGACCCCCTCCCAGGTGACGCGTCGAGCGACGAGCCGACCGTCGGTCTCTCGCCACGCGCGTGTCCGGTTCCGTGCCTCCGCCGCCGCAGCCCGGAACGCCGTGGCGTTCGGAAACACAGCCGCTGGCGCGTGGCCCCGGAGAACCGCCGCCAGATCCGTCCCGTTCCGGACCGGCGTGACGGGACCGTACGCGAAGGCTGCGTGTGCGGTGCCACCGTCGTTGCGCAGTGCGATACGGCGACTGCCGAGCTCGACCGCCGTCGCGTCCACGCTGTGTTCGCCCGTCGCGTTGTGCGGGCTGGTCGCCACGGCGTCGACCGTCGCCGCCGCCCGCTGGGCGTCCGGCGGCACGGTCGTCGGGAGCGCGACCGCGACGCCGAACGCGAGCGCGCTCGCCGTCGCGACGCCGAGCCAGAGATACCAGGTGTCGATCGGTGCGTCGAACATGGGCGAGGGTGGTCCCGTTCCGGTACTTAAGCGTTCAGACGAACAGGCCCACGGCGTGGATCGCGGCCAGATAGGTTGCGGTCGCGACCAGCAGTGCCCACCCCACTCGGTAGCCCACCAGCGCGCGGTCGAGGCCGTGGGCCAGTCCAGTCGAGAGCGTCGTCAGGATCGCCGCGAGGACGAGCGCGTACGCGCCGACGGCCAGTCCGAGGCCGGCGGTCGACGATCCGGACGCCACTCCCGCTGTGCCCGCCGTCTCTGTGGCTCTTACGGCGCCCACCGCGACCGTCCCACCAACGTCCATCCCGGCGGCGAGTGCGACGGTCGCACCCGCCACGAGTGGCCCGAACAGTGCGGCGGTGTTGGCCAGCGTTCCGGTCACGGTGCCGATTTCGTGGCGCGCGTCGCGTTCGACCGCCGCGAGTTCCTCGACGTTGTCGGCCATCGCGACGATCGCGCCGCCTGCTGGCCGGCCTTCGCTCGCGGCCAGTGCCAGGAGTGTGGCGGTACTCCGTGCTCGCGGACTCGGGATGTCGGCCAGCGCGCCGTGTTCGCCGAGGAAGGCCTCACGGACGCCGACTTTGAGGCGGCGCTGTCGCTGGGCCGCCTCCCGCAGGACTGCGCCGGTCGGGTCGGCCACCTCCTCGGCGGCGGTCGCGACGGCACTCTCGACGGCTTCGCCCTCCTCGACACGTCGCCCGATCTGGTAGAGGGCGTCGGCGAGCCCGTCCTCGACGGCCCGGACCCGCTCGCGGATGTCCGTGATCGGTCGGTAGTAGACCACGAGCGCCACGCCACAGGCCGAGCCGGTGGCCGCGAGGGGACCCGTCCACGGCGCGACGAGCCTGCTTGCCAGGAGCCACCCGGCCCCGCCGGCCACCAGTCCGCCGGCCGGTGCCGGCCACCGTCGGCTCGGCACGTCGGGATGCTCCCGTCCGACCGACGGCGGCGGGAAGGTGACCGGCCGGCGGATCAGGAGCCACGCGCTCGCGGCCACGAGGGCGGCTGGCAGGGCGAGGTCGTACAGCACCACGACGGCAGTGAGCGGGACGGACCTGCCCGTCGTCCGGACGGCGGGCAACATCGCGACCAGCGCGAGCGGGAGCAAGACGCCGAAGGCGTACAGTCCCGTCGCCGGCCCCTGCAGGCCCGCGGCGAACTCGGCCATCCGGTCCCGGGTGCCGTCCAGCACGGCCGCCATCCCGCGATCGAGGGCGCGCTCGCGCTCGCCGTCGGCCGCGGTGCCCGCGGACTCGACGAGCAAGAGCGCGCGTCGAAGGGCAGGGAACCACTCGTCCCACTCGGCAGTAAACGAGGGAAAGCCCGACCCTGCGGATCCGGCGGCACGACGCACGTGCTCGCCGAGACTGTCGGCGAGCGGCCCCTGTCCCGTCTCGGCCGCGAAGGCCGCCGCCGTCTCCGTCGCTGGCGTCACCCGCATCCGGAGGACGGCACGGCTCACCAGCGCCGGTGCTTCCCCGAGCGCCCGGGTCCGCCGGGCCGTCGCGAGCGCGTGAGGAGCGGTGTGGACCGCGTGGGCGACCGCCAGCGCGCCCACCGCGCCACACCCGAGGACGAGCGGCATCGTCGCGGCAGGCACGAGAAGCCCAGCGAGGACGATTACCGGGACACACAGCAGTGCCGCCCCGTAGCCCGCCCGGACGACGGTTTCGGGGGACAGGTCCGAGCCGAGAAACCCGAGCGCCCGGTCGAGGTCGGCGCTCCCCTCGACTTCCCACGGATAGCACCGGGCGAGCAGTCGGATCGCCTGCTCTCTACCCACCCTCATGCTGTCGGCCCCGTTCGCCGCTCGGCGTGCGCTCGACGGACCGTCTCGGGATCGGTGCGGCCGCTGTCTGCGAGGTCTGCCAGCCAGTCCGTGCGGTCCCGGAGACACTCCCTGACCGCTGTGTAACGCTCCGTGGAGCGGGCCAGCCCGTCGACCAGGCGGCTGTTCCCGCGTTCGATCCGTCCGGTCGAAGTCAGTTCACCGTCGTCCAGCTCGAACAGCGGTTCGAAGCCCACGCCGTCCGCGCAGACGACCTCCTCGATCCGTTTGACCCGGCGAGCGCGACCGGCCGACGACTCGAAGGGTTCGAGCGTCACCAGCAGGTCCGTCGCGCCGAAGGCGGACTCGGGGACGCCCAGATCGGTGACGACCCGCTCGCGGACGGCTTCGCCGCCGTCGCCGTGGATCGTCCCCAGTACCGCACTGCCGCTCGCGCCGACCCGCATCGCCTCGTAGAGGACGCCGGCTTCCTCGCCCCGAACTTCACCGACGACCAGCGCGCCCTCGCCGAGTCTGAGCGCCGTGTGGAGCGCTTCCGCCGGGGCGAGTTCCCCCGAGCCCTCGTCGCCGGTCCGGAGCGACTGCACGTCCCGGCCGGCGTCCTGTAACTGCGCGACCGGCAACTCCGGCGTGTCCTCGATGACGACGGTTCTGGTTGCGGCGGGCAGCTCCCACAGCAGGGCCCCGAGCATCGTCGTCTTCCCGGCACCGCGGGTCCCCGCGAGCAACGTCGCGGCGTCGCGTTCGACTGCCAGCGAGAGGAGCGCGGCCGCTTGGGCGGTGAGCGTGCCGTTGGTGACCAGCGCCGGGAGCGTCCAGGCTTCCCGCTCGTGTGCACGAAAGGCGAAGGCGACGCCCTCGCTGACCGGTTCGGTGACGCCGGCGACACGGACGCGGCGGCCGGAAACCGTCGCCGTCGCGTCGAGCGCCGGACTGGCTCGTGAGAAGGCCCGTCCGCTCTCTCGTCGGAAGCGTGAGGCCAGCGCCTCGATGCCGCCCTCGGTGAGCCGGACGTTCGTCGTCAGCGTCTCGCCGTCGACGCGGACGCGGATCCGGTTGTCCGACGCTGGCGCGGTCACGAATACGTCCGAGACGCGCTCGTCGGCGAACAGATCAGTCACGACACCGTAGCCCTGCGTGTGTTTTTCGAGGACTCGTTCGAGTTCCCGCACTGTCGTGTCCATCCCGTCGCCGTCGTCGACGACGCGCCGGACTGCGCGCCCGGGCGCACGCTCGCCACCGGTCACCGCACCGCTGGCAAGCCGGTCGTAGGCCGCGACAAGCCGCTCGGTCGCGGCCGGTCCGAATCCGTGCTCGACCGGTTCGAGATGGTACGTCCGCCGCTCGCGATCGGGCTGGCCGTAGATCCGCACGACTGCCCCCGTCTCCAGTTCACGCCGCGACGCGAACCTGGCCGACGTGGGCGGCTGGAGCCGCACCCGCGACCGGCTGATGGTCGGTCCGACCGCGGGCGCGAGTAGATCCTCGTACCCGTCGGCCTGTGCGGCTCCCTCGGCCAGTCCAGTCTCCGCCGCTAGCCTCGCGACTGGGCCTGCACGTCCCATGGCGGCCCGTGCGGCTCCGAGCGGATCGCGCAGTGCCCGATCCGCGATGGCCTCGTCGTGGAACGCGGCCGCGTCGGCGAACCGGCCGGCGGCCACGAGCGCGGCCGCCGCCGTCCCCTCGTAGGCCCGTTCGACCCCTGCGGCTCGCGTACAGATCGCGTCGGCGTCCCGCTCGCGGAGCGCGTCGACGACCGCGGCCCGACAGGCCGCTTCCGCCGCGAGTCGTCCCTCCCCCCGACAGTCGTCGGCGTCGACCACTAGTCGGTCGCCGTCGAACGACGGCGAACAGCGACAGCCCGTTTCGTCGCCACTGCCTCGGACCCGACTGAGTACACCCATGGCCGTCGCTCGTCCCGTTTCCGGACTTAAACCTCCGGGAGCCGCCGGACGCCGATCAGTGTCTCGCCGTCGTGCTCGATGCGCGTCAGCGCGATCCGGTGGGAACCCGGCGATTCTATAACCAGCGGCTCGTCGCGGACACGCCCGTCAGGATAGTGAACTACCTGGCTGCCGGGGAGTCGCCGCGTCGTGACCGTCTCGTCGCCGACCTGCCACGCGAGGTCGACGGCGGACTGGCCGTCCGAGCGCACCTGCCCGGGGACGCCGCCGAGTGCGAGCGTGGCCTCGCCGGCGGCCGTTCGGGACCGTGCAGGGAGTTCGACCGCGACGACCCGGCGCGCGCCCGCTCCCGAACCGACGGCACTCTCGCGCTGTCGGAGGTCCACGATCGCCGTCCGGAGCCGGTCGGCCTCGGCTGTGAGCGTCGCCTCGCTGCGCTCGCGGGCCGCGAGTTCGATCCCCGGCAGACTGGCCGCGAGCAGCGCCGACGCGAGGACGACCGCCACGACCGCTCGGAGCATCAGAACGCGTCGCGCAGGCCCGAGAGGAGTCCGTCCTCGTCGTCGCCCGCGTTCGATCCGGCGGGGCCCCCACTCCGGTCCCGTGACTGTCGCCGTCTCTCTCCCTCTCGTTTGCGTCCCCTGCCGTCACGCCGACGCTCATCACGCGCTCGCCGTCGGTCTCGCTGCTCGTCGTCTCGGCCGGTGATCCGCCGCGCGATGTCTCCGGGTGACTCGGGTGGATCGTCGTCCCGCCCGTCGGTCCGCGCTCGATCCGGCGTCGGCTGGCTCGACGCGGCGGTGTCGCCGTCGGATTCTCGACGGCCACGGTCGGGTCTGTGGCGCTCCAGCTCCTCGACCTTGGCGAGGGCGGCGTCGGCTCGCCGTTCCACGTCGCGGTTGACGGTCCGCACGTTGCCGACGTACCCCCGGACCGCCTGGACACTGGCGGCCAGGTTCGTGAGCCGGGATTCGAGGTCGTCGAGTCGCGCTTGCAGTTCGTCGAGTTCGTGCTCGCGTTCGGCGGCCTCGGCGACTGCCGTCAGGTCCGCGTCCCCGTCGGCGAGTGTCCGTTCGACCGCTTCGAGCCGTGCCTCCACGTCGTCTCCGTCCATACTCGCCGCTGCTCCCGTCCTCGTATTTGAACGGTCGGGTCGGCGTGATCGGAACTTCTCGCGCTTTTGTCATCCCCATCTTTGATTACCCGGCCTCACCTCTATGCGCACATGAAAGTCGTCCTGATTGGTGTCGGACAAGCAGGAGGGAAGATCGCGCAGGCCCTCGCGGAATTCGACTACGACCGCGGATTCGAGGCGGTCCAGGGTGCCTTCGCGGTCAACACGGCGCGTGCGGACCTGCAGAATATCGACATCGACACGATGCTGATCGGACAGGACAGAGTGAAAGGACACGGCGTCGGCGGCGACAACGAGCTCGGGGCCGAGATCATGCAGGCCGAGGCCACCGAGGTCATGGACGAACTCGACGGCCGTGTCACCAGCCAGGCCGACGCCGTCTTCGTCGTCGCCGGTCTGGGCGGCGGGACCGGAAGCGGCGGCGCACCCATGCTTGCCCGCGAACTCAAGCGTGTGTACACGATGCCGATCTACGGCCTCGCGGTCCTCCCCGGCCGCGACGAGGGTGCGATCTACCAGGCCAACGCCGGCCGCTCGCTCAAGACCTTCACGAGAGAGGCCGACTCCGTGCTGGTTATCGACAACGACGCCTGGAAGACCTCCGACGAGAGCATCGAGGAGGGCTTCTCGGCCATCAACGACCGCATCGCCGAGCGCGTCGGCCTGCTGTTGGCGGCCGGTGAGATCGTCGAAGGCGTCGGCGAATCGGTCGTCGACTCCAGCGAGATCATCAACACGCTCAAAAACGGCGGCATCGCCTCGCTGGGATACGCCTCCGCGCTGGCCGACGAGGACGCCGGCGAGAACATCAACGCCATCACCTCCACCGCGCGGAAAGCCCTCCTCACCGGCACCTCCCTCCCCCAGGCAGTCGAAGCCGACAAAGCCCTCCTCGTGATCGCCGGCCACCCCGACCGCATCGCCCGCAAAGGTGTCGAACGCGCCCGCAAGTGGCTCGAAGAGGAGACCGGTAGCCTCGAAGTCCGGGGTGGGGACTTCCCACTCAGTAGCGACCGCATCGCCGCGCTGGTCCTGCTGGGCGGGGTCGAACGCTCCCAGCGCGTCCAGGAGTTCATGGATCGGGCCCGCGAGGCCAGCCAACAGCAAGAAGAGTCCACGGAGAGCGCCAGAGACGCCTTCCAGAACGACGAACTCGACGATCTGATGTAAGGCGGGCGACGGTTTTCGGTGTCGGTGTTCGTCTCGCAGGTCTTCGAAACAACTAATCAGCGTCCCCGAGAAGACGTGCGCATGGCTGAGGACGAATCCGAAGACGAGGGGCCCGCCGTCGAACTCGGCGACGGCGAGTCCGTCGAGGGCGTGCCGCTGGCGCAGGTCTCGGCGCGATTGATGTGGGGCGCGAAAAAGAGCTACGTCCAGCAGCGCGAGGGCGACACGACCATCAGGACACCCGATGGGCCCCGTGAACTCGGCGACGTACTCGACGACGTCGAGGAGACCTACTTCCAGCGTCGCCAGGAGTTCGAGGAGTCGGTCCGCGACGTGATCGGCACCGGTCCCGTCCCGACCGCGGAGTGACGGCGCGCCCGCTCCGATCGCGGACTGTCGCCCCCGTCACACGACCGAGGTACCTTTTTCCCCCGTCGGCGATTGTCTATCGACGATGACGCTACCGATAGACCCCAGTCTGATCGAGTCCGGTGACATCGGCGAGAAACGCGCGACCCTGGAGATGAACCACGAGGCGGCCATCGAACACACCCGCGAGACGTTCGCCGACGCTGGCTTCGGCGTCGCCGTGGAGTTCTCCGTCTCGGATCTGCTGGCCGAGAAGATCGGTGCCGACCGCGATCCCTACTACGTCCTCGGGGCCTGTAACCCCGAAGTGGCCGACCGCGCGCTCGACGAGTGCATCGAACTCGGCGGCCTGATGCCGTGTAACGTCGTCGTCCGTGAGGTCGAACCCGGTAAACAGGAAGTCTACCACCTCTCGATCATGCGCGTCGCGCGCCTGCTCGGGCTGGCCGAAGACGACGAGGAGTGGGCCGATATCGTCGCGACGACGGGCGAACTCGTCGACGAAGCCTTCGAGAACCTCTAGGACTGCTCGTCTTCCCTCCCAGTGGGTTCGTCGTTGCCGGCCGCTCGTTCGGCTTCGAGGTCGGCGATGCGTTGCTCCAGTTCCTCGATACTCTCGTCCCGGCGGAGATAGACGTATCCGCCGGCGACGAGTACCAGCGGGAGGCCGAACAACAGAATCGCGATCAGCAGAATCACGAACAGCTCCGGCCCACCTGGAATGCCGGGAACGACCAGCGGACCGGCAGGGAGGGCTTCGGGCGACGGAACTGGGAGTGCGACCATGCGCGCCGGTACTCACGGCGGGCGCTTCACTCTGTCGGGTCGTCGGATTCCGCTGCGTCGAGTTTCGCCTCCAGTCGCTCGACCTTCCGCTCCAGCAGCGCGACCCGCATCTGGATCTCCTCGGACTCGGGATGGTCGTCCACGGACGCGTCCGCGATCCGAACGCCGAGGACGATCACACCGAGCAGGAACGCGGCGTTGAGCAGGAGAACTACGACCGAGACGAGGAGTTCGGGCAAGCCGGGGACGAACAGGACCATGTCGGAAAGTCTCATCTGCCGACAAAACCGCTGGCGGTCCCGGCTCAAAAGTCCGTGATCTGTGCCTGCAACCCCGACACCAGCTCGGACTTCCGGCGCAACTGGGCGAGCGAGATGGGGAAGTGTGGCGCGAGTTCGGTGAGCGCGTCCCGGAAGCTCTCGGCCTCGCCCAGTTCCTGCTCGAAGGCGTGCCGAACCCCCTCGCGGATCTGCCAGACGCCGACAGGGGCCCAGTATTCGGGGGTGGCGTGGCGAACCACGAGGACCTTGGCCTGTCGGCCGCGTTCCTGGAGGTGTTCCAGCACAGCGAGCCGTGAGGCGTAGTACGCGCCGGAGGTCTCGTCGACGTAGTCGGTCCGACCCTCGTAGCCCTCGCTGTCGGCGGCCATGTACATCCCGGCGTCGGGGTCGGGGTTCCAGATGCTCCCGGGCGCTTTCAGCTCCACGAGTTCGAACTCCCACTGGCCGGGCGTCATGATGACCCAGTAGGTGTTGCCCATGTACTCGTTGACCCGGACCTCCGTCGTGTCGATGGAGTTGGCGTTGCGGATGGTGCCTCGGAGGTACTGACCGACGGTGTCGTCGACGGCGGTGATCGACCAGCGGGTCGGGACCAGCCGGCGGTTCGCGCCCTGGCCGAGCGCGCCGGCCGAGAGGATCTTGTTGATCTCGTACACGTCGAACCCGCGCCGGTAGAGGTAGGTCATCGCGCCGTCGGCCCGCCAGTCGTCGTCTTCGAGGGTCTTCTCGACCTCCAGCGGCACGGAGGGGTTCTCCGCGAGTTCGGCGTCACGAGCGCGGGCCCGGGGGCCACGCGGCGCGCCGATGTCGTCGAGATCCACGTCCAGATCCGGCTGGCCGTCGAGGCCGATCTCCACGTCGACGGGTTCGTCGGCGATGGCGACCTCGCGCTGGACGCCGACGAAGCCGTCCCACACGTCGTTCACGTCGACCTTGGCCGCACGTGTCGAGTTGAGCAGGCCCGTCCGGCGCTGGAACACGTCGTCGATGGAGTAGCCCTGCTGGTACCACTCACCGCTGGTCACGTAGTCGGTTGGGTCGGTCTCGGGGCCGGCCACGGGGGAGAGCAGGCCGGTCGACACGTCGGGGTAGTTCGACCGGCCGACGAAGATCGAGGGGGCCGTCGAGCCGAAGAGGGCGTCACCCTGGACGGTCTCGTCGAGCTGGCGCTCCACGTCGTCCAGGTACTCGGTGATCGCGTAGGACTTCTCCTCGGCCAGCCGGCGCAGGTCGGCCGCCTCGTCGCGCTGGAAGTCCTCGATGAACTCGTCGAGGCGCATCTATCCGTCCTTGGTGGCTCCGGGCTATGAATCTGTCCCGTCCGGCCGTTTGCGGAACGGGGATTAGCTGTGGATGCCCATCGCTTCGATCTGTTCCTGATAGCGGTTCCGGATAGTGACCTCGGTGACCTGCGCCACGTCGGCGACCTCGCGCTGGGTCTTCTTCTCGTTGCAGAGCAACGAGGCGGCGTAGATGGCGGCGGCCGCGTACCCTGTGGGTGACTTCCCCGAGAGCAGGCCCTTCTCGGCGGTGGTCTCGATGATCTCGTTGGCCTTGGACTGGACTTCCTCGCTGAGATCGAGTTCGGAGCAAAAGCGGGGAACGTATTTTTTCGGATCGACCGGTTCCATCTCCAGTCCGAGTTCCTGACTGATGTATCGATAGGTGCGTCCGATCTCCTTGCGTTCGACCCGGGAGACTTCCGAGATCTCTTCGAGACTGCGCGGGATGCCTTCCTTCCGACAGGCGGCGTACAGGGCAGACGTGGCGACACCCTCGATGGATCGGCCACGGATCAGGTCCTCGCTCAGGGCCCGTCGGTAGATGACCGAGGCGACCTCCCGGACCGACCGGGGAACACCGAGCGCGGACGCCATCCGGTCGATCTCCGAGAGGGCAAACTGGAGGTTCCGTTCGCCGGCGTCTTTCGTCCGGATGCGTTCCTGCCACTTCCGCAGGCGGTGCATCTGGCTCCGCTTTTTCGAGGAGATCGAGCGCCCGTAGGCGTCCTTGTCCTTCCAGTCGATGGTGGTCGTCAGCCCCTTGTCGTGCATCGTCTTCGTCGTCGGGGCACCGACCCTCGATTTCTCCTGACGTTCCTGGTGGTTGAACGCCCGCCACTCCGGTCCGGGATCGATGTTCCCTTCCTCGACGACCAGACCACAGTCGTCACATATCAGTTCTCCACGGTCGGCGTCTTTTACCAGGTTGTCCGAATTACACTCCGGACAGGCACGTACCCCCTCCTGGTCTGTTGATTCGGTCTCGGCCTCGCGCTCGCGCTCCCGCTGACGGGTGGACCGTGTCATCGCACTTTTATAGTAGTATCACGCGGCATCTTAAATCCTTGGACAAATACTTTATGGTTCGTGGCGCGTGCGTCAGACGTTCGCTTCGCCCCGCTACGGCTCGATTTCGGCCATCTCTACACCGGAGGAACGTCCGGCGTCGTTCGGTGGCGACCACAAACGGTAAGCCCGGCCACTGGTGAGTGAACTTCAATGCCGGTCATCGAGTGTGACGTGGCCGAGGCCCGCGAGCGGCTGGCCGACGCCGGCGTCGACGTGCAGGACGGGAACACCGACCACGAGCGCTGGCGGGCCACACACGGGGGAGCCACGGCCGTTGCCTACGACGACAAGGTCGTCGTGCAGGGTGGGTCTCCGGAGGCCATCGAGGCCCTGCTCCGGGAGGAGGGCGGCCGTGCACACGTCTACTTCGACGGGGCGTGCCGCGGCAATCCCGGGCCGGCGGCCGTCGGGTGGGTAATCGTCACGGACGGCGGCATCGTCACCGAGGGTGGCGAGCGGATCGGCCGAGCCACGAACAATCAGGCCGAGTACGAGGCGCTGACGAAGGCGCTGGAAGTCGCCCGGGACTTCGGATTCGATACGGTCGAGGTGCGTGGTGACTCCGAGTTGATCGTCAAGCAGGTTCGGGGGGAGTACGACGCCAACGACCCGCAATTGCGCGAACACCGGGTGACGGTCCGGGAACTGCTGGCGGGCTTTGACGACTGGACGCTGACCCACGTACCGCGGGAGATAAACGAACGCGCCGACGAACTTGCAAACGACGCACTCGACGATGACTGACGAGACACCCGACCCCGAGGACGCGCCGGTCGCGCAACTGGACGACGAGGCAGACGAGGCCATCGAGGAGTCCACCGAGGTCCCACAGGACGTGCTCGACGAAGTCGAACGGCTCACGCGGCTGGCGCGGGCGGCTGTCGACGAACAGGAAGCAGCGGCCTACCGGGACCGCCGGGAATCGCTGCTCGCCGACCACGAGTTCACCGCCCGCGTCCGCGAGGACGAGGGCCACGACACGCTCGTGCTCCATCCCGAGGAGTGGCTCGACGACGGCGTGGTCCAGATGGATGTAGTCGAGGACGTGGACCGGGGGATCGAACGCCCGCTGGGCGGGCCGGGCGACGGCGAGGATTGGGACGCCGTCGCACAGCGCAACCGCGCCATCGCGGAGGCCGTCGCCGAGGAACACGGCGATGTCCACGGCGAGAACGCCGCGGCGCTGGCCGCGTTCATGCACAACCATTACGCCAAGCCCATCGACGCCGCGACCGACGACGAAATAGCAGAATTCGTAACCGAGTACTTCCCGCGCAACGCGTGGCCGAGCGATGAACAGCGAGCCCGGATCGACCGATCGGTCGAGCTCACTCTCGACGTCGCTGACTCCTTCTAGCGCTGCTCGTCGATGAGCGCTTCGAGCTCGTCGGCCCGACTGTCGTCCGTGACGAACCGGCCGAAGATCCAAGAGAGCTGGTCGAGCAGTACGTCGTGACCGGCCTCGGTCAGCGAGTACTGGTTGGTCCGCTTGTCGAGTTCGCTCTTCTCGACGAGCCCCATCTCGACGAGGTCGTCGAGGTTGGGGTAGAGCCGCCCGTGGTTGACTTCCGAGTCGTAGTAGGCTTCGAGTTCGCGCTTGATCGCGAGCCCGTATCGGGGTTCCTCGCTCAGGATGACCAGAATGTTACGCTGAAACGCCGTGAGTTCGCGCGCGACCTCCAGGTCTGCCTCCACAGTTTGTGACTCTGACATACTTAGCTAAATGTCACCAAGCCATTTAACGCTTGTTAACTCGAACGGCGTTCCTTTGGATTTGAGGCCAGTGTGGTGTGATTTCTCCTTGCAGATTTGTGTTGGAATGAATAGTGCTGTACGCTGGTGGGGCGTTTCAGACACCCTTGTGTCTGATTTCTTATTCGTAAAGGATACAAGCCAGTGATGACGGGTGCGGCCAGTGCCACGGGAGACACGCTCGTGCCGCGTGGCGTGGGCCGCTGACGGAAAATTGGGAGTCACATCGTACTCGGCACGGATTACGAAAGTACTTTTTGGCCCGCTGTCGCACGGGCAGGTGATGACGAACCTCTGGGAAGACCTCGAAACCGGGCCGAACCCGCCCGAAGAGATCTACGCGGTCGTCGAGTGCCTGAAAGGCGAGCGCAACAAGTACGAGTACGACAAGGACGTCCCCGGCGTGGTGCTGGACCGGGTCCTCCACAGCAACGTGCACTATCCCTCCGACTACGGGTTCATCCCGCAGTCGTACTACGACGACGAGGACCCCTTCGACGTGCTGGTCCTCGTCGAGGACCAGACGTTCCCCGGCTGTGTCATCGAGGCCCGTCCGGTCGCCCTGATGAAGATGGACGACGACGGCGAACAGGACGACAAGGTCATCGCCGTCCCCACCGAGGACCCGCGCTTCGATCACATCCAGAACCTCTCGGACATCCCCCAGCAGCAACTCGACGAGATCGACGAGTTCTTCGCGACCTACAAGAACCTCGAAGAAGGCAAGGAAGTCGAGACGCAGGGCTGGGAGGACAAGCAGGCGGCGATGGACGCCATCGAGCACGCGATGGACCTCTACGAGGAGAACTTCTAACGGGGCTCTCCCGCGTTTGCGTTCTTTCGCTCGTCACCCGCCACCGAGCGACGCGTCCGTTCCACACCGGCCGTCGCATCGTTCGTCTCGAGGGCCGACGGCTCCATGTTCAGGAGTGTCTCCGGAACCTGTCGCAGTGTCCACAGCGTCGGCAGCGGGTCCCGGAGCGAGACGAAAGTGTGGTCGGCACGCACGACATCCGCGAGGAAAGGGCCCAGCGCCCGGTAGTTGCGCTCGGCGAGCTGGTGGCCCAGCCACTCCAGATCCTGTCGGGTGCGGCGCTGGGTCACGTCGGTCCGGTAGTCGCCGTCGTGGCGAGCGGACTCGCCCCGGAGCTGTCGGTAGTGGAGCCACGGGAAGTCCACACCGCAGTTGATGGCGAACGGCAGCGATCCCCAGTAGCGGCCGTTGACCTCGATGAGTACGTACTCGCCGTCCGGCCGTTCCATGAACTCGACCTGAGCGGGGCCGGTCCAGTCGAACGCTCCGATCACGCGTTCGGCGTACCGGTACATCCGCCGGTCGTCGACGACGCCCAGCAGTGCGGAACTGCCCCCCGACGGCGGGACAGTTCGGAGCCGTCGCTCCTGGAAGTGTGCCCGGACCTCGCCATCCTCGGCCAGTACGACCGTCGTCGTCGTCTCGCCGGGGACGTACTCCTGGACGATGGGCGGCCACGCACGGAGTTTCGGCTCCTCGGCCAACAGCGATCGGTAGGTCTCGCGCAGTTCCGCGGGCGACCCCGCGTAGTTCCGGTCGTCGACGAGATAGGTCGCGTACCGGCCCTCGTCGTCCCAGAAGGTCTTGCTCCGCGGTTTCACGACCACGGGATAGGACAGGTCGGACGCGATGGACGCCACGTCGGCGACGGTTTCGGGCGCGTGTGTCTCCGGACACGGCACGTCCACGTCGGCCAGGCGCTCGAACAGGCGGCCCTTGTCGAAGACCCGACGGAAAGTCTCCCAGTCTTCGACCGCCGGACAGGTCCCGGTCGCCTCGATCTCCGGGCGGTGTTTCGCGAGCAACGAGGTCATCCAGTCGGTCGGCCCGAACACGTACTCGTGGGTCGTGTCGTCGAGATACGCGAGCAGATCGTCGAGAAAGCGCTGTGCCCCCGCCTCGGGATCCGGGTGGACGTACCGGCCGTCGCTGAACCGCGAGCGCATCCCCAGCGTGGGCGCGGACGGACCGCCGGCGACGACCGGGACACCCCGACGCCCCAGCGACCGGACGATAGCCAGCCCGCTCTGTTTCTGGCTGGTCAACACCAGCGCGCTGTCTGTGGCCATACCCACACCCTGACAGCGACCCGGATTAGTATAGCTCCGTTTTTTCCGAGGTGTGTCCCCCCGATCCGGCCGCTCGGGAGACAGGACGGTGTTACGACCGTTCTACAACTGATCTGTCGATCGAGCGACCGAGACGGGGGACGGTCACGCCGGGCCGCTCCTCGACCGCGGGTGGAAAGCCTAGAGTATCGGTCCCCACTCGGCAACCTACCCGAGCTTCCGGCAAGGGAAACCGGAAACGAGCGCCACGATTCGACAACTCCCGCCCGCCCGACCGTTCGCGGGGGCGAGGCGAGAACTCGTCGTCCACACAGCGGGGAGCGACCGTCGATGTCCCGTGGCATACCTCTCAGTTATGCACGCCCCACCACCCGATGTATTATGATTATGGGTAATTATTTGGACACGGCTGTCGTACCTCCGAATGTGATGGCGACCGATCACCAGTCCGCCGGTATGTTTCACGCGACCGTGGTTCCCGAGAACTTCGAATCCCGCGAAGAGCCGTCGGTCGACGAGACGGAGCGGGAGTAAGGACAGGTTTTGCCGGTGTCCCGGATGGCCGCCGATATTCCACCGCGAAAAGAAGCTTCTTGTGCCCGGTCCCGGTAACGAGCGGTATGGGTCTGTTCGACCGGCTTCGTGGCGACGACGGCCCCCGTGTCGCGTTCTTCGGCATCGACGGGGTTCCGTACAGTATGCTTTCGGAGCATTTCGACGAGTTCGAGAACCTCGCGGCGCTGGCCGACGAGGGGAGTGCGGGGGCCATCGACAGCATCGTGCCCCCCGAATCGAGCGCCTGTTGGCCGTCGTTGACGACCGGCGTCAACCCCGGCGAGACCGGCGTCTACGGGTTCCAGGATCGGGAGGTCGGCTCCTACGACACGTACGTCCCGATGGGACGGGACGTACAGGCCACCCGGATCTGGGATCGCGTTCACGACGCCGACCGGCAGGCGACGGTGATGAACGTCCCCGTGACGTTCCCGCCCCAACGTGACGTCCAGCGGATGGTCTCGGGCTTTCTCTCGCCCGGCATCGACAAGGCGGCCTACCCGGACGACCTCCGGGACTATCTGGAGGATATCGACTACCGCATCGACGTCAACGCCAAACTGGGCCACGACGACGACAAGTCCGACTTCATCGAGGACGCCCACGAGACCATCGACCGCAACCACGAGGCGTTCAAAAACTACGTCGAACAGGACGACTGGGACCTGTTTTTCGGCGTCTACATGACGACCGACCGTGTCAACCACTTCCTGTTCGAGGACTACGAGAAAGACGGCGAGTACAAAGAGGAGTTCCTGGAGTTCTACCGCAAGGTCGACCAGTATCTCGGCGAGATGCGCGAACTCCTCCCCGACGACGTGACGATGGTCGTCGCCTCCGACCACGGCTTCACCACGCTGAACTACGAGGTCCACTGCAACGAGTGGCTCTCCCAGAACGGCTGGCTCAGCTACGAGGACGACGATCACGACGAACTCGGCGACATCGCCGAGGAGACGAAGGCCTACTCGCTAATTCCCGGCCGCTTCTACATCAACCTCGAAGACCGCGAGCCCCGCGGGAGCGTCCCCGAGGACGAGTACGAGGCCGTCCGGGACGAACTCCAGGCCGAACTCGAAGCCCTGGAAGGGCCGGACGGCAACAAGGTCGCCGACCGCGTGGTCACCCGGGAAGACGCCTTCCGCGGCGACCACGACGACATCGCGCCCGACCTCGTGGTCGTCCCGAACCACGGCTTCGATCTCAAGTCCGGGTTCAAGGGCGACGACGACGTCTTCGGGAAGGGACCACGTAACGGGATGCACAGCTTCGACAACGCCTGTCTGTTCGTCGACGACCCCGACGCACGCATCGACGACGCCGACCTGCTGGACATCGCGCCGACGCTGATGGACCTGCTCGACATCGAGTACGACCGGACCGCCTTCGACGGTTCGACACTGCTGTCCTGAGCGGTTGGGTACACCTCCCGGCACCCCTCAGGGCGGTTCTGGCGGTGGTGTAGCGTCCGAGTAGGCTCGGCCTACGTAGTCTCAGCGGACGACCGTCACCGGAACCGGCGCTCGCCGGAACACCGTCTCCGCGACGTTGCCGACCATCAGCCGGTCGGCCACCGATCCTCCGTGGCTCCCGAGGACGATGGTGTCGTAGTCCTCGGCGGCGTCGAGGATCGCTCGTGACGGGTGGCCGGTCCGGACCGACACGTCGACCTCGGTGTCGTGGTCGGCCGCGATCTCGCCGGCCCGGTCCGCGACCGTCTGGCCGTGTTCCTCGGCCGCTTCCTGCATATCGTCGGCGATCGCGATCGCCGCCGCCTCACCCCACATGATCGACGGCTCGCCGACGACCGTCAGTACGGTGATCTCGGCGTCGTCGAACACGTCGAGTGCGTATTCGAGGGCGTGTTCGGCCATCTCGGAGTCGTCCATGGGGACGAGTACGTCCATACGGTCCCTACGACGGGTGGCGACAAACGTGTTGGGTCACAGCAGCAGGGCGAACAGGATGTACGAGCCCACGACCGACACCACGGGCGAGAGGATCCACAGCGTGACGATCCGGGCCGTGGCCGCCGGATCGAACAGGCTCTCGGCGGTCACTTCCTCGGGCGCTTCGTTCCCGATCCCGGGAATGTCGGGGTTCTCCGGGGGTTCGGTCGGCGCTTCGGCCTCGCCGGTCGCGAGTTGCCCGACCGTCGGCCCGGCACTCTCCTCGCCGGCCGGCGAGGTGGCGAGCGACCCCGTGGCGAGGTCCGTCTCCCCTTCGCCCGGTGGTGTCGGCTTCGCCAGCTCCGCCAGCGTCGCGGTCCGGCTGGCCCGGCCCCAGCCCAGGCCGATGATACAGCAGGTGGTACTCACCGCGAGACTCGCCGGGATCCCCAGCTGTGAGAGGACGGTGATGATCGTCGCGCCGACGAGCGAGACGATCAGTGCCGCCAGAATCGGCAGGTCGGTGATGTCGTTGCCGACGGTCGCCAGCGTCCGCCGGGCGATGGTGAACCCGCCGAGGCCGATAGTTCCGACCGCCAGCAGGATGCCCTGGTTCATGGTGATCGAGCCGTTGCCGACCAGCGGTGCGACGGCGTTGGCCGCGTTCGAGGCCCCTGCCGAGAAGCCCATGTAACAGGCGATCACGAGGACGAGGGCGGCACCGATCAGGTCCCGCGTGGAGGCGTTCTCGTTGAGTCCGGGCCGCGGGACGAATCCGGACCGGTCGATTCGCAACAGCGGGTCGCGCATCCGGCCAAAGGAGAGCCTGGCGTCCAGGTGGGGGTAGAGATAGCGGCCGATGGCGGCACCGACACCGAAGCCGATCAGCGGCGCGACGATCCACGCCGAGACGATGGTGAACATCAGTGCCGCGTCGAGCGTCCCGGTCGCCAGCCCCAGCCCGACGATGGCACCGACCGCGGTCATCGACGTGGAAGCGGGGACGCCATAGATGTTCGAGATCAGGAGTGCGAGCCCGGTAAAAAAGAGAACGCCCACGCTGGCCGTCGGTGAGAACTGCGCGGCGGGGACGATCCCGTCGCTCATGGTGTCGATGACGTTGCGCCCGACGGTCCAGGCCCCGACGAATGCAAAGAGGGTGAAAAGCGCCGCCGCAGTGGTCTTCCGCACGATCCGACTGCCGACCGCCGGGCCGAACGCGACCCCGGTCGACGAGCCACCGATGTTGTACCCGACGAACGCTGCGACGAGCAAGCCGACGACGACGAGCGCTGTGACCATACTGAACTGTAGTCCCCAGTGCCCGTGGGTTTCACCCCGTGGCCCTTCGGTTTGTCGGCAGTCACTCCCGGGTCGATGCGAGGACGCGTACCGGGCGTCAGTCGCACCCGGACGGCGCGAACACCGAGTAACAGGCTTTTAGTCGCCGGATACGCCACCTTCGCCCGTGCGTTGGAATCTCAAAGGACGGCTGGCATACGTCGGCGGACTGGTGTTGCTCGCACTCGGCGCACTCTCGCTGATCGGCGCACCGCCGGTCGGTGTCGTCATCCTGTTGCTGGGGCTGTACGTCTTCCCGCCGACGCGACGACGACTGCGGATCGACGTTTCCGCGCGGCGACTCGTGGTCTGGTGTGTGGGCGTCTTTCTCGTCCTGTTCGGGCTCGTCACCGCACAGAAGCTCCCGCTCCCCGGCGCGCTCGCCGTGGGCGCGGGACTGCTCGCACTCCCACCGGTCCGGGAGCAACTCCAACGGCGCGGGGGCGTCGAACTTCGCGGACCGGTGGTCGCGGTCGTCGTCCTCGTCGCGGCGGCGTCCTCGATGTGGCTCGTCGCTATCGACGTTGACACGGACGCCGAGCGCGGGAACGTCACCCACGAGATGAACGAGTCGTTCGTCGTGAACGCACACGAAGACGGGAAGCTCCGGGCCAACGTCACCGGCGCGCGAGCGCTCCTGGGTGCCGACCCCGTCGGCGACTCGACGCCCATGACACCCACCGACGAGGTGTTTCTCCTCGTGTCCGTGACCTTCGAGAACGTCGGCAACGATTCGGTCATGGTCGAGGGACGGAGCGGGGGCGTCGTCGCACTCGTCACCGCCGACCACGACGACGTGTACTCTCCGAGCTTCCGGGCGGATGTCGTCGGGTACGACCCGGGCGTCGACAACGATGTGTTTCACATCTACGAGAACGACATCCGCCTCGAACCCGGTGAAGAAGTCAGCGGCACGCTGGTGTACTCGGTCGATGCGGACCATCAATACCACCTCAGAGTCTCACCGGATGGCCCGAAAATCGAGGGCGACAACCACTACGTCCCGATCAGTGTCGAGACGCTCCGGGGATACTGACCGGGCCGTCTGCCGCGTGTCTGACGGGTTGTTTTGTGGACTGGTCACGTACCGCCCCGCATGGCAAACCTGACGGACGTCTACGACGGCGGCGTCGGCGGCGTCGCGGGTCGACGCCGGCGATTCCTCGGCCTGTCGCTGTTCGGTCTCGGAGCAGTGATGGTCGTCACCGCCATCGTCGTCGCGACGACGGGACTGGCCGACCAGCTCGGCCTCACGACCTTCGGTGCGCGGGAACTGGCCGGCGTCCTCGCGGGCCTGGGGTTGCCCGCGGCGTTCCTCGGGAGCTTCGCCGTCCTCCCCGCCTCGCGGCGCGCCCGGGCGGCGGCCGTGATCGGCGCGAGCCTCTCCGTGTTCGGCGTCGTCCTCTTCCGGGAGGCCTACCCCTACCAGTGGGTCGGCTCCGGGACCGGCCCGGACCTCACCCTGCCCGTGGTCGTCGTCTACTTCCTCGGGACGATCACGCTGTTCTGGTGCCTGTTCGTCGCCGTCGCCAACTTCAAGACCCGCACCGACCCCGGCGGCACGGTCCGCATGGAGGTGACCGAGGAGGGAACCACCCGCATCCTGGAAGTCTCCGGCTCCGTCCCTGGACTGGGTGGTATCGGCCTGTTCGGGCAGAACCCGGACGGTGAAGTCGAGACCCAGACCAACAGCGCCGACGAGGGTGACGTGCTCTACGCACGCGAGGAGACGACCCCTCCGTCCGGCGGCCAGACCGCCGCGAGCGACGGCGGTGCGGCCGCCCAGGGGAGCGGGATGGACGACGCCGAACCGGTCCCCGACGAGGTCGTCGAGGCCGCCGAGACCCGCGGCCAGCCCGACGCCTACTGTGGCAACTGCGAGCACTTCCAGTACGTCCGGGCCGACGGCGAGATCCGGCCGGCCTGCACCCTCCACACGGAGGTCATGTCGGATATGGAAGCCTGCGACGACTGGCAGGCCAACAACTGAGTCCGTCACCGCCCGTCAGGTGTCCGTCACTCCGCCGTTTTCGTCCACTTTTTCTCCACGTCCCTGTTGGCGACCACCAGTCGGTCGCCGTTCTCCAGGTCGAACCGACTCTTCCGGAGCCCGATCTCGGCGACGACGCCCGTCCCGGCGGTCATCGTCACGGTGTCTCCGGGGTTGAAGTCGGGGTCCCGGAGCAGGTAGACGCCGGCGACGGTGTCCTCGATCATCTCCGAGAGGGCATAGGAGACCCCCAGTGCGATGAAGCCGACGGCGGTCCCGAGACTCGCCGCGAGGTCGCCGAGACCGACGATGTTCAGCAATGCGAGGCCGGCCCCGAACCACAGAAAGATGCTGACGATCAGGACGACCAGATCGACGACGAGTCCCTGCTCTCTGGGCGTGGTTCTGGACAGGACCGACCGGAGAACGGTCGTCACGACCTTGATACCGATATACGCGAGGACGACGAAGACGAGGCCCCCGAGCAACTGGGGGATCGCACCGACGAGACCGGCGACGAACGCCTCGAACGACCCCACTACCAGTTCCGAGAGCTGTGCGATCTGGCTCACGCCTGTCTCAAGTGACGGCACGGTGATAGCTGTTGTCCCGGTGGCGCTGGGCCCACCGGCCGGTCAGTCCTGCGGGACCGCCTCGGCCGCCCCGCCGGCATCCGGGAGCGTCTCCTCGACCTGCGTGTAGACCAGGAGCAGCGCGACCAGTCCGAGTGCACCGCCGAACGCGAACGGCACGACGAAGCCAAAGCGGACGAGATAGCCCGACAGGAGGGGTCCGAGGGCCGTCCCGAGACCGAAGGCCATCGTCAGCAGGGACAGCTGGGTCCCGGACTGACCCTCGCCGGTGAGGTCGCCGGCCAGCGCCAGCCCCGGCGCGTACACCATCCCGACAGCGACGCCGTGGAGCGTCCGGGCGGCGAGCATTCCGGCCGGTGTCGTCACGAGTCCCTGCGCGAGAACCGCGGGCGCGAGCAGGGCCGACCCGACCAGCAGGAAGGGTCTGCGCCCGTACCTGTCGCTGGCCCGGCCGATGGGGATCTGGAAGACGACGTTGGCGATGACGACCGCCGCGAACTGGAGGCCAAAGAGGACCGGTGCCTGCCCGAGCCGGGCGTTGATTCGGCCCTGCAGGGTGGCAAAGAGGGCGATGCCGACCGAGAGACACAGCGTCGCGACCGCGATGGCGAAGACCGGGTCGAGCAGGTGCCGGCCGTTCGGGTCCCGGATGGCGAGCCCCAGTTCGTCGCCCGCGGTCGCGTTCGTCTCTTCGGGGTCCGAGACCAGGAGACTCACCAGTCCGAAACTCACCAGGGCACCCACGACGGCGACCAGAAAGGCCGCGTCGAACCCCGAGAGACCGCCGACGACCGGGAACCGGTAGGGGCCGGCCTCGACGACCGTGCCGGCGACGACAGGCCCGAACCCGAACCCGAGCAGGCGGAAGGTGTTGAACACGCCGAAGTTCCCGCCGCGGCTGGTCTCGGTGGCGAGTTCGTTCACCAGCGCGATGGTACAGGGAATCGTGAACGCTGCGCCGACGCCCTGGAGCATCCGGAGGACGACGATGACGGTGTAACTGTCCGTGTACAGGTAGCCCAGCGACGCGACCGCCAGCAGTGCCAGCCCCAGCAGGACGTACAGCTTCCGTTTCCCCGTCCGGTCGGAGAGCCGCCCGGTGAAGGGCTGGCCGAAGCTGTTGAGCAGGCCAAAGAGCGAGAGGACGACGCCGATCAGGAGTTCCTCGGTGACCGCCAGACCGACGACCGGGACGCTGGTTCCGACCAGTCCCGAGATGTCGACGCCGCCGCTGGCGATAAACAGCGGCAGGACGACGATCAGAAACGAGTTGGCGACCGCGTCGGCCATGCGTGCTAGCGCGAGCACCAGCACCCGACGGTCCGTCCCGAACATCTGTCCACACACGGGGACGCTCCTCGTATGATCGTTGTGGTCACGCTCGGCGGTTCCCGCCGGTCGAGGGAGTGGTCGCGGATCGCGGTCTGTGGGATCCGAGGGGGTTTTAGGGGGGCATCCTGTAACTGGTAGCTAACATGGAGTTCTGTGACGAGTGCGGTTCGATGATGAAAACCGACGACGGAATGTGGATCTGCGGGAGCTGTGGCTACGAGGCGCCTCGCGATTCGGAAAACGAGGCGGCGATGACCTCCACCCAGTCCCAGGAGGAGAGCGAGGTGATCGACACCTCGGAAGTCGACGCCGAGGATATGGGCCCGACGACCGCTGCCCACTGTCCCGAGTGTGGCAACGACCGTGCGTTCTGGGAGATGAAACAGATCCGCGCCGCCGACGAGAGCGAAACGCGGTTCTTCACCTGCACCGAGTGTGAACACAAGTGGCGTGAGGACGATCACTGACGGATGAGCGGTGACGGGACCCCGCGGGTACCCGACGACGAACTCGACGGCTGGGCCGTCACCGACAGGTCGAGCGAGACCGTCTTCGAGTTACCGGTCGCCCGCGTCGTCGGCCACACCGCGGTCTACGACGATCAGGACCTCCGGTCCACGGTCAGCAGTCTCACCGGCGGCTCCGTCGACCGGATGTGGCGATTCTTCTTCGCGACCCGACTGGAGTTCACGCCCGCACTGCCCCCGGCCGTCGGCCCCGCGGCCGTCTTCACTACCGTCCGCACGCAGGCAAACAGCGTGTTCAAGACCCGACTGCGGGATCGGGGCTTCGGCGAAGTCTCGAAGGCCGGCCACGACCGCATCCGCGTCGCGACCGGCGACCGCGCCTCGTTGCAGGCCTACGAGGCGTCCATCGAGACTAGCGTCGTCGACGTGCCCGTCGAGGGGTACCTCGCCGTCTGGTCCAACGGCGGCGAGTTCCGGCTGGCCGGCGGTGCCTACCCCGCGGCGTCGCTGTCGGACCTGCTGGGCATCTCGATCCCCGGTATCGACATCGATCCCGACTCCTTCCGGCAGGAACTGCTCACCCTGGTCAAGGCCGTCCGCTAGCGCCGGCGAACGGCCGCCGCGACGACCCCGCGTGCCAGTAACTCCGTCCGCCCGTCACCGAGCCACCGGCTCACGCGTCCCGGATCCGCACCGACCCCGAGCAACGCGACCCGCGTCTCACCGACGTACACCTCCGCCGTGTACCCGCCGGTCCGCAGCGTCGCGTCGAGTCGCTCCAGCGTCTCCCCCTCCGCCCGGACGATCCGGGCCGCCTCGCGGAACCGTTCGATCTCGATGTGGACCGGTCCGCCGACAGAGGGGAGTCGCAGGCGCGCGCCGTCGAGATCGACCAGCAGGTTGGCGGCCGCCTCCACGGCGGGCGCGGTCGCCATCGTGAGCGCGCCGTCGACCACTCCGAGCAGGCCCTGTCGATCCGGACCGCGTCGGTCGGGCATGGCTCACTCCCTGCGGGCGAAGGTCAGGAAACCGGTGTGGCCGACCCCCGCGGTCGACGGCCGCGACCCGCGGTCGTCGAAGTCCATCTCCCGCTGGATCGTCTCCAGCGTCTCGACCCCCTCCAGCCCGACGCCGCGTGCGGTCCGGGCGACCTCGCGGGTCCCCTCGACGAACGGCGAGTACACCGCGAGACACCCGCCCGGCGTCAGCAGGTCCGCAGCGTGTTCGACCACCGTCGCCGCGTCCTCGGTGTCCAGCGTCAGCACGTCCACCGGCCCGACGTCGAGGTGCTCGGTCACGTCGCCCGTCCGCACCTCCACCTGATCGGCGACGCCGGCCAGCGCCATGTTCTCCCGGGCCACCTCGGCGAAGTCGGCGTCCTGTTCGTAGGTGATCACGTCGGCCCCCGCTCGGCCCATATACGCCGCGAGGACGCCGGTCCCTGTCCCCGCGTCCAGTACCGTGTCACCCTCGGAGACGCCGGTGTGGCCCATGATGAGCCCCACGTCGCGTGGCATCATCGGCGCGCCCGTGCGCTCGAAGTGGTTGAAACAGTCCGGGCCCCGCAGCTCACGGACCGTGAACGCCTCGTCGAGATGCGTCGTGACGACGTCTCCCGCCGCGGCGTCTTCCGGCACGTCGAGGATCCCCAGATCCGTCTCGAGGCGTTCGCCACGCTCCAGCAGGTACTCCCGGTCGGCCCGGACCAGCAAGAGCGCCACGTTACTCCAGGCGCTCGACGGCCGCCGCGAGGTTGCCGTCCTCCGCTTCGAGGGCCTCGCGGGCGTCGTCTTCGCTCACACCGGCGCGGTTGGCGACGATCTCGATGTCGGCATCCGGGATCCCACCGGAACCACCGTCGTCGTCACCGCCACCGCTCTCGATCGCCGAGCCCTCCCCGGGTTCGCGACTCTCGGGCGTGCCGATGACCTGGTAGGTCTCCTGGCCCTGCGCGTCCATCCGCTGGACCTCCGCGTCGGTGAACACGAGTTCCTCGTCGGCCGTGCGGATGACGACTTCCTCGGCGTCGAGTTCGTCGATGTCGATGCCGAACTGGTCCATCATCTGTTGCATCTTCTGCGGATCGAAGCCGCCTCCTCCGAACATACCCGGGAGGTTGCGCCCTGCACTCAAAATCTCTTCGCACCACCTTTTTTCACGAGGGGGTCGCAGAGCGACCCCTCTCCCAAAAAACGTGGTCCCCGCGAACGAAGTGAGCGGGGGCTCGGAAGACGAACGCAGTGAGTCTTCCGGTGGCGAAAAAAGCCGGACGCGGGCCGCCGGCCCGCGTCCGGTCCGACAGCAGTGTGACCCTCCGCAACCGCACCGCCACCGCGACCGCCCCGCTCAGCTCGCTTCGCCTTCGTCCGCGTCCGCTTCGCCGCTCTCGTCCTCGGCCGGCCCGACCCCGTGGCGCACGAACACGGCCATCCCAGTCCCGAAGTCGAGCATATCTTCGCCGGCCAGCTCGGCGCGACCGACACCGAGCAGGGTGTCGTCGTCACGGACGACCGCCACCTCGTCGCCCGGCCGAATCCCCGGATCGGCCCGCTTCACGAACTTCGCGAAGGTGTTGCGACCCTCCCGGACGAACGGGTCGCTCTCCTCGCCGACTACGACGCGGTGTGTCGGGCCGTCGAGCGCGTCGAGCAGCCGCCGCGCGCCGGCCGGACTGAGCGTGAACCGTCCCTCCACGGCGTAGGTCACCAGTCGACCGGCGTCGGCGACCACCTGCTGTGGTCGGCCAGATGTCGTCCGATAGACCTCCAGATCCTCCTCGGTGGGAAAGAGTGCCGCGCCCGCGCCCGCACCGAACTGGTAGTCCGCGACCCGGCGGAGCATCCGCCCGTCCTCGTCGTTCATCGCCTCCCCGTTCCCGAGCCAGCGACTAAACACCTTCCACCCGCGACGGAGTCTGTGAACCATGTCACCAATTGTCGTTCTACCCACTCCCCGTCACGAGTTAACATCGGTCTCGCTGGTGATTTTGGATGGATTTATACGCGAGAATTACATACTTCGGCGTAGTATGCCAAGTAATTCGACGAAAGTCGTGGGCGGTGCGGTCTTGTTGCTGATCGGTGCGGCGCTGATCCTCGGGACGGGCCTCCAGCAGATTCCGCTGCCGGCCATCGCCGGGAGCGTCGCGGCGCTGTTGCTCGCGGCCGGATCGGTGCTTCTGGGGACCTCCGAAGGCGGTCAGCCCGTCTAGAGCAAGAACGTCTCCTGTTCTTCGCTGAGGTCGCGGAACGTGTCTGCCGCTTCGATCAGTTCCTCGGCGGTCGACTCGCGGAAGGCCATGATCTCGACCTTGCAGCCCTCGTGTTTCAGGTGGCGACAGAGCCGCGAGAAGTCGCCGTCACCGGTACAGAGGACGACGGTGTCGACGTGATCGGCCAGCGTCACCGCGTCGAGGCTCATCCCCACGTCCCAGTCGGCCTTCTTCGACCCGTCACCGAACGTCTTGATGTCCTTGATCTTCGTCTCGAAGCCGATGTCGACCAGCGCCTCGAAGAAACTCTCCTCGTCTTCGGCCTCCGCTCGGATCACGTACGCGATGGCACGAGTCAGCTCGCGGCCGTTGACGCCTTCTTCAAGCAGTGACGCGTAGTCGATGTTGCGCGTATAGAGGCTCCGGGCGGTGTGATAGAGGTTCTGCGCGTCGGCGAGCATTGCCACGCGCTGCCCGGGATGCACGTCAGTCATAGCCCACGCTTGGAGACCCTGCGGGATAAAGGCTATCGGACGGGGCCACAGCGGTTGGCGAGGGCGGCCACCGGGGAAGTGTCGCAACGCCTAAGTCGTCTCGTCACAGTCGCTCGTGTATGCAACGGGCCACGCTGGAACTCGCTGGGTCGCCGACCAGCAACCGGTGTGGCGCGGTCCGTTTTCGGGGGCTGGTGCGGCAGCGCCGCCACGCGAAACCGAAGAAACGCGCGCAGTAGGCTCACGGCGGGCGTAGCGACCCCGTCGCGGGCCACACTCGTTGTCCCGCGCGCATCGTCCGATCAGTATATCCCGCAGGACACACACATACCACAGCAATGACGTACGACACCTTCACCGGCGTGTTCCCCGCGATGACCACGCCGTTCCACGCAGACGAGAGTATCGACTTCGAGACACTCCGCGAGCACGCCCAGTGGCTCGAACAGCGCGGCGTCGACGGCGTCGTGCCGATGGGCACCACGGGCGAGAGCGCCACCCTCTCCCACGACCAGCACGTCGAAGTCATCGAGGCCGTCACCGACGCCGTCGACGACGTGACCGTCATCGCGGGGTCGGGTAGCAACAACACCCGCGAGGCCCTGGAACTCTCCGAACGCGCCGCCGACGCCGGTGCCGACGGCCTCCTCCTGATCTCCCCGTACTACAACAAGCCCGAACCCGCCGGTATGGAGAACCACTTCCGGCAGGTCGCCGACGCCGTCGACCTCCCGCAGATCATCTACAACGTCCCCTCCCGGACGGGCCGCAACATCGCCGTCGAGTCCGCCGTGACGCTGGCCGAACACGAGAACATCGTCGGCTACAAGGCCGCCTCCGGCGACATGAACCGCATCACCGAGGTCATCGAGCGCACCCGCGAACAGAACTTCGAGGTCCTCTCGGGCGACGACGCGATGACCCTGCCGATCGTCGCCACCGGCGGCAGCGGCTGTATCAGCGTCTCGGCCAACGTCGAACCCGCCCGGACCTGCGCGCTGGTCGGGGCCGCGCTTTCGGGCGACTACGAGCGCGCCCGCGAGTACCACCACGAACTCGGCGAACTCTTCCGGGTCCTGTTCACCGAGAGCAACCCGATTCCGATCAAGGAGGCCATGGAGATCCGCGGCCACTACGACTCCGGGCGGATGCGCTCGCCGCTCTCGCGGGCCACCGACGAGACGCTCGACGCGCTCCGCGCGGTACTCGACGATCTGGACGACGGGACTGCCCCCGAGCCGGCGGAGGCCCAGCGATGACACGGGTCGCGGTCAACGGTGCGGCCGGCCGGATGGGCCAGACTGTCATCGAGACCGCGGCCGACCGCGACGACGTGGAAGTCGTCGTCGGCTTCGACGTCGAGGGCCCCGACGAGGTACAGGGCGTGCCCGTCGTCGACGCCAGCGAGGCCGCGGACGCACTCGCCGAATACGACGCCGACGTGGCCGTCGACTTCACCGTCCCCGCGGCCACGCTGTCGCTGGCCGAGGCCTGCCGCGAGGCGGGCGTCGGGATGGTCGTCGGCACCACCGGCTTCGACGAGGATGGTTTCGCTCGGCTGGACGAGACCGCCGAGACCGTCCCGCTGCTGAAGGCTACCAACTTCGCCCGCGGGGTTCACGCCCTGCTCCGGGCCATCGAGGAGGCCCTGCCCGCGGTGCCCGACTACGACCTCGAACTGATGGAGAGCCACCACAACGGGAAGATCGACGCCCCCTCCGGGACGGCCAAAACGATGCTCGAAACCGTCCAGGAGGAACGCGACGTGGACCCGGTCTACGGCCGGGAAGGCCACGCCCCCCGTGACGAGGACGAGATCGGTGTCTTCGCGCGCCGGGCCGGCGACATCCGCGGCGAACACGAACTGATCGCGGCGGGCAACGACGAGGTGCTCTCACTCTCACACCACGCCGAAGACCGGAGCGTCTTCGCGGCCGGCGCGCTCGACGCCGCGGTCTGGATCGAAAACCAAGAGCCCGGCCGGTACGACTTCGGGAACGTCATCGACCAATGAGCCTGCAATCCGACATCGAAAACCTGTGGAATCGCTACGACGACGGCCTCACCGCCGACGACGCCACCGCCGAGGACGCCGACACACTCGACGCGTTCCTCGAAGCCCTCGAAGCCGGCGAGGTCCGCGCCGCCGAACCGGTAAGTGGGGACTGGCAGGTCAACGAGTGGGTCAAGCAGGGCATCCTGCTCAACTTTGGCCTCCGGGAGATCGAGTCCCGCGAGTACGGCGACGTGGCCTACCACGACGTGCTCCCCCTGCGCGAGACCGCCGACATCGGCGAGCGCGGCTCCCGAAACACGCCAGACGGGACCGTCATCCGCCGCGGTGCCTACGTGGGCAGCGACGCGATCATGATGAGTCCCTCCTTCGTGAACATCGGTGCACACATCGGCGACGGCACGCTCGTCGACTCCTGTGATACCGTGGGCTCGTGTGCCCAGATCGGCGAGAACGTCAAGCTGGGCGCGAACACGCTGATCGGCGGCGTCCTCGAACCGGTCGAAGACGATCCGGTCATCGTCGAGGACGGCGTCTCGCTGGGCGCGGGCTCTCGCGTCACCTCCGGCTTCCGCGTCGGAGAGAACTCCATCGTCGGCGAGAACACGCTCCTGACGCCGCGGATTCCGGTCTACGATCTGGTCGAGGACCAGGTGCTGTACGGCGAACTGCCGCCGGAGCGCCGGGCCTTCGCCCGCTACGTCGAGTCCTCGGTCAGCGACGAGGACCTGATCCCTGGCGCGGCCTACAAGCCCGCGGTCGTCGCGACCGACATCGAGACCGAAACCCTCGAAGGCACCGAGCGCGAAGACGTACTCCGAGAATGAACTCCGGGTCCGCGGTCCGCCGGCTGTCCGCCTGGGATGCCGAGCGACTGCGCAGCCTCGCGGCCGAGTACGACACGCCGCTGTACGTCTACGATCTGGAGCGAGTGCGCGAGAACGCGGCTCGTCTCCAGCGGGCCTTCGACAGCGAGGAGATCAGTTACGCCGTCAAGGCCAACACCACTCGGCCGGTACTCTCGACGATCGATTCCACCGGCGTCGGGGCCGAATGCGCCTCGGCAGGCGAAGTCGAGCGCGCCCTCGCCGCCGGATTCGACGGCGCGGACGTGCGCTACACGGCGGTCAACCCGCCCGCCCGGGACCTCGACTACGTGGTCGACGCCGCGGCCGACGAGGACCTGATCGTGACCGTGGGCGCGGCCGATACCCTCGATCAACTCGCCGAACGCGGCTTCTCCGGGCGACTCTGCATTCGCGCGAATCCGGGTGTGGGTGCCGGCCACCACGAGAAAGTCTCGACCGGCGCGGCCCCGAAGTTCGGCGTCCCGCTGAATCGGGTGCCCGAACTGGCCAGCGAGGCCGTCGACCGCGGGTTCGACCTCGTGGGCCTGCACGCTCACGCCGGGAGCGGCATCTCCGGCGAGGATCTGGAAGCTCACCGGGAACTCGTCGCACGGATGGGCGAGCTGGCACGAAGCGTAATTGCCGACGTGGGCAGTATCGAGTTCGTCAACGTCGGCGGCGGCCTCGGAGTACCCTACCGGGAGGACGAAGCCCCGCTCGATCTGGACGCAGTCGCGAGGGCGACTCGCGAGGCCTTCGGTGACGTGGACGCCCGGCTCGGGATCGAACCCGGCAGGTACTTCGTCGCGGACGCCGGCGTGTTGCTGACCCGAGTCAACACGGTCAAGCCGACACCCGAGACGACGGTCGTCGGCGTCGACGCCGGCATGACGACGCTGGTCCGCCCGGCGATGTACGACTCGTATCACGCGATCCGCTCGCTGGTTCCCGATGCCGGGGACCGCGAGACGGTGTCGGCGACCGTCGCCGGTCCGATCTGTGAGACGGCGGACGTGCTGGGCGAAGATCGGCCCCTGCCCGACCCCGAGCGGGAGGACCTGCTCGCGGTGGACAACGCGGGGGCCTACGGCTACGAGATGAGCAGCAACTACAACTCCCGGCCGCGGCCGGCGGTCGTCGCCCTCGACGGTGACGAGACCCAGCTAGCGGTTCGACGGGAGGCGGTCGCGGACATCACGGAACGTGAAACATGGTCGGAGTAGAGAAATACCACGGCACGGGCAACGACTTCATCATCGTCGACGCGGCCGAAGACGTTCCGGACCGCCGGGCGTTCGCGGCCGAACTCTGCGACCGGGAGACCGGACTCGATCACCCCAACGCGCGCAGACGCGGGGCCGACGGGGTCCTCTTCCTGGCGCTGGAGCCCGAGTACTCCCCGCCCAGAGTCGTGATGACGCTGGTCCAGCCCGACGGGAGCGTCGCGGCCATGTGCGGCAACGGCGCGCGCTGTGCGGCCAAGTGGGTCGCCGAGCGCACCGGCTCGGCAGAGGTCATGATCGACACGCAGGCCGGCACGCGTCGCGCCGAGATCGGCGAACAGGGCGTCACTATCGAGATGGGTGCGCCCACCTTCGACCCCGACGGCGTCCCCGTCGTCGGGGACGAACCGCTGATCGAGCGGGACGTCGAGGGTCTGACCGTCACCGCCGTCAACACGGGTGTCCCACACGCAGTCGCGTTCGTCGACGACGTGACGGCGGTCGACGTGGAAGCCGTCGCGCCCGCGGTCCGGGACGCCGACGTGTTCCCCGAGGGCGCGAACGTCAACTTCGCGGCCCCCCGTGCCGATGGCGAGGACACCGACGAGACTGTCCGCGGGTTCGACCAGCGGACCTTCGAGCGCGGCGTCGAGGCCGAGACCGACTCCTGCGGGACGGGCGCGGTGGCCATCGTCGCCGCCGCCGAGCGGCTCGGCAAGGTCGAACGGGGTCAGCGCGTCCCGGCCCACCCGCCGGGTGGTCGCCTCGTCGTCCAGTTGACCGAGCGCGACGCACTCCTGCAGGGGCCGGTCGAGCGCGAGTACACCGGCACCGTGACCGTCGTCGACCCGACGACCTTCGACGTGGAACTCGACGGGGTCGCAGGTGACGACTGATGACCTTCGACCCCCTCTCTTTCCACGAAACTGCCGTCGGCATTCCCTCTCACGAGGACGTGACCGAGATGCGCGAGTACCTGGTCGAGACCCTCGACGCCGAGGGTGTCGACCCGCGCGTCGACGGCGCCGGCAACACGCTGGCGACGCGGACGGCCGACGGGAGCGGCCACGGCGAGGCGGGCGGCGACGACGGCCCCCACATCGTCTGCAACACACACATCGACACGGTGCCGCCCCACGTCCCGCCCGAAATCGACGGCGAGACCGTCCGCGGACGCGGGGCCTGCGACGCGAAGGGGCCGCTCGCGGCGCTGTTGTCGGCGTTTCTCGACGCCGAGATCGAATCCGGCAGGCTGACCCTGGCGGTCACGCCCGACGAGGAGGTGTACTCGACGGGGGCGGCGGCCCTGGATCTGGACGCTGACGGGTACATCGTCGGCGAACCCACGGGACTGGACATCTGTAACGCCGCGAAGGGCCGGTTCGAGGGCACAGTCGAGATCGAGGGTGTTGCGGCCCACGCCGCGGAACCCGAGAGCGGGGCGAGTGCGATCCGCGCGGCAGCGCCAGTCCTGCAGGCCATCGAGTCCTACGACGAGACGGTCGGGCCGCCGGAACACGACTCGCTCGGGCGGCCGACGCTCGAACCCACCGTGATCGAGGGCGGGGCGGCCACCAACCAGCTCCCAGCCGAGTGTGCGATTACCGTCGACCGGCGGAGCGTCCCGCCCGAGACCCAGCAGGGCTTTCGCGAGCAACTTGAAGCGCACCTCCAGTCCTGGATTCCCGACTCGATGGAACTCTCCTTCGAGTACACCGAGCGCGAGACGCCGTTCCTCGAAGCGTTCGCCACGCCCGCGGACAGTGACGTGGTGGCCGCGCTCCGGGACGCTGGCGCGGGCGAACTCCGCCCGTTCGGGGCCGCGACCGAGGCTTCCTACTTCGCCGCCGACGCGCCGACGGTCGTGTTCGGCCCCGGCGTGCTGGCCGACGAGGAGGGCGCGGTGGCCCACGCCGAGCGCGAGTACGTCCGCCGCCCCGAGGTCGAACGGGCCGGCGAGATCGCGACGGCGGCCGTCGAGTCACTGCTGGACTGATACGCGAGTAGTCGTTCCAGCGACCGGAATTACCAGTCCTGATAGCGCGCAGCAGTCGTGCGGCAGACGCCCGTCAGACGCCGCGTAAACGCTTTTGTCGGCCGATACGAGACGTGTGGATATGGCAATGGCACAGCGGAGACGGTTCGACGCGGAATCGATCGGGCGAGCGGGGGCGCTGATCGCGACCTGCACGCTCGTGCTGACGGCGAGCTTTCTGGGGCTGGTGGCTCTGGTGTCGGGCGAGGCGGTCGGCCTGAGTGACCGCCTCCCGGCGTACGTGCTGGGGATGGCGACGGCGTTCGTCGGCGCGGTCCTGATCGCGGAGACGCAGGGCCTCGACGGCCGGACGGTCATCGCCGGTGCGGGCACGGTGGCGCTCGGGACGCTCGTCGTCCTGACGCTGGGCGGTGAAGGGCTCTTGCATGCGGTCCGGAATCCCGGGGCGCTCGTCACCTCGCACCTGCTCTTTTACTTCCTGGCGGCGGGGATGATCGCCACCGGCTTCGGCTACTGGGCGATCAACCACTGGCAGGAACTGTCGATCCGGCCGAAAACCGGCTTCGGGCGCTGACTACCCGAGCAGGGCGTTCAGCAGACGGGACTCGACTTTTCTGAGAATTTCGCCGACGGTACCGGGCGCTACGTCGACCTCCTCGGCGATGTCGTCGTAGGTGACCTGTCGCGGCGTGTCGTAGTAGCCCATGCCGACGGCGATCTCGGCGACCTCGCGCTGGCGGTCGGTGAGTCGCGAGAGGAGCCGTTCGTTCTCGGGGGCGTAGTCGCCGAGTTTCTTGAGTTCGACCGAGATGCCGTCGGGTACGGCGTCCATCGCCTGGCGGATCTGGTCCTCGTCGCCGACGATGGTCAGCTTGATGCCGCCGTTGCTGGCGAACTCGATGGGGAAGTCCGGCACGATCTGGTACGTGTGGGGGAGTTCCAGCAGGCCGGTGAGCATCTCGTTGGATTCGAGGTGGGCGTAGGTGATGATCCGGTCCTGCATCGGCGAGACCTGGTAGGTGATGAGTTCGGGGACGTACTCGGCGGCGAACTCGATGACCTCGCGGTCGCCGCTGAGTTCGTACATCGTCGTCACCGTCCCGTCGTCGAGCAGTTCCATCTGGAGAATCCGTTCGTTCTTGATCCCCGGTGCCTGCTGGATGCGCCGCTCGATGGGGTGAATCCACCCGCGTTCCGGCGTCAACAGGCCCTCGACGTATCGCATTTGCTCAGTGATTGCGCCCGATCAGCATATGCGTTTGGTACCGACTGCGCCCTGTCAGTCGTGCAACTCGTCGACCAACTCGTCGCCCACACCGACGTACCCGGCCGGCGTCAGTTGGGTCAGTTCCTCGCGCACGTCCTCGCTCACGTCCAGGTCGGCGAACAGGTCCCGGAAGTCATCCAGGGTCACCCGGCGGCCCCGCGTGAGTTCCTTCACCCGTTCGTAGGCGTCGGTGTGACCCTCCCGCCGCAGGATCGTCTGGACGGCCTCGCCGATGATCTCCGGCGTCGACTCCAGCTCTTCGCGCATGACCTGCTCGTTGGGAACGACCTTCGCCAGCCCGCGTTCGCACTTCCGGTAGCCGATGAGACAGTGAGCCAGTGCCGCGCCGATATTGCGCTTGACCGTCGAGTCCGAGAGGTCCCGCTGGAGCCGCGAGGTGGTGACGTAGTCGCCGAGAAAGACCAGGTCGGAGTTGGCCTTCGAGAGGTTGCCCTCGCTGTTCTCGAAGTCGATGGGGTTGACCTTGTGAGGCATCGTCGACGACCCGGTCTCGCCCGCGGTGGCTTCCTGCCCGAGGTAGCGGTCCGAGACGTAGAGCCACACGTCCAGGTCCAGATCGAGGAGAACGTTGTTCGCGCCACGGAGCGCGTCGAACAGCGCTTCGAGGTCGTCACAGGGGTTGACCTGCGTGGCCAGTTCGGTGTGTTCGAGGCCGAGACCGGTGACGAACGACTCGGAGACGGCCGGCCAGTCCACGTCGGGGTAGGCCGCGTCGTGGGCGGCGTAGGTCCCCGAGGCACCGGCGAGTTTCCCCGAGAGGTCGTCGGCGGCGCGCTCGATGCGACCCAGCGCTTTGCCGAGGCGGGTGGCGTAGACGGCCATCTCCTTGCCGAAGGTGGTCGGGGTCGCGGGCTGGCCGTGCGTGCGGGCGAGCATCGGCACGTCGCGGTGCTCGCGGGCCATCTCGGTCAGCGCGTCGCGCACGTCCCGGAGCGCTGGCACCAGCACGTCTTCGACGGCGGGCTTGACCAACAGGCGGTGCGCGAGGTTGTTCACGTCCTCGCTGGTGAGCCCGAAGTGAATCCACTGGGCGGCGTCGAGACCTTCCGGCAGATGCTCCCGGACGAAGTACTCGACGGCTTTCACGTCGTGGTTGGTCGCCGCGTAGTCTTTCCAGCCCTGGGTTTCGAGGGCCTTGACGATCTCGGCGTCGCCCTCGTCGAACTCCTCGTAGAGCGCGCGCAGGTGGTCGCGCTGGTCGGGGCCGATCTCCAGGGGTGTCACGTCCAGATCGGCGAGCGCAAGCAGGTACTCGACCTCGACACGGACGCGAGCGCGGATCAGCGCCCGCTCGCTGGCGTAGGGAACGAGCGGTTCGGTGTAGCGGGCGTACCGCCCGTCGAGCGGCGCGACGGCGGCGAGCGAACTACGATCTGTCATACCCGTCGATGGGCGAGGCCGGCCCAAAGGGGTGTCGAAGCCCGTCGGTTACGCGAGTTTCCGGTACACCCGCAACAGGACCGAGACGGCGACACCCAATCCGGGGATCCGAGCCGACAGCGCCGCCGCCCCCAGCAACAGCGCGCCGGCCTTCGGACGGCCGCGAGCGAACGCGACGACCGCGTCGACCAGCGTCGAGACGATTCCGAGGTCGCGGACACTGCGTCCAGTGAGCTGTGTCATCACGAGCACGAGGGCCGACACGGAAAAGGGACTGGTGCCTGCGAGTGCAAGCCTCCGGCGTGCCATGCGGTCCGTGTGATAATTACACACACTCCAATTCTTCCACGATGGTCGAACGCTGTAAAATTCTGCCGGCAGAATTAGAAACAATGATAAGCGACGAACGGAGACGTGCCACTGGGGCAACTGATCACCCCAAGTGTGGTTCACTCCACTCTCACTCTCCCTTGTCCCCCAACACCCCCCACATCTCTCCCCCCACACCCCTTTCGTGACGTGCCGATGAGTCACGGCTGAGCGATTCGCAACGCCTTTGCGCCCGGACCACCCCCCTCCGCACATGAAGCTAGCGGGCATGGCCAGCAACCGCGGCCGCAATTTACTGAACGTCCACGACCTGGCTCCCGGCGGGGCCGAACTCGCCGTCGTCCTCACCAACAGCGAGGACGCGCCGGTCGTCGAGAAAGCCCAGAAACGGGGGATTCCGACCGAAACGGTAGTCCAGCGCGACGACGAGAACCGACGCAAACACGAACAGCGCGTCGTCGAGGCGCTTGAGGACTACGACTTCGATCTCGTCTGTCTGGACGGCTATATGCGCGTCCTCTCGGACACCTTCCTCGACCCGATGCCGACGACGCTGAACGTCCACCCGTCGCTGTTGCCCGCCTTCCCGGGCATGGACGCGTGGGGCGACGCGCTGGAGTACGGCGTCGACGTGGTGGGCTGTACCGTCCACGCGGTCACCGACGCCGTCGCCGACGACGGTTCGCTGATCGACGAGGAAGTCGACGGCGGCCCCGTCGTCACCCAGGAACCGATTCCCGTCTACGACGGCGACGACGCCGAGGACCTCAAAGAGCGCGTCCTCTACCAGGGCGAGATGAAGGCGTACCCGCGGGCAGTCAAGTGGTTCGCCCAGGACCGCGTCGAGATCGACTGGGACGAAAATCAGGTCCACGTCGAGGGCGACACCGGCGGCGACTTCCCGGAGCGCCGGGTCACCAGCGAGGACCGCCACGCCGACCTGCGCTACGGGGAGAACCCCCATCAGGACGCGGCGCTGTACGCCGACGCGACCTGCGAGGAAGCCAGCGTCGTCGCCGCCGAGCAGTTGAACGAGGGCGCGAAGGGGATGTCCTACAACAACTACAACGACACCGACGCCGCCCTCAACATCGTCAAGGAGTTCGACGAGCCCGCGGCCGCGGTCATCAAACACACCAACCCCGCGGGCTGTGCGACCGCCGATAGTCTCAGCGAGGCCTACGCCGACGCGCTCGCCACCGACCCCAAGAGCGCCTTCGGCGGTATCGTCGCCTTGAACCGCGAGTGCGACGCGGACACCGCCGCACAGATCGTCGACTCGTTCAAGGAGGTCGTCGTCGCACCCGGTTACACCGACGACGCGCTGGAGACGCTCTTCGAGAAGGAGAACCTCCGGGTGCTCGACGTCTCGGACAACTACGACGTGACCGAACCCGTCACCGAGAAAGACCTCGTCGGCGGGACGCTCGTGCAGGAACGAGACACCCAGGCTCCGACCCGTGACGACCTCGAAGTCGTCACCGACCGGGAACCGACCGACGAGCAGATCGAGTCCATGCTCTTTGCCTGGCGGACGATCAAACACGTCAAATCGAACGCCATCCTGTTCGCCGACGGTACCGAGACCGTCGGGGTCGGCGCGGGGCAGGTCTCCCGGGTCGACGCCGTCGAGATCGCGAAGATGAAAGCCGAGAAAGACGCCGAGGGCAAGTCGGCCGCAGGTGCCGTGATGGCGAGCGACGCCTTCTTCCCGTTCCCGGACGGCATCGAGGCGGCGGCCGAAGCGGGCATCGAGGCCGTGATCCAGCCCGGCGGGTCGGTCAACGACGACGACGTGATCGAGGCCGCGAACGAACACGACATGGCGATGGTCTTTACTGGCTCTCGGGCCTTCCGGCACGACTGAGCGGCTGTCGATCCTGTGGCTCTCCGGAACGGAACCGAAGCCCCGGACGAGATCCGGGGCAAAAACCGGCCGGGGAGCGGACCCTGACTCGACAGGTCCGTCCGGCCGCGGTCGCAACTCGAAGTCGAAACCGATTTTCGGGTGCCGATCAGGCGTAAGCCGACATCTCGGTCATCTCGTAGCCGACGATGAGCTTCATGATCTCCTCGGTGCCGTCGGGGATCGTCATCGTCTGGGCGTCGCGGTAGTACCGTTCCAGCGGGTAGTCGGTCGAGAGGCCGTTACCGCCGTACAGTTCGACGCCGTGGCGGGCGGTCTCGACGGACTTGTCACAGGCGTAGCCCTTCGCCAGCGAGGAGTACATCCGGGACTCCTCGTCGGCGTTGGACAGTTTCTCGACGGCCTCGTGGGTGAGCAGGCGCGAGGTCTCGACGTTGGCCTTCATCTTGTAGAGGCGGTTCTGGACGAGCTGGTGCTGGGCAATGGGCTTACCGAAGGTCTCGCGGTCGGTCGCGTACTCCAGCGCGTCCTCGTAGGCCGCCTGCTGGATGCCGACCGCCATCGCGGCCATCCCGGTCCGCATGAACGAGAAGATGGCGTTGAGTGGCTTGTGGCTCAGGAACAGGTCGACCATCTCGTTCGGGAAGGGCAGCGCCTCTCCGAGGTCGCCGTGTTCGAGGATCAGGTTACGGATGGCGTTGCTCAGCTTGTTGTCCTCGGGGACACGCACGTCGTCGAAGAACATCTGGCCGGTCGGCGACCCCTTCCAGCCCAACTTGTCCAGCTTGCGCGTGTCGAACGGGGAGTTCTCCTGGTCGACGATGAACATATCCTGGGCGTCGTTCTCCTCGTCCCAGGCGACGATCATCGTCAGGTCACAGATCTGGGCGTTGCTCACCCAGGTCTTCTCGCCGTTGATGACGTACTCGTCGCCGTCCTTGCGGGCGACGGTGTTTGGCTTGCTGGAGTGACTGCCCGAGCCGGGCTCGGTGACGCCGAGCGCGCCGATGGCTTCGCCCTTCTCGAGTTTGTCGCCCAGCGCGTCCTGGGTCTCCTCGCTCGCCCAGTTGGCGAACATGGCCGGGAACGACATGTTGAGCATGACGTTCAGGCTCGGCCAGACGCGGGAGATCTCCTCGGAGCCGATGACGTAGTACTTCAGGTCGCCGAAGTAGTCCTGAGCGGTCTCCTGGTCGAAGCCGATCCCCAGCTTCCGGAGGTCGCGCAGGTAGCCGACGGCCTCCTCCTTGGTCATCTCCTGTTTGTCCAGTTCCTGCACGTCCGGTTCGATCTCGCTCTCGAGATAGTCCCGGAGCGAGTCACGGAACATCTCGTGTGTCTTGTCGAATTGCATATGTCGTTTCCCCCATGGCGGCACCGACGCCGCACACGTCGGCGGCCAGGTTAGCAGAGCGTTATCGTGGAACGGCGTAATGCCTACCCCGTCACATACGAGGGAGGTTTATGTCCCGGAGCGACTGCCACAAACGTAATGGGCTGGCCGTCGTAGCTGGCCCCACATGGATCGACCGAACCTCCAGGGGCGCGTCCCCGACACGCTCACATCACGGCTTCCGGGTGGGGAGTCCGATGGATCCGGGGACGCCACGGGTGGATCGAGTGACGACCATACGGCTCCCGATGGGTCCGACTCCCGGCGATGGACGACGCTGCTCACTCTCTCGGGACTGGGGTTGGCAGCGCTGGGTGTCGTGCTCCGCTACGTCCTCGACAGCCGCGGCGAGGAACCCGACGACGAGGACGGCGACGGGCCGGACCACGACCGAGACTTCGAAGGCAGCGTCCAGGTCGTCGGCGACACCGGGGCCATCGATATCGCCGACGAGGCAGCGAGCACCGCGACGACCGACGAAGACGAGACGACTGCGGACGAGCACGACGGGGCGACCGACACCGAGCGTGACGAGTCGGCCACCGATGCCGAGGTCGAACTGGAGACCGAGGTGTCCGTCGAGACGTTCGAGGCGGAGCGGGTCGCCGACGAAGCCGACGGTGCGGACGGCGCGACCGACGACGGCGACACAGGGACCGTACGCGAGGGGCCACCGCGGATCGCGCCGCTGGTCGGGATGGCCGCGCTGGTCGGGATGCGGCTGTTCGTCGAGCGCGTGCGAAAACGGTACAGGAACGCTCCGGCCGGGCCCGCGGACGAGCCCGCCTAGTTGTAGGCCGAGCGGCCCGTGATCTCCTTGCCGACGATCAGCTTCTGGATCTCGGTCGTTCCGTCGGGGATCGGCATGACGCGTGCGTCACGGAAGTAGCGTTCGAGGCGGTTCTCGGTCTTGAGCCCTTCGCCGCCCATCACCTGGATGGCGTTCGAGGTCGCCTCGTGGGCCTTCTCGGCGGTGTAGCCCTTCGCCATCGAGGAGAGCAGGCGGGCGTCGCTGGAGCCGTTCTCCAGGGATTCCAGCGCCCGCCGGGAGAGCTGGCGGGACGTTTCCAGATCGACCCGGATGTCGTAGAGCAGCTCCTGGACGAGCTGGTGTTCGGCGATGGGTTTGCCGAAGGTCTCGCTTTCCTCGACGTAGTCGACGACCTCGTCGAAGGCCGCCTGCATGATGCCGACCGACATGAACGACATCCCGGTGCGCATGAACGAGAACGTCGCGTTCAGCGCCTTCTGGTCGAAGAAGAGTTCTGCGACCGAATCCGGGAACGGCACCACGTCGGTGATCTGGTTGCCGTCGCGGATCGCGTTGCCGATGATCGCCGAGAGCTTGTTGTCTTCGGGCACGCGGACGCCGTCGAGGTACATCCGCCCGTTGTTGACGGCTTTCCAGCCGATCTTGTTCAGGGTCTCGGCCTCGTAGTCCGAGTACTCGCGGTCGATCAGGAACATATCCTGCGTGTCGGCCTCCTCGTCGTGGGCGACGACCAGCGACACGTCCGCGATGGGCGCGTTGCCGACCCAGGTCTTCCCGCCTTCGAGGACGTACTCGTTGCCCTCTTTCCGGGCGACGGTCTCCGGCCGAGCCGTGTCCGAGCCGCCCTCCGGTTCGGTGACGGCGAGCGAGCCGATACACTCGCCGGTCTCCAGCTTCGAGAGCTGGTTGGCCTGTGTCTCCTCGCTGGCGAAGCGGACGAACTGAGCGGGAAAGCCCATCATCAGCCCGACGTTGAGGCTCGGCCAGTAGTAGCTGATCTCCTCGGAGACGATGGCGAACCGACGCAGATCCCCGAAGAACTCCGTGACGGTGTCGGGACTGAACCCGATCCCGAGCTCTTCGAGATCCTTCATGTATTTCACCATCTCGTCGCGGGTGAACGGTTCCTGGTCGGCCTCGTCGACGACTGGCTCGACCTCGCGCTGTAGGTACGCACGCAGTTCCTCGCGGAACGCTTCCTGTTTTTCGGTTAGGTGCATGATTAATCGTGTATGTTTGGTGGTTCTGCCCGGCGTCCTGTCCAGTCGTCTGTGACAGGATTCGGGAATCCGGGACGCCGTCGGATCAGTGTCGGTGCCCCACGTGCCTGGGACGGCGTCCACGTGCCGCGGACCTCGTCTCAGTGTCGTGGCGGAGTTAGTTCGGGACGTTGTCGGTGATCTCGCCCATGACGGAGGCGAGCTGGGTGCCCTTCTGGACGGAGCCGTCCAGTTCGTACTGCTGCTGCATGAAGCCCTGGACCGGGTCGATGCCGCCGGTGATGAGGCCCGTCAGCGTGTCGGCGGGACCGGTCAGCGTGAGGTCGGGGTCGGCGACGGGACCCGAGCCGCCGGTGATGGTCTCCTCGCCGGCGTTGACGTCGAGGTGGCCTTCCATGGGACAGTCGTCGGCCTCGAAGTTCGCCGTGATGTCGGCGGCGATCTGGTCTTTGATCTCGGGGTTCTCTTCGACGAGGACGTTGACGCCCGTCCACAGCAGATCCTGGAACTGGTTGCCGGCTTCCGGCTCGTCCTCGTAGAAGTTCGCGATGTCGATGTCGTCCATCCGGCCGATGACCTTCGCGAACACCTCGGGGTTCTCTTTGATGAGTTCCGTCTCCTGCCCCTGAATGTCGTTGAGCAGGTCCGGCAGGTCGTCCTTGAGCTGTGCTTCGTCCTTGTCGAGCGTTTCTTCGACGCGTGTGATGAGTTCGTCTGACATAGTTTCGCCCATTCCCCACCGGCACCCTGTGGCCGATGGCTACTCCTACGTATTCGGGCTATCCCCCTGAGGGTATCCCGTCGTATGTGAGGCGGTTTTATATGCGGGCCAACGAACTCTCCGATTTGTTGAACAACACGAAGGAAATTAGGCTACTGATAGCTCTAAAACCCACCAACGAGCGTGAAGAAAATATCCTGATCGTGACGGTTAGAACAGGAAGCGCTTGTCCAGGTCGCTGGCCACGTCGGTCATCGTCAGCGCGGCGTCGGAGTACTGGAGGATCTTCTGCATATCGCCGTCCAGTTCCAGCTTGCCGGACATGATCGCTTCGACGACGTCGAGGTCGCCGTTGACCAGGTCGACCCACTGGTCGAAGTCGCCGGTCAGGACGAACCCGTGGTCACGCTCGTCGAGACTGTCCATGGTGTCCGTGTTGTAACACCCGCCGTCTTTCAGGCCGATCCAGGCGTAGACCGTGCCGTCGTCGGTGACGTTCTCCTCGAGTTGGGTGAGCAAATCGTCCATGATGTCGGGCATGACGCGGCGGAGGCCGGGCCAGACCTTCTCGGGTGCCTCGGAGATCTTCGTCTCCAGCAGTTCCTGCGCGGCCCGCTCGGGGAGCGGCCCGTCGCGGGCTTCGATCCCCTCGGCCACGTCCTCGGGCGCATCCTCGAGGACCGTTTCGAGCGTGTCCTCGGGCAGTTGGGAGATTCCCTGTTCGAGTGCCTCCCAGACCTCCTCGGGGAGGTCGTTCACCGTTTGCTCTTCCACCGGGAGGTTCTGCATCTCGAAGACGAAGTCACCGTTCCAGCCGACGCCCCAGCCGTCGCCGGTGTCTTCGAGTTCCTGGCTGTCGTCGAGCGCGGTCTGGTACCTGTTAAGCCATGCCGTGGTCGGGAAATAATCCGCGAGTTCGAACTGTTGTTCCTGTGTACTCATAGGTATCACCCCGTTGTGCGGGAACGTCCCCCAACTGCGCGCCCGCCAACGGATCCACACATACGAACTCTGGAGATCACAAAAATAGTTCTCCCGTCGATGTGAGGTTATTTAAATACTGTACTGTGGGGAAAGTTAGGGCTACCAAGTCATCTGCGGGCACCCCTCGGAAATCACTCGAAAACTGACGAAACAGCCGCCTCGGCCCACCTAGAGGATGTCCATGTCGCCGCCGAACAGGTCGCTCTGGGTGTCGGTCTCGATAGTGCAGTCCGACTTGGGATAGGTGACACAGAGGAGCGCGAACCCGTCGTCTTCCTGCATCGGGTCCAGTGCCGCGCCCTCGCTCTGGTCGATTTCGCCCTCTTCGACCGTCCCGACACACGAGGTACACTGGCCCTTTCGACAGGAGTAGGGCAGGTCGAGCCCGGCCTCCTCGGCCGCGTCGAGGATGTACTCGTCCTCGTCGACGGTGAGGCTGATCTCTTCGCCCTCGTGTTCGAGGGTTACCTCGTACTCGCCGCCGTCGGTGACGGCCTCGTTCGTCGCGTCCTCGCTCGTGTCTGCCCGCCCGCTCATAGCTCCTGACGAAGCTTGTACATCTCCAGCGCTTCGAGCCGCGGGTCGTTGTTGGTGTCCTCGTTGTCGCTGGCGGCCGCGCCGGCGACGCCCTCGTTGTTGGCTCGGCCCGTGCCGGAGTCGAGGATGTAGGCTACTTCCTCCTCGACTTTCTCGGGGGCCATCCCGAGGTCGTCGGCCGCTTCCTCGATCGCCTGGTCGATCTCGTCGTCCGATGCCGTGAACTCCGCGCCTTCGATGTCTTTGAGTTCCGTCATGATCAGTCACCCGCCATCTTCGCCGAGTAGATGTGGTCGTACTTCTCGATGACCGCTTCGTAGTCGCTGCCCTGTGCTTCCTCCATGGCGTCGGCGGAGGCCTGCATGAACTCCGTGGCGCTGCCGGCGTCCAGATCGAGCGTGTCGAACATCATGTCCCCGGCCAGCCGCGCACCGCGGTTGACGAGTTCGTCGAAGTCCACGTTGAGCGGGTCGCCGACGGACTCGGTGATGAAGTACGCCGTGTCCGTGATGTAGCCGATGTCCTCGACGGCTTGCTCCCAGATGGCGTTCTCGACGCCCTGGTACTCCGGAATCCCCTCGCGTTCCTTCTCGATGAGTTCGTTCAGCACTTCCAGCCCGAAGGTAATGTGTCGCCCCTCGTCGGTGCTGATGAACTGGAAGCCCTTGTTGAGCAGTTTGAGCGGTGCTTCCTGCATCATGCGGTTCTTGGCGAAGTAGCCACCGCGGGCCAGAATCCCCTCGACGCCGATGTGGTAGTTCGTCGCCGCGCGGGCGATGTCCGTCGGGGCACCGCCGTCGGCCGCCTGGGCCTGCAGTGTACCCTGACGCTCGAACATCTCACCTGCCCCGCAGGCCTCGGTCCGGGGGATCTGGATACCCCCGCGACGCGTGTCGAGTTCGTACTGCGGGAACTTGTCGACCATCACGTTCGTCAGGTACAGGTCGAAAAACTGCGTGTGCTTTGCCTCCTCCAAAGCCAGTGCGGAGGCGAACATCTCCTTCTCGATCGACCGGTCGAACCACGGCGAGGACACCGTCTTCATGATGCGACGGGCGTCCTGGGCGACCGCGTGTTCGCCGTCGATGAAGTACGAAATGAGCCGTGCCCACTGCTCTTTCTCGTTATCGTCGAGCGAGTCCCAGACCTCCTTGTCTTCCTCGAAGCCGACCTTGTGCATCAGCTTCTCCGCGTCCCACGTCCCCAACTCCACCGACTTCTGGTACAGTTCGTAGTACGTATTGTCGGTGTCGATCCGCCCCGCTTCGATCTGATCAGTGCTGGCGTCCATACCCACGAAACTGTACAACAGACTCGTGGATACAAATACCCCCGATAATGTGAGGAGCTTTTTAATAGGCGGTTCGATGCTGGAATCAGCCGTCGAGCCACCGATACGATCGGGTGTGTGATAATACCAGGGGAACCGTTCCCCGCTCCCGCCGACTTCTGTCATCATCGAACGGGACGTTGAGTGCCTGTGGCTCCCGTTACCGGGCCCCTCACCTCACATCACTGCCGAACTCCTTTTGTTCCCTTGGCTAGAATTGGGGGATATGCGGGAGTTCGACATCGTCCTCCGGACGGAGGACGGCACGTACAATCCGCTCGACGAGGCCATCGTCGAGCATCCCGAGTTGACCCGCGAGGCTGCCATTCATTTCGATCTGATGTCCGACGGGACGAGCGTCCTGCTCTATCACCTCAGCGGTGATGCCGACGAACTGGAAGCTATCCTGGAAGACGAGGAGAGTGCGCTCTCCTACGACGTGTTCGACGTCGACGACGACGGCGTGCGCGCACACGTTCGCTTCGCGGCGAACACGGTCCTCTCGGCGATGATCCAGCTCATGGACGAGTACGACCTCATCATCGACCCGCCGGTCGACATCGACGACGATGGCGGCCTGCATATGTCGGTTGCGGGCGACTTCAAGAAGATTCGCGAGGCCGCACGGATGCGTCCCGGTGATCTGGACATCGAACTGCAGGAGGACGACTCGGGACCCGTCGACCGCGTCGACGTGACGACGCTTTTGACCGAGCGCCAGCTCGAAGTGCTGGAGGTCGCGCTCGCGAAGGGGTACTACGAGATTCCGCGCCAGGCGACCAACGAGGACATCGCCGGGGAACTGGACTGCTCGACCAGTACCGTCGGCGAACACCTCCGGAAGATCGAGTCCCGGATCATCTCCCAGGTCGGGCCCGACTGACCCGAGAGGCCCGAGTCCGACAGTCTAAAGCGCGCCGCTGTGTTCGGACGCGATATGGAGTTCCACGACGCGGCGAACTTTCTGTTCGACCTGCGCCGGTACCCGCCGCGGCCGGGCACGACGGCGACGCGGGACTTCCTGGCCCATCTCGACGACCCACAGGAGTCCGTTCGAGCGATCCAGATCGCCGGCTCGAACGGGAAGGGCAGCACGGCGCGGATGACCGAGCGCGTCCTCCGCGAAGCGGGCCTCGACGTGGGTCTCTACACTTCTCCACACCTCGACGACGTGCGCGAACGCGTCCGGATCAACGGTCACAAACTCACCGAGCGCGCCCTCGTCGAGTTCGTCGACGAGGCCGAACCCTACGTCACCGACCGCGCGGCCGACGGGGACGCACCCACCTTCTTCGAGACGCTCACGGTGATGGCGCTGTGGGCGTTCCGCCGCGCCGACGTGGACGTGGCCGTCCTCGAAGTCGGCATCGGCGGTCGCCACGACGCCACCAGTGTCGTCGATCCCGTCGCCAGCGCCGTCACGACCGTCACCCTCGAACACACCGACCTGCTTGGCGATACCGTGGCCGAGATCGCTCGCGACAAGGCCCACGTCGCCCCCGAGGACGCCCCGCTCGTGACGGGCGCGACTGGTGACGCCCGCGACGCCGCCCGCGAGGTCACCGACGATCTCTACACCGTGGGGACCGACCCCGACGAGGACTGCACGGTCGCCTACGGCGGCCGGGACGGGCTGGAAGCGACGATTTCCCTCGACGGCGACGACTGGGCCGTCGAGACCAGACTGCCGCTGCTGGGCGAACACCAGGCCCGAAACGCCGGGGTCGCGGCGGCGCTGGCCCGACAGGTCGCGGACCCCGACCGCGACGACCTCGCGCGGGGCCTGCGCAACGCCCACTGGCCCGGTCGGTTCGAGGTGATGGGGCGGGGCCCGCTCGTCGTCCTCGACGGCGCGCACAACCCCGGCGGCTGTGCCGCCCTCTCCGACACCCTCGATTCGTTCGACTACGACGATCTGCACGTCGTGATCGGCGCGATGAGCGACAAGGACCATCGCGGCATCGCGGCGGCTCTGCCCGACGCCGACCACGTCGTGGCCTGCGAACCCGATCTCGACCGCGCGGAAGCCGACGACGTGCTCGCACGTGCGTTCGAGGCCGAGACCGACGCCGAAGTCGAGACCCGCAGCGACGTGGCCGGTGCCTTCGAGATGGCCCGTGAGGCCGCCGACCCCGACGACTGCGTGCTGGTGAGCGGGTCCCTGTACTGCGTCGCGGAGGCCCGATCGGGCTGGACCCGCCCGACGGTCCCGACCCGCGTCGACTCGGTGGCCGAATCACGGGAGACGCTCGACCGCGCCCACGTCACCGACGCCGGCGTCTGGCGGATGGGCGGGAAGGGCGTCCACCGAATCCTGCGAACCCGCGTTCAGCCCCGGCAGGCCCAGTATCTCAAGGAGGAGATGCTCTCGCTGGGCGGCGAGTGTGCCGTCTCCGGGCTGGTCGACCAGGACCGCGAGAACGTCGACGCCGTGTTGATGGGGACGCTCGCGCAGTTCAAGCGACTCTGCGGGAAGCTCGACGGCCAGCCCTACGGGCTCTCGCCGCTGGCCGACGACCTCCGGGCGGCGCTGGAGATCGAAGGTCACGGACCCGACGAACGGGGCTACCCCTGGGAGGACGGGACGGCCGTTATGGGCATCCTCAACGTCACGCCGGACAGCTTTCACGACGGCGGGGAGTACGAGGCCGTCGAGGCCGCCGTCGCTCGCGCCGAGGAGATGGTCGCAAACGGCGTCGACATCGTCGACGTGGGCGGGGAGTCGACCCGACCCGGCGCTGACCCGGTGCCCGCCGAAGCGGAGATCGACCGCGTCGTCCCAGTGATCGAGCGGATCAGTGACCTCGACGCTGCGGTCGCCGTCGACACGCGGAAGGCCGCCGTCGCCCGGGCGGCTCTCGATGCGGGTGCTGACATCCTCAACGACGTGTCCGGCCTCGAAGACCCGGAGATGCGGCTTGTCGCGGCCGACCACGACGTGCCGGTCGTCGTGATGCACAGCGAGGAGACGCCGGTCGACCCCGACACCGACCGCGAGTACGACGACGTGGTCACGGACGTGCTGGACGAACTGAGCGAACGGATCCTCCTGGCCGAGAAAGCGGGCCTGGACCGCGAGCAGATCATCGTCGACCCCGGACTGGGGTTCGCCAAGTCGCCGACCGAGGACTTCGAACTCCTCGGACGCATCGACGAGTTCCAGGCGCTGGGCTGTCCCGTTTTGATCGGTCACTCTCACAAGTCGATGTTCGGACGGATCGACCGCGACCCCGACGAGCGACTGGCCGCGACCGTCGCGGGGACGACCATCGCCGCCGAGCGCGGGGCCGACATCGTGCGCGTCCACGACGTGAAGGAGAACGTCGCCGCCGTCCAGGCGGTCGCGGCTGCGGACGACCCGGTCGACGCCGGTGACGAGTGACGCCGGGCCGGGTCCTCGCTCACTGCCCGTGCATATCGAACGCGGTCGGGAGGTCGTGTGGCATATGCCCGCCGTTCTGGGCGGCGCGCTCGCCGTAGCGTCTGAGTTCCGGGCGGAAGTCGGGATGGGCACACGCACCGACGATTTCCTCGAATCGCTCGTCCGGCGTCAGCCCGCGCAGGTCGGCGACGCCGTGTTCGGTCACCACCACGTCCACGTCGTGATCGGGATGGTCGACGTGAGACGCCATCGGGACGATTCTCGATACGTCGCCGTCCTTCGCCGTCGAAGGCAACACCATCATCGAGAGCAGGCCGTTGCGGGCGAAGTCGCCGGAGCCGCCGATGCCCTGCAGGAGTTGCGATCCGCGCACGTGCGAGGAGTTGGTGTGGCCGTACACGTCGACTTCGACGGCGGTGTTGATCGCGACGACGCCGAACGCCCGGATCAGACCGGGGTCGTTCGAGACGCTCATCGACCGCGTGACGACGTTCTCGGCCACGAGTTCGGGCCGGTCGAGCATCCGGTTCACGCCGTCCTCGCCGAGGACGAGCGCGGTCGCGCTCGCAGCGGAGAGTGTCCCGGCTTCGAGCAGATCCAGCAGGCCGTCCTGAGCCACCTCGCCGAAGTAGGCTACGTCTCGGTCGCCGAAGCCGAGGTCGCCGATCCGTTCGGTGATCTCGTTGCCCAGCGAGCCGATGCCGACCTCGAAGGCGAACCGCTCGCGGAAGGCGGGGTTCTCGGCGAGTTCGTCGGCGAGAAAGTCGAGGGCGTTGTCCGCGATGGCGGTCTCGGCGTCGGACGGTTCCCGAAACGGGTACGGGATCGGGTCGTTCTCGGTGCGGACGACGGCCGCCAGCTTGTCGGGATCGAACCGGACGAACTGGTCGCCCAGCCGTTCGCCCGGATCGGACAGCGAGAGGGGGTCACGGGGCGGCGTCGCGGGCGTCCAGGTGTCGTGCAGGCGCTGGAGTTCTAGCGGCAAGGCCTCGTTGACCTCGACGATCACCGCGTCTGCGGCGGCGACGAACCCCGGGACGCCGCCGACGGCGGTCGTCGGCACGAGCCAGTCCTCGCCCACGGCGAGGGCTTCCACGACGGCCACGTCGGGGTCACCGAAGTGGCCCTGGGCGACCGACTGCTCGACGACCGAGAGGTGATCGTCGACGAAGTCGACCCGTCCGTCGTTGACCGCGCGCTTGAGGTTGGGCCACGCCGAGAAGGGATAGCGGAGGTCGAGCGCGTCGGCGTTGGGCAGTTCGGTGTCGGCCACGAAGCCGGCGTCGGCGCTCGCGGGGATCGTCAGCGACAGGTCACGGCCGGACGCGGCCAGTTCGTGAGCGATGTCTTTCGGACCGGCGCTGAGGCCGCTCGTCGGGACGGTACCGTCGTCGGGGACCAGGTCGGCGGCCGAGGCGGCGTCGGTGGTCGCGACACCGTCGGCGACACGCTGGGTCGTCTCCTGCATACCGGACGTTCTACCGGCCGACGGAAAGTCGGGACGCCGTAGAATTGAGCCGACTCAAAACAGCCCCTGCTCCTCGCGCAGGTCCCGGTAGCAGTCGAGATACCGATCCAGCACTTCCTCGTGGTCGTACCGGTCCATGTCGGGGTCCCGATCCAGCCGTTCCATGCCGGCGGCGTCGCGGATGGCCTCGGTGAGTTCCTCGTCGTCGGTGACCCGAAAGCTCCGGCGGTAGGTCTCGATGAGTTCGTGCGCGCTGGATTCGGCCTGGTACTCGACGATGCCGATACAGCCACAGGCCAGCGCCCACAGCAGTTCCGTGGCGAAGTTCTCCCGGAAGGCGGTGTGGACGAAGGTGTGTGCGCCCCGGTAGATCGAGATGCGTTCCTCGCGGTCGAGGTCGCCGGCGAAGGTGATCCGGTCGTCGATGCGCAGGTCTTCGGCCTGCCGTTCGATCTCCTCGCGTCGGGGGCCGTCGCCGATGATCGTCGCCGACCAGTCGCGCTGGCGCAACTCGGCGAGCGCGAGCAACAGCGTCTGGACGTTCGCGTCGGCGTCCAGCTCGCGAGCGTAGACGATGTCGGCGTCCTCGTCCGGTTCGACCTCGTCGATCAGTTCGGTGTCGATGCTCTCGGGGATGACGCGCGTGTTGTCGCCGGTCGCGCCGTACTCCCGGACCGTCGTCCGGACGAGTTCCGAGGGCGTGACGACGGTGTCCGGGAGCCGCGCGGCGTAGCTTCGCGCCCGCGAGTCGGGCAGATCCTCGTCGCCGAACCACTCGACGACCAGCGGCGCGCGGGCGGGGACGGCCGCCAACTTGGCGGCGGTGACGACGCCCGGCGGTTCGGGTGTCGCGTGGATCACGTCCGGACGGTCCAGCGCGACCGTCCAGGGAATCCGGGCGAGAAAGGCCGCCTTCGAGTCCGAGACGGTGATCCCGCGGTAGGTGATCCCCTCGTGTTCGATGGTCTCGGGGTAGTCCGGCCACCACTGGGCACAGTAGACGGTCACGTCGTGGCCGCGAGCGTCGAGGTTCGTCGCGATACGGTGGAGGCGCTCCCGCCCCTCGGTGGACTCGTGAAACACCGTCCGCTCCGACACGAAGGCGACCCGCATACCCGGGGGGACACGGCGGCCGCTCAAAAATCCCTGTCCTTTGTCCGACACGGAGTCGCCCCCTGCTCGCGGGTCACTCCGTTCTCACGGGCAGAGCCCGCTCGAACCGAGGTCAAAGACTTCGCGCTCCCCGCTCGCCCATCCGGCGACTCTCCCTCTGGTTGCGTTGCCCAGTCGTCGGGTAAAAACGTATAGGTTGCCCGTCCGACCGACAGCCATGCACGACCTGGAGCGGTACCTCAACGTCCGCAGCGCCTACGGCGCGTCCGTCGGCCCCGAGGGCACCGTCGCCTTCCTGATGGACACGACCGGCACCCCACAGCTCTGGACGCTCGACGAACCCGCCGGCTGGCCCGAGCAACGCACCTTCTACGACGAACGCGTCACCTTCTGTTCGTTCTCGCCCGAACGCCGCGAACTTGCCTTCGGCATGGACGAGGGTGGCGACGAGTTCACCCAGCTGTTCAGGCTCGAACTCGACGCCGGTGAAGTCCACCCGCTGACCGACACGCCCGACGCCATCCACTACTGGGGCGGGTGGTCCCACGGTGGCGACCGCATCGCCTTCGCCGCTAATCGCCGCGACGAGTCCGTCTTCGACGTGTACGTGCAGGGTCGCGACGAGCGAGGCGACGATGCCGACCTGATCTACGAGGGGGACGGCTGGCTCGCGCTGGCGGGCTGGAGCCCCGCCGACGACCGCCTGCTGGTCACCGAACACGCCTCCTCGTTCGACAAGGACCTGTACGTCCTCCATCTCGACTCGGGCGACCTCGACCACGTCACGCCCCACGACGGCGACGTACGGTACAACAGTCCCTCCTGGGGGCCCGACGGCGACGCCATCTACTGCTGTACTGACCGCGATAGCGACACGCTCCGACTCGAACGGCTCGATCTGGACACGGGCGACTTCGCCGTCGTCGAGGACGGTGGGGAGTGGAACGTCGACGGCATCGCACTGGACGACGAGACCGGCCGCCTGGCCTACTCCCGGAACGTCGACGGCTACACCGAGATCACCGTCGGCGAGTTGACGGGCGCGACGGCGTACGAGACTCGGCCCACGCCGGACCTACCCGACGGCACCGCCGGCGGCGTGAGCTTCGGCCCCGACGGCGAGACGTTCGCGCTCTCGGCGTCGAGTCGGACGAACAACACGAACGTCCACCGGATTACGTTCGAGTCGGGCGAGACCGAGCAGTGGACCCGCGCCTCGACCGCCGGCATCCCACCCTCGTCGTTCCGCGAGCCCGAACTCGTCCACTACGAGACCTTCGACGACCGGGCGATTCCCGCCTACTTCACGCTCCCCGCGGAGGAAAAGCGCGACGCCGACGGCGTTCCCGTCATCGTCGACATCCACGGCGGGCCCGAGAGCCAGCGCCGCCCCTCCTTCTCGGGGCTGACCCAGTATTTCCTGTCGCGGGGCTACGCGGTCTTCGAGCCCAACGTCCGGGGCTCGACGGGCTACGGCACGGCCTACACGCACCTCGACGACGTGGAGAAGCGGATGGACTCGGTGAAAGACGTCCGGGCGGCCGTCGAGTGGCTCTCCGATCAGTCGGCGGTCGATCCCGACCGGATCGTCGCCAAGGGTGGCTCCTACGGCGGGTTCATGGTGCTGGCGGCGCTGACGGAGTACCCCGACCTGTGGGCGGCCGGCGTCGACTCCGTGGGGATCGCGAACTTCGTGACCTTCCTCGAGAACACGGGGGCCTGGCGACAGGACCACCGCGAGGCCGAGTACGGATCGCTCGACGGCGACCGGGAGTTTCTCGAATCGATCAGCCCGCTCAACCACGCCGACCGGATCGACGCGCCCCTGTTCGTCCTCCACGGCGCGAACGACCCGCGGGTGCCCGTCGGGGAGGCCGAACAGATCGTCGAGGAAGTCCGGTCACAGGGCATCCCCGTCGAGAAACTGATCTTCGAGGACGAGGGCCACGGCATCTCGAAACTTGAAAACAGGATCGAGGCCTACACGGCCGTCGTCGACTTCCTCGATCGGCACGTCTGACCTTTGACGTCCACCCACCCCTGAAGGGTGGGATTCCGCTCGCTACGTGTCACTGTCGAAGGGGAAAACTTGTTGACGGGGCGGTAGAGAGGGGGAGTATGGCAGCGATCGAGACGGACGCCTTGACACGGCGTTACGGGGAGGTGGTCGCCGTCGATTCGGTCGACCTGACCGTCGAACAGGGGGAGGTGTTCGGCTTTCTGGGGCCAAACGGGGCCGGGAAGTCGACGGTTATCAATATGTTACTCGACTACACGCCGCCCTCGTCGGGGGAGGCGCGCGTGTTCGGCCACCCGACGCGGACGGAGGCCGTCGACATCCGGGAACGGGTCGGTGTCCTTCCCGACGGGTACCAGCTCTACGACCGGCTCTCGGGTCGCCGACACCTGGAGTTCGTCGTGCAGGCCCGCGGGGCCGACGACGACCCCGACGAGATTCTCGACCGGGTGGGGCTGGACCCCGAGGACGCCGAGCGCAACGCCGGCGACTACTCCAAGGGGATGGCTCAGCGGCTGGTGCTTGGGATGGCACTGGTAGACGACCCGGATCTGTTGATCCTCGACGAGCCCTCCACCGGACTCGACCCGAACGGCATCCGGCTGATGCGCGACGTCATCCGGCAAGAGGTGAACCGCGGCGCGACCGTCTTCTTCTCCAGTCACATCCTCGGGCAGGTGGAGGCGGTCTGTGACCGGGTCGGGATCATGAACGAGGGGCGACTCATCGAGGTGGCGTCGCTCGACGAGATCCGCGACACCGTCGGCGTCGGAACCACGCTGCACGTGACCGTCGACAGCCAGCCGGATCTCACCATCTCGGATCTGGAGGCGATGGACGACGTGTCCAACGTCCGGGCCGACGGCCCCGAGCTGACGATGAGCCTGTCGGACTCGACGGCCAAGGCCAGAGTGATCAGCCGGATCGAGGACGCGGGTGCGACGGTCACCGACTTCGAGACCACCGAGTCCTCGCTGGAAGAGCTGTTCGCGGCGCTGATCGACGAGGACGAGACCGCGGAGGTGTCGGCATGAAGGACCACCAGCTGGCGGTCATGGCCCGGAAGGACTTCGACGACGCCATCAGGTCCAAGGTCCTCTGGATTCTGACCGCCGCCTTCGTGTTGTTCATGGGGACTCTGATATACATCGTGACACGGGGCGCAAACATTCCGGCGGGTCTCACCGCAGGCGAGTGGCGGATTCTGGTGTCGAGGGTTCTCAGTTCCCTGGTACCGTGGATCAGCCACATCGTAGCGATCCTCGCGTTGATCGGCGGATACACCTCCATCGTCGATGAGCGGCGGTCGGGGAGTATCAAACTCCTCCTCGGCCAGCCCTTCGAGCGGGCCGAAATCCTCGTCGGGAAGATGGTCGGCCGGTCGGGAGTCATCGCCGTGAGTTCCCTTGCCGGCTTCGCCGCAATCGCTGCCGGCATCGTCCTGTTCCTCGGAGTGCCGCCGATCGTCGATCTCAGCTGGCGGCTGATCGGATTGTTCGTGCTGACCGCCATGCTCGGTGGTGTGTACACGGTCATCGCTGTCAGCGTGTCAGGACTGTCGAGTACGCGAAACAGAGCGCTGATGTCGATCGTCTCCATATTCTTCGTCTGTCAGCTCGCCTGGACCGGCGTCACGAGTTTCGTCTACTCGTTTTTCGGCAGCGTCTCGGGGAATGCCCCGGACCTGTACCTGTTTCTCACCTACCTCACACCGGGTGCCGCATACACCCGCCTGACCGCCCTCGTCACGTTTAGTCCCCCCGTGCCACCGGCACCTCACCCCAGCTTGATGCAAGACGGTGTGACGGGGCGGGCACTCCAGGCCCAACAATCGGGATCGTTCCTCCTCTCCGAGTACACCGCGTTCCTGATACTCCTCGCCTGGGTCGTCCTGGCCGGTGCACTCGCTTACAGCGTCTTCCGGGACGCCGACCTGGGCTGACTCCCGGCTCACCGCGCGATCCCTCCCGTTCCCGTCCGGCGTCAATCGGGTGTTGTGTGGCTCCCGAGAGGTCGAAACGATGTGACGGGTTTAACCACTGCTGGTCCCTGGCTGGTTGCATGAGTCTTGCCGGTCGGTCGCGGGATCACGTGACGGAGATGCTGGCCGAACTCGAAGCCGAGTACGGGTCGTTTCCGGTGTCCCAGACGACGGTGTCGATACCGTCGGGGTGTTACGAGGAGACCGTCCGGGAGTGGCGACAGACGGTCGCGCGAGTCGACGTTCACGTGCGAAACGACGCGGGCGAGGTCCTCGCCCGCGCCGACGGTGACGAGGTGCGGCCGCCGGGGTCGGCCGTCGGCCCGGAGGAATCCCTCGAGGAACGCGCCCGGCGAGCGGTCGGCGTCGAGTGTCGGATCGACGGGCTCCAGGCCGTCACCATCGCCGGCATCCAGAACGAACACGACGCGGACGACGACCCGGTGTATCGACTGGTCGCCCTGTTCGACGGGACCCACGTCGGCGGCACGCCGCCGGCGGACTGTCGGTGGCTCGCCGACCCGCCGGAGAGTCAACTCCTCATATGACGCCGGTCGCGCGGGCCGCCTCGCGTGCCGCGGGTTCGCTCACGCCGTCGCCGAGGATCGTGTAGCGGTCCCGGATGCGGTGTGCGGTCGTCAGCGACTCGATCACCGTCTCGTCGTCGATCCCCAGTTCCTCGGCTGTCGTCGGTGCGCCGATCCGGGCCAGCGCGTCCCTGATCTTGCGCCATTCGGTCTCGCCACTGTGGAGGTACTCCGTGATGATCGAGCCGACGCCGACCTGGTGGCCGTGGAGCGCCGCCCCGGGCACCAGCCGGTCGAGTTGATGCGAGAAGAGGTGCTCGGCCCCGCTTGCCGGCCGGGACGAGCCCGCGATGGACATCGCGACGCCCGAGGAGACCAGCGCCTTGACGACGACCCACGCCGACTCCTCCAGTCCCCGCTTGACCGAGTCGGCGTTCTCGACGAGCATCTCCGCGGTCATCTGACTGAGCGCCCCCGCGTACTCCGAGTACTCGACGTTTTTCAGTCGATGGGCGAGCTGCCAGTCCTTGACGGCGGTGTAGTTGCTGATGATGTCGGCACAGCCCGCGGTGGTGAGCCGCCAGGGTGCCTCGGCCAGAATCTCCGTGTCGGCGACCACGGCCAGCGGCGGTTCGGCGGCCACGCTGTGGCGCGTGTCCTCCTCGGGCACCGAACCGCGGCCGCTGACGATGCCGTCGTGGCTGGCCGCCGTCGGCACCGAGACGAACCCCAGGCCCAGTTCGTCGGCGGCCATCTTCGTGATGTCGATGACCTTCCCGCCGCCGACACCGATGAGAAAGCCAGCTTCCGACGCCCGGGCGGTCTCGATGACGCGCTGGACTTCCTCGAAGCTGGCCTCCTCGACCGTCGTCAGCGCCGGTTCTTCTCCCTCGGCCCCGAACGCCTCCACGACGCGGTCCCCCGCCACCTCCTTCGGCGTCGGACTCGTCACCACGAGCGGCCGCCCCGTCAGGTGTAACTCGGCGACGGCGTCGACCGTCTCGTCGAGGACGCCGTGCCCCACCACGACGTTCCGGGGCAGGCGGATCCACGAAGACTTCTGGAACATACGCGTCCCTGTCGTGCCACGAATTAATGCGTTCCCCCTCCAGTCTCAGGTCAGCGTGTCCAGCACGCCCAGCACGCGCGCCTCGGCCTCGCGGTCGGGGCCGTACTCGCTCCCGTCGCGGTCGCTCTCGACGTAGTCGTCGACCGTCGCCTGGAGCGCCGACTCCGGCGGTGTCGCCTCCCAGCCCAGTCCCGACAGTTTCGCCGTCGACAGCAGGTGAGGGTAGTCCCGATAGAGCGGGAACTCGCCGGCATCGATGTCTCCGGCCGCGAGCTCACGGGAACCGGCGTGGACGATCTCGACCGACTCGCCCAGTACCGTGGCGATCATCTCGACGAGTTCGTCCAGCGTCGTCGCCCGACGGTCGCCGACGTTGTAGGCCTCCCCCGGCTCGCCGTTTTCGGCCACGGTTCTGATCGCCGCGGCCACGTCCTCGACGTAGGCCCGGTGCCAGACGTTCGTCCCGTCGCCGGGGACCAGTACCCGGTCGTGATTCGCGACCCGCTCGATCCAGTAGTCCACCCGACCGGTGTAGTCGTGAGGGCCGTAGACGTTACAGGGGCGGACGCTCGATGCCGCCACCCCGTCCTCGGCCGCGGCGAAGATCGCCCGGTCCCCCTCGGCCTTGCGCGGCCCGTAACTCCCCTTCGAGTCGTCGGTCGCCTGCTCCTCGGTGCAGTCGTGGAGCCCCGTCTCGCCCTCGCGTTTCGGGATCGCTTCCTCGCCGTAGGCCGCGCCGCTGGAGACGTAGACGTAGGCGTCGGCGTCGTCGAAGATCCGGGTCGCGGCCCGCACGTCGCGGGGGTAGTAGGCCACGCAGTCGATCACCACGTCCGGGGCGACGGCGTGGGCGGCGTCGGCCAGGTCGCCGTCGTCGGTTCGATCTCCCTGGACGTGTTCGACCGCCGTGTCGGCGAACGGGTTGTCGTGTTCGCCGCGGTTGCAGATCGCTACGTCGTAGCCGTGGTCGCGCAACTCCGCGACGGTGTGGCGACCGACGAATCGCGTCCCACCGATGACGAGCGCCTGGGTCATGCGCCACTCCACGACGCCCTGGGTGAAAAGGTTCGGTCCGGGGCCGTCGCCGTTCCGTGAACTTCCCCCACGGTATCGGCTGTCAATACACGGCTAACTTTTTATCTGTAACCTATCGTTTGTTCCGGCGGTTACATCTCCAGGGCTCCGGTCCCGAATCTGTGATGAGGGTTCAGCACACGCCATACACGGCCCCACTAATCGCGAGTGCGTTGCTCGCCCTCCTCAGTGCGTATTACGTCCAGCGCCAGAGCGACCGGCTCTCGGCGAGTATGTACGCGTGGGCGATGGTCTCGATGTTCTTCTGGGCCGCCAGCTCGGCGGCCACGTTGACCGTCGTCGACCCGTTCATGACCCGGGTGCTGGTGGGGACAGTTCTGGGATTTGCCGCACTGACGACGGCGACCTGGTGTCTGTTCTGTCTCAGCTACAGCGGCTACGAGCGGTGGCTGTCCTGGCCGCTGTTCACCGTCTTCGGCGTCGCGGTCGCGGGTATCACCGCACTCACAGTCTCGAATCCCCTGCACGACCTCGTGTTCGTCGAGCGGACGGTCGACACCACCGGCGGCTGGGTCACTGTCGGCCACGAGTGGGCACTGGGCCTCTGGCTCTCCGTGCTGGTCGTCTACGCCATCCACGCGATCACGCACGTCGTCCTCTTCAGGAAGTTCCGGCGGTCGCGCAATCTCTATCGGACCTTCACGGTTCTCCTCTTGCTGGCCAGCCTCACCATCTGGCTCGCCAACATCCTCTCGGTGACCGGCTACAGCCCGCTCCCCCACATGATGTTCGTCCCACTCGTCTTCCTGTTCTGGGGCGTGTTCGGGCTGATCGTCCTGGCCAGCAGGCGGTTCGTCCGGTCGCTCCCGGTCGACCGGTTCCTCGAACTGGTCAGCCCCCGATCCGACAACGTCGTCCCGCTGGCCCGGGACTTCGTCGTCGAGGAGATGGACAGCGGCGTCGTCATCCTCGACGCGACCGACTACGTCGTCGACGTGAATCAGCGCGCGAAAGCGATGCTGGACTCCAAGAACCGACTCATCGGCAGGCCGATCCACGAGGTCGTCGACCTCGACGAGTACTTCGAGGACGGACTGGTGAGCGACGAGAGTCGCCAGCAGATCTGGGTCCAGTCCGCGAACGGCGACCGGAACTGCTACGACGTGAGCGTCTCTGCGATCACCAGCGACGACGGCACCGCCGTCGGTCGCGCCATCGTGATGAACGACATCACACACCAGAAGGAACGCGAACAGCGCCTGCGCAACCGAGAGGGGGAACTCCAGACGCTCAAGCAGGTCCTCTCGCGGATCATCCGGCACAACATCCGCAACGACATCAACGTCGTCCAGGGCAACGCCGAGTGGATCGTCGCCAACGCCGACGACGACGAGGTGGCGACCCGGGCCGAACAGATCGTCGCTACGGCCGAAGACCTCGCGACGACGAGCCGCAAGACCCGCATCGTGGACCGCGTCGTCGGCACCGAGTACGACCTGATCGACATCGACCTCGAATCCCTGCTCGCGGACACGCTGGCCGACATCCGTGCCGACCACCCCGAGGCCACCGTCCGGGCCGACGTGCCATCGGGGGTCACCGTCCGCGGGAACGCGTACCTCTCGGCGGCCATCGAGAACGCGATCGAGAACGCGATCGTCCACGACCAAAGTCCGGACGCGACCGTCGAGATCGAGGTCCGCGCCGCCGAGGACACCGTCTCCCTCACCATCCGCGACGAAGGGCCCGGGATCCCCGAACAGGAGATGGAGGCCCTCGAAAGTGGGGAGGAGACCGAGCTGATCCACGCCAGCGGGATCGGCCTCTGGCTGATCGACTGGATCGTTCGCAACTCCGGCGGGTCGGTCACCTGGTCGAACACCGATTCGGGTGCCGTGACGCGGATGGAACTGCCACGGGCCACCTGAGCGGCCTGACCAGCCCGGCAAAATACTGATACCGATACAGGTTCCACGCTTACACGTATGCCCCCTGAAGATCCCTCCGACCGCGGCTGTCCGAAGTGCGGTCACACCGACGCGGAAGTCGACAAGATCACCACCACCGGCGGTGGCCTCTCGAAGATGTTCGACATCCAGAACCGCGGGTTCGAGACCGTCTCGTGTACCAACTGCGGCTACACCGAACTGTACAAGTCCGACGCCGGATCGAGCAACATCGTCGACGTGTTCCTGGGCTGATGAGCGCCGGCGGGTTCTTCGTGGTGTTCCTGCTGGTGGCCATCGGCGCACCCGTCCTGCTCTGGCTCTTGATCGAGTCCGAGACCGACGATCCGGACGTGATGGATCGCCGGAGTGCCGAGGAGGCCGCCCGTGCGGATTCGCGAACCGCGACCGACCGACGGGAGTCCACCGGCCGTGAGCAACGGGCGCGCCAGGACACCGACGACGGTTGCCAGTGGCACAGCCACCGGGAGTAATTTTACAGCCTGGCCACCAGAACCTGTCACTGTAATGAACAGGCGTTTCTTCGGCTGGCCACTGGTTCTGGCCGGCGTCGTCGTTCTCTGGGTCGGGTGGGGAAACGCGTGGAATCTGGTGAAACCGTACCATCTCGCCTGTGCGGTCACTGACCCGCCCGGGCTTCACCTCGACGGACTCCTCCGGATCGTGTACACCGACAACACCTGCACGGGCGACGAGTATCGACACGCCTGGAAGGTCTTTCTGTCGCTCTCCACGTTGGGACTGGCGCTGGTCGGCGGCGGCACGGTGCTGTTGCGTCGATGAACTATCCTGGCTCCCTGTCACGCGAGCACAGCACCCGCGAGCGCGCGACAGCGTGCTCGCGGCGGTTTTTCCCCAAGTTTTTGCTTCGGGGGGTCGCCGCCGGCGACCCCCCGACGTAAAAAGTGGGTGCCGTTAGTCGTCAGCCTGGCCCGTCGCGGGCTCGCTGGCTTCGGCGCTGGGGGTCGCGGCTTCGGGCGGTTCGGTCCGCACGTCCGCCTCGTCGTCGTCTTCGATAATCTCGGCGTAGGCGTCCGGCAGGACCTTCACGAAGTTGTCGAGTTCCTCGTCCCAGTTGTCGAGGATGTACTGGCCCCGATCCGAGTCGGTGTAGGCGACGTGGTTTTCGAGCAGGCGGCGCAGCATCGAGCGGTCCCGCTCGTCGAGCGTGTCGAACGTCGAGACCATCCCGCGGTTGACCTTCTGCGGGAAGTCGCCCTCGCGATCGAGGACGTAGGCGACACCGCCGGACATCCCGGCCGCGAAGTTCTTGCCCGTGTCGCCAAGCACCGCGACCGCGCCGCCGGTCATGTACTCACAGCCGTGGTCGCCGACCGACTCGACGACGGCCTTCACGCCGGAGTTGCGGACGGCGAAGCGCTCGCCGGCCTGGCCGTTCACGTAGAGTTCGCCCTGGGTCGCGCCGTAGAGGGCGACGTTGCCGATCAGGGTGTTCTCTTCTGGCTCGTAGGGCGCGTCGGCGGGCGTGTTGACGATCATCTTCCCGCCGGAGAGGCCCTTGCCGACGTAGTCGTTGGCGGTGCCGGTGAGCTCGAAGGTGACCCCGTCCTGCAGGAAGGCCCCGAAGCTCTGGCCGGCGACGCCCTCGAAGTCGACGCGGATGGTGTCGCTCGGCAGGCCGGGCGTCCCGTGTTCCTGAGAGATGCGGTTCGAGAGGGTCGCACCCACCGCGCGATGGACGTTGTCGATGTCCATCGACAGCGAGACTGGGTCACCGGTCTCGACGGTGTCGCCGATCTCCTCCAAGATATCCCAGTCGAGTTGCTCGTCGACCTCGTGGGTCTGCTCGCGGGTCTTGTAGCGGTCGTCGTCGCCCGCGGGCTCGGCGAGGATCGCGGAGAGGTCGAGTTTCTTGGCCTTGGGGTGCTCCACGTCGTCGCGCTGCTGGAGCACGTCCACGCGGCCGATCATCTCGTCGACGGTCTCGAAGCCGAGTTCGGCCATGATCTCGCGCAGTTCCTGCGCGACGAAGGTCATGTAGTTGATGACGTTTTCGGGCGTGCCGGGGAAGCGAGCGCGCAGTTTCTCGTTCTGGGTGGCGACGCCGACCGGACAGGTGTTCTCGTGGCACTGCCGGGCCATCACACAGCCGGAGGTGACCATCGAGGCGGTCCCGAAGGCGTACCCCTCCGCACCGAATAGTGCGGCGACAGCCACGTCGCGGCCGGTCTTCATGCCGCCGTCGGTCGAGACCTTGATCCGGGAGCGCAGGTCCGTCGCCCGGAGCATCTGGTTGGCTTCCGCCACGCCCAGTTCCCAGGGCAGGCCCGCGCTCTTGATCGAGGTCTTCGGTGACGCACCGGTCCCGCCGTCGTGGCCCGAGATGTGGACCACGTCGGCGTTGGCCTTCGCGACACCGGCGGCGATGGTGCCGATGCCGTCCTCGGCGACCAGTTTGACGTTGATGTCGGCGTCGGGGTTGGCCGCCTTGAGGTCGTGGATCAACTGCTTGAGGTCCTCGATGGAGTAGATGTCGTGCAGCGGCGGCGGCGAGATGAGGCCGACGCCTGGCGTCGCGTACCTGACGTGGGCGATCATCTCGTTGACCTTCTTCCCGGGCAGGTGGCCACCCTCGCCGGGCTTTGACCCCTGGGCCATCTTGATCTGAATCTCCTCGGCGGCCGAGAGGTAATCGCTGGTGACGCCAAAGCGGCCGGAGGCGACCTGTTTGGTCGTACACTCCTTCTCGGTGTCGAAGCGCTCGGGCGGTTCCCCGCCCTCGCCGGTGTTGGCGTTCGCGCCGAGGCGGTTCATCGCGATGGCGTTGTTCTCGTGCATCTCCGGCGACAGCGAGCCGAGACTCATCGCGGCCGTCTCGAAGCGCTCGACGATGTCCTCGATGGGTTCGACGTCTTCGATGGGGATGGACTCGCGGTCCTCGTCGAACTCAAGCAGTCCCCGGAGGGTCTGGAGCTGTTTCGTCTGGTCGTTGATCTTCTCGGCGAACTCCTTGTACTTCTCGTAGTCGCCCTGCCGGACGGCCTGCTGGACCGTCCCGACCGTCTCGGGGTTCCACTGGTGGTGGATACCGCCGGTGCGGTGCTCGAACTCGCCCTGGCGCTCGATCTCGGGATCGTCGCTGAAGGCCACGTCGTAGCGGGTCCGGAGGTCGTCTTCGAGGTCCTCGATCTCCATGCCCTCGGTCCGGCAGGTCGTCCCCTCGAAGTACTCGGCGATGAAGTCGGAATCGAGCCCGACGGCCTCGAAGATCTGTGCGCCCTGGTAGCTCTCGACGGTCGAGATACCCATCTTGGCCATCGTCTTGAGGAGGCCGTCCTCGACGGCCCCGATGTAGGCCTCGATGGCGGTGTCGAGGTTCGCGCCGTCCGGTCCGGCCACCAGGTCCTCGATGGTCTGGTAGGCGAGGTAGGGGTTGACAGCACCCGCGCCGTAGCCGATCAGCGTCGCGAAGTGGTGGACGGTGCGCGGGTCGCCAGACTCGACGACGAGGCCGACGTGGTTGCGCAGGCCGTTGCGGACGAGGTGGTGGTGGATACCGCCGACGGCCAGCAGGCTCGGGATCGGCACCGCGTCCTCGCCGGCACCCCGATCCGAAAGGACGAGGATGTCGTGTTCGGTCGCGGCCTGGTCGGCCTCGGTCCGGACGTTCTCGACGGCCGTCCGGAGGTCGGTCTCGTCGGGATCGTAGGTGATGTCGACGACTGCCGTCGAGAGGCCGTTCTCGTCGATCTCCTTGATCGCCGCCGTCTCCTCGTCGGTGAGGATGGGCGAGTCGACGACGAGCTGGCGAGCGTGGTCCTGGCTCTCGGCGAGCAGGTTGCGCTGGTAGCCAAGCCGCGACTCCAGGGAGGTCACCAGTTCCTCGCGGATGTAGTCCAGCGGCGGGTTCGTGACCTGAGCGAACAGTTGTTTGAAGTAGCTAAACAGCGGTCGGTTGTGGTCGGTGAGGACCGACAGCGGCGTGTCGTCACCCATCGAACCGACCGGGTCCTTGCCCTTCTCGGCCATGGGCTGGAGGAGGTGGTCGACCTCGTCGTAGGTGTAGCCGTACAGCGCCTGGTAGGACCGCAGGGCGTCGACGTTGCCCCTGGGTTCGGTCTCGTGATCGGCCACGTCGTCGAGGTGGACCTGCTCTTTCTCGACCCACTCGGCGTACTTCTCGTCTGTGAGCTGGTCGAACACTTCCTCGTCGGGGACGACTCGCCCCTCGTTGGGATCGGCGAGGAACAGCTGGCCGGGCTGGAGTCGCCCGCGCTCTTCGATCTCCGCCGGATCGTTGTCCAGTGCGCCGGCCTCGCTGGACATCACGAGCCGGCCGTTCTGGAGGATGTCGTACCGGCAGGGGCGCAGGCCGTTGCGGTCGAGTACCGCGCCGACCCGCTCGCCGTCGGTGGCCGCCACGAGGGCGGGACCGTCCCAGGGCTCGACCAGCGAGGCGTGGTAATCGTACCAGTCCCGTCGCTTCTGGGAGATCATGTTGGCCTCGCCGCGCCAGGCCTCCGGGATGAGCATTCGGAGCGCGTGGGGCAGGTCCCGACCCCCTTCCATGAGCAGTTCGAGGCCGTTGTCGACGCTGGCCGTGTCGGACTGCTCGGGGTCGTCGATGATCGGCTTCAGCTTCTCCATCTCCGCGTCGGAGTAGTGATCGGCAAAGCCCGCCGCGGAGAGGTCGGTCTCGCGGGCGCGCATCCAGTTGATGTTGCCCTGGATGGTGTTGAACTCGCCGTTGTGGATGATGTTGCGGTAGGGGTGTGCGAGGTGCCACGCGCCGAGCGTGTTCGTCGAGAACCGCGCGTGGACCATCGCGAACGTCGAGGCCATCCGCTCGTCGGTGAGTTCGGGGTAGTACTCGGGCAACTGCTCGGCGAGCAAGAGCCCCTTGTAGACGACCGTGTCCTGGTCGAGCGAGACGATGTAGAACCGCTCGTGGCCAGTCGGTTGTTCGTCTTCGACAGTGTTCTCTACTACCCGGCGTGCGACGTAGAGGCGCTTGTCGAACTCTTCGTCGCTCACGTCGCCCTCGGGGCGGACGAATGCCTGCTCGACGCGGGGTTCGGACTCGACCGCCGTCGCGCCCAGCGTCGAATTGTCCGTCTCGACGGTTCGCCAGTGGAAGACCTCCAGGCCCTCCGAGGCGAGTTTCGACTCGAACAGGTCTTTCAGTCCCGCGGCGGCCTCGTCGTCACGGGGGAGAAAGAGTGACCCGACCGCGTACTCGCCCCGTGGCGGGAGATCGGCGTCGACCGCACCCTCGAAAAAGTCGTGGGGCATCTGGAGCAAGATCCCGGCACCGTCACCGGTGTTCTCCTCCGCGCCCGTGGTTCCGCGGTGTTCGAGGTTCGCGAGCAGTTCCAGACCGTCGGCGACGACGTCGTTGTCCCGACCCCCGTCGAGATCCATTACGACGCCCACGCCGCAGTTAGACCGTACATCAGTGGGATCCGCGAGCCCGGCCTCGCTCGCAGACTCGCTAGTAGTCCGTTGCCCAACCATACCCGTCACTTCGACTGCCCAGTTAAGAGACTGTCCCTCAAGGGCTAAGGGTCTGTTAAACTCAAATAAGGGGATATAAACACATTCACTACAATACTGACACTCTGTTTCGAAAAACCGTTAGAGATGTGTGTGCGGGTGCGAGGCGGTAGAACAGTCGCATCAGCGATAGAACCCCTTCTCGTCGGATGGCTACCGTGTGGTACCGGCACGGGCTCAGAACCGCCAAACCTCCGGCAACAAAATCCGTGTCCTGGCGGCAGTTGTCAGTAACTCTTCGCGAAGTAGGCCGTTTCGGTGGCCTCCTCGCCACAGATCGCACACTCGTCGCCGATGGGGTCCTCGTCGGGGTCCATCGGGACCATGACGATCTCGGCGGCGATGGCCTCCTTGATCGGATCCTCACAGTCCTCGTCGCCACACCACGGCGCTTTGACGTAGCCGCCGTGCTGGCCGATGGTTCCGAGGATGTCCTCGCGGCTGTGGGCTTCCCGGACGTTCTCCTCGAGGTTCTCCTCGGCGTCGGCCTTCAGCTTCGCGAACACCGCATCGAGGTGGTCGCCGACGGCCTCGTCCAGTCCGTCGCGGTCGACGGTCTCGGTCTCACCGTCGGGCCGATGCACGAGGGTGACTTCCTCGTCGTCGACCTCGTGGGGGCCGACCTCGATCCGGAGCGGGACGCCTTTCAGCTCCCACTCGTTGTACTTGAACCCGGGGTTGCGCTCGTCGCGGTCGTCGAGGTGGACGCGGAACTCCTCGTCCAGATCCAGCGCCAACTCCTCGGCGTACTCGAGGACCTCGTCTTTGGTGTCTTCCTGCCAGATCGGGACGATGACGACCTGTTCGGGCGCGAGCGCGGGCGGGAGGACGAGTCCCTGGTCGTCGGAGTGTGTCATCACGAGCGCGCCCAGCGAGCGCCAGGACAGCCCCCACGAGGTGGTGTGGGCGGTCCGTTCCGCCTCGTCCTCGTCGACGTAGGTCACGTCGTAGGCCTCGGCGAAGGACTGGCCGAGGTAGTGGGAGGTCGCGCCCTGGACGGACTTCCCGTCGGGCATCAGCGCCTCGACGGTCGTCGTGGTGTCCGCGCCGGGGAACTTGTCGTGGTCGGGTTTGCGACCCCTGAGTACCGGAATGGCCAGCACGTCCTCGTAGAGTTTCTCGTACTGGTCCAGCCGGGTCATCGCCTCGTCCCAGGCCTCGTCGCCGTCCTCGTGGGCCGTGTGGCCCTCCTGCCAGAGGAACTCCTTGGTGCGGAAGAAGGGCTTTGTCTCGGTGGCCTCCCACCGGACGACCGAACACCACTGGTTGACCCGATGCGGGAGGTCACGGTGGCTTCGGGTCCACTGGGCGAGGAAGGGCGTGATGATCGATTCGCTGGTGGGGCGCACAGCCAATCGCTCTTCGAGTTCGTCGTAGCCGCCGTGGGTCACCCACGCCACTTCGGGGTCGAACCCCTCGACGATGTCTTTCTCCTTCTCGAGGTAGGACTCGGGAATGAACATCGGGAAGTAGGCGTTGGTGACGCCCGTGTCCTTGAACCACGAGTCGAGGTGGTTCTGGAGCCGCTCCCAGAGCTCGTACCCGCGCGGGCGCGTCACGATGAAGCCACCCATTGGCGCGTAGTCGGCGAGTTTGGCCTTCTGGATCACTTCGGCGTACCACTCGCCCGTCGCGTGTTCTTTGCTCTCGGTGATACCGAGTTCCTGCGAATCGCTCATACACGGTCATCCGGCACGGGCGTAATAAACCCGCCGTGTCCACTGCAGACGCCGCCGGAGCATCCTATAATTACACCGCAAAAATAAATAAAGCAACCTGTGTTACAGATACATCCATGAGTCACGGTGCCACACAATCCCCTCCCCAGGCTGTCGACGGACGACTCGAAGCGCTCTCGAACCATACCCGTCGGTTCGTGCTCTACTATCTCCGGGAACACGGGGACGCCACCCAGAACGAACTGACGGACGTCGTGACCGGCTGGCTCGCGACGACCGCCGGGACCGACGCCGACCCTGGCGCTCACGACGAGCGACGGATCGCGCTGCAACACGTCCACCTGCCGAAGCTCCGGGAGTGCGCCCTCGTCGAGCACGATCCCGACACTGGCGTCGTCGCGCTCGGGGACTATCCCGCGTGGGTAGACGACTGTCTCGACGTGACCTTCCAGGTCGAAGCTGCGGCCCCTGGTGATCGGCCCCAGTCGCTCCGGGATCTGATCGACCGATGACCGGGACACTCCAGACGCTTCTCGACGACCTGTCGGCACGACGACGAACGGTGACCGTCTACGCCGCCGACCCACCCGCGGACCTCGCCGAGCGGCTCGCGGACTGGCACGTGGACGTGCGGTTCGACCGGCTCCCGCCGGAGTCGGAGGCTGGGTTCATCACCGTCCGGCAGGCCGACCGGTTCCTCGGCACCGTTTCGCTGGAAACGGTCGCGACGCTGTTCGAACCGACTGCAGGGGTTCTCGACGCCGACGCTACCGCGACCGGTTCCCTCGAACCGCTGCTGGAACTGCTGGACGACACGCTCTTCCAGTCGTTCGAACGCCGCCAACTGCTGGCGGCGACCCGCGAGATCGAAGACCGCGCCTGGCGACACGGACAGGGTGAACTCCACGCCGGCTTCCAGCGACCGGCGGCGCTCACGGCCCAGCGCGAGGTCTACGAACGCCTCGCCGAGAGCGACCTCGACGTGCACGTCTACTTCGAGGGGGAGTGGGACGCGCCGTCGATCACCGGGGTGACCGAACACACCGCGTCCGACGGCGAACTCGGCCAGTTCTGGTTCGTGGCCTTCCAGCCCGACGCGGCCGCGCGGCCACAGACCTGTGGTCTGCTCGCTCGCGAGCGCGAACCCGCCACGTACGGCGGGTTCTGGACCTACGACCCGAACCGCGTCTCGGCGCTGGTATCCCATCTCCGGACCACGCACGCCGACGCCTGACCCCAGCGACGCCGGCACACGACCGGCATTAATAAATGCCCCTCTATATCCGGCGAAGGTTACACCCCCGGAGAGCGTATGGGAACATATAGCCCGATGGCTGAGGGGGCCATCGGGGATCGACCCGTGGTCCGGGCCTCCGACGGTACCTGGGGGGGTACAGGGGGCACTGGGGTGGGGTCACGAGGGTGGCACCGACACGCGCTCGCCGTTCTCCGGTTTCCGATTCGTCCCGAAGCGCCCGCGTCGCGCAGTCGCTCACTCGCTCGCGAACGGACTCGTCGTCTCGGTCCACTCCCAGCCGGGGAGCCGCGTCTGGAACCCGGCGGCCAGCGCGGCGTCGAGATCGTCCGCGCCGGCCGACGCGTCGGCGTCGCCGTCCGTCAGCACGTCCGCGTAGTGGAACGTCGCTTCGCCGAGCAACCGGAGCGGCTGGCCGCCAGCGAGCATCCCGGCCAGTTCCCGACCGAGCAGTTCGTCCACGACGAACCCCGGGTAGTCCCCGTTCACGTCGAGGTCGCGCAGGAGGCGGACGAGGGCCGCGACGTTGACCGCCAGGTCGCCGTCCGCGAACACCTCGTCGACCGCCCGGTGGTACTGGTCGCCGGTCACGCTGGCGACCTCCGTGTCGAACTGCTCGCCCAGGTCGGTACGGACGGTGTCGATCAGGGCGACGATCGTCGGTGCGCGGTCACGGACCCACTCGTGTTCGGTGGCGACGACGGACGCGGAGACGTGCATGGGCCACCTTCGTGGCGAAATACCTACTGTTTTGCGAAGGCTTTTATAATGGAGGGGCAATAGAGGCGGATACAGGCCGGTTTTCCGGACTCATCCTGCAGCGACGAGTTCGGACCGCTTATAGCGGATCACACAAGACACTATGACCCTTACAGGAGACAGCCTGTGTCCCGCCGCGTGGGGGCCGGTGGGGACGACCCCCATCGATCACCATCGGTGTTCGATTCGGACACAGGACCGCTTTTCGGCCACTTTCGAGCTATGAGTACGGTAGAAAATCAGTTAGACGAGTTGAAAGCAGAGATCGTCAGCGAAGTTCCCGACGACATTTCGATCTCGGACGTCCAGTACGAAGGACCGGAACTTGTCGTGTACACGCGCGACCCGAAGAAGTTCGCCCAGAACGGCGATCTCATCCGGCAACTGGCGAGCCAGTTGCGCAAGCGCATCACCGTCCGGCCCGATCCGGACGTGCTGTCGGTGCCCGACAAGGCTCGCGAGCAGATTATGGACGTGACGCCGGAGGAAGCCGGTATCACGGATCTGGACTTCCACGCCGACACCGGCGAGGTCGTCATCGAGGCCGAGAAACCCGGCATGGTGATCGGTCGGCACGGATCGACACTCCGTGAGATCACCCAGAAGGTCGGCTGGACTCCCGAGGTCGTCCGGACGCCCCCCATCGAGTCCTCGACGGTCTCGAACGTGCGGAACTTCCTCAAACAGGAACGCGACGAGCGCCGGGACATCCTCGAACGGATCGGCCGCCAGATCCACCGCGAGGAGATGTCCGACGACGAGTGGGTGCGCATCACCACTCTCGGGTGCTGTCGCGAGGTCGGACGCGCGGCCTTCATCGTCTCGACGCCCGAGACCCGCGTCCTCGTCGACTGCGGCGACAAGCCCGGTGCCGAAGACGAGGTGCCCTACCTGCAGGTGCCCGAAGCACTGGGGTCGGGTGCGAACTCGCTCGACGCGGTCGTGTTGACCCACGCCCACCTCGACCACTCGGCGCTTATCCCGCTTTTGTTCAAGTACGGCTACGACGGCCCGATCTACTGCACCGAACCCACGCGGGACCTGATGGGTCTGCTCACGCTGGACTACCTCGACGTGGCGGCCAAAGAGGGCCGCGCGCCGCCCTACGAGTCCGAGATGGTCCGGGAGGCGATCAAACACTGTATCCCACTCGAGTACGGCGACGTGACGGACATCTCGCCGGACATCAAGCTGACCCTCCACAACGCGGGGCACATCCTCGGGTCTTCCATCGCGCACTTCCACGTCGGCGACGGGCTCTACAACGTCGCCTTCTCCGGTGACATCCACTACGAGGACACCCGCCTGTTCAACGGCGCGGTCAACGAGTTCCCCCGCGTGGAGACGCTCGTCCTCGAATCCACCTACGGCGGTCGCAACGACTACCAGACCGACCAGGAAGATTCCGAGCGCAAACTGAAGAAAGTCATCAACGAGACCTACGACGACGGTGGGAAGATCTTGATTCCCGCGTTCGCGGTGGGTCGCTCCCAGGAGATGATGCTCGTCATCGAGGAGGCGATGCGCAGTGGCGACATTCCCGAGATGCCCGTGCACCTCGACGGGATGATCTGGGAGGCGACGGCGATCCACACCACCTACCCGGAGTACCTGCGCGACGACCTGCGCGACCGGATCTTCCACGAGGACGAGAACCCGTTTCTGGCCGACCAGTTCAACCACATCGACGGCGGCGAGGAGGAACGCCAGGAAGTCGCCGACGGCGGCCCCGCGATCGTCCTCTCGACCTCCGGGATGGTCACCGGTGGGCCGATCATGTCCTGGCTCGAACACCTCGGGCCGGACCCGGACACCACCCTGACCTTCGTCGGCTATCAGGCACAGGGGACGCTCGGCCGAAGCATCCAGCGTGGCCAGGACAAGGTGCCGCTGGGCAACAGCCGCGGCCGCGGTCGCTCGGACTCGCTGACGCTGAACTGTAACGTCGAGACCGTCGACGGGTTCTCCGGCCACGCCGACCGCCAGGGGCTAGAGAACTTCGTGAAGACGATGAACCCCCGTCCGGAGAAGGTGCTCTGTGTCCACGGCGACGAGTCCTCCACGCAGGACCTGTCCTCGGCGCTGTACCACGAGTTCAATATGCGAACGTTCGCGCCCAAGAACCTGGAGACGTTCCGGTTCCTCTAGGGCTTCCAGACGGTGTCGTCTTCGGTCAGATCGGCCTTGAACACGAGGATGCGGAACGGTTCGTCGGACTCGTTGTACACTTCGTGAACGTCGCCCGGTTCGCAGACGACGACGTCGCCAGCCGCCGGTGTCACTTCGGTCCCGTCGATCACGAACCGCCCGCCGGCCTGCTGGACGTAGAACACTTCCCGCGTCTCACGGTGAAGGTGGGGCTCGACGTGTTCGCCTGGCGGTACCTCGACCACCTGTAGCAGGTTCCCCTCGGCACCGATGTCGTCCTCGGTCGCCAAGACCTGCTTCCGATAACTGTCCCGCTCTTTCCACTCGGAGGGTGCCGGTCGTTTCACGACTCCTCTCTGGCGGCCGACGCGCTTCAATTTTCACCACTGTTGGATGTCCGGGAATCCATCCGGCCACGTCGACCGTACCTTTATATCCCGAACCGCGACCAGCCCCGTCCGTGACCTGACTGCGGCCGCGGAGCGAACTGGGCGGGTGTGTGACACGCCGCTCCGCCGGATACCCCCGTGTCGCCTGCCCGCTCACTCTCCAGGCCGTCGAGATGACGGTCACAGCGGGGTCACCCGCTCGGATTCACCGTTCGTCCCCTTCTATTATTCGCTCTGCGCGCTCCAGTAGCGCCGGAACTGCGTCGGCCATCACCGCGAACGCCGGGCGGTCGGACTCGCCTCGGAGATGCCGGAGATAGTATCCCTCACAGACGGCGGCCTGTTCGTAGACCGCCAGCGCGCGGTAGAACCGACTATCCGTGAACGTCCGTCCGGTGGCATTCTCGTAGCGGTCCGCGAGTGCCGACCGTGACGGGAACCCCTCGCGCGTCGTGAACCCGGGGACCACAGCCGTCGGAAGTCCCGCACGCTCGCGCTCGTCCTCGAACCAGAACGCCGTCAGTCGGCCGAGGTCCACCAGTGGATCGCCGGCACCCGCTCGCTCCCAGTCCAGGACCCCCACCAGCTCCGGCGGCGTCGACCGACTGAACGCCACGTTCGCCAGCGTGTAGTCGCCGTGGATCAGCGTGCGGTCCGTCGACGCGGGGGCGTTCGCGGCGAGCCAGTCGGCCACCGCGTCCGCGCCCGGAATCTCCCGGTCGGTGTCGGCGCGGTAGCGGTCGAATCGCTCGCGCCACATCTCGACCCGAGCTGGGTGGTCCGAATGCCCGAGATCGGACAGCCCTACGTCGTCGGGATCGACGGCGTGGATCGACGCGAGCGTGTCGACGAGTTCCTCGGCGACCGTCTCCCGATAGGCCGGCGTCGCGTACTCGACGGGCTCGCCGTGGCGGAGTACGTCCCCCGAGACCCGTTGCTGGACAGTGAACGACGCGCCGGCGACGGACCCGTCCTCACAGGAAAGCACCGGCCGCGGCGTCGGCACGTCGGTCCAGTCCAGCGCCGACAGCACCCGGTACTCCCGGCGCAGGTCGTGGCTCTCCCGCGTCGTCTCGGAGAGCGGCGGCCGCCGGAGGACGAACCGTCGCGAGTCCCAGCCGAGAAACAGCGTCTCGTTTCCCAGTCCGGCGTCGTGGTGGCTGAGCGACCACGTCTCGGCCCGGCCAAGCCGCTCCGCGACCCTGCTGTAGACGCCTTCGGTATCGAGATACTGACTCGCGCCGCCGGCGGTCTCAGTCATCGGCCACCCCGGCCTCGGCTGGATCGGTCACGTCGCCACTCGTCGGGTCGACGCCGATCTGATCGCAGAGATCGGCCATCGGACAGGCCTCGGGGTCGTCGAGACAGTCGGGCTTGCGCGCCGAACAGTACTCGCGGCCGAACTGGATCATCGCCGTGTGACCGAACCCACACTTCTCGCCGGGCACGTCGCGTTCGAGGTGTTCCCGGACGGTCTCGTGGTCCGCGTCCGGCGGCGCGAGTCCGATCCGGCGTGCGATGCGGTGGACGTGTGTGTCCACGGGAAAGACACCGTCACGGCCGCCGGCGAACAGCAACACGCAGTCGGCCGTCTTGGGGCCGACGCCGGTCATGTCGAGCAGGGTGTCCCGGACCGTCCCGGAGTCGTCCTCGCGGACGAAGGCGTCGAACGCGTCTTCGCCGCCGTACTCCGCGACGATCCGGTCGGCGATGGCGATGATCCGTTCGGACTTCTGGTTGTAGAGCCCGGCCGAACTGATCGTCTCGGCGAGTTCGGGCTGGTCGGCGCTGGCGAGAGCCTCTGCGAGGTCTCCCTCCGCTCGCGGCTCGCTTCGCTCACCGCTCGCGCTATTCGAGGTGCTCCGCACCTCGCGGCCCCCATAGCGATCCATCAGGGCGTCGTGGGCGGGCTGGCTGGCCACGTCGCTCGTGTTCTGGCTGAGGATCGTGCGGACGAGACACTCGAATGCGTCCCGGCCGCCGTAGGACTTCTGCCAGTAGCGGTCACCGAGACGGTCGACGACGGCCTCGGCGCGGGTCGCCGGCGCGTCGGCGTCGAAGGTATCGGCGTAGCCGCCGTCCGCGCTCCCGCCGCTGATGTTCTCGGCCGGCTCGGGGTCGTCGGACATACCCCGTCTAGCGACCCAGCCTCAAAAGGCTCACCGGATCGCTCAGAGCCGGACGCCAACGCCGGGGGACTGTTCCCGCCGTGGTCTAGTCGGAGCGCCATCACGAATTCGACAAGAATCGCTGGTGTCACTTCCATTCCAGACGCGGACGTGAATCGCTGGCAGACTCACTCGACGGTCAGCGTCACGGTTAGATCCGCGCCGTCGGCCAGCGCCGTCACGAGGTCACGATCCAGGTCGCCCGCTGCCTTGTCGGCCTCGACCAGAATCGTCCGGTCGTCCACGTAATCGCTCGTGCGGCCGACGGCACTGCGATCGTTCTCGAAGGCGAGGTCGGGGTGGCCGCGGCCGGTGACGGTCTCGGTGTAGCCCTCGACCTCAAGCGTGACGGTGATCGTCGCGTCGGCCGACTGGCAGGCGGCGACGAACTCGGGGTCGAAGTCGGCGGGAACGCGGTCGGCGGAGATCCCGAGGATGCAGTCGCCGGCCGGGGTGAGGTAGTCGTCGCTCGTGACCTCGAGGGTACTCGCGTGTTCGGCCGAGACGTGCTCGTGGCCGCGTGCGCGAATGACTTCTTCCATGCCCCGGCGTTCCCGCCCGGCCCACTTCAGCGGGTCGTTTCAGCGCGCGACGGTGATGATCACGGTGCCACAGGCACACTCGTAGGCGCGACGCTCGCCGCCCTCGGTCCGGTAGGTGAGCCGGAGCGACTCCTCGCGGAGTTCCCGCTCGCAACCGCTACAGGTACAGGACAGTTCTTCGATCATGTCAGCAGAGACGAGCGGATCGGGTATCAAAGCGAGCCGTCCGCGGAGTGAAAGTGAAAGTGGTCGGGCGGTGGCCACTTCGAGGGCCGAATATCGCGTAAAGGATATGGCACAGGCGGACGCCCGGACACGTATATGCTGGGCGAGTGGACTGGGACGTCGGTCGAGCCGGGGGCGGGCAAACCCGAGCCGGACGTGTGGACGCCGGTGGAGATACCGGGGCGGCCACAGGTGTTCGCCGACGCCGACGCTGCCGCGTACCGCTCCGTGTTCGACGACCCCCGGTCGGGCGACGAGGACCGCGCCGTCATCGAGTTGCGAGGACTGTTCGCCCACGCACGCATCTGGCTCAACGGCGACCTCGTCGGTGAACACGACGCGTACTTCCGCCCCTTCCGCCACTCGTTCGAACCCGAAGACCAGAACGAACTGATCGTCGAGTGCCGGCCGCCCGAGGATCGGTTCGGCGGCGTCCACGACACCAACCTCGTCCCGGAGAGCGACCGCATCCCCGGCATCTGGTGGGACGCGAGCGTCGAGACCCACCCCGGCACGTTCGTCTACGAACTGGACGTTCACCCGCGGCTCGTCGACGGGAACGCCGAGATCGACGTTCGGGCGGTCGTCGAGACGGACACCGACCTCGACGACCGGGTGACGTTCTCCCTGCGCCCGGAGGGGGAGTTTCAGAGTCGGGGTATGATGGATCGAGCGGCCGTCGAGGCCGACGCTGGCGAACGGGCCGTCGTCGAGCACACCATCGACGTGCGCGACCCCTCGCTGTGGTGGCCCCGCGAACTGGGACCCCAGCACCAGTACGCCGTCCGGGCGAAGATCGGCGATGCGACCCGGTCGGTCGTGACCGGCCTGTGCTCCGTCGACCGCGACGCCGACGGCCTGGTCGTCAACGGCGAACGGGTCCCCGGCCGGGGCGTCACGCTCCTCTCGGCGACGCCCGGCGACATCGACCGGGCCGTCGAGGCTAATGCGACGGTCGTTCGGATGCACGCCCACGCACCCGACCCCGCCGTCTACGAGGCCTGCAACGAGGCTGGCCTGCTGGTCTGGCAGGACCTCCCCTTGACCGGTCCCGGCACGTTCGACGCCGACCGCGGCCAGGAGCTCGCGGCCGCACTCGACCGGACCTACGGTCGTCACCCGTCGTTGTTCGCCTACAGCGTCCACGACGACCCGCTCGACCTCGTCTCCGACCCGCTCGGGTCCGGAACCCTCGACCGGTTGCGCCTGCGATGGCGGGCCTGGCGCGCCAGCTACGACCGCGGGCCGGCCGAGTCGGTCGCCGCGGGGTTTCCTGCGGACCGACTCGTCCTCCCCGTCGTCGGCGCGCTCGGCAGTGGGGCCGACGCGCCGACGCTGTATCCGGGCTGGGACTACGGGGACGCCGACGACGTGGGCTGGGTCCTCGACACGTTCGAGGTCGGTGGCGTCGTCGGCGAGTTCGGGGCCGGTGCGTTCGGTGCCGTCATGCCCGACGACGATCCGGCCTTCGACCGGGCGAAACACGACGCTCACGTCGACGGCGGCACCGACGCGTCACAGGCCTACCAGGCTCGGGTGGTCAAACGCATCGCGGAAGAACTCCGACGGCGCGATACCTCGCTGTTCGCCGCCCACACCCTCCGGGACGCCACGCCTGCGGGGATGGGCGTCGTCGAACGCGATGGCGACCCGAAGACCGGCTACCGGGCGCTTCGTGCGGCCTACGAGCCCGTCCAGGCCACACTCGCCGCGCCGGGCCCCGGAGAGACGACGCCGCTGACGGTCGTCAACGACGAGCGGGAACGGATCTCGGGAACCGTCGAGTGGTCGGCCGGCGACGAGGGCGGCGAGGTCGAGGTCAGCGTCGACGCCGGGGACACCGCGACCCCGGATACCATCCCGATTCCGGCCGACGCGGCGTCGGTCACGCTGTCGCTGTCGCTCCCGGATCGGGTCGTCGAAAACACCTATCGATTCGACGGGTGAGCTCCCGGTCGTGTGAGGTGTTGTCGTGGTCCCGTCGGGCGTTTGGTAGCTGTTTTCATGGGGGTTGGCGACCGGAATATTTAAATTGTCTTCGCCAGTAGTATGAGGCACCAGAACGCCTCCAGCGTTCCGGCAGTATCGTGCGATGCCCGTAGAATGACAGGGAATCCTACTTATCAGGTGCTGGCTGTCGCCACGCAGTCCCAACTGTCGCGTGCTGGAGCGGTAATGGCATAGAGGTGTAAACTATGGCAGAGTCAATCGACGAATCCGAAAATCTCGAAGTAACAGACGACGACATCGAAAACAAATCGAAAGGCGAACTGATCAAACTCGCCGGTCAACTCCGTGACCGACGAAACGATCTGAACCAGCTCGCGTCCGAGCGTGCGTCCAAGCGGGACGACCTGAACGCGAAGACTCGCGAGAAGGTCGACGAAGCGCAGGAACACCGCGAGAAGCGCGACGAGCTCAACTCCCAGGTCCAAGAGCACAAGGAGAAGCGCAACGAGCTCAACGCCGAGGCCAACGAGCTGTTCGATCAGGTCGAGGAGATGAAATCCGACCTCGAACTCGACGAGGGAAGCTCCATCGACCAGCTCAAAGAGGAGATCGAGGACCTGGAGTTCAAACAGCAGACCGAAGTACTCAACCCGGAAGAAGAGCGGGAACTGATCGAGAAGATCGAGGACAAACGGGAACAGCTCCAGGAGAAACAGGAGAAGCTCGATCAGACCGGTGACGTCGAGGAACTCAAAGAGGAAGCCGAAGAGATCCGCTCGGAGGCCTCCCAGCACCACCAGGAAGTCACGGAACTCGCCGACGAGGCCCAGAAACATCACAACCAGATGATCGAGGCCTACCGCGAGGCCGACGAGATCCGTGACGAAGCCGACGAGATGCACGAGAAGTTCGTGGAGGCCCAGGAGGCGGCCGACCAGCACCACGAGGACTTCGTGCGCGTCCAGAAGCGCCTGCGCGAACTCGACAAGAAAGAAGAGGAAGAGGAACGCAGCAAGCGCGAGGAAGAGCAGGAAGCCGCACGCGAGGAGGCCGAGGAGATCTACCAGAAGTTCAAGGAAGGCGAGACCCTCGACACCGAGGACCTGATGAAGCTCCAGAAGACGGGGCTGCTCTAGACGACGCGAGATTCTCTTTCGTTTTCGACCGGCCAGTGGCCACGCTGGTTCGACGGCGACCCGCCGTCAGAGCCGTTCGAGTCTGAAGAACTCGTGTGAGACTTCACAGCCACGGCCGAGTGCGAAGCCGGCCCGGAACCGCTCGCTCTCACCGATGGCGTCGCTCACGTCGACGGCCACGTCGAAGCGCTCGCTGTCGCGCCGGACGCTCGTCACTGTCGCCGTGTCGAGATCCACCGTCACCGAGTAGTCGTGCCACGCCGACTCGCCGATGTGGGGGCCGACCTCGACCGTCCGACCGGTCATCTCCGCCCCGTTCTGGTTGACCGCAAGCTCCGTGTGATTGTAATTGTCGAGTTCGACGAGCTCGACTTTGTTCTCGGTCGACTGGAAGTACAGTTCGCCGACGGTTCCGTCCCAGGAGTCGGGGTCGTCGAGGCGGACTCGGGATTCGATCCGGACGGTCCCTTCGACAGCGAAGGTCTCGACGGTGCTGAGCTTCCCCCCGTCGTTCTCGCGTTTCGGCGAGTCGTTGTAGAGGGCCCCGTCGCTGACGTCGACGGTCTCGTCGTCGCCGCGGTCGACGATCCAGCGGTCCGTGTCGATCCGGGCGCCCTCGAACTCGTCGGCGAACAGCGTGCCCGTCGCGGGGCCGTCGGTCGCTGTGGATTCCGGCTCCTCCGTCGCCGGTGACCCGTCGTCCTCGTCGGGATCGTCCTGCTCGGAGGACTCCGCGAGCAGTCCCGTACACCCCGCGAGAAATCCGGCGCTGCCTGCGGCCGTCGCCGCGAGGACTCGTCTGCGCGTCCGGCCGCTCGTCTCGTTCGATTTCACACACATTCTGTCTGACAGGTTCTGAAAAATACGTCGATCACCGTCGGTCGAAGGCTGGTAGTTTTACTGTCTCGGGTCCCGAGACTCTGGTATGAGCGGTGGACAAGGACGGTTGCGGGCGCTGGGTCGCGGCGTCGTCGCACTCGTCTGTGTGATCGGGATCGTCGCGCTCGCGTGGCTACTGCTGGTCCGCTATCCACAGGACTTGACGACGTTGCTCGGGGTCGTGCTGGTCGTGTCGCTCCTCCCGCTGGCCGTTCGGGCGGGCGGGTCCGTGGCAAGCGCCGTCCTCCCGGGGTACAACGTCGCGGAGGTCGCGGTCGAAGGACCGATCACGCGATCGACGAGTAGCAGTCTCGTCTCCAGTCCGACCGGGGCCGACGCGGACGCCATCGTCGAGCAGATCGAACGGGCCGACGACGGGGCGGCCGAGGCTCTGCTGGTGAAACTCAACACGCCCGGTGGGGAGATCGTCCCGAGTGAAGACATCCGGCTGGCCGCCGAGCGGTTCGACGGCCCGACCGTCGCGTACGCGACGGACGTGTGCGCGAGCGGGGGGTACGACATCGCCAGCGGCTGTGACGAGCTGTGGGCGCGCCGCGGGAGCATCGTCGGCTCCATCGGCGTGATCGGCTCGCGGGTCAACGTCAGCGATCTGGCCGAGGAACTCGGGGTGAGCTACGAGCAGTTCACCGCCGGCGAGTACAAGGACGCCGGCCTGCCACTCAAGGACCTCTCGGAGGACGAACGCGAGTACCTCCAGGGGATCGTCGACGACTACTACGACGACTTCGTCGACACCGTCGCCGAGGGGCGGGACATGGACCCCCAGCGGGTCCGCGAGACGGAAGCCCGGATCTACCTCGGCGGGGAGGCTAACGACATCGGACTGGTCGACGAGATCGGGACCCGCGAGGACGTGGAGGCCCGCCTCGAACAGCACCTCGGCAAGCCGGTCAGCGTCCGGGAGTTCACGCCGTCGCTGGGCCTCCGGGATCGCATCGGTGGTGGGGCGGCGTCGATCGCCTACGCGTTCGGTGCCGGAGTCGCCAGCGTGTTCGACGACGCCGACGGGTTCGACTTCCGGCTCTGAGGCGGCCTGCAATGTTTTTTATCCGTCGGGCTACCACAATCGGTCGTGACCACGTTGGTGGCGTGTATCGACCGGACGGGGAACATCGGTGCGGAGCCGCCGGTCGTGGGCTGGGAGGCCGTCCAGTCGCTCGTGACGGATCTGGGCGTGGCCGACCCCGAGGACAGCCGCGTCAACTGCGTCCTCGAAGCGTTGCGTGTCACGCGAGACCTGCGCGACGACGGCGAGGACGCGGTGGTCGCGGTGCTCTCGGCGGCCGGTGACTCCGTTTCGGCCGACCGCGCGGTCGCGCGCCAGACCGAACAGCTGGTCGACGAGCACGACCTCGAATCGGCGGTCGTGGTCGTCGACAGCGCCGAGGACGAACGGCTGGTGCCCATCGTCGAGAGTCGCGTGCGCGTGGACGCGGTGGATCGGGTCGTCGTCCGGCAGGCCCGCGACATCGAATCCACCTACTACCTGCTCAAACAGTTCCTCGCCGACGAGGAACTCCGGAAGACGGTCCTCGTTCCGGTCGGCGTCGCCATGCTCGCGTTCCCGGCCCTGATGACGCTCGCGGACAGCCCCGCCGTCGCGGCCGGTGCCATCACCGCCGTCATCGGCGTCTTCTTCCTCTACAAGGGGCTGGGTATCGACTCCGTGCTGGCTTCCTTGCCAGGTCAGGTCCAGAACGCCCTCTATTCCGGGCGAGTGTCACTCGTCACCTACGTCGTGGCCGTCGGACTGGCACTGATCGGCGTGTTCGCAGGTGCCATCGGTGTGTCGGCGACCGGGAACGACGCGCCCTTCATCCTCGCGATGCGCTTTGCCTTCGACGCGATCCCGTGGCTGACCGCGGCGGCCTTTGCCGGCTCCACTGGCCGCCTGCTCGACGAGATCATCCGTGACGACCGGGTGCGTAGCGCCTACGTCAATCTCCCATTCGGTGCGGTCGCGGTCGGGCTCGTGGTTCGCGGTTTCTCGGCGTTCTTCCTGGAGAGCGCGGGCGTGTTTTCGTCGTTCGAGATGCCCGCGATGGATTTCGGTGCCGTCTCGATCCAGGGAATGACACTGGAACCCCGGGTCCGCCTGTTGCTCTTTATCCTCGCGGGCATCTTCGTCTCGCTGGTCGGGGTGCGCTTTTCCTCGTACTTCAACGAGTCCGACCTCGAAGAGGAACTCGCCGAACAGCAGTGACTGCGGACCGGTGTGGATTTACGCGGCCGCCGACAACCGCCGATATGGCAGACGACGGCGCGTGGGTCAGTCTCTTCTCGGGCGGCAAGGACTCCTCGTGGGCGCTGTACCGCGCGCTCGAAGCGGGACTGGCGGTCGAGCGACTCGTCACCGTCCACCCCGAGGGCGACTCCTATATGTACCACGTCCCGGCGACCGATCTCGCAGCGCTGGCCGCGGAGAGCGTCGACATCCCGCTGGTCGACGTGCATCCCGACGACTTCGAGGCGGCCGCGGCGACCGACGCGGGCGAGCAGGGCGACGCGGAACTGGAACCGCTTGAGGTTGCCCTCCGCGAACTGAACGCGGAACTCGACGGCGGCATCGCCGGGCTGACCGCGGGCGCGGTCGAGAGCGAGTACCAGACCAGTCGGATCGAGGCGATGGCCGACCGGCTCGGGGCCGATCTGTTCGCGCCGCTCTGGCAGGAAGACCCCCGTGACCTCGCCGACGCGATGCTCGATGCGGGCTTCGAGATCCGGATCATCCAGGTTGCGGCCTACGGACTGGACGAGTCCTGGCTCGGCCGGACGCTCGACCGGGACGCGCTGGCGGACCTCGAAGCCCTCCACGACGAGTACGGCGTCCACATCCTCGGCGAGGGCGGCGAGTTCGAGACGCTGGTGACCGACGGGCCACACATGGATCGGCCGATCCGACTCGACTACGACACCGTCTGGGAGGGGTCACGAGGGTACATCGAGATCGAGGACGCCTGGCTGGAGTGAGCGGATAAAGAGGCGACCGGTTCGTCAGTTGCCGTTCGTGATCTGGGTGTGCGCGCCGATCAGCGCGCCCGCGAGGTCGAGGTTCTCGACGTGGGTCTCCTTGTCGATGATCGAGTCCCGGATCTCACAGTCCTCGATGGTGGCGTCGGAGAAGACGACGGCGGACTCGACGGTCGAGTCGATCACCTCGGCACCCGGGAGGATGTGGACGTTCTCGCCGATCTCCGAGCCCTCGATGGTCGCGCTCTCGGCGATCAGGCGGCCGCCGTCGAGTTCCCAGGCGACGGCTTCGAGGTAGCTCTCGGGGGTCCCGATGTCGTACCAGGCGTCGTCGAAGGCGAAGGCGTAGGTGTCCTCGCGGGACTGGAGCCACTGGATGAACCAGCCCGGTTCGTCCGGGTTGTTCTCGCCGTCGAGATACTCCGAAAAGCGGATGCTCTCGGCGGGGAACGCGTAGCAGGCGATCGAGACCAGGGTGCTGTTGGGATCGTCGGGCTTCTCTTGGAAGTCGACGACCTGCTCGCCCGCCAGTTCGACGAGGCCGTAGGACTTGGCCTTCTCGCGAGTGCCAACGTCGTACGCGGCCAGTGTCGGCGCGCCTTTCTCCTCGAAATAGTCCAGAAACTCCGAGGTATCGAAGCCCATCAGGTTGTCACCGGCAACGACGAGCAGGTCGTCGTCGACGTTCTCGCGCTCGACCAGCTGGGCCAGCGCGCCGACGACGCCGAACTTCTCGTCTTCTTCCGTCGTCTCCTCGATGGAGAGCTGGGGCTTCTCGTAGCCCTCCGCTTCGATGTGCGCCTCGAAGTCCGGCGCGAACCGCTCGTTGGTGCTGACGTAGACATCGTCGATGCGGTCGTCGGTCTCCAGTTGCGTGAGGATGCGATCGATGACGGTCGTTTCCCCCACCGGGAGGAGCATCTTCGGCCTGTGTTTCGTGACCGGCCACAGCCGCGTCGCGTAGCCCCCGGCGAGAACCACTGCTTCCATGTTCGGAGCGTCACTCCATGGGGCTAAGTTCTTTTTGGAGCCCGCACGATTGGGCACTGTCCCTCCGCAGTCGCTTGCATCGTCCAGAAGAGGTATGGTAGTCCCACGCAAACGACCGCTATGCGCGAGGCGAAGACGGACAAGACGACCCGCCAGCGCGTGGCCGATCGGCTCCGTGAAGGGGCGATGCCCGCCGGGGCGATCGCCCGGGAGTTCGAGATCGAGGCGAGTGCGGCGATCAGCCACGTCGAACACATCGCCCAGTCGCTCGAACACACCGACGAGCAGTTGCTCGTCGCGCCGCCGACCTGTCGCGACTGCGGGTTCGACGACTTCGACGACCTCCTGAACCGACCCGGCCGCTGTCCGGAGTGTAAAAGCGAGAGCGTCGACGAACCGACCTTCCGTATCGAGTAACGCCTGTCGATCCCGACGGGAGCGGGATGCTCTCGCGGGTCGGGTATCGAGACCGACACGGGACTCGAAAGTAGCAAACTATAGGTCGTTCAACGGGGATGAGGGGAACGTGCGCGGAACAGTGGGCGCCGTCGTGCGGACGGCACTGGTGGCTGTGGGGATCGCGGTCTTGCTGACCGGCATCGTGACGCTCGCGTTTCCGCAACTGCTGACCGCGGTCCTGGAAGGAGGCCAGCAGGAACCGGACATTCCGAGTCAGCGCGGCCGAACGCCCGGGTGGGGTATGGACACCCTGGTTACGTCGATCGTGGGGATCGTCGGTGGGATGACGATCACCGCCGCGGGACTGGCGGTTCCCGGGCGGTCGTCCCGACTGCTCCTTCGCGAGCAGGCGTTCACCAGAACCCAGCGGATCTCCGTCCTTCTGGGCGCGGTCTTCGCGGTCGGCCCACCGACACTGCTGGCCGCCGGCATCGATTTCGGAAACTCGCTTTTCGCCCTGCTCGGGTCGGTCCTGCTGGCGGTCGTCGGGGCGCTGATGGTCCTCGTGGGAACCACGCGCGGCCTCCGGACGAACCAGCGCCGACAGCCGAGTCAGAACTCGTAGTTCGACTTCGATGACAGATCGAGCTCGTCCTGCTCACCTGGCCCGACACCGACGAAGGCGTAGTCCTCGTCGGTCAGGTAGACGGCCCCGTCGGCGATGCCAATCTCGACGGCCTGCAGGTACGCGCCCTCACAGGGGCCGTAGGTACACAGCCCGGACTCGGTCTCGAAGTACGCGCCGTGGTTGGCACAGACCACTTCGCCGTCCCGCATCGGCGCGCCCGACCCCTTGTCGAGTTTGATGTGCGTGAAGTGCTGGCAGTAGTTGAGCCAGCAAGCCAGTTCTCCCGGGTCTCCCTCGCCGTCACCGCCCTCCGTGACCCGGACGATGATCGCCTCCTTCTGCTCGTCTGTCTCACGATCTCGGACCCGGAACAGGAAGGTCGAATCCGTCGGCACGTCGTCGACGGCCGCGATCCGGCTATCCTCGTCCATGTCGGATTCTGTACCGTCGCGGGTTTCAACGCCTCGGTTCGAGGTGATTCGCGGCGGCAGTTAAAGCGAACGTGACAATTGGGGCGCTAGCTTAACGGGTGCCGCCCGCGACGGCCAGGTATGGTCGAGTTGCTGATCTACGGATCCTACGGGTACACGGGGGAACTGATCGCCGAGGAAGCCGTCGAACGGGGGATCGACCCGGTACTGGCCGGCCGCAACGAGCGCAAGCTCTCCGAGCAGGCCGCCGAACTCGACTGCGAGACGGTCGCGTTCGGTCTCGACGACCACTCGGCCGTCACCGACGCCCTCGATCCGGTCGATGTCGTCCTGAACTGTGCCGGGCCGTTCGTCGAGACTTACGAGCCGATGGTCGAGGCCGCCACCGAGACCGGCACGCACTATCTCGACATCACGGGCGAGATCGACGTGTTCCAGGCCGTCGCGGGCTACGACGAGCGGGCGGCCGACGCTGGCGTCATGCTCATGTCCGGCGTCGGCTTCGACGTGGTGCCGACCGACTGTTTGGCCGCCCACCTCGCCGAGCGCCTCCCCGACGCGACCCACCTCGCGCTCGGGTTCAAAGGCCTCGCGGACATCTCGCCGGGAACGATGAAGACCATGCTGAACTACGCGGGCGATGGGGGGTACGTCCGCCGGGACGGCCTGCTCGAATCCGTGCCGGCCGCCTACCGAACTCGCAAGATCGACTTCGGGTCGGGCGAGCGCTCGGCCGTGACCATCCCCTGGGGCGACGTGGTGACGGGGTACCACACGACCGGCATCCCGAACATCGAGGTGTACATGGCCGCGCCGGAACCGGCCATCTGGGCGATGCGCGGGACCCGCCCGGTCGCGCCACTGCTCGACATCGGCCCCGTCAAGTCGACGCTCCAGCAGGTCATCGACACCGCCGTGACCGGTCCCGGCGAGCGGACCCGCGAGCGCGGTCGGGGCTACGTCTGGGGCGAGGTGACCGACGAGGACGGGGGCCGCGCGGTCTCCCGGCTGGAGACGCCCGAGACCTACAAGCTGACCGTCGAGTCGTCGCTGGAGATCGCCGAGCGCGTCCTCGACGGCGACGCGCCGGCCGGCTACCAGACGCCCGCGGGGGCCTACGGTCCGGATCTCGTCCTCGACCTGCCCGGCGTCGAACGCGAAGACGTGGTGTAGGATGGGCGATCTTACTCGCCGGGCGAAGTTCGGGTTCGCGCTCGCGCTCGGCGGGTTCGCCGCCACGCTGGCGGGGGCGCTGTTCTACCTGCCACTCGGCCTCGACTGGCCGGCTGCGGTCGTCGTCGCCGGGGCGGTCTACGTCCTCATGCTGGTCGAGACAGTGCTGGACGACGCCACCTTCGGCGGGCAGTGAGTCACTCGTAGTGTCGCCGCTCCACCCGCTCGTCGAACAGCCGCGAGAGCAGTTTCGTCATCGGGCCGGTCCCAACCGCGATGCCGTCGACGCTGGCGATGGGTCGAATCTCCCACGTCGTGTTCGTCAGGAAGGCCTCGTCTGCGTCTCGGAGGTCGGACACCTCGTAACGCCCGGGTTCGACAGGGAACTCCTCCTCGCGAGCGAGGTCCATCACCACGTCCCGGGTCACCCCGGGGAGGATGTCACAGTCCTCGCTGGGCGTCTTGAGGACGCCGCTGTCGACGAAGAAGACGTTGCTCGTCGCCCCCTCCGCGACGGCGTCATCGAACGTCCGGAGGAGGGCCTCGTCGGCGCGGAAGTCGTCGGTCTCGGCCCGCCGGAGTTCCAGTCTGGCGCGGATGCCGTTGAGGTAGTTGTGGGTCTTCGCCGCCGCCGGAGTCGCCGCGTCGGGCGTCCGCCGGGTCTTGACCGTCTGGACCACGGCCGGGTCGTCCCACGGCGTCGTCCCCTCGACGCCGCCCCGCGGGAGGTCGTTCACGAGCACGACCACCGTCGGGTCTACGTCGGGATCCGGCGTCAGCTTGCCGGGTTGGACGCCCCTGGAGACCGAGAGTCGGACGTAGGCGTCGTCGAGGTCGTTGGCGTCGAGGGTCGCCTGCACGCGCTCGCGGAGGTCGTCAGGGACGGCCTCGGCGAAGCCCAGCAGGTCGCAGGTGTTCCGGAGCCGGGCCTCGTGGGCGTCCCACGCGAATACCGCGCCGCCGTAGGCGCGCAGGGTCTCGAAAGCCGCGTCGCCGTACATGAACCCGCGGTCGCGGACGCTGACGGTCGCGTTCTCGGCTGGGACGATCTCGCCGTCTACGTGGTAGCTGTAGTCTGACATTGCTCACAGAAAGCTGCGATCAGTCGCTTGCCGGTGTCGGTCAGGATGCTCTCGGGGTGGAACTGCACGCCGTAGTGGGGCCGGTCGTGGTGGCGCACGCCCATGACGACCCGCGGTTCCGTACTGCTATCGACGGTCCAGGCGGTCTCGTCCAGCACGTCGGGCAGGGCCTCGCGTTCGACGGCCAGCGAGTGGTATCGGCCCACCTCGAAGCGCTCGGGGAGGTCGGCGAACAGGCCTCGCCCGTCGTGTTCGACCGTCGAGGGCTTGCCGTGGACGACCGCCTCGGCGTGGCCGACGGGTGCGCCGTTGGCCGCACACAGCGACTGATGTCCGAGACAGACGCCGAGCGTCGGGAGATCGAGGTCCGCGAAGATCGGCACCGACACGCCCGCGTCCGCCGGCGTTCCCGGGCCCGGCGAGACGACGATGCCGTCCGGATCGAGGTCGCGGATCTCCTCGAGCGTGATCGCGTCGTTCCGGCGGACGATCACCTCGCCGGCTCCCGACTCGGCCACGACGCTCCACGACGGATCGGTCACCACCTCGCCCACGTACTGGACGAGGTTGTAGGCGAAGGAGTCGTAGTTGTCGATCACGAGGACGGTGAGTGTCATCGGCGTTTGCCCTCCTCGGATCGGTGGTCCGACGAGGTCTCGTTCGTCCTACTCACGGGACCCCCGTCGGTCGCGGCCTTGACGGCAAGATCGCCCTGCCGACCCAACGCCTCGTCGACCGCCGTCACCAGCGCCCGGGCCTTGTCCAGTGTCTCCTCGTACTCCCGTTCGGGGTCGGAGTCGTGGACGATTCCCGCACCGACTCGGAGGTGGTACTCGTCGCCGTGGCGCACGAGCGTCCGGATGACGATGTTCAATGTCGCCCGGCCGTCGAACCCGAGGATACCGATACTGCCGGTGTAGGGGCCGCGACGCGTGGTTTCGACTTCGTCGATGATCGCCATGGTCCGTGGCTTGGGTGCACCGGTGATCGTCCCGCCGGGGAACACCGCCGCGATGGCGTCCGCCAGATCCGCACCCGCTCGCAGGCGACCCCGGACCTCCGAGACGAGGTGCATCACCTCGCTGTAGCGGTCGACGCGCCGGTAGTCGGTGACCGCGACGCTCCCGAACTCGCTGACCTTCCCGAGGTCGTTGCGCTCCAGATCCACCAGCATGGCGTGTTCGGCGCGCTCTTTCTCGTCGGCCCGGAGCTCCCGCTCCAGTTCGGCGTCCTCGACCTCGGTCTCGCCTCGGGGACGGGTGCCGGCGATGGGTTCGGTCACCAGTTCGTCGCCGTCCCGCTCCAGCAGGAGTTCCGGGCTGGCGCTCACCAGATCGACGCCCGGGAACTCCACGAGCGCGGAGTAGGGTGCGGGGTTGACCTGCCGGAGCGCGTCGAACGCGTCGACCGGGTGGACCGCCGCCGGAGCCGTCAGTCGCTGGGAGACGTTCGCCTGGAACGTGTCACCGTCACGGACGTACTCCTTGACCCGGCGAACGCGGTCGGCGAAGGTCGTCCGCCCGCAGTCGCTCTCGAACCGGGCTTCGCGGGCCTCGACCGGCGGCGACCCGACCGACGGATCGCCCGTCGTCGCCCGCTCGGTCAACTCTTCGGCCCGCGCCAGCCCGTGGTTGTAGGCCTCGGCGGCTGGTCGCCCCCGCTCGCCGTGGGGGTCGACCCGCGGACAGGCGGTCACCCGGAGCGTCGTCCCGGCGTCCTCGCGCGGTTCCTCCCACGCGGCCAGGCGGTCGTACAGGGCCACCTGTACCCGTGGGAGGCCGCGGTCGCGCTCGGCGTCGCTCGGCAGATCCTCCAGTTCCCGGACGAGATCGTAGGAGAGCCACCCGACTGCACCGCAGGGGTAGGGCACCTCACAGTCCCCGCGGGCCAGCGACTCGGCGTCGAGACGGTCTCCCAGTGCAGACAGCGCCGATTCGTCGTCGGGGCCGATGGTCACCCAGTCGACGGGATCGACGCCGAAGTAGCCCCACCCGGACTGGCCACCCGTGGTTTCGAGGTAGACGCCGTCCGGGGACTCGTTGGTCACTTCGTCCGGACTGTCGCCGGGGCGGGCACGCCGGTAGGCCGTGAAGGGGTCCTCGACTGTGACCCTGACTTCGACGGGTACGCGCGTGCCGGGCGCAACGCCCTCGGCGACGCTGTGGAAGGTGGTCCCGTCGGTCACGACCGTCGGCGTCGTCATCTACCGAGAGAGAGCGGATACAGGAGTAACCGTTTTGTGGTTCTACTCGTCTTCGCCGCGAGCGCGGGCGACCCAGCGACCCACGCGTTTCTCCGAGAGATCGGTCTCGCCGGCGATGTCGGTAGCGTCGGCCGCCGCGAGGTCACCGACCGTCTCGATTCCGGCCGCCGACAGCGTCTCCGCGTAGGACGGGCCGATGCCTTTGATCGTGTCCGTCGACGCGTCGGCGTTCTCGACCTCGACTTCGGGTTCAGCGTCGTCGGATCCCTCGGCTTCGGCGTCCGGTTCGTCGGTGTCCTCGGTATCGGACTCCGTTGTCGCCGTCTCGGTATCGTCGATCTCGGCCTCGACTTCGGGCTCCGTGGTCTCCTCGTCCTCGGGTTCGACCTCGGAGTCCGATTCGTCGGCCTCGGCTTCGGGTTCGGTCGCGCCGTCACTCTCGCCGGCCGGTTCGGTGGCCGGACTCGATGCGGCCTCGGTGGTCGTCTCCTCGCCAGTGCCCTTTACTGCATCTTCGGACGTGGTGTCCGGTTCGGGTTCGTGTTCGACTGTCACGTCGACGTTCTCGCGCCCGGGCTCGGCTGTTCCGGACGTCGAGCGAGACCCGGAACTGCCGAGTCCGATGACCGACTTCAGTATCTTGAACAGCCCCATGGTCCGATATAGTCAACCCGCCTACTTAAAGACGCTCCCGCAAAACGCGGTTCATTTTTTCGACAGGCGCGTCTTCGCCGGTCCATCGCTCGAAGGCCTCGACGCCCTGGTACAGCAACATCCACGCGCCGTCGACCGTCGTCGCACCCGCCTCGGCCGCGTCCCGCAGGAGTCGGGTCTCGATGGGGTCGTAGACGGCGTCTAACACACCGAGGTCGGCGTGCAGGGCCTCGGCTGGAACCGGCGACCGGTCTGCTTTCATCCCGACGCTCGTGCAGTTGACCAGTACGTCGGCCGCGGCGACGAGTTCGTCGAGCGCGTCGAGACCGTGCCCCGTCGCGTCGGGCACCTCCTCGGCCAGGTCGTGGGCCTTCGCCTCGGTTCGGTTCGCGATGTCGACGGTCATCCCCTCGTCGGCGAGGCCGAACGCGACTGCCCGGCCCGCGCCGCCGGCACCGACGACGACCGCGGTCCCCTCCAGTGCCACGTCGTGGTCCCGGAGTGCGCGGGTCGCACCGACGGCGTCGGTGTTGTAACCGGTCGGCGGATCGGTGGCGAAGTCGACGGTGTTGACCGCGCCGATGCGCTCGGCCAGCGGAGCCGGCTCGACGGCGTCCAGCACGTCCTGCTTGAACGGGATCGTGACGTTCAGCCCCGATACCCCCAGGGTTGCGGCCGATTCGACCCCTGTCGCGCCGGCGTCCGCGGGTGGCTCGAAGGTGACGTAGCGGGCGTCGATCCCCAGTTCCTCGTAGGCCGCCTCGTGCATCGGCGGCGACAGCGAGTGTCCCACCGGGTTCCCGATCAGTCCGTACACGTCCATACCGGTGGCGAGTCGTGGGGTCGGCATAATCGCACCGCTCCCGGTCCGGTCGCGCTCACTGCACGCGAACGCGGCCGCACGAATTGGCAAAGCTTTCGTGCTGGTGCCGTCTCCGCTGGGGTAGTGACTCGACTTCGCCATCCGCTCGTGGCGGTCGCCGTCGCGGTCGCCCTGACGGCACCGTGGGTCGCGGTCTTTCTCACCGGGGCCGGCGTGGGAATCGTCGCGGAGGTCGTCGTCAGCGGCGTGGCGATCCTCGGCGCGTCGTTCCTGCTCGCCTGGGGTGCCGAGACCGCCGAGAAGGACGTGCCACGGGCGTTCGCCATCGCGGTGCTGGCGGTGCTGGCGGTCGCCCCCGAGTACGCCGTCGACGCGCTGTATGCCTGGAGTGCCGGCGCTGGCGGCGCGACGGCCGAGGCGTGTTCGGCCCTCAGCTCCGCCCAGATCGAGGCGCAGGCGACGCCGGTCGCCGCCGCGTGTCACGACGCCAATCTCGCCATCGCCAACATGACCGGTGCCAACCGCATCCTCATCGGGATCGGCTGGGCCGGCATCGCCGCGTTCACCGTCTGGCGGTCGTTCGACACGCGGGACCCGGCGGTCGTAAACCGCGACGGGTGGCTCGGCGACGCCGTCCAGCTCGACGAGGACATCGCCACGGAGATTACGTTCCTCTTCCTGGCGACCGCGTGGGCGTTCGCGGTGCCGCTGGGTGGCGGCATCGACCTGCTCGATACGCTCTTGCTGGTCGGCCTCTACGTCGCCTACATCGGACTGGTCCTCAAATCCGACGTTGAACAGAGCGAACACACCGTCGGCGTGCCGAAGTATCTCCAGGGGTGGTCGCTCCCGTGGCGACCGCTGGCCGTGCTCACGCTCTTTGGCTACTCGGGGGCGATGATCTTCATCGCGGTCGAGCCGTTCGCCCACGGCCTCGAAGTCATCGGCATCCAGAACGGGATTCCCGAGTTCTTCATGATCCAGTGGGTCGCGCCGCTGGCCAGCGAGTCGCCCGAGTTGATCGTCGTCGCGGTGCTGGTCAACAAGGCCCGCTCGACGGCCGGGTTCAACGCCTTGATCTCCTCGAAGCTCAACCAGTGGACGCTGTTGATCGGGACCATCGCCGTCGTCTACTCGATTGCGCTCGGGTCGGTCGGGACGCTCCCGTTCGACGCCCGCCAGTCCGCCGAGATCTGGATCACCGCCGGTCAGTCCTTTTTCGCGCTGGCGATCCTCTGTAACCTCGAGATCTCGATCCGGGAGGCCGTCGTCCTGTTCGGGCTGTTCATCTCCCAGGTACTGATCGAGTTCGCCCTCATCAGGAGTCTGATCGAGTTGCCCATCACGAGCCACGACCTCCTGCTCGCGTACACGGCCGTCTACCTCGTCGGCGGGACGCTGTTGTTCGTCAAACGCCGGCACGCGCTCCGTCGGCTGTTCGGGCTGGCCGGTGACGCGGTCCGGACCGCCGTCGGTCGCGAGCCCGTCTACATGGAGCGAGCGGACTGATGCTCGGAATCGTCGTCTCCCGCGCGGATCGTGCTTCCGAACACGTCGGCGACCACCTCCGGGACCTGTCCGACTGGTCGGCGGTCGAGTGTCCCGACCACCCCGACGCCGCGGGCCCTGCCTACCGGACCGACGGGGCACAGCTCCGCGAGTTCGACGCGTGGCACCTCCACCTGGCCGACGCGGCCGACGCCTTTCCCGCTGACCTCGATTTGCTCGTCTTCGCGTCCCGGCACAGCGGCGAGACCGGCCCGTTGCTGACGGCCCACCACACGGGCAACTTCGGGCCGGCCGAACACGGCGGCGAGGACGACGCACTCGCACGAGCCTGTCCGCACGCTCACAGCCGCGTCCTCGACGCGCTGGCCGCCCACGCACCCGAGGACTACGAGGTCGGGATGGAGTGTACCCATCACGGCCCGACCGACGTGGGCGTGCCCTCGATGTTCGTCGAGGTCGGGAGCGGAGAGTCCGAGTGGGGCGATCCGGCGGCCGCCGAAGCGGTCGCACGGGCCATCCTCGATCTGCGTGGGGTCGCGCCCGACGCCGACCCGGAACCGGAGACGAACGGCGCCGACGGGGCGATCGCCCGCCGTCATCTCGTCGGGTTCGGCGGCGGTCACTACGCGCCGCGGTTCACGCGGATCGTCGAGGAGACCGACTGGGGCGTCGGCCACCTCGCCGCCGACTGGGGGCTGGACGCGATGGGCGACCCTGCCGCGAATCGCGACCTCGTGGACGCGGCCTTCGAGGAGAGCGCGGCGACGCACGCCGTGGTCGAGGGCGACCGTCCCAACCTCGAAGCCGTAATCGAGGGATTGGGCCACCGCGTCGTCGGCGAGACGTGGGTGCGCGAGGTCACGGGCGTCCCGATCGCGCTCGCGGGTCGGCTGGAAGACGCAGTCACCGCTGTCGACGACGGACTGCGGTTCGGCGAGCCAGCCACCGATGCCGATCCGGACGCGGAGTTCGAGACCGTGGCGCTCCCCGCCGAGTTGCTCGACAGAGCGCAGGGGATCGACCAGGAGCGCACGCGGGAACTCGTCGCGGCCCGCGCCCTGGCCTTCGAGACCGAGGAGAACGGGAACCGGGTCGCGGGCCGCGCGGCCGTCACTTCCCGTGGAGATTTCGCGATGACCGTCGACGGTATCGTCGACCTACTCCGGACGGCGTACGACTCGGTCGAGCGCCGCGAGGACGCCGTTATCGCCCGGGAAGAGACGTTCGACCCGGAGAAAGCGAAGACGCTGGGCGTCCCGGAAGGCCCGAAGTTCGGCCGCCTGTCCGCGGGCGAACCTGTCGAGGTGAACGGACGCACCATCCCACCCGACCGGGTCCGCTCCGAACGGGAAGATCGCTTCTCCCTGTGATTTAATCCGCTTCTAACGGGCCGAACGTAACGTATGACGGGCGGCTGACAGGAGGGGAAAGATAATTAATCCTGCTCTGCAATTTCCCCTTTAAATATGGACTCCATTATTAACGACGCCATGGAGGAAAGTGAGGAGGAGTCGGCACAGGCACCCCAGGAGACCGAGACGGGCGGAACGACGGCCACCGAGGACGTCTCCACGTCGGGCCAGATGTCCGACGAGGAACTGGCCAGCGTCGTCAAGGATCTCGAAACGAAGATCACCGTGGTCGGCTGTGGCGGGGCGGGCGGGAACACCGTGACCCGGATGATGGAAGAAGGGATCCACGGCGCGAAACTCGTCGCCGCCAACACGGACGCCCAGCACCTCGCCGACGAGGTGAAGGCCGACACGAAGATTCTGATCGGCAAGAAACGCACCGGCGGCCGCGGCGCGGGGTCGGTCCCCAAGATCGGCGAGGAGGCCGCCCAGGAGAACATCGAGGACATCCAGCAGTCCATCGACGGCTCTGACATGGTGTTCGTCACCGCGGGCCTCGGTGGTGGGACGGGCACCGGCGCGGCCCCGGTGGTCGCCCAGGCCGCACAGGAAGCGGGCGCGCTGACAATCGCCATCGTGACGATCCCGTTCACCGCGGAGGGTGAGCGCCGGCGGGCCAACGCCGACGCCGGGCTGGAGCGCCTGCGCGCGGTGTCCGACACCGTGATCGTCGTGCCGAACGACCGTCTGCTCGACTACGCGCCCTCGATGCCCCTGCAGGACGCGTTCAAGATCTGTGACCGCGTGCTGATGCGCTCGGTCAAGGGCATGACCGAACTGATCACCAAGCCCGGCCTCGTCAACGTCGACTTCGCCGACGTTCGGACGATCATGGAGAACGGTGGCGTCGCCATGATCGGCCTCGGGGAGTCCGATTCGGAGAACAAGGCCCAGGACTCCATCAGATCGGCGCTGCGATCGCCACTCCTGGACGTGGAGTTCGACGGTGCCAACTCCGCCTTGGTCAACGTCGTCGGTGGGCCCGATATGTCCATCGAGGAAGCGGAGGGCGTCGTCGAGGAGATCTACGATCGGATCGACCCCGACGCGCGGATCATCTGGGGCGCGTCGGTCAACCAGGACTTCGAGGGCAAGATGGAGACCATGATCGTCGTCACTGGCGTCGAGAGCCCGCAGATCTACGGCAAAAACGAGACCGAGGTCGAACAGGCCGCCGAGAACCTCGGCGACGACATCGACTACGTCGAGTAGTCTCGCGGTCCTCGTTCGCCGCGTTTCCGTTTCTGTTTCCGCTCTGCACCAATAGATAGAAAAAGGGGCAGGGGCTACACCGGGGTATGCAAGTACCGTACGACCTCACCTCCTACGTTCGGGTGCTGAAACTCGCCAGCACGCCGTCGTGGGAAGAGTTCTCCCAGATCGCCAAGATCGCGGGAGCCGGGATCGTCCTGGTCGGCCTGCTGGGATTCATCATTTTCCTGCTGATGAGCTTCATCACGAGCCCCCCCGTCTAACATGGGTATCTACGCTGTCAAAACCACGGCCAGTCAGGAACGCACCGTCGCGGACATGATCATGAACCGCGAGGAGCCGTCGATCCACGCGGCCCTCGCCCCCGACAGCCTCACCAGCTACGTGATGGTCGAGGCCGACGACGACGCCGTCTTCGAGCGCATCTCCGACGAGATTCCGCATATGCGCGGCGTCGTGCAGGGAAAAAGTTCCATCGCCGAAGTCGAACACTTCCTCTCGCCGAAACCCGACGTGGAGGGGATCGCGGAGGGTGACATCGTCGAACTCATCGCCGGCCCGTTCAAAGGCGAGAAGGCCCAGGTCCAGCGGATCGACGAGTCCAAAGACCAGGTCACCGTCGAACTGTACGAGGCGACGGTGCCGATTCCGGTCACCGTGCGTGGTGACCAGATTCGGGTGCTGGACTCTGAGGAGCGATAGGGCGTTCCGCTGTTCCTCCGCTCGCAGGGACTTCGAAGAACGATAGCAACTGCGACGAGCGCAGCGAGTCGCAGCTTTTTCGATTACGGTCAGTACCCTTTCCAGCGCGCCAGTAGCAACTGTCCGCCGAGGGACGTGACGAGGAACGCACCGATGCTGGCGGGGAACGGCGAGAGTGCGAGTAGCTTGGTCCCGGCGACGAAGAGGCCGGTGAACGCCGCGGTCGCGGCGGCGGCGGCCACGATGACCCACGCGACGGCCTTCCAGGTCCGGTCGTAGCTCGGCCAGTAGGTGTTGTAGCTGGTCGGGACGCCGACGGCCAGCGTCAGCAACAGGAGGAAGTCGGCCCCTTCGCCGTCGAACGCGAGGTGAAAGCCGTAGGCGACCGGGACGGCTACGAGGATGGCGGCGTAGATGGCGACGTTGCGCTGGGCGGTCGCGCGGTCCCAGAGCGAACGTTGGGTGTCGGCCGAGTGGGAAGGCATAGTCGACGCGTGGGCGGCGACGCGGATAAAAACAGGCGCGGCTTTTCCGGACCAGAAAATCGCCCGGTCGAGGGGGACTGTCTCAGGCCCTGGTGCCGTTGCCTTCGAGGCGGTCGATGACTTCGTTGATGTCGGCGGAGTCCTCGATGGCTTCCTTGACTTTCTCGCGGCGGCGCACCTCGTCGCTGGTGGCGTCGTAGGCGCGGACGTACTCGGCGCGGCTGTGTTCGTCGAAGGCGTGGCGGATCGCGAAGTAGCCGTCCGGGAGGACGGTCCCACAGACCTGACACTCGATGCGGTCGTGTTCGGTCGCCTGGTGGATGATGAGGTCCTCGACGCGGTCGAACCGCTCCGTGTCGCCCTCGATCGCACACTCCCAATGTGGCATCGACCTGATGCAGTCGGGCAACGGATAAAAACGTTCGCCAGGGCTTGCCGCGTGAAACCAGAATCCATATGGCCCGACCGACGAAACCCCAGCACGAGTATGGCCGGTAGGGCGACCGACGATGGGTTCCGGGTCGATATGCACGTGAAGATCCTCGACGACGAGGTGGTTCGGCGGGCCAAAGCGCGAGGCCTGGACGCGCTCGTGTACGCACCCCACTTCGAGCGCTTACCGGACATCGAAGAGCGAGCCCGGAAATACTCCGACGAGGAGTTGCTCGTGATTCCGGGTCGTGAACTGTTCACCGGGGACTGGCGGTCCCGTCGGCACGTCCTCGCCATCGGCCTCACCGACCCGGTGCCGGACTTTCTCACCCTCGACGGCACGATGGCCGAACTCCGCCGGCAGAACGCCGCCGTCGTCGTGCCCCATCCGGAGTTTCTGACGGTGAGTCTCGACCGTGACCAGATCCGGGAGTATCGCGACCGGATCGACGCCGTGGAAGTGTACAACCCGAAGCATCTGGATCGGGACAACCGACGCGCCCGCGAGATTGCCCGCGAGACCGACCTGCCGGCGTTCGCGTCGTCGTACGCCCACCTCCCACAGACCGTCGGCGAGGTCTGGACGACGTTCGAGGAACCGATCGACAGCACCGCGGATCTCGTGACCGCGTTGCAGGCTGGCGCGCCGCGTCGGATCTTCCACCGCGACGGGCTCTCGCACGCGCTGCGGTGCAAAGCCGAGTTCGCGCACCTGCTCTGGGAGAACACGTACAAGAAGTTCGACCGGATCTACCTGCAGGGCACCGAGCCGACCCATCCCGGCCACATCGCGTACCGCGACGAGTTCGACGACGCACGCCGCTACTGAGTCACATTCCAAGCGCCGTCGTCCCGTGGTCGATCAGTTCCTGGGGAACGTACGCGGGGGCGTAAAAGACCAGCAGGCCGATGATGAGCAACTCGACCCCCGTGATGATCAGCGTCGCCAGGTTGGCGTACTTGCTGGAGGTCGCGACGCCCACGGGCAGATTGAACTCCCTGTCCCACGGGTACAGCAGTGCGAGCCCGCGCTTGCTCCCGACCAGATCCAGAATGTAGTGGGTCAACACGCCCAGCCAGACGAACTGGAGGTTCTCGAACACGAACGGATAGGCCAGGAAGATGCCCAGCACGAGGAAGTTGTGAAGCGTCTTCCGGTGACGGCCGAAGGCTGTGTCGACGTCGGGAAAGAGCGCACCCAGCGTCACCGGAATCGTCACTTCGGCGATGGTGCGGAACGTCCCCAAGTCACCGGCCGGTTCGAGAATGTACCCCAGGCCGATGCTCAGGAGAACGGCATTCAGGACGTGGCCCTCTTTGTTCATCCGTGCGGTGGCAGGTCCGGCCCCCTCAAAGGCTTTCCCGTCCCGTCACGTCCGCTCGGCGACGTGATCGTCGAGTTCCGACAGCGCCAACCGTGCGATCCGTTCGCGGACCGTCGCGCGGTTCCCGTCGATCTCGTATCGGTCGACGCTGGCCGTCGAGGTGCTACTGCCCCACTCGCCGGCGTAGGCGACGGCGACGAAGGCGGTGCCGACGGGTTTCTCGGACGTGCCACCCTCCGGACCCGCGACGCCGGCGGTCGCGAGCCCCCAGGTCGTGCCCGCAGTATCGCGGACGGCCCGGGCGAGGTCGCGGGTGACCGGCCCGCTGACGACGCCGTGGTCGTCGAGCAGTTCGCGGTCGAGGGCGAGCAGTTCCCGCAGGGAATCGTAGGAGTAGGGGACCAGCGCCCGGTCGAGGTAGTCGCTGGCTCCCGGCGCGGCCGTCAACAGCGTCGCGACGAGCCCGCCGGTACAGCCCTCGGCGATGGCGACGGTGTGGTCGGCCTCGCGGAGCCGATCACCGACGGTCTCCTCGATGGGCGGGTCGGAGCCGAACTCGTGCATGGGCAGAGGGTCGGTGGCGGAGCGCTTGAAGCCGGCGGTGGCGACGATTCGCGGATCGACCGCAGTGGGAAAGACACAGGAGCGACCCGGACCCAGCGAACGTATGGACTACGAGCGGCCGCAATTTTTCCGTGTCATGCAGTACGCCGACGCCGCGGCGGGGGACGTCATCGACATGGTGAGTGGCAATCCGGACTGGGAACCACCGGGGGCGCTCCGGGAGGGATTGATCGAGTACGCCGACGGCGACCCCGAACAGTTCCAGTATCCCGCCAGCGAGGGCCTGCTGGAGTTACGCGAGGAGATCGCCGCCCGGCGCAACGTCGACCGCGACCAGGTGCTGGTCACCAACGGTGCCGGCGAGGCCAACCACCTCGCGATGGCCGAGGGGCTCGCCCGGGGGGCGGGCGACGAGGTCATCCTGACCGATCCGGTCTACCCCTACTACGCCGGGCGGACGAACCTGCTGGGCGGGCGAGCCCGGTACGTGGCGGTCGAGGACGACGGCCGACTCGACCCCGACGCGGTCCGCGAGGTCGCCAGCGACGACACCGCACTCATCGTCGTCAACAGCCCGAACAATCCCACCGGGGCGGTCTATCCCGAGGCGACGATCCGGAAACTGGTCGACGTGGCCGAGACCTACGACGCCCTGCTTGTGAGCGACGAGGTGTACGACCACTTCGATTACAGTGGCACCTTCACCAGCGCGCTCGCGGTCGACTCCGAGCACCGGATCGTCACCAACGCCGTCTCGAAGTCCATGGCGATCACGGGCTTCCGGGTGGGGTACGCTGTCGTCCCCGACTGGCTGGTCGACCGCTTCCGGACGCGGCATATGCTGACCAACGTGACGTGCAGTCGGCCGGCCCAGTACGCGGTCTGGCGAGCACTCAGGGAGACGCCGCCGGACTACTACGCTGAGAACCGTGCGATGCTCCGCTCGCGGGTCGACGCGTTTACCGACGCCCTCGACGAGGCCGGGGCCGAGTACACCACGCCCGATGGGAGTTTCTACGTCATGGCTCGCTTCCCGGACTTCTCGGGCACCATGGAGAACGTCGAGCGACTGATCGACGAGGCTGGCGTCGCCGGGATGCCGGGCGCGGCCTTCGGCGAGTCGCGTGCCGACTGGTTCCGGTTCGCCTTGGTGACGCCGCGCGCGCCCGAAGCCGCCGAGCGCCTGGCCGACTACTTCTCCGACGGGTAGCCGGTTACGCCGATCAGGGGGCGACGCGCTCCCGGTGGACTTCCTCGGTCTCGCCGTCTTCGGTCAGGGTCACGACGACCTCGTCGCCGCCGTCGTGGATCTGGACGACGATGTAATTGGCCGCTCCCGCCGGGTCGATGGCGTTCTCGCCCCCGGCACGCGTCGACTCGGCCCGCAGCGACCCGTCGCTCTCGAACTCGGCGGTCACCACCCGTGCGGTCGTCCCCCACGGGTTGTTCGCGTTCTCGGGGACCTGGACGCGGATCTCGTCGACGATGCGCATGGCACCGGTTCGTTCCCGGTAGACCGGTCGCGTCTCGCCGTCGACGGTCGCAGTCACGACGATCTCGTCCCCGTCTGGATCGAGGTCGACGGTCACCGATCCCGCATCCGCCGGCGTGTCAGTGGCGACTTCGTCACCCGCGCTCGTCGATGCGACGGTTACGGTCCCCGCTGGGGCCGACTCGGCGAACCGGACGTCGGCACTCCCGCCGTCGTCCGTGACGCTCACCGTATCGACGACTCGTGGGCGGAGCGCCGGCGGGTCGGACGCCGCATCGGTCTCGACGCCCTGCCAGAGGATCCGCCACTCCCCGTCGGCGGTGACGACGAGTGACCGGTACTCCACGGCGGTGCTGCCGACCGTTCGCGCCGAGACGACCGCCGCGTCACGCCCTTCGAGCACGGACGCCAGTTCGCCGTCCTCGAAGACCCAGTTCACACCGGTGATCGACCGGGCGTCCGCGGCGCTGGCGTTTCGCGTCCGGACCTCGGTCTCGACGCGCTCGACGCGCTCGACGGCCGGATCGAGCCGGAACGCCTGGTCACCCTCGACGTTGTCCGGGTGCATCGGGTGGTCCGGATGCAAGAGCGCGATGGCCCCCTCCCGGTCGCCCTCGACGGTTCGGGTTATGAACGTCTCGACGACGCTCGTCGGGGCGCCGTTCGACCCGGATTCCGAACCGTCCGCCGTCGACGTGGTGGTCCCCGCGTCCGTCGCCATCTCGGTCGTTCCGTCGGCACTCTCGTCGCCCCGGGTACAGCCGGCGAGTGCGGCGGCCCCGGCGGCCCCGAGCGCTGTCACGAATCGTCGTCGATTCATACACGACCGTACGCCCACCGGTCGTGTAAGACCGGCAGCGCCGTTGCTGGTCTGGAAACACTGTCCGGATCGACGACGGCCGCCCCGAGCCGGAATCCGGGGGTTCATACCCGAGGACGCCCCCACCTTCTCGCAATGAGCGACCGCGAGGGAACCGGGACCGAAACCGGATCGGTGTCGGCGACTGCCGAGAGCGACGGGGACGGGGACGACGCCGAGGACCCACCCTGGCGGCCGTACTTCGGCTACGACGTGCCCTACGAGAACCAGCCCGACGCCGTCGAGGCGGCCATCGAGGTCGGCCGGAAGAACGGCTACCTCGCGATGGAAGGCCCCTGTGGGACGGGCAAGACGATGGCCGCGCTGACCGCCGCGACGACGCTCGTCCGCGAGGACGACTACGAGCACGTCGTCGTCGTCACGCCGGTCAAACAGCAACTCGACCAGTTCGTCGAGGACCTCCGGGTCGTCAACTCGGGGCTGGACGACCCGCTGGACGGTATCGCCCTCGTGGGCAAACGCGACCTCTGTCCCTACGGCCGCGAGGACCTCTTTCCCCGGGACGCGAGCGTCCACGACCGCTGTGAGGACCTCCGGGAGGACACCGCCCGACTCGTCGAGGCCGACGGCGGGACCGACGGCCACAGCGGGGCCGCGGCCGACGCGGCGGTCGGCGGCGACGTGGACGGCGAGGACCAGTGGTGGGACCCGAAACGCGGGGCCGACCTCGCGAAGGCGGCCCGCCGGGACCCCGAGCAGTTCAACACGATGGCCGACGACCGACTGGAGACGGCCGGCGTCGAGTCGCCGTACCGGCGCGAACAGCCCCGGGCCCCGGAGGAGATGGCCGACGGCGACGATCCGCCGCTGTACTGCCCGTTCGAGGCAGACTGGTACGCTCGCGACAAGGGCTCGCCCGTCGACTTCAGCGACGGCGAAGACAACGTGCTCACCAGCGAGGAGTTCCTGCCCGAATCCGTCGCCCACGGTACCTGTCCCCACCGCGCGATGGGTGTCCTGCTCGGCGAGGCCGACGTGGTGATCGGCAACTACAACCATCTGTTCGATCCCGACTCACGGCCTCTGCTCTCGCAGGTGCTGGACGAGAGCACCTTCGTGATCGTCGACGAGGCCCACAGGTTAGAGGGGCGGGTCCGGGACCTGCTCTCGGATCGGGTGGGCCGGCACACCCTGGTGCGAGCACGCAACGACTGCAACCAGTTGCTCCAGCTCCGGGGCCAGAGCCGCGACCACGAACGCGAGGTCGACGACCGGCTGGCCAGCCACGACGTGCCCGCCGCGGCCGTCGAGGCGGCGCGGGACTTCTACGACGACGTGGTGGGCTGGCTCGACGAGCGGGTGACCACCCACCTCGATTCGGAGTTTGGCCGCGGCTGGGAGCAGGACCTCCGATCACTGCCCGAGGAGGACATGGAGGTCCCGCTTCGTGACCCCGAAACGGAGGAGATCGACGACCTCACCGAGTGGGCCGAACGGGAGGGGTACGGTGGCGACCTGTGGCGCTCGCTCGCGGCGGTCGGGACCGCCGTCGAGACGACGCTGGACGAACTCGGCGAGTCCCGGCAATGCGTCGCGGCCGCCGTGGGGGCGGTGATGGGCAACTGGTACGAACGCGATCACGCGACCGCGTTTCGGGAGATCGAACTCGAACACTCCCCCTCGGAGACGGGTGCGACCGCCACTCCCTGGCAGGAGGTCTACACCGCCGGTCTCCTGCTGTACGACTGTATGCCCGCCCAGGCCCTCCGGACGATCTTCGACGAACTCGGCGGCGGCGTCCTGATGAGCGCGACGCTGGAACCGCTCGACGTGTTCACCCGCGTCTCCGGGCTGGACGCCCTCGAACGGTCCGGGACCGGCGGGCTGGCGGCCTCCGAGGACGATCCGGGCCGCCCGGTCGAGACGCGATCGTACGGGCTCACCTTCCCCGAGGAGAACCGGGCGAGCTGGCTCGTCGACGCGACGGCCTACACCGCCCGCAACCGCGGCGACCCGGTCCGGGACCACGGCAACCGCACCCGCGACGAGTACGAACAGGTCCTCCGGACCGTGGCGCGTAGTCCCGGCAACGTGATGATCGCCATGCCGAACTACCGGGAGGCCGCCTGGGCTGGCAGTTACCTCCGGGACGTGGTCGAGAAGGACGTCCTCGTGGACGAGAGTTCGAGTAACGAGGCGACCGACGACCTGAAGCGGGAGTTTTTCGCCGGTCCGGGGAAGGTGCTGGTCACCAGCACGCGCGGGACGCTCACGGAGGGCGTCGACTACGACGGGGACAAACTCCACGCCTGTGCGGTCGTCGGCGTCCCGCTGGTCAACATCGGCTCGCCGCGCGTCCGCGCTGTCCAGGCCGCCTACGGGCGCGCGTTCGGCGACGACGTGGCCTTCGAGTACGCCCTGACCGTGCCTGCGGTCCGGCGCGCGCGACAGGCCATCGGGCGCGTCATCCGTGGGGCCGACGAGGTGGGCGTCCGGATGCTCGTCGGCGAGCGCTACACCGAGGACGCCGTCCACTCGGTCCACGAGTACCTCTCGCCCGCCGAGCGCAGCGAATTCGTCCGGATGACGCCCGATTTCCTCGGTCCGCAGTTCGACTCGTTCTGGCGCGACCACGACGTGCCCGAGTGACCCAGTGCTCGCCTCCCGACTTCGTTTCAGAAAGCATATGTGGCGTGATTCCCCGCTTTCAGTCGGATGCCTGAGTGTCAGAACTGCGGTTCTTTCGTGACTGAGGCGTACGTCCGGGTGTTCACGCCCGAGACTCTCGACGCACCGCGTGTCTGTCCCAACTGTGAGGACAAGATCAGGGACGGCAACGACGTCCGCGAGGCTCGCTCCTCGCGGTCCTGACGCGGTTTCCCCTTTTCGTCGCCCGTCGACTTCCGTCAGCCACCACGCCGGACCGACGGGTACACAAGTCCCCCGACGAACCCGTAGATATGGATCTCGAGGTCGAGGCCGTCGAGGAGATCGACGAGACGGCCGTCCCGACAGGCGTCGACGCGGCCGACTACGTCCTCTACGGCGGGAAAGGTGGCGTCGGCAAGACGACCATGGCGGCCGCGACCGCGCTGGCCAGCGCTCGCGACGGCACCGCCACGCTCGTCGTCTCGACCGACCCCGCTCACTCGCTGTCGGACACCCTGGAGACGGACATCCCCGCGGACCCCGAACGCATCCGCGAGGACATCCCGCTGTACGCCGCCGAGATCGACCCCGAGGAGGCCGTCGGCGACGGCCCCTTCGATTCCGAAGGTGGCCTCGGCGGGATGGGTGGACTCGGACAACTGCTCGGCGGTGGCGGGCCGATGGGCGGCATGGGTGGACAGGGTGAGCAGGCAGGTGGTGCGGGTCCGGTCGGTGGAGCGGGGCCCGACGCCGAGGGCGATGCGGCCGCGGCTGCCGACCCCCTCGCCGGGCCGATGCCCGGGATGGACGAGGCGGCCGCGATGCGACTCCTGCTGGAGTACATGGACGACGAGCGCTTCGACCGGGTGATCGTCGACACCGCACCGACGGGTCACACCCTCAGACTGCTCGAACTGCCCGAACTGCTCGACTCGATGATGGGCCGCCTGCTGAAACTGCGACAGCGACTCAGCGGCCTGTTCGACTCCCTGCCGTTCGGCGGCGGTGACGACGAGCAGGGCGCTGACATGGAGGACCTGGAGGTGCTTCGCGAGCGGATCGAGCGACTCCGGGCCGTGTTGCGCGATCCGGCGAAGACGGACTTCCGGATCGTGATGGTGCCAGAGGAGCTGAGCGTGATGGAGTCCCAGCGGTTGCTCGACCGACTGGAGTCGTTCGGGGTGCCCGTCGAGACCGTCGTCGTCAACCGCGTCATGCAGGACTTGACCGACGTGGCCGACGTGGAAGGCGACTGGTTCGTCTCGCCGGATCTAGAGGACTGTGAGTTCTGCCAGCGGCGGTGGCAGGTCCAGCAGAAGGCACTCAAAGAAGCCCAGGACCTGTTCCGGGGCCACGACGTGAAACGCGTTCCGCTGTTCGCCGACGAGGTGCGCGGGGAGAACCTGTTGCGGGTCGTCGCGGCCTGTCTCGACTAGTCGACCAGCCGCGAGACACCGACGCCCATCCCGACGATCAGCAGGCCCAGCAAGCCGTTCAGGACGAGTCCGATCTGCCGGCCGTTGACGAAGTTCTGGACGCCCAGCCCGACGAACACCGTCCCCACGAGCACGTGCAGTGCCAGCACCGCCGTCGACAGATCGAAGTCCATACCTCGACTCGGGGCCGCCGGACAAAAAGTCGCCCGAAACCCGCCCGTCGCCGCTCTCACTCCCGGCCCGGCACGACCAGTACGTGCAGGTCGTTGACGTTCGTCCCCGTCGCCCCCGTCCGGAGCAGGGCGTTCCGCTCGTCGAGGAACGTTGCCGTGTCGTTGTCCGCGAGCGCCCGATCCGCGGCCGCGTCGTCCACGACCGTGTCGGCGTCGACGAGCGCGCCGGCCGTCCCACTCTTCCCGTCCCGGCCGTCCGTGTCGACCGCCGCGAGCACAGTACCAGGGGGGAGCGACCGGGCCGCGCTCAGCCCGAACTCGCAGTTGGGGCCGCCGCGACCGTCGCCGTCGACCGTGACCGTCGTCTCGCCACCCGAGAGGACGACCGCTGGCGGGTCGACGGGGTCGCCGCTCTCGCAACTCTCCCTGGCCACCGCCGCGTGTGTTCGTGCCACTTCGCGGGCCTCGCCCTCGATGCCTGCGGCGAGAACCAGCGGCGTGAATCCGGCGTCGGCGGCCACCGTCCGGGCCGCGTCGATGGCTGTCCGCCCGTTCGCGAGGACGTGCGTCCGACCGTGCTCGAAAATCGGATCGTCGGCGTCCGGGGTCTCTGCGATACCGCCGGCCACGCCCCGCTCGATCCGCTCGTCGACCGCCGTCGGCGGCGTCACGCCGTAGTCGTCGAGGGCGCGTCGAGCGTCGGCAAACGTCGTCGGGTCCGGAACGGTCGGTCCGCTGGCGATCACCGATGGGTCGTCGCCGACCACGTCCGAGAACAGCAGGGAGATCACCGTGGCAGGGGCGGCCGCGCGGGCCAACTGACCGCCCTTGATCGCCGAGCAGTGTTTCCGGACGGCGTTGACCGCCTCGATGGGCGCGCCAGCCGAGAGCAGTGATTCGGTTACCTCCTGGAGGTCCGAGAGCGCGAGGCCGTCGGCCGGCGCGGGCAGGAGCGCGCTCCCGCCGCCGGTCAGGACCGCCAGGACCAGCGCGTCCGCGTCCGCATCGGCGGCGGCCGCTCGGACCGCTCGCGCGCCCTCGACGCCGCGCTCGCTCGGGACCGGATGGTCTCCCTCGCGGACGGTGACCCGCTCGGTTTCGACGGGGTCGTCGGTGACCACCACGCCGCCGTCGAGTCGGTCATCGAGGATCGGCTCCAGTGCGGCCGCGACCCCCGCCGCGGCCTTCCCGCCGCCGATGACGACCACGCGCTCGAACGCGCCGAGGTCGATCACGTCCCCGGCGACCCGGAGCTGGTCGCCATCGACCGTGAGCGAGTCGCGGACGACCCGCTCGGGACGGGCGGCGTCGATGCCTGCCTCGACGCAGGACAGCGCCAGATCGTGAGCGGGGGTCCGTGTGAGGTCGTCGCGGTCGTCGATCACGCGAGTTTCTTCGCCAACCGGTACACCCCGTCGCGCAGGCGGTCCGGAACGAATCGCAGCAGCGAGGAGTATTTTGCGACCTGCCCGACCGGGTAGCGCGGCTCCGGATCGGGCGAACAGGCCGCCTCCAGGATGGTCTCGGCCACGTCCGTCGGCGGGACCGACAGCGCGCTCGCCCCGCCGAAGGTCTGGCCCTCCTCGTAGAAGGCGTAGATAGAGTCGTAGGCCCCCGAGCGCTCGGTGCCGTTCTCCAGCTCCTCGTCGGCGCGGTCGTCGAAGTTGGTGTCGACGGGTCCGGGTTCGATCAGCACCGCGTCGAGGCCGTAGTCGTCGACCTCGCCCCGGAGTGCGTCGGTCAGCCCTTCGAGAGCGAACTTCGAGCCGTTGTAGACGCCCATGCCTGGCGTGGCGATCCGGCCCGCGACCGAGGAGACGTTGACGATGGTCCCCTCCCCCTGCTCGCGCATATGGGGCAGGGCCTCGCGGATCAGCCGGTGCGGGCCGTAGACGTTCACGTCGAACTGGTCGTGGACGCGGTCGGTCGGCACGTCCTCCAGCGGGCCGAACTGCGCGTAGCCGGCGTTGTTCACGAGACAGTCCAGTCGCCCTTCGTCTTCGACGACGCGCTCGATAGCGGCCTCGACGTGTTCGGGCTCGGTCACGTCGAGTTCCTGTGTCTCACAGCCTGCCTCGGCCAGGTCCTCGATGTCGGCCGTGTCACGCGCCGTGGCGTAGACCGTCCACCCCTCGTCGTCGAACGTCTGTGCCGTCGCGCGGCCGATACCGGACGACGCCCCCGTGATCAGCACCGTCTTGTCTTCCATACCGGTCGCCTCGCCCGGGTCGCTGTTAAATTGTGAGTATTTCTCCTGCCCGCACGGGCCTCCGACCGACGCGCGAATGGGCAGGCTATTGGGGGCGGCCCGCCTGATACCGACAGGATGTACCTCGCAGACGAGACGTGGCCCAATCTGGGCACGTACTTCGAGGAGGAGTCGCTGGCCATCGTCCCCCTGGGCTCGACCGAACAGCACGGCCCCCACCTCCCCGAGGGGACCGACCACATGATCGCCGAGGCGCTGGCCCGCGAGGCCGCCGAGCGAACCGGCTATCTCTGTACCCCGACGATCAACGTCGGCGTCTCGCCCCACCACCGCCAGTTCCACGGCACGATGTGGGTCGACGCGCCCGTCTTCCGGGACTACGTCGAGAGTTTCTCCCGCAACCTCTCCTACCACGGCATCGACCGCATCGTCTACGTCAACGCCCACGGCGGCAACGTCGAACACCTGCAGGAGGTCGGCCGCCGCCTCCACGAGACGGAAACGGCCTACGCCATCGAGTGGATGTGGGACGAGTCCATCCCGGACCTCGTCGACGACCTCTTCGAACGCAACGGCCCCCACGGCGGCCCCAAGGAGACCGCGATGATCATGCACATCGCGAACGAACTCGTCCACGACGACCGCCTCGAAGACGCCCGCGACGGCGGCCTGACCGAGTGGGACGAGATGGGCGTCCACGGCGCGAAAACCTTCTACGACGCCGCGGACAACACCGAAAACGGCGTGCTTGGCGACCAGACCGACGCGACCCCCAAGAAAGGCGAGGAGCTGTTCGAGGCCGCCAGCGACCAGCTGGTGAAACTCTGTGACTGGCTCGACGACCAGCCCTTCGAGGACCTGATGCCGGAACCGCACGTCCGCGAACGCGAGTGACCCCTCAGTCCGCGATCTCGCCTTTCAGATCGTCGGCGTACTGATCGGCAAGCCGGGTCGGTTCGGGGAGCTTGTAGCCGGCCGAACAGGCCAGCACGAGGTCGCCGGCCGTCTCGGCCCCGACGCGGTGGCCCGGGCTGACGATCAGGGGGTTGATGTACCGGTTTGGCGAGTCGTACTGCCGGGACTGGACGGCGTGGCCGATCACCGTCCCGTCGGCCGCGGTCACGTCCTCGTTGGCCTCGATACCGACTCGCTCGCCCTCGGACAGCCCGTCCGTCGACGCGACGGGTCGCCCACAGAGCAGATTCTTGGCGACGCCGATGCTCGGCAGATCGAGGGTCACACCGACGTGTGTCGCCAGCCCCGCCTCGCGGAAGTGGATGCGGCCGCTCCCGTCGAAGAATGCGAGGTCGGGTTCGACCGAGAGTTCTCGGAAGCCCGCGAGGATCGCGCCGCCCTCACGGAAGGAGAGCAGGCCGGGGATGTACGGAATCTCGGTCGGCGCGACGGCGTGAGCGCGCTCGATGACCTCGCCGTCCTGCAGTGCGACCAGCGCCGACACGGCGCGGTCGTCGTCGAGGAAGGCCTGGTCGACGCCGACGACGACGGGGCCACCGTCGCTACTGCTGTCCGTTTCGACGAGTGCCCGCTGGCCGGTCTCCCGGTCGGCACAGACTCGCTCCGGATCGAACTCGAAGTCGTCTTCGAAGACCGCGGCGTCAGCGATGTCGCACTGGAGCGCTTCCATCTCGTCGCGGTCGAGATCCGCGTCGGGGACGAACTCGGGATGGACGGGCTCCATCTGTCAGAATCGGCCGCCGGGACCACCCGGACCGCCGGGGCCGCCCGGGCCGCCCGGACCGCGACCCATCCCGCCGCCGAACTGGAGCTGGCCGGGGGCACTGATCTTGTCTTTGACCCGCTGGCCGTAGACGAGACCGATCACGAGGCCGGCGAGGTGCGCCCCGTCGGCGACGTTCCCCCCGCCGAAGACCGGGACGTTGATGCCGAAGATACCGAGGATGCTGATCCCGGCGAACCCGACCGTGAGGACCCAGATCGGGATCGGAAGCAGGAACCACAGGTAGACCCGCAACTGCGGATTGAGGACCGTCAGTACGCCCATGATCGCCAGTGCGGCCCCGCTGGCACCGAGCGCGCTACCGGGCACGCCCTGAACGGTGAAGATGAGAAGCTGTCCGAGCCCGGCGAGGATACCGCTGCCCAGGAACAACAGGGCGAAATCCCGCGACCCGACGTACTTCTCGACGATCCGTCCGAAGAAGTAAATCACGATGCTGTTGACGGCGATGTGGCCGAACCCACCGTGGGAGAAGATGCTCGTCACCCACGTCCAGACGTACTCGGGATGCTGGGTAGAGATGGTGAACACCGCAGCCCAGACCTGACTCCGCAGTCCGAACCCAAGCGCCGGGAACACGAGGAACTGGAACGCGAACGTGATCCACATCAGTCCCAGAAACAGGAACGTCATGTTCCCGCGGAAGTAGCTGAACACGCTCCCGGGGCCCGTGTCGAGTCCGAGTTTCGCCAGCACACCGCCGCTCGAATTCGAGGATCCGCCCCAGCCGCCACCGCCGCTGCCGTCGACGGTGTCGTCGAAGCCGCTGTCGAAGACGCCGCTGGGGTCGTTCCAGTTTTCCAGCCCCGGACAACTGTGGTTCTCGGGGAGGCGGTGGTCGCCGCAGTACGTCCCCCCGCAGTGGCGACACTGATACGGCATATTTTCCTCTTTCCCACACGCGTCGCACTTCGCCATTGTGCCGGGGTAGGGCACGCCTCCGGAAAGGTCTTCCCCACCGTTCCGACGGCCGCTCGGGCCGCGAGCGTCCGAGAACGTTTTGTCGGTCCCGGCCCCAGTAGCAATCGTGCAGGAGTTCCAGCGCAAACAACTGCTCGAACGGATCGAGCGCGAGGGGGCGACCGTCGGCGCGGACATCCCCGACGAGATCGAGGTGCAGGGCGACTCCATCGACCTCAGCACCTTCGTCTTCGAAATCAAGCGCCGGGACACGGTTCCGAAAGGCGAGCGCGAGCGGGTCGAGCAGGCCAAGAAGAACCTCCGCCGGGAGCGACTCCAGCGCAAGCAACGGATCGAGGAGGACGACATCACCTTCGAGGAGGGCGAGCAGATCGCCCAGGCGATCATCGGCATCGACCGCGCGCTGAACGCGCTGGAGAACCTCGGCCCGACGAACCTCGAACAGGAGGCCGAACTCAAGGACACTCAGGACCAGAAGCGCTGGACGAAGTTCCTCAAGAAAGCGCTGGGCCACGAGGACGACGACAGCGGCGTGGGTGTGGGTCGCGGCCGCTGAACACTTTGATACCCCGGGCCGCCGAAGGACCCGGTAATGAGCCGCAACGCGGAGGTCGCGAGCCTCCTGGAGGAGTTCGCCGACCTGCTCGAAGCGAAAGACATCGAGTACAAACCCCGCGCGTACCGCCGTGCGGCCGAGAACATCCGCGGCCACCCCGCCGCCGTCGAACACCTCGCGGCCGACGGGGAAGACGCCGTCAAAGAGATCGAGGGCGTCGGTGACGCCATCGCCGCGAAGGTCGTCGAGTACTTCGAGACCGGCGGCATCGAGGAACTCGACGACCTCCGCAACGAACTCCCCGTGGACATGGCCGCGCTCACGAGCGTCGAAGGTGTCGGCCCGAAAACGGTGGGCACCCTCTACGACGCGCTGGGGATCACCACGCTCGACGAACTGGGGGCGGCCGCCGAGAACGGCGAGATCCAGGAAATCTCGGGCTTCGGCGAGAAGACGGAGGAGAACATCCGCGAGGGGATCGAGTTCGCTCGCGAGGCCCACGAGCGGGAACTGCTCGGCGAGGCCAGGCCCTACGGCGACCGCGTCCGTGACTTTCTGTCCGGCGTCGACGCGGCCGCCGAGGTGGAACTCGCGGGCTCGATCCGACGCTGGCGGCCGACAATCGGCGACGTGGACGTGCTGGTCGGGAGCGACGACGCCGACGCCGTGGTCTCCGCGTTCGCGGACTGGGAGGCCGCCGACATGGTGATCGAGGCCGGCGAGAGCAAGGCCAGCCTCCGAGTCGACGACTTCCGCATCGACCTCCGCGTGGTCGCCGAGAACGAGTTCGGGGCCGCGCTCCAGTACTTCACCGGGAGCAAGGACCACAACGTCACGCTGCGTAACCGGGCCATCGACCGCGATCTGAAGATGAACGAGTACGGTATCTTCGACGTGTCCGAGGTCGAGAACTCCGATTCCGGCCAGCGGGTCGGCGAGCGCGTCGGCGGCACGACCGAGGACGAGATGTACGACGCGCTGGATCTCGACTGGATCCCGCCGGAGCTCCGCGAGGACCGCGGCGAGATCGCGGCCGCTGCCGACGGTGCGTTGCCGGACCTGCTCGAAATCGGCGACGTGTGCGGCGACCTCCACACCCACACCGAGTGGTCCGACGGGGGCAACACGATCCGGGAGATGGCCGAGGGCGCGGCCGCGCTCGGCCACGACTACCTGGCGATCACCGACCACGCCACCGGACCGGGGATGGTCGGCGGCGTCGGTCTCTCCGACGCGGACCTGCGCGAGCAGATCGAGGCCATCCGGGCGGTCGACGACGAGGTCGAAGTCGACCTGTTTGCGGGTGTCGAGGCCAACGTCGGGGCCGACGGCTCGGTCTCGGTGGCCGACGACGTGCTCGACGCCCTCGACGTGGTCGTGGCAGCGCCCCACGCCGGCCTCGACGGCGACGGGACCGACCGGCTCGTGACCGCCGTCGAACACCCCGAAGTGGACGTGCTCGGCCACCCGACTGGCCGGATGCTCAACCAGCGCGACGGGCTGGACGTGGACATCGAGCGACTCGCCGGGGCCGCCGCGGACGCGGGGGTGGCACTGGAGGTCAACAGCGACCCGCGGCGGCTGGACCTCCAGGGGAGTCTCGTCAAGCCGGCCGTCGAAGCCGGGGCGAGTATCGCCATCGACACCGACGCCCACCAGCCCGGGACGCTGGAGTACGTCCGCTACGGCGTCCACACCGCACGCCGGGGCTGGGCCGAAGCCGACGACGTGGTAAACGCCCGCGGCGCCGACGGCGTCCGCGAGTTCCTGGGACTGTGACGGGTCGACCGCCCAGTCCGGCCGACGGTTCCCGAGAGGGCCCGGAACGCGCCCACGACCGCCTCGTGCTGGACGTGATGCTGGGCAAACTCGCCACGTATCTGCGGATGTGCGGGTACGACGCCGCCTACGCGCTGGACCGGGGGATCGAGGACGACGACCCCATCCTGACGCTCTCGCGGGCGGAGGAGCGCACCCTGCTGACCAGGGACCGGGGACTGGCGGCCCGGACCGACGATTCCGTCCTGCTGACGGCACGGGAACCCGTCGAGCAGTTGCGGGATCTCCGCGAGGCGGGGTTTCGGCTCGAACTCCCGGATCGGCCGGTGCGGTGTAGCCGGTGTAACGGCGTCCTCACGGCCGTCGACGGTGGGGAGTCGACACCTGGGTACGCACCCAACCCTTCCGAGACCGATGTCTGGCGGTGTGTGGACTGTGGGCAGTGTTTCTGGAGAGGGAGCCACTGGGCGGATGTGGCCGAGACGCTGGCGGGGCTGTGACGCTGTGGGCCGTCGTCGTGGCTACGTTCAGTTCCCTGACAGCACGCCGTTACAGCGGGTGACGAAGTTGCCGAGTCCCTGTGCGATGTCCCGGTCGAGCGACACGATCACGCCCCGGTTCGACGTCTCCCGGAGGTGGATCAGGGCCGCCCGCTCGTGGAGTTCGACGATCGCCTGCGTCTCGCCGATACCCCGGTACACGTCCGTCTTGGCGACCGGACCACTGTTCCGCGCCCGGTCGACGAGCGTATCGAGCGCGTCCCGCAGTTCCTGTGTCGCCACGTCGTCACGGATGTACAGCATCGTACAGTCGTGCTGGTCGTACTTCAGCGCGGCACGGAAAGCCTCGCCTGCGCGCCCACGCACCAGTTGGAGGAGCTCTTGATACTGCTCGTCAGTCATCAATTGAAATTCTAGACTGCACGTCATTTAGGTGTGCCGGGCGGCTCAGGACTGCTGGTCGGTCGGGCGCACCAGCAGTTCGTTGACGCTCACCCGTGGCGGCTGGGTGACGGCGTAGCGGATCGCGGCCGCGATGTCCTCGGGCTGGAGGACGGTCATGTCCTGAACCATCTCGGCCATGCGTTCCTGAACCTGTTCGTCGGGGATGTGCTGGCCCAGTTCCGTGTCGACCGCGCCGGGTTCGATCACGGTCACGCGGACGCCGCTGTCTGCGGTCTCTTTCCGGAGCGACTCCGAAAAGGCGTTGACGCCGAACTTCGTTGCGGCGTAGCCACCCGAGGTCTCGTTGGCGCGGCGACCCGCGACCGAGGAGATGTTGACGATGTGCCCGCTGTCCTGTTCGAGCATCCCGGGCAGGGCCTTCCGGGTGGCCGCCATCAACCCCATCAGGTTTACGTCGAGCATCTGCTGGAGGTCCTCGAGATCGGCCCGGATTACGGGCGCGAGCAGCATGACGCCCGCGTTGTTGACCAGCACGTCGAGGCCGCCGAGTTCCTCGCGGGTCTGTTCGATCATCCGCTCGACGTCGTCGGTCTCGGTCACGTCGGCCGTGATCGCCAGGGCCTCGCCGCCCTCGTCTTCGATTTCCTCGGCGAGGGTCTCGATCCGGTCGGTTCGGCGGGCGGTGACCGCGACCGCCGCGCCGGCGTCGGCCAGTGTCTTTGCGGTCGCGCGTCCGATACCGGAGGACGCGCCAGTTACGAGTGCGACGTCGCCGTCGAGGTCGTGGGGTGTCGTCGACATACGCGAAAACAGCAGGGTCTCAGCCGTCTAAACGTGGCGGCTGGGGCAATCCGGACGGCCGCCCAATCATCGGAACTCCGGCTCGCGATCTTCGACGAACGCTTCCATCCCTTCACGCTGATCGGGGTGGCCGAACAGACCGCTCCAGACGCGCTGTTCGTACTGGAGGCCGGCGTCCAGGTGCATCCGGTGGACCTGGTTGAGTGCCTCTTTGGCCGTTTGCAGTGCGAAGGCGGGCTTTTCGGCGAGGTCGTCGGCCATGTCGCGGACGAACGAGTCCAGTTGGTCGTGGGCGACCACGTCGCCGACGAGTCCGAGGCGGTCGGCGTCCTCGGCGTCGACGCGCTCGCCGAAGAAGACGAGCCGACGGGCGTTCTCGTCGCCGACGAGGCGGGCGAGCCGCTGGGTGCCGCCCCAGCCCGGGACGATCCCGAGGTCGATCTCCGTCTGTCCCAGCACGGCGCGCTCGCTGGCGACGCGCATATCGGCCGCCAGCGCGAGTTCACAGCCGCCCCCGAACGCGTAGCCGTTGACCGCCGCGATCACCGGCGCAGGGAACGTGTCCACCCGATCGATGACGTGGTGGCCTTTCTCGGCGTACTCTTTGGCTGCCTCGACGCCCATGTCTTTCATGTAGGCGATGTCCGCGCCCGCGACGAAGGCGTCCTCGCCCGCGCCCGTGACGATCAGGACCCGCGTGTCGAGGTCCTCGGCCTCGTCGAGTGCCTCGTCCAGCGCGTCCAGAGTTTCGACGTTGAGCGCGTTCAGGCGGTCGGGGCGGTCGACGGTGAGGGTCGTGATGCCGTCCTCGTGGTCCAGTGTGACTGTATCCCAGTCCATACCCACCCTCCGGCGGGCGTGGAGATAAGCGCTGGCCCGGCCTTCGGTCCGATGCAGAACACCAAAATACGTCCTCGGTGTAGCGACGGGCGATGACGCTTTCGGAGGAGGCCCGCGAGCGACTCGCGGACGTCGTCGCGCTCCAGCCGACGAAAAACGCCGAACTCCAGGATCGGTGGGACCTGGAGAGCGGTAGCGAGGTCCACCAGTACCTCGAGAACGAACTGAAAGAGTACTACTATCGCGACGAGAACAGCCTGATCTGTGCCACCGAGGACGCCGCCGCGCTCGTGGGTGCCGACGACCCCGAGGGCGAGCGCGTCCTCCGCGTCCCGCCGCTCCAGGCCGCCGTGATCGAGGTGTTGGCCGGGCCCGAGGACCGCTCACAGAGCGTCGTCTCGGTCCTCCACGCCCTCCGGGACGCCGGCCACGACGCCGCGGTCGACGACGTGCGGTCCGCCCTCCGGAGCCTCTCGGATAAGGGCATCGCCGAGCGAATCCAGCGGACGGTCCCGACCTTCCGGCTGGCGATGGCTCGCGAGGAGTTCACCGTCGAAGAACTGGACTGACGGGACCGGCCCGCGCGCGGCTCCGGCTCGGAGACACCGACCCGGCGGGTCGTCCCCGTCAGAGCTCCTCGTGCTGTGGGAGTTCGTCACCACACCGACGGCAGTACCGCATCGGCGCGCGTGACTCCTGTCCCTCTCTCCCGACTGTCACCTTCCGGCCACAGTTCTCGCATTCGATTTTCATGGTCACTCCCGGCACGCCGGCCCGCGCCAGCGAGCGAGATGTGTCAGGTACGACGGCCAGTGTGATAAAGTCCCGCACGCGACGGATCGCTGTCGTGTTCTACAGCCCCGGCCGCCGACGCCGGCGCTGTTCGTCGAGCAGGCGTTTGATGGCCTTCCCGGGCCCGCCCTCGATGGGCCAGTCCCGCTGTCGCCAGGTCGGCGGCTCCGGCGAGAACTCCGGACAGGAGCCGGCGCACTCGCTGGCGGTCTGGTGACACGCTTTCTCGTCGCACCACGGAAGCGCGTCGCCGGTCTCGGTCCGGAGCCGGAAGTGCCGGCAGTCCGGCCGCATCGTGTCCGCGTAGGCTCGCCAGCCCCGGCCGTAGGCCCGTTCGGCGATCTCGCGGCGCTTGCCGACTTTCCACTCGGGGTCGGCGTACTCGAAGCGCGCCGCGGAGGCGTCCCGGCCGCTCCCCGTCGGTCGTTCGGTGATCCGCGTTCCGGGTTCCTCGGGCGCGAGCGTCCGGGGGTTCCAGGCAACGTCGACCGCCGTCTCGCCTGCCTGCGCGTTGGCCGTCGGATCGACCGTCAGGATGCCCGCCTCGACGGGCACGTCCTCCAGCAGCGCGGGCTCGACGGTGCCACCCTCGCGGGCCGTCGCCACCCACACCTCGTCGGCCAGCCCCAGCGCCACGTCGCGTTCGAGTTGCGGGGCGAGAGTCCGGGCCGCGGACCGATCGAGGTCCGGCTTGTTCTCGATGGCGACGATCCGCTCGATCCACTCGGGATAGGGCTGGTGGCGGCGCAACTCGATCCGACCCGAGCCGGCCCGCCGTTTCTCGATCAGGTCCCTGTCGGCGGCGTCGTGGACTGCCTCGCGGACGTACTGCCAGGGGTAGCCCGGGTCCGGGAGCGCGTCCCGGTACCACGCCCAGTCGGCGGGCGCGTGGCGGACGACGCCCAGCAGGTCCGAGTGCAGTCCCTCGGCACCGAACGCGGCCCGCTCGCGGAGGGCGGTCCGGTCGGCCTCGACGACGATGGTGTCCCACCGTCGGTACTTCGTCCCAAGTTGGCGCGCGACGAGGACGGCAGTGTCGGGGTCGCGATCGCCGCCGGGCGGCCAGCAGCGTTCGGCCCACTGGCAGACCCGTAACTCGAAGACGAACTCGGGTTCGGTCGACACACGGTCCTCTGTGGACCGATGGCTCAAACCGTTGTCGCCCCGAGCGACCTAGAACTCGGTTTCCTCGTTCAGGAACTCGTGGGCTTGCTCCAGGATCTCGCGGGGACCGTCCTGCGTGACGGTGTTTACGGCCTGCTCGTAGTCGCGCCACTGCATATCGCGGTGTTCGTTCGACAGTTCCGCGCTCGCCTCGAACGATTTGGCGATGAACAGGTGGACTGTCTTGTGAATCGTCTTGCCGTTCGCCTCGAACACGTAGTCGTAATCCTCCCGGAAGCCGTCCAAGAGCCGGAAATCCATGATTCCGGCCTCCTCTTTCACTTCGCGTATCGCAGTCTGCTGGAGTTCCTCCTCGCCTTCGACACCGCCCTTGGGGAATTCCCAGTCGCCGGGGCGGCTCTTGAGCAGGAGGTACTCCCTGCGGCCACGCGTATCGCGAAAGAGGATGGCTCCCGCGCTCGTGGCCTCTATCATTACCCTACGATATTCGACCAGTACTTAAGAGAATATCGGAGGGATCACGGTCCCGGGTCGGGGCGATGCCGGAGAGATGGGTTTTTGCCCGTCGCCGTGCTCGACGAGATATATGCCGTTCGTCACGAAGCTCACGCTCGAAAGCGGCGATCGCCACCGCCTCGAGGACGTGGTCACCACGATCAAGGAGACCGCCGCACGCAAGGGCGTCGAACTGAAAGGGCCACACGCAGAGCCGACGCGAGACCTCAACGTCCCCCAGTGCAAACGCCTCGCCGACGACGGCGACCGCTTCCAGCCCTGGACCTACACCGTCTACACCCGGACCATCGAGATCGTCGGCCACGACGAGTTCGCCCGCTCGGTCGCCGAAGGCGACTTCCCCGACGGCGTCCACGTCTCCGCCGAGATCGAACAGCGCCGCCAGATGAACTGATTCCTTAAGTCCGCCGCGGTGCTCGTGTGGGTATGCACCCCGTCGACCGCGACCGCCTCGTCTCGCTCCGCCGCGAGTTTCACCGCCACCCCGAACCCGCCTGGCGGGAGTTCTGGACCACCGCCCGGATCGTCGAGGAACTCGACCGGATCGGCGTCGACGACCTGTTCGTCGGCCCCGACGCACTCGACGCCGACGCCCGGATGGGCCTGCCCGCCGATGCCGATTTCGACGCGTGGCGCGACCGCGCCCGCGACGCCGGCGTCGACCCCGACCGCCTCGACCGCCTCGACGGCGGCCACACCGGTGCGATCGCCGTTCTCGACGGGGACCGAGCGGGCCCCACCGTCGCCCTCCGGGTCGACATCGACGGTCTGCCCCGCGAGGAGTCCGACGACCCCGACCACCACCCTGCGGCCGCGGGCTTCCGCTCGGAGACCGGCGCGATGCACGCCTGCGGTCACGACGCCCACGCGACCATCGGGCTGGGCGTCCTCGAGGCCCTCTCGGATCGGGACTTCGCCGGCCGACTCAACGTGCTCTTCCAGCCCGCCGAGGAGGTGGTCGGCGGCGCGGCCCCGATGGCCGAGAGCGGCCACATCGACGACGTGGACTATCTGCTGGCGCTCCACATCGGTCTCGATCATCCGACCGGCCAGGTCGTCGCGGGTATCGAGGGTTTTCTCGCGGTGAGTCACTTCCGCGCCGAGTTCGGGGGCGAAGGCTCCCACGCCGGCGGCCACCCGGCGGAGGGCCGCAACGCCGTCCAGGCGATGGCCACCGCCGTCCAGAATCTCTACGCGATCCCCCGCCACGAGGACGGCGCGACCCGCGTCAACGCCGGCGACGTGGGCGGCGGAACCGCCGCGAACATCGTCCCCGAACAGGCCTACATCGAGGGCGAGGTCCGCGGCGAGACCACCGCGCTGATGGAGTATATGCGCGACCGCGCCGACCGAGTGCTCGATCAGGCCGCCGCCATGCACGACTGCGAGGTCGGGATCGACACCAGCGGCCAGGCCCCCAGCGCCGAGAACGACCCCGAACTCGTCGACGTGGTCGAAGCCGTCGCCGGCCGCACCGAGGGCGTCGAGTCGGTCCTGCGCCACGACGACCTGGGTGGCAGCGAGGACGCGACCTACCTCATGCGCCACGTCCAGGATCGGGGCGGCAAGGCCGCGTTCGTCTGTGTCGGCACCGACCACCCCGGCGGCCACCACACCGCGACGTTCGACGTGGACGAGGACTCCCTGCCCGTCGGCGTCGCCGTGCTGGCCGACACGATCACGCACCTCGGACGCGAGGCTCCCTGAGTCGAAAAATCGGAAAAGCGGTCGCGGCCTCAGTTCGTCCAGGTGTTCAGCGTGAACGTCGACTTGCTCCCCGGATCGTCCCAGACGACCTTGACCGTCGAACCTTCGAGGTTGAGTGCGTCCTGATCCGGGATCGGCTCGCTGTCCGCTTTCAGCGTCACGCTCTCGCCGCCGGAGACCTCGTCGTTGTCGTTGATCTTCGAGTCGAACTCGTCCCACTGGAACCGCTCGTTGAGGCCGTTCTCGTCGACGTTGGACGGTGATGTTTTCTCGTACGTCTTCGCGCTCTGGATCACCACGTCGAGGTTCTTCGCCTCGATCGTTTCGCCGCTATCGTGGCCGACCTGCAGGTTGTCGTTGCGATACTCGTCCCCGTTGATCGTGCTGGTGTCCTGCTCGTAGTCGAAGACGATCGCCGCGTTGGGCTTCGTCGTGTCGTTTTGCTGCCCGATACTCAGGAAGAAGGTTGCGGCCGTCGCTGCCAGCAACACGGTGATCGCGACCATCAGCACGACGCCGATGACCGGTGACACGGCCGATTCGTCCGTGAATAGTGCTTTTGCGTTCATCGTTGTCCCCCACCGGGACGGAACCCACCGTCGAACCCGCACAGCACCACGTGCCCACGTAGGTACCGTCCCCGTTGTGTCTCATCTGTTTCTCGTTCGGACTGATAAATCTTGAGCGATTGATCGACGGGGGTTTAAGTAATACCGACGGAGAGCGGGTCTCGCGGCCTCAGTACTTCGGTTCGGCCCCGGTCGTCTCGTAGATCTCGTCCATCACGTCGTCCCGGTCGGCGCGCCAGGACTCGAACCCGTCGGGGGAACTGGGGTAGTCATCGTAGTGAGAGAGCAGTCGGTCGGCGAGGTTCTTCGTCTGGTAGAGATCGTAGATCGTCTTCCAGTGGCCGAAGGTCTTGATCGCCGTCTTGACCTTCAGGGGCAGACTGATGTCGGTCGACCCCTCGTAGAGCGCTTCCGCGAGTTGCTCGCCCGGCATCGCCGCCAAAAGCGCCATCAGGTCGTCCAGATCGTAGGCGGTCGTGAAGATGTTGTACACGTCCAGGGCGGCGTAGCGCCCGCCGAAGTGATCCATGATGCGGCTGTTGTACTCCCAGAGCGCGCCCTCGCCGAGGTCGCCGTCGCTGATCGCGTCGATGGCCTCTTCGGCCGCGTACTGCCCGGCGTAGGCCGCGCCGGCGATGCCACCGCCCGTCGTCGGGTTGACGTGGCCGGCGGCGTCGCCGACCGCGAGGAAGCCGGGCGCGACCGCCGAGTCGTAGGGCCGGCGGGTCGGCAGCGCCGCGCCGAGTTTGTCCGTGACGCGGGCGTTCTGGAACTCCGGCCGGTTCTCGATGTCCGCTCTGAGGTCCTCGACCAGTTGCATCGGCTCCTCGTTCATCTGGAACCCCAGACCGACGTTGATCTCCGTGGCGGTCCGCGGGAAGTACCAGAGGTAACCCGACGCGCGCTTGGTCGGCTTGAACACGAGGGCGTCGGACCAGTCTACGGGCTCGTCGACCTCGATGATCTCGCGGTAGCCCGAGGAGAACTGCGAGTACTGGACGTTGGTGTCGAAGGTGGCCGCCGAGAGGTCGGCGTTGTCCTGCAGGATCGACAGCGCACCCGCGGCGTCGATGGTCACGTCGGCCTCGTAGGTGATCGGCTCGCCCTGGCGCATCGCGTCGACGCCGGTCACGCGCCCGGTCTCGTCCTGACGCACGTCTTTGACGACCGTGTCGTAGTGGAATTCGACGCCCGCCTTCTCGGCACCCTCGATCAGCAGGCGGCCGTACTCCCAGCGGTCGATGACGGCGAGTTCGCCCGGCACAGGGATGTCGAGCACCGCGTCCTCCGAGGGAATCTCGAAGCGCCCGTGATCCACGACGGTGTTGGTAAAGGCCGGTTCGATCTGGGATTTCGGAATGCTGTCCGGGAACTTGTCCGCCCCTTTCAGTGCGTCCCCGCACGCGATGTGTCCGGCTTCCTGCTCGGACTTGCGCTCGACGATGACGACGTCGAGCCCTTCGCGTGCGGCGGTCGCGGCCGCGTAACACCCTGACGTGCCCGCCCCCACTACGACGATGTCGTACGTCCGGGTCCCGCCACCGACGCTCGAATCGTCGGTGTCGGACTCCTGTGTAGCCATGTCCGCCCCTGATTGCCCCACCGAGAAAACTCTTTATTCCCGTCCTGTCCTTTCCGATGGGACGGATTGTGGGATAAAGACCTTTGATAGGTGGTGCCCAATCGAGGAGCATGACCGATTACACCGTCGAATTCGTGGGGACGGGAGAGCAGATCACGGTCTCGGAGAAAGAGACGATCCTCCGCCGGTGCATCGAGGAGGGGATCGCTCAGGAGTACTCCTGCCGGGTGGGAATGTGTCTGGCCTGCTCGGCCAAGATCGTCGAAGGAGAGGTCACACAGCCGGCGGCCCACGGCTTCACCGACGAGGAGAAAGAGGAGTACGCCCTGACCTGCATGGCGCGACCGCAGTCCGACCTCGTGCTGGATCGCGGGCAGTACCCGCCCAGCATCGACGAGGAGGTCGAGGGGACGACTGGCGCGGCCGCCGACGACTGACGGTCCCTGTCCCGCTGAGCCGATCCAAAGGTATTCGGCTCCGCTTTGCCTCGGTAGGGTAGCGATGGAGAATTCGGCGGTCGTGTCACCCCTCGACGGGTTCGTCGAGATGCGGTCCTGGCTCTGGTGGCTGTCGATCACCTTCTACGGGATCGGTGACGTGCTCACGACGGCGACGACGCAGTTGGCCGGTCCCGTCGCCGAGGGAAGTCCGGTCGTCGGGTGGGCGGCGGGCGCGTACGGGCTCTTGGGACTCGTCGGACTCAAGATCGTCGCGTTCGCGGTCGCGTACGCCGTCTGGCGCTCCGTCGACCACCCGCACAACGTCGGCGTGCCGCTCGCGCTCTCGGTTCTCGGCGTGGGACTGACGACCTGGAACCTCGTCGTGATCGGCGCAACCTTCTCGGGCTGACAGGTTCCCCCCCGATCGTCATTGAAACGCCGAAAAAGTCAGGGGTATCCGGTAAACGGGCAGTCGTTGGTGGCTAATCATGCGGATTTAAGCCACGGGGGATGAGAAATAAACGTAGATGTCAGACGCAACCGAGCTACCCGAGAAACCGTGGTTCGTCGAGTACGAGCAGTTCGGCGTGCCGGAGTCGCTCGAACCGTACCCCGACCAGCCGGTTCACCAGTTCCTCTATGATTCGGCCGAGGAGTACCCCGAGCAGGGGCTCGTCCAGCTGGGCCGGAAGTACACGTATCCGGAACTGGTCGACGACGTCGAACGGCTGGCCACGGCGCTTCGCGACCGGGGGGTCGAGAAGGGCAGTCGCGTGGCCACCGTGTTGCCGACCTCGATCCAGTTCGTCCTCGCGGAGAACGCCATCTCCCGGGCCGGGGGGGTCCACATCCCGAACGACTTCCTCGACGCCGAGGAGGACCTGATCTACCGGCTCGAACAGGGCGAGCCCGAGGTCCTCATCGGGCAGGACAAACACCGCGACCTCATCATGAGCCTGAAAGAGGAACTGGATCTGGACAACGTCATCCTCACCACTGTCGACGACTACGGCGAGAGTCCGCCCGAGGACCACGAGGACGTGGCGGGCGTCGAGTGGCTCTCGGACGTGATCGAGTCGACCGAGCCGAACCCGCCCGAGGTCGAATTCGACGTGGCGGAGGACGTGCACACCCTGCTCTTTACGGGTGGCACGACCGGCCTCCCGAAGGGCTGTCAGCTCACTCACCGGAATCTGGTGGCCAACGCCTTGCAGGCAAACGCCGCCCAGTCTCGGATGGCGGACATGATGCGCGGCGACGAGGGTGCCGTGATGGCGCTGCCGATGTACCACGCCTACGGCTACTCGGTCCAGCACTCGCTGATCGAACTCGGGCTGGAGATTCTGATGGTGCCCGACGCCCGGGACACGGAGATGATGGTCGACCTGATCGAGGAACGGGAACCCCTCATCATGCTCGGCGTCCCGACGCAGTTCATGGAGATCGTCAACGAGGACCTCGACCAGGACGTGGTCGGCCTCTCCGGGTCCGCGCCGCTGGCCACCGAGACCAAAGAGCAGTTCGAGGAGAAATCCAAGGGCGTCTCTCAGGGATTCGGGCTCTCGGAGATGTCGCCGGTCACCCACTTCAACACACGCGGACTGCAGGATATGCTGCTGGGTGAGGACACCCGCGAGGAAGGGTTCGATATGCCGACCATCGGCGTGCCGGTGCCCGATACCGAGGTCAAACTCGTCGACGTGGACAGCGGCGAGGAGATCCCGCTCCAGAAAGCCATCGACGAGGAACTCGAAGGCGAGATGTACCTCAACGGCCCCCAGCGGATGAAGGGCTACCTCGACGAGAGCAAGTCCCCGTTCGACAAGGACGGGTTCGTCGCGACCGGCGACGTGGCCAAGATCGACGCCAAAGGTCGTTTCTACATCGTCGATCGCGTCAAGAACATGATCAACGTCTCCGGGCTGAAGGTCTACTCCGAGGAGGTCGACGAGGTTCTGTTCTCGCATCCGGGCGTCCACCGCCCGGCGACCATCGGCGCACCCGACCCTGACCGGCCCGGCAGCGAGATCGTCGTCGTCTACGTCGAACCCGACCCGAACTACGACGGCGACCTCACCGAGGACGACATCCGTGACCACCTCGAAGGCAAAGTGCCGAAACAGGCCATGCCCGAGGAGATCAACATCGTCGACGAAGTCCCGACGACCGACGTGGGCAAGACCGACAAGCACTCGCTCAAGGGCCGTCACGACTAAGCCGCCGTCGAGGCCCGTCTCGCCTCTGGAATCGCCGAAAACTTCTTTATCCTGTTGTCGGGGATATGTAAGTATGCTTTTGGATACTCGCGTGTCCTGTCGCCCACCGCGGGCCGACCGCGCCCGGACTGTGCGGTCGGCGGAGGTGGTGTGATGGCGCTCGCCGAGACGGTACTGGCGAACAAGCTGAAGATCGTCGGCGTGTTCCTCGCCGGGGGCACCGTCCTGACGGCGCTCGCCCTCGGTGGCTTCCTCCCCGTTCTCGACGGCGGCGACGAGATGATCGACCGCGTGCCAGGCGAGGCCGATACCGTGGTGTACGTCGACCCCAGTGTCGTCTCCGATCCGACGACCAAGCGTATGATCAACGCCACGCTGGAACCGTTCGCGGCCCAGGCGTCCTACGAAGGGCCCGCGGACTACGGAGAACTGATGGCCGAGTACGACAACGAGACCGGCGAGGACGAACTCGCGCTCTCGAAACTGCACAGCGTCATGATCTACGGGTCGACGGCCGGCAACGAATCGGGCGACGAGTACTACGGTGTCGTCGTCGATTCGGCGTGGGACAACTCGGAGTTCGTCGAGACCGTCCGGAACGACAGCGACCTGTCGGAGACGACCTACGAGGGCTACACGGTATACGTCAACGAGTCAGCGGACGACGGGCAGGCGGAACTCCTCGGCGTGCTCGGCGAGGGTCTGTACGTCATGGGCACCGAGGCGGCGGTCGAGGACGCCATCGACGTCGACCGCGGTGCGTCCGACCCGGTCTCGGGCGACCTCCGGGAAACCTACCGGAACACCCGGGACGGATACATTCAGTTCGCCACTTCGCTGGAGAAATCCGACATCAACGACAGCACGCTCCCCGGGACCGCCGGCGGTTACTCCCGCGAGCAGGTGCGTGATCTCTTCGAGGACACCCACACTGTCGCCGGTTCGTACTACACCGACGGTGACGCCATCGGGTTCGAGACCCGGTTCGGAACGAACGGCGAGGACACGGCCGGCGACCTGACGAACCTGGTCGACGCCGGCGTCGTCAGGGCCAAGAACAACGCCACCAACGAGAGTGTCGTCTCTGTCTACGATTCCGTCGAGGTGAACCAGGACGGGGCCGACGCCGTCATGCGGATCGAAGTCGACAGCGACACCGTCGCCGAGGCGATCCAGTCCACCGTCGAACCGTTCGCCCGGCTCCTCGGGTCGTTCGGCCAGCGCGGCGAGACGACCGCTGGCGGTCCGTCGTCCGGTCCCGGCCCTGGCGCGGAGAGTGACTCGGGGTCATACGCGATCCCGGCCCCACGGTAGAACGAGGATCGCGGTTCCGGTCCCCGTCAATCTCAAGTCCCCCCGATTCGATAGCCCGCCGTCGATGGACATTCTGTCGCTGTTGCGAAAGGAGGTCGTCTGGTCGCGACATCGGCTGGTGACGCTTTGCTTTCTGCTCTTGGTCCTGCCGGCCTTCTTCGCGACGACGACGGCCGCCTTCGGCACCGTGATCCCCGAAGACGCACCGGTCGGCGTCGTCGCCGAGAACGAGTCGGTCACGGACGACGAGATCGCGCTCGTCGAGGGCGGACTGACGCTGTTTTCCGAGCCCCGAGTGTACGAGAACACCTCGGCCGCCCGGCGGGCGTTGCAACGCGAACGGGTCTACGCCGTGCTGGCGGTCCCACCGGGGCTGTACGACGAGGGGGCGCAAAACGCCACGTTCACGCTGATCGTCGACGGGAGTATGGTCCCGTTCGAGCAACCGTCGAAGGCGATCCAGGGCATCGCCGGCGCGTCTCTGGACCGGGAGTTCGACGCCGACGTGACCGTCCGGCGCGAGGTCGTCGGCGGCACCCACTCCCTCTCTGAGTATCTGCTTCCCGTCTTCCTGCTCGGGATCGTCATGCTGTTCGCGTTCACGTATCTGCCCTACAACCTCGCGCGGGAACGCGACGTACTGGACCGCCTGCGCGTCGAGTCCTCGCTGGACGCCGTCGTGGCGACGAAGATCGGCTACTTCGCCGTCCTCATGCTGGTCCCGACCGTCGCCTTCGGTGCGGCCGCTGCATACCTGAATTACTCGGTGACGCTGTTCGCGCCGGGAGCCATCGCGGTCCTGCTGTTAACCTTCGTCTATCTGGCGGCGATCAGCACCTCGATCATGATACTCACGAACTTCGACACCGTCGGGCGATTCCTCAACGTCGCCGTCCTGCTGGCAGCGATCACTTTCTCCAATCTGGTCTACCCGGTGGGCTTTTTCTCCTCGGTGCGCCGGGAGATCGCGCGCCTGATTCCGCTGCACTACTCGATGATCGTCACCCGGAGCCTGACGCTGAAGGACACGCCCCTGGCGATGTACGGGGATTACGTCCTCGGACTCGTCGGGTTCACCGCCGTGTCTCTGCTCGTGTTGAAACTGTCCATCGAACGGTACAAACGAACGATATGATGCGATCCACCGACGACGGCGAGACCGGCGGCGACGATGGGGCCGAACAGGACCCGATCCTCGAACTGCGCGGCGTCAGCAAGTCCTACGGCGACGTGACGGCGCTATCCGGCGTCGATCTGGCGGTCGTGCCGGGGACGATCCACGCGCTCGTCGGCCCGAACGGCTCGGGCAAGACGACGCTATTCCGGATCGCGCTCGGGTTGACCCGGCCGTCGAGCGGGACGGTCGACGCGCCGCCCGAGGGGATCGGTCCGGGGTTCCAGCGAGCCAATTTCTACCGGGATCTGACCGTCGCGGAGAATCTGGACGTGTTCGCCGCGCTGACCGGGGCCGACGACGACGCCTGGCGCGAGGAGATCTGTTCGACGCTCCGACTCGACCGTGTCCGCGACCGGCGGGCCGGCGACCTCTCGGGTGGGTTCGCGAAGAAACTCGACCTGGCCCTGTCCCTGCTGAACCGCTCGCCCGTGGTCTGTCTGGACGAACCCATGGGCGACCTCGACGACGTGTCGAAATCCAAACTCCTCGATCTGCTGGCCGACTACCGCGACGAGGGCCACGCCGTCGTCGTTTCGACGCACCATCTCGGGGCGTTCGAGGACGTGATCGACCACCTCACCGTCCTCCACGACGGTGAAATTCTCCTCGACGAGACCCGCCCCGCCATCGATCTCGGCGACCACGACTCGCTACAGGAGTTGTACGTGTCTCGATCACTGGCGGCCGAACGTGACACGACGGATGGTACTTAAACACCCGTTATACAGCCCTGTTTTAAATTGCCTAAAGTCTCTTGCAACGAGGCTATGTGGTGTACTACCAACTGTACTGTGGATCATGACACAGGTGGAGGACACTTCCCGGGATATGCGCCTGGACCCGGAGTCGTTCGCACAGGGGTATTTCAAGAACGCCGTCTATCGACACTGGGACCCGTACGAAATCGAGGGGCTGGAGGAAGACAAAGAGAAGTTCCTGGAGTACGAGCCGACCGAGAGCGAGATGGAGGAGAGTCGGATGGCCGTCGCCCGCTTCGGCGCGGGCGAGGAGGCCGTCACGGAGGACCTGATGCCGCTGGCGATGGTGCTTTCGGACATCAACGACCAGATGTTCATCTCCAGCCAGATCTACGAGGAGGCAAAGCACACGCAGTTTTTCGACCGCTACTGGCGTGAGGTGTTCAATCCGGTCGCCGAGGAACTCGGACTGGAAGTGACACAGCCGACCGATCAGCGCTACTTCAACGACGACTACATCGCCGTCTTCGACAAGACCGAGGACGCGATGAATCGTCTGCTCGAAGAGGACACGCCCGAGAACCGCGTTCGTGCGTACTGTCACTATCATCTGGGCGTCGAGTCCGTCCTCGCTCAGACCGGCTACTACGGAATCACGTCGGCGTTCAGCGACAAGGGGAGCGACGAGATCGCGCTGGGTGACTGGCCCGACTCGAACGGGCTGGTCAACGGTATCGCCAAGATCCGGTCCGACGAGGGTCGCCACGTCGGCTTCGGGATGCAGAAGGTCCGGGGCTACGTCCAGTCCGGCGAGGTCGACGAGTCCGTCGTCCAGGACGTGCTGATGGATCTGATGCCCCACATCGCGGGTACCGTCTCCGACTTCGAGGAGAACGTCAACCCCGTCCCGCTCGTGGAGTACGCCCGCGACAAACTCATGCGCCGGATCGACATCATCACCGAGGAAGACGCCGAGATCCCCGGCGTCGAGGAACTCGTCAAACTCGACGACGGCGAGTCGAGCGCGACCGCGGATTAATCCGCCGACCGCCGCCCTTTCTTACGCGTCCGGATAGTCCTCGGCCCACGGATTGGCGTCTTCGAGCGCCGCGGCGATCCCCAGCAGGTCGTCCTCGGCGTACCGCGACCCGACGATCTGGAGGCCCACCGGCAACCCGTCGTCGGTGAGACCGGCCGGGGCGGCCACGACCGGATGGCCGGTCATGTTGAACGGCCAGGTGAGGCCCCAGTCCATCGGGAGGCCGCCGGCCCGCTCGCCGTCGATCTCCGAGGGGTAGGGCTCGTCGTGGGTCAGCGGCGGCGTCGAGAGCGTCGGCATCACCAGCGCGTCGTGGTCGTCCAGTACGGCCTCGACCGCGTCGTACAGCTCCGTCCGGACTTCGTTGGTCCCCAGGTAGTCGACGGCGTCGTACCCCTCGCCCATCCCGACGGTCTGGACGAACGAACTGGAGAGGTCGTCGGCGTCGTCGCCGGCCACGTCGATGCCGTACTCCGCCTCCAGATAGCCTGCCATGACGGCGAACAGCGGGGTCGCCTCGGTGCCGTACGCGTAGTTCAGCGTCCCCTTGTCGGGACCGTCCACGTCGACTTCGGAGACAGTCGCGCCCGCCTCGGCCAGCGCGTCGACGGCGTCACGACAGATCGACGCGACGGTGTCGGCCACCGGGAAGGTGTCCAGGTCCGGCGTGAACGCAACGTCGAACTCGCTGGCGTCACGGTCGGTCGCGTCCGTGTAGTCGTCTCTGGGCGCGACGACGCTGAACGGGTCGCTGTCGTCCTGACCCACCAGCACCGAGAGCATGAGCGCGAGATCGTCGACGGTGCGAGCCATCGGCCCGACGACCCCGACCGGTGTCGTGGAACTGAATGCGTCGGGTCGGTTGTCCTTCGGGACGAGGCCGAAGGTCGGCTTCACCGAGACCACGTGACAGCACGACGCCGGGTTTCGGAGCGAACCGCCCACGTCCGAGCCGGTCGCCAGTGGGGCCAATCCCGCGGCCAGCGCCGCCGCCGACCCGCCGGAGGACCCGCCGGCGTTGTAGTCGAGATCGAACGGCGTCGCCGTCGGTCCGACCAACTCGTTGTACGTCTGCATCGTGTGGCCCAACTCGGGCGTGTTGGTGGTCCCGAGCGGGATCGCGCCGGCTTCTTCCAGTCGCTCGACGATCAGGCTCGACTCCTCGGCCACGTTGTCGGCCAGCGGCGCGAGTCCCATGGTGTGCGGGACGCCCTCGATCTCCATGTGAAGGTCCTTGATCGCGACAGGGACCCCGTGCAGCGGACCGAGGTCCTCGCCGTCTCGCGGGTCGGTACTCTCCCCGCTCGACCGGTCTGCGCGCGCCTCGACGGCCTGCTCGGCCTCTCGGGCCTGCTCGCGGGCCCGCTGTTTCAGTACGTTCACGTAGGCGTTCAGCTCGTCGTTGTGGTCGTCGATGCGGTCGAGGTACGTCTCGACCAGTTCGACCGGCGACACTTCACCCGCTCGGATCGCCTCTGCGAGATCGGTCGCGGATCGGAACGCTGTGGACATGGCCCGATACCCGGACGGAACCGGAATAATAGCTTCGCCTAGTGGCTGTCTCTCGGTTTCTCCATCTCCGCTCGCTCGTTCGGCGGCTCTCCTTTCAGTCGGGCCGTCCGACTCGCGGCTCCATTCGTCGCCGCTCGCACGTTCGCCGGCCTCCCTGCGGTCGGCCGACCGTCAGTCGTCCGCGCTCGCCTCTTCGCCCTCGCCCCGATGGGCCTGTGCCGACGCCCGGAGGTCGTCCGAGACCGCCGGCGCGTCGTCGGCGTCGATCCCGCCCTGGGCTTCGATCTCGTCGAGCGACATGGGGAACCGCCGCAGGCCGTAGTGGATGTCGATACCGGCCTTTGCCCCCTGCCCCATCGCGACGGGGATCTGGTTGTGGCCGGGCACCACGTCGCCGACCGCGTAGACACCGTCGACGCTCGTCGCCCCGTGGTCGTCGACTGCGATCGTCCCGTCGTCGTTCAACTCGACGCCGAGTTGCTCGGCGAGGTCGTTGTTGTAGTCCGAGCCGTACATGGCGAAGCCGCCGCGGTACTCCTCGTAGGTCCCGTCCTCGAACACGAAGCCCTTGAGCCAGCCGTCGTCTTCTTTCTCGATGGCCTGGATGTCCGAATCGTACACCTCGATGGGATGTGCGGCGAGCTGTTTGGCGGTCTCGTCGCTCCACTCGGGCTCGTGGCCCCGAGTCAAGATGTCCACCTCGTCGGTGAAGTTGAGCATGATCATCGCGACTTTCGCCGCGCTCTCGCCGTGGCCCATCACGTAGACGGGCTCGTCGACGAACATATACGCGTCACAGTGCAGACAGTAATGCAGGCCAGCGCCCGTCCGCGGGAGCGGTGGGTCCGGGCGGTCGTCGCTGAACCCGGTCGCGAGGACGACGCGGTCGGTGACGGCCGTCACGTCGCCCGCCTCCAGCCGGATCCGGCCGTCGTCGAGGTGTTCGGCGTCGGTCACGAAGTCGCGGTGGTAGTCCGCACCGTACCCCTCGATCTGTTCGATGGCCGTCTGGAGCAACTCGTTGCCCGACGTCTCCTCGGTGATCCCGATGACGTTGTGGGTGTCCTGCATCATCGCTGCCCGGCCGCCGCCGCGGTTGATGACGGCGGTGTCGTGACCCAGTCGTGTCGTGTACAGCGCCGCGGTCAGCCCCGCGGGGCCGCCGCCGACGACGACGACCTCGTACTCGTGTTCCTCGCTCATTGGTATTCGTCTGTAGGGAGGGGCGACACTAAACTCTCTGGTTACCTATCGGTTATCGTGCCCTCGTGTCACGGAACCCCCGAATCCGGAACCGCCGCAAACTATCCGTAGCGGTCTCGTGGGTGCCGTTACCACGGATCATACTCTCCATAGGTCACACGAAGGACAGGCCATATATGACTGGGGTGCGTATATCCCGACGAACAGACCCGGTGTCAGCCGACCGCCACTCATTCAAATCATGACAAGCCGTGTATTCAGACTCCATTCGACACTCGAATTGCCGCTCGAAGACGTGTACGAGTATTTCGAAGACCCCGATCTCCCGGTGGAGATGGAGGACATCGACATCACTCGTCGCAACAACACACTGATAATCAGTGCTGTGGCTGCCGACGAGAGCATGAGCAAGTACACGCCGACAGCACAGTTGAAAGCAAGCATCACGGAAAACAGGGTGTACGAGGAAGAGCCCGAAGACCGACCGGGTGGCCCCGGTGGCGGCAGTGGCGGTGGCGGCCCGCAGTGGGGCACACTCGAGGAAGAAGAAGAGGAAATCGAGTCAGAACTCGTCGAATACGCCTGTTTCAAGGGCGACCGCGAAACCGTTCTCCAGAATACCGCGCTGCAGTACCCGATGTTCGAGGTACTCTGCGGTATCGCCGAGATCGCCGAGAAGGGGACGCTGACCGCCGTCGTGGCGGTCGACGGCGAACTCCACGCGACCCGCATCGTCGACGGCGAGGACCGACCCGCCTCCGTCAACGTCGTCGAAGAGCCCAAGGAAGACGACGGGGCAAACGGCGTCAACTGGCGGGACAACAAGTTCATATCGGATTAAGCCTGTGTATTTCTACACATAGGCAGGGCATCCATCCCCGAATGGTACATCAAATCGGGAAGGTCCGGTAGCGGAACCCTCTACCAGAACGTCTCGTTCCGTAGCTTCATACACGCCTCCATGCCCATCAGTTCCTACTGTCACCATTTCTTTTAAAATGTGGAAGAGCTTGAAGATGGTATCTCCGAACTCACCGAGTTCCAATCCGGGCGCTCGTTCCGCACCTCGGCTGGTGGGAGTTAGTCAAACGAGTATATGGCTCTCGACTTCACTCGTTGTTCGGCGGCGATAGCGTTGCGTCACACTTCCAGCACTCTCGGTCGTATTCGCCCACTGCGGTCCCACAAAACGGGCACTGCGCTTCAAATCCCACAATACTCACCACCCTTCGTCGGGAACGCGTCAGCGATTCCTTTGCGATAGTCTCTGTCACCTTGTTTCAATCCGAGGGAAAGCGCCCTCCGGACGGTCTGGCTGTACTGGTCGATTTCGATACAAGTGCGCTCGTCGGACGAAAGAACCATTCCTCGTTGATTAGCCATCACTCTGGTATTCAATCCACACTTGGGACAGACGGCCAGTTCGTTGCTACCGCTGTAGGGCCACAGATGTCCACAGTCGTTGCACTGTACTATCGTATCGCCGGGCTTCGAGTGTTCAGGTAGCATACATACACCAGTAGAACTGCCGGATGTATAAATTATTAGCCGATATAATGAAAATATCGAATTAAAACCGTCCAATGTGGCGAATTACAATAGAACGGTCAATGAAAATCTCGAATTTGTGCGGTCGAAATTGGAATGGAGGGTTTCGTAGAATAGGGAGTTCCGTTCATTGACCACCGACCGAACAGTCACCACTACGGGTTGTTGTGTACGACCGGAAAAGGTAGGGCGTCTACAGTGACGTGCCAGCCCGAATCTCGTAGTCGTCAATCACGGCGGCGTCTTCACCGATTCCGGGGTACTGTACCTCGAACGCCCACGTCTCGCCTGCTGACCAGCCGTTGATGTTATCCATGAACGACTCGGCCAGCGTATCGCCCTCGTAGAACTTCACCTCGACTTCCGCGTATGAGAGTTCACCGCCACTGACGTTCTCGGCTTCTCCGACGACCTTGACCGTCTCGCTCATTTCGCCCTCATTCTCGCGGACCATCTCGTGATTCAGCAGTTCCACGTCTTTCGAGGACCCGTCTCCGCTGTTTCCGTTTGAGCCACTGTCTCCGGACGTACTGGTGCCGCCACCGTTGCCGTCCTCGAAGTCGCCGGATTCGCTCTCTGAACAGCCAGCAAGCGCGAGGCCGCTGACAGTCGCACCAATCGTAGCGAGGTACCGTCTCCGATTCAGTTCCATAACAAGCTGGCAAACAAACGGCAGGAACTTATTGTTTCCTATAATCACTATCGCTTCTTCAGGTCACTATTCGGCGGTGCTATCGCTTGACGCCGCCTTCCGGCGAACAATGCGCCTCCCTGCGGAGTGGTTTACCCAAGTAGACGACCGAATTTTAGAGTATCTACAAGAACACAAGAGCGGAAGCCCAACACAAATGGCGAAACACGAGAATATTCACTTCACTCGCTCCTACGTTCACAAGCGGTGCAAGATACTTGCGGACTATGGGTTGATTGAGGACTATGGTAACGGCGTCTATATCATTACTGACGAGGGTGAAGCGTACCTCGCTGGCGAACTGAATCTTAACGAACTCGAACCGGACGACGAGAATTGAATCCGGGCCGTCTACGTCGCGGTCAACGTCTCTTCGATTACGACCGAGCTCGTCGGCGTGTGGACGACACGAACGGTTACTTGGTCGCCGTTCTGAAGTGGACAGTCGGAATTGGGAATACGGAACAGAATGGCTTCGCCCGACGCGTATTCTGGTTCGTGTAGGGCGCTCTTGTCGGGACCACCGAGATAGGGCGGGCGTTCATCGAAAATATCGTCGCCCTCGATGTTGTTCTCACCAATCGCGTTTCCTCCGGCCCCATCGACGGGGAGATTCACCAGCCGACCGTGTTTCCCGCAGGCGGCGGTCGCGTCAACGACGACTTCCATGTTCGAAGTTTGAATCGGGTCGCCCGCCACGTGTCGAATCCGAACAAAGCCGTTGTCACTTCCTTCGCCGTTCGATTCGAGTGTTCCGGAAGACTGTCCGACAACGGGTCCCGTTTCCGTCGTTTCCTCTGTAAAACCGAGCGCGAGGACTGAAATCGTCGCCGCCAGCACCACCACTATCGCTACCAGCAGGACATTCGAGACAACAGGGGTGACAGCACGCGACGACCGGGGAAGCCGCATTCTGGTTAGGTCTTCGGTATGTCAGACCAAAGGGCTTCATATTCGCTTGCGTTCCGGTGTCTGGTTCGTCGCCAACGGCTTGCGAGTGGGCGTCAGCAGGGTCGTGAGCGTGGTCGGCGTCGAAGCGAGTGGTATTACCGTCGTTTCTAACGTGTATTCTGCGGCGCTGTGCGACTGTGTGAGCGCACTCTAATTCACTTCGGTAATCCTGCACCACTTATTAATACCCAAGAATAATAAGATTATAGAACGTAGTTATAATAGAGGCTCACTGTCTCTTCGGGGCGATTTCCCGAAAAGCCCGCCTGCTGAAGACAGGCAGGCAGTGGGTCTTCAGGAGCGAAGACCAATGCAAACTACGTCTGCCGAGAGGCATGAGAGTACCGACCTCGAACAGCGCGATGTACGCGCCCTGACGGAGTACATGAGCGTCCTACCCCTCGGGGGCGACGTGTACTCGGTGACGACCGAGAGCGGGTCAGAGTACCGTGTGGACGCCCTCGAAGGGCGCTGTACCTGCCCGGACAAGCAGTACAATCTCGACGACGGCGAACTCTGTAAACATGAGCGTCGAGTTCGATTCGCCACCGGTCAATGGGCTATCCCCGCGTGGGTTGACGCCGACGAGGTAGACGCGCAACTCGGGGAACACGTGGAAGAGACGCCAAAGGTCGCCGTGACTGACGGTGGTGTGACCCTCGCAGAGTTCGGTGCCGACGACGGCGACGACGACCGGCCCGAGGACTGCGACTGTAGCCCGCACTTCGAGGGTCTTTCCTGCTGGCCGTGCTACAGGGACGGCTTCGAGACGCCGAACCCGAATGCCACGGAGGACGACGAATGATGGACGCCCCTACGTGTCCCCGTTGCGGCGCGGCCCTCGAATACGGCGCACTGTTGGACTGTGTGACCGGCCAGCGCGGATGGGCCTGTGATGAGTGCAACGTCGCCTACTCATCGCTGGAGGTGGGCCAATGACCCGACCGTCTCCGGCGGCGGCGCTGAACGGCGTTCAGGTGGGCAACATCTGCGATAAGGGCAACCATCGGATTCGGACGGGTGACATAGCCGTCGTCTACGCGACCTACTACGACGCCGACGGGTGGGTCGTCCGACGCGTGATGTGCGATTGCGGAAGTCGTACTATTGGACTACCCACTGACGGTGCCGACGAGGTGATTGTCGAGGCTGTCTGGTGGGCCGGGCGGCTGGTCGGTGTCAAGACCGTGGATAGGAGTAGGCCGTGAAGCGCTGTTGCGGCTGACGACATGACTTTTTATCATTCCATCAGATTGGTAACGTATGGTAGACCCGGAAAAGACAGAATGGTCAAACCTTGATTGGAAGTCGTATCAGAAAATCGTCGCTGGTCTACACGCTCTTGGCGAGGATGTTGAAGTAGAACACGAATACGAATATCCGGTTCACTCGGGCGGCACGAAGGAGATGGATGTAGTAGTGTGGGATAAACGAGGGCGATATACCGTTACGACTCTCATTGAGTGCAAGTTCCAAGGCAGGGCGATTAAAAAAGAAGTTGTAGACAGTTTGGTTGGCGTCTTGGATAATTCCGACGCCGATAAGGGAGTCGTTGTCTCGAAGAATGGCTTTCAGAGCGGAGCAAAAGAGAGGGCAGAAGGGTCAGGAATTGAGTTGTGGACACTACGACAAATAATCCCTGATATTGACCTTGAAGACCGGATTCGGCAGGTCAACATAGATTTGACTGTGAACCAACCAAGAATTGAAGTCCTCGACATGGATGTTCGTGCGGTGGAAGAGGAACAAGAGGGGAGAGAATTAGAGGCGACTTTCACTCCACAGAACAGCATGATATACACCCTCGATAGAGAACCGACGGGCGAAACTCTACTTGACCGGTTGAACCAACGGCTCAATTCGGTGGATGAAGGTGAATATACAGAAGAGTTCGAGGAATCATTGTTGCTGATTCAGGGCGAGTTCTATCAACTCGCTTCTGTGGACTATCGAGTCACATACTCTTCGGGAACTATCGAGTATACCACGGACTTACTTGACGACGCGGACTTGACCTTGAAAGACGAATTGGGAGATACCCACGAGTTCGTGTCCCTGACCGAAGCCCTTCGCACATTCGTAGAAGAAGTAGATAACAACGATTAGGTATGCCCGGTCTGCTATACCATTCCGAAGAAGGCTATACGCGAGCGAAATCGCCGTTCGATAAAGCAATCCGCGAAACAGCAGACGCCAAGCAAGTACGAATTGTTTGTCCGTATATTGGCCCGAGCTACCTGAAAAGCGTTCTCACCTCTGCTGACGATTGGCGGATATTGACCGATGTGGAAGCGTGGATTGGAACGTTCGGTGGCAGTACGCGGGGCGAGATACACGAGTTGATAGCGACCAACCGCGAGCGGATTCACCACTTCCCCGATGTTCACGCGAAGGCCATCATATCCGACGATACGGCTGTCGTCGGCTCGGCCAACCTCACGGAGAAGGGCGTGGTCGGTCGGACAGAGATAGGGGTTCGGTTCACCGACGACGAAAGGGTAGACGAACTGAACGAGTGGTTCGACCGCCTCTGGTCTGAAAGCGGCCCTGTCGATAGCGGGGAATTGGATGAGTTCGTGGAATCGTCTTCCTCTACACCAACGACCCATACCGAGTCCGGTACCTCGCTTTCCTCGGACGCCCCACGAGTGAGCGCGACCTTCGTAGAGGACACCGAACTTACCACCGAAGACATTGACGCTGACGAAGAGGCGCACGAGACGCTGGTACATCGCGTTCAACAAGCCTCGAATCGAGAATGGGCGACTGACTTCTTCGACCTGCTGAACGACCTGATAGCCGTGACTGGTCTTGCTGAAGACGACGCGCGGCTGGTCACATCCATCGCCCAAGACGACCGAATCGTCGTATCCATCAACAATCGCTACGTCCTCGGTGCGCTCTTTTCGGGCGAACCGACGACCGGGTTCATCGTTGGTGCCGACACCGAGAACGTGGACGAACTAATCGAAACTGCCGACGAACACATGGCGTTCAATGCCCTCTCCGGGGAAGACACGGACGAGACACCGCATTGGGTCGAGTTCACCGGAAAGCCGGAGAGAATGGTATCACAGTCGTTCCGTCGAGCGTGGATTAGCGCAGTCTACGACGAGTTAGAGCGAGCGAGTGGGTCGCCATATCAGGACTCGCATGAGCCACTTGTTCACCGGGTGGCAGTTGATAAAAAGTATCGAAATAAGGTGCTTCAAGAAGCATTTTAAACCCATTTAGAACTGACAAAATCCAACTAAAACCCACATTTAGTCTCTCGGCGGTTGGATATAGGAATCAGTAAGCATTTCTAATAACCCCTGTTGGCCAATCAACTTCATTCTCTCTCCATATGACTGTGCTTCTTGGACAGCATTCTTCGTGAACGTGCTACTGGTCACAATAACTGAATGAGTGGCATTCCCTTTTGCTAAAGGACTTGCCATTTCCCTAACAGTCGATGGGGTGACTTTACTCTTGCCGGGTGTATACTGCTTAACCTGAATTGCTACGATTTCATCGCCATTTTTAGCATATACATCAACACCCTCGTCTCCACTCTTGGAAGATACTTGAGTCGAATACCCGTAGTTCTCCCACAATTGAGCCACGAGTCTTTCAAACTGGTAGGGTGAATACTCAAACAAATCATTAGGTTCCCAGACCGTGTTAGAAATACGCTCTATTCGATTGTTCAACTCTCTTATTATTTCGGGGTCGCCTTCGGTGATTGCGGATTGTATTTTCTCTTGAGCCTCGCTCTCCACAATATCAGTTTGACTTATATCAACGCTTCGTAGGAAATCCCGGATATTCTTGACTCGGTCACGGAGGCGCTGATGTTTTTCAACTTCTTGCCTAATCTTACCAATAGCGATTGAATCAGGCGTAGATTCTAATTCTTGGATTATCTTATTCTTTGTCGCTTCGGTTGGGACTCTCCTGTTCCATTGTTGGATTTTATTCAACTCGATAGAGCAACTACGTAGTTCTCGAATTTTATTTGTATGTTCGATAGCGGAATCAGGCTTCGTATACGGGTCTGTCCTTTCTATAGCGGTATAAAAATGACTTTTAGAGACAATTCCGGAATCATCCTCAATATCGTCCAGTAATTTCTCTTTTTTCTCGATGCCATCTACTATCTTTTTTGACTTCTTTATTTCCGATTCATAACTACCTATCTGCAAGAAGTCACTCTGTTGAACGTCCTCAATTGTGTTCTTGAGTGGGTTCTCATACTCACCATTACCCACAGATTCTAACCTATTTTCAATTTCTCTATATTTATCATTTATCTTTGATATGCTCTCTAAACTATTGGTCACACTATTAATTTCCTCTTCAGCCTGCTCAATAGAATCATAGTTACTCGGGTCTACTGTTCTGATTCCATTAGATAGTGATTCAGTCTCTCCCGGATACGAATTGAATATGTCTTCAGACCTCGAAATTAAATCCCGATATTCCTGTTTGACCTTATGCCACTTGTACCTATCAAATCCTTTTTTACCACCAACTATTGAGGCAATCCCTGTACTGCTGACAACGGTACCCGTGATTATATCATCCGCAGTTTCTATTTTGTTTATAGACTTTCTGGCAAGTCGTTCAGATTCTTCGTACTTGGCCTGATTGTACGCCTGTTCGGCTCTACGAAGTAGGTTATCTCGACCAAGAAAGTTTGAGACAGAACGTTTTACTCCAAAGTATCCTCGTGCTTGTTTAGCCCGTTGTATCAACGTGTAGGCTCTTGACCCTTTAGGCCCAAAGGCGTGGACGACCCCTTTATTGTCAGTAACAAACAAATATTCTCCAGCAATGACTGGCGAAGATGAAATTGGCGTACCAACGTCATATTGCCAGCGTGTTCCCCCATTCTGCTTATTCAATGCATAGACATTCCCGTTTTTAGAGCCTATAAATACAGTATTATCGTATACGATAGGGGACGAAATCAACTCTCGCAGTCCTTGTTTTTCCCACTGAACCTCACCTTGCTCTGTATCGAGAGCATAGAGAGTACCACTTTCATCACCGCTAACTCCAATATATAGCGAATCTGAATCTACAGCAGGTGAAGATACTATCCAAGAATTGTACTGTTCGGGATTTTTCACCCACTCTATATTCCCGGAATCTGAATCAACACTAACGATATTTCCACTATCATCCCCGAAATATATTGAACCATTCTTTATTGCTGGTGAAGAAATGATATGGTCTACTTCTCTATTTTCCCAGACCGTTCTGGCCCCACCCTCATTTATTTCAAATTTCCCAATTCCTTGGTCAATAGAGGTATACAAGTATCCAGAATCATGGGCAGGAGTGGAAGTAGCACTGAAAAGTCCTGAAGACACAGAGGGAACTATTGAAAAGGATTTTTCGCCGGTCTCTGAATCGTAGGCATGATAGCCAGTTCCATCTTCATCACTACCACCGATAATCACAAACCCAGAACCATCTGATTGCATATATTTTGGCGAACTCTCTTTGCTATTATCCAGATTATCGCCTTCGGTCCAGCTCACGGTGCCGGAAGAAGATTGGATTTTAATTGTTGCCGCATATTGATTTGTTGAACCAACGTAGAGTGAATCTCTATGGACCACTGGTGAAGAGAATAATCTCCCGTATGAGTCCATGTCATATTCCCAAATATCTCTCCCAGTCTTTGCGTCTAACGCGAATACACCCCCTTGATACACAGGTGCATAAACAGTCCCGCCAACGACTGATGGTGACGGAGTGATAACCCGGTGATATGTATACCCTTCTTCGTATTCATTTGGGTTATCTATCTTACTACCACCGTCAAACGACCATGCCAACTCAAGAGGGAAATCCGAAGGCCCTACGTCCGACGATTTGACTCCTGTATTCTGTTTGTTCCCTCTAAATTCGGGCCAGTCCGACGCAAGCGAAGGGCCGGACAGTTCATTGCTCCGTTGTGCTGGCGAAATATCAGCAAGCGATACTCCAGAGGCGAATAACCCCAAAATAGACCTTCGAGAGAAATCCTCTGGCATTGGTATATAACTAACTTCGGACGGAGCGATATGATATTTATGACTGATTAGCAAGTCAACCTTAAATAGGGTGTATGTGTGATTCCAATAGCCCTACCAGCGCGAAACTTCTACACGCTCGCGTGAAGCCTTGAGGTACGCCTGTGCGACCGTTTTTGTGTTCCGAGAAAGTAGGTGAACCAACCACACGACACGCACCGCTATCCGTTCGGTTGCGAGGAAGAGGGAAGGGTCGTCCGGCCAAGGTCGTCCTTCCCCTGTCGTGGAAGAGGCTACGACAATGCAAAGTAGGAACGCTATCAGTAAGAATCCACCGTATCGGCCACCCACCTTGGAAGGCGTTCGACGCCGCGTGGAACGTGCAATCAGAGGAATCTACAATGGACACGGGGACGTGCTACTCGAAGCCCTGCCGGTCGCAGGTAAATCCTATTCGGCCCTGAAAATCGCCAGCAAGACCGAGACGCCGTTACTCTATCTCGCGTCCCGAGACTATCTCAAGAGTGACGCTGAAGCCTTCTGCGACAAGTTTGGACTCACTCACAAGCGTATCCCGACCCCGCACAAATACTGCCCTGCGTTCGATAGGAGCGACCAAGACCACTACGACGGTCGGGCAGTGAAGTCCTACAAGAACGGTGTCGGCGGTCGGGAAATCCATGAGCGACTTGACGATATACGGTGCGGCGGGGACTGTAGGTATCTTGACCTGCTTAACTTCGACCCGTCGGCACCCGACGTTCTGATTGGCGACCCGAGCCATGCCTACCGAGACGAGTACCTGAAGGGGCGCTTCGTCGTCAAAGACGAGTTCTCGGTGAGTGAGTTTGAAACCGAGTTCAAGAACCCGCAACAGGTCGTTGACCGCTTCCTTCAGAGCGTCACCCTACGCTACGACAGTTATCAGGACGTGCTGAACGCACAGCCCGACGACAATAGGTGTGCTGACGCGCTTGATTGGTATGGAGAACACGGACTGTATCAAGACACCAGTAACGTCCTCGAATCCCCGAATGAAGAGTACCATGCGCTCGCTCCGACGCTGACATTCGCGCTACTGGCCGGGCATGAGTTAGGAAATGGGTGGGAACGGCTACCTGTCTCGGATTGGGCTGACTTGTTTGGAATCAACGCGTCAGGTGTCAACTCTAACGCTATCTGTGTGCGTGACCCCGACGAAAACACGATGTACCTTCTAAACCCACCCAATTTCGACATTGCCGACGGGTTCCTCGGTTTAGACGGTACGCCGACGCCCGCCATGTGGCGAATAGCAACCGGGCTTGACCTAACACACCGTGACGTTCTCGAAGACCGCGAGAAGCGAAAGTACGTCTCGGACGTGTTGAATCACACCATAATCAGGACGAATGACGACCTGAAGCCCTACCAGAACAACCGGAATGGGAGTATCACAGCTCCGAAAGACACGCAAATCTTGCATTGGATACACCGGAAAGAAGGCGAGAAACCCGGCTTCATCACGAGCAAGAAGGCGATTGACAACGTGTACCCGGAGTACAACGACGGTGAGTTGTTCGACTACGTTGATACCCCTCGGAACTTCAGCAACGTCTTGAGTTACCAAGGCTTCGCAGACAAGCACCTCGGGTTCGTCTCCGGCTCTCGGCATTACGGCGACCCCTACATCAAGAAGTGGGGCGCATATGCGGGTGAGGCAGTCGCGTCAAACAGTAAGCGAGGGACGGCGAAGAGTTACGGCGAGTTCGGCAACAAGATTCACCGACACATGAAGCGGCAGACGCTTCAGGACGTGCTTCGGTTCGGGCGCGACACCGAACCCACGACGGTCTACGTGAACACGGCGGCGCTTCCCGATTGGGTGCCGAGTGAAGCGGCACACCTCGTTCTATTCAGTGAAGACGCCCGAGAGGTAGCCGGGTACCTTCAGGACGAGGGTACTGAAGGTGGGAAAGTGGGCGAAATAGCCACCGAGACAGGTGTTAAGAAGCGAAACGCCCGGAAGAAGGCCGAGGCACTCGCAGAAAATGGATTCGTGACCAAGTACGACGACCTTCCCGACGCGGCGGCGTATGTGTGGGACGAGAGTGAATAACTTACAGTGATAACCGTATCAGAATATATTATAGCGCCCGAACAGACCTACTCATAGTTGTTATTAGAGGGTGCGTTCGGAACCGTTAATAGAAGCCGGAGGTCGTATTATCAAGAGTTATTTGGCAGTGAGGACTCTCGGTTTGAGGTGTCGGAATCACTTCGTCGGTGGTGAGTGAACTCCCCATGCCATTCCAAGTCAGGGGATGAACGAACCCCGAACCCCCTGACGGGGTTCGATTCTCTTTCAGAAACGCTTTCATTCCGAGTTCGACCCCCGAAAACGGAGCTTTCTGATAAACTTCTGTCATTTGTGCCATACTCACTCCGCCAGCTACGACACCACCGACGCGACCGGGACCGGGGAGCCGGGGACCCACCCGACTGCCCCCACCTACCCCCTGTCGTCACACGGCAGTCACAGGCACCTGTGAGCGGTGTCAGAGACGGGGGGAGCCGGGGAGCCTCTACGGGGCCGGGTGGGCTGGCAGGGTGCCGGGGGACCGCCGGGGGAGTCCGGGGCTGGTCCCCGGAGGGGGACCGGGCCAGCCGGGGGCCGGGGATGGGGGTGCAACGAGCGTAGTCGGCGTCACCACGGCGGTCGCAGAGGGGACCCCCGGTGGGGTGAAATTCGCACGAGTGGTCACTCCCCCCCTCTGACAGTCATTTTCAGAGGGGGTGATTCGGCAGTAGTTTCACGGTGCTGTGAAGCGGTATAGCGGCTCGTACTGGCCGCGTAGCCGGTCGTGACGGTCGCCTTCGAGAGCGTGACCCACTTGTCGGCGTCGGGCTTCGAGTGCGAGAGTGGGGCCATTAGGGCCGGTGACAGTCGCTCGAAGAGGGCGCTCGTGGCGGGTTCGTCACGGTACGGCTCTTTAGTAGTTTTTTCAGGGAATCATGCAACAGCCCACATACCCTGATTCTGCTTCTGGGTGTGTCACTCTCGACGCTGAACGAGAGCAAGGTGAATAAGCAAGCCGAGGATTCCAAGGAAGCCTAACGCGACACCTCGGAGTTTCGAGTTCGCCAAACCTCGCTTCTCCGAATCCGAGTAGACGTAGTACCCAACGGTCGGCCAAAACACGAGAAGATACAGGCCGACACGAATCAGCAGGCCGTTGTATGCGGTCAACAGGTTCATGACTTACTTCTCGCATTATTGATTACTTGCGGGAGAATGACACCGACGATAAGCAAGACTGCGATATTCACCCACGTCGGAAGGTTCGTGAGCGTTGAACTGGCGTAGAGAAGGACGATTGCCAACAGCCCGAAGGCGACAATGACCTGATTCTCGCGGGAAACCATAGTCGGAAGGTAATCGGGAACTGAAATAATACCTCGGCCTCGTCATGTGTTCCCGAATTATGCCGTCGGCGCGGGCGACTCACTGCCGAGTTCGTCAAGGCGACCGTAGGTAATTTCGTCAGGGTCGCCGTCTATCAGGTCAAATCGAGCAAGCCCTTTCCGGACGGTCACAGGGGAGCAATCAAACTCGTCGCGGGCCGCTATCTCGTCCGCTGACAGCCCTTCCTCGACGTACAGGCGGCGTAGTGTCGGCTCGTGACGCCACGGTCGGAGTACCCCCAAGCGCTCGGCATGAACCGTCACGCGACTCACTTCCACTCCCAACTCGAACGCTATGGTTCGGGACGACAGGCCCTTCTCATGGATGGCCCATTCGAGGAAGTCGCTGTCTTGGTGTGGTTTCTCGTCCGGGATTTCGTCTTCGGAGAGCCGGAAGGGCATGGGGGAAAGTAAGAGGTACACGTAAGTAGTGATTTCGCGTATGCGGCTTCCGAGTCCTACTGCCGGGATTTCTTATCGCACGGTCGCCACCATACCCGACTGGCCCCGACCTTCTTCGTCCGGAGTTCACCGAGCGATTCCAAGTCCTGTAGGTAGTTGCGTGCCGTGTTCCGATGAACGTCGGTAGCAAGTTGTTCCGCGATTTGTGGTGCTGTGAACGGCTCGCACGTATCGGGGTTATCCTCGAAGACTGCTAAAACCTCGTCAATAGACGTACTCGGGTTGCGACCGGCCATAATGTCGCCTTGCACAATCGGGCGAATGACAACTCGCGCCCCGGAGAATCTAATATGCACATCGACAAAAATGGGAAAGAGTGGCTGTAGAGTCCAATATGAAGTCTTTTCCGACTGGCGAAGTAAGGCAGAATATGGCGGTTATGGGACACTTCCACGATACTATTCACTCATGAACCACTCACAACCAACCCCAACTGAAGACTCCTTGAGCCATAAGGTCATTGAGGCCGTAGCCCAAGAGAGAGGCACCGAACCCGAAGACCTGCCCGAAACGTTGCACAACGTGGTTGACACCGACGCGTTAGACGCTCTCTTCGCCGGTCAGGGTAGTAGAAGTGGTTTGGTGACGTTCCGGTTCTGTGAGTACACTGTCACCGTTACCGGAGACGGCGATGTGACCCTCGAAGAATAGTGATTCACCCCGGACAGCGACCAAAAGCCGATTCGTCGGTGTTCGTGGGAGTGAGTTCGTCGGCGTTGGACTACTCGTAATAACTCACTCGCTTGACGACCTCGGCAAAGGCGACGTTCTGACGTACATCGGTAATCTCGACAGTGACACGCTCGCCCTGTTCGGTGTCGGGGACAATGACGACAAAGCCACGCTCGACTCTGGTGATACCGTCGCCCTGTTCGCCAATGTCTTCGATTTCGACGGTACGCTGTTCGCCCTCTTCGACAGGGG
>NZ_FOCX01000003.1 GCF_900110215.1 Halorientalis persicus | reverse complement strand
TATAGACTCGCCACAGTCAGGACAGCGACCGAGAGACGATTCGTCCGTGTTCATGCCAAGGGGATGGAAGGAGCGTGTGACAGTGTTCCTTCCATCCGTACTTGTGGCGTCCTCGAACGTAAGGTTTCGGCGGTATTTCACCCGCTGAAACACACCGGGTTTCCGGTGGATGACTTGTCCGCCACGGTTAACTCACAGTCACCCGAACTGACAAAGACAATGGGTGTTCGCACAGTCCTCACTCGACTACTGCCCGGTGGTGGGTCGAAAGTCGTGGTCGAGTGTCGCAACTGCGGAACGAACGTGTCGCCGGGGACAGAGGAATGTCCGGACTGTGGGGGAACCGAGTTCAGTCGATACGAGATACCGGAGTAGGCAGGTAGGCTACTCGTCAGTCAATATCGCCAATCAGGCGTGCCTGTGCAACCGCGAGGTTCTGTTCCTCTTCGGTTTCGGCTCCGGCCATCTTGATTACGTCTTCTTCGTCCTCGGGCAGATTGATTTCGGGGGACTTGTCCTGTTCGTTGCTCATACCCGTACTATCGCCGCATGACGTGAACCTCTTTCGCTGGTTGGTACGACCATGGGCACGGTAGAAGGTGTGGCAGTGAATATTTATGAGACATATGAGAAATACTACCTATGACAGAATACGTGGGTCTTGACTGGGCAAAGAAGGGGTGGTTCGGAGTAACGCTTCGGGACAACGGCACCCCGGAGACGGATTTGTATCCATCGGTCCAGAGCGTCTGGAAGAACCATGAAAACGCAAAACGGATTCTTATGGACATACCCATTGGGCTGAAAGACGCTGGCAAGCGTACCTGTGATGTGAAGGCTGAAGGACGGCTGAAACCCCAGCGACAAAACAGCGTTTTCCCAACGCCAGTGAGGAACGCCGTCTACGCCAAGACCTTGGAAGAGGCAAAAGAAATCAACGAGCAGTACGGGTTCAGTATCACCAATCAAGCGTGGTCAATTGCGCTCCGTATTCGTGAAGTAGACGAGTTCCTCGACCAGAACCCGGAGGCGATTGGCGTTCTCCGTGAATCTCACCCGGAAGTTTGCTTTGCCGCTCTCAATAACGGCACGCCGATGGAACACGGGAAGAGTTCAGAAGATGGTCTTGCAAGCCGAAAGCGGATACTTTTCGATGAAGACGAATCACTGGAAACAGTCTATGAGAACGCTGTAGAGACGTTCATCGACCATCCCTCGTGGGCAAGGCGAATGAGCGAGAATGCGAAAGACGATATTCTGGACGCTCTCGTGTTGGCTCACACAGCCCGGATGGACGAAGCAAACTTACGTACACTTCCGGAGGAACCAGAACGCGACTCTACGAAGGAGAAACCGCTACCTATCGAGATTGTCTATCCGTCTCGGTAGGAAATAATCAAGGTGGCCTCAAGTCTCGCCACCGAAAGTCTTCGACACCATCATCTTCGAGTTCGACACGGAACAGCAGTGAATCCCGCTCGTCACCAGTAGCCCGACCAGCTTCGTCTTCGAGTACGGCAACGACCGTCCCGCGAACTCCGTGGTAACGCTCGTGGTCGGGGTCCGTCTCGTCGGGGATGTCCACGCGAACGCGGTCGCCCTCGGAGAACCGTTGCATACCGTAGAAAAGTGACGGGAGTGAGTTAGTCCTGTCTCACTTCAGTCCACTCGTACCCGCAGGACTCGCAGGTGTAGTGTTCCTTGGTGATGGTTGGTTCGTCCTTGTCGAACATCCACACATCGCTGTCGTCGCCGCAGTCCGGGCAGATTGCGTCTACGCGATGGGCAATGGGCATAGTGTCTATAGATTCGTTAGGAACTTCCGACGCTGTTCCGCTTTTTCGTCCTCTGTCCGAATGTCATAGTGTTCTGACAGCACTTTCTCTGATACATCCATCCGGTCACTGACTGCCTGTTGCGGAATATCTCTTCGCAGGTGGTGAGTGATAGCCCCACGACGAACAGGATGGCCGGAGACAGTCGAGGGACATTTACACGCGTCGTTAGTCCGCTGTGCCGCTTCACAAGTCTCCGGTTCCCGACCGTGGGGACAGTCCTGACCGACCGCACACGGACGCGTGGCGGCATAGATATTCCGCCGGATGGAGTTCTTTGCTGGTCGTCCTCTGTTCGTCGTGAACAGGGGTTTTCGCCCGTATTCGTCCGTTACGTTGTGCCGGTGTTCCTCGATGTAAGCCGCCAGTACATCCGATACCTCTTCGGAGAGCGCAATGTACCGTTCCGCGTTCTGACCGTTTTTGAGCGGCGTATCCGTTTCTGGTCGGTGTCGAATCCGGAGCCGGTCACGCTCGGCTTCAAGGTCTTCTACATCAAGTCCACGAGCGGTTCCCGTCCTGATTCCGGTATGCCAGAGTAGAGCCATGAGCGCGTGAGTTCGGCTCGCGTAGTGGTACTTCCGAAGGTACGAGAGGATTGGTCTCGCGTCGTCGGCTTCGAGGGCTTCCGTGCAGGCGTTCCGGTCGCGGTCGGGCAACACGATTCGCTCGGAGACGTTTGGTGCGACCGCGTTCATACCCTCGCAGAACCGAACGAATTGGCGGACAGTCGAAAGGTAGATACTCATGGTGGACTGCTGGTAATCTTCCCCGATTTCGAGGCGATATTCGTTGACCGTTCGGGCGGACACGTCGTTCATGTTGTCGATACCGTTCTCGTCACAGAACTCGACAAACGACCCGACGTGCTTGTCATGGAGTTCAAGTGACCGTTCCGCGAGTTCATCCTTGCGTGACTTCAGGTAGAGCGCTTTTGCACGGGACGGTTTGAGTGGTTCGAGTGGCTGTCCACGCGAGTTCGAGGCGTCGCTTCGGGCGTTCATTGTGTTTCTCCGAACCAGCCGTACAGCAGGTTCAGACCCGGCAGACCCGTCGTATTCTTCTCCGACAACGACCGGAAGTACTACTCACTGGAGCGGGCCAAGGAGGCCCTGGGCTACGAGCCACAGGACAACAGTGCCGAGTGGGACGGCGACCAACACGTCGCCGACTACGAGCGGATCGTCTAGAAGAGCCCGTCCACGTCCGATTCTCGCCGCTGTCGGCGGTCGACCCGTTCCGAGAGCCGCTGGTACACGATGCCCCGGGTAGCCCCGTCCCGGGCGAAGTCCATGACGAAGGTGACGAACGGACTGGTGGCCTCGCCGTCGGCGAGGTCGTCGCGGGCGTACTCGATGCCCCGTTCGACGACCGCCTCGTCGAACGGCCCGTCGTCGGCGTAGACCGCCGCGGCGGTCGCGCACGCCTCGAAGTCGAGGTCGTCGGGAGTGACGGGCTCACCTTCGTGGGTGAGTTCGAGTGGCGGCGCGCGCTCGATCCGCTCGGGGTCGGCGGCGAGCGCGGCGAGGGACTCGCGAACGGCGGCCACGTCGACGCCGCGGTACTCGCTGGGCAGGTCGTCGAGGTAGTCACTGGCGCTGTCGGCCAGTCCCGTCGCACCCGCCCAGTTGCGCGCCGTCGCGTGGTGGACGGCCGCGGTGAACTGGATCAGGCCGTGGAGGAACCGCTCGTCGTCGGTCCCCTCCGGGAGGGCAAGCCAGTGGTCCTCCCAGGCGTCGTGGGCCTCGTGATAGTCGCCGGCGTTGTAGATCGCGATTCCCGCACGGAGCGCCGTCTCCATACCGCTCCGTCGGTTTCGTCGCGGGAAAGGGTTTGGCCCGAAGCACACATATAAATCTTTCTGGGGCCATGTTCGCCTTTTTATTACCGGCCGGCGCGAGCGATAAAAATACATTCACATCGGATGCGGAACAAATATGCCGGTGTTCTCCAGGCGGCCGTCGTCGGCCGACACAACCTGTGAGTACGGAAGAATATCGGTGGTCACCCAACTCTCGCGACCGCGGAGCGGCCGTCTGTTATAAAGCCGGCCGTCTTCGGCGTCGTCTTTATACGACGAGACGTTTATAAGCAGGAAAGAACGTCATAAAAACCGCCGTATATTCGCGTGGAAATAATTAATCGAAGCTAGTGGCTGGGAGCGGGTGATGTCTGAACACTCAGACATGGAGAGGGGGAGCAGATCACAGATCAACAGGCGGTCGGTGCTGCAGGGGATCGCCGCGGGTGGCACGGCAGCGGTCGGTGTCGGTGCCATGAGCGGGACCGCGTCGGCGGCCGAAGAGCAGTGTGTCGCCGGTCTCAACCTCGTCGAACCGGCCGAGGACTACCCGGTCGTCGAGCGTGATCCTGGGGTGTTGGGGATCGGTGCTGGCGGCCTGTCCGAATCGGGGGCCATCCCGCAGGGGGAAGAGGAAGTCGTCGTCTACATCCACGGTTGGCTGGAGTTGTTCACCGGCGGTGCCAAGGCACAGGGTGCGACGGTCCAGCAGGCACTCCGTAACGCGGGGTCCGACGTCGCGACCCTGGCGTACAACTACCCGAGCAGTAGCCCCAACTGGTGGGGCCAGAAGGGCGGTGCCGAGAAGTCCGGTCGCGAGTTCGCCTCGTGGCTCCAGGACTACCGGGCGGAGAATCCGGAGACGGACGTTCGCCTGATCGTCCACTCGCTGGGTGCCCGTGCCGGCGCGGGCCTGCTGGACGAGCTCGTCAACGTGATGGGCGAAGCTCCTGTGCGGTCGCTCGACATCCTCGGGGGTGCAATCTCCCGGAAAGCCGTCACCGTCGACGGCGAGTTCGGCGACGCGCTCGCCAACGGGGCCGAGGAGGTCAACAACTACTGGAGCAGTGCGGACAACATCCTCGACGAGATCTTCCAGATCGGCGAGTTCGGCACCGAAGCCGTCGGTGCGAAAGGAGCCCCGGAAGACGCCGAGACGCCCGAGAACTACAACGACATCGACGTCACCGGGATCGTCGACGGCCACTGCCTCTATTACGACCCCGAAGAAGGGTGTATGGAGACGGTGGTCGAGAACTTCCCGGCGGGATTCCAGGGCGGCGGTGACTCCGGCGGGTTCTTCGACGACTGGTTCTGACGCGGCATCCACGACCCCATTTTTGCGGCGATAGGGCTATACGTCGAGTCGTCCACGGTTGGATAGACCCACTGCCCGGCGACCGGGCGGGGAGAGCACGAGCATGGCATGGCTACCGCTCGACGCGCTGTCGATGGGACAGGCGGCACCGCGGGCGTTCCCGATGATCCGCAACGGCGAGCTTCGGGGCTCGTTCCCGCCAGATCCAACGGAACTCGTGGTCTACGTCCACGGCTGGCTCGAACGGATCGCCGGCGACGCGGCCGATCAGGCCAACGCCGTCGCCGGTGCCGTCGAGGCCCTGGACTACGACGCCACCGTCGTCGGGTTCAGCTATCCCGCGAACCTCCCGCTGTGGCACTCCAGCAAGGCCATCGCCACCCGGAAGGGCCGGGAACTCGCCGCCTGGGTGCAGGCCTTCGCCGCGGAGTGTCCCGGCGCACCCGTCCGGATCGTCGCCCACTCGCTGGGGGCGCGGCCCGCGCTCTCCTGTCTCGACGAACTCCGGGACCACGACGCCCGTGTCCGGTCGTGCTCGTTACTGGGTGCCGCCGTCGACTGTGACAGCGTCACCGACGGCAGCCGATGGGGCGAGGCGGTCCGTGACGGGGCCGAGACCGTCCGCAACTACCACATGGCAGACGACACGACGCTGGCCGTCCTCTACCGATCGGCCGAGTTCGGCGACGAGGCCCTCGGCGTCGACGGCGCGTGCGGCCCGACCCCCGACAGCTACACCGACCACGACGTGAGCGAGCAGGTCACGAACCACTACACCTTCCTCCAGCGGGAGGGTGGTTGCCTCGGCCGTGTTATCGGGGATTTCACCTGAGCCGGGGTCGACAGGTCGGACCGTGTCCGCCGGAAAACAGCGTCAGTCGGACCGCTCGGTGACGCGGGGAAGCAGGTCGCGGACGGCGTCGAGGACCGACAACACCGGGTCCGCGACGTCGAGGTCACCGTAGAAGTCGGGCGGGAGCGGGGGCGTATCGGCATCGGCGCGACGTGCCAGCCTCGCTCGTCGTCGAGCGGCGTGACGGCGACAGCGCCGGTCGAGTGAGGCGAGACGGGCCTCGTCGTCGGTCGCCGGGTCGGTGCTCGACTCGACCGCGAGCAGGTCGCGAGCGACGGCTTCGGTCCGGTCCAGCGTCGCCAGTTCAGCGTCGACGGCACCGATCCGGTCGACGCGGCGCTCGTGGGCCGCGGTCGCGTCGTCGAGGACCGCCGCCCGCAACGCCGGCGTGAGCCGGGCCGCCCAGCGCAGTTCGGCCCGGGTCGACTGAGAGAGCAGGTCGTCGAAAGGGGGGATCGACGCATCGTCTTCGTCGATATGGGGGACCGTCAGGACGGTCTCGTCGTAGGTCGCACGGAGTGCTTGCGGGCCGCGTTCGGTTCGCGTCGTCACCGCCAGCACGGCGTCGGGCACGTCGACGGCTTCGGCGGTCGGCAGCGTCTCGACGCGGCGACAGAACCGATCGAAGGCGTCGCGCTCGTCGACGAGCCGACGGCGACGGACCCGGAGCCGGGTCCGCGCCGCGTCGAGGGGTTCGAGCGGGTGGGTGGTCCCCGGCATCTCACTGGCCCGAGGACGCCCGTTCACCGGTGGCGGCGGCCGTGTTGGGTCGGTCGTCGACGAGCGGATAGCGGTGCAACGCGCCCTGATCGGCACGATTGGCGACCCACTGCCCGTGAGCGTCGCCGTCGCTGGCGTAGGCGTAGGCTTCCTCGAACCCGGTGCGGTCGGCCAGCGGGATCAGATCCACCGTCGTGCCACTGGCGTCGATCCGGACGTGGAGGAACGCCTGCGGGAGCGAACAGGTCGCGGGCGCGGTCACCTCGCGGACGCCCGAGAGCGCGCCGGTCCCGGGCCAGTGGCGAGCGCCCGAGACGACGAGTTCCACGCCACCCGCGTCGAGGACACGAGCGAGTTCCCGGGCGTTCTCGATGCGGTCGGTCGAAGGTGGGCCGTCGCCGTCAGCGGGGGTCAGGGAGTGGTGACAGAGGAGGACCGGCCGTTCGAGTCCAGGGAGGATAGATTCGAGCCAGTCCAGTTGCGTCGGGGAGACGGCGGGCGGGCCGTCGCCGGCCGTCGCGGTGTCGACGCCGACGAGGTCGATCCCGGCGACGCGCTCGACGAACGGGTAGCGACCGCCGGCGAAGCGATCGGCGAAGGTTCCGACCGGCGGCGTTCGGTGGCCGTCGGCGGGCTGTGGCAGGTCGTGGTCGCCCGGGACTGCCAGCACCGGTGCGTTCGCGTCCTCGAGCAACGCCGCGGCTCGGTCGAACTCCTGCGGTACCCCGTCTTTGGTCAGATCGCCCGCGATAGCGACCGCGTCGACATCCAGCCGGTTGGCCTCCGTGAGAGCCATCCTGAACCGCTCGACGGTCCGGTGGAAGACTTTCCACGTCCCCGTCGCCCACGGCGTGACGTGTGGGTCCGCCACCACCGCGAGACGCGTCGGCCTCACAGCCGTCGGCGCGTCGAGTCGTGCCAGGGTCGGCCCCGGAGCGCTCCGGTAGAGCATCACCGTATCCTGAATTCCAGCGGCAGATAAACATATTGTAATTTTTATACCTTCGGCTACGTTTGGCACTGAGCGGTCGGGAGCGGTATATAGACCGCAGCACAGCGTCCTGACGGAGTCCCCGCGAGCGCAGCGAGCGGGGGCCCGTCAGGACGTGAACGATGCAGCGAGTGCTGAACGAAGTGAAGCACTCGTAAAGAGTGAACGTCCTGACGGAGATTTGAACTCCGGTCCCTGGCTCCGCAAGCCAAGAGGATAGTCCACTACCCTATCAGGACTCACTCTTCGGTAGCGGGGTGCCAGATAAAGGGGTTACGGTTCGGCCGCCGTCCGGATGGTTGCGGGTCGGGTTCGTTCAGTTGCCGGAAGAAGGTGCATTTCTTGTGGAAATCCGCATTCTTATGCGAACGGGAGTTGGGATTGTGGTATGGCCAAACAGGTCGCGGGACAGGAGGCGACGTCGGTCGCGAACCAGCTGACCGACGCCTCGAATATCCTGGTGTTAGCGCCGTCGTTCCCGGACGGTGCGGCCGGCGTCTGTGTCGACCTGCTGGGCAGTGACGACCCGTCGGAAGCGTCGGTACTCGGGGTGACCTACACACAGTCGCCGGGCAAGTGGGGCGCCGACTACGAGCGTGAGACCGGTGGACCGCCAGCCGACGGGACGGTCATCAGCGTCGGCGATTGGGGTGCCGATGTCGGGACCGGGACGAGTGAGTGGACGCTGGAAGCCGTCGAACACGCCGGTGATCTGACCGCGCTGGGTGTCACACTCAGCGAGCATCTCGCGCCGGACGCGTCGGGCCGCCAGCGCCTCTGTTTCGACTCGCTGACTGCCCTCCTGCAGTTCGTCGAGTTGCAACGCGCGTTCCAGTTCCTCCACGTCGTCACTGGGCGAGTGAGTGCCGCCGGTGCCGTCGGGCACTACCACCTCGACCCCCAGGCCCACGACGAGCAGACGCTGGCGACGATCCGCGGGCTGTTCGACGCCGTCGTCGAGGTCGACGAGCGCGGCGAGTGGACGATCACCAGCCGGTGACTCAAACGGGCCTTTGTGTCACCGCAACTGGCTTTTTAATAGGAGGTGACGGGCCGAGTATGCACCGACGCAGATTTCTCGCAGCGAGCGCAGCCGCAACCGCACTCGGCCTGGCCGGCTGTACGCAAGAGCCCGGCGAACGCGATGGGAACGACGACACGCAGACGAGTCCCGGCGACGGCGGTCCCGGGGGCCAGCCCGAGGGGGCGGCCGGCACGACCGAGACCGACACGCCGGAAAGAGGGGGTGACGGCACCAACGGTGCGAGCGACCAGGCCTGGGAAAGCGGCGGCCGGATCGACGGGATCCCGTACTCCTTCAGTTCCCAGAGTCCGGAGACCGGCGAGGAGCGCGACGTGGCCGACATCCGCTTCGACACCGACGCGGGGGAGGTACTCGTCGACGGGACGATAAGCGGGAACGACGGGTGCGAGCGGGGCACCCTCGGGTCGCTCGACTACGACGAGGCGGCGGGGACGCTCACCGTCGGCGTCGAGACCACGAACATCGAGGACTGCGAGGCCGGGTCGATGGCGCTCGTCGGCGTCGACTACGAGGGGACCTTCGAGTTCGACGGCGACCTCCCCTCGGACGTGACGGTCACCCACGACGGTCAGGGCGTCGCGAGCGCGGCCTACGGGAGTGCGAGTGCGACGGCGGTCCCGCCGACCACCACAGCAGAGTAAGCGCGCGAGGGCCGGCGTAGGTTTAACATCGGGAACGAAGCAGGTCCCGGTATGGACGACGACGCGACGAGAGGGCCACGGCGGAAATCACCCGACAGCGCGGGGGCGAGCGAGCGACGGCAACGCTTAAACGGAGTCCAGCCCTGCACTGGGACAGACAGATGGGCGCGATAGCAGATATCTACGCGGATCTGGAGACCGACGAGGTCTCCGAGGAGGAGTTCCGGGAGGCCGTCGAGCAGAAAATCGAGCAGATGGGTGGCCTCGCGGACGAGGAGACTGCGGCCATGCTCATCGCCCACGAACTCAAAGACGGGGAGGTCAACGGGATCGCGGACATCGAACCCGGGATGGACGAGGTGAAGTTCATCGCGAAGGTGATGGCTGTCGGCGACCTCCGAACCTTCGAGCGCGACGGCGAGGACGAGGACGGCCGCGTCATCAACGTCGAGGTCGCGGACGAGACCGGTTCGGTCACCCTCTCCTTCTGGGACGAGCAGGCCGTCTCCATCGACGAGGGCCAACTCGATATCGGTGACGTGCTCCGGATCAAGGGCCGCCCCAAGGACGGCTACAACGGCCTCGAAGTGAGCGTCGACAAGGCCGAACCCGACGACGAGGAGGAGATCGACGTGCAACCGGGCGGGACGACGAGCATCGAGGCGCTGACGCTGGGCCAGTCGGACGTGAACGTCCGCGGGCTCGTGCTCGACACCGAATCGGTCCGGACCTTCGACCGCGACGACGGCTCGGAGGGCCGGGTCGCGAACCTGTCGATCGGCGACGAGACCGGCCGGATTCGCGTGACGCTGTGGGACGAACGGGCCGACCGCGCCGAGGAGCTGTCCGCGGGGACGGCCGTCGAAGTCGTGGACGGCTACGTCCGCGAGCGCGACGGCGACCTCGAACTCCACGTCGGCGAGCGTGGCGCGGTCGAGACAGTCGAGGAGACCGTCGAGTTCACGCCCGAGACCGCGCCCATCGACGGCATCGAGATCGGCCAGACGGTCGACATCGGCGGCGTGATCCGGTCGGCCGACCCCAAGCGCACCTTCGACCGCGACGACGGGTCGGAGGGACAGGTTCGCAACGTCCGCGTGCAAGACGAGACCGGCGACATTCGCGTGGCGCTGTGGGGCGACAAGGCGGACAAGGAGATCCAGCCGGGCGACGAGATCTTCCTCGCGGACGTGGAGATCGACGACGGCTGGCAGGACGATCTGGAGGCCTCCGCGAACTGGCGGTCGACGGTCGTCGTCCTCGAAGACGGGGCGACGACTCAGCCGACCGGCACTGGTGGCGCTAGCGCGGCCGAACAGGACGCCGCCGAGACGGGGCTGGACGACTTCGCCGACGGCGAGCCGGCAGAGAGCGACGGTGGGACGGCGACGGCCGCAGTCGAGACGGCGGCTGGCGATGGCAGCGACGACGCGAGCGAGGACGGTGAGGTCGTCGAGTTCACGGGGACGGTCGTCCAGACGGGCGAGCCGGTCGTGCTGGACGACGGAGAGGAGACGATGAGCGTCGAAACGGGTGCGACGCTCCAGCTCGGACAGGAAGTGACGGCTCGTGGCCGCCTGTCTGACGGGCGGCTGGACGCAGAGGACGTATTCTAGGGGCTGAGCGGGCGCGAACTGACTCACGGAAAGCCTTAAGACCGCGACAGTCCCGGTATGCCGTATGAGCGTCGAGCTGCCGTTCGCGCCGGTCGACACGGTCATTCGACGGAACGCAGGGACGCTTCGGGTCAGCGCCGAGGCGGCCGAGGAACTGGCGCGGCGGATCCAGCAGCGGGGCGCACGCCTCGCCGTCGACGCCGCCGAGCGGGCGACTGCCGACGGACGAAAGACACTGATGGCGTCGGATTTCGGCGTCTCGTCGGTGCCGGACAAGGACACGCTCGAACTCCCGATCGCACCGGTCGACCGGATCGCACGGCTCGACATCGACGACTCCTATCGGGTGTCGATGGACGCCCGGATCGCGCTGGCCGATCGACTGGAGTCGTTCGCCGACGACGTGGCCGCCGCCGCGACCGCACTGGCCCGCCACGCCGAACGCCGCACCGTCAAGGCCGAGGACGTGGAAGCGTACTTCGAACTCGCCCAGTACTTCGGATGAACTTCGGCTACCACGAGGATTGTCTCGACCATCAGACCGGGTACCGCCACCCGGAGAGTCCCGACCGTCTCCGGGCGATCCGTCGGTCGCTCTCGCGCCAGCACGGCGTCGAGTACGTCGCCGCCGACCCCGCGCCGGAGTCGGCCGTCACCGCCGTCCACGACGCCGGCTACGTCAGCGCCATCAAGGAGTTCTGCGATGATGGCGGCGGCGACTGGGACGACGACACGGTCGCCGTCGAGGCGACCTGGGACGCCGCGCTGGCCGCGGCCGGACAGGCCATGTGGGCCGCCGAGCGCGCGCTGGCCGGCGACGACGGGCGTGACACGCCATTCGCGCTGGGCCGCCCGCCGGGCCACCACGCCGTCGCGGACGACGCCATGGGCTTTTGTTTCGTCAACAACGCCGCCGTCGCCGCGCGATCGGTCATCGACGAGGGCGACGCCGACCGGGTGGCCATCCTCGACTGGGACGTCCACCACGGTAACGGCATCCACGACATCTTCTACGACGTCGGGGACGTGTACTACGCCTCGATCCACGAGGACGGTCTCTACCCCGGCAGCGGCGACGTGGACGAGACCGGCGAGGGCGAGGGGGAGGGGACGACGTTGAACGTCCCGCTGTTGCCGGGCTGTGGCGACGCCGACTACTGCGCCGCCATCGACGACTTCGTCGGCCCGGAGTTCGTCGCGTTCGACCCGGACGTGATCCTCGTCAGCGCCGGCTTCGACGCCCACCGCCACGACCCCATCTCCCGGATGCGCGTCTCGACGGAGGGATACGGCGCGCTCACGACGCGGATGCGAGACATCGCCGAGGAGGCCGACGCCGGCCTCGGGTTCGTGCTCGAGGGTGGGTACGGCCTCGACACGCTCGCGGAGAGCGTCACGATGGTCCACGAGGTGTTCGACGGGCGCGAGCCGGTCGAACCCGACGAGGAGGTCAAAGACCGCGCGACGAAGGTGTTCGCCGACCTGCGTGATCAGGGCTTCGGCGAGAAGTAGCGGGCGAGTTCCAGACCGAAGTCGTCGGCCAGCGCCGCGACATCGTCACCGACCAGCACGTCGTAGCTGTCTTCGAGCGTGCTCTCGACGTGGGCCCCGAGCGCGACCTCGAAGAGCGCATCGCTCTCCAGAAAGTCACGAGCGGTCGTGAACTCGCGCGCTCGCTCGACGACGTAACGGTCGTCGGCGACGAACGGGCCGTAGGGCGGGCTCGTGGGGTCCGGGGAGTCGTCTTCAGTTCCGGCGTCGGCGTATTTCTCGTAGAACCCGCGAGCGTGGTTGCGGACGTGGACCGGCGGGCCGTCGTGGCGCTCGACGGCGGGGCGGTCGGCGACGGCGAGTTCGAGAAAGAGGACGGCGCGGTCGGCGGCGAAGGCGGCGCTCCGGAACACGTCGAACCCGCGGCGGTCGAGTTCGGCGACGACGCCGCGCCGTGATTTCCGGAGCTGGGGCCACAGCTGGTCGTCAACGAGATCCGGCGCGTCGAAGGTAACTGCGACCGGCGTCGTCCCGCGGGCGGCGACGGCCGCGCGGACGGCCGCGGCGTCGAGCGGGTCTGGGTCGTCGGGTTCGAAGGGATCCTCGCGGGGGTCGTCGAGCAACTCGCGGGCGTAGTGCTGGAGGCGGGCGACGTTCGCGGGCGAGAGTGCGGCGGCGACGTTGCGCTCGGGGTCGGTAGGGTCGATGACCACCAGCGGGTCGTCGAAAGCGAGGTCGGCAGTGCCGACCTCGTCGTTCCGAGACGGCGAAGCCGTCTCGCGCTCGGCGGCGTGGTCCTCGGGGTCGAGTTCGACCGGGGGCTGCCAGTCCGCGACCGCCTCGAGGAACGGGCGGAAGCCGCCGTATTCCAGGACGAGCAACTCGGTCAGAAAGCCCGAGAACCCGCGAGTCTTCAGATCCGCACCGTAGACGCCGATGCCTTTCAGGAAGGCCTTGGCGACGCGCACGTCGGCGGCGGTGTCGTCGTCCAGTCGCGCTTCGAGGTAGGTGGTGTGGAAGGGCGTGCGGTCGACGGCCGACTGGATGGCGGTGGCGTCGGCCACGTCGTAGCAAGGCACCAGGTCGACGGAGAAACCCTCGAACTCGCCGACGGTGTAGGGGTGTTCGGCGTACTCCTCACGGCCGTCGGGGAGGACCTCGCGGCCGATCTGGAGGCCGTACGCTTCGAGGTCCTCGCGGTCGAGGTCGGCGGGGAACTGGACGAACAGGTCAACGTCACGGTCGCCGGCCAGCCAGGTGTCCCGGGCGGTGGAACCGACGAGTGCCACGTCTGTCTCGACGGGCAACTCGGCGGCGGCGGCCTCGGTACGCGCGGTGAGGCGCTCGGTGACCGCCCGGAGGCGCTCGCGTTCCTCGTCGTCGGGCGTGACGCGGTCGCGCACGGCCGCGACGACGGCGTCGAACTCCTCGGTCATGGAGAGCCGTATCCGACGACCCCGTGAAAGCGTGTCGATGCCGCCCGAAAGCGAAAGCCCTATCAAATAACTCCGGCTACTCAGGAATGCCTGCGAACGTGCCGCCGTAGCTCAGCTGGTAGAGCACCTCGCTGTTACGGTGAAGAGGTCACGCCTGTTCACCGCAGAGACGAGGTTGTCCCAGGTTCGAACCCTGGCGGTGGCGCTTTTCTCCCGACACTAGCCTCCCGAGTCGCGGCTCCGCGTTGTGACGGGCCGATATCGGGCAATATCCCGACAGGCTAAAGACGAGTCACGCAGAACGCTCGCACACGGGCCCTTAGCTTAGTCTGGTTAGAGCACCCGGCTCATACCAATCACTGACAGCGGTCAGTGATTGTGGGTAACCGGGCGGTCGGTGGTTCGAATCCGCCAGGGCCCATCGATTTTGCTGCGAGCAATCCGCGAGCAGCAAATCGTGTCGCTGGCGGATTGGAGCCCAGAGGACGAGCGACAGCGAGTCCTCGCGGTTCGAATCCGCCAGGGCCCACTCGCTGGCGCGAACAGTTCGTGAGCGCCAGTTACGTGCCACCCGCGGATTCGAAGCAGGGAGCGGCGTCGCCGCGACCGGGGTTCGAATCCGCCAGAGTTCATGACAGTCTTTCTAAGTTTTTTGAGTCAGGGCTAGCAAGGGTACCAGTGCGTTTCTCATACGTGAGTTGATTGACACGGGCTCGTCAGCGTACCTCCAGCGTGCGGGGTGGGCCACCGTCTTCGTGCCTGCGCTGATCAACGACGCTTGGTAGGCAGGTAATCAATCACCGATTGATTCGAGTCGGCCGTCCGTCGGTACAGAGTGTGGTGTGTGCGGTTCGTCCGCAAACATCTTTCAGCTACGATAGATGTAGAGAGACGTGTGCTGCCTACAGCGCGCGAGTCGGTCAGGAAACGATTTGCTCCCCCGAGAGCATCGAATCGGGAAGTTCATCAGACCAACCAATAAGGCCACTGACGACTACGACTCGAGCGACAAGCCGACCACGTCAAGCTGCCCGTGACGACCACGTGTTTACTCGATAGATCATCCAGAGCACGGCCAGGACGATCGCAGCACCGAACAGGAGGCCGAAATACGACGGGGGACTCGTGACGGACACGAGGATACCGAAAGCGAAGACAGCGAGGCCGATACGGAGGATGGTATTCCCCGCGATGTTCTGCACCACATCGTCCGGAACTGTGGCAGTCTCGTCGTAGCCAGCGAGGAGAAATGTCCACCCGCGGAACTTGATCAGTGCGCCCGCGATCGTCAGGAGAGTACCGACGGCGAGCCATTCCAGAGCATCGGCAGACAGTTCGATCATCGGTCCCCACCTCGACCCGGAGATAGCTCGAAGGTGGTAATCGTACCGAACAGTCCGGTCCTGGTCTCCAGTACCCCGAGGCCTGCCTCCGCGACGACATCGCTTGGCTCCTGGGTCCAGCGACACCCCATCTTCGCGTAGTGCGCTTCGGCGCGCCACTCCTGGAACCGGGCGATCGGTCCAACGTCACTGCGCCCATGTTCGACCAGGCGTATCGTTCCCTCGGGCTTGCAGACCCGATTCATCTCCCGCAGTGCCGCGACCGGGTCCGGGAACGTACAGGTCGAAAGCGCCGAAATCACTGCGTCGAAGCTGTCGTCGGGGAATTCGAGGTCCTGGGCGTCCATCTCCCGGAGCGTGCCGTCCATACCCTGTTCGGCGAGTTGTTTCCCGGCGTTGGCCAGCATTTCCGGGCTGATGTCGATCCCGACGAGGTCGACCCCGTCGGGCAGATACTGGAAATTCGTTCCAGTCCCGCAGGCGACATCCAACACCCGGCCGTCGACATCTCCAAATCGGGCTTGCCGATAGCGGCCGATGATGGCCCGGTCGAGCCATTCGAGGCGATGCATACAGTCAGCGTACTCGGCGTACGAGTCCGCGATATCTGACACCGACATCGGTCGGTTCGGTGGCGATGCGGTCTCGGATCGGTGGTGTTCGTGATTGGAGTTCATGTGTTTCGGATTCTCAGTCGTGGTCGTTGTCGTTGGCTACCAGTTCGCAGAAGCGTTCGAGGAACGTCTCGCGATCGGTTCGCCCGGCGTTGGCGGCCAAGAGCGTCTGCTCGAGTCCGTCGCGGTTCTGTTGACAACACCCGCGGTGACAGGGCTTGCAGAGGGACTCGAACTCCTTGCCCTCGCGATTCCACCGATCGCCGTATTTGTCGTATTCGCGGGCCTCTTCGCGACTGAGCGTCTCCCCACAGGCGATACACGTCACCTGCTGGTCTGAGACGTTCCCCCAAAGCGTGGTGGGAGTCATCGTCATCGGTCAACTTCCCCCATGATGGCGTCCAGACTCCCGATGGTGGCGACGAGGTCGGCGACGTACTCGCCTCTCGCCATCGCCGGGAGCGCCGATAGGTTCGAGAACGACGGCCCGCGGATTTTGAACCGGGCGGGCGTCTCGGTGCCGTCAGCACGGATGTAGATCCCGAGTTCACCCTTGGCACCCTCGACGGCCCGGTAGCACTCGCCGGACGGTCTCAGCGTCCGGGGCACGTCGGCCTGGATCGTACGGTCGTCCGCGGGCCAGTCCTCCAGCAGGTCGACGCACTGGTTCACGATCGCTGCGGACTCCTCGATCTCTGCCAGTCGGACGAGTACCCGGGAGAAGTTGTCACAACCGTCGTCAGTGATGACGTCCCACTCGAGGCGGTCGTAGTAGCCGTACGGATCGTCCCGTCGGAGGTCGTAGTCGATGCCGGAGCCGCGAGCGACCGGGCCGGTGACCCCGTACTGCTTTGCGACCGCCGGCGGCAACTCGCCGGTGTCGACACAGCGAGATTGGAAGGCCTCGTTGCCAGTCAGTAGGGTGTGATACTCTTCGAGTTTCCGGGGCAAGTCGTCTGTGAACGAACGCACCTTCTCGAAGAACGCCTGGCGCGGTTCCGGAACGTCCCAGGCGACGCCCCCAACCCGGAAGTAGTTGAACATGAGCCGCTGGCCGGTCAGATTCTCGAGGATGTCCTGAACGATCTCCCGATCCCGGAAGCCATACATGAAGGTGGCTGTGAACTCGCCGCTGACGTCCAGCGCGTACATGGCAGTCGCCAGCAGATGCGAGAGGATGCGAGACAGTTCTGCGCTCATCGTTCGGACGACCTGGGCGTACTCGGGAACGTCGATATCGGCCAAGTCTTCGATGACGCGGGCATAGGCCCACTCGTTCAGCAGACCTGCGCCACCCCAGTCCCAGCGGTCGGGGTAGGGCATGATCTGGTGCCGGTAGGTTCCCTGCTGGCACATCTGTTCCTCACATCGGTGGATGTACCCGATGTCGGGCTCCACGTCTGCCACTTGCTCGCCGTCCAGCGTCGTCTCCAGGTGGAGGACACCGTGGGTCGAGGGATGGTGGGGTCCGATGTTGATGAACATCGTATCCGAGTCCTCGTGGTGATCGTCCGCCTCTAACGGGTTGGCGTGTTCGCGCAGCGGCACGATCTGCGGAGCGGTCTGGTCGTAATCCTCCCGCAGCGGGTGGCCTTGCCAGGTTTCTGGCAAGAGCAGCCGGCGCAGATCCGGGTGGTCCTCGTACTCGATTCCGAGGAGGTCGTAGGCTTCACGTTCGTGCCACTCGGCCGTCCGGTAGACTGGCGCGGCCGACTCGCTGACTGGATCGTCCCGAGGAGTGGGGACGACGACCGAGAGTTCACGCGTCCGGTCGTCGTAGCTCGTGAGATGATACACCGTCTCGAAACGGTCGTCGTACTCCTGAGCAGTCACACACGAGCAGTGGTCGAGACTTCCCTCCGAGCGAAGCGTCGAGAGGACTGTCTGGACTCGGTCGGCCCGGATGACGATCGCGGGGGCGTTCTCGTGTGATTCACGGCCGACGATGGCGTCGTCAGGGAGGGCTGTGACCGCCGTGTCCACGAACTGGTCGGCGGTCGAACGTCGTTGCTGTTGCATCGTCTACTGACTGTCAGTTCCCGGCGTCGAACGGTAGGCGACCTGCCTCACCAGTGTTGCAATATAAGTAGCGAGTATCCACGGCGATTTATTTCGAGGGGCTCGAAGTCACAGTATGCGGTATCTCACGCTGCTGGTCAAACCGGACGGGGACGGTGCCTTCCACCCGCTCGGCGGGGAGTTGACGGCCGATCCCTCCATCGAGCGCCGCGCGATTCATCACGTCGAACTCCTCGAAGACGACACTGTGTTGCTGTTCGCCGAGGCGAGTGGCAGTCAGGAACGGTACAGAGAGATTATGGCGGAATCGCCACACGTCCTCGAGTATCTTACTGCCGGTGAGGACCGCTGGATGGCTGTCAGTCAATTCGAACCGACCGCGGAGATTCACTGGGCGTTGGAACTTCAGCGAGAGTCACTACTGGTGGTCGACACACCGATCCGCTTCACGTCCGAGGACCATCTCAAGGTCACGTATCTGGGGACCGACGAGATATTCAGCACACTCTACGAATACGCCGAGGAAGCCGACTACATGACGGTCGACGTCCTCGAAACCGGAGAGTACGAGACCGACGGCACGTCGTTCAGCAGGGTGATCACGTCTCGACAGGAGGAAGTCATCGAGACCGCAGTCGATCTGGGATATTACAGTGAACCGCGCCAGGCATCGCTCGAAGACATCAGTGAGGTCGTCGGAATCGCACCCGGAACGGTCGGCGAACACCTCCGAAAAGCCGAGGAACGCGTGTTTAGCGAAATCGTCGCCTAACGTCCTCAACCGACGTGCTCCGGATCGGCAGATGAGTTAAAAGAACCCTCACCAGTGTGGCAGTCAGCAGACGCGATTACACGGCGTATTTTCACTCACCGCACCCCCCGCATCTGGTACAGATACCGAACTCAGTCACCGATCCGATACCGATGTCTGTCACAAAAACCCGTCCGAAAACGGATGCATCGCTACTCGCCAACCACGGTGTTGAATCCACCTATCGCGACACCAACGGTGTCCAGCTACACGTCGTGACCGCTGGTGACCCCGACGCGCCACTGGTCGTTTTGCTGCACGGCCATCCCGATTTCTGGTACGGCTGGCGTGACCAGATCACCGCGCTCGTCGACGCCGGATACCGTGTCGTCGTCCCGGATCAGCGGGGCTGTAATCTGAGCGATGCGCCCGAGGGTATCGATGCGTATCGGCAGTCAGAGCTCGCCGCAGACGTTTGCGAACTGATCGAGAGTGAGGGCCGGGAGTCGGCCCACGTCGTCGGGCACGACTTCGGCGGCTTCGTCGCCTGGAACGTCGCCCTCCGGCACCCGTCGATGGTCGATCGACTCGGAATCTGCAACGTCCCACATCCGACAGTGTATCGCGAGACCCTCCGTTCGAGTCCCCAGCAGATCGCCCGGAGCTGGTACGTCTGGTTCTACCAGGTCCCGAGGCTCCCCGAGTGGCTCCTGCGGCGGAACGACATGGCCAATATGGTCGATTCGCTCGAGATCACGTCCAATCCCGGCACCTTCGACGACGAAACGATTGCCCACTATAAGACTGCCTGGCAGCACACGGGAATCAAGCCGCGGATCAACTGGTATCGTGGATTTTGGGAGTCGGAAAGTCCCTCACGTACTACTATTCCACAACCGACGCTGGTCTGTTGGGGCGAAGATGACATCGCACTCGTCCCTTCGATGGCCGAGAAGAGCGTCGACTACTGTGACAACGGGCAGTTACGGAAGTTTCCCGACGCGTCACACTGGGTTCATAACGAACGTGAGGAAGTGACTGAAATGTTGCTCCGTCATCTGTCCTAATCAACGAGGTAACTCAAATACGTGCTTGACCATCCTAGGGCTGTTTATTACCAGAAACGGTAGTTCCATGTGTGCTATGCCGATACCACGTCGTCGTCTCGTGAAGGCACTCGGCATCACTGGCACGGTGCTTTCCTCAGCCGGGTGTTTCGCCCTCGATGAGACTTCTTCACACGAGACAACAGACAGCACAGACACGCGGACAGAGACGCCGACGACAACCGCCGGATGGGCCACCGAAATTCCGGAGACGCCGCCGAGCGTGTCCTGTAAGGCCGTATCGCGACCGATGGCCGAGCCGGTTGATCGCGAGGGGGCGCTCGCACCCCGCGACTATCCCGGCCGGCCACCATCTGAAGCAGCGGGGAAGGCCGCAGTGGAGTACGTCACCAGATTTGAACTGGCCTACAGGCACAACGACGAGATGATTTCGAACACCGACGTGGCGACCGGCGATGAACGCGACAAGTATCTAACTCGTTTCGACATCTCCGTCCAGAACTCGTGGGTCGCCGCGGGCCCCGCTGATTCGTCCGTCGTCCGACTACAATACGTCGGCTCCGGGACGATTCACCCGGGTATTGAGTTTGATTACATCACACAATACGTCACGTACTATATCGATTCGACACGGGTCGTCCGGGCTAGAACGACGCAGAACGATTTCGTCGGGACCGATGCGCTAGATCCCGACCCCTGGGTAGACGGGGACCCGGTGGCCTGTTTCGAGAAGTAGGCACTCCCAAGACGGCGGCACGGACCGGAGGCATCCAGACAATACGCACATCCACTGACAAAATGATCCAGAGCCGCTTTTGCGAAACTCACTCTGCCGTAACTGAATACGACCTCTGTATGCAGCAAGTCTTCTTGACAATCTGCAAGATTACTACTGAGCCGGGTGAGCCGAAATCGTGTATATTCAACCCATCAGGAGTGCGTATGGTACAGGGTGGGTCGGACATCGTACTGCGAGCGTTGCAGTTCCAAATATAGTGAGTTCGCTAAATGCGTGTTTCAGCCCCGTTTACGTCGCTAAACGGCTGTCTGGCAACTATGGAATCCCTAATCTTTCCACTCCAGATATCATAGCAATATTCATATTCTTCTTAATGATATGCTAGCGGTGCTGTCACCACAGTTCTTTTCTATCCCTTTATATTATTCTGGCTTGTCCAGAATTCATCCAGTGTATGGGTGCGAGTCGCTGTCGTCGTGCCGTCATTGCTAACCGATACAACGCAGGTATGAAATCAATCACCGATCGTTGCTGGTTCCCCGTCAGTCGTCGTCAGCTTTGTACGCACCACTCCGATGCTCGATGCTGTAGATGTCCAGCATCTGCTCGGCGTGATTACAGTCGGCAGCCAGACGGAATTGACCGACGCGCAGTTTCGAATACGGTGCGCCGGTCAGCGGTTCGAGATAGTCGTCGGGGTCTCGCCACTGATCGGTCACGATCTCGTCGAGTTTGTCAGTGATCCGGTCCTGGGCGTGGTCGTCGAGATCGTCGTAGGTCTGCTTGGCGGGCTTGCGGAACTGCCAGGTCCACTCGTCGTCACTCATTCGTCGTCGAGGATCTCCTCGCGGGAGAACGTCTCGCTCTCGCCTGTCCGGCGCGCGTGCTCGACGGCAGCGATCTCCTTCCAGCTCTCGCGGGTCAGGTCCGGATGTCGCACTGCGTCGCGCAGCGCCTCCCGGATGAACTCACTACGGCTGTTGTAGCCTTCGTCCTGCCACGTCGCGTCGATGTCTTCGAGAAACATCTCCGTCAGACGGATGTTGATGTTCGTCTTCTCCGGGTCGCCGCTTGCTGTATCCGTATTCGACATACTAATGTGTTACAGACTTGTGGCAAAGAGTGTTTTTGTTAATATTTCCGACAAGATAGCGGTAGAACAGTGTCTCACTACCCGGCCGTCTCAATGCCGAACACGTCGGTGAACAACTGGCTGGCAACCGTGAAAGCTCTGGATGTTCCCCGCCAGGGCCCATCAGCGTACCACCCGGTTTCTGGTCGAACCAAAATATCGTACCAGGCCCTTAGACCGCGGTGAGCGCCGTGTCGAGAGTCGACTCGACACCCAGCCGGTCGGCGAGGTCCCACATCGTCGCGGCGTTGCTGGAGATCACGGGGACGCCGAGCGTGTCCTCCAGATCGGATAGGACCGGCACAGTCCGGTAGTTCGTACAGGAGACGAATACCGCGTCCACAGCAGTATCGTCGGGAACGGCGGACCTGACCTGCCGTTTCGCGTCCGCGGCGGTCAACTCGCCGATCTCGGTGTTGTCGACGAGTCCCCGGCCGTCGAGGGTGGCGACCGCGAAGCCCGAGTCGGCCAGGTACGCCCGCTCGCGTTCGTTCAGTTCGGCGGCGTAGGGTGTGACGACGGCGACCGTCTCGGCGTCGAGCGCGGCGAGAGCGCGTTTCACCGACAGGGCCGTCGCGACGGCCGGCGCGCCGGCCGCGTCGGACAGCCGTGACTCAAGCTCCTCGTCGAAGCCGGGCCCGTGCAGGAGACTCCCCGTCGTACACGCGTACGCGAGGCCGTCGACGGCGGCGTGGGCGAGCAGTTCCGCGGCGTGCTCGGCACCGCTGGCCATCTCGTCGAGACCGTCGACGGTCACGTCCTCCAGCGGCATCCGGGCGGCGTGAACGGTCGTGGCCTCGGGAGCCATCGCCCGGAACTCGGGTTCGGCCGTGGTGTTCGAGGAGGGGACGACGAGGCCGAGACGGGCAGTCATTCGGTCACCTTCTCGTCACGGCGGTCGGCCTCCCGTGCCTCGTCGGACCGGTCGGTCGGGTCGCCGTGGCCACCGCCACCGGGCGTGCGGATCGTCACGGTCGCGCCGGCGCTCACGTCGACAGATGCCTTCGAAGGTACGGGGTCGCCGTCGATCAGATTCTCGCCCATCGCGCCGTCCGCGCCGCCGTCGACGCCGGCGGGCGCGGTGCGGCGGCGCTCTGTGAGCAGGGAGACGGTCGCGTCGGTCTCGACCGTGACCGAGCGTTCGAGTCCAAGGCCGCCCCGGTGTTTCCCGTCGCCGCCGCTGTCCGGGCGGAGGGCGTAGGTCTCGACGCGGAGCGGGTACTCGCTCTCCATCGACTCGACCGGTGTGTTCAGGGTGTTGGTCATCCCGACCTGCACGCCGTCCATGCCGTCCTTGTCGGGGCGGGCACCGAACCCGCCCGCGATCGTCTCGTAGTAGGTGAACTCGCCCTCGCGATCGCCGATGATGAGGTTGTTCATCGTCCCCTGTCCGCCGGCCGGGACGCGTTCGGGGATCGCCTCGGCCAGCGCCGCGAGGGTCACGTCGGTCACGCGCTGGCTGGTCTCGACGTTCCCGCCGACCACTGCGGCCGGAGGCCTGGGGTTGAGGACCGTCCCCTCGGGCGCAGCGACGCTGACCGGTTCGTAACAGCCGTGGTTCGACGGTATCTCCGGGTCGGTGACCGCCCGGACGACGAAGTAGACCGCGCTCTTGGCGACCGAGAGCGGCGCGTTGAGGTTGCCAGTCACCTGCGCGGCGGTGCCCGCGAAGTCGACCGCGATCTCGGAGCCGTCGACGGTGACCGTCACCTCGATGGGGATGTCCTCGTCGGTCACGCCGTCCCCTTCGAGCACGTCGTGTGCATGATACTCGCCGTCGGGGAGGTCGGCGATTTCGGACTCGATACGCGCTCGCGAGTAGTCGACGACGGCGTCGAACGCGTCCAGCAACAGCGAGCCGTGGTCGTCGAGCAGTTCGCCGATCCGCTCTTCGGCCCGTTCGTTGGCGGCGCGCTGGGCCCGCAGGTCCGCCCGGCGCTCGTCGGGCGTCCTGACGTTGGCCAGCAACACGTCCAGCACCGCCTCGTTCAACTCGCCGCCGTCGACGAGGCGCACAGCCGGCAGGCGCAAGCCTTCCTCGTAGATCTCCTGGGCTCCCGGGGGCATACTGCCGGGCGCGCTCCCGCCCACGTCGGCGTGGTGGGCTCGCGAGACCGCGAACCCGATCACCTCGTCCTCGGGCGCGATGGTCGACACGAGCGTGATGTCGGGGAGGTGGGTCCCGCCCGCGAAGGGGTCGTTGACGATGAACACGTCGCCCGGCTTCGGGTCGTCGTCGATGATCGCGTCGACGGCGTCGGGCATCGCGCCGAGGTGGACCGGGATGTGTTCGGCCTGTGCGATCATCTTCCCGTCGGCGTCGAAGAGGGCGGTCGAACAGTCCTGTCGCTCCTTGATGTTCGGCGAGTACGAACCGGTGATGAGGACGTGCCCCATCTCCTCGGCGATACTTTCGAGCTGGTTCCGCAGGATCTCCAGCGTGACTGGGTCGATGTCGTCGGTCATTGTTCGGTCACCTCGGAAACTAACGCGCCGTCGTCACGGACCCGCACGTCCCAGTGTGGGGGGACGACGACCGTACTCTCGTCCTGTTCGACGATCGTCGGGCCACCCAGCGACTGTCCGGGCCGGAGGCGCGCACGATCGTACACCGGCGTCTCGTAGACGCCGTCCTCGAAGGTCGCGTCACGCGCCCCCTTGAGCGGGTCGCCGGTCGCGGTGTAGTCGATGGGCGGCACGTCGCGGTCGACCGTCGCCGTCACGCGGCAGTTGACCAGGTGGACCGGTTCGTCCATCCGGTAGCCGTACGCGACCTCGTGTGCGTCCTCGAACCGGTCGCGGGCGTCCTCGCGGTCGAAGGCGTCGCCGACCTCCACGGAGAGCTCGAAACTCTGGCCGGCGTAGCGCAGATCAGCCGTGTGCGTGACCGTCGCTCGCTCGGGCTCGCTGGTCTCGGCCAGCACCTCGTCGGCCAGGTCGTCGTAGATCCCTTCGACGGTATCGGGATCGACGGATTCGAGCGGGCGCTGGTAGGTTCGGACCGCGTCCTGTTTCTCGTCGGCCGCCAGCAGTCCGTACGCCGAGAGGACGCCCGACGCACGTGGGATGACCACCCGCTCCATGTCGAGGTTGCTCGCGATCGAGACGGCGTGCATCGGGCCGGCACCGCCGAAGGCGACGAGGCCGAACTTCCGGGGGTCGAAACCCCGCTCGACTGTGACCGACCGGATCGCACGCGTCATGTTGGCGTTGGCGACGCGGTAGACGCCCCGGGCCGCCTCGACTGGGTCGTCCATTCCCGCTTGCTCGGCGAGGTCGGCCATCGCGTCGTGGGCCGCTTGCTCGTCGAGGGAGAGTTCCCCGCCGAGGCTGGTACTCGATCCGATGTACCCGAGGACGAGGTTGGCGTCCGTCACGGTCGGTTCGGTTCCGCCGCGACCGTAACAGGCCGGCCCCGGCTCCGCGCCGGCAGACTGGGGGCCGATGCGGAGCGCACCGCCCGAGTCGACCCACGCGATCGAACCGCCGCCGGCCCCGACCGTCTCGATGTCGACCAGCGGCGTCCGGATCGGGCGGTCGTTGATCTCGCCGTCGGTCGTCCGCTCGACCTCGCCGTCGCGCACGAGGCTCACGTCGCTGGACGTGCCGCCCATGTCGAACGTGACGAGTCGCGCCGGGTCGTCGCCGTCGGTCGACGCCATCTCGTTCGCGCCGACGACGCCCGCGGCCGGGCCCGACAGCGCCGTCAGGACGGCGTTGTGCCGGACCGTCTCGGCGTCGGTGATGCCGCCGTTGGCCTGCATGATCCGGGGTTCGGGCAGGCTGGCGTCGGTGGCTCGCTCGGAGAGGTGGCCGACGTACCGGTCGATCGCGGGTCGCAGGTACGCGTCGACGACGGTCGTCGAGGTCCGTTCGTACTCCCGGAACTCCGCCAGCACCTCGTTGGAGGCCGAGACGGGCACGTCCAGTTCCTCGCGGAGGACCCGCGCGACCGTCCGCTCGTTCTCGGGGGTGGCGTACGCGTGCAGGAGGGAGACGGCGACGGCCTCGGCGTCGTCTTCGCGGATCGCGTCCGCCACGTCCCGGACCTCGGCCTCGTCGACGCTCCGTTCGACGCCCTCGGTCGTCGTCCGCTCGTCGACCTCGTACCGCCGTCGCCGGGGGACCAGCGGCGCGGGCTTCTCCGCGTCGAGATCGTACAGCGAGGGGCGGTCCTGCCGACCGATCTCCAGCACGTCCCGAAACCCGGCGGTCGTCACGAGGGCGGTCTCCGCCCCCGACTCTTCGAGGAGGGCGTTCAGCGACACCGTCATCGCGTGTGAGAACCCCTCGATCTCCTCGGGGTCGACGCCCGCTTCGGCACAGGCCTTCTCGATACCGGCCATGACGCCGTCGCTCTGGTCGTCCGTACTCGGCACTTTGGCCGTGACGAGGTCGCCGTCGACCAGCAGCGTCACGTCGGTGAAGGTCCCGCCGACGTCGACACCGACGACTCTATCGCTCATCTAGAGGACCCCCGCCACGTTCAGGAGCGTTCGGAGGCCCAACCCCACCACGATGAGCGTCACGATCGCCCCGAGTGCGTTCGCGATCGGGCCGTTCGTGTACTCGCCGAGGAGGTCGGACTGGTTCATGGCGTAGATGAGGAAGATCGCGACGATCGGGAGCAGGATGCCGTTGACGACCTGCGCGAAGACGATGATCTCGACCGGACTCCCGCCCAGCAGGACCGACCCGACGCCGACCGCCAGGATCGTCCCCCAGACCGCGCGGAACTTCGGACTCTTGAGGTCCGAATCCCAGCCGAGGGCACCCGTCGTCGCCCACGCGCCGGCCAGCGGCGCGGTCGTCGCGCTCGTAAAGCCCGCGGCGAACAGCCCGATACTGAAGAAGATCTTCGCGTAAGAGCCCGCCAGCGGTTCGAGTTGCTGGGCCATCTGTCCGACGTCGTCGAGTTCGGTCCCCAGCGGGAACGCGGCCGCCGCGGTGACCATGATCGTGATCGTGATGAACCCGCCGACGGCGATGGAGAGGATCGTGTCGGTGCGGGACTCGGCGAGATCACCCGGTCCGGACCACCGCTCCTGGACGTTGCTCGCGTGCAGGAAGAGGTTGTAGCCGACGACCGTCGTCCCGATCAGGCCGGTGATGAGGTAGAGCGACCCCTCGGGGATACTCGGGACGAACCCGCCGGCGATCGCCCCCAGGTCGGGGCCGATCAGGATCGCCGACGCGACGAAGGACAGCGCCATGACGGCGACGAGACCGACCAGCGCCCGCTCGATCAGCTTGTACTTCCCGGTGAACAGCAGGGCCCCGGCGACCAGCCCCATGACGACGCCCCAGATCGTCGAACTCACGCCGGTGATCGTCGCCAGCCCCGCGGCACCGCCCAGGATGTTCCCGGACTCGTAGGCCGCGGTCCCGACGCCGATCGCGCCGACGACGAGAAAGATCGCGACGGATTCGACGATCTGGTTGTCGAACCGGTTCCGGAGCGCCTCGCCGAGCCCCTCGCCCGAGACCAGCCCCAGCCGGGCCGACATCTCCTGGAGGACGATCGTCGCGACGATCGAGAACGCGATCGTCCACAGCAGGGCGTACCCCAGTCGGGCACCGGTCACGCTCGCCGCCGTTACCGTCCCCGGACCGATGAAGGCCGCCGCCACCATCGCCCCGGGGCCGATCGCCTTGAGCCGCTGAATAACGTTCATGGTTTCGTATTGAGATCTGTTGGCATGATACCTACAAGCAGAGAAAAGCGTTGTTGAGATGTATGTGCATCCTGCACATCGGCTGTATGAATACGTGAGAAAACAGCGTCAGGATTCACACTCTTTCAGTAATACTTTGGAGAGGCTCTCCTCGATCTCGACCTCGAAGGGAAGGTCGCCGATGCTCCCCTGGATGAACCGCGTCATGAACCAGCGGACCGACTCGGAGGGGAAGACGACCTGATAGCTGTCCCCCTCGGTCTCCCGGACCGTCAGGAACCCACAGAACGAGAGCCACTCGAGGATCTCCCCGAGCGAATCGAACCGCTGGGCGTACTCCTGTGTGTGGTACTCGGCGACCCGGTCGACGGTCTCCAGAAACGCCGGGTCCGGCCCGTCCTCGCCCTCGACGTTGTCCAGAAAGGCGTGGAGCAGGTCGACGTCGAGCAACACGTGTTCGCCCGTGTTCAACATTCGATAGTACGTCTGGAGGTCGTCGCTGTCGCTCGCTCGCGCCGACTCGAAGTTCGCCGCGTAGAAGGAGATCGCCTCGCGGATGACCTCACTCCGGTTCTCCTCCGTCCGTTCGGTGAGATCTTCGAGCGCCGACTGTGCCTCCTCCGTGAGTGATACCGTGACACGATCGCCAGTCATGCTGGTACTCAGTCCCGAGAGCGACATAAACGTTGCAGACCGTCGGCGAGCGTTCTGTTGCCGAACCGACCGGACGACCGACGACGAGCGTGCCCGAACTCGAGTCAGTCGTCGGCGGTCGCTTCGGTGGACGCCTCGGCGGTCGAGGGCTCGGTCGCCGCCGTCGCCTCGATCGATTCGTGGCCGGTCCAGGTCAACTCGCCGTCGTAGTGGAACGCGCGGTGGTCCTGCTGGGGGTCGACGACGGTCAGGGAGAGCCAGCCGTTGTCGAGCAGTTCGGTCACGGCCTCGTGGTCGGCGAGGACCTCGGTGATGCGCTCGACCGGGGCGTGGATCACGGTCGAGAGGCGGAGTGGCTGGTGGTAGGGTTCGTCGTCGGCGGCCATGAGCGACTGGAGTGGGAGGCCGGTCATCAGGTCGCCGCCGTTGCCCTGGTAGACGCCGACGTTGCCGACGGGATTGTGCGTGACCTTCGAGCCGCTGCCGTAGACGCCGTTGTCGACGGTCGCGAAGTAATACTGGGTGTTGATCCACTGCGTGACGACCAGGGGGCCGGTCACGATGGCTTCGAGCGCGTCGCCGTCGTCGTCGGTCGACCAGTCGTAGGAGTGGAGGAACGACCGGCCGTCCAGATCCAGGTTCTCGGTGAGTTCGCGCGGGCCGACGACGAAGCCAGCGTTGCCGGCCAGGCCCCACTCGGGACGGGTCTCGGCCCAATCGGCGGCGCGGCGCTCGGTCTCGCGGACGCCGTGGTCCTCGTCAGCGCCCATGTCCGCGGCGCGCTCGGCGGCCGCCCCGGCGCGAGCGGTCTCCAGGTCGGCACGGAGTTGTTCGAGGTCGTCGGCGTGGCTCTCCGGGACCGACTCGTCGAACAGGTCGATCTCGTCGGTCGTCGTGTTGTGTTCGCCGGCGACGAAGACGGTGTCCTCGGGGATCTCGATCCCGCGCTCGCGGAGTTCGGCTCTGACATCGTCGTCGTTACAGATTGCCGCGAGGACGCGGGCGTTCGGGCCGCCGGGGTTGCCGGCACAGGCCCCACAGTCCAGGCTCGAATCGAACGGGTTGTTCGCGGTCTGGCTGGCGTGGCCGGCGAAGACGACGAGACGGGCGAACTCCTCCCAGCCCATTAACTCGAAGGCCGTCGCGGCGTACTCGACCTGCTCCTCCAGCGTGAGCCCCTCCCGGAGTTCGGTCACGGCGTCGGGGTTGTAGTCGACCGAGGGCTCACAGATCTCGTGGTCGTCGGGCACGCGCTCGTCGGCCGCGTCGCGGGCGTCGTAGACGCGACCGGGCAGGAGCGTCCGGGCGGCCAGCGCCAGTCCGTAGCCACTGCCCGCGCTCTCGACGTAGCTGAACGCGGTCGCGGCGTTCGCCTTGAGCGATTTGACCAGTTTGGCGCCCGCGTCGCGAACGTTCGACCAGCGGTCGTAGGCCGTCCGGTCGCCGGCGTCGGCCGTCGGGCGGTCGGTGATGCGGTGCTGGGCGTCGACGATGGGCGGACAGGCGTCGACGCTCACGTCGGCGTCGTATCCCTCGTACCGCATCGGGATACCGAAGAAGCCGGCGTAGCCGTGGGTCTCGTAGTCGCCCGCGGCCTCGATGTGGCGGCGGACGATCTCCGAGCGCGTGTCGATACAGAACACGAACTGCGCGTCGGGCCGGCCGCCGTCGGCTTCGGCGGCCGTGGCACTGCGGTCGGCCACGGCCTCGACCAGTTCCGAGCGATAGCTGGCTTCCCACGCGGAGAGCCAGACTTCTTCCAGCGGGACGCCATCGTCGTCGGTCACCTCGGCGTCGGTCACTGGCTCGGCGGGCAGAACCTGCGCGTCGAACAGGTCGGAAAGCGTGAGGCGGACCGCGAGATACCCGGCCAGCGTGATCGGGTACGTCGACTGCCAGGCACCGTCGGCGGCGGCGCGTTGCTTGATGAACCCGGTCCAGCCCGGGAGCGCGGTGAGGTGGTGCTCGAAGATGGCCGGCCACGCGTCTCTCGGCTGGTCGTCGAGGACGCGCTCGATGGCGTCGGCGGGGGCCGCGGGCCACGCGTCGGCGGACCCGTCGGGAATGTCGCCGTCGTGGGGGGCGACCGACCGGACGGCGGCGTAGAACCCCTGCTCGCGGTCGGGCATCGACCAGGTGGCCGTCCCCTGGTCGAGGAAGGCCGCGAGCCACTTCGTCAGGACGGCGTCGACGCGATCCGCGGGCGTCTCGGCCGTCTCGACATCCGGTGTCCTGTCGGCACGGGATTCCAGCCGGTCGAGCGACGCTTCGGGGTCGGCCTCGTACCCGCGTTCGGCGAGTTTCTCGGCCAGCACGTCGGGGTCGATCCGCCCCGTCTCCCAGGCCTGGCGGAACACGTGGGGACTCGGGTAGCCGTCGCCGCCGAGCAGGTCTTCGGCCCGCTCGACGGCCTCGTGGAACGGACGGTCCTCGAACCCGGCGAGGGGGTTGGCCGTCACGAACGAGTGGAGCGGCCAGACCGAGCCGACGCTGTCTGTTGCCTGTTCGATGCTCTCGGATATCGCTGTGTCAGTATTCATTGTACTCCTCCGTGGCGGTCAGCAGGGTTCCGGTCGACGGCTGTGAGGCGTTGACCAGCGCCACGTAGAGCCGACGGCTCCGCTGGTAGAGGCCCGTCTCTATGGCGACGTAGGCCGCGAGGAAGGCGACTGCGACGAGGCCGTGAACGAGGGTCAGCTCGGCCGGTGCCGTCACGAGCGGGACGCCGGCCAGGACCGCGGAGACCGCGGTGTAAACCCCGGCGTAGACGGCGATGGCGGGCAGGAAGACCAGCGGAACGACACCGTACCGGATCGCGGCCGGAACGTCGGTGTGCCGGACCGCGGTCCAGGTGGCGTGCAACGTCGTCAGCGAGATCAGGCCCGTCAGCAAGAGCCCGCTGTCGAAGTGCGTGCCCTTCCCGGTGAGGAGGGCGAACAGGGCACCGCCGGCGACGGCCGTGAGGACCGTCACGGCACCGCCGACGAGGGTTACCGTCCCGGGCTCGGACGTGGCCGGGCTGGTGTGTTCGACCTGTTCGCCGGCCGAGAGGAACAGGTAGGCCTTGTAGAACCCGTGGAGGATCAGGTGGGCGATAGCGGCCCCGAAGAAGCCGAGGCCGGCCTGGGCGATCATGAAGCCCATCTGGCCGGTCGTCGAACAGCCGAGTTTGCGCTTCACGTCGGTCTGGACGGCTTTCAGGAGTTTGCCCAGCAGTGCGCTGGTCGCGCCGGCGACCACGACCAGGAGCATGAACGTCGCGTCAGCGGTGACCACAGGGGCGAACCGGAGCAGGAGGATCCCACCCGCGTTGACGAAGCCGGCGTGCATCAGCGCCGAGGCCGGCGTCGGCGCGGTCATCGAGGAGAGCAACCAGGAGTGGAAGGGGACGAGCGCGGACTGGACCATCGCGGCCAGCAGGAGCAGGCCCGCGGCCACGAGCAGGGTCGCGTCCGGGACCGTGCCGACGGCCGTCAGGATGCCCGAGATCGTCGTCGCGCCCGTCGCCCAGGCCAGCGTCGCGAGGGCGGCACCGAGGAACAGACTGCTGGCCAGAAAGTACCGGCGGGCGAGGGCGGCGGCGGCCCGGGCCTGTGGCCAGCCACGGACGGTCCCGATCAGGTCGGCCATCACCAGTCCCATCGCCAGCCACGCGGCCCCGAACAGGGCGACGTGGTCGGCGGCGACCAGCACCATCACCGAGATCGTGAACGCGAACAGGCGCGTGAAAAAGCGCGTGATGTGTTCGCTCCCGGCCATGTAGCGCCGCGAGTAACTGTGGACGATGCCACTGAAGAAAGTCACCACGACCCACAGCAGGACCGTCAGTCCGTCGACGGCGGCCAGTCCAGGGATCTCCCAGTGCCCACCGGTCAGCTGTCGCGCGACGAGCGCACCGAGACTCGCGACGAACAGTGTCCACACGAGTCGCGTGAACACCGCCGGTGCGAGCGGCGTCGACGTGGACGTGTTCGGGAGCTGTCCCACCGTTTTCGGCCCGGTCTGTTCTGTCATCGTTTGCTCTGTGAGCGGCATCACACCACTCCACCGGGATCACCGCAACCCCGGCGAACTGATGTCGCCGCCTTCACCCATAGTACGAACAAACTGTGTATTAAATCCTTCTATGCGACCAGACTGTTCTCTCAAAGCCCCATTATAGAACATTATGGTCTAAATGGTGGTACGCCATCACACGGCATCGTGGGCCGCCCGTGGTGCCCGCGGAAATCCACGAGCGGCCTCGCGACGGCGGCAAGGAGGCGGAATGCGGCGACTGCCGGTCCAGCTCCGGTGGCCGTCACCGCCGTGACGCTCGTCGGCGTGGCCCCGACCGCCCGGGGAGGCAGTGCGGACGAACTGGTCGTGAACCAGCATTTTTCTCTCGTTCCGTTCGGTGTCGTGGTTTAGAAAGCGATATTGTTCATCCGAACGAGTGAAGCGTATGCAACAGTTCGAGGGGACGGTCGTCGCTGGATCGTCGTTCGAGCCCGTCGAGGGGCGTGTCGTCGTCGAGGACGGCCGGATAACGGCCGTCGAACGGGCCAGCGTCGACGCGACGGACATCGTCGTGCCGGCGTTCGTCAACGCACACACCCACCTCGGCGATTCGGTGGCGAAGGAAGCGGCCGTCGACCTCGGCCTCGAAGCGGCCGTCGCACCGCCGGACAGCCTGAAACACCGGCGGCTGGCGGCCGCCGACCGGGACACCCTCGTCACCGAGATGCGCCGCACGCTCCGGTTCATGGCACAGACGGGGACGGCGGCGTGTCTCGACTTCCGCGAGTCCGGGCCGGCGGGCGCTCGCGCGCTTCGGGCAGCCGCGGCCGGGACCGCTGTCACGCCGTTCGTCTTCGGGAGCGGACCGACGAGCGTCCTCGACGTGGCGGACGGGTACGGCGCCAGCGGTGCGAACGACGACGACTTCGAGACCGAACGGGCGGCCGCCCGGGACGCGGACGTTCCGTTCGCCATCCACGCCGGCGAACCGGACGCGACCGACATCCACCCCGCACTCGACCTCGACCCGGACCTGCTCGTCCACATGGTCCACGCCGAGGACGAACACCTCGAACGGGTCGCCAACCAGGACGTGCCGGTCGCCGTGTGTCCGCGTGCGAACCAGGTGCTGGGCGTCGGTCGCCCGCCAGTCCGCGACCTGCTGGACCACACGACGGTCGCGCTCGGGACGGACAACGTCATGCTCAATCCGCCGTCGATGTTCCGCGAGATGGCCGTCACCGCGAAGTCCTTCGACGTGACCGCCCGGGAGGTCCTCCGGATGGCGACGGCGGCCGGTGCCGAGGCCGTCGGGCTGAACTGTGGCGTCGTCGAACCGGGCCGGGACGCGGCACTGCTGGTACTCGACGGCGAGTCGGACAACCTGGCCGGCACCGCGGACCCGATCCGGGCTGTGGTCCGCCGTGCGACGCCGCTCGACGTGAAACGGGTCGTCCTATGAGGACTCCGCGTCGGGTTCGAACCCGCCGAACGGCGTCGTCTCGTGGCTCCGAACGAGGACCTCGTCGGCGACGGTCAGCCCCATCTCCAGCAGTTCCTGTGCGACCGGCGTGATGTCGTCGTCGGACTCCCCCACGACGGTGACGAGCAGGTTCTGTTCGCCGGTGACCAGTTCCTGGACCGACACGACGCCGTCGATGTCGAGGATCTCGGGGATCTGTTCCCCGCGCTCGGGGATCGAGGCCGTACAGAACAGCAGCATCCGGAGCGGATACCCCGACTTCCCGTAGTCCACGTCGGCGCTGTACCCCTTGACGATCCCCTCGGACTCCAGGCGCTGGATGCGCTTGCGAACCGTGCTGTCAGAGGTCCCCGTTCGCTCCGCGATGTCCCCCGAGGACATATTCCGTGCGTCCTCCTGGAGCGCCCGGAGGATCGCCCTGTCCACGTCGTCGATCTCCTCGTCGGCCATGCCACGGTGTTGACCCGTCTCCGACAAAGTAACTTCGCCACACGCTACGAACTCGCCCGAACGCACAAGTCGTGGCGACTGGTAGTGACGCCTAGCCGACTCTCCGGCGTCGACCGATGGACTCCGAACTGGACTTCGAGGAGGTGTTCGAGCTCGAACGGGAGTTGCGGGCCGTCGAGCGGTCACTCCACGACCAGCGGACGGAACTCCGAACGGAGTTGACGGCGGCGTTCAGGCGGGCCAACGCCGACACGCTCCACGACGCCGACCAGCGGGAGTACCCCCTCAGCAGGCCGGAAAAGCGCGCGGTCAGGCGGGAGACGGCGGGCCCGGTCAGACTCCTCCCGGAGTGGGAAGATGCCTACCGCGAACTGGCAGACGACCAGCGGACCGCGCGGGAGCGGCTCGCTGACTTTCACCGCGACGTGTTCACCACGCTCGCCGCGGACGCACCGTACACCGTGAGCGTCGATCCGAGCGGGACGAGCCTCGATCAGCCGTACCTCGACGTGCGCGCCCGGGACGGCGACAGCGTGGTCGTGCTGGCGGTCGACAACCCCGTGACCGAGGGCTACGCCTACCGGACGACCGCCGAGTACTCCGAACAGGACGTGGAAAACGCGCTCCGGCTCTCGGAGAGCCTGCCGGACATCGACATCGAGCGGTTCGGCTTCCTGACCCACGACACCGCGCTTGTCGGCGACATCGACGCCGACACGACCGAGCCGGAGCGCATCCGCGCCCACGTCCGCGTGGAGATTCTGGAGGGGCTCGACGCCGTCGACTACGAGTACGTCGAGACCGACGGGAGCCCGATCCTGGCGTTCCTCGAAACCGTCGACGAGCGGGGGCTCGACGGGGACTGAACCGGGCCCACACACGGGGTATCACCCCGACCAGCAATCGGTGCCCCGACCCGATCCGACGGCCGTCGGCCGGCGGGACGGGATCGACAGGCTTGTTATACCGTGTCAGGAAATTTTTCGCTAGTACACGAGCGATGTCCGCGAACGACTGTCCGGTCTGTGACGAGGGGTTCGATTCGGCGGGGGGCGTACGGCGTCACGCCTGGGAGGCACACAGCGCCTGTCACTACTGTGGGGAGCAGGTCGCGGGGGACGAGACGGCGGCGCTGTACCGGCACTGGCTGGTCGCCCATCCCGAGGACCTGTCCCGTCGCGACGCCAACCGGGCCGAGAACGAGGTCGATTCGATCACGTTCGGGGACCGCCTCTCGAACGGCGGGGTCGGAGCGGCCGTCCGCGGCCTCCCGCGGCGCGCCTTCCTGGTCGGTGGCGGCGTCCTCGCCATCGGCGGGGTCGCGGCCGGCGGGATCGCACTCAGCAACGTGCTGGGCAGGACCGAGGAGATCGAGACGGAGGAGGCCGGCCCGGTCGGGAATGCGTCAATCCCGGACGCGCCCGGCGACTACCGCTACGCCGTGATGGGCAGTGCCGACGCGGCCGCGACCGTCACCTACTTCGGGAGCTGGAAGTGTCCGGTCTGTGCGCGGTTCGGCGAGGGGTTCCTGCCGACGCTGGTCGCCGACTACGTCGCCCCCGGTGATCTGCGGATCGAGTTCCGGAACCTCGCCTACTTCGGCGGCGACCCGTTCCTCGGGCCCGACGCGCCGAACGCGGGCCAGGCCGGACTGGCCGTCTGGAACACGGACCCATCGTCGTACTGGCGCTTCCACGAGGTCGTCTTCCGGAACCAGCCACCGGAGGCCCAGCACTGGGCCACGCCGGACAAACTCGAAGCGTTCGCGGCGGCCGCGGGCGTCTCAGACCCGGGTGCGATCCGGAGCGCCGTCCAGAACGACGAGTACGACGACGCGCTCCGGGCGACGAGTCAGCGAGCCCAGCAACTGGGCGTCAGCGGGACGCCGACGCTCCGCATCGGCAACAGCCTCGTGAACCCGGGGAACCAACAGCAGACGAGAAACCGCATCGAGACCGCGATCGAGAATGCCTGACCTGCCCGACCCGGCAACCTGGCTCACCGCCGGGACGCTGTTCGCCGCCGTCGCGACGGCTGGGAGCCTGTTTTTCAGCCTCGGACTCGGCCTCGTCCCCTGTGACCTGTGCTGGTACCAGCGAATTCTGATGTACCCGCTGGTCGTCGTCCTCGGCGTGGCGACGGTCGAGTTGCGACCGGCGGTCTGGAAGACCGCCCTCCCCCTCTCGGTGCTGGGGCTGGTGCTCGCGAGCTATCACTCCGTGTTGCAGGTCACGTCGAGTAGCTGTGCGTTCGGCGGCGCGTGCGCCGCGATCCAGTGGCGGAGCCCCCTGGTCGGGCTCACGATCCCGAACCTCTCGCTGATCGGGTTCGCGCTGGTGACCATCACCGTCGTCGCCGGATCGGGACTGGTCGGTGGCGACACCAGCGTCTGATTCGCCCCAGGGGTCGCGACGCCGGATCGCCCTCACTCCACGTCGGGCGCGCGCTCGTCGGGACGGCCCGGCAACGCCAGTTCGATCTCCAGTTCCGGGTCGCCGACCCCCTCGAAGTCGACCTCCAGTTCGACCGGTTCGCCGAACGCGAAGGGGAGTTTCCACTCGTCGGTCGTGATGGTCACCTCGTCACCCTCGCGGAGCTGTTCGCCGAGGTCGATCAGGAACCGACCGGCCTCGTCCGCGTCGAGACGGTACTCCTGTTCGAAGTCGCGGCCGGGACGGATGCGCGTGCGCTCGTCGTCAGTATCGGGTGTGGGATCGTCCGCTGACATCGTGTGTCGACCTAACCACGCCGGCAGACACGTGGCTTGTGGTCTGTCCGTTTCGGGCCCCGAGCAGCGGAGGGGGGCAACCGATTCCAGAGGGAATCGACCCCTCGTCACGGGGACCGTGCAGGCACGCATCGTGCAGCCAGAGGAAGGCGGGTTCCCGTGACGGGTTTTCGTGCAACTCAGAGACACAAGTAGCCACTCCTGCCAATACGAGGTGTTTTATATCGGAGTCGACTCGAGCACGGTCCGGCAAGCCGAAGAGACTTGTCGTTCGGTGAGAAAGACGGGGGTATGCTCGGGTATCTGCGAGCCGCCCTCGGACGGATCGGCCTCGGTCGCGAGCAGTCGGCGGGCGACGAGGCGGATGCGACGGGCCCGGACGACGCGGAATCGGGCGACGGGGGTACCGATTCGATCTGGGACTTCATCCCCGGCCGCCAGTACGGCGGCCGGCACGCCGAGTCGGGCGGGATCGCCCGCGGCGAGCAGGAACGGGCCCTCCAGGACATCGAGCGGAAAGCCGAGATCATCGAGGGCGAGAGCGACCACACGGACCCGGCGGTCGACCGGAACGAGCCCTGACGGAGTCGCGGATCGACGGTCCCGGGTGGCGAGGCACTTACGGCGCTGGGACCCCTATCGCGGGTGATGAGCGAGAGTGCACGGGCGACCCTGGCGGGCGGGTGTTTCTGGTGTATCGAGGCGGCGTTCGCGGAACTCGACGGCGTCGAGTCGGCCGTCTCCGGGTACGCGGGCGGCCACGTCGACGATCCGACCTACGAGGCGGTCTGTCGCGGCGAGACCGGCCACGCCGAAGCGGTACAGGTGACCTACGACCCCGACGCCCTGACCTACGAGGACCTGCTGGAGGTGTTTTTCAGTATCCACAACCCGACGACGAAGGACCGCGAGGGACCGGACGTTGGCACGCAGTACCGGTCGGCCGTCTACTACCACGACGACGCCCAGCGCGAGACCGTCGAGCGGTTCGTCGACGAACTCGAAGCCGAGGGCGTCTACGACGACCCCATCGTGACCGAGGTCGAACCACTTGAGCGGTTCTGGGAGGCCGAGGAACACCACCAGGACTACTTCGAGAAGAACCCCAACAAACCCTACTGCGCGGCCAACGTCCGACCCAAGGTCCAGAAGGTCCGCGAGAAGTTCGCGAACCAGGCACACTAGTCGCGACGCGCGAGCGCGGCGAGGCCGATCACGAGGGCCGCGAGCGCGACGCCGGGACCGAACCCGTCACCGCTGGCGTCGGTGAGCCGGGTCCGGGTCGGCGTGCCGGTCGCGGTCGGTGACGACGGAGCCGTCGTCCGCGTGTCGGTCGTCGGGGCCGCAGTCGTCAGCGTCTCGGTTCGCGTGCTGGGGGTCGTCGGCGTCGATTCCTCGAGGTCGACGACGGTCGAGACGGGCTCGCCGTCCCGGCGGAAGGGGCGGTCGGGGTCGTCAGCCTCGAAGAGACGATCACCGTCGACGTCGACGTAGGCGGTCACGACCACCGAGTCGGCCGTCACGGCCCGCCGGTACTGGATCGTCAGCGTGTCGTACTCGCCGGCCGCGACGTACCGGGTGGCGACGATCGACCCGTCGGGCCCGTTTCTGACCACGAGGAAGCCACCGCTGGACAGCGAGACGTTCCGGAGTCGGACCCGGGTTCGCGGGGCGTCGGCCCGCACCGGCGTGAACGAGGCGGTCAACTCGGCGAGTTGCCCCCGCATCTCGCCGAGGCGTTGCCCGTCGGACGTGGCCGTGACCGCGAGCGGGACGCCTTCGGGCGCGTCGGTCAGGTCCAGCGAGAGGTTGGCGAACGACTGCTGGCGGCCGGTGACGGTCGTGGCCCGCTCGACTTCGAAGGGGTGACCCACGCCGTCGAGCGAGATTGTGAGTGTCGTCCCGGGTGCCAGCGGTGTCCGCCCGACCAGTCGCTGGTCGGGGAGCGGGTACAACACCAGGCCGTCGTTCGGCGGCGTCGAGAAGGAGATGGCGGCGGGGAAGATCCCCAGCGAGGAGCGCGCGGCGACGCCGTCGTGCGTGAACTCGAACTCGAACACCCTGACGGGGGTGATGGCCGTGCCCGGACCGTCGTCGGCGAGGCCGTTGCCGTTCGTGTCGTCGGTCGCGCGCAACCGGCCGGTGTCGTAGATCAGATCGAACGTGTCCGCGCCGACGCGATGCACCACGAGTTGCTCGACGGTCAGGTCGATAGCTCGCGGCGGGCCGTCGCCGGACGTGATCTCGACGGCGGTCAGTTTCGTGTCGGGGCCCGACAGCAGCGCCCGGAAGCGCTCGGTCGTGGTGTTGCCGGGCTGATCGGCCACCGCCGCCCCCAGATTCGGGGTCGACACGCGCACGACGAGCGTGTCCGAGAGCGCCACGCGCTGGCGGCGCGTGAGCACGTCGGATACCGTCCCGTCCCGGAGCGCTTCGAGCGTGTCGCCCGGCGCGACGAACGTCGTCAGGTTGGCGTCGGTCGTCTGTGTCGCGTCGGCGGTCGACGACGCGTTCGCGACGCCAGCGCCCGCGGCGAGCGCGAGGAGAACCAACACCGTCGTCAGGGCTGTCCGACGTGGGCGCATCTAGCAGACCCGTTCCACGAGCGGGCATATCAGCTTGGTGGACGGGTCGAGGACTGTGGAACGCGATATCGACGGCCACAGCGGCGCACGCTGCAGCCCAGTCCGCCAGCGATCAGCGCGTCGACAGCACCGATTATGTAGGTCCACGAACAAACGGCGCGTATGGCGACCGAACCGCCCGAGTCCTCCGACGCCGCGGCGAGCGAGTTCGACTGGCTCACGCTCGACGATGGCGAACACGTACAGTGGTCTAGCAACCCCCACGTCTACAGCATCGTCCCCGCGCTGATCGTCGGGCTCCCGCTCTCACTCCTGTTGATCGGGATACCCATCGTCGTCGGGGCGTACCTGAACCGCGAGAACACGGTGTACCTGCTGACGAACGACGCACTCTATCGCAAGAGCGGCATCCTGTCGCGGGACGTCCAGAAGATCGAGTTCGGGAAGGTCCAGAACATCTCCTACTCCCAGGGGGCGCTGGGGAACTACTTCGGCTACGGCACCGTCGACATCTCCACGGCCGGCGGCACCGGGGTCGAGATGCAGTTCCGGGCCGTCCCCGATCCGAAGGCGGTCCAACAGCGCATCAACGAGCAGAGCCGCCGGGCGCGAGGGACGGGCGGCGGCGAAGACGACGACGCGAGCGAGGATCCCGAGCAGATACTCGACGACATCCGCACCGAGTTGCGCGCGATCCGGAGCGCCGTCGAAGCCGACGGCCAGGCCACCCGACCGACCGATCCGGAGGGCGACGATGACGAGCGCAGCTGACGGCGGGACCAGCGCGGACGGACCGCCGGCGTGGCTCCCGCTGGCGAGCGAGGAGAGCGTCGAGTGGCAGGGCGGGCCGCGGATCCAGACGATCATCCCGTCCGTCGTCGTCGGACTAACCTTGGTGCTTGGCGGGCTGGGAGCGCTGTGGTACACGGCGACCGAGACAGGCAGCGCCGTGCTGGCGGCGCTTGGCGTACTGGCGATCCTCGGTGGCGTCGTGCTCCCCATCTGGTCGCTCCTCCGGGTCAAGCACACCGAGTACGTCGTGACCGACCGGCACCTCTACCGGAAATCCGGCGTCCTCGGGCGGCGGGTCACCACCGTCGGGTACGGGACGGTCCAGAACGTCTCGTACTCCCAGGGGATCACCGGGACGCTGTTCGACCACGGGACGGTGGCGTTCGACACCGCCGGCGGCACCGGGACGGAACTGGCGTTCAGCAACGTCGACGATCCCAGCACCGTCCAGCAGTTGGTCGAGCGACGGCGCACCCGATACGGCGGCGGGGACGGCTTCGGTGGCGCGACCGGAGCCAGCGGCGACGGGTCGGTCCCCGGCACGACCGAACAGTGGGCCGCCGTCCGTGAAGAAGTGGTCGCACTCCGGCGAGCGGTCGAGCGTCGTCGAGGGTAGGGGTCAGAGGTTCTCGCGCTGGTAGGACCCGTCGTAGGTCCCCTCGTGGTCGGCCGCCGCGAGCGTCAACTGGGCGATGCGGGCCCCCTGCTGGAGTTCGATTTCGTGGTGCACCTCCAGCAGTCCCTCGCCGCGGCCCTCGTAGCCGGCGTCCCAGACCGCCGTGTCGAGCATACAGGAGTTGCGCAGCAGGGACGAGCGGGGGTAGAGGAAGCCGACGTGGTCCGCCGGAATCGTGATGCGTTCGGCGTAGCGGACGATGTATCCGCCGGGTTCGAGGTGGTAGATCCCGTCGTCGTCGGACTCCAGTTCCCGACGGTCGCCGACGGTCTTGCCGCCGCGCTCGATCCGTCCGGGACTCTCCTGTTCGAGGACCGCGCCGAGCGTGAGGTCGACGCCGTTGGGCTGGACCTGGGACTCACGCAGGTCACCGAGATGATCGGCCAGGACGGCTCCGCTTCTGAACATGGGCGAGTGGCCGGCGAGCGCGCGCAAAACGCTGACGGTCCGCGACGACCGCCCACACGGCGTTCACAGGGAGTTCGATACCACCTCGCACGTACGCGACGCCGTACGACACTGGATGACATCCAAGGGGTACTAGGGATGCAGGAGACCTGATATCGGAAACTCGCATGATTTATGTCTACGGACAGTCGACAGACAGACGTTATGGGACAGACGCTTACGGAAAAAATTCTCGACGATCACCTCGTCGAAGGCGAGTTGGAGACAGGCGAGGAGATCGGGATCGAGATCGATCAGGTCCTGACACAGGACACGACTGGGACGCTGGTGTGGCTGCAGTTCGAGGCGCTGGGCCTCGACGAGGTCCAGACGGAACTGGCCGCGCAGTACTGTGACCACCAGACCTACCAGTTCGACTTCAAGAACACGGACGACCACCGCTTCCTGCGCTCGGCCGCAGGCACGTTCGGCGCGTACTTCTCGCGTCCGGGCAACGGTATCTGTCACAACGTCCACAAGGAGAACTTCGCCGCGCCCGGCAAGACGCTCCTGGGCAGTGACTCGCACACGCCGACCCCCGGCGGCCTCGGTCAGCTGGCCATCGGTTCCGGTGGGCTCGACGTGGCCGTCGCGATGGGCGGCGGTGCCTACTACATCGATATGCCCGAGGTCGTCAACGTCCGACTCGAAGGCGAACTGCCCGAGTGGGCCACCGCCAAGGACGTCATCCTCGAGATGCTGCGCCGCCTCAGCGTGAAGGGCGGGGTCAACAAGATCTTCGAGTACACCGGCCCCGGTGTCGAGAGCCTCAGCGTCCCCGAGCGGACGACCATCACCAACATGGGGACCGAACTGGGCGCGACCTCCTCGATCTTCCCGACCGACGAGAAGACCGAGGACTACCTCGCGCGTCAGGGTCGCGAAGACAAGTACGTCGAGCTCCAGCCCGACGAGGACGCCGAGTACGACGACCAGCTCACCATCGACCTCTCGGATCTGGAACCGCTCATCGCCGAGCCGTCGATGCCGGACAACGTCGTCCCGGTCAGCGAGGTCGAGGGCGTCGACGTCGATCAGGTCATGATCGGCTCCTGTACGAACGGTGGCTACGAGGACATCCTCCCGGCCGCGAAGATGCTGGAGGGTCGTTCCATCCAGCCCGACACCGAGATGATCGTCGCGCCCGGTTCCAAGAAGGCAAGCGAGATGCTCGCCCGTGAGGGCTGGACCGCCGAGATGATGGCGGCCGGCGTCAACTACTCCGAGGCGACGTGTGGTGCCTGTATCGGCATCGGCCACGTCCCCGGTAGTGACTCCGTGAGCCTGCGGACCTTCAACCGCAACTTCGAGGGCCGCTCGGGCATCGAGGACGACAACGTCTACCTCTGTTCGCCGGAAGTCGCCACCGCGGCGGCCATCAAGGGCGAGATCGTCGACCCGCGCAACCTCGCGGAGGAACTCGGCGACATGGAGGCGCCCGGCTTCGAGCTGCCCGACGCCTACGAGGGTGCCGAGAACGACATCATCACGCCGGACGACCCCGTCGACGACGACCTCGTCAAGGGGCCGAACATCGGCGACGTCCCGCTGAAGGACGAACTCGACGCCGACCTCGAAGGGGAAGCCCTCCTGAAGATGGAGGACAACATCACGACCGACCACATCATCCCTGCGACCCAGGACATCCTGATGTACCGGTCGAACATCCCCAAGCTCTCCGAGTTCACGCTCTCGCGTGTCGACGACTCCTTCGCCCAGCGCGCACTCGACAGCGACGGCGGCTTCCTCGTCGCCGGCGAGAACTACGGGCAGGGCTCCTCGCGTGAACACGCGGCCCTCTGTCCGATGTACCTCGGTATCGAGGGCGTCCTCGCACAGAGCTTCGCCCGCATCCACAAGGCGAACCTGTTCAACTTCGGTCTCCTGCCCCTGGAGATCGACGCCGAGGACTACGAGCAGATCGAGCAGGGCGACGACATCGAGGTCGTCGACGACGTCGCCGAGGCCGTCCGCTCGGGCCAGGAAGAGTTCACCGTCCGCGTCAACGACGACTGGGAACTCACGGCCACGCTGGACGCCTCCGAACGTGAGCGCGAGATCCTCGCCGACGGCGGGAAGCTCTCGCACACGAAGAAGAAGGCCGACAGCGGTTCCGGCGCACCCGCCGACGACTAGTCGGACCAGCTACTCGAACACGTTTTTTCGCGGTCGCCAACTCCGACAGCCACAGCGCTCGCCGTCCGGAACCGAGAGAGGGGGAGAGACCGGGGACGGGCCGGGGTCGTCGGTCCCGCCGGGAGGCGTCGCGTGGCCACCGAGCGGTGCCGCCGCCAGCGACGGCCCCACCCGGAACGACGACGTGTGGGACCGTAGTTATCCGGCAGTTTTTACCAGTAATCGGGGGCAGGTCTCGTCGTAAGGCGTCCCTGTCGCGGCGGCTGTGAGCGAGCGGAGCGGGCTATGTGGTCCTTACTCGACCGCGAGTCCGTGCGCGGGAGGCGGGAAACCGGACCGTCGCGTCGACGGCTGTGGGTGGTCGGTCGACGGTCGGCGTCCGCCATCGGCTCGGAGATCCGTCGCGATCACCTCGCCTCCGTCCCGAGCGCGCCTGCATGGCGGCTGCTCTGTCGCAACTGAAGATTTATATTTCCGCCAGTCGAGAATTAATGTTATGACGGAATCTGGGGATCCGGGGTGGCTCGAGTCCGAACGGGAGTACACCGACGAGGTGGTCGGGGACGACACGATACCCGAACTGTTCGCGGCGAGTGTCGAACGCAACGGCGACGGCGAGGCACAGCGGTACAAAGGGGGCATCTATCCACGGTCGCTGACGCCGGAAGTCGTCGACGAACCCGAGCCGGGGGCGTACACGTCGATCACCTACGAGAAGATGGGAGAAGTGGTCCGGTATCTGGCGGCAGGGTTTCGCGAGCTGGGTGTCACGTCGGGTGATCGCGTCGGGATCATGTCCGACTCCCGGATGGAGTGGGCGCTGACCGATTTCGCGCTCATGTCCGGCGGTGGCGTGGTCACGACGATCTACACGGAGTCCTCGCCCAAACAGATCAAGTACCTGCTCAACGATCCCAGTGCGACCGGTGTCGTCGTGGAGAACGAGCGACTGCTCGACCGACTCGTCAGGGTGCAAGACGACCTGAGTCTGGACTTCGTGGTCGTCATCGACGAACTCGACCGGTACGACCACGTCGACCAGATCCGGACGCTCAAAGAGGTCTACGACATGGGCGTCGACCACTACGACGAGGACGCCTACCGTGGGTGGCTCGACGACCTGGACAGTCACGACCTGGCGAGTCTCGTCTACACCTCCGGAACGACTGGCAAACCCAAGGGCGTGAAGCTGACCCATCACAATTTCCGGTCGAACATCAACCAACTCTGGAAACGCGTCGGCCCGCGACCCGACAAGGACGAGGATATGCCCGTGCTGGATTCGGACAAGCGCACGATCTCACTCCTGCCGCTGGCCCACGTCTTCGAGCGGACGGTCGGCCACTTCCTGATGTTCGCGGCCGGGGCGACCGTCGGCTACGCCCAGAGCACCGACACGGTCGACGAGGATCTGAAGAAGATCCAGCCCCACGGCGGCGCGAGCGTGCCGCGGGTGTACGAGCGCATCTTCGCGCAGGCCCGCGAGCAGGCCAGCGGGTCGGAGGTCAAAGAGCGGGTCTTCGAGTGGGCCGTCGACGTCGCCCGCCAGTACAGCCGCGCCGAAAGCCCGGGAATCGGCCTCAAGCTCAAACGCGGTATCTCCGAACGGCTGGTCTACAGCAAGGTCAAGGAGGAACTCGGCGGGAACATCATCCTGATGGTCAGCGGCGGCGGGAGCCTGAGCGACCGCCTCGCCGAGTTGTTCGACGGCATGGGCATCCCCATCTTCGAGGGGTACGGCCTGACCGAGGCCGCGCCGGTCGTCACGGCGAACACCCCGGAGGATCACCGGACTGGCACGCTCGGGCGACCGCTGGTCGACATGGACATCCGGATCGACCCCTCGAAGGTGTCCGACGAACAGTTCGCCGACGCCGAGGGATACGTCGGCGAGCTCCTGGTCAAGGGACCGAACGTCACGGAGGGCTACTGGGAGATGCCCGAGAAGACCGACGACGCCTTCACCGCCGACGGCTGGTTCCAGACCGGCGACATCGTCGAGCGCGTCGACGGCGACTACCTGATCTACCACGACCGGCTGAAGAACCTCCTCGTGCTTGACACGGGGAAAAACGTCGCGCCCGAACCCATCGAGGACGAGTTCTCGACTTCTTCGCGGGTCGAACAGATCATGGTGATGGGCGACGACGAGAAGTTCGTGTCCGCCCTGATCGTCCCGAACTTCGACGCCATCAGGCGGTGGGCCGACAACCGGAACCTCGACCTGCCGACCGGGCGCAACGCCATCTGCGAGGACGAACGCGTCAAGGAGTGGGTCGTCCAGGACGTGAACCTCGTCAACCGGACCCTGGAGAAACACGAGACGATCAAAGAGGTCGAACTCGTTCCCGAGGAGTGGACGCCGGAAAACGACCTGCTCACCCCGTCGCTGAAGAAGAAACGGCGGAACATCCTGACCGAGCACGCCGAGAAGGTCGACCGGATCTACGGCGATACAGAAGCGCAGCTAGCGGACTAGCGGTCGAGGGGATCAGTCCGGCCCGGCGGTTTCGCTCGTCGCGACGGCCGTGCTGTCGAGGTAGACCGCCTGTTCGGCGGCGTCCTCGACGGCGTCCATCGCCCGGTCGAGCCACAGCGCGAGTTCCCGGACGACCAGCGCGGCGGCGGTGTCGTCGGTCGCGAACGCCTCCGAGACCAGTTTCCGCCCCACCGTGTCACAGCGTGACTCCAGATCCGCGATGGTGTCCCTGGCATCGTGAACGGCGTCGACGGCCCGGTGAGCGGGGGCGGCGGACAGGTCGTCGACGGCCGCGGACAGCACGCCCACCGCTTCGACGACGAGGTCACCCATTCGAGCGAAATCCGCGGTGGCGGCCGCCGAGAGCGTCGGCTCCATCGCGGCCAGTTCGCCGAGGAACGTCTCGGCGTGATTGGCGGTCTCGTCTGCGCAGGCGAACAGTTCGAGGACGCCCCCGGGCTGGAAGTAGACGCGGGTGAAGTTGGGGCCCATCGACTGCCCCACCGTCGTCCGAATCGTGGCGAGCAGGTCGTCACAGTCCGATTCGAGCCGCCGGGCACGTGCGAGTTCGCGACAGAAGGCCGCCTCGTCGCGTCCGTAGTACTCGACGCCGGGTCGCACGCTCTCGACACAATCGGCGAGTGCGTCGAAGTAGCGGTCGGTAACCTCGACGAATTCGGTCCGGAACGCGCTGGTAGGAGTCTCCTGCATCACGACCGACTTCCGGATTCGACAGGTAAGCGGTTGCTATGAGGGGTCTACAGTGGCGGGAAGGGGTATTGTGCGACTGCAGTTGAAAGAAGGGTCGAAGTAGTTGAATTAAGCCGAACGAACCCTGGGTCGCGTCCGATCGACAAATCTAGGGCAGCTCGAACTCGATCGCAGCGCCCTGCCCGAAGCCGACACACTCGGTCGCGAGGCCGAGTTCGGCGTCGCGCTTGTTCATCTCGTGGATGAGCGTCACGGGCAGGCGGGCACCGGAGGCACCGAGCGGGTGGCCGATGGCGATCGCACCGCCGTTGACGTTGTAGATGTCGTCGTCGAAGCCGAGCTCCTGCTGGCAGTAGTAACACTGGGAGGCGAAGGCCTCGTTGAGTTCGACCAGGTCGTAGTCCTCGGGGTCGCGACCGGTGCGCTCACACAGGCCCTCGACGGCGGGGATCGGGCCGATACCCATCACGGTGGGGTCGACGCCAGCGACGTTGTTGCCGCCGATCTCGGCGAGGATGTCCAGGCCCTGCTCCTCGGCGAATTCCTTGCTGGTGATCATCGTGGCGGCCGCGCCGTCGGAGATCTGGCTGGAGTTGCCGGGCGTGACGGTCCCGTCGGCCTTGAACACGGTCGGGAGGCCTTCGAGCTTCTCCTTGGTGGTGCCCGGGCGAATACCCTCGTCTTTCTCGACGGTGATCTCGTTGCCCTCGTCGTCGGTCCCCTCGATGGGGACGATCTCGTCGTCGAAGCGGCCGTCTTCGGTGGCCTCGACGGCGCGCTGCTGGGAGCGGGCGGCGTACTCGTCCTGGGTCTCCCGGGAGATGTCGTACTCCTCGGCGACCTTCTCCGCGGTCATCCCCATCTGGAGGTTCATGACGTTGTAGTCGTCGTTGAGTGCGGGGTGGACGTTGGCGGTGTTCTCACCCATCTCGACGCGGGACATACTCTCGACACCGCCGGCGATGAGCACGTCGCGCTGGCCGGCGCGGATGGCGTCGGCCGCGGAGATGATCGCCTGCGCCGAGGAGGCACACCAGCGGTTGACGGTCGTCGCGGGCACGCTCTCACCGAGGTCGGAGAGCAGCGAGATGACCCGAGCCATGTTGTTGCCCTGCTCGCCACGCTGCTGGGCACAGCCCCAGATCAGGTCGTCGACGTCCTCGCCCTCGAGGCCCGTCTCGTCCAGCATCTTGTTGATCAGCGGGATCGAGAGGTCCTCGCTGCGGACTTCCGAGTAGACGCCGTCCTCTTTCCCCTGCGGTGTACGGTACGCTTTGACAACGACTGGCGTGTTATCTGCCATGTGTAGCCCATCAGGGTCGTTCGTGTTAAATCCCGTCGAACTCCCACCGCTGGCACTACCAGTTGTCGGCGGTGGCCCGCCTTCGTCGTTCCTATGTTAACCACCTCGCATAGATGGCTTACAGTTGAACTACTGTCCGAATATTCGGTGAACAGCTCACACGGCAGTTGCGGGGATTCGGTGAGAATCGGGTGGGTGTGCCAGGAGTGAGCCGGGGCGTTCGCGGACGGAGTCCGGGGGGCTTATGTCCGTCGCGGTCGAATCTCGGTGGGAATGAGTGACCCGGAGCTGGACGTCGTCGAGTTCCTGTTGACAGCGACAGCGTACAACGACGACCGCGAGTTAGAGCCGGACGATCTCCCGCCGACCTTCCGGACTGTGTTCTGGAGTGACGGCCGTATCGAGCGACCGCTCTCTGCGACCGCGACGGCGGCCGCAGACGCGACCGGCGTCGAACGACCCTGGGACGCCGTGTCCGGACTGATGTTCACCGACCGCGACGACTTCTCGGGAGATATCGAGTTCACCGACGAGGACATGGCCGAAGAGTGGTTCCTCGACCGCGCCGACGAGGAGCGGATCCGCGACAACCCCACGCTGGCCGCCAGGTACGACGACGAGTTCGACGTCGACTACGACGAGGCCCACGAGCTGAACCGGCCCGCACGGGCGGATCGGGCCTGGATCGACAGCCTGCTCGATGAGTACTTCGACGACGAGGAAGAAGAGGAGATGCTCGACCTCGTGGACATCCGCGCCCCCGAGGAAGTCGAGATGACGATGGACGACCTGGTCCTCACCGAGGACCAGGAAGGCGAGATCCACAAGATCGTCAAGGCCATCGAGCACCGCGATTACCTCGCCCAGATCGGCCTGCGCGAGATCGGGAAACTCCTGTTCGTCGGTCCGCCGGGCACCGGGAAGACCTCCGTGGCCCGGGCGCTGGCCCGCGAACTCGACCTGCCGTTCGTCGAGGTGAAGCTGTCGATGATCACCAGCCAGTACCTCGGCGAGACGGCCAAGAACGTCGAGAAGTCCTTCGAGGTCGCCCGTAGACTCTCCCCGTGTATCTTCTTCATGGACGAGTTCGACTTCGTGGCCAAGACGCGCTCGTCGGACGAACACGCCGCGATCAAGCGCGCGGTCAACACCCTCCTCAAGAGCATCGACGACATCAGCCTCATCGAGGACGACGTGTTGCTGATCGGGGCGACCAACCACCCCGACCAGCTCGACGCCGCGGCCTGGCGGCGCTTCGACGAGATCGTCAACTTCCCCAAACCGGATTCGGGGATGCGCTCGGACATCCTCCGGGTCGTCACCCGCGAGATGGAGATCGACGACTTCGACCCCCAGACGCTGGCGGAGATGACCGAAGGATTGACCGGCAGTGACCTCCGGCTGGTCCTCCGTGAGGCGGTGTTGAGCGCCCTGACAGAGGAGCGCACCACCCTGACCCAGCAGGACCTCGAAGACGCCGTGGCCGACTTCGAGGAGCGGGACAATCTCAAGAACCTCGACATGATCGACGGCGACGCCGACGCGCTGGTCGCCGGGGGCGACATCTCGGGCACCGACGAGGAAGAGACCGCCGCCGACGGGCACGGCCACGATCACGATCACACGGACGACTGAGCACCCAAGTCAGTCCGCCGGGAGCAGCATTCTACCGTCTCGCGTTACCACCACCACCAGGACCAGCCACGGTCCGACTCCGACGTATCGAGTGACTCGTCGTCGGTCGCGGTGTTGCCGGCGGCGTCGGTCACCGTCACCGTCACGGTGTAGTTAGCTCCGTCTCCGTGTTTGATCCGCTCCGCAAGTGAGTCAGTGGCCGACGACCCGGAGACCGACCACGTGTCGGCGGCGACCTGTCCGGCGCCGTCCCGAACCGTGACCCGGACCGTCGCGAGGTCGCCGTCGGCGTCGGTGACGCGCCAGTCGACGGCCAGGTTCACGTGCGGGTTGGAGCCGCTGGTATCCTGGACCGAAAGCGACGCGACGGCTGGCGGCCGGCTCGCGGTGTCGGTCGTGAACGACGCTGCATCGCCGCTCACACGGTCACCGTCCGCGTCGAGGACGGCACGGAACTCGTAGCTCGTGTTGGCTGCAAGTCCGGTCACGGTCGTCGTGACCGACCCGGCCTCGGTGATCGACTGGCCGCCGGTTTCGACCCAGGTGTTCGCGTCCGTGGGCCGGTACTCGAACCGGACGGTCCCGTCGGTGGCATCGCCGAGGTCGGTCACGGTCGCCGTGAGCGTGGCGGCCGACGCGTTCAGGTCGGTCGCGGGCCCCGTCTTGACGGCGGGGAACGCCTCGGTCCGGAACGTCCGGATCGCACCGGTCGCGCTGTCACCGTCGCTCGCGGTCGCGACGGCCCGGAACTCGTAGGCCGTGTCCGCGCGGAGACCGGCGACCGACGCGGTGACCGACCCGTCGGACGCGAGCCGTGCCCCGGCGGTCGACCACGTCGTCGCTCCCTGTGTCCGGTACTCGATGGCGGGTTTCACGCCGTCGGCACCGCCGAAGTCGGTGACCGAACCGGTCAACGTCGCGGTCGTCTCGTTGACACTCGTTGCCGCGCCGGTGGTCACCGCGGGGTCTGCGTCGGCAGTCGTGAACGAGCGGCGCTGTCCCTCGGCCTGCCCGCCGTCGGCGGCCGCGACGAACGCGGAGAACTCGTAGGTCCGGTTCTCGGCGAGGTCGGTGAGCCGCTGGCTGAACTGGCCGGTTTCGGTGACGTGCTGTTCGGCGGTCGTCCAGACATCGTCGGGACCGTCGACGGTGAACCGGACGGTCGCGTTCTCGGCACCACCCAGGTCAGTGAGGTTCCCCCGGAGCGTGGCGGCGCTGTCGGTCACGTTACTCGCCGGGAGCGTCGCCACGGCGAGGCGACCGCCGGTCGTGATCGTGACCGCACTCGCGGTGTCCACGTCACCGTCGGTCGCCCGGCCGACCACCCGGAACTCGTAGGTCGTGTCCGGATCGAGTCCGCCGACCGAGCCGGTGACGCGGCCGTCGGCCGAGAGCGTCGCGTCCACGTCGGTCCAGCCGATCAGGCCGGTCCCCGGCTTCCGGTACTCGAAGGAGACGTTCGCACTCGCGGCGTCGCCGAACTCGGCCACGACGCCGTTGAGCGTGGCCGACGTGGCGGTGACGTTCGTCGCCGGACGCGTGTCGAGGTCGAACGCGGGATCGGTCGTGACCGTCCGATAGGCCCCGTCGGCCCACTCGCCGTTCCCGTTCGAGGCGTCGACCCGATACTCGTAGGTGGTGTTCGGTTCCAGCCAGACGGTCTCGGAGACGTTGCCCGGGGCAGTCAGCGTCTGGTCGTCGGTGAATCCGGAGTCGAGGCCGTCGACCGCCTGCCAGTAGAAGCTGACGTTGGCGGTGTCGGCCCCGCCGAGGTCGAGCAGTTCACCGCGCAACTCGACGGTGTTCTGCCCGACGTTGGCCGCGGGCCGGGTCTCGACGACCGGCGGATTCCCCCGGGTCGTGAAGTTCCGAATCGCGCCCGTGTCGCGCCCGTCGACCGTGGTCGCGACGGCCCGATACTCGTAGGTCGTGTCGTTGTCGAGGCTGCGCAACTCGAACCGGACACCGCCGGTCCGGTTGACCGTCCGGTTCGTCGTCCGGGACCACTGGCTCGCACCGGCCACGCGGTACTCGACCCGGACGGTCGCCTCGTCGGCCCCACCGAGGCTCGTCAGGTTCGTCTCGACGAGGTAGTGAGTGTCTCCGAGCGCGTCTGCCCAGGCGGTCTCAACCGCCGGCCCGTCCGAGGCGTTCACACTCACTGCCGTCGCTGTACTCCCTGCGGCGACGCCACTCGCGAGCGCGCCGACCGTCGCCAAGATCACGACGACGACGGCGATCCGACCCGCGGTAGGCCACCGATCGTTCTCTCCAGTTGACATCGAGCACACCGACACGTGGTTGTATTAAATATTTGTCTCTTCGGTCGCGGAATGATGGATTTCGGTCGGCGAAACCGCGATGTTTAGGCCGACGGAGTTCCTTTCGGTGGGCGAATGGAGGTCACGCTGCTCGGCACCGGCGACACGACCGGCACACCGACGCCCGGGTGTTCCTGTGACACCTGCGAGCGAGCGCGCGAGCGGGGCGTCGAGCGCACGCGGTACTCGATCCACGTCCGCAACGAGCGGACCGACGAGGCGCTGCTGGTCGACGCCAGCCCGGACTTTCGTCACCAGTTCCTCGAACGCGACGTGGACCTGCCCGACGCCGCCGTGATCAGCCACATCCACTTCGACCACCTCGACGGCCTCGGTAACGCCTACCGGCTGTTCTCCGATCTCCCCGTCTACGCCGCCGACGAGACCGACCCCGAGACCGGAAAGAGCGTCGCCGAGACGGTCCGAAACGACTACGACTACCTCGACGCCGTGACGGTCTCGGCCGAGTCGCCGTTCGAGCCGTTCGAGACCTGCGGATTCGAGGTCACGCTCGTCCCGGTCGATCACCCGCCACTCGTGTGTTACGGCCTCGTCGTCGAGGACCCGGAGACGGGCGCGAAGCTCTCGCTGTCGGGCGACACCAGCTACGGGATTCCCGACGAGTCCCGCGAAGCGCTGGCCGACCCCGACCTGTTGCTGGCCGACGGGATCGTCCCGGCCCACCTCTGTGAACACCACCCATACGGCGGGAAACACGAAGACGATGACGGCGTCCCACGGACGTTCGGGACCAAACACATGACCATCGAGGGGGCGCGCTCGCTCGGCGAGCAACTGGACGCCGACGAGACGCGGATCGTCCACCTCTCACACTTCATCCCGGCCGACGAGGCCTTCGACGAGGAACTGGCCGTCGACGGCGAGCGGTACGACCTCTGAAATCGAGCGGACAGTTTTGTCGTCCCAGCCGCTGGAACGGACGATGACCGACGCCGAGCAGTTCCCGACCGACCACCCACTGGTCGCGACCGGACTCGTCGCGGCAGTGGGCGCGGTGGGCTATGCCGTCCCGACCGCACTGTTCGGGCGATCCGTCGAGCCAGTGCCAGTCCTCGCGTTCGTCGTGGCCTTCACCGCGTGCTACATGAGTGTGGTCGTCGTCTCCCGGCGGCTTGGAATCACGTGAACCGATCCAGCCCGGACTGGCGGCGCTGTCGCCCTTCGGGATCTGGGTCCCAGGGCTGGCCGGCGGCGCGCTGGCTCTCGGCGTCCACGTCGGGTGGGTCCGCCGGATCGTACCCGTCGCAGTCGGGGCCACACTCCCGCGCGGGGTCGACGATCCGGGCCTTCCAGGCGCAGTACGGGAGGCCGCCTCGCTCGAATCGCTCGCGGGCTTCGATCTCAGCACAGTCGGGAAAGTCGTAGGTCCGCCAGCCCTTGCCGTAGGCGCGTTCGGCCACGCGGCGGCGCTGACGGCGTTTCTCTCCGGCAGTGACCACTGCCACGTCCGTCCGGGCCGTCCGCCGGTCCAGCACGTCGATTCCCGTCTCGTCGGTGCCCAGCGGCGTCGGCTCCCGGATCACCTCGCGCTCGCCGCTGTCGGGGAAGAAGCGCCAGACGCCGACCGCCTCGGGGATGCGATTGAGGTGTGCGCCGGTGACGTGGGATTCGGTCGCCAGGACCACCGCGTCCAGCAGGCCGAGGCTCACGTCCTTGCGGAGTTGGGTTTCGAGGTCGCCGGGCCGCCCGAGGTCGGGTTTGTTCTCGATGCCCACGAGGGAATCGAACCAGTCGTCGGGGTAGCGGGCGGTCTGGCGGAGGTACGTGCGGCCGTTGCGGCGTTCGCGCTCGAAGAAGCCGAGGTCGACCGCGCGCTCGACGACGGCCTCGGCGCGGTCCGGGCCGACCTCGAACGCGTCCTTCCAGTACCGGGCCGTCCCTGGACCGACCGCGCTCTCGATGGCCGGTCCGGGGATGCGCTCGGGCGTGATGGCCGCCCGCTCGTCGAGTCCGGGACCGGGTTCGACGACCACGAGGTCCATCACCCGGTTGCCGTGGCAGGCGGTGCCCAGTTGTCGGGCGATGACGGCCTCGCGGTCGCTCTCCAGGCGGGCCGACAGGGCAACCTCGAACGCGAACTCGGACACATCGGGTGCAGGGACGCAGCGAGCAAAAGCGTCGCGCTCAGGTTCGGTCGGGCAGGCGGTCGCGCTGGGTCTGCAATCGGTCGTCGGGCAGGGCCACGTAGTTGTTTCCGGCGACGAATTTGTCCTGTCCGAACTCGGAGAGGATCGAGTTCAGGAACGCGGCCTCCTTCGGGCTGGTCCCGTCCCAGGTGTAACAGTGCAGGTCACGCGAGAGTGGGTAGCCGCGTGCGCCGAGGTTCTCGCCGTACGCGTAGGTCGTTCCCTCCCACTCCAGTGTGATGGGGGTGACTCCCTCCATGTCGGCGAACGCGAGCGCGAGGTACGCGAGCGCGCTGTCGGATCGTTCGACAGCGGTCGCGAGTTGCTGAGCCTGCTCGTAGCGGTCGTCGACGGTCGTCTCTGCGGCCGGGTCCCCGAGCAGGGCGGTGACGAACGCAGTACGGGACCCCGATCCCTCAGCGCGACCGAGGACCTCCACCTCGCGGTCCGGCCCACCGAGTTCCTGCCAGTTCTCGATCCGACCCCGGTAGAGGTCTCGGAGTTGCTCGCCGGTGATCGAGGTGACCCCGGCGTCGGCAATTTCCTGTGAGACGACGATGGGAATGCCGTCGACGGCGACGACGTGGTCGGTGAAGTTCCCGTACGACGCGCGATTCTGAAGTTCGCTCTCGACGGACGCGGAGGCGTTCCCGATGTCGAACCGTCCGTCGGTGAGTCCTTCGAGGCCACGCTCGGAGTGAGAGAGGCCGACTACCGCGGGGAATGCTGGTTCGCTCGATTCTCCGGTCGGTTCGAACCCATAGCGGTTGGCCCAGTAGTCGGCGTAGTTCCGGTCGGTATCGATGCCGTACTCGGCATGAGGCCAGTACTCGCGGTCGCTGGCTGGGCGGTTGGCGTTCCAGTAAGCGGCCGCCTCGTTGACGATGGGATACACCGTCGAGGAGCCGTCGGCCGCGAGCGGTTCGGTCTGTGGTTCCGCCTCCTCCGCATCGTCCTCGGTAGTTTCCTCCGGCCCCGTCGTCTCCGGGTCCGTCTCGGTCGGCGCGTCTGTGGGTGTCTCGGTCGGCGGTTCGGTCTCTGTCTCGGTCGGTCCGTCGTCGGTCGACTGGGCCGGCGACCTGACACAGCCTGCGGCCCCGAGCGCACCGACGAGGGCGGTACTCCGGAGAAACGCGCGACGGTCGTATCTGGAGGGCATCACATCGGCATTCGACCACGGCCCAAAAGTATCGTTTGGTCAGGCGTCCAGCGCGTCCGCGAGGCCGTGGAAGTCCGCGACCGTGAGGTGGGGTTCGCCGTCGAAGGCCACCCAGGGGTCGTCCTCGCGGTCGACCCAGACGCCCTGCATCCCAGCGTGGATCGCCCCCTGTACGTCGAACCAGCCCGCGGTGGCGTGGGCGATCTCGTCGATCGGTGTCCCGGTCCGGGCGGCGGCGTGGCGATAGAGGGCCGAATCGGGTTTGAACCGCTCCACCTCGTCGGCGCTGATCGTGTCCGCCAGCAGGTCGCCGATGCCGGCGTGGGCGACCATCGAGTCGAGCATCTCGGGGTTCCCGTTCGAGACGACGTAGAGATCGTAGCCGGCCTCGGTGAGCCGTTCCATCCCGTCGCGCACGTCCGCGAATACGTCGAGTTCGTGGTAGACGGCGAGGATCTCGTCGCGCTCTTCGGCGGTGTAGTCGACGCCGAACACGTCCAGCGCGTGGGTCAGCGCGTCGCGGTTCATCTCGTAGAAGGGCTGGTAGGCGTCGACGTGGTTGGCGACCATCGTGTACATGAGCGAGTGCGCGCGCCAGAGGTTCGAGACGGGTTCTGGCTCGGGGACGACCTCGGCCAGCGCGTCGGCGGCGGCCCCGACGTCGACGACGGTGCTGTAGGAGTCGAAGGTGACGGTCGTGACGCGGTCGGGATCGAAGGTCACAGGCCCCAAGAGGGGGAGTGAGCGGAAAACCTCTGGGGCCGGCAGACCGGGCCGATATCGCCGCCGGCGGGCGAGAACAGCAACTTTATCACGTGCAGGCGGCGAAGGGACGGTAAGATTACTCTCGAAATGACAGACGAACACCGACAACCGGAGGTGAACATCGGGCTCGTTGGCCACGTCGACCACGGCAAGACGACGCTGGTCCAGGCGCTGAGTGGGGAGTGGACCGATCAGCACTCGGAGGAGATGAAACGCGGCATCTCCATCCGGTTGGGCTACGCCGACGCGACGTTCCGGCAGTGCCCCGACGAAGACGAACCCGAGAAGTACACCGTCGACGAGGAGTGTCCGGACGGCTCGCCGAGTGAGCCCCTTCGGACTGTGTCGTTCGTCGACGCCCCCGGTCACGAGACGCTGATGGCGACGATGCTCTCCGGGGCGTCGATCATGGACGGTGCGGTGCTCGTCGTGTCCGCCAGCGAGCCCGTCCCGCAGGCACAGACCGAAGAACACCTGATGGCGCTCGACATCATCGGCATCGACAACATCGTCATCGCCCAGAACAAGGTCGACCTCGTCGACCGCGAGCAGGCCGCCGAGAACTACGAGCAGATTCAGGAGTTCGTCTCGGGCACGGTCGCGGAGGGCGCACCCATCGTCCCCGTCTCGGCCCAGCAGGGCGTCAACATGGACGTGCTGATCCAGGCCATCGAGGAGGAGATCCCCACGCCCGACCGGGATCCAAGCGAGGACGCCCAGATGCTCGTCGCACGCAGCTTCGACATCAACCGCCCGGGCACGACCTGGGACTCGCTGATGGGTGGCGTGCTGGGCGGCAGTCTCGTCGAGGGCCAGCTCCACGACGGCGAGGACATCGAACTCCGACCCGGCCGGGAAGTCGAGGAGGGCGGCCAGACCGAGTGGCGACCCGTCGAGACCACCGTCAGGTCGCTCCAGGCCGGCGGCGAAGACGTCGAGGAAGCCACGCCGGGTGGCCTGCTCGGCGTCGGGACCGGGCTCGATCCGTCGCTGACGAAAGGTGACGCGCTCGCGGGACAGGTCGCCGGGCCGCCGGGGACGCTCCCGCCGACCTTCGAGCAGTTCGAGATGGACGTCGACCTGCTGGAGCGAATCGTCGGCGAGACCGACGAAGTCGAGGAGATCTCGACGGGCGAGCCGCTGATGCTCACCGTCGGGACGGCGACCACGGTCGGATCGGTCACGAGCGCCCGGGGCGGCGAGTGTGAGGTCGCGCTGAAACGGCCGGTGTGTGCCGAGCCGGGTGCAAAGATCGCCATCAACCGCCGGGTCGGCGCACGGTGGCGGCTGATCGGCGTCGGGACGCTCCGGGAATGACGGTGTGTCTGGACACGAGCGCGTTGATGATGCCGGTGGAATGTGACGTGCGGCTGTTCGAGGAACTCGACCGCGTGCTGGGCGACCACGACCTCGCCGTGCCGGAGGCCGTGGTCACCGAACTGGATTCGCTGGCCGAGGGCGGCGGCGAGGAAGGTACCGCGGCCAGCGTCGGCCGGGATCTGGCCGAGCGCGCTCGCGCCCTCGATCACGAGGAATCGTACGCCGACGACGCCATCGTCGAACTCGCCGCGGACGGCGAGTGCGATTGTGTCGTCACGAACGACCGCCCCCTACGAGACCGCGTACTGGACCGTGGCGTTCCAGTAATTGGTTTAAGGGGTCAGAACAAACTCGCCATTACTCAACCATAACATGTACAAACGGGTTCGACTTCGCGACACGGTAGAGGTGCCCCCGGAACACCTCGCAGACGTGACTCCGGGACGGATCAAGCGACTCCTACAGGACAAACTCGAAGGCCGGATGGACGAGGACGTGGGCAGCGTCGTCTCCGTCGTCGAGGTCCACGACATCGGTGAGGGAGCGGTCATCCCGAACGAACCGGGCGTCTACTACGAGGCCGAGTTCGACGCCTTGACTTTCGATCCCCAGATGCAGGAGGTCGTCGACGGGGAGATCGTCGAGGTCGTCAACTTCGGCGCGTTCGTCGGTATCGGACCGGTCGACGGCCTGTTGCACGTCTCCCAGATCTCCGACGAGTATCTGGCCTACGACGAGGAGAACCAGCAACTGGCTTCCCGGGATTCCAACGACACACTGACGGTCGGGGACGCGGTGCGGGCCCGGATCGTCACGAAGAGCATCGACGAGCGCAACCCGCGTGACTCGAAGATCGGCCTCACCGCCAAACAGGTCGGCCTCGGGAAACACGGCTGGCTCGAAGCCCAGCGCCAGGAACGGAAAAGCGAGGCGACCACGGGTGAGTAGTCATGGCTGACAGACTCGTCTGCCGGGAGTGTCACCGCGTCCAGCAGTCCGGTGAGGAGGAGGCGTGTGTCTCCTGTGGCTCCAGTTCGCTGACCGAAGACTGGGCCGGCTACGTCATCATCGCCCACCCCGAGGAGAGCGAGGTTGCCGAGGAGATGCAGGTCGACGAGCCCGGCAAATACGCGTTGAAGGTACGCTAACGTGACCGAGGACACAGACACGGAGGTCGTCGTCAGCCTGCAGGAGGCACTGCGTGGCGAGCTCAAAGACCCGATGGGCGAGGTCTACACGGATGCCGAGGCGCTGTTCACGGCCGCCGAGCCACCCCTGATCGCGGTCGGTGACATCGTCACCTACCACCTGATCGAGGCCGACCACCGGCCGGACGTGGCGCTGATCGACGGCCAGACCAAGCGCTCGGCCATCGAGGACCACATCCGAGAGGCCATCGACGCGGGCGTGTTCGACCGCGAGGTCGAAGTCGCAAACGCCGCGGCGGGGCTGAGCGCGGGGCTGCTGTCGGCGCTCGCGACGGCTATCGACGCCGCGGGCGAGGGCGAGTCGACGGTGATCGTCGTCGACGGCGAGGAGGACCTGGCGACGCTGCCGGCCGTCGCCGCCGCACCGTCGGGCGCGAGCGTCGTCTACGGCCAGCCCGACGAGGGGATGGTCCTCGTCGAGTGTGACGACGAGATCAAAGCGCGGGTTCGGGACCTGTTCGAGCGGATGGACGGCGACGACGAGCGGCTGTGGGACCTGCTCGACGGCTGAACCGGGCACCGACCCGGCAGCGCAACGACGGTACGGGCTTCGAAATCCTTTTACTCGTTTCGCGGGGAGTACCTGCAAGAACCATGGATATCGACATCATCGAGGAGACGGAGAATCCGATGTTACACCGGACCGACGTTCGGTTCGAGATGGTCCACGAGGACGCGACCCCCTCGCGGCTCTCGGTTCGTGACAGTCTCGCCGCCAAACTCAACAAGGACGCCGAGGAGGTCGTCGTCCACGAACTCGACACGAAATACGGGATGCGCAAGACCGTGGGCTACGCGAAGGTGTACGACAGCCCCGAGTTCGCCGCCGACGTCGAGCAGGACCATATGCTCGAACGCAACAAGATCACGGCCGACGGCGAGGCCGACGAAGAGGCCGAGGAGGCATAGATGCCCCGCCACGAACTCTACGAAGACGACGGGACGACCGAGAAGGAAACGTGCCCGCGCTGTGGCGATTCCTTCCTCGCGGATCACGGCGACCGCCTCCACTGCGGCCGGTGTAGCTACACCGAGTGGCAGTAGGGCTCCGTTCAGTTTTCGTCCTGGGGCTCCACATCGGGTAGCGACCGCACTGGGCGGCCCGGATGACAATCCATTTGCCCGCCCGTCGCCTCTCGACGGGCAAGAGTGACGCCGGACACGCGCGTGCTGGGCATCGAGGGGACCGCCTGGGCCGCCAGCGCGGCCGTCTACGACAGCGCGACCGAGACCGTCGAGATCGAGACCGAGGCCTACCAGCCCGACAGCGGCGGCATCCACCCGCGCGAGGCCGCCGAACACATGGGCGACAACATTCCTGCGGTCGTCGAGCGAGCGCTGGGTCACGCCCGCGAGCTAGCAGCCGACGATTCCGACCGCGACGCCGCGGATCCGCCCGTCGACTGCGTGGCCTTCTCCCGGGGGCCAGGACTCGGCCCCTGTCTGCGGATCGTCGCGACGGCCGCCCGTGCGGTCGCCCAGCGGCTTGACGTGCCCCTTGTGGGCGTCAACCACATGGTCGCACACCTGGAGATCGGCCGCCACCGCTCCGGCTTCTCGTCGCCGGTCTGTCTGAACGCCAGCGGCGCGAACGCCCACGTACTGGCCTACCGGAACGGCCGGTACCGCGTGCTGGGCGAGACGATGGACACCGGCGTCGGCAACGCCATCGACAAGTTCACCCGCCATCTGGACTGGTCCCACCCCGGCGGGCCGAAAGTCGAAGCAGCCGCGAAAGGGGGCGAGTACCACGAACTCCCCTACGTCGTGAAGGGGATGGACTTCTCCTTTTCCGGCGTGATGAGCGCCGCCAAGGACGCCGTGGACGGCGGTCCCGCGAGCAGCGCGAGTGGGACCTCGTCGGACCGCGGGTCCGACGGTGGTGTTCCCGTCGAGGACGTGTGTCACGGCCTGCAGGAGAGCGTGTTCGCGATGCTGACGGAAGTGAGCGAGCGGGCGCTGTCGTTGACCGGCAGCGACGAGCTGGTGCTGGGCGGCGGCGTCGGCCAGAACGCTCGCCTGCAGGCGATGCTGGGCGAGATGTGCGAGCAACGCAGTGCGGACTTCTTCGCCCCGGAGCCGCGCTTCCTGCGGGACAACGCCGGGATGATCGCGGTGCTTGGCGCGAAGATGTACGCGGCCGGCGACACGCTCGCGATTGCCGAGTCGGGCATCGACGCGGACTTCCGGCCGGATCAGGTCGAAGTTACCTGGCGCGGGACGGAGGAGACGGTTCACTACCGGCCCGGCGACGCCGACGAACTCCAGGGCGCGGAGGCGACCGTCGAGATCGACGGCGACCGCGTCGTCAAACACCGGAAGCCACGGGGGTACCGTCATCCACAACTGGACGAGCGGTTGCGGGTCGAGCGCACGCGCGAGGAGGCCCGGCTGACCGCCGACGCGCGCCGCCACGGCGTCCCGACACCGGTGGTGCTGGACGTGGACCCCTGGGAGACCCGACTGGTCTTCGAGTTCGTCGGCGACGCGGACCTCCGGGAGCGGTTGACCGAGCCGAACGTCCGGGACGTGGGGCGACATCTGGCGACGATCCACGAGGCCGGCTTCGTCCACGGCGATCCGACGACGCGGAACGTCCGTGTTTCCTTCGAAGGCGACGATGATCGGACCTACCTCATCGACTTCGGGCTGGGCTACTACACGGACGACCGCGAGGACTACGCGATGGACCTGCACGTCCTCGCGCAGTCGCTTGCGGGGACGACCGACGACCACGAGGCCCTGTTCGCGGCCGCGGAGGACGCCTACGCCGCGGTGGGTGACGAGCGCGTCGTCGCGCACCTGCGGGAGATCGAGGGGCGCGGGCGGTACCAGTGACCGGGAGCCGGGCAGGACAAACGTCTTAACGGGGCCAGACGAAACACGGAGTATGGCTGACAAGCCGGAGTCCGGTGAGATCTTCGGGGTACCGTACAACTTCGAGCGACCGAGCATCAAGCGCCTGCTCTCGTCGTACTGGCGGCCTGGCGAGGGGATGCTCGTCAAGAAGCCCTTCGGTATCGGCTACACGCTGAACCTGGCCAACTGGCGGTCATGGATCGTGCTGGGCGTCGCCGCCCTCCTGTTCTACCAGAGCCAGCAGTCGAGCGAGGAGGGTGAAGCCGGCGACGAGGACGAGCCGGTCGAAGTCATCGTCGACTGAATCGACGGCCCTTTTTTCCGGCGGTGCGGACCGCCGGGTATGCTCCGGTTCGTGACGACCAATCAGGGGAAGGTGCGGGAAGCCCGCGAGTATCTCGGGGAGACGGTCGAACAGCTCGATTTCGACTACACGGAGATTCAGGCCGACGATCTGGTGACCGTGGCGGCCCACGGTGCGCGGGAGGCCTACCGGCACGCACAGGAACCGGTGCTGGTCGACGACGCCGGGCTGTTCGTCGACGCCTTCGACGGCTTTCCCGGTCCGTACTCAGCCTACGTCGAGGACACGGTGGGCGTCGAGCGCGTCTGGCGGCTCACCCGCGAGGAGGACGACCGCTCGGCGTCGTTCAAGACGGTACTGGCCTACTGCGACGGCGAGGGCTTCGACGCGTCGCCGGAGCCAGTCGATCACGAGACCCGGACGGAGGACGGGTCTCGGGACGAGCGAACGGGGAGCGGTGCGACCCGCGAGCGCCGCGGGCAGGACCAGAGTGCCGAGGAGCGCGCGGCGGCGACGACGGACGATCAGGTGGCCACGGGCGATCTACCGGTGAAGATCTTCGAGGGGTACGTTCCCGGCGAGATCGTCGCGCCGCGTGGAGAGGGTGGCTTCGGCTACGATCCGATCTTCGAGCACGACGGGACGACCTTCGCGGAGATGACGCCGGAGGAGAAGAACGCGGTCTCCCATCGCGGGCGGGCGTTGGCGAAGTTCGGGGAGTGGTACCGGGAGCGCTAGCGACCAGTACGCCGGGAGAACGCCGTTCTCCCGGAAGTCCCGAGAGCGAGCGAAGTGAGCGATCGGGAGCCGAGCGCTAGCGAGGGATATCGGACCAGTCGCAGTCCGCGCAGGAGCGAAGCATCTATGTGAAATAGAGTTACACTGACAGGTATGCTGGGGACGAAAGGGAAACGGATCGCCGCCGTCGTGGGACTGCTGTCGGGGGCGATCCTCGCCGCGGCGCTCTGGTTCGTGTTTCAGGACAGCCAACTTCGATTGCTCGCGCCCGTCGCGGGCCTGTTCGACGCATCGGTGGTGTACTACGTGTTCTCGAAGAACTTCGAGCAGAAAGGGACGTTCGCGGGCGACGACGGAACCGGCGTCTGAGTGTCAGGTTCGCGGGTCCCGGTCCGGGCCGGGATACGCACCGCCGACGACGACTTCGTACATCGACTCGGGATCGAACAGCGAGACGAACGCCCGCGGGTCGCGGACGCTCACGTCGACGTGTTTCCGGAGGGCGGCACCGGCCTGGACCGACTGGAGATCCTCGTCGAAGGTGAGGAGGTGCGGGGCGTCGCCGTTGTAAGCGGAAGCGAGCGCCGGGTGGTCGCCGGGCGGGTGCTCGACGGGTTCGCGCAGGGCCTCGATCGTCTCGCGCCACTCGCCAGCCAGAGCGGCGTCGGCACAGTCGGCGATCACGGCCTCGGCGTCGTCGAGCAGGCGGTCGCTGGCGAGCAGCGACACCCAGTCGTGGGCCCGTGCGATGTCGAGAGCCTCGCGGGCGGGGCCGTCCACGAGCAGGTCGGCCGCCAGCACGTCCGCGTCCGCGACGAACCGGGCGGGGTTCGGTCCGTCAGTCATCCTCGTCACCTCTGCGGGCCGCCAGCCGCTCGCGAATAGTCACGAGGTCGACGTCGTACTCGTCGGCGCGGTCGAACAGGTCCGCCCAGGTCATACCCGGAGTGGGTGGGCCCGTGCCGAAAACCCACCGCTTACGCGAGCCAGCGCTCGCGGGCGAGCCAGTAGGCGAGTCCGAGGAGAAAGGCGATGCCGACGTTGGTCGCCACGGCGAGCAGGCCGATCGCGCCCACGAGCGGCAGGTGGTCGGTGTCGAGCGCGACCCGGCCGAGCTGGACGGCGACGACGCCGAGCAGGGTGCCAAGCAGCGCCATCGGGAAGGACAGCCAGAGGCCGGCCACAAGCGCGCCGGCGAGATAGAGCACGCCGAGGACGACGTTGGCGGTCCCACTGCGCGCGCCGAAGGCGTACTTCCCGGCGAGGCCGCCGCTGCCGTGACACATCGGCAGGCCGCCCAGCGGCACCGCGGCCAGGGACATCCCGCCCATGCTCCGGGCGAGCCGATCCGGCGACACCTCGCGGTCGAACAGGTCCGCACAGAGCAACGAGGTCGCGACCGCGGCGTTGCCGACGGTCATCGCGAGCTGGGCGAGTGTGCCCTCGACCGCGCCGATGGTCAGCGTGGGGCCGCCGGTCGGAAACAGCGACGCGGCGGGAACGGCGGGTGCGGGGACGCCCGCAGCGACCGCGGTCCAGACGGTGCCGGCCGCGAGGACGACCAGCGCGGCGGCGCGGCGGTAGCCGGTGACGGCGACCACGCCAGCCAGCGCCGCACCGACGGCCGCCACGCCCGGATCGCCCAGCGCGAGGTCGAGACCGGCCTGGGCGAGCAGGAGGGCAACAGCAAACTGGACGCCGCGGATGACCGGCCGGCCGACCACGGTCTGGAGGCGGGAAAGCGTCCCAGTTGCGCCGAGGACGAGCAAGACACCGCCCGCGAGCAGACCGGCGGCGACGAGTTCGCCGTAGGTCAGCGCGCCGGCGATGGCCAGTCCCGCCAGCGCCTTCATCGGCTCGACCGACAGCGGGAGGCCGTACCGCAGCCCCCAGACGATCTGGAAGACACCGAAGCCGACGAGAACGTGGGGCAGCGACGCGGGCGTCAGCGCACCCAGCGCCACCACGAGGGGCAACACCGTAACCGAATCCCCTAACGCGCCCGTCAGGTCTCCGACGGCGACGGGAAGCCACTGGTCGACACGCTCGACGGTGGAAACGGCCACGGCACGCTCTCGGGACCCCCGCCATATCAGCGTTATCAGGAACCGTTCGGCGTTTCTCGACGAGTTACACGTGACTGGAATCGGCTAGCCCCTTCCACACAGGAATGGCGGCCTGTCTCGCGGGGACTCGCTGTCGCGCGGTTTCGCGGGTGTGACGGATGTCTGACGCGAATTTAAGTAACTCCCGGACCATCCGAAAATTAGGGCGCGCCAAGACGGCCTCAGTCTCCCATCCTTTCGCGCGCCCGGACACCGTTGACCCCACCCCACTTCCTTTCACCGCGACCGGCGAGCGACGGCTCAGGCACTCTCGCCGCGCAACTGTTCGCGAGCGGCCGGCAGCGAGTCCGGATGTGAGATCAGGGCCACGCTGTCGTCGGCCTGGATCTCGGTCTGTGGCAGTGGGATCGTCATGGCTTCGTTCGCGCGCCCGTGGGCGTAGACGCGGGCGTCGGCAGGGAGATCGATCTCGACGACGCGTTTGCCGATCATCGGCGAGTCCTCGGGGATCTGCACACTGGCCGCCGAGAGCTGTTCGGTGATATCCGCGAGGACGTTGAAGTCACCGCCGAGCAACGCGGTCTTCGCGCCGGCGGCCCCGAGCCGTTCGGGGTAGATGATCTCGTCGACATCCTCGGCGTACTTCTCGTAGATCTCCTCGCGGTAGTCCTCGTCGATTCGCAGTACCGTTCGACAGCCGTGGTGTTTTCCGACCATACAGGCCGCGAAATTCGTGTTGAGGTCACCCGTGAGCGCGGCGATGGCGTCTGCCGCCTCGATTCCAGTCGCGTCCAGCACGTCCTCTTCGGCTCCGTCACCCTCGACGACGGCAAAGCCCTCCGATTCGGCGCGAGCGATCTTGTCGTGGTCGCGCTCGACGATGACGACCTCGTGCCCTTCCGACTGGAGGGTCTGTGCGGTGCGCATCCCGACGCGCCCAAAGCCGACGATAACGAACTTCATGGGTGTGTGGTATGCCACCATGGATAAAAACACTAGCCCCGCTGTCGGTGCGGGAGCGGCCGGACGGTCACGCCGCCCGAGTGCCGTGTCGAGGCGGTATCCGGCGGGACCCGGAGGCTTATGCGTATTGGTCACGTTACACAGGCTGATGTCCGATCGGGACGCTGTGCGTGACGTGTTGTTTCAGTACACCGATAGCCGGCCCTGTCGACTGCTCTGGGGGGCGCTGGGCGACGGCGGTGATCTGGGTGATCTCGATCTGGCCGACTACGTCGAGGTGACGCGGGTGACCGACGGCGACGTGTGCCTGGTGACCAGCGCCGACGAGGCCGATATGTACCTGCGGTGGGATCGCTCACACGGCAGTTTCGTCTACGCCGCGTTCTGGCCGCCCTGGGGTGTCGTCGACGCCGGCGCGGCCGACCGCGCGGCCGCCGAGTCACTGCTGGCCGAACGGGACCGCCCACGGCCCGTCCCGTTCGCGGAGACGCCGTTCGCGAACGGCGGTCCAGCGGCTGATCTGTCCGGCTGGCTGTAAAAAACGAGTGCGTTAGAGCCGTTAGTTGCCGACGTCCATCGCGCGGTCGACGACGTCCTCGCCGTAGAGTTCCGCGAGGTCGTCGTGCTGGTCCGGACGGTTCTCGTAGACGTCCTGGAACAGCGCGACGGGGGTCATGAGGGCCTGGTAGGTCGCCTCGTCCCACATCCGGTCGCTGGAAACGTCGACCTGCACGCCGTCGATCTCGATGGTGGCCGCGCGGGTCATCGCGATGGCACCCTTGCCGGCCTCCTTGGCCGCCTCGAACTCCTCCATGGAGTCGACGATGTCGTCCATGCTCGGGACGTAGTCGACCAGATCGAGCAGTTCCGCGGCGAGGTCCTCCTCGGACTCGACGAAGATCTCGTCACTGCCGACTTCGAGTTCGTAGCCGCCGTCCTCTGCTTCGAGTTCGATCCGGTCGCCGCTGTAGACCTCGACGCCCTCTCGACTTTCGAGTTCGACCTCGCGACCGTCGGCGTCGATGATCCAGTAGCCCTCTTCCGGCGGGAGCGGACTCTTGTTGGCCTCGACGACCTGGCCCGGCGTCAGCGACCAGATGCCGAGCATCCCCATCGCGTTGTTGGCAGTGATGCGCTCGTGGTAGCCGTCCACGTCGCGGATGTCGTCGTAGGGACCGTCGACGGAGATACAGCCGGCGGCGCTGGCCGCGCGGGAGGTGTTGTGGCGGAGTTCCTTCCACTCGGGGAGGCCGCCGGTCGGCGTGATCGCGCGCATATCCTTGGTGTAGTCGACCTCACCGTCGACCAGCAGGAACAGGCGTTCGAGGTTGTTGTCGGCCTTGCCCATCTCCTCGCGGAGCTTGCCCATGGCCAGCTCGGCGGAGCCGGACTCGATGATGACGGACATCGCGAGCGAGCCCTCTTCGAGGTCGTACTCGTTCTCGACGATGGTGATGAACTCGTCGGCTTTCTTCCAGTCGTCGATGTCGCCGACTTCCGGGATGACGAACCCGTCGATGTTCTCGACGGCCCCGTTCTCGGGGTCGGCGATCTCGAGCATATGCTGGAAGCCCTTGTAGCGCGTGCTGGGGCTGTCGCGGTGCCAGACGACGCGGGGGTGAATCTCGCCGGGGAACTCGTCGCCCTCGTCGGCGACGACTTCGGCGATGTTCTCGGCACCCTCGTCGCGCATATTGGGCGCGGTGGCGTCCTCGTTGTCCGGCACCCACACGTCGGGGGCCTGCATCCCGCGCAGACCGATGGCGCTTCGGAGCTTCTTCGCGGAGTCGTCGGCACCGCTCTCTGCTGTCGGGGTCGTGAAGAACGTCCGCACGAACTTTCGGTCGTGGAGACGCTTGTCGATTGCAGTCATTGTAGTCACTCGGAGGGACTACTCCGCGGTTCTTAAAGCTGGCCGAATCGAGTCGAGAGGCGGCTGTGCGGGTGCCTACCGTCCGGACCGCCCCGGCGAGTCAGTCGGCCGCGAGGTCCTCGATAGCGGCCAGACACCGTTCGAGGTCCTCGTGGCCCCGGTAGGTAACCAGCGACTCGTCGGCGTCGTACTCGATGACGTCCGCGCGCTGGAGCTTCGGCAGGTGGACGTGGTGGAGGTCGATCAGGACCGACTGCGGCGTCACGTCCTCGGGCCGCTCGCGGGCGATCACGTCGGTCAGGACACCCACGGGGAGCCTGTCGTCGCCGTTCTCCAGCAGCGTCGAGAGCACCAGACGGCGGTCGCTGTTGGCCAGGAGTTCGAGCCACCGGCCGAACGACGGTTCGGCCGGGTCGTGCACTTCACGACCGCCGCCCTCGGGTCCCGCGGAAGTCATTGTGAGACGTTCTATCCCACAGTCGGAACCCAGTTGTAGCCAGTGCATGGTTTGCCATGCCCCGGTCAGGTACCCGGCAGACGATGAACGGCGTTCCATGTCGGGCGGACCGATCAGTCGTCGTCGGCCGTCACCAGTAGCGAGTGGTTGACCAGATTCACGATGGCCCGGCGGAGCCGTTCGGTTACTGCCTGGTCGGAGATGTCCAGTTTCTCGGCCAGTTCGACGGTCGTGCAGGTCCGCGGGATGTCGTAGTAGCCGGACTCGACGGCCAGCACCAGCGCCTCCCGCTGGGTCGGCGTCAGCCCGAACCAGGGGCCGGCATCGGGTTTCGTGGGGTTGTACACCCGGATCACCTCGAAGTTGATCCGGGCGTCGTCCAGCGACTCCCGGAACGCCGAGAGGCTGTCGTGATCGGGAAACCGGAGCTCGAACTGCCAGGCGTCGCTGTGACCCGTCGCGGCCAGCACGTGGCCCTCGTTCTCGACGATCGCCCCGAAGAAGTGGTCGAACTCGACGTTCCAGTCGATGGCGTACAGCGTGCGATCCTCGAACTCGTCTATCTCGGTGACCGCGTCGACGGCCGGGTGCTCCCGGACGCGAGACTCGAAGGAATTCTGATCGCCGTCGTAGACCCAGAACAAAGGCACCGCTCGCTCGCCGGCGGGCACCATCGTTTCCACCTCGATTCGTACGCCGGAGACGACATCGAGGATGCGACCTAGCTCGAAATCACTCGCGGCGACTTCCATCTCTACGATGACACTCATGAGCGATTCAGTGTCCGCTGGTTCTGGTTCTGGGGTCAAATGTGGGTGCCTTGGTATACGAGGCTACATGGCCCAGGCATAAGCCACCCCGGTTCTTTTTAAATTTCTCAGACATGAATCCGGGGACGGCACCCGGGTTGGCGAAAATTGCATGGTATACCAAGCTAATCCGGGAGTTATTAAGTCGGGGCCCCATAGCAGTGAGTACGGCGTTGTACACTGCTACGGACCTCGCGGCGGGGCGACACGAGGCACCGGTTCTACCGAAGTCACTGCATACCCCGTGAGGACACCATGGAGGACCCACACCTGAGCGTTCCTGACGCGGCGAGTTTCGAGCGGCTACTCACCAAGCTGATACGGTTGGCACACGAGAACGGTATCGACATCGAAGGCGGCTGGGACGTGGACGGCGACGACGGCCACCCCGACTGGGACGTGGTCGTGACCGTCGTCGATCGGGCCGCAGACGACTGAGCAGGCGACTCGGTTTCGACGGACGCAGACGGACGAAGCAGCCGCTATCCGGTTCGCGTCGAAAGAAAAGTTGCGGTTAGCCGATCAGTCGTCCTGGTCGGAGTTGATGACGGCTCCTTCCTCTTCGTCGCTGAAGCCGGCGGACTCCTCCTGGCGCTTGGCGGCCTCGGGGTCGAACTGCGCTTCGATGTTCTGGAAGCGCGGGACGAACGAGAGCTGGTGGTGACTCTCGGTCTCGTGACCCAGGTAGCGGTCCTCGAGGTCCCACTGCGCTTCTTCGTCGTTCTGCGCGATGTTCTTCATGTCCTCGTAGACCGCGTGTGCGCCCGAGTGCAGGGCGTACAGGGTGATGAACTGGTACTTGTAGCCGAGGTCGCCCAGTTCCTGGAACGTGAGCGGGTCCTCTTCCTCGGACCAGGCGAACGAGCTGGAGTAGTTGAAGGCCAGCTTCAGGTCGGGGTGGGTCTCGTGGATGGTCTCGGCGTAGTTGACGGCGTCCTCGCGGGACGGGTCGGGCATCTCGGGCCAGACCAGGTCGACGCCGGCGTCGGCGTACATCCGACCGCGCTCGAGGTGTTCCTCCCAGTCGCCGTTGGCCGAGCCGTAGGCGTCGGTCCGGGCGATGATGATCGTGTCCTCGTCCTGCTTCGCGTCGACGGCGGCCTCGAAGCGGGCCTTGGCGTCTTCGCGGGAGACGATCTTCTTGCCGGCGATGTGCCCACAGCGCTTGGGCGTCGTCTGGTCCTCGATGTGGACCGCGGCGACGCCGACCTTCTCGTACTCACGGACCGCGCGGCGGACGTTGTGGATGCCACCGTAGCCGGTGTCACAGTCCGCGATGACCGGAAGCTCGGTCGCTTCGACGATGCGCTTTGCGTTCTCGACCATCTCGCGCATGTCGACCATCTCGAGGTCCGGGAAGCCGAACTGACCGAGAACCGTCGAGTAACCCGACATGTACGCGGCGTCCAGACCGGCCATCTCGGCCAGTCGGGCGTCCAGCGCGTGGTAGAGACCGGGCGCGAAGACGAAGTCTTCGTTGTTCAGCTGCTCGCGCAGTTCGCGTGCCTTCTTGTTGTCGACGTCCTTGATGTACGGCTCTGTGCTCTTGACGCTGCTCGCAACGGGGTCGTCCCCATCTGAATCGTGTGCCATGGTTATTGCGTTTAGGTCCTCCAGTAGAATTGGTTTATCTCTGTCGAAACGGCTCTGGGACGGTGGGACCTGGGTGCCGTCCAGGAACCGCGCGAGCGGGTTCCGGAACCGATCAGCGACCGTCCTCGACCCAGCCGGTCGACCCCACTCCGGGAACCAGCGACGGCGCGAACCGCCCACTGTGCCCACGTGCCGACAGCGGCTGACGACTGGAATCTGCGACGGATCGTACCCGGTAACATTGGAACTCCGCCCGCGTTGCCGCGGTGTCTGTTCGTACGCATCCGTCACGAGTATACATCAGCAGAAAAATGTTATGGTCTATAATGTTAAAACTCTTTAATCGCCCTCCCGGACCTAGAGCGAGCTAACGAATATAAGGGATTGTGGTTCTCTAGCACGGAATCTGTCGGTCGCGCGATCCCGACTGTGTGCCGACACACGGCTGTCGCTCGGGGGTATAGCGTCGAAGTAGAAAGGGTGGGGGATCGGTGGGGGTGGGGGGTGGGGGGTGGCACCGTGTTGGTGCCTATTCATCGGTATGCGCGGATGGGTAAAGTATCTTTTGGCTGATTATCATGCGTGAAATTCAAGAAGAGTGAGAGGTGCGGTGAGGTGTCGAGAAACCCAGGCAGTACCCACGAGTCGGGTCCTGCAAGAAAGCCTGAGGCGGGAAGTCAACGGCCCTGCCTATCTCGCTCGGGGTTGTACCCACTCGCTCGTGGCAGGCAAGGCTTGTCCGTGACCTCGGCCTCGACCGCAGTACTGTTCTGTACTACGTGGGCGATATCCTCGCGCTCGGCGTCATGGGCCCGGACTTCGGGGCTCGTTGACCGGAGCCCGTCCGCTCGGACAGCTGTTGGCCCGAACGGACGTATCTTCGAGTGCATCCCGGGAGAAAATAAAGGTTGGCCACGGTCCGATATCGTAGCAGCTAGATGGACGCATTCTCGAAACAGGAGGCTTCGAAGGACGGCCGAATCTTCCGGTATTACTCCGTACAGACCCTGAGAAACGAAAAGAGCCTAGGCCGGAATTTGAATCCGGGGTCTCGTCCTTACCAAGGACGCGCTTTACCGCTAAGCTACCCAGGCGCGTGCTGCACTCAGGAGTAGCAGGAGATTGTCTTTATGCGTTTCGATTTAATGGTCGGCGGAGGTCCGCGCACCGCTGGCGGGCGAGGGGTCGGTCCCGACGAGTCCCCCGAGTCGGTCGCGGACCTCGCCGGTGAGGACGGCCTCGGCCTGGGGCAGCTCGCCCTCCACGGTCGCGAGATCGGTGACGAACTCCCGGAGTCCGACGGGGGCGCTCCCGCCGGCGGCGGTGGTCCCGGCGACGACGGCCAGCTCGAACACGTCGGCTTCGAGGTTGCCGTCGAGCGTGGGGTCGTCGGTCTCCCGGCGCACAGTTTGATCCTGGCCGAACGAGCGGACGACCGTGACGGCGGCCTCGGCCGCCTCGGTTCGTGCGAGGAGGTAGAAGCCGCGTGCGACGAGGATGTCCGCGACCAGGACGTCCAGATCGGCCGCGGCGGCCGCGAGTTCTTTCCCGTCGTCGCCGGGCCGTGCCGCCGCGACGGCGGAGGTCGACCAGTCGTCGAGCCGATCGTGACCGGCCCAGGGTTCGGCGTGAGCCAGCGAGCGAGTGAGCCGGAGTCCCTCGTAGATAAGCTGGACACCGGCGGCGCGGTCGTCGAGTCCGTCGGTGCCGACCGCCTCCTCGGACCCGGCCGATGGCGTCTCGGCACCCTCGGCGACGGCCGCTGCACTGCACAGCGTCAGCGCGCCCGGCGCCATCGACCCGCCCTCGATGCGCTGTTCGATGCGCTCGAAGAGACGATCCGGATCGACGTCGTCGACGGCCTCCAGCGCCGCTCGCCGAACCGCAGCGGCTTCGTCCATTACGCCGAACTAGCGGGGGGAAAGGCAAAGACCTTTGGAAACGACCGACCACGGACCCCGCATGATAACGACCGAACGGGCCGACGGCGTGCTTGTCGTCACGCTCGACCGGCCCGAGCGACGCAACGCGCTCACCCCGTCGGGGCTGGACGCCCTCGAAGCGGCCGTCACCGACGCCGACGCACCCGTCGTCTACCTGCAGGGGGCCGGCGACGCCTTCTGTGCCGGGGCCGACCTCGACGTGGTCGCCGACCTCGCCGATCCCCGCGAGTTCGCCGCCCACGGACAGGTAGTCGCCCGCACCATCGAGGACAGCGAGCCCGTCGTCGTCGCAGGGATCGACGGGCCCGCCCGTGGCGGTGGCGTCGAACTCGCGCTCGCGTGTGACCTCCGGGTCGGCACCGCGGACGCGACCTTCGCCGAGACTGGCGTGGAACTCGGTCTGTTCGGGGCCTGGGGCGGCACCGCGCGCCTTCCCCGCGTGGTCGGGGAGGGCGAGGCGATGGACATCGCGCTGTCGGGCCGGGTCGTCGACGCCGAGGCGGCACTCCGGATGGGACTGCTCTCACGGGTCACCGCCGACCCTCGGGCCGTGGCGGACGAGATCGCGGCCAACGACCACGGCGCGCTGGCCGTCCTCAAGCGCCGACTGCGCGACGACGCCGGCACGACCGAGCAGGAACGGCGGGAAGCGGACGCGTTCGCGGATCTGCACGCCGCGGCCGACTTCGACCGGGCCTGACGCCCCGGCCCGCGAGAACTGCCGGACCGAAAAGGTTGAACCGTGGAGTCTCGAAGTGTGGCGGTACGAAACGGGGAGTCTCATGCCGGAATGTAACTACTGCGACGGGTCGTTCGAGGGAGAGGGGGCGTATCTCGAACACTTGCACGCCGAGCACGACGAATCGGAACTGAGCCGGATCGACCGCCGCCGGGTCGCCGACCACGTCGGCGACGACGAAGCGGGGGAGTTTCCGACCGGCCCGGTCATCATCGCGGGGACGCTCCTGTTCACGGTTGCCGTCCTCGTCTACGTCGTGTTCGTCCTCAACGTCGGCGGCGGGAGCGGTCCCGCGGCCGCCAGCGGGAGCGTCGGTGAGGTCGAACAGACACCCTACAGGTACCAGAGCGTCCACCAGCACGGGAGCATCGACGTGGTCGTCGACGGGAACGCACTCGATTTCAGTCAGGAGCAGTATCAGCTCCGCGACGACGCGTTCCACTTCGAGAACGGCAACGGCCAGCAGTGGCACAAACACGCCCAGGGCGTGACCCTGGAGTACGCCATGTCGACGCTGGGCATCGGCGTCACCGACTCGTCGGTCACCTTCCAGGGAACGACCTACAACGAGAGCGATGCGAACACGAACGTCACAGTCGCCGTCAACGGGAACGACGTCGATCCGTCGTCGTACGTCCTGCAGGACGGTGACAGCATTCGGGTCGTCGCCGAGAGCAGTTAGGACAGCGGTTCCGGTCCCGGTGGCATCCGTCGCTTGTGTGCGCTCCGCTCGTACAGCCCGACCACCCGGTCGATAACCGACGGTTCCACGCCGATCTCGCGGGCGGTCGCGGACTTCGAGAGCGGCCCGTCGACGTGGAGCGCGAGCACCGAGTCGAGCGTCTCGTAGGTCAACCCGAGTTCCTGTTCGTCGGTCTGGCCCGACCACATCTCGGCGCTAGCGGTCTTCTCCGCCAGATCGTCCTCGACGCCGAGGTGTTTGGCCAGCTGGCGCACCTGTCCCTTGTAGAGGTTGGCGATGGGGTGGCAATCGACCGCGCCGTCGCCGTACTTCGTGTAGTAGCCGACCAGCGCCTCGCTCCGGTTGCCAGTCCCCAGTACGAGCGCGTCGTTCTGGTTCGCGTAGAAGTAGTTCAGGACCGCACGCGCCCGGACCCGGAGGTTCCCGACGGCCATCCGGCGGGATTCGGTCTCCACGTCGACCGCGGGATCAGTCCCCGGCACCACGTCGAGGATCGTGTCGACGATGGGTTCGACCGGGATCACGTCGTACTCGATACCGAGCGTCTCCGCGACGCGTTCGGCGTCGCTCATGTTCTCCTCGCGGTTGACCTCGCTGGGCATCACCAGCCCGTGGACGCTGTCCGCCCCGAGTGCCTCGACGGCCAGATACGCGGTCAGCGTGCTGTCGATCCCCCCGGAAAGTCCGATGATCGCGTCCCCGACGCCCGCCGCCTCCAGCTGGTCCGTGATGAACGACGTGATGTGATCCCGACGGGCGTCCAGTTCCGCCGTCGACAGCGAGAGATCGAGCGGCTGGTCGGCACGTGCGATGTGGTCCGTCTCTGCCATGGGGTCCCGTTCGACCCCGATGGACTAATACGTCCCGACGCACCCTGATTTCCGGACGCGTGTCCGGTTCGAGCGGGCAGAAAAGAACGGGATCAGCGGCCCGTTCGGCTGGCCGGTCGAGGCTCCTGTTCACTCCGCGGCGTCGTCTCCGTCGTCGGTCGGCGTCTCCGCGGCGGTTTCGACCTGGATGTCGGGCGTCTCGCCGGTTTCGTTCTCCACGGTCGGTGCCGTGAGCTGGTCGGCTTCCAGCACCACGTCGAACGGTTCGTCACCGGCCGCCGCCTCGGGGTCGAGGTAGCCGACGGCGAAGCCGGTGTAGGCGGTCCCGTTGTCGAGGGTGACGTTCACCGTCGCGACGGGGTCGGCGTCCGCGTCGTCGGCCGGCCGCACGTCGAGAGTGTAGTTGCCGGCCGGGACAGTCTGGTACTCGCTACTGTTGGCGAAGCTCACGTTCTCGAACAGCGCCTCGTCCGTCTCGACGACGGTCACGTCGACGGCGGGCGCGTCGGGCGCGAGGTGGGCGAGTCGGACCAGCGCCTCGTCCTCGTCGGGTTCGGTGCCCTCGTCGAGGAGGATGACGGGCGTGAACGGCTCGGCGGCGTCGTCACCGACCTCGCCGGCCGCGGCGACGGTGTAGGTACCGGTCCGGATGGGGAGCGTCTCGTCGTAGTAGACCGCCTCGGAGTCGTTGGCGGCCGTGACGGTCACCTGTCGAGCGCCCGCGTCGACCGACAGGTAGTCGCTGACGGTCCCGAACGTGACGTTTTCGAGGACCGTCTCACCGTCGACGGCGACGTCGACGGCCGGCGCGTTCGGGACCGCATGAGCGATCCGGACCTGTGCCGTCCCGTCCTCGGTCTCGTTGTCCGGCGTCTCGTCCCCGTCCTGTGCGAGGCCCGCCGTCGCCCCGGCGACCAGAAGGGCCCCGAGGAGTGTGGCCACCAGAACGACACCGGCGGCGCGGCGTGGATTGTTGGCTGGCATACATCCATGCCAGGGGCGAGGACGGCTTGGTTATTCGTGGGATAGCAACGGTCTGCAACTGTTGTTCGGCGGTCGGTCGAGTGAGCAGCCGGTTTGATTCGGCTTACGGCGCGTGCAACGGTCGCTGGAGCCAGTCGAGCGAAGCGCTACGTTCAAGTGCCGGGACCCGGTACCACGAATCGAGCGCGCCGGGGTCCCATCGAGCGAAGCGAGATGGTGTTCGGCGCGAACGGATGTGCGCGCCGGTGTCTCGCCGAGCGAGTGAGGCGAGGCTCGGTGCGCAAATGAATGAGTGCGCCGGTGGTCTAGTGGTAGGACATGAGCTTCCCAAGCTCATAGCCCGGGTTCAATTCCCGGCCGGCGCATATCTGCGAGGAACGGACGTGACGAGCGATATCGTCAGAGGGACTTGAATCACGCAAATCCGAGCGGTGGCGAGGAGTTGCCATCGGGTTCAATTCCCGGCCGGCGCATATCTGCGAGGAACGATTCGTGAGTCGCAGGTATCGGAGCGGGAGTCGAAACGGTGTCCGGGTTCGACCTCGGACGGGGCCGCCGCGAAGCGACTCCGAACGCACGTTCGAAGCAGGCACTGAATCGGCCAATCGTCGAAGTAGCTCTCCACTGCCAACCGTAATAGAAGTGCGCATCGCGGTTGTGCTCGATGCGTAGATGATATGCGATCAATGTGATCGTGCGGTGTACGTATAGGGGAAACATCTATTCTGGGGCGTCGTGTTCACTTCAGGAGATGCCAGTTACGAAAGACGATCTCGAAACCCTATCTGACGACGAACTCACCGACGCGTTGGCCGACGAATATCGCAGCCGTGACAGCAAGCAATTCAAAGTACTATCCGTTCTTTCAGACAGGAATTGGCACTGTCGAAGTCACGAGTACGGCCACGTAGAAACGGACCAGATCGCTGGGGGAGGCGGTATCCAGGGGCTCGAACGCGGAACCAAGACCCGACCGGGCTTCGAGATCGAATCGGAAGATCAGCACTGTGATGTTTGTGGGGAGACGACTCGACACGATCGATGGACTGGTGAACGGAAAACAGCGAATGCCGCTGCGAACATCCCCGAAGCTGTTAAACAGAAAATATTGGAGCATTACGACCATCGAGACGTAATCGAAAATCGACAACGGCAGCTTCACGATCTGGTCATCGACCATCGATTCCCGATGGAACGATGGGGCGGCGTCGAAGAATCGTACGCCGAGGAGATCAGCGAGAGGGAGATCGAGCGCAAGTTCCAGCTGTTGAAGGACGACGGAAAGGGAAACCACAATTTGCTGAAGTCACGGGCTTGCGAACACTGTATCGAGACGGGAGAACGAGGCGCACCGATGGGGATCGAATTCTGGTATCGCGGCGGGCCGACGTGGCCGGAGGGTGTTCCCGAGAACGGGCCCGAAGCAGAAGTCGGCTGTGTCGGCTGTGGCTGGTACAACTTCGACCGATGGCGGCGAGAACTCAACGAACGGATCCGAGAAAGCATCGCGTTCAGCGAAGATATTGATTTAGAGGGGACCGTGTTGGATATCGGTGGTTCGGGTGAAAAACAATTGACGTTGGAAGACACCAGCGATTAAGCGTTCTCGATGTGGTCTTCTCGAACCTCGTCGAGCGTCGGTCGAAGCCCGAGAGCGACGTGTTTGGCGAGGTTGACCGGAACGGCGTTCCCGATTTGAACGAAGGTTCGTTTCATACGACCCTCGAAATGGAAGTCATCCGGGAACGTCTGGAGACGTGCCATCTCACGGGCGGAGATACAACGGTCTAGTTCAGGGTGGATGTGTACGCCGCCGTGATTCTCTTTGATCGCCATACACGGGGCACCGGGATATTGCCGCTTCCATGCGTCCTTGTAACTGTCGTACAGGGATTCGCCGGGGTCAACCTCCGAGATGCGTTCTATCGTATCGTCCCTGTGATCTGTCCATTCGTGGTTGATTGACGGGTCGCGCGCTGTATCTTTCAAATCAGAGATGTATGTATCACATTCCAAATACTCCTCTTCGCTGAGGACTTTTTTCGGATATGGGTTTTCGAGGCCGAATTTGTTCCCGATGAAGACACTTCGTGAGCGGATCTGTGGGACTTCGTAATCGGCGGCTTCGAGAATTTGTGTGGCGAGTGGATAGCCTGCGTCCTCGAAGTCGTCGAGGATCGCATCGTACGCTTTACCGTCCTCGATCGTCGTAATCCCCGGAACGTTCTCCATCACCAGGAACCACGGGTCGATAGCGTCGATCAATCGGATAATCTCTTGATAGAGGAAATTACGCTCGTCCTCTGGATCACGCTCCCCTGCGATAGAGAACCCTGGGCAGGGAAACCCAGCAAGCAGGACGTGGATTTCTTTGTCACCGATCGCTTCTCGTACTTCTTGTGCGGTTACTTCCCGAATATCCTTGTTGAGTTGTGTCGCGTTCTCGAAGTTGTGTTCGTAGGTAGCCGCGGCATCCTCGTCGTGTTCGATTCCGAGAACACTGTTATAATTTGCCTCCTCGAATCCGAGAGTTAATCCGCCTGCACCCGAAAAGAGGTCAACGACGTTATACGTGAAGCCATCGTCGTCCACGTCAGTCGAGTCGACCCACTTGGCACGACCAATATTTTGAAAGCTGCCCCGGAGAAGTTCGGCCCGCTTCTGGTATTTCTTCATCGATTCCACCCGTTCGACTTTCGACTTGGAAGAGTCAGAAGAGATGTTCTCGCTCATTATAATGGTGTAGTGTGGTTTGCCCTGTATCTCACTTAAACTGTTTGTTCGCTCCATTCAGCCGCTAAGATACACGTCTTTGCGCCCTTCACTGACGCAGGTTAGGACGGGTGATCGTCTGATCGAGGGGTACTGACTCCTTGCCGATCTCGTCGGTTATGACACGACCGTCAGCACGAAGGGTGTCTGCGACCATCGACGCGTGATCGCAATCGGACGTCCAGAAGTACACCAGGCGTCACAGCCAATGGCCTGACGCAGTCACACACCCGGCCGGCGCATACCTGCGGTGCTCAATTCGCCACCCCCGGACTCACTCCTCCCGGCCAAATCGGGAGAACAGGCCGAAGCCGATGGCGATGCCCGCGGCGATGCCGGCACCGGCGACGGGACCGGTCGCCGACGGGATCGCCATCTCGGCGCTCGCGTCGGCTGGTCCGGGCGCGCCGGGATCGTCGGCGGCCGGGGCCGGCGTGGCGGGTGCCGGCGTCGTCGCGTTGTCGGCGGCGGCGACGCCGGCGACGGCCACGCCGAGAACGGCGAGCGCGAGCGCCAGTCGCGCCGCTCGGTCGATCACACTGTACACGGTTCCGTCGTCTCGTGTCTGTCCCATCCGTTGACCCCCCGGAAGCGTTCGCTGTGTCGTCCCCACGACACCCACTCGATGCTTCCGTTGGTACCGCTATCGTCAGCATCCGAGTAAAAGGTTCGTCCTCACATCCGAGGGAGCAGGGATGGTCGGTCGGCCTGGATCTGCCACTCCGATACACATAAGGCGGCGAGTCGGACAGGGAAAACCAGGGGACATGGACTGGGCCGACGTCGACGAGTGGGTCATCGACACGTTCTTCGAGTGGATCGTTCCCGTCGTGAGTCTCGTCTTGCTCGTGTTGTTCGTCGGACTGGTCCGGATGCGCGTCGACGAGCCGTTCTTCCGGGCGCTGGATCTCGTGTTGCCGGCGCTTTTCGTGACGCTGATCGTCTGGCAGGGGCTGAAACTCCACAAGCAGGACCTGACGACGGAGGGGCGTCGGACGGTCGCGGTCTGGTACGCGCTGGGGATCTACACGATGGTAGGGCTGGCCGGGTGGTCGGTCCTGCTGGGACTGCTGGGCCAGGACGTGCCGATGAGCGTCGAGTCGATGACGGAGATCGTCGCCGGCGGCTTCTTCGGCCTGCTGGTGGGGATCGCACAGGTCCGGGCCAAACAGAACGCCGAGGCGGCGACGCAGGCCCAGCTCGAACAGGAGTTCGTCGAGCGCCAGCAGGAGACCAACGAGGTGCTGAACCGCATCCTGCGCCACCACCTGCTGAACGGACTGACGGTCATCCGGGGGCAGGCACAGCTGCTGGAAGCGCGTGTCGACGACGACGGTGCCGATCACGCCGAGACGGTGATCGACCGGGCCGACGAGATGACGGCGACCATCGAGGAGATCAGGGACATCACGCGAACGCTCACCGAGGAGCCGACCCTGCTGCCGGTCGACCTCGAGGCAGTCCTGTCCGAGGAGTTGGCCGCGGCTCGCGAGACGTTCCCCGAGGGGACCTTCGAGGTGGTCGGCTCGATCCCGGAGGACTGTACCGTCCAGGCCAACGACTTGCTCGGGCGGGCAGTCGCGAACGTGCTGGCGAACGCAGTCGAACACAACGACACCGAGGACCCGCGGGTGGAGGTGTCGGTCGAACAGCGCGAGGACGCGGTGGTTCTCTCGGTCGCGGACAACGGCCCCGGCATTCCGGAGAAAGTTCGGACGGACGTGTTCGAGCCCAGCGAGCGAGGGATCGACAGCGACGGGGAAGGCCTCGGACTCTTCCTGACGGCGTCGGTCCTCGAACAGTACGGCGGGCGCGCCTGGATCGGCGACAGGGCCGAGGGGGCCGTCGTGAACCTCGAACTGCCACAGTAACTACTCCAGAAAGTCGGGGAATTCGGTCTGTTCGGGGTCCCGATCCGGTTGGTCGGTCATCTCGGGCAGATCGGAGACGGCGGAGGGCAAGTCGGTGGCCCGGCTGGTCGTGTCCTCGTCGTCGGCGGGTTCGACGTCGTCGAGTTCGGCGCTGATGACCGTCTCCCAGATCTCCTCGGTGTCGGTCGCGTTGTCGACGGCGCGTTTCCGTTCCGTGCCTTTCTGTTTGCCCTCCTTGTAGGCGAGTTCGACGATGCTGGCGTCGTAGTTGGTCCCCATCGCCTCGTGGACGGCCTCGTACTCGTCTTCGTTGTGATGGCCCAGCGAGGCGGCGACGCCGAGCGCGAAGGCGCGCTCCATGGCCTCGTCGCGGTCGAGATGGTCCCAGTCCGTGTCGAAGCGATCCTCGTAGAGGCTCATCGCTGTACCTTCTCGTTGGGATAGACGCGCAATCCCTTGTCCGAGAAGCTGATCCTGTGGATGTCACAGTCGATGGCCGTCCCGCGCATCTTGATCGTCTGGACGCCGCGGGTCATCCCGCCGCCCTCCATGTAGTTGTGGAAGAAGATCACCCCGTGGGCGAGGTAATGCTCGTCGGAGTAGGAGGTCGGGTCGGTCATCTCCGAGATGAGCAGGATGGTGGTGTCGGTCTGTTTCAGCGAGGAGAGAAAGCCTGTGATCTCCTCTGACATATCCGCGAAGAAGTGCTGGAGCAACATTGTGGAGTCGATGACCGCGCGGTCGATGTCGTTTGACTCGATGAACGCGGTCAGTCGGTTGGTCAGCCCGCCGTCGGTCCCGAACTGGGTGATCGTCCGCTTGCCGGCCTCGGTCACGAGATTGAGAAACTGCACTCGATCCGATCGCATCACCTTCTCGAAGCCGAAATCGAAGTTCGACATATCGTGGATGAGTTCGTCCTTGGACTCGTGCATCGTGACGTACAGGCAGTTCTCACCGTTACGCGCACCTTCCGTGATGAACTGCGAGGAGAAGGTCGTCTTCCCGCTGCCGGGCGGCCCGCTGACCACGTACAGCCGATTCGCCGGGAGGCCGCCCTCGACGATTTCGTCGAAACCCGGGACACCGCTCGAAACACGCATACCCGGAACAGATCCATCTCGGGATATAGGTGTTCCTGCTGGGTTCTCACGATTGAGAACAGTCCGGGGCCACACGCCGAGCAGTGAGTGGTCTCACCGGCCCGCCAACCGGACGGCGTCGCCGGGGTCGAGTGCCAGGAGTCGGTCGGTCGCGTCGGCGTCGAACCGGAGCGGCCGTCGCCACCACGGGCCCTCCCCGGAGTCGGCCGAGAGGGCGGTCACGACGGCGTTGGCCTCGCTACCGCTCTCAGGGGAGCTCAGCGGGACGGCGGTGTCGTACAGTCCCGACGCGTCGGGGTCGCCCTGGACCAGCACGCGGGCGTCGAAGGGGTCGCGTTTGACGTGGGCGTTGTTGGCGAAGCCGGCCCGGGCCTCGGCGTCGGCTGGCAGGTCGCGGTACGCGTCGCCGTCGAGTGGATCACGCGCCAGTCGGAACTGACCGATCAGGAACGCGCCCCACTCGGGCGGGGCCCAGTCGGGTCGGTCAGCGTCGGTCGACAGCGTCGCATAAAAGAGGAGGACATCACCGGCCGACAGGTCGAGGATGGGGCCGGCCTTGACGCCGTTGGGGTCGCCGTAGGTGTACCGCTCACAGCCGGGGTACTCGGCGAACTCCGGGTCGAGGTGGACCGGGCGGTCGGGAGCGGGCACGTCGGTGGTCAGATCCAGGTCGGCGTAGGTCGGGACGGTCGCGTCGGGACGAATGGGTTCGGATTCGGGAATCGGGACGTACTCGAAGCGACCGTCGGGAAAGAGCGGGCCGCGGACGCCGGGCTCGTTGGTGTTGGCGGCGACGTTGATGGCGACGCTTCGCATACCGACCGGTCGGCGGTCGTGGGCAAAACCTCGTCGCTACCGGAGCGGCGAGACGCAGTGCTTGCAGTACCGATACGTCGCTTCGTGTTCGTTGAACGTGCCGCAGTGCTGGCACACTGTGCCATCGTCGTCACGCGTCCGGCGACTCGTCTGGTCTCGCTCCAGTCCGTCGGTCGCGGCCGAGTACTGCTCGCCCGAACCCGTCGAGGCTCCCTCGACCGATGGGTCGCTGTCCCGGAAATACCGGTAGACCAGCAACTGGAGCAGACTGAACCCGACGATGTACGCCACGATCCAGGTCCAGACCTCCATGCCATGTGATAGGGTATCACGGTACTTGGCTCTTCCGTCGGTTGCAAGGGCCGAGGGGTAGCCGGTCGAGGGTGACAGTACGTCTCAGGCGTCGGGCGGCGAGCGGTCCCGCTGGAACTCGTCGAACACGTCCACGTCGGGCACGTCGTACTCGACGACGCGCTCGTCGCTGCGGTCGACGTTGGCATCCTCGACGGAGTCGGCGACACTCTCCCAGCCGTCTTTGATCGCGATGGATTTGGCGGGCTGGCCGGCGGCGATGTGGTGGGCCGGCACGTCCTTGCCGGCGATGGACTTGGCCGCGAGGATCGAGTTCTCGCCCATGCGCACGCCCGCCCGGACCATCGAGTCGTAGGTGACGCGCACGTCGTCCTCGATGATGGTGTGGTAGTTGGTGACCTCGGTCTGGTCGACCACGTCGTGGTCGTGGGTGTAGACGTGGGCGTTGTCGGAGATCGAGACTCGGTCGCCGACGGTGAGCTTGCCGCGGTCGTCCAGATGCACGTCGTCGTGGACGACGACGTTGTCGCCCAGTTCGATGTTGTGGCCGTAGGTGAAGGTGATCCCCTTGAACAGCCGGAGGTCGTCGCCGGCCTCGGCGAAGAGGTGGTCGGCGAGCATCTCCCGGAAGCGCAGGGCGAAGGCGATGTTATCGGCCATCGGCGTGGCGTCGAACTGCCGCCAGAGCCACTGGAGGTGCTTGGAGCGCTCGTACTCACCCTCGTCCATCCCCGCGACCTCGGCGTAGTACTCGCTCTCCAGGGTCGCGTTACAGGGGTCGTATCCCTGCAGGCGGACGCGTTCGGCCGGCGAGATGTCGTCGCCGGACTGCCATCGCTCGTAGGCCTGTCGGTCGCCGTGGAGGTCGACGAGCACGTCCTCGACCACGTCGCACGTGTTCTCGTCACTGCTGAGGCGCTCGTCGACCTCGTCGATGAACGCCCGGAGCCCCTCCTCGGCCAGGGGCGGCAACGAGACGTGACGCTTCGTCATACCCACCTCGTCGGATCCCCGCTCTCATAGGGGTTTTCGTTACTCTCTGTCCCGTTACCCGAAGGTAACCGCCGCACACGTTCGGCCGGTCGTCGCGACCCACACGGCCGTACCGACACGAGCACGACCCCCACGTTCATCCCGTGGGCGCTCGACACACCGGCAATGGCCGAGGACGAACGCGGTATCGCCGGACTCGTCGTGAGCGTCGTCTGGAACCGGCGGGAACGCCGGCCTCGACTCCCCTGGCGGCTGGCCGCCGGGGCCGGCCTGCTCGTCTTCGCCAACCTCCTCCTGGGTTCGCTGGTGCTCGCGACGCTGGGCGGCATCGACGGCGTCGTCGGCCAGAGCCTGTTTTTCGTGACGGTCGTGCTCGCACTGCCGACGGCGAGTTACCTCGTCGGACGGCGGCCACTCGATGCCCTCGGACTGGATGTGGACCGGCAGTGGCTCCGCGACGCCGGCTTCGGGCTGGCGCTTGGCGTGATTCTCCCGACCCTGCTGGTCGCCGTCACGTTTCTCGCCGGTTGGCTGCGAGTCACGGGGACGTTCGTCCGGGACGCCGACGCCGGCATCGCGTTCGGCACCCTCTCGACGCCGACGAGCCTGCTCGCGGTCGCGATCTTTTTCCTCGGCGTCGCGGTGTCGGAGGAACTGCTGGTTCGGGGCTACCTCTTGACGAATCTGGCGGAGGCGCTGGGCGGATTCGAGCGGATCGGGCGTCGCTGGGCCATCCTGATCGCGACGCTCGCGACGGCCGGACTGTTCGGCCTGCTCCACGCGACGAATCCCAGCGCGAGCGTCCTCTCGGTCACGAACATCACGCTCTTCGGTATCCTGCTCGGGTTGGCGTACGTCTGGACCGACCGGCTCGGCGTGGCCATCGGCCTGCATCTCGCCTGGAACGCCGTCGTCGGCGCGGTGTACGGCCTGCCCGTCAGCGGGCTCACCGTCGGCGTCGCGGTGTTGGCGACGGAGACGACCGGCCCCGTGCTCCTCACGGGCGGCGCGTTCGGTCCGGAGGGCGGTCTGCTCGTCCTGCTGGCGCTCGTGACTGGCACGGCCCTGACCGCGTGGTGGGTCCGCCGGGCCTACGGCGGTCTGGCGCTCCGGGAGTCCGTGGCGGTGCCCAGCCTGCGGGAGTAGCGACGGAGCGGCGACGGGCACGGCGGCCGACAATCGTACGCGCTAAGTGGGCCGCGTGCCAACGAGGGGGCATGAACCAGCGCGAACTCGGTAACTCGGGCGTCGAGGTCAGCGAAGTCGGCTTCGGGGCCTGGGTCGTCGGCACGGACTGGTGGGGCGACCGCTCCCGCCAGCAGGCCGTCGACATGGTCCAGCACGCCATCGACCAGGGGATCACCTTCTTCGACACCGGCGACGTGTACGGCCACGGCGACTCGGAGGAACTCGTCGGCGAGGCCCTGGACGACTACCGCGACGAGGTGACCGTCTCCACGAAGGTCGGCTACGACTTCTACAACAACCCCCAGGCCGGCCACGGCGAACTCCCCAAGCGCGTCGATCCCGAGTGGATCCGGACGGCGCTGGACCGCTCGCTCGATAGGTTAGGGATGGACTACGTCGACGTGTTGATGTTGCACAACGCCAACGTCGACGAGGTCACGCCGGACGTGCTGGAGACGCTGGACGAACTCCGCGAGGAAGGCAAGGTCGAGGCCATCGGCTGGGCGCTGGGCCCCTCCATCGGCTGGCTCGCGGAAGCTACCGAGGCCGTCGAACAGGAGTTCGACGCCCTCCAGCTCGTCTTCAACGTGTTCGAGCAGACGCCGGGCCGCCACGCCATCGAGGAGGTCCGCCGGCTCGACGCCGACACCTCCATCCTCCCCCGGGTTCCCCACTCCTCCGGGCTCCTGAACGAGCAGGTCACGCCCGACACCGAACTCGGTGAGGGCGACCACCGCGCGCACCGCCCCGACGAGTGGTACGAGACAGGCTGGGAGAAAGTCGACAACCTCCGATTCCTCGAACGCGACGGCGAGCGCACGATGGGACAGGCCTCGATCCAGTGGCTGCTGGCCTTCGACGAGGTGGCCTCGGTCACACCTACGTTCCGGACGACCGACGACATCGACGAGTGGGCCGGCGCGGCCGACACGCCCGCACTCTCCGAGGAGGAGTTCGAGCGCGTCGAGGAACTCGCCGAGAACAACTTCGGCATCGACCGCGACGACGGGATGGACGCCCTGCGCTCCTCGGTCGGCGGTGCGGATCTGGAAGACGTGGACAAGCAGGCCGCCGGTGACTGACCGGTGAGGACACCGACGGGGTCGGAACCGCGGTCACCGGCCTGCCGCCGGTGACTGACCGTTAGGCCTGATTCATCGAGTGAACCTCGTCGGGGCGAATACACAGGAGGAGCCGCTCACTCTGGATCGGCTGGGGGTACTCGGCTTCGCCCATGTATCGCATCGTGAGTTCGTCGATGTGGGCGCGCGCCCCCTCGGTCGTCGTTTCGTCGACTTCGCCGGTGACCGAGAGGAATCGGTAGGGGTTATCCGGGTCGGTCATGCTCGCAGAGACCGTCGGATCGTTCTCGACGTTTTTCGCCTTCCGGCGATGGCGCTCGGTGTTCACCAGCAGGCGATCCGCCTCGGCGTCGTAGTCGACCCAGACCGGCGTGGTGTGCGGGCGGCCGTCGGGGAGCATCGTCGTCACGTGGGCGAACGTCGCCTTCTCGAACAGGTCGTGGTACGCCTCGGGAACCTCGGGCATGGTACGCCGGACGGTCCGTCGGCAATTATAGACTGGGGCGGCGATTCACAGGAAATCCCGCACGTCGCTGTACCACATATCGTGGTGGTCGACCTCGTCGATAGCCTCGGCGATCCGGACGGCCAGGGCGTGCCAGCACAGTTGCGTGGGGTCGTCGGGATCGAGGTTGTACTCCGAGTCGGCGCAGTTGCAACCGCCGGCCTCGACGATGTACTCGTCCTCGTAGCCGACGACGACGGTAAAATCGCGGTACTCCTTGACACGGTGTTCGCCGACGGCTTCGATGGCGCGCTGGCCGCGCTCGCCGTGGAGCGAGACGATACGGTCGACGCTCTCCGGAGTGAGTTCGCCGGCGGTAGCCAGGTCGGCCACCCAGTCGTCGACCGCTGTCACGGACCTGAAATAGTGGTGGACCGCCAAAACAGGTTCGATGCGGGAGACGGGGAGCGTCCCCGAATGCGCGAGCGGCGAGGCTGGCCGACACCGGCCGAGACAGAGCGCATCCCTTTTCGCCCCCGCGTCCGGATCGGAGGTATGCGAATCGAGGAGGGCAGTATCGAGGTCGAGGTCCCCGGAGAGGCCACCGACGGGAAGGAAGGCGAGGTGTTCTACAACCCGGAGATGGAACTCAACCGGGACCTGACGGTGGCGACGTTGCGGGCCTACCGGGAGCGCGAGGGGGGCGACGGTGGCGAGCCGACCACGTATCTGGACGCGACGGCCGCCAGCGGAATCAGGGGCGTCCGGGCCGCGGCCGACGGCTGGACGGCGACGACCTGTGACGTGGACCCCGACGCCGTCGAACTGGCCGCCGAGAACTTCGAGCGCAACGGACTCGACGGGGAGACCGTCCACGACGATGCGAACGTTCTCATGCACCAGCAGCGGTTCGACGTGGTGGACGTTGACCCGTTCGGGACGCCCATCCCCTTCGCCGACGCCGCCGTCCGGAGCGCGCAGGGCCTCCTGTGTGTCACGGCGACCGACACCGCGCCGCTGTGTGGCGCACACTTCGAGAGCGGCGTCCGCAAGTACGGCGCGGTCCCGCGCAACACCGAGTACCACGCCGAGATGGGGCTCAGAGTACTGGTGTCGGCGCTGGTCCGCACCGCCGCGAAGTTCGACGTGGCCGCCCGCCCCGTGTTCAGCCACGTCACCGACCACTACGCCCGGACCTACCTCGACGTGGAGCAGGGGGCCCGCGCCGCGAACGCCCTGCTGGACGAACTCGGGCACGTCGACCACTGCCAGCACTGTCTCTACCGTGAGCACGAGCGCGGCCTGCTGGCCGACCCGCGCGAGGCGTGTCCCAACTGTGGGCATCACCTCCAGACCGCCGGGCCGATCTGGCTGGGCGACCCCCACGACCCCGAATTCGTGGCCGCCGTCCGCGAGCAGGTCACCGACGAGTTCGGGACTGCAGACCGAGCGCGAGACCTGCTCTCGACTATCGAGGGGGAGCTATCGACGCCGACCCACTACGACCAGCACCGCCTCTACAAGCGCTGGAACGAGTCGGCAGTCGGGATGGACGACTTTCTGGCGGCGCTTCGCGAGGCGGGATACGAAGCTTCCAGAAGCCACTACGGGGGAACGACGTTCAAGACGACGGCGGACGTGGCCGACATCGAGGCGGCCCTGCACTAGGAGGAGCGTTCTTCCTGGATCTCGCGGCCGATCTGGACCGCGCCAGCGACGACGTAGTGGACGGCTCGGTAGACGGGGCGGAGGATGAGGTTGAATACGCCGACGAGACCGACGATACCACCCAGCGCCTGGAGTTCGCCGGCCGAGGCACCGATGACGAACCCGGCGATGGCGACGATAGCCGCGACGACCGGGCCGAGCCAGAGGCCCGAGAGGTAGACGCCGTACTCCTCGCTGCGTTGCCAGGCGACGTAGAGTCCACCGGCCAGAACCGCGAAGCCCACGGGCAGGATCGGTGAGGCGGCGATCCCGGCGTAGCCGACCGGGATGAGGAGGACAGCCGCGAGCAGGAACACGGCCGAGATGCGGAGGATCCCCCGTTCGTATTTCTCGTCCATACCGATTCCTGCAGGCCCGGGACTAAATGGGTTTTCGGTCCTACAGATCGTCCCCAGACGGGACGGACCGGCTTCCGATGCGGTATTGGGTCCGGCGGTCGAACTGGAAGTCGTGTCACGGAACGCCGACGCCACGGGTGTCGCACGGGCGGTCGTCACCGCCGCGCGGTCCGAGCAGATCACGTTTCTGGCCGCCAGCCTCGCCTACTACACGTTCGTCTCGCTGATGCCGCTCCTGTTGCTGGCGCTGGTCGTCGCCTCGGCGCTGGGCGGAGAAGCGCTAGCCGAGACCGTCGTCGCGCAGTTGGGGAGTGTCCTCTCGCCGGCGGGCGAACAGGTCCTGCTGGAGTCGCTGACCGGCGCGAGCGGGCGCGCCGGCGCGACCGTCGCCGGCGTGGCGGTACTCGTGTGGGGCGCGCTGAAGCTGTTCCGCGGCCTCAACGTCGCCTTCGGACAGGTGTACGGGACCCCCGAGTCGAGTTCGTTCGTCAATCAGGTGACCGACGCCACCGTCGCGCTGGTGGCGGTCGGGGCCGGCGTGGCTGTCGCGGCGGGCGTCAACGTCCTCGTCGGGTTCGTCCCCGGACGGCTGACCGCCGCGCTCGGGACGCCCGTACTGGCGCTGACGCTCACCATCACGTTCCTCCCGCTGTACGTGATCCTCCCGGACGTCCCGGTCGGGGTCCGGGAGGCCCTGCCCGGAGCCGTCCTCGCGGGCGGCGGCTGGGCCCTCCTGAGTACGGTCTTCCGACTCTACGCCGCGAGCGCGGGGAGTTTCCAGCTGTACGGCGTCATCGGTGGCGTCTTGCTCCTGGTCACGTGGTTCTACGTCGGGAGTATCGTCTTGCTGGCCGGTGTGGTCTTGAACGCTGTGCTGGCCGGCCGGGAGGACGGCAACCGGCAACTACAACAGGAACCCCCACGAGGTGTCGGCCAACGAGGTATGTCCGACGAACACGGGGGCGCGCCGGACGACGGCGACGACGGTGTCGACGCGAGCACGACAGCGACCGGTCCGGACGAGGACGTCGAGGACGAACTGGCGGAACTCCGCTCGAAACTCGACGCGTTCGAAGAGGACATCGACGACCGGACGGTCCACCGCGAGGAGATCGAACGCGACCTGAAGCGGTACGTCCGCCGACGCGTGGGCCGCGGCCACGCGACCGGGTGGGGCCCGTACCTGGTCTTGCTGTACGGCACCGCCATGACCATCGGCGCGTTCTACTTCCTCGGCGGCGGCTGGGCCATCCTCGCCATGCTCGTCATCTGGCTGTCGACGCTCGGCCTGTACACGCTGATGGTGCTGGTCGGCATCGGCGTCACGATGGCCGGCCTCCCCGGCCGTCTCCGCAACACCGTCGAAGAGTTCCGGAGCTGAGATGCCGGTCCGTGACGCCGGTGCCGTCGAGGCACTCGGTGCACTGCCAGACCCCCTCGTCGCTGCGTTCGCGCTGGTGACACTGCTGGGCGACGTGGCCGCCTATTTTCTCGTCTTCTCCGTGCTGTACTGGCTCGGTGATCGGACACCCTTCGTGGGCGACCGACTGGACCGTGAACTGATCGTCCAGATCGTCGCACTCGGGTTCGTCGCGCTCGCGCTCGTCACGCTCCTGAAACACGTCTTCACGCTCCCGCGCCCGCCCGGAGCCGACACACCGATCGCCGTGACTGGCGTTCCCGACGCGCTCCGGCCGCTGGTGAGCGACGCGAGCGTCGACGACGGCTACGGGTTCCCGAGCGGTCACGCGATCGGCAGCACGGTCGTCTACGGCGGCCTCGGCTGGCTAGTCTCCGGGACGGGCGACCGCCGACCGCTGTACGTCGGCGCGACCCTGGCGGCCCTCGTCTCGCTGTCCCGGGTCGTCGTCGGCGTCCACTATCTCGGGGACGTCCTCGCCGGGGTCGCACTGGGCGTCGCACTGCTTTTTCTCGCGACCCGATATCTCTCGACACCGGGTCGGTCGTTCCCCGCGGCCGGGGCACTGGCCGCGGTCGGGCTGGTCGCAGTCGGCCCGACCGAGTACCTGCTGTTCGGCCTGGGTGCCTCGCTCGGCGCGACCGCCGCGTGGGTCTCCCTCCGGGACCGAATCCCGATCACGGCCCGCTCGGGACGTGAGGCGCTGGTGACCGCCGTGTCGGGAATTCTGGTCGTCGGCGGGCTGCTGGCGGTCGTCGCGACACTGGACCTCGCGGCGCTGGGGACCGTCCTCGCGATCGGCGTCGTCCTCGCGGCGCTGGTGGCGGTGCCGGTGGCCGGCGCGCGCCTCGATGCCGCTCTCGGGTAGTGGACGCGATCCCCATCGACGGTCGAAAAAGAGAGCGAGTCGGCTTAGAACGTCTCGAGGTACCGGTCGATCTCCCACTCGGAGACGTCGACGAGGTACTCCTTGTACTCCTGCTCTTTGGCCTCGACGAACTTCTCGCCGATGTGGTCGCCCAGGGCGTTGAAGACGGTCTCGTCTTCCTGCAGGGCCTCGACGGCTTCGCCGAGGTTCTCGGGCAGGGTCTCGATGCCGTACTCCTCGCGTTTCTCCGCGTCGAAGTCGTAGATGTTCTCCCGGACGGGGTCGGGGCACTCCAGGCCGCGCTCGATGCCGTCCAGTCCGGCGTGGATGAGCGCCGCGAAGGCGAGATAGGGGTTACACGACGGGTCGGGGAAGCGGGCTTCGATCCGGCTGGCGGCCGGGATGCGCGCGGCCGGCTTGCGGATCAGCGCCGAGCGGTTGCGGTCCGACCAGGCGACGTAGACGGGAGCCTCGTAGCCGGGCACCAGGCGCTTGTATGAGTTCACGGTCGGGTTCGTGATCGCCGCGAGCGCGGGCGCGTGTTCGAGGATCCCGGCGGTGAACTGTTTGGCCTCCTCGCTCAGGTCGAACTCGTCGTCGCCGTCGTGGAAGGCGTTCTCGCCGTCCTCGGTGAACAGCGAGATGTGGGTGTGCATCCCCGAGCCGTTGATCTTCGGGATCGGCTTGGGCATGAAGGTCGCGTGGAGGTCGTGCTGGGCCGCGATGGCACGCACGACCGTCCGGAAGGTCCCGACGTTGTCCGCCGTCGTCAGGGCGTCGTCGTACTCGAAGTTGATCTCGTGTTGCCCCTGGGCGACCTCGTGGTGGCTGGCCTCGATCTCGAAGCCCATGTCTTCCAGCCCGTAGATGATGTCACGGCGCACGTCGGAGGCAAGGTCCTTGGGCGCGAGGTCGAAGTAGCCGCCGGCGTCGTTCGTCTTGGTCGTGGCGCGGCCGTCCTCGTCTTCCTCGAACAGGAAGAACTCGGGTTCGGGCGCGGCGTTGACCGTATAGCCCAGTTCCTCGGCCCGTTCGAGTGCCTGCTTCAGAATGTAGCGCGGGTCGCCCTCGAAGGGCTCGCCAGTGGACGTGTTGATGACGTCACAGATGAGCCGGGCGCTGGCGTGTTCGTCGCTGTTGCGCCACGGCAGGACTGAGAACGTGTCCGGGTCCGGAACGAGCCGCATATCCGACTCCTGGATCCGGACGAACCCTTCGATCGAAGAGCCGTCGAAGTAGATCCCCTCGGTGAACGCCTTCTCGGCCTGCTCTGCCGGCACGGAGACGTTCTTCACGGTCCCCAGAATGTCCGTGAACTGCAGTCGGAGGAAATCGACGTTTTTCTCCTCGATCTCGTCGACTACTGCCTGTGCGTCTTCTGTCAACCCGCCGTCAGCCTTGATGTTCGGGTTTGTCATCTTTCTCGTCATCGGATCGGTAGACCCGAGATACAAAAACCCTACTGCTTTGCGCAAGTCTTCCGTCAGAGCGAAGGGAATTGCATATTCGTAAAATTCTAAAGGGAGGGGCGTCTGTGCAGATATAATGACGTACGAAAATCTGGACCGAAAGTTGGTGAATGCCCTGCTGGGCGACGGACGAGCGAGCTTGCGAAGCCTTGCCGAGCAACTGGACGTTTCCGTTACGACCGTCTCGAATCACCTCAAAGATCTAGAGGAAGACGGGATCATCACGGGATATACGCCAAAAGTCGACTACGACGCGCTGGGCTACGACGTGACCGCGGTCGTCCAGCTCAAAGTCGAGGGGTCGGCCCTGCCGGACGTGACCGACCGCCTGCAAGAACACAAGCAGATGATCTCGGTCTACGAGGTCACCGGCGACTACGACATCATCGCCATCGGCAAGTTCACCGACACCGACGGCATGAACGACCAGATCAAGGAGATGCTGGTCGATCCCGAGATCAAGGAGTCGAACACGAGCGTCGTGCTCAACGCCGCCAGCGAGCACGAGCAGTTCACGCTCGAAGCCGAGTAACGAACGCGATCAGTCGCCGGTTCTGTGGACCGCGAGTACCGCCAGCACCGCGACCGCCAGCGCCGCGAGGACGGGGCCGAATCCGGGACCGGAGGCGTCTGTCGTCGCGGCGGTCGTTCCGAACGGATCGGTGCCGGCGGGGCGATGAGCGTTGCCCGCGGCGGTGCGGTTCGAGGGCGTCGCGGTGGTCGTGGGGCGGTGGGTGGTCGGTGTGTCGGTCGGCGGCGGCACGATCGTGTTCGGTGTCGACTGCGGCGTTTCCGGGAACTCAGGCGTCGGTTCCGTCGGTGAGTGCCCGCTCGACCGGTTCGTCACGGAGAGGGTCGCGGTATCCAACTCGTACCTGCCGAACGTTGCCCTGAGTCGGTAGGTCCCGGGCGCGAGCGCGCCGTCCGAGACGTTCGTCGTCGCGTTGCGAGTCACGGTCCCGGCTTCGGATCGGAACAGCCCGCTCGCGTTCCCCGCGTGGGTCGTGTCGAGCCAGAGCGTCTCGTTGCGCTCGATGGGTTCGTCCTCGGCAAGCGTGATCGACGCCGACGCATTCGGGTCGGTCCGATCGAGTTCGAGCGTCAGTTCGTGACACTCCCGCGTGAGGGTAACGGGGAGGACGGCACCTCGCGCGACGGTGTAGTTTCTGCTGTGGAGGTCTCCGCCCGCCTCCTGTTCGACGGTCGCGGTAATTATCGCCGTCGCCGTCCGGCCGGTGTCGAGCCGCTGGAAGGCGAGTGTCAGGTCCGCAGCCAGACACCGCATCGCCGGGGTGGTCGACAGTTCGACGGTCCCGTTCTCGTAGCGGTTCGTCACGATGTCGCCACCCGCCCATCGCCCCCGGACCATCCCCCCGAACGTCGCCCGTGAGAACGGTGCCGGTGGATCGCGGAGGGCGGCGGTGACGGGGACGTCGTCGGGAACGCCGTCGACCCGGATGAACGCCCATTCACCCGGATCGTTCGTCGCGAACTCGTCCGAGAGCGCGTCGGCCGAGAACCCCCCTTCGCTCGCGGTCGGTCGCGGCCTGGCGTCGGGCGATATCGTCAGATTGGCCGTGTTGCTCTGATTCCCGTAGACCTGTGGATCGAGCCGGAGTCTGTAGGTCCCGTTCAGTTCCGGCAGGTACCCGTTCCGTTCGCGGTCGGTCGCTTCGGCGTCGATCTCTGTGGTGAACAGTTCGCTCGCGTTCAGCGGCGCGGCGTGTCGATCCAGACCGTGTGGGTCCGGTCCTCGTCGTCGACGGTCACCGACGCCCGGTAGTCGGAGTTCGGATCGACGATCTGGAGTGTCGCCCGGTCGTAGTGCGTCGTGATCTCGACCGGGACGACGCTGCCCGGCGTGCCCGTGTACGTGTCTCGGGCGAAGTCCGCGGTGAAGTCACCCTCGTGAGTCACCGTGACCGAATCCGTCGCCGTCGCGCCGGTGTCGAGGCGCTGGACCGTGAACTCGTAGTCCCCCGACCCCAGTACCGGCGGATTTGCCACCGGAATCGTGCCGTTCGCCGGCACGGTCGTCCGGACGCCGTCGGCGGTCGGATCACCGTCGATCATCGACCCCAGCGTCGGCGATTCGATCCCGGTGGCCGTTATCTCTATCGGGGTGCCAACCGGCACGCCAGAGACGAACAACTCGGTTCCGTTCCCGTCCAGCGGGATCTCGTCGCTGGCGGCGCGTACCTCGAACGCGGTCGCGTTCTCGGCTTCCTGTGGCGTCGCGGCCGGTGGCTGGACGGCCAGACCCACACTCCCAATCACCGCCACCAGCACCCCCGCGAGAACCAGTCGACGGAACATGTCTGTCCGGCAGTCGTGACGGTATCGGGATGAGTCTCGTGTCATCGCTCAGGACCGCGCAGTGCGAGTACTATCACTGCCGCAAGCGCGACCAGTGCCAGACCGGGGCCGAAGCCTGGACCAGTACCGGCAGTCTCCGAACTCGTCGCCACCGCTGTGGCAGAGTCCGTGATCGCGACCGTCGGGAGCGGTCCCGTGGTCGGCGGGTCGGTCGTCGGGCGGTCGGCGGTGGTGTGCTCGGTGGTGGACGTTTCGGTCGGCGGTGGGACGATTGTGTTCGGCGTCGGTGTCGTGATTCCGGACGACCCGTCCGTCGAGTCCGACGGGGGTCCATCGGCCGACTCGTTCGTCACGGTCAGGGTCGCGGTATCTATCTCGTGATCGTTGTAGATTGTTCTGAGCGAGTAGATTCCGAGCGGGAGCGCGCCGTCCGAGAAATCCGTCGTGGTGTTGCGGGTCGGCGTGCCGACCTCCGACCGGAACAGTCCGCTCGCGGTCCCGGCACGTCCGGTGTCGAACCACACTGTCTCGTTGCGCTCCACGGAGCGATTCGTGCCGAGTTCTATCGACGCCGTCGCCTCAGAGTCTGTCCGGGTGAGTTCGAGCGTCAGGTCGTGACACTCCCGCGTGAGCGTGACAGGGAGGACGGAACCGGACTCGACGGTGTAGTTTCTCCTGTGGAGCGACCCCCCGACCGCGGCGTTGGCGGCCGCAGTCGTCTCGGCCATCGCCGTCGCGCCGGTGTCCAGACGCTGGAAGGCGACGGTCAACTCGCCAGTCCGACATCGCATTCCCGCCGGGATGAAAAGCGGCACCGTTCCGTTCTCGAACCGGTGAACTCGTGGATCCTCCCGGATAGAACCGTTCGAAACCATCGCTGCGAACGTCGCTGACGGGATGTCGGCGGTCGCATTCCGGAGGTGGGCAGTGACCGGGACGTTCGAGTTCAGGTCCCGGAGTCCGAAGGGGAACGGCCGAGACTGGCTGTCGTCGTTCGTGACGAACAGATCCGAGTACACTTCGACCGAGAGCGCGTCCTCGGCCGTCGGTCGTGGCGTCCCGTTCGGCGTGACGGTCAGGTTGGCCGTGAACGGCGTCCGGGGGCTGGAACCGACGAACAGCCGATACGTTCCGTTCAGTTTCGTGAGGGTTCCGGATCGACGGTACCCACTGGTGTTCGCGTCGATTTCGGCCGTGAACAGCTGACTCGCGTTCATCGGCTCGGCCGTGTCGATCCAGAGAGTGTGGTTCCGGTCGTCGTCGTCGATTGCCACCGACACCTGATAGTCCGAGTCCGGATCTGCGATCCCCACTCTCAGGTCTGCACACTCGGCGTCGATCGTGACGGGGACGACACTGCCGGGCGTTCCGGAGTAGTTCGCACGCTCGAACTGAACGTCGAGGTCTCCCAAGATCGTGAGTGTCAGCGGAGCCGTCGCCGTCGCGCCGGTGTCGGATCGCTGGACGGTGAACTCGAAGTCGCCGGTTGTACATGACGGCGGACCATGAACGGGGATCGTGCCGTTTGCCGGCACCGTCGTCCGAACGCCGTTGGCGGTCATGTCGCCGTCGATCATCGCGGCAAGCGCCCCCTCTGAAAGTCCCGCTGCCGTTATCTCTACCTCTGCTCCCGACGACACATTATCGACCTCCATGTGTGCCTGCACACCGGTCCCGTCACCGACGTGAATCGCATCGCGGTCGAATTGCACGTCCATGGTCGTCCCGTTGTCCGCTGTCTGCGCACTCGTGCTGGTCGCGGCCGCTGGCTGGACAGCCAGACCCACACTCCCAATCACTGCCACCACTACCCCCGCAAGGACCAGTCGACGGAACATGTCTGTCCGCCAATCGGTCCGCCGCTCACATAAGTTTCGTGTGTCGGTTCCACGTGAAACGATGGGGCGTCAAACCGTGACACGGCACTTCCCAATCCTTTTGACTGAACAGTCAGTAAGGTGGCGTAGATGAGCGACGCGCGCGACGAGATTATGGAGGCGACGTACCGTGCGCTCTGTACCCACGGGTACGCCGATCTGACGATGCAGGACATCGCGGACGAGACCGAGTTGAGCAAGGCCGCCCTCCACTACCACTACGACAGCAAGCAGGAGCTACTGGAGTCGTTTCTGGATTTCCTCTACGACAGCTTCACCGAGCGCGTGGGCGACCCGCCGGGCGAGACCGCGCCCGAGCGCCTGCGCGCGCTGGTCGAGAAGGTTCTCTCGCCGCCCGTCGAAGACGACGACGAGCGGGTGGCGTTCAAGACCGCCATGCTGGAGTTGAAGGCCCAGGCCCCCTACGACGAGGGCATCCGCGAGCGACTCCAGCGGTTCGACGCGTTCCTCCACGACGAGTTCCAGGCAGTCCTCGCGGACGGGATCGAAGCGGGGACGATCCGTGACGAAATCGACCCCGAGGACGCCGCGCGGTTCCTGGTGACGACGCTGGACGGTGCGGGGACGAAACAGGTCGCTGTCGGCCAGGACCCCGACTGCACTCGCCGGATGCTCACTGCCTACATCGAGGGGACGCTGACGGTCGACGGCCCGGACCGCGAACCACAGGAGGTCGGTCCCGAATGAGCATCCGCCAGCGTCTGAGCGGCCTGTTCGTGGGCCAGGAGGAACTGGAGCTGACGAGCGGCCCCATCGCCAGGCCCCTGTTCTATCTCTCCCTGCCGATCGTCATCACCAACCTGCTCCAGGTCACCTACAACCTCGCGGACACGTTCTGGCTGGGCCAGTACAGCACCGTGGCGCTGGCGGCGATCACGTTCGGCTTTCCGCTGGTCTTCCTGCTGATCTCGCTGGGGATGGGGCTGTCGGTGGCCGGGAGCGTGATGGTCGCCCAGTACACCGGGGCCGAGGAGACCGACGAGGCCGAGTACGCCGCCTCCCAGACTATCACGTTCGCCCTGCTGTTCTCGGCGCTACTGGGACTGGCCGGCTTCTTCCTCGTCGAGGACTTCCTGGCGCTGATCGGGGCCTCCGGCGCGGTGTTGCCGCCGGCGACCGACTACATGGAGGTCGTCACCCTCGGCCTGCCGTTCATGTTCGGCTTCATCGTGTTCATCGCGTTGATGCGGGGCTCGGGCGACACGATCACGCCGATGCTCGTCATGCTCGGGACCGTGATCCTGAACGTCGCGCTGGACCCGTTCCTGATCTTCGGCTGGGGGCCGTTCCCCGAACTCGGCGTGCAGGGCGCAGCCATCGCGACGGTCTTCTCCCGGGGGCTGGCGATGGCCGTCGGCGTCGGGATCATGGTCCAGGGCCGGCGCGGCATCCAGATCAACGTCCGTGACATGGTCCCCGATCTGTCCTACGCCCGGCGGCTCCTGCGGATCGGGATTCCGGCCTCCGTCGAGGGAACCGGGCGGGCGGTGTCGGTCAACCTCCTGCTGGTGATCGTTGCGACCTTCTCCGTCACCGTGGAGGCCGCCTTCGGCGTCGGAATCAGAGTGTTCTCGACGATCTTCATGCCCGCCATCGCGGTCGACCGCGGCGTCGAGACGATGACCGGGCAGAACATCGGGGCGGACAAGCCCGACCGCGCGGCGACCGCCAACCACTTCGCCGCGAAGGCCTCGTTCGTGATCCTCGCGGCGCTGGGCGTCGTGACCTTCGTGGCCGCACCGGCGATAATGGGCCTGTTCTCGGACAACCCGGCGGTGATCGGTGAGGGCGCGAACTTCCTCCGGATCGTCGCGCCGACCTTCGGGTTCATGGGCGTGACCCGCGCGTACAGCGGCGGCTTCCGTGGCGCGGGGAAGGTGCTGACCGCCGCCGCGATCACGGTGCTCATGCTGGGACTCATCCGGCTCCCCATCGCCTGGTTCGGTGCACAGATCTACGGGCCGAGCGGGATCTGGGCTTCCTTCGCCATCTCGAACGTCCTCGCTGCCGTCGTCGCCTACCTCTGGTTCAGGCGGGGCACCTGGCGCGAGTCCGACCTCACGGAGGACGAGGGCGAGGGTGAGGGCGGCGAGGAGTCGGAGCTGGGTAGCCCCGCGGCCGCGACCGACGACTAGAGGATCACGCCCGCCTGCAGGAGCGCAATCAGGCCGGTCAGTGTCACCAGACTCGCGAGCGTGGTGACCAGGATCGTCGTGCTCACGTAGTCCGCAGCCGAAATCCCCGCGGCGGTATCACCGGACCCGAACTCGATGGTCAGCATCAGCGGCGTCACCGCCGCCGGCATCGCGCATTCGAGGACGAACACCCGGCCGACCGTCCCCGTCAGTCCGACCGCGAGTGCCACGCCGGCCGCGAGGACGGGCGCGGCCAGTAGCTTGAGCGCGCTCGCTGGGGCCGTCCGGGCGACGGAACTCCCGCCGCTTGAGTTCGCCAGCTGGATGCCGAGCATGAGCAGCATGACGGGGATCGCGGCATCGCCGGTGAGACGGATCGTCTCCATCACGGCGGTGTCGGTCGGCGGCGCGAGGTCACCCACCCGGACGACGGCCGCGGCCGCCAGCGCGTAGACGAGCGGGAGCCGAAAGACCCGCGTGACCGCGCCCAGGGCCGACCCGGCCTCGCCGCGGGCGGCGACGTAGACCCCGACCGTGTACATCAGGACGGACTGGGCGACGATGTAGAGGACGGCCGTACTCCGCCCGAGTGCGCCGAAGGCGAAGGCCGACAGCGGGATGCCGTAGTTGCCCGCGTTCGAGAACGTACTCGTCAGGACGAGCGCTCCGAGGACGGGTTCGTCCTCGCCCAGCGCGCGGCCGACCAGTTCCGCGAGGCCGACCATCCCGACACTGAAGGCCGCCACGCCGGCGAACAGTCGCGCGACCGTCGGGCCGGCGATGGGTGTCGTCACCAGACTGTAGAACACGAGCGCCGGGGCGAGAACGTACAACGTGATATCGGAGAGCGGTTCGACGGCCACGTCCTTGGTCCAACCGAGCGCGTACCCGACCGCGGCGACGGCCACGACGGGCAAGACCGCCGAACCCAGCACCGATACCAGCGACACGGTCCGAGTCTGCCGCGGCGGCGAGTCAACGGTTTCGATCCGGCGCGAAAAGAAGCGGTGTGTGAGAACGGGCCGGGTGCGGCGGCCGGTCAGCGGTCAGCGTCGCCGGTGAGCCAGCAGCGCCACGGCCAGCAGTGCCGTGAGCGCGACGATCACACCGAAGCCGGGACCGGTCGCCCCGGTCGGGGAGGGAGAGTCACCCGATCCCGGGTCGTCGGCCGGGTTGTCCGACGCGCCGTCGGTCACGGAACCGCCGACGGAGCCCCCACCACGGTCGTTGGACAGCGGTTCCACGGCGACCGACCCGGAACGGGACGCGGGCGCGACCCGGCTACCGTTGTCGGCGTCGACCTGTGCGTCGGTGACACGGACGGCGGTGGTCCCGCCGCCTGTGCCTCCGACCTCGACGGTCGCCAGCGTGACGTTCGTCGCGCCGGGTGGCGTGTCGGTCACGGCGGCTTCTAGCGTCACGCGTTGTCCGTCGCCGACGATCTCGGGCTCGGTCGTCAGCTGGAACGAGTCCGGATAGCTGGCGTTCGTGATCTCGGCGACGCCCGACTCGGAGAGTTCGAGGGTCACCTCGTAGCCCGACAGCCCAGACGGGGCGCGCGAGAGCGCGAGTCGGAGCGTGCTCGTCTCGTTTTCCTCGACCGTCGCGTTCGTGACGGTCAGCTGTGCGCCGTCGTCGGCCGTCGCCGTCCCGACCCCGCCGACCAGCAGCAGGCCAGCGAGGAGTCCGAGGGCGGCGACCGTCTGGGTTCGTGTCATGGCTGTCGGGGGGAGAGAGTGTCGGGAGTCGGTCGGCTTACTGTTCCTCGTACAGTTCGACCACGTCGTCGTAGTCGATCTGGCCGTTCTCGTTGAAGTCGTAGGCCTCGACGTTCATCGTCACGGACTCGTCGTCGAGGTTCTCGAACAGGAGTTCGATGTCGGCGTAGTCCATGCGACCGTTCCCGTTGACGTCCTCGTACAGGCCGTCGCCGTCGGGGTCGGTCGGGGCCTGCCCGCCGGCGGGGCCGCCGCCGATGGCGGGCGGGCCGGTGACGACCATCCCCATCCGTTCCTGCACGTCGATCTCGCTCCCTCCCTCGTCGTCTATGTCGTGGACGGTCACTTCGAGGTCGGTGGTGCCGGTGCCGTCGGCGTCGAGTTCGAGCGTCCCGAGCGTGACGTTCTGTGCGCCGGGCTGGATCTCGCCGTCGAGGTCCGCGACGCGGAGTTCGACCGACTGGCCGTCCGCGGCCACCTTGGGGTCGGCGGTCATGCCGAGCGCGTCGTCGTAGCTCGCGCCCGTGAACTCGGCGACGCCGTCGTCGCTGGTCGAGACGGTGACGCGGGCGCCCGAGAAGCCGTTCGGCAGCGAGGACACGGTCAGGTCGGCCTCGCCCGAGCCGCCGTTGGCGATGGCGAGCGACTCGACGTCCACGTCGACCGGCGGCTGGTAGACGTAGAGCCCGTCGTTGGGGAAGTTCGCGGGACCTGCCTTGAAGCCGTCCTCACAGCAGATGACGCGGCCGTCGTCCATCACGTAGACGTTGTCGATGTTGGCCACGCCGTCGTCGCCGTCTGCCTGCCGGTCGCTCGGGACGAAGTCGGGACCGACGATGACGGGTTCGAGCCGGGAGACGTTGTAATCCTGCTCCAGTTCGCCGCGGAAGATGATGCCGCCGTCGATGCGGTCGAGCTGGATGTCGCCCTCTTCGTCGGCCAGGGCGTCGTTGAACTCCGAGATGCCGAAGTAGACGAACTCGCCGGGGCCGGCACCGTCGCGGCTGTCGACGCCTTCGGCCTTGTTGAACTCGATCGACGCCCCGATCTCCTTGGCGGCCGCGCGAGTCTCCAGGAAGGGCACTCTCCGGAGCTCCTCGTCGACGCCGTCGTAGCCGTTCTCCTCGTACTGACGGGCCCACTCGACGATCTCCTCGTTCGTGATGTAGTTTTGGTTGCCGTCTTCGACGACGGTCCGGTCGGCTTCGGCCAGGACCTCGTCGGTGACCTCGTCGCCCTCGCTCCAGCTTTCGGTGTGGGCTTCGAGGTAGTCGACCTGGGTCACGTCGTCGTACTCGGCGATCCACGCCTCGCACTCGCGCTGGCTGGCGTGCCCGAGCGGGAGCCAGTCGATCACGAGGTCGGTTTCGGCGGGGTTGTTGCGAACGCCTGCGTCCTCGGCCGAGGCCGCGTCGTTCGTGATCTTCGGGGCGTACAGCGTGCCCTCGATGTCCATCGGGTCGTCGTAACTGTCGATCTCCTCGTCGGCGACGAACTTGTAGATGCCCTTGTTGTCGCCGTCCGAGAGCCCGTAGGCCGTCTTGCGGTCGGCCTGAATGTTGGGGGCTTCCCACGCGGCGCGGCCCATGACGTAGTACTTGACGGGCTGGGGCGGGTCGGCGGTCGGCTCGCGGAAGTCGACGTGGTAGCCGTACCGATAGGGGTTCGGGTAGACGTCCGAGATCGGCTCGGTCGTGTTGGCGTCACTGCCCTGGTCGATCCGGTCGGCACCGAGATAGTACGCCAGGAACTCGACGCCGCTGAGCGCCCAGTAGCCCTGTGGGGAGAAGTCGAGGTTCTCCGTGCAGTCGCTGGGGTTCGGTCGGTTCCAGAACTGGCAGCCGCCGATCATGCCCTCGCCGGAGCCGGCGTCGACGATGTCGCCGACCGTGTTGGTCAGGGAGACGCGGGGATGTGCGTAGTTCTCCTCGGAGGAGATCATCGTGTCCCAGGGGCTGAGATCGCCGTAGCAGTTGATCCGGGTCCCGCCGAGTTCCCGGAGCGGTTCCGTGTTGGCAAGGTTGATCGCGTTCTCCAGGTCGGCCTCCCACTCGCCGTCCTCGGTCATGCTGATCGGGATGCGGCTGACGTTCCCCGGGCTGTTCTCCCAGTTTGTGAACAGGTAACCCTCGGTCCCCGCGTCGTCCGTGGGGACGAACTGGTTGCAGTCCGGGTTCGTCGCGGCACCGCCGTACTGAGTGCCCTCGAAGTTGTCGAGCGAGATGTCGTTACCGTCGGGCGTCTGGGTCACGCCGAGGCGTTCGCTCCCGCCGTTGATCGGCTCGCGACCCTGGCCGAGCAACACGTACTCGTGGTTGGCCGAGCGGACTTTCCCCTGGGCCGAATCCGAGGTCGGGACCGGAACTTCCTCGAAGTCGTCGTTGTCGCCGTCCAGCTCGAAGGTGAAGCCGCTGAAGTAGCCGACACCGGCCCGGTCGAACGGTTCCGGGTTGTCGCCGCTCGGGTGCTGGAGGCTGTACAGCAGGCCGCCGTTCTCGAAGACGAACGGACCCGTGACCTCGGCGCCGTAGGCCGTCGTGGAAAAGCGCTTGATATCGCCGACCACGCTCGGCGCACTGGACGTATCGCTCTCCGGTATCTCCGTCTCTGAACCGCTGGCAATTCCCACCACACTGGCCCCCAGTGCGGCAGCGACTGACGATTTCATCAGGTTTCGCCGATTGAGATCCACCATGCAGGCGGACAGCAGGATGCACGTACAAAGCCACTTTATATTACCAGTACGTTGGGGGAAGGAAGATACGTGCGCGTAAATACAATCGCCGTCGCTTCGTACCGTTATGCGTGAGTACGTTTGACACTCCTCGCGTGCAGGGGTGAACCGCGAGTCGCTACGGGAAGCGCTCGGAAGTCAGGTGAGAAACAGCGGGGTCGCGACCGGGGCGCGACTAGCCCTCGACGTTCTGGCGCGAGCCGTGCCGGTCCGCCACGTCCTGTTCGACGACGCCGGCCCGGACCTTCTCCGCCCGCGCCCGGACGTTCCTGATGAGCCGCTTGATCTTGTCGGGTCGCTCGGCGAAGTAACAGCTCACCCAGTCCTCGTCCGCACCGGGGAGCGTCCGCATATACGCCACCATCGTGTCCCGCCCCGCCGGGATGATCTTCGGCGGGACGCCTCGCTCGCCCGTCTCCGACTCGACGAAGCCGTTCACGTCGAAGTACACGTCGGCGTACAGCGTCGCCATCTCCGGGTCCTCGAACGTCTTGCCGCAGTGATCCGGCGCTTCGAAGCGGTAGCGTGTGTCGTCGCCGTCGGTCACTTCGACGACGCGGACGTTCAGGACGTACTTCTCGTACACGGTCTCCTCTGTGTCGGCGGACTGGTCCACTGAGCGGGACATGGCCGGAGTTCGGCCACGCCTCGGCTTTAGTTTAAGTAATTCTGATACGTTTCGATCAGAACGGAACGGACGGCTCTATAGAGTACAGAGACGGCAGGAGAACGCAGTCGAAACGCAGGTATGGTCTGCGAGCGGTTCGGGAGCGGTGCGGCGGGCAGTAAGGCGTTGCACCGCACGCGAGGGCCGGAAGGCCCGAGCGCGCGGAACGCCGACGAGCGACCGCAGGGAGCGAGGAGCGTTTTTCCCCAAGTTTTTGCCGCGAGTCGCGCCTCCGGCGCGACGAGCGTGCAAAAAGTGGGGTTACATCATCCCGCCCATACCGCCGCCCATGCCGCCCATGCCGCCCATGCCGCCGGGCGCACCGCCAGGGCCGCCTTCTTCGCCGTCGCCCTCGGTCGAGAGGTCGCCGGCCGAGATGATGTCGTCGATCTTGAGGACCAGGTTGGCGGCCTCCGTCGCGGAGGACAGCGCCTGTTCCTTGGCGTGGGCCGGTTCGACGACGCCGGCCTCGTAGGTGTCCTCGACGTCGCCGGTGAAGACGTTCAGGCCGGCCCGTTTGTCGCCGTTATCGTGTGCGGCGCGCAGGTCGACCAGCGTGTCGATGGAGTCGAGCCCGGCGTTCTCAGCCAGGACGCGGGGGACGAGTTCCAGCGCGTCGGCGAAGGCTTCCACTGCGAGCTGTTCGCGGCCTTCGACGGAGTCGGCGTGATCGCGGACGCGGCGCGCGAGTTCGACCTCGATGGCACCGCCGCCGGCCAGCACGCGGCCGTCGGTGACGGTCGCAGCGACCACGTCGAGCGCGTCGGAGATGCCGCGTTCGAGTTCGTCGACGACGTGTTCGGTCGAGCCACGCAGCAGGAGCGTCACACCGTGACTGTCCGTCCCTTCGACGTAGAACAGTTCGCCGTCGTCGTCGCGGGTGAAGTCACCGGTGCCGAGGTCGTCGGCCGTGACGCCGTCGAGGTCGGAGACGATGTTCGCGCCCAGCACCTCGGCGAGGAACTGCATATCGGTCTTCTTGACGCGGCGCAGGGCCAGGATCCCCTCCTTGGCGAGGTAGTGCTGGGCCATGTCGTCGATGCCCTTCTGGCAGACGACCACGTCGGCCCCGCTGTCGACGATCCGGTCGACCTTCTCGCGGAGCTGTTCTTCTTCCTGCTCGATGAACGACTGGAGCTGGTCGGGGCTGTCGACCGAGAGGGAGGCGTCGGCCTCGGCCTCCTCGATCTCGACCGGCTGGTCGAGCAGCATGACGGAGGCGTCTTCGAGGTCGGTCGGCATATCCTCGTGGACGGGGTCCTTGTCGATGACAGCGCCTTCGAGCAGTTCGGAGTCGCCCGCGGAGCTACCTTCCTGGGTCTCGATGTTGAGGAACTCCAGATCGACGACGTGGGAGCCGTCCTCGGCCTCGACGGTGACGGCCTGGACGGCCTCGTAGATGAGCTGGCTGAGATGTTCCTTGTTGAGCTCCGCGCCCTTGCCGGTCATGGAGGTCTCGGCGACCTTGCGGATGGTCTCCTCGTCGTCGGGATCGACGGACTCGGCGATGTCGTCGATCTCGGCCTGGGCGTGCTTGCTGGCGATGTCGAAGCCACGAATCATCGCCGTCGGGTGGATGTCCTGGTCGAGCAGGTCCTGGGCCTGCTTGAGGAGTTCGCCAGCGACGGCGACGGCGGTCGTCGTCCCGTCGCCGGCCTCGTCTTCCTGGGTCTCGGCGACTTCGACGATCATCTCGGCGGTCGGGTTGTCGATGTCCATCTCCTGGAGGATGGTCACGCCGTCGTTGGTGACGGTGACCGAGCCCATCGAGGAGACGAGCATCTTGTCCATGCCCTTCGGGCCGAGTGTCGACTGTACCGATTCGGCGACCGCGCGAGCAGCCGCGATGTTGTGTTCCTGTGCGTCCTTGTCTTTCATCCGCTGGGCGTCCTCGCCCATGATGATCATCGGCTGCCCTTGCATTCGCTGCTGCTGGCTCATAATCAAGCGAATGATTGAAAGTGCTTCTATAAAAAAGTATCGTCCCGGTGGCGAGCGAGTGACTGCTCATGAGGGCGCTCCGAGGCGAATATCCGGCCGCCTGCGACGGGTTTCCTGCGACCGTGTGTCGCGTTCGCACACTGGCAGTCGGCGACCGGACCCCGAAATGCAGCCCTGTTTAAGTGATCAGTCGGCGAAGGCGAGGATTCGGTCGGCGACGGCGTCGGGGCGTTCGGCGTGCAGGAAGTGGCCGGCGTCGTTCAGCACGTCGAGGTCGGCACGGGCGTCGAAGCAGTCGGTGACGCCCTCGAAGAGGTCGGCCCCGATACACCCGTCGTGCGCGCCCGCGAGCACGAGCGTGGGCACGTCGATCCCGGCGATCTCCTGTTCGGACCGGCGACGCGGCAGGAACATATCGAAGACGTCCCGATAGTACCGCAGGGCGGCCTCGACGGTCTCGCCGGTGCGGAACGTGTCTTTCACGGCTTCCAGATGATCGTCGTCGTAGTTCCAGTCGGGACTCCAGAGTCGCCAGAGGCGCTCGATCAGCGCGAAGTCGTTGGCCCGGAGGATCTCCTCGCCGTGGCCGGGTACCTGGAACTGGTTCATGTACCAGCTTCGCATGGCCTGGGTGGCGTAGTCGTCGAACTGCGACCAGAAGTTGGGTGGAATGGCCAGCGAGACGCAGGTGCCCAGTCCCTGCCCGCCCGCCACAGCCGCCGTCGTGACGGCCATCCCGCCCCAGTCGTGGCCCACGACGAGGGGGTCGGGGTCGTCGAGTTCGCCGGTCAGCGCGAACACGTCCGAGGCGAGCAGCATGGGCGAGTAGTTGCCCGGCTCGGTCGGCGGGCGCTCGGTCTCGCCGTAGCCCCGCATATAGGGGGCATAACAGGTGTAGCCCGCGTCGGCGAGCCGGTCCATCAGCGGCACGAACGTCTGCGGTGCGTCGGGGAAGCCGTGCAACAGCAGGGCGTCGCGGTCCCCGTCCCCGCAGGTCAGCGCCGCGAACTCCAGTCCGGTCGTGTCGAGTGTCGTCTCCGTCACTGCTGGCGTCGACATATGTCGGGTCACAGTACCGACCCGGATTTGACTGTCTCCCGAGACGTGAGGGGATTTATACAGGTTCGCGCCAGTTCACCGTGACCGTCCCGACGACGAACTCGTCGTGTGTGGCGGGATCGCGGCGGATACGGAGGGTGTTCTCCCCTTCCCGGAGGTCGGGGACCTGGATCGTCGTCATCCAGTACTGCCAGCCGTCGCCGGGCGGCACGTCGAACCCCGAGAGCGCCCGGTCGTTCACGACGACCTCGTGGCCGTACGCGTCGACGCCGTAGGCCTGGAGTTCGAGATACGCGTCGGTGGCCTCGGCGGTCGGGACCCGAAATATCTGTTCGGTTGAGCGGTCGCCGACGAACTCCGCCCACGGTACGTCGAGGGCGTTCGGGTTCTCACCGAGGTGTTCCCGCATCTCCAGCAATCGGTAGTCGGCGCGATACTGCTCGCTCATACCCAAACATGACTTCCAGACTACAAGAAAGGCGGTGATCCGTCAGCGTGCACCGCGGTCGAAATCGACGTTGTCGAACTCGGGCGGACGCTTGCCCTCGGTCGCGTAGACGTACAGCGCCGTCTTGGCGATGGCACCGAGCGCCGTCGACAGCAGCGTCGCGACGAGGACGACGACCACGCCGATGGCGGCGGCGACGAGGAACCCGGGCCCACCGCCGAACCCGCCGAGTGCGAAGAAGACGGCGACGGCGACGGCCAGCCCGACGAGCATGAACAGCGCGGAGACCAGTCCGACGCCGAAGTTCGCGCCCGCGGTCTCGCCCCAGGTGTTCTTGAACGTCTCGCCGCTGCGCTTGAACATCTCCAGCGGGCCGACGTCCTCGAAGACGATCACCGGGATGATGAAGTAGGTGATGATCGACCAGGCGACGCTGACGACCAGCGCGATGATGCTGCTGACGATGCTGTCGTCGCTCTCGATGGCCCGGAGCAACATTCCGACGGTCGCCGAGATCACTGCCCAGACGAACAGCGGCGTCTTGTGTCGCCAGGCGGCGGCCAGGCCGGATTTGACGGATGGCTCACGCCCCTCGAAACTCTCGCGGGCGCTGTAGACCAGCCCGGCGTTGAAAAACGAGGCGATGAAGGCCGTCCCCAGGTAGAACACGAAGAGGACGACGAAGGCCATGGTGCCCTCGAACAGGTCGAGGACGTACGATCCACCGAACAGCAGGGCGATGAACAGCATCCCTGCGACGCCGCTGATCACCGGAAACAGTGTCAGTTCCGGTTGCTTGCGGAGGACGCGGAGGCTGTCCATCGACAGGTTCCAGCCCATCTTCAGGCGGCTAAATATCCCCATACGGGCTCTTTTGACGCAGAAATCACATATCTGTTTTGGATTGTCGCGTCCGGCAGTCCTGGCGGTAGCGGGAGCGGAGTGGGAGCAGTGCGGTGGCTGTGCCGGTGGCAGTACGGTAGCTGTGCCGGTGGCAGTACGGTAGCTGTGCGGTAGTTGTGCGGTAGCTGTGCGGTTGAGGCAGGGTATCGTACCGAACTCGCGGCGACGCCGCGAGTTCGGCCCGTTTTTCGCCCACGTTTTTGCGAGGAGGGTGGCGGCCGTGCCGCCACCCGACGAAGTAAAAAGGTGGTACGCCAGGACTGGGATTTGAACCCAGAGGAAGACGGTCCGGGGTGCTCGCTCACTCCGTTCACTGCGCTCCCGGGGCTGCGTCTTCCAGGGCTTCAAATCCACTGTCGGTCGTGACTCGCGAGGAGTGAGCGACGCCTCGCTGACGGTCGGCGTCGCTCACGGGTTGCTCGTCACAGACACGCCAGGACTGGGATTTGAACCCAGAATCCCGGAAGGGAACACGCTTTCCAGGCGTGCGCCTTACCGTTCGGCCATCCTGGCTCACCTGAGCCTATCGCCGTTCTGCGTTTAACGTTTACCCTTTGGGGCGTCCGTCGGCAGCCCGAACTGGTAGAGGTAGCTCACCCCGGTCGCGCCGATCACGACGAGGGCCGCCACGGCGAATTTCACCAGCCAGGCCACCCGTTCGGTACTCACGAGTTCGTACCCCTGCAACAGGACCAGGAAGGCCAGCCCGCCGACCAGGCCCCACAGCAGGCTCGACTTGAGACGGGGGTCCATCAGGTCGTGGCGACGGCCTCGATCTCGACGCCGACGCCTTTCGGGAGGTTCGCGACTTCGACGGCACTGCGGGCCGGGGGTTCGTCGTCGAAGTAGGTTGCGTAGGTCTCGTTCATGGCCTCGAAGTCGTCGATGTCGGCCAGATAGACGGTGACTTTCAACACGTCGTCCATGGTCGCGCCGGCCTCGTCGAGGATGGCGGCGAGGTTGTCCAGGGCCTGCTCGGTCTGGTCGGCGATGGGGGCGTCGTCGAGCAGGTCGCCGTCCGGCGTGAGGGGGATCTGGCCGGCGGTGAACACCAGCGAGTCGGTGGCGGTGGCCTGGCTGTAGGCGCCGACCGCGGCGGGCGCGTCGTCGGTACTGACGGTGCGTTTCATACCCGCTACCGGGGGCGGCGCAGACTTAAATGCCGGCGGTGGAGAGGTCTGCCGGCACCCGCCCGCTTTTTCGGCTGGCCGGTGAGGGGTTAGCCATGACCGACGGCGTCGAACCCCCCGAACTCACGGCCGACCGCATTCTGACTCTGGACGACGACCGCTTCACGACCGACAGCGTGGCGCTGGTGACCGGCGCGGGCTCGGGCATCGGCCGCGCGTCCGCCGTGGCACTGGCCGAGAACGGCCTCGCCGTCGCGGCGACCGACGTGGACGAAGAGGGACTGGCCGGCACGACCGAGAAGGCCGAGAAGCTGGACGTGGACGGCGAGATTCACGAGATCGCGGGCGACCTGACCGACGACGAGGCCGTGCGGCGAATCGTCGACGAGGCCGCCGAATTGGGCGACCTGCGCTACGTCGCCAACGTCGCGGGCCTCCAGCACATCTCGCCGCTGCCGGAGTTCCCGATGGAGAAGTACGACCTGATGCACGACGTGATGCTCCGGGCCCCGTTCCTGATCGCCAAGCTCGCGATGCCCCACATCCGCGAGACCGAGGACGGCGTGGGAGCGATCGGGAATATGTGTTCGATCCACGGCCACACCGCGACCCAGGACAAGGCGGGCTACATCACCTCGAAGTTCGGCCTGCGCGGGCTGACGAAATCCATCGCGGCGGAGGGCGACGGCACCCTGCGCGCGTTCACCGTCTCGACGGGCTACGTGAAGACGCCACTCGTGACCGATCAGATTCCCGACACCGCCGAGGAGCGAGGCATCACCGAACAGGAGGTCGTCGAGGACGTGATGCTCGGGGAGTCACAGGTCAAAGAGATGATGGAGCCCGTCGACGTGGCGAACCTCTTCACGCTCGGGTTCTCGAAGTACGGCCAGCACCTCGACGGCGAGGACCTCACCTGGGCCGGGGGTCACCTGTCGACGTACGAGTAGAGTTACGTGGGCCGACCGACGAGCACCGGTATGAGCGACGAGGCGAACGTCGCGATCGCGTGCCAGGGCGGGGGCAGTCACACCGCGTTCACCGCCGGCGTACTGGCGGAATTGCTCCCGGCCATCGAGGACCGAGGCGACCGACTGGTCGGCCTCAGTGGCACCTCCGGCGGCGCGTTCGCGGCGCTGGCCGGCTGGTACGGCTACCTCGCAGACGACACGACCGCGCCCGAAGTACTCTCGGACCTCTGGGACGAACTGGCGGCCTCGACCCCCGCCGACCGCGCGGGCAACGACACGCTGGTCTGGACCACCCGGTTCGAGAACATGGGCGTCCCGTTCCCCGAGATCAGCCCGCACCAGCACCCGTTCACGGGCTGGGGGCAGGCCCGGCTCCAGCGGACGCTGGAGTCAGTCGTCGACTTCGATGCGGTGCCGGGGCTGGCGACCGCCGCGGCCCCCGAACTGGTCGTCGGCACGGTCGACATCGAGGCCGGGACGTTCGAGACGTTCACCAACGCCGACGTGACTCCCGAGGCGGTGCTGGCGTCGGCGGCGGTCCCGCAGCTGTTCCCGGCCGTCGAGATCGACGGCGACGAACACTGGGACGGCCTCTTCTCGCAGAACCCACCGATCCGTGACCTCTATCACGTCTCACCCGAGCGGAAACCCGACGAACTGTGGGTCGTCCAGATCAACCCCCAGACCCGGGACGGGGAGCCGACCTCGATGCGGGAGATCGCCGACCGGCGCAACGAACTCGCCGGCAACCTCTCGCTCAACCAGGAACTCCACATGGTCGAACAAATCAACGAGTTCGTCGCCGCAGGGCACCTACCCGACGGCGAGTTCCGTCACACCGAAGTCCGACGGATCGGCTTCGACGGCGACCTGGGCTACGCCTCGAAACTGGACCGCAGTCCCGCGTTCGTCGACGATCTGATCGAGACTGGACGCGAACGAGCGGCCGACTTTCTCGACGGGGTCTGAGAGGCTACAGCAGGACCTCGGTCTCGTAGCCCGCATTCTCCAGTGCGTCCAGTACGGTCTCGACGTGGTCGTGGCCCCGCGTTTCGAGGTCGAGTTCGACCTCGGCGTCGTTCATCGCCACGTCCCGAGACGTGCGGTCGTGGCGGATGGCGTAGATGTTCGCCCGGTGTTCCGAGAGGATGGTCGTCAACTCCTCCAGCGTGCCGGGCCGGTCTTTCAGGACCGTGCGGAGTCGCAGGTAGCGACCGGTCGTGACCAGCCCGCGGAGGATCACCGTCGTGAGCGTGTTGAGATCGATGTTCCCGCCACAGAGCGCCGGGACGATCACCTCGTCGTCGGCGTAGTCGAACCGCGCTTCGAGGACGGCCGCCAGCGGGACCGCGCCGGCCCCCTCGACGAGGGTCTTCGAGCGCTCTAGCAGTGTGGTCAGCGCGACGGCGATCTCCTCGTCGGAGACGGTGACCACCTCGTCGACGCGCTCCTGAATGATCGGAAAGGTTTCGTCGCCGATCCGCCGCGTGGCGATGCCGTCGGCGATGGTCTCGACGCTGTCGCGCTCGACGATCTCGCCCTTCGCCAGCGACGCGGCCGCGCTGGAGGCCCCCTCCGCCTGCACACCGATCACGCGCACGTCCGGGTTCCGGCCCTTGACGGCGGTTGCGATACCGCTGATGAGTCCGCCGCCGCCGATGGGGACGACGACCGTCTCGACCGCGGGACAGTCCTCGACGATCTCCAGACCGATGGTACCCTGTCCGGCCATCACCATCGGGTCGTCGAAGGCGTGAACGTAGGTGCGATCCTCCTCGCGTTCGAGCTCGTGGGCGTGGTCGGCGGCCTCGCTGTAGTCTTCCCCGTGGAGGACGACCTCGGCTCCGTAAGCCCGCGTCGCCTTCACCTTCGAGACCGGGGCGGGGTCGGGCATGACGATCTTCGAGTCGACGCCGGCCTTCGTGGCCGCCAGCGCGACCCCCTGGGCGTGGTTGCCGGCGCTCGCCGTCACGACACCAGCCTCGCGCTCCGCGTCGGAGAGGGTCGCGATCCGGTTGGTCGCACCGCGGATCTTGAACGCGCCCGTCCGCTGGAACGTCTCCAGTTTCAGGTGGACCGCCGCACCGGTCATCGACGAGAAACTGTGGGAGTACTCCAGCGGCGTGTGCCTGGCGGTCTCGGCGACCCGCTCTCTGGCGGCCTCTACGTCGTCGAGTTCGAGCATAGCCGGTCTTTCCACTACGCGGAGTTAGGTATTTCCCGACCCGTGGTCGCAGTCCCCGGAGTTACGTACTACCCGCGCCGTCCGGCGATCGGCAAAAGCGGAGTGGAGCGTGTGACTGCATTTCTATTGCCACCCCCGATGTACTTAAACCCCTCGGACATTCTGCCGACCCAAAACCGCTATACTGCGGCCGTATATGACCTGTGTCAGACGGGTAGCTGACGGGCGTCCAACTATATAAATAGTTAGAGCAGTGATCGGAGTGAGCGGGTGCGGACCCCACACTGTTCGCGGAACTCACAGGGGGAGCACTTCGCGTCGTTGTCGATCCGAGTTGGGGGGCCGTCGACGGCGTCGGCCGTGCGGACGGCGCTCCGATAGGCGGCCTTCCGGCGGGTCGTCAGCGGCACAGTTCGAACGACGCCGTGGGCGGGATACTCCGCGAAGGCGCGTTCGACGGGAGTCTCGTGCTCCCAGGACAGGGCCTTGGCCGCCGCGACCAGCCGCACGGTCTGGGGCTCCCAGACCCCTTCCTCGGGCGGGCGACCGGCGAACACCAGCGACGGGGCCAGTGGGTCTTCGAGGACTTTGTGGGCGACGCCGCGACACTCCCGGCCTTCGAGCGTGCGCTCGCGGGTCGGCGGGTCGACCAGGCCGTCCCAGGCGTCGAGTCGGGCCTTCGCCCGACCGAGTCGAGACCGGAACGTCGTGGGCGAGACTTCGATGGGGGCGGCCAGCAGGTCGGCGTCGGAATCGAGCAGGCGCTCGTACTCGAAGGCCAGGCTCCGGCAGGCGGCCACCTCGTCGGGCACGTCCGGCGGCCCCGAGCGCCGTCGGTAGTAGAGCTTTCGCGGGCAGTACGCGGCCGTCTCTACGTCCCGGAACGTGTGCATGGCCGGGGGTGGTCCCGGACTGGTATTTGAACGTTCGTGACGACCCGGTCGCCGGCGGTGCGTCTCAGCCCGCGATCCGCGCGTAGACCGTCCGGAGCGCGACGAACACGACGACGGCGAGCAACCCGCCGGTGCCGAGGCTGTGGAGCGGCGTGAACACGCCCTCGACGACCTCGGTCACCAGCCAGACGGCCGCGGCGACGGTGACGATGGCGAGTAGCCGCCCCTCGACGCCGATCCCACGGAACCAGGACCCGACGCGCTCACCGAACGACGACGCGGCGACCGGCCCCATCGCGACCGCGAACGCGAGGAAACCGACGGCGACCCAGGGCCAGGCGAGGGAACTCGGGAGGAGCAGGTTCTGGACCACGACGGGCACCGCCAGCGCCGCGACGAGTAGGTCGGTCCCGCTCGGCGAGTCCGTGGAGAGCCAGTTGCGGGGAGCAAGGACACCCATCGTGTTGGAGAGTTGAACAACCGGCGAAAAGAAAACTGTGCTGTGCGGTGCGGACGCCGTAAGCGTCCGCGCGCCGGAGGCGCGGGGTTCATCGCGAGCGCGTCTCCGACGCGCTCGCGCCTTTTTCCCCACGTTTTTGCTTCGGGGGGTCGCCAGCGGCGACCCCCCGACGGAAAAAGTGGGTTCTAGAACTTGGTATCCGTCTCGATGTCCTCGGCGGCTTCTTCGAGGCCGTCCTCCTGGGCCGACTCGGTCAGGCGGACCGAGAGGGCGGCGTCGGGGATGGCGTCCTCGAACTCGCTCCGGAAGCGGCCGCTGACGCGGCGGATCGCCTTCTGGGTCTCGGCGACGAGCAGGGCACGCTCGACGGTCTCGGGGTCGGCATCGAGCGTGTCGGCCAGCGTGGCCGCGTCGGAGCCGTCCGCGTCCGCGCGGGCGTCCCGGAGGTCGGCGAGGTCGAACGGGAACTCGGTGTCGTCGTCGTCGAGCAGGTGGAGGTCCATGCGGGCGCGAAAGACGGTGTCGGGGTCGGTGTCGAGGGTGTCGGCGATGGCGGCGTCGGCCGCGCCGTCGTAGAACCCGCGGACGACGGTCACGAGGGTGTCGGCGTCGAGGTCGGTCACGAAGTCGTAGCGCTCCCGCATCTCGGCGACGACGGCCGCGATGCGGTCGGCGACGGCGGCCTCGTCGGCGTCGGTGAGCGACCCCGGCCCCTCCTCCTGGCGTTCGGTCACCGTCTCCTCGTCGGTGACCTCGACGAAGAGATCCCGGAGTTCCTCGGTTTTCTCGTCCATCGTCACTGGACGGTCGACGCGCGTACAAAAAGGTATTGCCGGCCATAGCCGGGGGCGGTTTCCCGTGGCCGCCAGGGGCGGAGAAATCGTTGACAGGTTGTGTACCGTGGGTATGCTGGCGCTTGGCAAGACTTAAGCGCGTAACTTCCACACAACCACAACATGGTACTTCCGTTGCAGGCGGGTGACACCGTCACACGTCCTACGATGTGGCAGATCAGCCACATCGGTGAGGTCGTCTTTTATTACTTGGCGGCGCTGACGATCGCAGTTCTCATCTGGGGTGTGTACCGTCGGTTCGATCGGTACGCGCAGGGCGACGAGGACTGGTTCGAGCGCATGGACGACCTCGGAAGTCGGATCAGCGAAGCATCCAAGATCGTCTTTACGAATCAAAAACAGTTCGACCGTGACCTCTACGGCGGGCTGATGCACTCGTTCATCATGTGGGGTTTTCTGACCCTGCTCATCGGGACGACGATCCTGGCCATCGACATGGACTTCCTCGAGAAGGGCGGGAAGCTCCTGACGGGCCAGAGCTTCTCCATCTTCAACGGGGACTTCTATCTCTCGTACTCCCTGGTGATGGACTTCATGGGCCTGCTGTTCGTCGTCGGGATCGGCATGGCGCTGTACCGGCGCTACGTCGTCCGGAACGAGCGGCTCTGGGGCCCCAACTCCAGTCTGGAAGACCACCTGTTCATCTGGTCGCTGTTCCTGCTCGGCGTCGGCGGGTTCGTCACCGAGGCGATCCGCATTCTGGGCACCAGCGCCACTCGTGACGTGTCCTTCGAGACCGTCAGCTTCGTCGGCTGGTTCCTCAAGGACACGTTCGCGGCCGCCGGGATGACCCCGGAGATGGCGACGGCAGCCTACCCGCTCGCGTGGTGGTCACACGCAATCATCGCGTTCGTCTTCATCGCGGCGATCCCCTACGCCAAGCCGTTCCACATGATCTCGTCGTTCGCCAACGTCGTCACGCGCGACGAGAAAGCCGGCAAGCGCCTGCCCGGCATCCCCGCGGATCTGGACGCCGACACGGGCGCGGAGTCGATGGATTCGTTCTCCTGGAAGGAGATCCTCGATCAGGACGCCTGTACGAAGTGTGGCCGCTGTACCTCGGTCTGTCCGGCCAACAACTCCGGGCGCAACCTCTCGCCGCGGGACGTGATCCTCGACCTGAAGAACTACCGCGAGCACGTCGACAACGGTGGCGACGAGAAAGACATCGTCGCCGACTCCGACGACGCGGTGATCCAGGCCGAGACGATGGAGTCCTGTATGGCCTGCATGGCCTGCATGGACGCCTGCCCGGTCGAGATCGAGCACCTCAAGACCTTCACCCGGCTGAACCGGCAGCTCACCGACGAGGGCGAGATCCAGCCCAGCCTGCAGGACGTGTTCCAGAACGTCATGCAGAAGGGCAACACCTTCGGCAACAGTCAGCGCAACCGTGGCGACTGGACCGAGGACCTCGAGTTCGACGTGGCCGACGCCCGCGAGGAGGACGTGGAGTTCCTCTGGTACGTCGGCGACTACCCCTCCTTCGACGACCGGAACAAGCAGGTCGCCAAGTCCCTGGCCAAACTGTTCCAGGAAGCCGACGTGGACTTTGGCATCCTCTACGACGACGAGGTCTACGACGCCAACGACATCCGGCGAGTCGGCGAGGAGTTCCTGTTCGTCGAGCAGGCTGCGACGATGGTCGAGAACTTCCAGGACGTGAACTTCGACAAGATCGTCTGTACCGACCCCCACTCGTTCAACACGTTCAAGAACGAATACCCGGAGGTCGACTTCGCGGAGTTCGCCGACGACCCGATGATGGAGTTCGACATCGAGGACGACGAGTGGAACCCCGACGCGGGCATCTACCACTGGACTCAGGCCGTCGAGGAACTCGTCGACCGCGGGAAACTCGGCCTCAGCGGCACCGAACTCGACTACACCGTCACCTACCACGATCCGTGTCACCTCGGCCGGTACAACGACGAGTACGAGGCCCCACGCGACCTGATCCGCGCGACGGGCTGTGACCTCCACGAGATGCCGCGCAACCGCGACGACTCGTTCTGTTGCGGTGGCGGTGGCGGTGGCCTCTGGATGGAACTCGAAGAGGAGGAGAAACCCAGCGAGGAACGCCTCCGGGAGGCGCTGGAAGATACGGAGGCCGGCAACGCCGTCGAGAAGTTCGTCGTCGCCTGTCCGATGTGCATGACGATGTACGAGGACGGCCGCAAGACCGGCAACTTCGAGGACGACATCGAGATCGTCGACGTGGCCGAACTGCTCGTCGAAGCCGTCGAACAGGGCGGCGTCACGGCCGGCGCGACCGCCGGCGGCGAGTCCGCGCCCGCTGACGACTAACCACCTTTTTCGCGAGGGGGTCGCAGAGCGACCCCCTCGCCAAAAACGTGGGCGAAAAAGCCGAACTCGCGCTCCGCGCGAGTTCGGTACGATACCTTCTGCTACCGCCACCACGACCGCTCAGCACCGCCTCGGTCCCGCCCCGCACGCCGTCTCGTGTGGGCAAAGCTGTATTTCAGTCGGCGACGAAGGTGGGCACGCATGGACGCACCCACGGACGGTCCGGACCGGACCGACGCCGAATCGTCCGCGAGTCGGTACGACTGGCCCCGGCTACGACGCGGCGTCGTCGCCGTCGGGCTGACCATATTCGCCGCCGTCAGCAGCGCCGTGTTGATCGTGCCCACGTTTTTCCTCCCGGCGACGGTCCCGACGGTCGTCCTCGCGCTGGGACTGGCCGAACTGGGGTTCGGTGTCGCGGCGCTGACGTTCGTCAAGGCGACGGACCGCGGCATCGAGTACATGGGACTCGGGAGTCCGACTCGTGGCCGCGTGGTGGCGTGGGTCGTCGGCGGCGCGGTGGCGCTGTTCGCCGTCCGGTCGGTCGCCGTCCTCGCCGCCCTCCAGTTTGGCGGTCCAGCACTGCCGGTACGCGTCACGGAGACGGCGATCGACCCGCAGACGCTCGTGCTCGTGATGATTCCGCTATCGCTGTTCGTCGTCGCCCCCTGTGAGGAGGTGCTGTTCCGCGGCGTCGTCCAGCAGTACCTCGGGGAGGCGTCGTCGAGTGCCGTCGCCATCGTCGGTGCGGGCGTCCTCTTCGCCATCCTGCACCTCCCGTCGTATCTGGCCTACTCGACGTTCTGGGCGGCCGTGATGCTCGCCATCGTGTTCGGCGTCGGCCTCGGGTTCGGTTACAGCTACCACCGGACCGGGTCGATCTGGGTCCCGGTCGGGGTCCACGGCCTCTACAACTCGCTGATCATGGCCAGCGCGTGGGTGCTGGTCGAACTGGGTGTCGTCACCCTCTAGCGGTGTGCTTTTGCCCACAACGCGGATACGTCCGGGTATGGACCACCTCACACACCGGCCCCGCCGGCTCCGTCGGGACGGCGTCCGGTCGCTCGTCAGCGAGGTCGATCTCTCCGCGAGCGATCTGATCGCGCCCGTGTTCGTCGACGCGACGACCGACGACCGTCAGCCGATCCCCTCGATGCCCGGCCACGAGCGCGTGCCCGTCGACGAGGCCGTCGCCCGCGTCGAGGAGATCCGCGAGACCGGCGTCGAAGCGGTCATCGTCTTCGGCATTCCCGAATCCAAGGACGCCCGGGGCTCACGGGCCTGGGCCGAGGACGGTGTCGTCCAGCGCGCCGTTCGAACGATCACCGACGAGACCGACGCCTACGTCATCACCGACGTGTGTATGTGCGAGTACACCGACCACGGGCACTGTGGAGTGGTGGAAGACGAGGCCGCCGACGACCCCACGCTCACAGTCGAGAACGACGAGACGCTCGATCTCCTCTCGAAGACGGCGGTCTCCCACGCCGAGGCCGGCGCGGACATGGTCGCGCCCTCCTCGATGACCGACGGGATGGTCGGCGCGATCCGCGAGGGACTGGACGGCGCGGGCTATTCGGACGTGCCGATCATGAGCTACGCGGCCAAATACGAGAGCGAGTTCTACGGGCCGTTCCGGGACGCCGCCGACGGCGCGCCCGCCTTCGGCGACCGCCGGCACTACCAGATGGACCCCGCCAACGCCCGCGAGGCGATGCGCGAGGTCGAACTGGACGTGGAACAGGGCGCGGACGTGCTGATGGTCAAGCCCGCCCTCCCGTATCTGGACGTGGTGAGCGCTGTCCGCCGCGAGTTCGACCACCCCGTCGCGGCCTACAACGTCTCCGGGGAGTACGCCATGCTGCACGCCGCCGCCGAGAAGGGGTGGCTCGACCTGGAGGCCGTCGCCCACGAGTCGCTGCTGTCGATCAAGCGGGCCGGCGCGGACCTGATCCTGACCTACTTCGCCGAGGACGTGGCCGACCGGCTGTAAGACTCCAGTTTCGGACGGTTTCTGACCGCGAAAATCACGGTCGAGCTTCAAGTCCCGTGCGGGCGAAGCGGCGGCCGTGAGCAGACAGGCCCTCCTCGTCGTTCTGGCGGCGGTCGTCGCCGCGCTTTCGTTCGCCGTCGTCGGAGCGACCATCGACGGGTCGCGCCCCTCGCCGACGGTCGAGAGCGAGGGTGGTGACCTCCGAACCCCGTCACCGCGGTCGTCGGCGGCAGGGGCGGCGAACCTCACCGACCCCGGTGGCGACAGCGCGACCGCCGTCCCCGATCCGCCGGACGGGATCAACTCGCGGCTCGCGGCGTACCTGCCCGCGGTGAATCCGCTGCTCTTGCTGGCCGTGACGGCGCTGGTAATCGCGACGCTCTGGTGGCTCGGCGTCCGGGGTCGAACGGAGCAAGAAAGGGCGACAGACCGCCCCGGTACCGACCGGGATCGGCCCGACGACGGAGGCGGTGAAGAAGGCACGACGATGCCCGTTCCGGACGCCGCGGCGGACAACGAGGTGTACCGCGCCTGGCGGACGATGGTGACGGAGCTCGACGTCCCATACGGCGAGACGACAACGCCCCGGGAGTTCGCCCGCGAGGCGGTTCGTACCGGCGCGGACACCGAGCCCGTCGAGCGGCTGACCGACCTGTTCGACCGGGTGCGCTACGGCGCGGCCGAGCCGACCGAGGACCGCGAGGAACGCGCTCGCGACGCGTTGAACGCACTCGACGGGGAGGGAGAGGACTGATGCGCCGGGTCCTGCTCGCGGTCGGGTTCGCGTCGACGGCCGCCGGCGCAGCGCTGGTGTTCACGCCGCTGTCGGTCGGTGGGAGCGGGCTCGCCGCGGTCGTCTTCGTGGGGTCGGCGCTGCTGGCCGGCGGCGTGGGCGGGCTGGCCGCCCTCGACCGCTCGTGGACGACGGTCGCCGACGGGTCGCTCCCGGATCCCGGCGACGGGGGGCGGCCGGTACCCGGTGACGAGATCGACCGGCAGTTAGCCGACCTCTCGACGCGTGACGAGGACGAACAGGCGCGGTTGCGGGCGCGGATCGAGACGGTCGCCGTGTCCATCCTCGCCGACCGGCTGGACTGTTCGCGGGCGCAAGCCCGCGAGCACCTGATCGCGGGTGACTGGACCGACGACGACGCCGCGCGGGCCTTCTTCGAGGAACGGCCGCCGTCGCGCCGGGAGCGGATGCGGACCGTGTTGCGCGGGGAGCCGACGATCTCGCGGCGGGCCCGCGCGGCGCTGGCGGCACTGCGGGAGGTGGACGGATGAGCGGAACGGTCAAGCGAACGGAACGGTGGCGCGGGTTGAGCGCCGCGGCGTTGCTCGCCGGCGCGCTCGGGCTCCTCACCTGGACGCCAGCACTGCTCCCCGTCGCCGCGCTCGCAGTCGCACTGCTGGCGTACGGGCGCGTGGTCGCACCGCCGGCCGCGACGCTCGCGCTCACCCGGTCGGTCAGCGACCCGGACCCCGAACCCGGCGACACGGTGACGGTCCAACTCACGATCGAGAACGTCGGCGACCGGACGCTTCCGGAACTCAGGCTAGTCGATGGCGTGCCGCCTGCGCTCCGGGTCGTCGACGGCGCGCCGAGTCTGGGGACGAGCCTGCGACCCGGCGGGACGGCGACGCTGTCCTACGCGGTCGAGGCCGCATCCGGTGTCCACGAGTTCCAGCCGGCGACGGTCCTCCTCCGGGACGCGGCGGGCGTGGTCGAGCGGCGGATCGAGATCGAGGCCGACGAGGCGACGGAGATCGGCGAGCCGCCGCGACTCGACGACGGCCAGCGACTCCCGCTCCGGGCCGCGAACGCCCGCTACGCCGGTCGGCAGACCGTCGACGGCTCCGGGGACGGGCTGACCTTCCGGACGATCCGGGAGTACCAGCGAGGGGACCCACTGAGCCGGGTCGACTGGCGGCGACGAGCCCGGACGGGCCAGCTGGCGACGGTCGAGTTCCACCCCGAGCGGTCGCTCCCGGTCGTTCTCGTGGTCGACACCCGACCCGTGGCCGCGGTCGCACCGACGCCGGACGGCGAGACGGCTGTCGAGCGGTCGCTGTCGGTAGCGGAAGCGTTGTTCGGCGGCCTCGCGGCCGACGACCACCGCGTCGGCGTCGCGACGCTCGGTCCGGAACGAACGTGGCTCGCACCCGGTCGCGGGCGCGCACACGAGCAACGCGCACGGGAACTGTTCTCCCGATCGGTCGAACAGGTGACGAGCGACGGGGACGGCGAGGGAAGGGACACGGCGGCCGATCCGACCGACGCTGGTCGCGGGTGGCTGCGCGAGCGGCTCCCGGGGACCGCCGAAGTGATCGTGTCGACACCGCTGGTCGACGACGCCGTCGTGGGGCTGATCGAGGGGGTCGCCGCGCTGGGGACGCCGGTCAGCGTCGTCAGTCCGGACCCCACAGTCGAGAACACGGCGGGCCGGACGCTCGCACGATACGAGCGCCGGGATCGGCTCGCCGACGTTCGCGCGAGCGGTGTCCCCGTCGTGGATGTGGGGGCGGGCGAGGACATCGAACGCGCGCTCGCGACCGCGGGGTGGTCCCGGTGAAACCCGGGCGGCTCGCCGCCGGGTACGCGACGGGCGCGGCCGTCGTGGCGTTCGTCCTCGCGGGCGTCGGGGCGCTCGCCACGGTGCTGGGCGCGCTCGGACTGATCGGGATCGCCGTCGGGGCGTTCCGGGGGCGAGCGGGCCTGGTCACGGTCGGGAGCCTCGGGCAGTTCGGCGCAATCGTGACCGGCGGCGTGGCGGGCGCGGGGGCCCCGCAGCTGGTGGCTGCCGGTGGGGCCGTCGTCGTCGCCTGGACGGTCGGACGAACCGCGACGGAACTGCGGGCGGCACTCGATACGGCGGCCGAGTCGCGCCGTCTGGAGGCGACCCACGCCGCCGGAACCAGCGCCGTCACACTGGCGGCGGCGGGCATCGCCATCGCACCGACGGTCGTGTCCGTCGAGGCCACACCGGTCGGCGTCGCCCTCCTGCTCGTCGGCGGGATCTGCCTGACCGCCGCGCTCACGCTCACGGCGGACGGGCCCATGTGACACTCTCAGACAGGGTGCGCGAGAGAACTGTCCGAACGGTCGGACGTGGGTAATAATTCGAAAAGATACACCGAAAAGACCTGAAGGCGGAACGAACCAGTACCAAAAAGACGCCCGAGACGATGTATGGAGAACTCGGACGCGCGCACCGGCTACGAACGGGTAATCCATCCGAACCCCGGTTGACGAACGTTCGGAAATCGCGCGAACAAGTGCCCAGAGACTGGACGGAATACAACCTTATATCGATAATAGTCTCTTGTAATTCCAACGTTCGTCTACCCAAGGGTTGAAAATTCCCCGATATTCAAGCTAACCCTTATGTAGTGGGATTCCATGACGTTCTCTCGTGAAATACCAAACGAACATAGCGCGTTTCGGTGGGAAGTTAGACAAACACGCAGGTAATCCCGGAATCCGTGTAACGGGGGTGTCGGCCTGATGGATCCGCTCCTGTTGCAGGTCGGCGTGAGTGAGGTCGCTAGCGCGGTGAACTTCACGTGGATCCTGGTCGTCTCCTTCCTGATTTTCTTCATGCACGCCGGCTTCGCCATGCTGGAGGCGGGGCAGGTACGCTCGAAGAACGTCGCCAACCAGCTGACCAAGAACCTGCTGACCTGGTCGGTCGGGGTGATGGCGTTCTTCCTGATCGGGGCCGGGATCAGTAGTCTCGTCGGTGGCGGCGGGTTCGCCTGGACGGCCGGCGCAGACCCAGGGTCCTGGGCCAGCAGCTGGCTGTACGGGGCCGTCTTCGCCATGACGGCGGCGACGATCGTCTCCGGAGCGGTGGCCGGTCGCGCGAAGCTCCGTGCGTACGTGACCTACACGTTCCTGCTGGCGGCGATCATCTACCCCGTCGTCACCGGGATCACCTGGTCCGGTGCGTACTTCTCCCAGTACCTCGGGACGACCTTCCAGGACTTCGCGGGCGGGATGATCGTCCACGGCATGGGCGGCATCGCCGGGCTGACGGCCGCGTACGTCCTCGGGCCGCGGATCGACCGGTACAACAGTGACGGCAGCGTCAACGTCATCCCCGGTCACTCGCTGACCTTCGCCGTGCTCGGGACCCTGATCCTGGCCTTTGGCTGGTACGGGTTCAACGTGGGCACGGCCGCGATCTTCACGAGCGGTGAGAGCGGGATGCTGTTCAACGGGGCGGTGCTCGGCCGCGTCGCCCTGACGACGACCCTCGCGATGGCGATGGGTGCCATCGGTGCCGGGACCGTCGCACTCGCGAAGACGGGCAAAGTCGACACGCTGTACGTCGCCAACGGCCTGCTGGCCGGCCTCGTCGGGATCACCGCGATCCCCAACGTCGCTAGCTGGTGGGGCGCAATCGTCGTCGGCGCACTCGCGGGTGCCCAGCTCCCCATCGTCTTCGGCTTCGTCGAGAAGACGCTCAAGATCGACGACGTGTGTGCAGTCTTCCCCGTCCACGGGAGCGCCGGCGTCCTCGGGACGCTCGCGTACCCCTTCGTCGCCGCCGGTGGCTTCGCCGGTGTGAACGCGGTCATCACGCAGGTGGCGGGCGTCCTCGTCATCACGGTCTGGACCGTCATCACGACCGGCCTGGTGTTCGGCGTGCTGAAGGCACTCGGACAGGCACGCGTCTCCGAGACCCACGAGCGCGAAGGACTGGACATCGCGGAACACGGCGTCGAGTCCTACCCCGAGTTCTCGCTGGGTGACGACGCGACGATGACGGACGGTGGACAGACGTACAAAACGGACGGCGGTCGCGAAATCGACGGAGGTGACGACGAATGAGTGACGAACCAAACGACGGCAGTATCAAGATGGTGGTCGCGTTCATCCGGCCCGGCAAGCTGTCGGATGTCAAGAAAGGCCTCGCCGAAGTCGGCGCGCCCTCGCTGACGGTGACGAACGTCCGCGGTCGCGGGAGCCAGCCGGTCAAGAAAGGCCAGTGGCGCGGCGAGGAGTACGTCGTCGACCTCCACGAGAAGGTCAAACTGGAGACAGTCGTCGCCGACGTGCCCGCCGAGGATGTCGTCGACGCGATCCAGGACGCCGCCCACACCGGCGAACCCGGGGACGGCAAGGTCTTCGTGGTCGACGTCGACGACGCCATCCAGATCCGCACCGACAAACGTGGTCCCGACGCGGTCTGACGGATGGGGATCGACGACACCGACCGTCGTATCGTGAACGCGCTGCTCTCCGACGGCCGGGCCAGCGCCCGCGAGATCGCCAGCGAGACCGGTCTCGCGGCGACGACGGTCTCGAAACGGCTGTCGGACCTCGAAGAGGACGGTGTCATCGAGAGCTACCGACCGATGGTCGACTACGACCGCCTGGGCTACGACGTGACCGCCGTCTTCCACCTCAGCGTGGACGGCAACGGCCTCAGATCCGTCGTCGACCGCCTGCGCGACCACGAACGGATGGTCAGCGTCTACGAGGTGACCGGCAGTCACGACGTGGTCGCGGTCGGGAAGTTCGAGGACACCGACGAGATGAACCGCAAGATCAAGGATCTGCTGACCGATCCCGACGTGGAGGCGGCAAACACTAGCGTCGTCCTCGACGTGGTCCGGGAGAACGCGCAGTTCCCCGTCGGCCTCGAAACCGAGGACTGAGCGAGGGTCGCCGTCCCGCGGGAGCGACTTTTTTCAGCCGGGGACACGGAACCGGCTACATGACCGACGATCGGGACCCGGAGAAGACGCTGGAGGACTGGAAAGCGGAGATGCAGGCCGAACACGAGGCCCAGATCACCGAGCCCGATCCGGACGAGGACCACCGGATCGAAGGTGTGTCCCAGGTCAGTTATCGAGTGTACTTCGAGTACGATCCGTCGGCGGACGCGCTCGAACGGGACCGGCGCGAACAGGTCGACGACTTCGCGGACCCGGAACTGCTCTCCTGTTCCTGTGGCGTCCGGGGCATGACCCGCGAAGAGGCCCGCAAACACGTCGCAGCGGCCCGGCAGTTCTGAGCGCCCGGCCACTGCGGTCGCGCGGACGGAGTGAGTCAAGTCTTTGGTGTGGGCGGGCCAAGATCGGAGCATGACTCACGAGCAGTCGCGCGATCTGTACGACCGGGCACTGTCGGTGTTGCCCGGCGGCGTCAACTCCGCGGTGCGGGCGGCCATCGAACCCTATCCGCCCTTCATCGAGCGGGGCGACGGCGGCCACGTCATCGACGCCGACGGCAACCGCTACATCGACTGGGTGATGGGGCTGGGCCCGCTCCTGTACGGCCACGACACGCCCCAGTCCGTCGAATCGGCCATCCAGTCCCACGCCAGCGAGGGCCCGATGTACGGGATGCCGACCGAGATCGAGGTCGAACACGCCGAGTTCGTCGCTCGCCACGTCCCCGGAGTCGAGATGCTTCGCTTCGTGAACTCCGGCACCGAGGCCACCGTCTCGGCCTGTCGGCTCGCCCGCGCCCACACGGGCCGTGACAAGATCCTCGTCATGCAGGGCGGCTACCACGGCGCACAGGAGACCACCCTCGTCGAAGGCGAGTACGACGACACCCGCCCCTCCAGCCCGGGCATCCCCCAGTCGTTCGCCGACGAGACGCTGGCGATTCCGTTCAACGACACCGAGGCTGCCCACCGCGTCTTCGAGGACTACGGCGACGAGATCGCGGCCGTCCTCGTCGAGCCGATCCTCGCCAACTACGGCATCGTCCGCCCCGTCGACGGCTACCACGAGACCCTCCGGGACCTCACCGCAGACCACGGCTCGCTGTTGATCTTCGACGAGGTCATCACGGGCTTCCGGGTCGGTGGTCTCCAGTGTGCCCAGGGCAAGTTCGGCATCGAACCCGACCTGACGACCTTCGGCAAGCTCATCGGCGGCGGGTTCCCCGTGGGTGCCATCGGCGGTCCCGCCCGGCTCATGGAGGAGTTCACCCCCTCGGGCGACGTGTTCCAGGCCGGGACCTTCTCGGGTCATCCCGTCACGATGGCGGCCGGCCTCGAATCGCTGCGCTACGCCGCCGAACACGACGTGCACGACCACATCCACGACCTCGGCGAGCGGTTGCGGACCGGACTGGCCGAGATCGTGCAGGATCAGGCCCCCGCCTACACCGTCACCGGCGTCGACGGGATGTTCAAGCTCGTGTTCACCCGCGATGCCCCCGACAGCTTCGAGGGCCACTGCGAGGGGGCCTGCAAACAGCGCGAGGACTGCCCCCGGTTCGAGCGCTGCCCGAAAAACGGCGCGGACGTGGCCGCCGGCGAGACCGACCGCTGGCGGCGCGTCTTCTGGCCAAAGATGAAAGACGAGGGCGTGTTCCTCAGCCAGAATCAGTTCGAGTCCCAGTTCGTCACGGACGCCCACACCGACGAGGACGTCGAGGACACGCTCGAAGCGTACAAGGAAGCGCTGTGAAACCGGGGAGTCGGTAGCCTTTCGGCCGGGGCCGTTCGAGAGTGAGGTATGAGCGACGCGGACATCAGTCTCGACGAGAAGCGGGTCTACGGTGAGAAGACGGGCACGACGGAGCTGTACGTCGCCGCCGACCTCGGCGTGGCCGTCGTCGCCGTCTCGGCGGACATCGTCGGTGAGTTCTCGCTGGCCCACCGCTGTACCGCCCGCGACGTGGCCGCCGGCCCCGACGCCCTGGCCGTCGCCACCGACGAGGACGTACTGGTTAGCGCCGACGGCGGGTACGCCGAAACGGATTTCGGCCCCGCGGTCGCGGTCGGCTTCGACGGTGCGGACCTGCTCGCGGCCGGTCCCGAGGGTCGGGTCGCCCGCCGGGAGGGCGGCGGGTGGACGACACTCGGCACCGTCGAGGACGCCCGCGCCATCGACGGGGACCTGCTGGGGGCCGCCGCGGGGGTCTATCGCGTCGGCGACGAACTCGACCACGTCGGGCTCACCGACGCCCGGGACGTGGCGACCGGGGGAACGCCGCTGGCCGCGACCGACGACGGCCTCTACTACCTCGGGCCGGGCTGGGCGAAGGCCCGCGACGGCGCGTTCGCGGCGGTCGCCAGCAGTCCCGACCGGGGCCACGCGGCGACCGCCGACACGCTCTACGAAGGCGACGGCGAGGACTGGGCGGCGTGTGACCTCCCGACCGACGAGTCGGTCGTGGCGGTGACCCACGGCGCTGGAACCTACGCCGTCACGGCACAGGGCACCGTCCTCGTGGACGCCGGCGACGGCTGGCGCACCCGGGCGCTCGGTCTGCCGGGCGTGAGCGGCCTGGCGGTCGCCGCCGAATCGTAATCAGTGTGCGGACATCCCCGAGACGACGTTCAGGAGGACGACGCCGAGGATGATAGAGGCGATGCCGGCCACCCCCGCGAGGTCGACCGTCTCGCCGAAGGCGACGACACCGACGGCCGCGATGCCGACGATACCCAGCGCGGCCCACGTCGCGTAGACCAGCCCGACGGGGAGTTCTTCGAGGACGAACGAGAGCAGGACGAACGCCGCGCCGTAGCCGACGACGACGCCGACGCTCGGGAGGGGGTTCGAGAACCCCTCCGAGAGTTTCAGCGACACCGTGGCGACCAGTTCAGAGGCGATCGCGGCGGCGAGGAGGGCGTAGGGATTCACGCGCGACCGTACCGAGCAGTGTCACTAAGCCGTTGTGTTCCGGGGCCGTCACGCGGACCCGGCTGGAGACGGCCGAGGAAACAAAGAGATGGGTTTTAGAGTCGCCGTAGCGAGGACTCGACTATGATCGTCAGTGGGTCCAGCTCACAGTCGCTGTCCGCGGCGCTGGCCGCGGCGACCGACGCGGACCTCGCGCCCGTCTCCTTCGAGCGATTCCCCGATGGGGAGCTCATGGCACAGGTCCCGTACTTCGACACGGACGAGGCCGTGATCGTCGCGTCGACCGACACGAGCGACGCACACGTCGAGTTGCTCCAGCTTCAGGATGCCGTCCGCGAGGCCGGTGCCGACGAAATCACGACCGTGCTCCCCTACATGGGCTACGCCCGCCAGGACGAGGCCTTCGAGCCCGGACAACCCGTCTCCGCCCGCGCGATGGCGAAGGCGCTGAGTACTGGGACCGACCGCGTGCTGACCGTGAACCCCCACGAGCCCGCCATCGCCGATCACTTCGACGTGCCCGCCGAGACCGTCGACGCCGCCGCCCAGTTGGCCGAGCCACTGCCCGAGGACCTGACCGAACCCGTCTTCCTCTCGCCCGACGAGGGAGCCATCGACATCGCCGAGACGGTACAGGACGCCTACGGCCGCGGCCGGACCGACTACTTCGAGAAGACCCGCCTCTCGGGCTCGGAGGTCGAGATCGAACCCTGCGACGCCGACGTGGACGGCCGGGACGTGGTGTTGACCGACGACATCGTTGCCACCGGCTCGACGATGTCCGAGGCCGTCGCCGCGCTGGGCGACATGGGTGCCGCGCGGATCTTCGTCACCTGCGTCCACCCGATGCTGGCCGCCGACGCCCGGACGAAACTCGCCCGCGCCGGCGTCGAAGCAATCTACGGCACCGACACGCTGGAGCGCTCCGTCAGCGCCGTCAGCGTCGCGCCCGTGCTCGCGGAGGAACTGTAGATTTCACGCCGGGGCCGCGTCGTCGGTCGCGTTCCGGAGCGGAACGTCCCCCGAAATCTCGATCTCGTCGTACCAGATCGTCGGCCGTTTGGCCCGTCCGTCGTCGACGAGTTCCACGAGCCCGTAGTCGGCTAGCTCGTGGACGTTCTCGGTGACTTCGGGCGGATGTCGGTCGACGATCCGGGCGAGTTCACGGATGCTCGCCGGGTCGTGTTCGGCGATGGCTTCGAGCAGTTCCAGATTCGTCGGTCGGAAGATGCGGCCGAACAGTTCGAGACTCTCGACTGTGAGCCGTGCCGGTTCTGATTCGACGGATTCACCGGCGTCGATCGCTTCCAGCGTCTCTTCGAGGTCGCCTCGATCCGGTGTCGTCCCGATCTGGACGTGGATTGTTTCGGTCATGGTTTTCGATGAATGGTTGGCTACCAGTCACAGCGTTTTTCCGGCGGCAGCGCCGCCCGCCAGGCCCGGTAGAGCTGCTGAAGCCCCGGACATTCGATCTCGAACGTCTCGGTATCGAGATGGAGTTCGTGCGGTCCGTGGTGATTGTCGAAACGGATGATCGGATCGCCAGACCCGGCTTCGCCGTAGTGGAACGCGTACTTGATGCCGTCCGGAAACCGGTCGGATTGCGGAACCTCGAGTACGCGAGCCCGTGCGACGGTCCCGTCCGTCGTACGCGCTGATCTCGTCTTTCAGCACCGTCACGTCGTCGTCCATCCACGTCTGTTAGTATCTACCCTAACAACAAAAGTGTTAGGACGGAGGCTAACAGCAGAGTATCAGTCCGATGCCGCCACCCCACCTTTTTCCGCTCGGGTCACTCGCTGCGCTCGTCACCACTCGCGCAAAAACGTGGGCGAAAAAGCCGGTCGCTCCCTTCGGTCGCGACCGGTACGACAGACTAGTCCGACGCCTCGGCCGCCGCGACCGCTTCCACTGCGATCTCCATTGCGACGCCTTCGACCTCCCACTCCTTGCGGTGGCCGTCCTCGACCGGTCCGAACTCGTCGGCGCGGACCTCCTCGGCGATCAGATCCTCGTGTTCGCTGACGAGGTCGGCGACACGGTCGTCGTCGATCTCGAGTTCGACGCGGATCCGTGCCTCCAGATCGAGTTCGAGATCCTTGCGCATCTCCTGTACCCGGCGGATCACCTCGCGGGCGTACCCCTCGCTCTCGATGTCCTCGGTGAGGCTCGCGTCGATGTAGACCACACCCAACTCCGTCCCGTCCACGTCGAAGGCGACGCCGGTCACGTCGTCGGGCGTCTGCGTGACGAACTCGACCATCTCCTCGGTCAGGTCGACGGACTCGCCCAGCGCGTCCGCGACGGCGGCTTCGAGGGCATCGACGGTCGGCTCGTCGACGCTGGCCTCGTTCATAGCGTTCATGACGCGGCCGGCGTCGTCGCCGAACTCCGGCCCGAGCAGGCTCATGTCGGCCTCGGCGGCGTAGGACAGTTCGCCCCAGTCTTCGTCGGGTTCGATCAGTTCCAGGTTCCGGGCGTTGAGTCGCTCGGTCAGCAGGTCGCGCTGGCTCTCGACCGCGGCCGCGGTTGTCTCGTCGTCGGCCGCGACGACGACTCGCGTGATCGGCCAGCGGAGGCTCCGCTCGGCCTGCTGGCGGGCGTTCGAGCCGGCCTCCTCGACGGCGCGTGCGACCTCGACCTCGCTCTCTAGGTCGGAATCGTGCCAGAACGCGTCGGGTTCCGGCCAGTCGCACATATGGACGGTGTCGTACCCCGCGTCGCCGGTGAGGTTGCCGTAGATTTCCTCGGCGACGAAGGGCGCGAAGGGTGCGATCAGCGCGACCGTCTCCTCCAGCACGTGGTAGAGCGTGGCGTAGGCGGCCTGTTTGGAGGGGTTGTCGCCTTCCGCCCACATCCGCTCGCGGACGACCTGCACGTAGAAGCGGGACACGTCCTCGACGACGAACGAGAGCAGTGCGTCGAGGGCCTTGTCCTGCTCGAAGTTCTCGAAGTGCTCGGTCATGGTCTCCTCCACAGTTTGAAGCCGGGAGAGGACCCACTCGTCGACGAGTTCCGTCTCGGCCTCGGTGAGGTCCACCTCCTCGGGGTCGAACTCGTCCATCCGCATATACGGCAGCGGGAACCGGAAGACGTTCCAGAGGATGTTGAGCCGGCGTTGCATCTCGGCCATCTCCTCCCAGGAGAACTTCATGTCGTCCTCCTGTGGCGTCTGGGAGAGCAGGAACAGGCGCATCGGGTCCCGACCGTGGCGCTCGATGGCCTCGCCGGGTTCGACGATGTTGCCGATCGACTTGGACATCTTCCGGCCGTCCGAGTCCAGCGCCCAGCCGTGCATCAGCACCTGGTCGTAGGGGACTTCGCCCAGCGCGGCGGTCCCCATACCGAGTTGCGACCAGAACCAGCCCCGCGTCTGATCGTGGGCCTCCATGATGAGGTCGGCCGGCCACAGCTCGTCGAATCGATCGTCCTCCTCGGGGTAGTTCAGCGTGCCCCACGTGGCGACCGAGGAGTCCAGCCACACGTCGAACACGTCGCCGACGCGGGTGTACGTCCGGCCGTCCTCGGTGATCGTCAGGTCGTCGACGGTGCCCTTGTGGAGGTCCACCTCGGTAGGGTCGATGTCCTGATCGACGCGTTCGGCCAGTTCCTCGCGGGTCCCGATCACGATGGCGTCGTCCATGTCGCCGCTCCACTCGTCACCCTCAGGAGTCCAGATCGGGATCGGGATGCCCCAGTAGCGCTGGCGGGAGACGTTCCAGTCCGGCGAGTCCGCCACGAAGTCCCGGAAGCGGTTGTCCCGGGCGCTCTGGGGGTACCACTCGCTGTCCTCGATGTTGTCGAGCAGTTCGTCTTTGATGTCGGTGACCGTGATGAACCACTGGTCGGTGACGAGGCGAACGATGTCCGTGTCACACCGCCAACACTGCCCCTCTCGGACGGAGTGACCCTGTTCGCTCGACAGGAGATGGCCGCCCGCGTCGAGGTCGGCGATCACGTCGTCGTTGGCGTCCCGGACGAACTGGCCCTCGTACTTGCCGGCGGCGTCGGTGTAGACGCCGTCGTTGCCGACCGGACAGAAGATCTCCAGATCGAGTTCCTGCCCGCGCTCGAAGTCCTCCTCACCGTGCCCGGGTGCGGAGTGGACTAGCCCTGTGCGGTCCGCTTCCACGTAGTCGGCGGTGTAGACCTGCTGACTGTCCTCGGCCTGGGCGTGGTCGGGGACCTGCTCGGCGAGTGGGTGGTCGTACGCCCAGCCGACCATCTCCTCGCCGTCGAGTTGCTCGACGACCTCGTAGTCGTCGTAGCGGCCGGCCTTCAGCACGTCCTCGACGCACTCTTTGGCGACGTAGAGGCGCTCGGTCTCGCCGCCTTTCTCGGCGTCGACGCCGACGTAGTCGAGGTCGCCGTCGACCGCGACGAAGGTGTTGGCGACGATGGTCCAGGGCGTCGTGGTCCAGATGACCAGCGAGCCCTCCCGGTCGGCCAGGGGGAATTTGACGTAAATCGAGGGTTTGCCGACCTGGTGGTACTCGACCTCGTTGTTGGCGATGGCGGTCTCACACCGGGGACACTGGTTGATCGAGCGTTTCCCCTGTTCGACCAGCCCGCGCTCGTGGGCCTGCTCGAAGCCCCACCACGCGGCTTCCATGTACTCCGGCCGCACCGTCTTGTAGGGATCGTCCCAGTCCATCCAGACGCCGAAGGACTTGAAGTCCTCCTGCAGGCCCTCCAGCTGTTCCTCGGCGAAGTCCTTGCACTCGTCGATGAAGTTCTGCTCGCCGAACTCCTCGATGTCTTTCTTGTTCTCGAAGCCGAGTTTCTCCTCGACTTTCGTCTCGATGGGGAGCCCGTGCATATCGTAGCCCGGGCGGTCGGTCACGTCGTACCCGCACATCCGGAGATAGCGGATGTAACAGTCCTTCAGGGTCTTGTTCCAGGTGGTGCCCATGTGGGCCGACCCGGAGGTGTAGGGCGGCCCGTCGACGAAGAAGTAGGTCTCGCCGTCGGCCCGGTGTTCTTTCGTCCGTTCGTAGGCGTCGACCGCGTCCCAGTACTCGAAGACCTCGTCTTCGAGGTCGTGGGGCTCGTACTGGTCCTCGACCGGCTCGAACCTGCTCATGTGAGCCCAATTCGGTGCCGGGACTAAAGGCAAATCGGTCCCGTCGTACCGGGAGAGACAAGCGATGGACACGGCACGACCGCAGGGACGTCGGACCACGGGGACCCCGAGACCGGCCGCTGGCAGAGTGATGACTCGGCAATCATGGGCGACATCGTCCGACACTCCGGTATCTCTGATCGACTACGTCGCGGTCAGCGTCTCTTTGATTACGACCGAGTTCGTCGGGGTGTGGACGACGCGAACTATTATTTCATCGCCGTTATCGAGTTGACACTCGCTCTTGGCTAAACGGAACGTTGCCGTTTCACCCGCTTCCCACTCTCCACGTGCCTCACCGATCGGCCCGCCCACTGAGTTGTATGAGTTATCGAACACGTCGTCACCGCGAACGAACTTACTCGTCGGTACTGGGTCACCACCACTTGCCGGTAGATTCACTAACCGTCCGGTTTTGTCACAGGCGTCTTGTGCGTCAACAACGATTTCGAGATTCGATACCGTGAGCGTATCGCCTGCGATATGATTGAGTCGGACAATACCACCATCATACCCTTCTTGTGTGACGAGATTTCCGCTTGACTCGCCAACGACGGGCCCCGTTTCGGTCGTTTCTTCGGTGAATCCAAGCGCGAGAACAGAAATCGTCGCGGCGAGAACCACCACTGTCGCCACCAGCAGGACGTTCGAGACGACGGGGGTGACAGCACGCGACGACCGGGGAATCCTCACTGTGTCGATTCTAGTGGTTTGGCAACACTAATACGTTCATATCGACGGCGAGCTTGCATCGAGGGTGCGGTCGAGGAACTGTTTTAGTCGTGCTTGTCGACATGGTGATCATGAGCGTAGTCATCGAAGCGTTCCGGAGCGTCGTCGGGACGAACCCGGTCGTGATGGGACTGGTTGGGGGACTGGTCATCGCCGGTCTCAACCTGCTCGGAGCCTCGCTCGTCTTCGTCTGGCGGAACCCGAGCGAGCGGGGCCTCGACGGCGCGCTGGGCTTTGCCGCCGGCGTGATGCTCGCGGCCGCGTTCACGAGCCTCATCGTCCCCGGCATCGAGGAGTACGCTGGCGGCGACCCGATCCCCGTCCTCGTCGGCCTCGCGCTAGGTGTCCTCTTTCTCGACCAGGCCGACAGGCTGGTGCCCCACGCACACTACCTGCTGACGGGCGAGCGCCGGACCGACGCCGCCGATCCCGGCGAGTCCGTCCCCGGCGTCGACAGCGAGCGCCTGGCCCCCGTCGTCCTGTTCATCCTCGCGATCACGCTCCACAATATGCCCGAGGGACTGGCCGTGGGGGTCGGCTTCGGCGCGGTCGCACAGACCACCGACCCCGCGGCGGCGGAGGCGGCGCTAGGCCAGGCCATCTCGCTGATGCTCGCCATCGGCATCCAGAACGTCCCCGAGGGGCTGGCGGTGTCGGTCGCGGCGATCAACGCCGGCCTCGATCGGCGCTTCTACGCAGTCGTCGCCGGCCTCCGGTCGGGCATCGTCGAACTCCCGCTCGTCTTGCTGGGCGTCCTCGCGGTGACGGTCGTCGAACCCCTGCTCCCCTACGCGATGGGCTTTGCCGCCGGCGCGATGCTCTTCGTCATCTCCGACGAGATCGTCCCCGAGACCCACGTCCGGGGCAACGAACGCGTCGCCACCCTCGGTACCATGCTCGGCGTCATCGTCATGCTGTACCTGGACGTATCGCTCGGGTGAACGTCCGCCGTCACGACCGGCATCGACGGTCGATTCGGCCGACGAAACTATCCCTGCGTTGTCCATAGTTTCTCGAAATGGTGTCACGTGCAGTCGCACTGAAGGTCGGCGGCGTCGTCGCGGCCGTGTTCGTCCTCGGTGTCGTCGTGGTCGGCGCGCTGGCGGCGACCGGTGCCTTCGCCGCACCGACGGTCGAATCGACCAGCTACGGGTGGGGCGCGGTCACCGACGAGACCACCGAGATCGAGACGACGGTCACGGTGGACAACCCCAATCCCGTCGGGGTGCCGGGCGTGGTCAGCGTCGCGTACACGGCACGGCTGAACGACGTGACCCTGGCCCGCGGCGAGCGTTCGGGCGTCGGGTTCGGCCCCGGGCGGAACACGATCAGTCTCACTGCAGAGATGCGAAACAGCAAGATCGCCGACTGGTGGGTGACCCACGTCAACGGGGGCGAACAGTCGGAACTCACCGTCGACGCGACGGTGAACGCCCCCGGCTTCGCCCGTGAGATTCCCGCGAAATCCTCGACCGTCGAGACGGACATCCTCGGCGGGTTCACGACCGAGGGGACCCAGCAGGTCGACTTCCAGGGCGATCCGCTCCTGAACCTCCGGAACCAGCGCGCCACCTGGGGCGAGGCGACCGCGGAGACGACGCCGCTGTCGTTTTCAGCCGACGTGGAGAACGTCCACGACTACGCGGTGACTCTCGACGGCGTGGCGTACGTCGTCGAGATGAACGGCGTCGAACTCGGCCGCGGCCAGCGCGAGGCGGGGCTGAACGTCGCGCCCGGGGAATCGGGGGCCATCGACGTGACCGTCGCCCTGGATTCGCCGAAGATGGCCGACTGGTGGCGCGAACACGTCACCGACGACGAGGTGAGCGACCTCTCGGTTCGGATGTACGGCTACGTCGTCCGGGACGGGAAGCGCCAGCGCGTCCCCATGCGCGTGTTCGACCGCACCCTGCGCCTGGAGACCGATATGCTCGGCAGCGGGAAGACGAGCGTCGAACCGGTCGATACCCCCCAGCAGGACGGTGATTTCGAACCGCCGTCGGTCACCGACACCGACCAGCAGTGGGGCGCGGTCACCGACGCCACCACCGAGATCGAGACCGACGCCAGTCTCGACACGCCCGACGATCCGGGGCTGGCGGCGCTGCTGCGCCTCGACGTGACCCAGACGACGACGATCAACGGCCTCCGGGTCGCCGAAGGCTCGACCGCACTCGACACCGTTTCCCCCGGCACGGACACGCTTTCGCTGACCAGCCTGAAGGACAACGGCGAGGTGCCCGAGTGGTGGGCCCGCCACCTCAACGACGGCGAGCGCTCGCAGGTGGTGACCACGCCCACCGCGACCGCCGACGTTGGCGCGACGAAGTTCGACGCCGACCTGGGGATCCGAAGAAGTACGTTCAGGACCGACCTGCTCGCCGGCATGAACGGCGACCGCGACGAGGCAGTCGACGTGCAGGGCCGGACCGCGCTGGTCGTCACCGGCGTCAGTTCCGAGTGGGACCAGGCCACCGCCGACACGGCACCCATCCAGACGCGGACGGCGGTCCGGAACGAACTCACGGCCCCAGTCACGGTCGAGTCGATCGACTACACCGTGACGACCAACGGCGTGACGCTGGCCGACCGGAGCACGCAGGTCGGACAGGTGATCGACCCCCAGTCGAGCGATCGCGTCGAGGCCCGACTAGTGCTCGACAACGCCGAGATGGATCGCTGGTGGGTGCGCCACGTCCGCAACGGCGAACAGTCCACCTTCGACGTGGACGTGACCGCCACCGTGTCCGTTCTCGGCCAGCGTGACCGCGTCGCGCTGGACTCGCTCGGTCAGGAGTCGACCATCGAGACCGACGTGTTGAACGCGAGCGGCGGGTAACGGACGCGAAAGCAGTTACTCGTTCTGGACAATACAGGAGAAGATATTTGTGCTGGCGGCCCGACGAGTCGGGTATGGTCCTCGATACGGCCTCGGTCCGTCGGCGAGTGCAGTTCACGATCACCGACGCCGCGTTCGCCCTCGCCTTGCTGGTGGGCACGGCGTCGCTGTGGGCGATAGCCGCGGGCGAGCCGGAACTGCTGGCGCTCGTGGCGGTCACCGGCCTCGCCGTCGCCCTCGTCGGGTCGACCGTCCTTCGACTGGTCGGGACGGACGCGACACCGACGAACGACTGAGACGGACGAACTCTGCTGACCGAGAAAGGGAACAGCGCCCCTTAGCGGTTCGAGACGGCTGGCGGGTAAGTATTGTACCGCGCGCGCCCCATCGGCGCGCGCTCGGCGTTTTCCAACCGGAAGACTCGCAGAGCGAGCCTTCCAAGTGCTCACGAGAGCGATGCTCTCGTGGCATACCGAAAACCTCCGGTTTTCGTGGACTCCTGTTCGCCTTCGGCTCACGGGAACCGAGTTTTTGCGTAGGGGGTCGCCGCTGGCGACTCCCCTGACGGAAAAAGTGGGAGTCTTAGACCCGCTCGATTATGGTCGCGACGCCCTGTCCGAACCCGATGCACATCGTCGACAGCGCGTAGTCCTGTCCGGTCCGCTGGAGTTCGTGGGCGAGTTTCGTCAACAGTGCGCCGCCGGTGCCACCGAGCGGGTGGCCGTGGGCGATGGCTCCGCCGTTGACGTTGGTGTCCTCCCAGGACGCGCCGGTCTCTTCGAGCCAGGCGGCGACGACGGCGGCGAAGGCCTCGTTGACCTCGAAGAGATCGATGTCCTCAATGTCCATGTCCGCCTTCTCCAGCACGCCCTCGGTCGCCGGGATCGGGCCTTTCAGCATGGTGATCGGGTCGACGCCGACGACCTCGGTGGCCACGATGCGCGCCATCGGATCCCAGCCGTGTTCCTCGACGGCGTCCTCGCTGGCGACCAGCAGCCCCGCCGAGCCGTCGACGATGCCCGAGGAGTTGCCGGCGTGGTGGACGCCGTTGCCCTCCTGGCGGAAGGACAGCGGCAGTCCCGAGAGGGTCTCCACGTCGGTCTCGGGGCGGGGGTGCTCGTCCTGCTCGACGGTGACGGGCTCGCCGTCGAGTTCCGTCTCGACGGGCGTGATCTGGTCGTCGTAGTGGCCGGCCTCCCAGGCCTCGCCCCAGCGTTGCTGGGAGTCGGCGGCGAGTTCGTCGAGTTCCTGCCGGCTGAAGCCGTACTCCTCGGCGATGCGTTCGGCCCCTTCACCCTGCGTGGTCACCTCGTCGAAGTGCTCGAAGTAGGTCTCGGTGACGCTGTTGCCGTCCGAGCCCATCGGCACGCGGGTCATGTGTTCGACGCCGCCCGCGACCAGCACGTCGTGTTGCCCAGCCATGACGTTCGTCGCGGCGAAGTTGACCGCCTGCTGGCCGGAGCCACACATCCGGTTCAGCTGGACGCCGGGCACCCGATCGCCCCAGCCGGCGACCATCGGCGCGAGGCGAGCGATGTTGAGCCCCTGCTCGTCGACCGGCGTGACACAGCCGTAGATCACGTCCTCGACGGTCTCCTCACCGTCGAAGTCGTTGCGGTCGGCCAGCGCCGTCAGCGGTTCCGCCGCCAGATCTTGTGGGTGTGTATCCCGGAACGAGCCGTTCTGCTTGCCGAAAGGCGTTCGTACTGCGTCGACGATGAGTGCATCCCTCATGTGAGACACGTTACCGGATCGAGACCGATAGGTGTTTCTCCCGTCTTGTGAGGTTACGCGACGGTCACCGTCCCGTCCTCGTCGAGTCGGATCTCGTGACCCTCGACCGAGAAGGAAAGCGATGAGCGGTTGGGATCCTCGGCGAGCGCGACGATCTCGTCGGCGGAGACGTACTTCGACAGGCGATCCATCTCGTCGGGATCGAGGTCCGTCTCGGCGACGACCGCGTCGACGATCAACTGACCGACCGGGACGGGACCCTGCCCGCGGTCGCCAGTGACGTTGACGTAGATGGTGGCAAGCGATCCATCGACCACGTCGATGGCGGCGGGGTCGGCGTCCGCCTCGGTTTCGGTCGCCACGTCGTCGCCCCAGATGTCCGTGACTACGTCCCCTCCGGCCGTGTCGTCCTCGGCGGCAGCGACGGCGTCGTCGACCTCGGCGGCGGTGGCCGCGTCCGCCGACTCGCCGGTCGTCTGGTCGCCATCCGCCGTCTCCCCCGCTGGTGGTCCGCCCAGCGTCGCCGGGAGGGTGAGGTCCTCGTACTCGCTGGCCACGTCGGTGAGTCTGGTACGGGCGGAGTCACCCATCACGTCGACGTATGATCGGACCAGATCGTCCAGTACTGTGCGGTCGTCGTCGGCCACGTCCTCGACCGCGCCGTCGTCGGTGATCGAGAGTCCGTCGACCGAGCGGGCGATGTCGACGGCGCGCTTGCCGATCATGGTCCGCTGGGTCTCGATCAGTCGCTCGGCGAGGCGTTCGTAGCTGGTCATTTCAGGCCGGACTGTGTTCGCTCATCGTCTCCCAGAGCATATAGAAGCCGGCCAGCAACAGTGCCGTCGTCACGAGATACACGGTGCTCTCGATGCTCTCGCCGGGACTCTGGAGGTCCAGAATCTTGACCGCGCCGTCGAGCAGTCGCCAGACGGCGAAGACGATGACGCCGCCGCCAGCGACGTAGAGCGCTTTCCCGATTTCGCCGCCGTAGGCCCGGGCGGCCTGGACGACGAACCCGACCGCACCGATCGAGAGCATCACCTGTGCGATGAGGCTCGTCGCGTACCAGAAGCCGGGGCCGCCCGACCCTGCGCCCCCGCTCTGTGCCAGTGCGGGCGCCGTGAACGCGACACTTGCGACCCAGAGCAGTCCGAGTCCGAGGGCGGCCGTCCGTGTCGGACGACCAGCAATGCGAGTCATTCTCATGCAGTTTTCAGACGAATTGCTATTAACTGTTTGCCCCGGCACGGTGAACACGACTGGGAGCGGAAACGACGCCCTCCGACCCCGTGTGGCGGATCGAAAGCTTATTTCCGCCAGTTCGGCAAGGAACGAACACGACACCCGACGCCGCGGTCCGCGCTGGTGGGGTGGGCCCGGCGACGTGGTGGGGTCGACGGACATGGCAACAGACGCCTACGACACGGGTGGGGTACCCGACGGACAGCGGTCGCACAGTGGCTACGTCGAACGGATCGTGCTGGCGGCCAGTCGCCGCGAGCGGTGGCTGTGGGCGCTGGTCGCCGTCACCTTGCTGGCCGACATCGTGCTGACACACCGGGGGCTCGTCCGGGGACTGACCGAGGGCAACCCGGTGGTCAGAGCGGCCGTCGCCGACGCCGGCATCGGGATGCTGGGCGCGCTGAAGGTCGGTGCGGTCAGTTTGGGTCTGACCGCCTGGCGCGCGATGCCCGACCGCGAGCGCGCCGTCGTCCCCCTGGGACTCGCGCTCCCGTGGCTCGGTGCGTCGGTAGTCAACGCTACCCTGCTGTTCGGGTGAGCCACCGTCTCGCCCCCGCCAGCGCGTACGCTTTTTGAGGGCGGCGGTCGAACACCCGGGCGATGCCAGACGACTGTATCTTCTGTCAGATCGTCGCAGGGGAGATCCCGAGCCACACCGTCTACGAGGACGACCACGTGTTCGCCTTCCTCGACGTGAATCCGCTCGCGCCGGGTCACACACTGGTCATCCCGAAGGCCCACCACGAGCGACTGAACGACCTGCCCGAGGACACCGCGGACGCGCTCTACGCCGCACTCCACGACCTCGTGCCGGCCGCCGAGGCCGCCGTCGACGCCCCGGCGAGCAACGTCGGGTTCAACAACGGCGAAGAGAGCGGCCAGGAGGTGCCTCACGTCCACGGCCACGTGATCCCGCGCTTCGCCGACGACGGCGGCAGTCCCATCCACGCCGTCGGCGGTGCGGCACCGGATCTGGCCGACGACGAACTGGCCGACATCGCCGCGGACATCGCGGCCGCACACGACTGAGACGGTCGCTCCCGCACCCGTAGGTTTTTATCCGAAAAGGGGGCCAGACCGGGCTGTGACCAGCGGATCGACGCTCGCGCTGGCCGGCGTGGTCGGCGGCGCGGGCACGACGCGGACGACCGTGGAGTTCGGCGCGACCCTCGCGCGCGCCGGCCGGGACGTGGCCCTGCTGGACGCCGCTCTCGCCACACAGGGCCTTGCAGCACACGTCCCCGGGCGTATCGACCCGGACCTGACCGCCCTCTGTATTGGCTCGGGGGAGTTACGCGACGGGCTCGTCGACCTCCCCGTGGACGTACCGGGCCGGTTGGCCGCCTGCCCCGCTCGCGCCCCGTTCGAACGGCTGGCGCGAGCGAAAACCCCCGAAGCGGCCCGGCGGTTCGAGAGTCTGCTCGACTCGGCGGCCGCCCGGTTCGATCACGTCCTCGTGGACACGCCGCCGGTGGCGGCCAACCAGGCTGTCGCGGCCGTCACCAGCGCCGACCGCGTGGCGCTCGTCGTCCCCGCCACCGAACGCGGGCTGGACCGGGTCCCGACGATGCGTGACCGGCTCCGCGACCTCGGCGCGACGAGCGACGCCGTGATCGCGACCCGAGCAGACGGGGCCGTCGACCCCGCCGACGCCACGATTCCGGAGAGCGACGTGCGGACGGTCGCGGACCTGCCGGTCTCGGCCGACCCCGACACCGAGTTCGCGCCCGCGGTCGCGGCCGCCGTCGAGCGGGTGCTTGACACCGATCTGGGACTGGACTTCCCCGACGAAGGGTTGCTCTGAGTTCGAGGCCGGAACCGCCAAACCGCGGGCGACCCAACGGCCGGTATGGCACACGAGCCCTGTGACGGCTGTGGGGAGCGCGTCGAGGTCGCCGGCGGCATCGCCGACATCTGGTCGTTCGGCGGCGACCGTGCCGCGGGACTGGCGCTAGAACTGGCCGACGGCTCGGAGTGGCTCCTCTGTGCGGACTGTATCGAGCGGTTGCCCGACGATCGCGACGCGACGGCCGAAGACGTGGAGGCCCTCTAGGCGTCCGGGCCCTGGTACGACGCCAGCGTCGCCGACGTGTCGCTGTCTTCGGACTCCCAGACCAGCGAGATCTCGGCGTCGCTGGTGACGCCGAGTCGAGCCTGGTTGCCCGCGACGACGGCGGCGTCACCACCTATTTCGCCATCGGCATTCGCCGTGGGCCACTGCCCGCCGCTCTCGGTCACGTCCAGGTCACCGGCCGCCGTCTCGGGGATCGAATCGGCATCGACGATCCCGCTCCCGCGGAAGACGAGTTCGCTCGCCTTGACGGAGTCGCCGCCGTCGTGGGAGACGGTCATGACGCCCACGCCGTCGCCCAGGCTCTCGTAGTCGAAGGAGACCGCGACCTGTGGCGGGCGATCGGTTCCATCGCCCGAGGAGCCGTACCGGGGCCCGAGCCGGCTGACCGAGCTGGTGTCGGCCGTCCCTTCGACGACGGCGGTCCGGCCGGCCGCGCTGACAGACGGGGAGGAGAGCGGGTCGAACACGGCGTTGTCGGCGACGAGACGCTCGACCGCTGCAGTGTCGACTGCCGACTGGCTCTCGAACACGAACGTGCCCGTGAAGGAAGCGGTGCTTCCATCCAGCCGCCAGCGGAAGCCGTCGGCGACCACACCGTCGAGGAACGCGGCCGCCGCGTGGGTCCGCCCGCCGGCGACCGCCCCCGAGCCGAGCCGGGACAACAGCGTCCGGCAGTCGGGGTTCGCGTCGGCGTAGCGGTCGGCCGCGCCCTGCTTGGCGTCGATGAGAGTTTCGACCGTCCCCGCGGCGTCACCGAGGGTCCCGGCCCGGATCGCCGTGTCCGACGAGACGGCGGCGGTCCCGCCCGGCCCGCCCGTGTAGAACGTGTAGCCGTGGTACGACTGCCCCTCGGTGTAGCCGTTCGCCGAGAGGAACGACCGGAACGCGTCGGCGTCGATGTCGCCGGTCAACACCATCCCGCCGTCGATCAGGTACAGGCCGGAGAGATCCGACAGCGTGATGCCGTCCAGTTGTTCCGTCGCTCGCGTCAGGCCACCGAACGCGCTTCCCTGGACTGCCGACTCGTGGTCGTAGATCGCGCCGGGATCGGCCGCGGTGAACTCGTAGTGGTCGGTGCCCAGCGCGGCCGGCGCGGGCAGCCAGTCGGCGAAGGCCGGGACCGACGCGTCACCGCCACCGCCACCGTCGTCGCCGTCGTCACCGTCGTCGGTCGGTGTGTCGGTGCCGTCGCTCTGCAGACAGCCGCCGAGGCCCACCGTGAGGCCGCCGGCGAGGAGAGTACCGCCCGTCCGGAGGACGCGACGGCGCGGGGTATCGTTCATAGTAACAGACATGACGACGAGAAAATACTTAGTTCCACCGGACGGGGGATCGCTCGTGCGTTCTCAGGCGTCCGGACCCGCGCCATCACCGAGCGTCGCCGACGTGGCACCGTCGACGGGTTCCCAGACGACCGAAATCTTGTAATCGCTGGCGACGCCGATCCGCACTTCGTCGCCACCGACGACCCCGGGCGCGTCGCCGACCTGTCCCGATGCCGCGTCGTTCGGCCACCGAGCGCCGGGTTCGCTCACGTCCAGATCGGCGGGCTCGGTGTCGGGAATCTCGTCGGCGGCCACGATCCCGCTCCCGCGGAGGAACAGTTCGGTCGCCTTGATCGAGTCGCCCCCGTCGTGCTGGATCGTGAGGACGCCCGCGTCGTCGCCCCGGCGCTCGTAGTCCCACGAGAACGCGGCCTTCGGGACCTGCTGTTGCTGTCGGCCACCGTACAGGTACGGCGGCGAGAGGTACTCGACGGTGTCCGTCGGAAACGTGGCCGTGACGACGACGCTTCGCCCCCGGCGCGTGACGCTCGTCGACGACGCGGGGTCGAAGAAGTCGGCGTCGGCGACCGCCGACTCGACCGCGTCGACGGCGACCACGTCCCGGTTCTCGAAGACCAGCGGCGCGGCGAGCGTCGTCCGCTTGCCCTCGACGGTCCAGGCTCCGCCGTAGGCGACGACGCCGTCGATCCCGGACGTGCCGGGGTGGGGCCGGCCGAACAGGAGCGCCGCGTCACCGAGCGCCGCCACGAGCCGCCGGCAGTCGTCGTCGACCTCGACGTACCGGTCGGCTGTCCCGCGTTTCGCGTCGATCGCCGCCTTCAGCCCGGAGAGGTCTCCAGCCTCTCGGTTTCGCGGGAAGGCGATCGCGCCGTCCCCGACGGCGACCGCGCCGTCGTAGATATCGTACCCGTGGTACGTCTCGGTCACCGCGGCACCCTCCGACTCGAGAGCGGACGCGTACTCACCGAAATCGCCGAGTACGACCCAGGCGAGCTGGGCGTCGATCATCGACGTGACATCACTCGCGTCGATGCTCAAGTACTGCCCGGCGGCCGAGAGCAAGCTCTCGAACCGAGTTCCCTCGACGGCGGATCGGTGGTCACGGAGGGTGGCGACGGTGGCTGCCCTGAACTGGTAGTGATCGCGTCCGAACGCCGCGGGCGCGGGCAACCAGTCGGTGTAGGCGGGCAGGTCGTCGCCACCGTCGCCGCCGTCGTCGCCGTCGTCGGTCGGTGTGCCGGTGCCGTCGTTCTGCAGACAACCGCCGAGGCCTACCGCCAGGCCGCCGGCGAGGAGGGTGCCGCCCGTCCGGAGGACGCGACGGCGCGGGGACTCGTCCATGCGCGAACGTGACGATTAGCTGTAACTTAACTCCGGGGGTCCTGCGAGCCGAACGACTTTAGCCCCGGACGCGTGGAACTGATGACGTGAACCCCGCCCGGATCGAGACGGAGTTTCCCGCGCCCGCCTATCGCGGCAACCAGGAGCAGGCGCTGGCGGACATCCGCGCCGCGTTCGAGGCCGGCAACGACGTGGTGCTGGTGCGCGCCCCGACCGGGAGCGGCAAGTCCCTGCTCGCGCGATCCATCGCTGGGGCAGCCCGCACCGCCGGGGAAGCCGAGGCCAACGAGCCCATCGGCGCGTACTACACCACACCCCAGGTCTCACAGCTCGACGACGTGGCATCCGACGACCTGCTGGAAGACCTGGAGATCATCCGCGGGAAGAACAACTACTCCTGTATCCTGCCGGGCGAGACCGATACCCCCGTCGATCAGGCCCCCTGCAACCGCGAGCGGATGTTCGACTGCCAGGTCAAACACCGCTGTCCGTACTTTTCCGATCGATCGATCGCCGCCAACCGTCCCATCGCCGCGATGACGCTGGCCTATTTCATGCAGACCGCCGGCTCTGACGTGTTCGGCCAGCGCGACGTGGTCGTCATCGACGAGGCCCACGGCCTCGCCGAGTGGGCCGAGATGTACGCGACCATCGATCTGTCGCCCCGCCGCGTCCCGGTCTGGGGTGACGTGCAACCGCCCGACATCGACGGCCCCGACGACGCCGAGGGGTACGCCGAGAAAGTGATGCGGATCGCCTCGCGCCGCCAGGAGGAGTTGCGGGGCAACGCCGAACTCGACCCCGACGAGGTGGCCGAACGCGACCGACTGACCGAGTTGATCTCGGAACTCCAGTGGTTCCTCGAGGACTACCGGGACCCCGACAGCGCGACGACGTGGGTCGTCGACCAGCCCGACGGCGCGGGGACGGCGGTGACGATCAAGCCGATGAACCCCGAGCGCTATCTGAAACACACCGTCTGGGACCGCGGCCAGAAGTTCGCCCTGCTGTCGGCGACCATCCTCAGCAAGGACGCGTTCTGTGCCGGCGCGGGACTGGACCCGTCCCGGGTGGCGCTCGTGGAGGTCGACCACACCTTCCCCGTCGAGAACCGGCCGCTGTACGACGTGACACAGGGGAAGATGACCTACGAGGAGCGCGACCGGACCCTCCCCCGCATGGCCGAAACGCTGGTGCGGATCATGCAGGCCCATCCCGACGAGAAGGGGCTCGTCCACTGCCACTCCTACGGGATTCAGGAGCGACTGGTCGACCTGCTCAGCGAGTACGGTGTCGACGAGCGCGTCCGCGTCCACGACCGTGAGAACCGCGACGCCGTCCTCTCGACGTGGAAGCGAAGCGACGGCAACGAGGTCTTTCTGTCCGTGAAGATGGAGGAGGCGCTTGATCTGGAGGGCGACCTGGCGCGCTGGCAGTTGCTCTGTAAAGCGCCCTACCCCAACACGCGGGACTCGCGGGTCGCTCAGCGGCTGGAGGACGGCCAGTGGGGCTGGTACTACCGGGCGGCGCTCCGGACGGTGATCCAGGCCTGTGGCCGCGTGGTCCGGGCACCGGACGACTACGGGGCGACGTATCTGGGAGATTCCTCGTTGCTCGACCTCTTCGAGCGCGCTCGCACCGATATGCCCGACTGGTTCGCCGAACAGGTCGACCGGATGTCGACGCCCGACCTGCCGGCGCTCGATTCGGGCGCGGCGGTCGGCGAATCCAGCGGGCGGAGTCGGTCCCGGTCGCGCTCACGATCGCGTCGCTCGTCGACCCGTGACTCCGACGGTTCCCACCCCCTGTCGGACGTCTGGGACAGCTAGAAGAACGACACCGTCGCGTAGGCGATCGGTGAGCCGATCATCAGGATCACGAAGATGATCGCAATGATCTGTTTTCGGTCCATACCCGCCCTTCGGTACCACGGGAATTAGGGTTTTCGCACTCCCAGATTACGCGACCCGCGCGTCAACGACGACGTGGGCGACCCCCTCGCTGTACCCTTTGACCTTGCGACGGTCCAGAATCTCCACCGCCCGGCCGCGCTCGGCGGCGGCCTCGGTGAGTCGTTCGACGGGGCGGTCGTACACCAGCGTCTCGGGCGTGGCCTCGTGCAGATGGACGATACCACCGGGAACGAGGGCATCGAGGGCCGCGTCGAGGTACTCGTGGGCCTCGTAGTAGCCCATCACTACCCGGTCGGCCTCGACGCCATCGGCCACGTCCCGGCAGTCCGCCCGGTAGAGGTCGACCCGCTCGTGAACGTCGTTGAGTTTGGCGTTCTCCAGCAGATAGCGGAAGGAGGCGGGGTTGATCTCGGCGGCCGTGACCCGCGCGCCGGCCCGGGCCATCGGGAGCGTGAAGTAGCCGACGCCGGCGAACATATCGAAGACGCGGTCATCGGCTTCGACTGCCTCACCCATCCGTTTGCGTTCGGCCTTGTTCCCCGGCGAGAACATCACGTCGGCCAGATCGAGCGCGTACCGGGTCCCGTGCTCAGTATGAATCGTCTCGGTGTCGCCCGCACCCGCGATCACCTCCACGTCGGGACGCCGTTGCTCGCCGTCGATGCCGTGGCGCGCCAGCACAGTGTCGGCGTTGGCGTGGAGGTCGAGCAACGCCTCGCCCACCTCGTCGGGACGGGGCGCGTCGCCGATGTCCACGAGGACGACGGTGCCGATGACCGCCCACGACCCCGGCGCTCGCTCGCGTTCGGCCTCGGTCCAGCCCCGTTCCCGGAGGTGATCGTCCAGATTCCGGAGGCGGGGCTCGGCTTCCTGCCGGACGATCTCTCGGATCGCGGTTTCCTCGGGCGGGGCCGTCACCGGGAGCGCGACAGCGTCCTCGCCGAACGGTCTGACGCTGCGGTCGTCGTCGTAGACGCCCTCCGCTCGGAGCGCGTCGGCTGCCGTCTCGGTGCGACCGCGGGCGACGACCGCAGCGAGGGGGTCGGCGTCGTCGGTCTCGTCGGTCATGCCTCGTCGTCCTCGCCGTCGTTCTCGTCGTCCTCGGGCAGCACGTGCAGACCGGCGCGACTCTTGAGCACGGGCACGCTGTCCGCATCGGGGTCGAGATAGTCCGGCCGGGCGACGGTCTTGGCCTCGTAGGTCTCGGGGTCCAGCACTTGCACGGCGTGGTCGTCCTCGACGGCGACGAGGGTCGTCTCGTCGGCCTCCTCGCGGGTGCCCAGCCGCCGGGCGTCCGGGGCGTTCTCGTCCTCGAAACTGGCCTCGAAGGACTCGCCGGTCGTGACGCGCCGTCCCTTGAGGTTGCCCCTGACGCTGCGAACGAGGACGGGCCCGTCGTCGTCTTCGGGATCGATGATCTCGCCGGGGCGGTAGCGGGGCAGGCGGATGGCGTAGGTCACCCGGTAGACCTCGTTGCCGTCGCTGTCCTCGGTGACGAGGGTCTCGTTCGAGGTGTAGCTGCCGCCCAGCTGGCGGACGATCCGGTCGGCGACGGCCTTCCCGAGTTTCGTCGTCGAGAGCCGCATATTCAGGCCGCCCTCGGTCCGTTTGGCTTCGGTGACGAACGCTTCGCGGTCGCCGTCGTCCTCGCGACCGGCGACGTACTCCCGGGCGATCCGCTCGGCTTCGTCCAGTTCGCCGTCGCTGGGGTCACGCTCGTCGGCCCGCACCTGTACGATGGCGGCGTAGGACCCGCCGGCGATCCGGCCACAGCGCTTGCAGGTCTCCCGCGAGATCTTCACGGGCACGAGCACCTCCTCGACGACGGGCGTGTCCCGGACGACACCCGAAAAGCGGCAGTGCATCTTGATCGTCGTCGCGTCGACCTGTTCGGGGGCGACCTCCCAGTCGACGGCCTCGGCCTCCAGGTGGACCGCCAGCGCCTCGCTGACCTCCTCGACGGCCACGTCGACGTAGTCGTCGGCTCCCACGTCGACCCAGCGGTTGCCGCGGTGGACCGCGCCACACTGGGCACAGACGCGGATCTCGATACGATCCGGCGCGTCAACGAGGTCGAACTCCTCGAAGTAACAGTCGTTACAGAGCACGCGATCCGGATCTCTGGGTTCGCCGGGCCTGGGTTCCGGCCGCTCCGGGATAGTCTCCCCGCAGCGCGGACAGAACTCGCGTGACTCGCTCATTGGCCCCTCGTACTCGATTCGGCCGGTTAAGCCTCGCGCTCTCGGTCGCAGGCCCCGCCACGCTGTCGCGGCCCACGCGGTCCTTAATTGGACGCGGCCCCTACGGGACGCATGGAGTGGCAGACAGACTGGGGGCTCCGGGGCCGTATGCTGGTGACCATGCTGTTGCTCGGCGGCCTCTACGTCCTGTTCATCGGCGTCCTCTCGCTGTACTTCCAGGGCATTCTCCCCATCTTGCTCGTGATGGGCGCGTTCATGGGCGCACAGTTTTTCTTCAGCGACAAACTGGCGCTGAAGAGCATGGGCGCGAGCGAAGTCGGCGAGTCCGAATACCCCGACCTCTACCGGTCGGTTCGCCGACTCTCCCAGCAGGCGGACCTGCCGATGCCGACGGTTGCCGTCGCCGACTCGGACGTGCCCAACGCCTTCGCGACCGGGCGGTCCCAGCAGACCGCGACCGTCTGCGTAACCACCGGCCTGCTGGCGACGCTTTCGGCCGACGAACTCGACGGCGTGTTGGCTCACGAACTCGCCCACATCAAGAACCGCGACGTGGCGGTGATGACCATCGCATCGTTCCTGTCGACCATCGCCTTCCTGATCGTCCGGTGGGGATGGCTGTTCGGGGGTCGCAACCGCCGCGGCGGGGGCGTCGTCGTCGCCATCGCCATCTCGCTCGTCGTCTGGGTCGTCTCGTTCCTGTTGATCCGGGCCCTCTCGCGGTATCGGGAGTTCGCGGCCGACCGCGGCGGCGCGCTCATCACGGGCAACCCCGCCGCGCTAGCCTCGGCGCTTTCGACCATCGACGGCCGGATGGACCGCGCCCCCACGGAGGATCTGCGCGAGCAGGCGGAGATGAACGCCTTCTTCGTGATCCCCATCACGCGGGGGTTCATCGGGAAGTTCGCCCGTACCCACCCCGCGACCGAGCGCCGGATCGAGCGGCTCCAGGCGCTCGAACGCGAACTGGCGGGACGGTGACCGTGGCGGCTACCCGGTAGCGCTTCCCGCGGTTGCACCTGCCGACAATCGGCAGTGCGGCGGCGTTCGAAACGCCCGTATGTGCGACGCGACAGACACCGATCCGCCAGACGTGGGCGAGCGGGTGAGCGACGACATCGAGACGGCCACCTCGCTGATGGGTCACTACTACCGCGGCGAGTTGGATCGGACGAACACCGAACAGAATCGGATCGACCGGACGACCAACTGGGCGATCACGCTGCTCGCCGCGATCCTGGCACTCGTCTTCTCCAGCGGCGACCAGCCACACACGTCCTGCTCGTGGGCATCCTCGTGTTGGGCCTGCTCCACGTCGTCGAGACGCGGCGCTACCGGGCCGACGACGCCCGGCGGTCTCGCGTGCGACTGGTCGAGGAGGACCTGCGCGACCCCGCACACAAGATCGCGTTCGCCGAGGCGTATACCCGTCGGCTACGGCGGGTCTCCCTCCCGCTTTTCCTCGTCGTCCTCGCCGCCTGGGTCGTCCGGATACTGCTCGTCGCACCGGGCGGCGATCCGTTCGCGTCCGCCGCCGTCTTCGGCCTGCCGGGGCGACTCGTCGTCGCGAGCGTCGCCGCCCTCGCGATCGCGCTGTTGGCCGTCGCGTTCTGGCCGCGAAGTCGGAAAGCGAAAGGGGAACTGCAGGAACGCGGGAAGGCCGGCGACCGGAAAGACGAGTAAGAGCTACGGCGATCCGCCCGTCGAGGTGTCCAGGTCGCGGATGGTACCGGGCGGAACTGCCGGCGGCGTCCGTGGCGGGACTTCGGTCGCCGCGGCCGCCTCGTCGACGGCCGCCGCGTCGTCCGTATCGGCGGGCGTCGGGATGCGGACGCGAACGATCGTCCCGTGGGGTTCGTTGTCCTCGAAGCTGAGCGAGCCGCCCATTCGGGTGACACCCCACTTGACGCCCCAGAGCCCCAGGCCGCTCCCGTGTTCGAGCGGGGCCTCGTCGCCGGCGACGACCGGCGAGCGCTCGGACTCGGGGATGCCGGGGCCCTCGTCGGTGACGGTGATCTCGACCGGGAGATCGGCCTTGGGGTCGACGGTGACGGACACGTCGACGGTCGGGTCGGCCGACTCGTCGTGCTCCACGGCGTCATCGGGAGCCTGCGACCGAGGGCCCGTCGAACCATGTTCGACGGCGTTTTCGACGAGATCTTCGATGACGGGGTGGAGGACACGGTGGTCGGCCCGAGCGACGACGGTGTCGGGGGCCGACCGGGAGATGTCACAGCCCGTCTCCTCCCGGATCGTGTCGACGGCATCCTGTACGATCCTGGTCACGTCGGTCCGGGGATCGGGGGTCACTGGGACGGCCATCATCCGCTCGATCCGGCGGGCCTTGTCGCCGGTCTCGGCGATCGACAGTGCAGTGTCGACGACCTCGTCGGCGATCTCGGCGACGTCGTCGTCGACCCGTTCGGCGATCACCTCCGCGCGGGTGACGATGGTCGCGGTCTCGTTGCGGAGGTTGTGCCGCAGGACGCGGTTGAGCACCGAGAGCCGCTGGCGGCGGGTGTACCGCTCGGTCACGTCGCGGAGGACGAGCGTGTGTCCGATGCAGTGGCCCTGCTCGTTGGTGAGTTCGGACACCGACGGGTCGAACTGGCGGGGACCGGTAGCGGTGTCGAGGCGCACGCCGTCCCGGTCGGCCAGGGCGTCGACCGAGGTCCCCAGCACGTCGTCGGCGGTCCGACCGACGGGTTCGCCGTCGTCGGCGAACGTCTGGCGCGCCCGTTCGTTGAGCCGGACGACCCGCCCGGTGCTGTCGGTGACGATCACGAGGTCGTCCATCTCTTCGAGGACGGTCTCGGGACCGATGGTCCCGGCCGCGGGCAACCCCTCGAACAGGCGGTACCGGGCAACGGCGGCGACGGCGGCGACGGCACCGATGGCGATCGCGCCGGCACGGACCATCTCGTCGGCGACGCCCGGCACGGAGGTGTCGGTGACCCGGAGCGCGCCGTGGATGAAGTTCCCGACCCAGGGCGCGACGACGATCAGCGCCAGCGCGGCCCCCAGCGACGGCCCGAGGTGATCCCGGCGTAGCCCCGTCCGGACGAGCAGGCCGACCGCGACGAGCAGGACGGTCGCCGAGTAGAAGTGCATCGCGACGTAGCCGCTGTAGACACTGAGTGCGAAGGTTTCCGAGACGGTCTGGAAGAAACCAGCCTCGACGAGCCCCACCCACGTGCCGGCCAGCGCGGCGACGACGGCGGGCGAAATCAGCGCCACCGTCCGCCGCCGGGAGGTGAACTCGAAGAGGCCGTAGTACTCGAAGGCAAAGCGGGCCCACACGACCGGCATCACGACGACGATCAGGGGGTAGATGCCCGTGGCCAGGCTGACCGTCCCCACCAGATAGTAGGCCACGCCGGACCCGACCGCTCCGACGGCCAGCAATCCGAGCGTCGCCGCGAACCAGTGTGCCCCGGCCCCCGGGCGACGGCGAGTGACCCAGACCGCGACGGCCGCGAACGCGACGGCACTGGACACGGACAGCGCCGTCACTGCCGGCACGCTCTGGACAGCCATGGTGTCAACACTCCGGCACTGACGGGGCTTAAATCCGGGTCGAGAAACGACAGTCGAAACGACAGTGAGCAGAGCCAAGAGCGTCCGCTCCCACGGTGTGGGTATGGGACTGTTCGACCGACTCCGGCGGGTCCTCGGGACCGAGGCCGAAGCCGCCGCCACCCGGCCGGCCGACCCCGAAGACCTGTTCGGGATGAGCACCGCCTACGTCACGATGGCGGCCGATCTGGGGTTCGAGTCGGCGGGCGTCGCTGCACTCTGTTTTTCCAGCGTCGACAGCGCGGACTTCACCGACGCCGTCGACGAGGTCGCGGCCATCCTCGACGCCGGCGAGGCCGAGACCGGCACCGCCGCGGCGTTCCGCGCGGATCGGCACGGCTACGACTGGATCGTCCTCGAAGACGACGACGTGGAAGACCTCCTGACGAGCCTCCACTTCGCCGCCGACACCCTCGTCGAACGGGGCTACGGCTCCCGACTCCTCGCGGCACTCTTCGCCTTCGAACGGACCGAGACCGCGCTCGCCGGCGACACCGCCGACCGCCCGTTGTACTGGGTGTACTCGTTCCGACGGGGCGCGTACTACCCGTTCGCGCCGGCGGGCGAGCACGAGCGCGACGACACGACCGAGTTCAAACTCGCGAGCGTCCTCGACGGCGAACTCGACGTGGAGGACGACGAAAGCTACTGGTATCCGCTCTGGCCCGAGTCAGCCAGCGGTCACCCCTGGGATTAGAGGTAAAACATCGCGGCCATGATACAGACCCCCGAGACCAGGAAGCCGAAGGGACCGTAGTCGATCGTCGTGCCCCCGATCACGTAGATGCCGGTGCCGACCGTCGGCAAAATCGTGGCGACCAGAAACGCCGTGCTCGTGTTTATGACCCCTTCGTCGAGGCGATCGAGCACCGCCTGCCCGAACAGCGCGATCGCGGCCACCGCGATCCCCAGCGAGTAGTACGCGTAGAGCGGGAACCACGGCCCGAACTGGTAGGTCAGCGGGAGTATCGCGCTCTCGCTGTTCGCCAGGAAGGGACCTGCCACCCAGAGCCCGTGGCTCACGACGATCATCACGGTCGTCACGACCGGGATCACGGCCAGCGCGGCCACGTTCCGGGCGTTGATCAGGTCGTCCCGGCCGGTGAACCGAAACGCCAGAAGCAGGATCGCCGTCGGCACGATCGCGCTCCCGATGAAGTGGATCTTGTACCAGAAAATCGCCGTCTGTCCGGGCTGGGAACTCATCTCCATGGCGTATCCGCCAGCCCAGAACACGGCCCCGATGAACACGGCAAACAGTTCGTACGCGCCCTTCTGTTCGTGATTGTACCCCGTCAGCGCCGCCAGGCCGGTCCCGACGACCGCGACGATCCACAGCGGTATCGTGTATACTGTAAATTCCACACCGAATCCCCCGTTGGAGAGTATCAACGGACACTCATATATAAAGATTGCAATTGCTATGCGAATTACCCCCACAGCATCTGATAGTTAAGCCCTCGGACAGGAGTCGAGATCGACCCGCCGCAGGCCGGCAGTTTCACTTTCACCACGGTGTTAACGGGGGTTTATGTGGGAGGGGGCAGAAGGGCAGCGTATGGCAACGAACGAAGACCTCGAAGAGCTGCCGGGTGTGGGACCGGCGACAGCGGAGAAGCTGAAAGAGAACGGATTCGACGGCTATCAGGGTATCGCGGTCGCCAGCCCCGGGGAGCTGTCCAACACCGCCGACATCGGCGAATCGAGCGCCGCCGACATCATCCAGGCCGCCCGCGAGGCCGCCGACATCGGCGGCTTCGAGTCCGGTGCCGCAGTTCTGGAACGCCGTGAACAGATCGGGAAGCTCACCTGGGGCGTCGAGGAGGTCGACGAGTTGCTCGGCGGCGGCGTCGAGACCCAGTCGATCACCGAGGTGTACGGCGAGTTCGGGGCCGGGAAGTCCCAGGTCACCCACCAGCTCGCGGTCAACGTCCAGCTCCCCAAGGAACACGGCGGCCTCGAAGGCAGTGCGATCTTCGTCGACAGCGAGGACACCTTCCGCCCCGAGCGGATCGACCAGATGGTCCGCGGACACGACGACGACGTACTCCAGGACACGATGGAACTGTTCGGGATGGAAGACGCCAGTGTCGATAACGAGGACGACCTGGAGGTACTGGTCGAGCGGTTCCTCGACAACATCCACGTCGCGAAGGCGTTCAACTCAAACCACCAGATCCTGCTCGCGGAGAAAGCGAAGGAGATCGCCAGCGAGAGCCAGGACGACGAGTTCCCCGTCCGCCTGCTCTGTGTCGACTCCCTGACCGCGCACTTCCGCGCCGAGTACGTCGGTCGTGGCGAACTCGCCGAGCGCCAGCAGAAGCTCAACAAGCACCTCCACGACCTGATGCGCGTCGGCGACCTCAACAACACCGCCGTCGTCGTCACCAACCAGGTCGCCTCCAACCCCGATTCGTTCTTCGGCGACCCTACCCAGCCCATCGGGGGCAACATCCTGGGCCACACCTCCACGTTCCGCATCTACCTCCGGAAATCCAAGGGCGACAAGCGGATCGTCAAACTCGTCGACGCCCCCAACCTCCCCGACGGTGAGGGCGTCATGCGCGTCGAGGAAGGCGGCCTGATGGACGAGTAACCGCCCACTTTTTCCGTCAGGGGGGTGCGCGGGGCGCACCCCCCTGCGCAAAAACTTGGGGAAAAAGGCCGAGCGCGCGCCGCCGGCGCGCGCTCGGTACGACGCGGTGTGGTGACCGTACAGCACCGGAACCGCAACCGCACCTCGCCGGTCTTCCCTACTCGCTGGACTCGTCGGCGAGAGCCGTCTCCCGCAGGCGTTCGCCGCGCTCGGTCTCGGCGGTGAGTTCGGGGACCGGCGTCGGATCGCCCGCCTCGTCGACCGCGACGAAGACGAAGTAGGAGTCGGTTGTCTGCTCGCGCTCCCCGGTTCGGGGCGCTTCGTGGAACGCCTGCAACCGGACGCGGACGCTCGTTCGCCCGGTCGCGTAGGCGTAAGCGGTGACGACGCAGGTGTCGCCCTGCGGCACCGGGCGCTCGAAGTTGAGATCGCTGACGTGGGCGGTGACACACGCCTCGCCGGCGTGTCGCATCGCGCTCAGCGCACCGACCTCGTCCATCCACCGCATGATGTTGCCGCCGTGTGCGGCCCCGTAGTTGTTGGTGTCGTTGGGCTGGATCCGCTCCCTGTTCTCGATGTACGTCTCCGTGATCGTCGCCATGGTAGTGCGTCGGCACCCGAGTGCAAAAGCGAGACGGCGCGGCAGGAACGCGGCCCTACGGATGCGGCGTCGAACGCGACGCCGGCAATCGACCCAGAGACCGACTGTACTGCCGTTCAGGCCCGTCTAACCCACGGGGCGTAAAACTTATTTTACTACGTCAAATGTGTTTTACTGTAAAACGCTCTTTACGACAAGAGCGTTTGACGAGGTGGCACGCATGGAACGAACACGGCGAACCCGCGACGCGAACGCACAGATCGGCGCTGACCTCCCGTTCGGCGCTGTACCGATCCGGTTTCGACGACTGGTCCGGGGGATCGAGACGTGACGGGAGTGTTCGAGCGCGCCGGTCGGATTCGCTCGGCGGTCGCGGGCCTGGCGGCCGTCTCCGGCCTCGGCCTCGCGGCGTTTACGGTGCTGAACCGGCCGTTCGTCGCCGTCGGCGTCTACGCGGTCGCGCTGGCGGGCGCAGTGGGGCTCCAGGCGACCGCCGAGGTCCCCGTCTTCGACGAACGGGACGAGGCCATCTCCCGGGACGCCGCGAACTGGACACTCGCCATCTTCGGCTGGGCCTCCGCGGGCGTGTTCCCCGCGCTGACGGTCGCGTGGGGGCTCGGTATCTTCGAGTGGCCACTCTGGAGCGTGGCTATCGCACTGTTCGTCGCGGTGTTGTACCTCACCTACGGGGCGCTCGCGTTCGCGCTGGGACGGAAGCGATCAGCATGAAAAACTCACTGCAGGCGTACCGGGAACGGTACGGACTGAGCCAGCGCGAACTGGCCGAACACGTCGGCGTCACGCGCCAGACCATAAATGCCGTCGAGGGCAACAGGTACGACCCCTCCGTCGAACTCGTGTTCAAACTCGCCGCGTTCTTCGAGTGTCCGGTCGAGGACGTGTTCCACCCGGAGGTGGACGTCGAGACGACCGCGAGCGATCACGAGTGAAAACGGAGAGCGTGTCCCCGGAACTCCTCCATGAGAGACGGGGCGGGAGGGCAGCGGGGCCGCAGGGGCAGGCAGGGTGGTGTGCGGGTGGTGGGCCACCCACTCGTTCCTTGGCACCGCGGGATAACAGTGCTACCGGAGAGTCAAACGGTCGTTTGAGTCTCGATCCCCGATCCGCCCATCGACGGGCTGGGACGCCAGATTGATGATCCGTTCGACACGAACTGGCGGCATGGTCCCGCGGGTAACCGACATCCCTGCACCGGGGCCCGTTCCCGTCGCACTCTTCGTACTCACGGCGGCCGGCGCACTCGATTGGCTGATCTGGACTGGACGGGTCGCCCTCGTGTCGCTCCCGAGCGTCGAACTCATCTTCATGCTCCTGTTCGTCTCGTGGGTTGGTGTAGTGCGGCCGCTCCGATCCCGCACGTCCGAATACCGATTCAGGGAAAGCGGCGTTTCCGCCAGTCACTCGCCGGTGCTACGCTTGCTCACCAAGCCACACCAGCAGGCCGTTCTGGGCGTGCATCCGGTTCGCCACCTCCACCTTTTTCTGCGTCGGGTCGCGCTTCGCGCGACCACTCCTTGAAAAACGTGGGCGAAAAAGCGGCCACTCGCTCCGCTCGTGGCCGATGCTATCCTTGCTCGGACAGCCACACCAACAGCCCGTTCTGGGCGTGCATCCGGTTCTCCGCCTCCACCTTTTTCCGCCTCGGGTGCGCTGCGCGCACCACTCGCCGCAAAAACGTGGGCGAAAAAGCGGCCACTCACTCCGTTCGTGGCCGCTGCTACGCTTGCTCACCAAGCCACACCAGCAGGCCGTTCTGGGCGTGCATCCGATTCTCCGCCTGATCCCAGACGATCGAATTCTCGCTCTCCAGCGCTTCGTCCGTGACCTCCTCGCCGCGATGGGCTGGCAGGCAGTGCATCAGCGGCCGGTCCCCGAGCAGGTCGGTGGTCACCTGGAACCCCTCGAAGTCGGCCAGTTTCTGCTCGCGCCGGTCTTCCTGACCCATGCTCACCCACACGTCGGTGTAGACCACATCGGCGTCTTCGACGGCCGCCTCGGGGTCGTGGGTGGTCTCGGGTTCGCTGCCGAGTCCCGCCGCCCGCTTTAGCACGTCGTCGTCGATGCCGTAGCCCTCGGGCGTGGCGACGGTCAGGTCGATACCGGCCATCGCCGCGCCGAGGACGAACGACTGGGCGACGTTGTTGCCGTCGCCGACCCAGGCCACGTCCACGTCGAACCCGCCGAACCGCTCGCGGATCGTCAGCAGATCCGCCAGCGTCTGGCAGGGGTGGGCGTCGTCGGTCAACCCGTTTATCACCGGGACGGTAGCGAACTCGCCCAGTTCCACCACGTCCGCGTGATCGAACACCCGCGCCATGATGAAATCGACGTACCGCGAGACCGCGCGGGCCGTGTCCTTGATCGGCTCACCGTGCCCGAGGTGGATGTCGTCCGGCCCCAGGAAGATGGCGTGGCCCCCGAGCTGTGTCATCCCGGTCTCGAAGGAGACCCGCGTCCGGGTCGATGGTTTCTCGAAGATCATACCCAGCGTCTGATCGACCAGCGGTTGCCGGCCGTCGTCGGCCGCCTTCAGCTCTGCGGCCCGGTCGAGAACCGTCGTCAGTTCGTCGCCGGTCAGGTCGTCGACGTCCAGAAGTGCGCGCACCATGTCTACTCCTCCATCAGCCGCTGGGCGACCGTCTCCAGTACCTCGACCGAGCGGTCGTACTCCGCGAGTTCGAGGTGTTCGTTGGGCGCGTGATCGAGGTCGGAGTCGCCGGGACCGTAGGTAACCATGGGACAGTCCCACGCCTGTGCGTACACGTTCATATCGCTTGTGCCGGTCTTCCGGAGCAGACGGGGATCACCCCCCGTCTGTCGGATGGCCGCACGGAACGCCCGCGCCACGTCCGTCCGGGGCGACATCATCACGGGCTCGACCTTGTCCTTCCAGTGGACCCGGTCGGCCACGTCCAGATGTCCCTCGGTGATTTCGATGACCTCGGCGGTGTTCATGCTCGGCGGCACGCGCAACTGCACTTCCATCGTCGCCTCGACCGAGAGCCCGTCGTCGGTGAGTCCACCCTCGATCTTCGTGGGTTTGGGAGTCACGCGCTCGAAGACGGCCTCCCACTCGTCGGTGGCGAACTCGTCCTCGACGTTGCTCCACCAGGCGATCGCGTCCTGCACGGCGTTGTTCTCCGGGCGGGAGGTGTGGCCCGACTCGCTGGTCGCCACGTAGGTGCCGGCCACCAGACCGCGGTAGCCGAGCGTGATCCCCTCCCAGCCGGAGGGTTCGCCGTTGATCACGGCGTCGGGTGCCGACTCCCGGTCCTCGATCAGGTAGCGGCTGCCACGAGAGTCGACCTCCTCGCCGACGACGCCGACGAACGAGGCTCCGGTCCGGACCGCGGCCACGGCCATCGCCGCCAGCGGCCCCTTCGCGTCGACGCTACCCCGACCCCAGAGGGCCTCCTCGTCGCCGGCTTCGGCCCCGCTAATCTCGACGGGGATGTCGCCGGGGACGGTGTCGATGTGTGAGGTCAGGAGGACGCCGTCGGCGGCGGGCGCACGGACGTTGCCCACCTCGTCGATCCAGGCCTCGCGGTCGTGGCCCTCGAAATAGGAGACCAGCACCTCCGCACAGCGGCGCTCCTCGCCCGACACCGACGGCGTCGAAACGAGGTCGACGAGCAACTGCCGGGCCTCCCCGTCCACGTCGATACTGCTCTGGCTGGTGAACTGGGTGCCACTCATGCGTCGCCCTCCCCGATGGTGGCGACGAGCGCGTCGACCACCTCGTCGGCGTGGTCCTCGGTGATCGTCAGCGGCGGGAGCAGCCGTACGACCGTCCGTCCCGCCGGCAGCGCCAGCACACCGTGGTTCAGCGCCAACTCTTTGAGCACGCGGTTGGCCCCGCGGCCGACCTCGACGCCGATCATCAGGCCCTCGCCCCGGACCTCGCGCACGTCGTCGCCGAGTTCGTCGTCGAGCCGATCCTGGATGTACGAGCCGATACGGGCCGCGTTCTCGGTGACCCCGTCGTCGAGGATCGTCTCGACGGTCGCCTCGGCGGCCGCCGAGATCACGGGGCCACCCGAGAACGTCGAAGCGTGGGAGCCGTAGTTCTCGGCGATCCACTCGCGACACAGCGTCGCGCCGATGGGGAGGCCGTTCCCGAGCCCCTTGGCGCTCGTTATCATGTCGGGCACCACGTCGGCCTCCGCCGAGGCCCACAGGCTGCCCGTGCGGCCCATCCCGGTCTGGACCTCGTCGAAGATCAGCGCCGCACCGGCGTCGGCGGTGACCTCGCGGGTCCGCTGGAGGAACGCGTCGCTGGCGGGGTTGATCCCGCCCTCGCCCTGGACGGGTTCGACGATGACCGCCGCCGTCTCCTCGTCGACGGCCTCGGCCATCGCCTCGGGGTCGTCGTAGGGCACGAACTCCACGTCGCCGATCAGGGGCTCGTAGGGTTTCTTGTACTTGTCCTTCCACGTGGTCGCCAGCGCGCCCATCGTCCGGCCGTGGAAGCCCTGCATCGTCGCGACGATCTTCGAGTCGCCGGTGGCCGAGCGGGCGAACTTCAGCGCCGCCTCGTTGGCCTCCGTGCCCGAGTTACAGAGCCACGTGTAGTCGATGTCGCCGGGCGCAGTCTCGGCCAGCAGGTCGTACAGCCGCGTCCGGGTCTCGACGGGATAGGACGCCTGCACGTAGGTCAGGTCGTCCAACTGGTCGCGGACGGCCGACTGGACCGCCGGGTGGTCGTGCCCCAGCGGGACGCAGGCGTAACTGGCCCCCATGTCGAGGTACTCGGTGCCGTCCGATCCGTAGAGGTACGCTCCCTCGCCGCGTTCGATCTGTATGGGTTTCTCGTTGAAGACGAATCCAGTCATTGTAGTGCCTCCTGATACAGGTGTGTCCCGCCGCCGTCCAGCGCCGAGAGGATCGGCTCGTCGGCGTTGGCGTCCGCGATCACGACCTCGTCGGCCCCCGCGTCCAGCGCCTCCTCGGCCGCCATGATCTTCCGACCCATGAAGCCCTCGGCGGCGTCTTCCAGTGCCGTCCACTCCTCGCTCGTCTCGACGGCCTCGATCAGCGACTCGGGGTCGTCGGGATCCTCGTAGACGCCTTCCACGTCGGTCAGCAGGACGAGCGTTCCGCCGAGTTCGCCCGAAATCGCCGCCGCCGAGCGGTCGGCGTCGGTGTTGACGGGAACGATCTCCGCTCCCGGCTCGTCGCCGCTCGCGCTGTCCGACGCACTCCGCGCCTCGCGCCCCTCGTCTGCGCCGGCCATCGGCGGCGCGGCAACCGGAACGTATCCATCACGCAGGAGCGATTCGAGCAGGTCGCCGTTGACCTGCTTGATGGTCCCGGAGTGGTCGCCCCGTTTGATCTTCTTCTTGCCGTCCTCGACGACACGGACCGCCGACTTCCGGGGGCCGTACAGGAGCTTTCCGTCGACGCCGTTGAGACCGACGGCGTCCACGTCGAGGCTCTGCAGGCCCGCGACCAGTTGGGTGTTGAGGTGGCCAAAGACCATCTCGAACACCTCCATCGTCTCCGCGTCGGTGAACCGACCGACCACACCGCTGGGCGTCTCGACGTACTCCGGTTCGATGCCGAGTCGCTCCAGCGTGTCGTCGACGGCGGTCGACCCGCCGTGGACGACCGCCACGTCCTCGCCGTCGTCGTCGAGCGTTGCGATATCCGAAAGGGCACCCGCGGGATCGACCGCGCGAGCGCCGCCGACTTTGATAACTGTAGTCATTACGAAAATACCTCTCCAGTTGCTACGGGGAGCCCACGGGGTGCAGACCCCGAATGTCGAGGCCCGCCGTCTCCTCCAGCCCCAGGGCGACGTTTGCGGCGTGGACGGCCTGACCGGCCGACCCCTTCATCATATTGTCGATGGCCGAGAACACGACCAGCCGTTTGTTTCCGGGGTCGAGTTCGAAGCCGACTTCGGCCTTGTTCGTCCCCGCGACGGCCTTGGGCTCGGGGTAGCGATAGACGCCACCGCCGCCCGCGACGAGTTCGACGAACGGTTCGTCCTCGTACTGGCTGCGGTACGCTCCCCACAGATCGCCCTTCGAGATGGGGCCGTTGGGGAACACGTGACAGGTCGCGCTCGCGCCGCGGATCATCTCCACCGCGTGGACGGTGAAGGACACGTCGACGCCGAGGAACTGCTGGATCTCGGCCTCGTGGCGGTGACCGGTGGGCGCGTAGGGGCGGACGACGCCGGAGCGCTCGGGGTGGCTGGAGGCCTCCCCGCCGCCGGCACCGCCCTCCGAGGACCCGACCTTCACGTCGACGACGATCTGCTCGTCGCCGTCCAGTACCCCTTGCTCGAACAGGGGCAGGAGTCCGAGGATCGTCGCGGTGGCGTTACAGCCGCCGGAGGCGACGATTTCGGCTCCTTCGAGGTTCTCACGGTTCAACTCGGGCAGGGCGTACTCGGCCTTTTCGAGGAGTTCGGGCCGACTGTGACCGTCGTACCACTCCTCGTACTGGGCTTCGGTGTCGAGCCGGAAGTCCGCCGACAGGTCGACGACGGTCCCGGCGGCGTCGCGGAACTCGTCGATCCGCTCCATCGTGACGCCGTGGGGCGTCGCGGCGAACAGCACGTCGACCGATTCGAGGTCGTCGGGCTCGGAGAAGCGCAGGTCCAGGTCCCGCAGGTTCGGGTGCTGGTGGCCGACCGTCTTGTTGGTCTTCGAGCGACTCGTCGCCTGAACGATCTCGAACTCGGGGTGGCCTGCGAGCAACCGCAGGAGTTCCCCGCCGGTGAAGCCGGTGCCGCCGACGACCGACGCAGTGAGGGAGGCATCCGTACTCATCAGGCGCTCACCTCCTGTTGTGCCTTCGTCTCCAGCCAGTCCACGACGCGGGCGGGCACGTCCACGTCGGTCGCCTCGTTCAAAGCCTTGAACTCGACGTTGTGGTTGACCTCGTGGACGGTGTACCCCTCGCCAGTCCCCATGAGGTCGACGCCGAGCAGGCCGCCGCCCACGGCGTCGGAGGCGCGTTCGACCAGGTCGAGCGCCTCGTCGTCGAGGCCGAACTGGTCGGTTTCGGCCCCCTTGGCGGCGTTGGTGATCCAGTGGTCCGACGAGCGGACCATCGCGGCGACGGGTTCACCGTCGGTCGCGAGCACACGGATGTCCTCGCCGCCCTTCTCGACGTACTCCTGGACGTAGAACACCTTGTGCTCGTAGTGACCCAGCGTCTCCTTGTGTTCGAGGATGGCCTCGGCGGCCGTCCGGCTGTCGATCTTGGCCATCAGGCGACCCCACGAGCCCACGACGGGCTTGAGGACGCAGGGGTAGCCGAACTCCTCGATGGCCTCCATGGCCGCGTCCTTGGTGAACGCGACGGTCGTCTCGGGCGTGGGGACCGCGTTCTCGACCAGCGCGAGGCTGTTTTTGGCCTTGTCGGCGCACACCCCGGCGGTGTCGGGGTGGTTGACGACGGGGATATCGTAGGCGTCCACGAACTGCGTGGCGTAGACGCTCCGGCTGGTCGCGAGACACCGATCGACCACGAGGTCGACGCCCTCGAAGTCGGCAGGCGGCTCGGACAGTCCGAACTGCTGTTTGCGGACGTCGATCTTCGTGACCTCGTGATCCCGGTCGCGAAGCTCCGAGAGGAGGAGTTTCTCGTCTTTGCGGATGCGCGAGTAGAGTATGCCGAAATTCATGGTATCACCGGCCGGCGACGGGCCCGCCGCGCGGCCGAACGCTGACTCACTCGCCCCAGTCCTCTTCGAGCTCGGGTGCCGAGTCCAGCTCGACGGGGTCGGTGTCGACGACTTCCAGTTCCGCACCGCAGGTCGAACAGTCGACGATCTCTCCCACTTCCAGGTCGTCGTGCAGGGTAACCTCGGCCCCACACTCGATGCATTCCGTCATTGGTACCTGCAAGTCACGCTCGTTACCACTTAAAACCTTCGGACTTGTCGGGAAGAATTAACGACGTAAAGTGCCGTCTAACCGTGGAAAGGTCGACTTTTGCGGCATTTCATGAATCCTGTATCATGGTTCTGGTAATTCGTCCCCTCGCGGGGATCGCGGTCGCGGTGCGGGGGCCGCTGTGCCCCGGCCTCGCGGGTGTTCGCGTCGCAGCCGAACGGGTCGGGACTCAGACATAGCCGGCCACCTCCGCGCGGAGTCGGTCGTCGGCGTCGGCCAGCGCAGTCCGCTCGTCGGCCAGTGCCTCGCGGTCGGCGTCGAGGTCGCCCCGCGCCGATTCCAGTTGGTCGGCCACCGCCGCGGGCGCGGGGCCGCCGACCGAGTCCCGGCTCGCCACGCTCGCCGCGGGATCGAGGGCGTCCTCGACGGCCGCGCGATCGACGTAGGCCGACAGCGAATCGCCAAGCACCGCCTCGGCCGCCGCGTCCAGCGTCTCGTAGTCGGGGTCGGCGGCCTGCTCCGCGGCGTGGGCCACGAGTTCGTGGGCCGTCCGGAAGGGCAGTCCTTCCATCGCCAGCAGGTCCGCGACGCCCGTCGCCGTCGAGAAGCCCGCACCGGCCTCCGCGGCCAGCAGGTCCGCGTTCCACTCCGCCGTGGCGACCGCACCGGCCGCGACTTCGGTGGCCTCGATCACCGCGTCGACCGACTCCCAGCCGTACTGCCCCGCCCGCTGGAGGTCGCGGTTGTACGCGCGAGGGAGCCCCTTCAGCGTCGTCAACAGGCCCGACACCGCGCTGTGGGCGTCGCCCGCGCGAGCGCGGACCAGTTCCAGCGTGTCCGGGTTCTTCTTCTGGGGCATGATCGACGATGTCGAGGAGTAATCGTCCGAGAGGTCGACGTACCCGTCGTTGGCGAAGATCACGAGATCCTCGGAAAGGCCCGACAGCGTCGTCGCCAGGTTCGCCAGCGCCGTCGTCGCCTCCAACAGGTTGTCCCGCGCCGACGCCGCGTCCATCGAGTTCCCGAGTACTGAATCGAACCCCAGCAACTCCGCGGTCCGCTCGCGGTCGATGTCGAAGGGCGTCCCGGCGAAGGCCGCCCCGCCCAGCGGCGAGCGGTTCGTCCGCGCGTAGGCGTCGAGCAACCGCTCGGTGTCACGGGCCAGCGCCCGCTCGTAGGAGAGCAGGTAGTGGCCCACCGTCGTCGGCTGGGCGTACTGGAGGTGGGTGAACCCGGGCATCAGCGTCTCCGCGTGCTCGTCGGCCGCGTCGAGCAGTTGCTCGCGGGCCCCGACGACGGTCTCGACGGCGTCGAGCAGATCCTCGCGCAGGCGGTAACGGATACAGGCCGCCACCTCGTCGTTGCGCGAGCGCGCGGTGTGCATCCGCCCGCCCTCGGGGCCGACGCGCTCGATCACTGCCGTCTCGATGGCGGCGTGCACGTCCTCCCCCTCGGGCAGTGCGGCGTGGCCCGCGTCCTCGATCTCGTCGAGCGCCGTGAGGATCGCACCCGCGTCGTCGGCGTCGATTATGCCCTGCTCGGCGAGCATCACGACGTGGGCGCGATCCACGGCGAGGTCCGCGGCGAAGATGCGCTCGTCCGCGGCGAGCGAGGAGAGGAACCCACGGGCGGGGCCGCCGCTGAAGCGGTCCCGACGGACGACATCCCCGGGAGCGTCAGCGACCGGGGGCTCGTCGGAGCTTGCTCCGACGGTGTCGCCGGAAGCGTCGGCGTTCGCGTCGTCGGTGGGTTCCTCGGTCATGGGTTTACTCGTCGGTCTCTGTCTCGCCGCTTCCGTCCGACGACGTCCCACTCGCGTCGCTCGCGGGACCCCCGTCCGTCACGGCCTCGGCGGCCGCGCTGTCGACGGACTCGCTGACCTTGTTCGCCAGGCGCTCCTGGAAGCCGTGGTACTTCGCGACGCCGGTGGCGTCGGCCTGTTCGATGTCGTCGGTGACCGCTTCCGTGTTGAAGGATGCCTGTCCTTCCGCGTAGCAGGCGTACTCGCTCTCGCGAGCGACCGGGCGGGCCTGCCCGCCTTCGAGTTTCACCGTGACGGTGCCGGTGACGCGTGTCTGGGTCTCCTCGATGAAGCCTTCGAGCGCGCGGAAGAGCGGTGCCTTGACGAGGCCCTGGTAGCCCTTCTCGGCCCACTCCTGATCGATGCCTTGCTTGAAACTGCGTTCTTCCTTGGTGAGCACCAGTCCTTCGAGCGCCTCGTGGGCCGCCAGCAGGACGGTGGCCGCGGGGTGTTCGTAGTTTTCCCGCACTTTCAGGCCGAGCATCCGGTCTTCCATCGTGTCCGTACGACCGATGCCGTGCGCGCCGGCCTGCTCGTTCAGCTGTTCGATGATCTCGACGGGATTCAGCTCCTCGCCGTCGACGGCGACGACCTCGCCCTGCTCGAACTCGATGTCGACCAGTTCGGCCTCTTTGCCGCTGGGACTCTCTGTCCAGTCGTAGATCTCGTCGCCGGGGACGTGACTGGGGTCTTCCAGTTCCGAGCCCTCGACCGAGCGGCTCCAGAGGTTCGTGTCGATGCTCCAGCGGCCGCCGTCGCCGCCCTCGACAGGCAGGTCCTTCTCCTTCGCGTACTCCTGTTCCCACTCGCGGGTGAGGCCGAGTTCGCGAACGGGCGCGTGGACGTTCAGATCCGAGTCGCGCCAGACCGTCTCGAAGCGGAGCTGGTCGTTGCCCTTGCCGGTACAGCCGTGGGCCAGCGCGGTACAGCCCTGCTCCTCGGCGACTTCGAGGATCGCCGTGGCGATGACCGGGCGCGCCAGCGCGGTCCCCAGGGGGTAGCCCTGATACGTCGCGTTGGCCTTGACGGCGTCCAGACAGAGGTCGGCGAACTCGGCTTTCGCGTCGACCACGTAGTGATCGAGACCGAGCGCATCGGCGGTCTCTTCGGCCTCCTCGAACTCCTCGGCGGGTTGGCCCACGTCGACGGTGACGCCGATCACGTCGTCGTAGCCGTACTCTTCTTTCAGCAGCGGTACACAGACTGTCGTGTCGAGCCCGCCCGAGAAGGCGAGCGCGACCGTTCCTTCGGTGTCGTCGGGTTCTGGCATGTGTGTGGTGTGAATCGCGGTGTAGTGCGGACCGCCCGGAACCAGTCAGTGGGCGGTTCGAGACGAAACGACCGTAGAGTGAAGTGGGAATGAGGTGGGCCTAACGGCCCCGTCGTCGGAAAAATCGCGGTCGCGGGAAACGGTGAACGGACCCGCCGGTCCCGCACGCAGGCGAACCGGTTCCGCAGGTCCGTGTCATGTACCCGCCACTACCGGAGATTCGTATTAAAACCTTCCGAGATTCCGTTCCCGTGACCCGCGATGACACATCTCGGGGACGCCGGCGCGCGACCGCTCGTCGGATGCCACCGGGCTGGGACGGCCACAACCCCTTTGCCGCCGTCGCGCGCAGTCCCTGACATGAACCTCCGTGCCGCGCTCGACACCGACGACCTGCTCAAGATCGTACTGGTGCTCGTGATCGTCTTGCTGGCCGTCGAACTCGTCGAAGAAGTCGTCGGCTTCGTCTTCGGCCTGCTCGGCCCCCTGCTCGCGCTCGTGATCCTCGCTCTCATCGTCCTCTTTCTGCTCGACCGCATCTGACCGACCGGGCCTGTCGCCTGTCGAACCATTGGTTTTAAGCTGAAACCGGTAGATATCACCGATATGGGCGAGGGGCAAGTTACGACGGCCAGCGAGGGCCGAGTCACGGCGACGAAGGTCAGAAACCTCTTTATCTTCCTGGGGCTGGGGTTACTCCAGTTGATGGTCATCTTCCAGGGGTTGGCTGGCTACTGGGGGATCAAGATTCCGGTGTTTCCGCTGTTGTTGATCCTGCTGGGGTTCGTCGCGGGCGGACTGTTGTTCATCGCGAACTTCTGAGCGGTCGCGACCAGCAGTCCTTTGACCGCCTGGACAATCAGTGGAGACACACGTGTACAGTCTGAACGTTCCGGTCCCGTCGTCGGTCGCCGCCCTCGCGGGCGAGCTAGCGACGGAACTGCCGACCGCACACACCCGCGACCGCGGTCGGCACACGCTGGGCGTCAAGCGACTCGGCGGCGACGGCCCGAGCGAGTACGCCCGCCTCGAAGCCCGGACGCGGGAGGCACTCGCCGGCACGACACCGTTCGACGCCCGGATCACCGGGATCGAGATCTTCGAGGAGGCACCCGTCGGTAGCTCCCCCGTGGTCTACCTGAACGTCGAGAGCCCCGGCCTCCGGGCGCTCCACGAGGACCTCTGTGCGGTGTTCGACCCCGTCGACGACATCGAAGGGGAGGGCTACAGCCCTCACGTCACCATCGCCCGCGGCGGTGACCCGGTTGCCGCCGAGCAACTGCAGGCCCGGGAGATCGACCCCATCGAGTGGACCGTCGACGAGCTCGTTTTCTGGGACTCCGAGCGCATCACACAGGTCAGCGGCGTCTCCTTGCCGGCGTAGCTACGCCAGCGGGAGTTCGACGGTGAACACGGCACCCCGCGGGTCGGCGTCGCCGGACTGCGTCCGGCTGCCAGAGGCGCTTCGCGCCTCGCGGTCGTCGATCCGAACCTCGCCGCCGTACTGGTCGACCAGCGTGTAGACCAGGTACAGCCCGATGCCGGTCCCGTTGCTGTCGAGCCCCTTCTCGCCCTTGCCGAAGACTGTGTCCTTGCGGTCGTCGGGAACACCGGGGCCGTCGTCCGCGACGTGGACGCGGACCCGGTCGGCCGTCTCGGTTATCGACACCGTCACCGTCGGGCTGTCGGTGTCGTTGTGCTGGACCGCGTTGTTCAGCAGGTTCCGGAACACGGACGCGAGCATCTCGTCGGCGAGGACTCGAACGTCCGGAACGTCGCCCTCGACGGAGATCGACGCCGCCTCGTGTGCCGATGCGGCCTCCGCGACCTGGTCTTCCAGTAGCGGGCGGAGCGCGATGGGTTCGGGCTCCGCGTCCGTCCGGAGCATCGTCTCGGCGAGGACACGCGCCGTGCGCGTGAGTGAGACGGCGTTGTTGGCGCTCCCGATGATAGCCGACAGGCCCGGAACGTCCTCCTCGTCGAGAGACGCTTCGAGGCGTTCGGCGTGCCCGATTATCAACTGCAGATCGTTCCGGATGTCGTGCCGGACGACCTCGTTCAGGATCTCGAGCCCGTCGCGCTGGTCTTCGAGGCGGCGGCGGTACCGTTTGCGTCTCGTGATGTCGTGGACGACACCGTCCAGATAGACCTCGTCACCCTCCTCGACCAGCACGGCGGTGACGGCACCCCAGAACCGCTCGCCGTCCAGTCGGCGGAACTGCAACTCCTGCTCGACGACTTCGCCGGTCTCGCGGAGTTGCTCGGCGAGGGCAGTCTGTTCCGCGGAGTCGAGGTACAGTTCGTCCACCGACCGACCGAGCAGGTCGTCTTTCGATTCCGCCCGAAACATCGACACGAGCGCCGCGTTTGCGTCGACGAACGCGCCCTCGCCGCCGTCTCTGGCCCGGAAGACGCCGACCGGAAGCCGGTCGAACAGCCGCCGGTACCGCTCCAGTTCGCGTTCCTGTCGCTTGCGTTCGGTGATGTCCTGCTGGAAACCGACGTAGTTAGTGACGACCCCGTCGTCCCGGACGGGCGCGACGGTGACGCGGTTCCAGAACCGCTCGCCGTCGCGGCGGTAGTTGCGGAGCTCGACAGTCACCGGCTCCTCGGCGTCGATCGCCTCGCGGAGCCTGGCGACGGGTTCCTCGGTCGTGCCCTCGCCCTGCAGAAACCGGCAGTTCCGACCGAGCACCTCTGACCGTTCATAGCCCGTGAGGTCAAGGAACTCGTCGTTGACGTAGATCAGCGGGGTGTCCGCGTCGACGGGCCCGGTGATCGTGATCCCGACCGGGGCCTCGTCCATCGCCCGGGTCTTCACGTCGAGTTCCGCCTGCTGGTCCCGGGCGTCGGTCCGTTCGGCCACGCGAACGAGCAACCGCTCGTCGTCCCCGACACGTGCGACCGCCACCTCGACCGGCATCGCCGTCCCGTCGGCGTGTTCGGTCCGCCAGGCGAACCGCTCGCCGTCGTCCGCCTCCCGGAGCCGATCCAGCAAGTCGTCGGGTGACGACCGGTCGGACGCGGTGAGCACGCCGACGGAGCGGTCGAGTAGCGACGACCGCGCGTAGCCGTGCAACTCGCAGAACCGCTCGTTCGCGTCGCGGAACTGGCCAGTCTCGGGGTCCACCACGGCCATACCGTCCGGCGCGGCGGCGAACAGCGCCCGATCGGCGTCACGGTCGTCAGTCATCCGATTGCGAGACCTTGACGCTGGAGAGCATTAAACCGACGTGTTCGTCGCCACACTACGGTTTCGGCGGCGCCCCGTCCCAGGCGTCCATGTCGCCGTAGAAGTTCAGCATCGAGAACTTCAGCTTCTCGGGGCCGATGTCGATCATCTCCGCCCGCTCCTCCGGCGGAAACGTCTCCCGGACCGTGTAGTTACCCAGTTCCTGCTCACCGACCATCGTGTAGCGTTTGTCCACCAGCACGCGCGCGCCGAAATCTTCGGGCGAGCGTACCACCCGGCCCAGGGCCTGCCGGGTCTTGCGAACGGTCGGAATCTCGACGGCGTAGGCCCAGCCCGCGTCCTCCGTACCCATCCACTCGCCACCGCCATCGCCGAAGGTCCGGTCGTAGGCCTCCTGTACGGCGTCCATCCGGTCGTCGAGGTGGGGATAGGGCACGCCCACGACGACCACCGTCCGAGCGTCGCCGTCGTCGAAGCTCACTCCTTCAGTGAGCGTGCCCCACAGCGAGGTGAAGAGGACGCCGTTCTCGCTGTCGGTAAACGCTTCGCGGAGCTCTTTGGCGCTCGTGGCGGGTTTATCGAGGAACCACTCGGCGTCGGCCTGGACCCGGTCGTGGTAGCGCTCGGCCTCGCTGTAGCTCGGGAAGAACGCGAGCGTGTTGCCCGGCGTGAACCTGATGGCGTCCTCCAGCACGTCCGTCACGGTGTTCTGCACCGCGGGGTCGTCGCGCTCGCTCGAAAACAGCGCGGGCGCTTCGACGGCGTAGGTCCGCCGACGCTCCTCGGGGAACTGCGCGCCGTAGGCCATCGTCTCGGGGTCGTCGAGCCCCAGCACGTCCTCGGTGACCTCGAAGGGGCGCAGGGTCGCACTCATCAGGACGCTGGCGTGGAGTTCGTCGAACAGCGAGCGGGTCACCTCCTGGGGGATACACCGGTAGAGTTCCGCCCGACCGTACACGTCGCCGCGTTGCTCGTCCCGGCGGACGCTCACGACCGGGTAGTGACCCTGCGTGTCGCCCTCGTCCATCCAGGCGGTGACGAACTGCACGGCCTGCAGGGTCTGGCACTCCTGTCGCGTGCTGGCCTCGCCGTTCTTGTAGGCCTCCTCGTACTGCTCGTCTAAGGCCCGGCCGAACTTCAGCGCGGCCTGGAGGTCCACGTCGTAGCCCGGTCCGGTGTAGGCCTGCAGGAAGTTGATCGTCAGATCGTCGCGGCCGTCCTCGTTGGTGATTGATAGGTCCGCCCAGTTCTCCTCGATCCGCTCGCGTTCGCCAAAGCCCAGCGCGTCGTCGTAGGTCTCGACCAGTGCGGATCGGAACGCCCGGACGACGTTCTGTGCGGCCTCGGCCGCGGGGTCGTCCTGTTCGGCCAGTTCGTCCAGCGCGCTGTCGAGCGTGGTCTCGGTCAGTGTGCGGGTCGCGTGGTCCCGGGCCGCGTCCTCGACGTTGTGGGCCTCGTCGAAGACCGTGATCACGTCCTCGGGGTCACGCCCGAGCCACCGGAAGAAGTGCTCGCGGATGCCCGGATCGAGCAAGTGGTGGTAGTTACAGACCACCAGGTCGACGCCCTCCATCCCCTCCTTGAGGAGTTCGTACCCGCAAAAGCCCTCCATCTCGGCGTACTCGTAGATGTCGTCGGGGTCGCGTACGTCCGCGAACAACCACTGGTAGAACTCGTCCGTGTTTCCGGTGAGGTTCTGATAGTAGTAGTCGCAGGTGTTGCCCGTCTCGCGAAGGTCTTCGAGTTCGTCCTCTACGCCCTCGAGTTCCTCCAGCACTGCCCCGCGGGCCTCGGCGGCCTCGTCGCTCCCGGCCTGACTGTCCGCCAGCAGGGTCTCCTCGCGTTCGTTCAGTTCGGCCAGATCCTGCTCTTTGTCGACGATTTCGCGGGTGGTGTCCCGCAACGCCTGACACTCCTCGTAGCCCACGTCGATGTGACACATCGAGCCCTTCCCGCGGAAGACGACCGCTCGGATCGGCTCCTGTTCGGTGATAGCGCGGGCCTCGTGGACGAACTGGCGCATCTGCTGGTGGACGTTCGTCGTGATGACGACCGTCTTGTCTTCCTCGCGGGCGTACTCCAGGGCCGGCACCAGCGCGGCCAGGGTCTTGCCCGTTCCGGTCGCCCCCTCGAAGAGCACGTCCGACCCCTCGCCCAGCGCGTCGTAGATGCGGTCCATCGCGTCGCGCTGGTGGTCGTAGGGCTCCTCGTAGGGGAAAAACCGGACGTAGCCAGCGTCGTCTCCGTCGCTCGACACACTGCCCCCTTGTTCGTTCCCGGACAAAAAGTCTCGCCGTCCACAGCACTGATTTTCCCGTGCTCGTTGTGACAGTCCATGGACCGGAGACTGCTGGTCGCGTGCTGTCTGGCGCTGGTCGCGCTGGCGGGCTGTTCGGGCGGCCCGGGCGGCCCGACACCGACGGCCGAGGATGGAACCCCGACGGCGACACCCGCGAATGGCGACGGCGAACCGACCGAGACGACGAACCTAACCCTGTCGGTCGGCGCGGAGGTCGAGGCGTCCGCGCTGGTGCGGGCCCACGAGACCGCGCTGGCGAACGAGAGCTACGCGTTCCGGTCGGGCTACGGACTGGCCTCCGGCGCACGCGAGCAGGCCTCGACGCGCCTCCGGGCCGACGACGGACTGTTCGAGATCGAACGCTTCCAGTACCACCCGCGCCGCGGCGAGGCCGCGGCGCTGTACGCCCGCGAGGGTCGCGAGTACGTCCGGTTCGAGGACGGGCCGGTGACGAAGACGGTCGCCCAGCCCAACCGGACCGCGGTGCCCACGGGCCGGCAGGCGCTGGTCGGTGTCGAATCGCTGACGGTGACGGACACGATCCAGCGGGACGGCGAGACCCGATACGTCCTCACCACCGGCTACGACTACGAGACTGCCGACCAGACGCTCCCCTATCGTCGGGCAGTCGTGGACGAGCGCGGCCAGATCCACAACTACACGAGCGGGGAGTACGTCCCGCCGGAGAGCGACCGGCCCGGTGAGGGCCTGCTGGTCTCGCGCTGGTTCGACCTCTCGAACGTCGGGGAGACGACAGTCGACGAGCCCGACTGGCTGACCGACCTCCGGACGACCGAATCGGACGGCCTGGAGACGGTCGTCGTCGAACACGCGGCCCTCGACACGCGGTTTCGCGTGACCGGGACCGACGTGGACGCGAGCGTCGAGGCCGTCACGAACGACGCGGTCGTCGGGAGCGACCACGTCGACGAGTCGCGGGCGTCAGCGCTGATCGACCTGGATATCGAGGGGCAGGTCACGAACGCGACCGTCAGGGTCGGCTACGACTCCGCCGCGCTTCCGGGCGGAGCCAGCGAGCAGGGCCTCGCCGTGTTCGTCTACAACGAGTCACTGCAGACCTACCTACCGCTAAACACCTCACTGGACACAGACGCAAAGGTCGCCGTCGCCAGCCGCGGGCCACCGGTCAGGTACAGTTCTGGCGGCGGCCCCGAGCAAACGCTCCGTCCGACGCTCTCCGATCCGACGGCCGACCGGCTGGTCGTCGCAGTGATGCACGCAGAAACGTGGTACGCGGCGTTCCGGTAGCTCAGTCGACCGGTTCGACGTAGATCCGGTTGGCGTGGGGTTCGGCCTCGCGGATGGCAGCCTCGATGTCGTCGATCACGTCAGGGCGCACGTCGGCAGTGAGCGAGTCGGCGAAGGCCACCTCGGTGGCGACCATCACCTCACCCGGCCCGAAGTACACAGTCCGAAAGTCGACGAGTTCGTCGACGCCGTCCCAGCCGGCGATGAGGTCGCGGAGTTCCGCCTCGTCGTCTTTCGGCATGCTCTCGCCGAGCAGGAGTCGTTTGTTCTCCCAGGCCAGCGCGATGGCAAAGCCCATCAGCATGAGCCCGATGATGAGCGCCGAGCCCGCGTCGAAGACCGGATTCCCGGTCGCCCGCGAGAGGTAGATGCCAAAGAGCGCGATGCCCGCGCCCGCGAGTGCGATGAAGTCCTCGGTAAACGCCGTGAGGGTAGTCACGTCGGAGGTCTTCCGGAAGGCCTCCTTGTACCCGCTCCAGTCGTGCACGTCGATCTGACGCTTGAGTTCCTTGCGGGCCTTGATGAACGCGTAGGTCTCGAAGACGATGGCCCCGATCAAGACGGCGTAGTTGACGTAGACTGGCGGAAAGGTGAGCGTGATGTCGGTGAGCGGGATCGTCGGCTGGCGAGCGGCCTCGTGGGTGCCGTGCATCAGGGCGTCGTAGCCGTGTTTGGCCGACTCCCAGCCGGCGATGCCAAAGAGGAGGACGGAGACGAGGAAGCTGTAGAAAAACTGCGCCTTCCCGTAGCCGAAGGGGTGGCGACGATCGGCGTCCTGTGCCCCGTAGCGGATGCCGATCAGCAGGAACACCTGGTTGCCCGTGTCGGAGATCGAGTGATACGTCTCCGAGAGCATCGCCGGGCTGAGCGTCAGCAGATACCCAAAGAATTTCAGTATCGCGATCGCCCCGTTGGCGATCAGCGCGGCGATGACGACCCCCTTGCTGTTGCCTGCCATTACCGAACGGCTCCCCCGGCAGACCCAAAGCTGTTCTGGAACCGACTAGTTCCCCACCACCGCGATCCGTCGGAGGTTTACCCGGCCCCGTCGTACGCGCGTGCATGCTCACCGTCGTCTCCGACACGCACAGCCGCGAGGGCCACCGGCTGACGGGCCGAACCCGCGAGGCCGTCCGCGAGGCCGACGCCGTCGTCCACGCCGGGGACTTCATGACCGAGTCGGTGCTGGACGCCTTCCAGGCCGAAGCTTCTCGGCTGTACGGCGTCGTCGGCAACAACGACCGACCCGCCGTGCGGGACCGCCTGCCGACCCAGCGAGTGGTCGAACACGAGGGGCTCCGACTGGTGGTCGTCCACGGCCACGAACACACCGACACCGCCCTCTCACTGCTGGGTCGGCAGGAAGCCGCCGATCTCGTGGTCTTCGGCCACTCCCACCGCCCCGGCGTCCACGAGGGCGACGGCGTGACGCTGCTGAACCCCGGCAGTCACGCCCAGCCCCGCCGGTACCGGCCGGCCCACGCGGAACTGGAACCCGACGGCGACGCGGTCGAGGGCCGACTGGTCGACCCGGACGGCACCGTCTTCGAGACGTTTACGATCTGAGAAGGGCGATGCGCCCGAACGAGTCCAGAGCTTCGGAGAGGGGGTCGGAGACGAGTCAGGTCTCGGGAGGGCCGAAGCGAGCGGGCGCACCACACACTACAGACCCCACTTAAATGTAGCCAGCGGAAGGTCAAACGACCGTTTTAGCTACGGTGGAAAGCAAGAGCGGGCGGCCGGATCGCCCACCGAACCGGCGATTCGGTGCGGTCAGTCCGTGAGGTACCAGACGCCCGCGACGACGGCCAGCGCGGTCACCCCGCCGAGGAAAAAGAGCAGCCCCGGCGGGAGCGAGAGCGCGCCGGCCACGGCGTCGCCGGCCCCCGACGCCGCCGTCTCGGTCGCCGTTCGCGCGGCTTCGGTGGCGGTATCGAAGGTACCACCGTCGGTGGCCTCGGGTCTGGCTGTCTCCGGGCGGGTGGCTACGGGTGTCTCGGTGGCGTTCTGGCTGGACACGTCGGCGGCTTCCATGCCACCACCGCCGCCGCCGTCGGTCGAGCGATAGCTCTCCGCTCCGGGTGTCCCCGTCGCGGTCCCGGTGTCGTTGCCGGCGGGCGGGGCGGCCCCTGGTTCGGAGCCAGCGGAATCTCGACTCCCGGTCGGGTTCAGGAACCCGCCGTCGCCGACGGTCGCCTGGATCGCGAGGCTTCCGAGGGCGACGATGCTGAGACTGCCGAGAAAGCGCGAGAGGGCGCTCCGGAGGGTGGACTTGTCGTCGTCGTCGCCGCCGGCCATGATGACCAGCGGGCGGTCGGCGGGGGCGTAGACGTTCATCTCGCGGCCCTTCTCGGAGTAGATCGTGTCGATCACCTCGATCGCGCCGGCGTCTTCCAGATTGTTGAGGTGATACTGGACGTTCTGGAGGGAGGTGTCGACCCGATCGGAGAGGGCGGCGGGCGGGGCGGGGTCGTCGTGGAGTTCCGACAGGACTTCCCGGGCCGTCTCGGAGGTCAGCGCCGACAGCACGTCGTCGGCGTCCTCTGAGTCGACGCCGATGACGCGGGGCTCGGCCTCCTCGGCCGCGGACGTGTCGGGTTCGGAGGGCAACAGCGACATCGTTCGCCGGCTACGATAGCATCGGGCATCAACTTTGTTACGTCTTCCCGGCTGTGAGCCGGGTCGAGGAAAAGGGCTTTGCCGCCGCGTGAGCTACGTGGCGACATGGCCGATCTGGTACTGTGGGGGATGGTCGCCGTCATGCTCGGGTTCGTCTTCCTCGTCTACCTGTTTTTCCGCCGGACCGCTACGGCGGTGAAAGAGGGGATGAACGAAGGGAGACGGAACGGGTAGTCGTTCCAGCTTGGTCGCGCTGACTGTCGAGGGATCCTCGACCTCGCGAGTCGGCGCGTTCTCGCGGCCGTAGCCCGGTCGAATCGAGGTCGAAGACCTCACACTCCCCGCTCGCATTGTCGAGGCGCTCGCGCCTCGCCCCTTTCGAAACCGATTACCGGCGACCGGCCCTCCCCCGTGGCATGGACCCACGCATCCGCGAACACGCGCAGGTGCTCGCAGACGCCATCGATCTGGACGGGGGCGACAACCTCGTCATCAAGGCCGAGCCGGCCGCCGACGACCTGGTCGTCGCCCTCTACGAACTCGCCGGCGACCGCGGTGCCCACCCCGTCACGCTCCGAACCAACCGGAGCGGCCGCGCCATCCGGGGCTACCTCCGCTCGGCCGACCAGGCCGACGTGGAGTTCGAGACGCCCGGTCACGAGCAGGCGCTGGTCGAGGAAGCCGACTGCCACGTCGTCATCCGGGCCAACGCGAACGTCACCGAGATGGACGACGTGGACAGCGATACGACGGCGGAGTACCAGCAGGCCCACAGCCCAATCCTGAACGAACGACTCTCCGACCGCTGGACGCTCACCCAGCACCCCACGCCAGCCAACGCCCAACTGGCCGAGATGAGCACTGAAGCCTACGAGAACTTCGTCTACGACGCGGTCCTGAAAGACTGGGACGCCCAGGAAGAATTTCAGGAACACATGGTCGAGATCCTCGAAGACGGCGCGGAAGTCCGCATCGTCTCGGGCGAGACGACCGACGTGACCATGTCCATCGCGGGCAACCACGCCCTGAACGACACGAACGTCCACAACATCCCCGGCGGTGAGGTGTTCACCGCGCCCGTCCCCGACTCCGTCGAGGGCGAAGTGCTATTCGACAAACCCGTCTACCAGAACGGCCGGGAGGTCCTCGGGGCGCGACTCGTCTTCGAGGACGGCGAAGTCGTCGAGTACGACGCCGAGAAGAACGCGGAAGTACTGGAGTCCATCCTCGAAACGGATCCCGGCGCGAAACGGCTGGGCGAACTCGGGATCGGCATGAACCGCGACATCGACCAGTTCACCTACAATATGCTGTTCGACGAGAAGATGGGCGACACCGTCCACATGGCCGTCGGTCGCGCCTACGAGGAGACCGTCGGCGAGGACAACACGCAGAACCAGAGCGCCCAGCACGTCGACATGATCGTCGACATGAGCGAGGACTCCCGGATCGAGGTGGACGGGGACGTGGTGCAGGAAGACGGTGTGTTCCGGTTCGAGGAGTAGGGAGACACGACCAGCGAGGGATCGAAGATCCCTCGGGCAGCCGGCGCGAAGTCGTTCGAAAGGCGCGAAGCGCCTTTCGTGATGTCGCCAGACGCCGTCGGCATCTGGCTGCTAACCAGAACGCTCCGCGTTCTGGTGAGGACGAGAGAGCTTCGCTCTCCCGGACCACGCCGGCGACGCAGGGAGTGTCTCCGGAAATCCGAGCGGGGAACGGAGTGGCCCGCGAGGAGTAGGGAGGCGCGAACGCAGTGAGCGCCTCAAACTGGAGCGGCGAGGGACGAGCCGCGGAGGACGGGTTCGAAGGATAGGGCGACTTGCGGTTGCGGAGACACCAGCACTGTGTACCGGACGCGAGCCGGTGGCTCGCGTCCGGCGGTTTTTGTACTAAATTTTTGCAAGGGGGGTTCCCGCAGCGAGCGACGCGAGCGAGGAAACTCCCCCGCAGTAAAAATTTAGTCGCCGAACGGCCCGCCACCGCCGCCCATCCCGCCCATGCCGCCGCCGGGGCCGCCGGGACCGCCGCCGCCCTGTTGCATCTGTTTCATCATCCGCTCCATGTCGGCGTCGCCCATGCCCTGGAACTGATTGAGGGTCTTGGCCATCATCTTGTGCTGTTCGAGCAGTTCGCGGACGCGGTCCTCGCTGGTCCCCGAGCCCTTCGCGATGCGTTTGATCTGGCTCTGGCCGATGGAGCGTGGGTGTTCGAGTTCGTCCTCGGTCATCGAGTCCATGATGACCTCGAAAGAGCGCATCCGGTCTTTGGTCACGTCCATGGCGTTGTCGGGCAACTGGTCCATCAGCCCGCCGCCCATGCCGGGGATCATGTCCATCACCTGATCGAGCGGGCCCATGTTGTCCATGGCCTTCATCTGGTGGCGCATATCCCGGAGGGTGAACTCCCCTTCCATCAGGTCCTCGGGGTCCCAGTCCTCCTCGTCCTGGGTCTCCTCCATCGCGCGCTCGACGCGCTCGGTGAGCTGTTTGAGGTCGCCCATCCCGAGCAGGCGGGAGATGAACCCGGAGGGCTCGAACCGCTCGATGTCCTGCACCGTCTCGCCGGTCCCGAGGAAGGCGATCGACGAGCCGGTCTCGTTGACGGCCGCCAGCGCGCCGCCACCTTTCGCCGTCCCGTCGAGTTTCGTGATGGCGACGCCGTCGATGCCGATGGCCTCCTCGAACTCGCGGGCCTGATCCTTCGCGGACTGGCCCATCGCGGCGTCGATCACGAGCAGGTTCCGGTCGGGGTCGACGGCGTCGTCGATGCGCTCGATCTGCTCGATGAGTTCCTGGTTCAGGCCGTCACGACCGGCGGTGTCGACGATGCGCACGTCGGCCTCCTGGGTCTCCTCCAGGCCGGCCTGGGCGATCTCGACCGGATCGTCCTCGTCGGGGTCGCCGTAGAAGTCGACCTCGGCGTTGTCGGCCATCTGCTTGGCCTGGTCGTACGCGCCAGGGCGGTCGGTGTCGGTCTGGATGACCGCGGGGCGCAGCCCCTTCTTCGAGAACCACCACGCCATCTTGGCGGCCGTGGTCGTCTTCCCCGACCCGTAGAGGCCGGCGAGCAGGATCGTCTGCTCTTCGAGAGGCAACTCCGTGGAGTCGCCCACCAGGTCGACCATCTCCTCGTAGACGACACGGAGGACCCAGTCGCGGGCGGAGGTACTGCTCGGCGGTTCCTCCTCCAGCGCCCGCTGTTCGATGTTGTCCGACAGCTCCATCACCAGGCTCGTGTCAACGTCGGCCTGCAACAGCGAGCGCTGGATCTCCTTGACGACGTCTTCCACGTCGGCTTCGTCGATGCGGGACTTCCCCCGGAGGTCGTCGAGCGTCCCCCGGAGCGAACTCCCCAGATCGTCGAGTACCATAGTTAGTTACCCGAGGTACGCTAGCCAAGCGGTAAAGGCTTTTTCTGTCGGGCACCGGCGACGCCACACCGTCAGGACACGCTCGCCGACCGCGGGAGAGTCAAAGGGACGTTTGAGCCACCGCAACGGCTTTTTTCGCACCGCGACTCGGTGAGAGCATGAACCGCCGTGCGTTCGTGGGGGCACTCGCCGCTGTCCTGCCGCTGACCGCCGGCTGTGCCGGAGACACCGAATCGGGAACCGACCGGTCGCCTGCGACGACCGGCACGCTCACGACCGGCCAATCGTCCACCCCGACGGTGTCGGCAACCGAAGCGCCGCCGTCGGTGTCGATGGACGTGGCCGTGACCTACCGGTACGGAAGCGGCTACACTGGCCGGGGCGAGACTCTGGATATCGACCCGAGCGGCCGCCTCACCTACATCTACGACTGTGGACAGTTGCTGACCGACACCGCCAGCGGAGGCCCGCGCGAGGGAGCGCTAACCCGCACCGAGGCCGACCGGCTCGAACGGCTGGTCGCAGCGGCCGACCCCGCGTCGTGGGCCGATCACTACGACTGCGACGAACCGTGTCCGACCGACACGCCGACGCCGCACGTCACGCTCACCGTCGACGGCTCCACGTACGAGACCGGGGTCGACCCGACGGCGGAGATTCCCGATCCACTTGACGAACTGATCGGCTTCCTCCGGGCGCAGGCGGAGACGTTCGAGGAGTCCTGTCGGTAGCGGTGGGGAGAGTATCGAAGACCGTAATCGACCGTTCCGGAACCGGTTTTACCCGCCGGAAACAGGACCCTGCGTATGGATACCGACGTGTCGTTGCCGCGCTGGGTACTGCTGGCCGGTATCGGAGCCGTCGTCGCCGCGGTCGGTTCCGTCCTTCCGTGGGCGACCGTTCGTTTCGACGCGGCGCTGGCGGACCTGCCCAACGTCCCCGAGACGCAGACGGTCACCGGCCTCGACGGCGACGGGACGATCACGCTCGTCCTCGCGGTCCTCGCGCTCGCGGTCCTGGTCGCGGCGGCCGTCAGGTCCCGACCCGGGCCGAAGACGGCCGCCGTCACCGCGCTCACCGGGACGCTCGTCACCGCCGTCGCGGCCCTCGACTACAGGGAGTTCCGGGCCACGCGCAGCCGGATCCAGCGGCGTGTCGCCGAGAGTGGCCCGGAGATGGCGGGCGACGCCGTGACCGTCGAACTGGAGCCCGGGCTGGCGGTCCTCGGCCTCGGCGGCTGCCTCCTGCTCGCGGCCGGAGGCTACGCGCTCCTGTCGTACTGGCGGCACGACGCCGATCCAGCGGCCGCGACCGGCGAGTAGAGAGAAACGGACAGCTACGCCGCGGCTTCGTCGGGCCCCGGTTCCTCGTCGTCGTGGCCGAGCAGGCGGTCGACGATGACCGCGGGATCGAACGGTTCGAGGTCGTCGTAGTCCTGCCCGGTCCCCAGGAACAGGATCGGTTTGCCCGTGACCTGGGCGATCGAGATGGCCGCACCACCCTGCGGGTCGGCGTCGGCCTTGGTGAGGACCGCGCCGTCGATGGCGGCCGCGTCGTCGAACTCCCGGGCGCGGTTGACGGCGTCCTGTCCCGCCACCGCCTCGTCGACGAAGATCGTCATGTCCGGGTCGATCACGCGGTCGATCTTCTCCAGTTGGTCCATCAGGTCGTTGCTGGTGTGGAGCCGACCGGCCGTATCGCCCAGCACCACGTCCACGTCGTTGGCCTCGGCGTACTCGACGGCGTCGTAGATGACCGCCGCCGGGTCCGAGCCCTGCTCGTGAGAGATCAGCCGTTCGTCCAGGGCGTCGGCGTGTTGCTGGAGCTGTTCGTTCGCGCCGGCCCGGTAGGTGTCGCCGTTGGCCAGCACCGTCGAGTAGCCCCGCTCGTCGAGCCACTGGGAAAGCTTGGCGATGGTCGTCGTCTTCCCGACGCCGTTGACGCCCGTGAAGATGATCGAGACGGGTTTGTCGGCCTCGGCGATTCGCTGCTCGAAGTCGAACTGCCCGACGCTGATCACGTCGATCAGCGCGTCACGCAGCGCCTCCTCGACGACCAGCCCCGTCGTCTTGACCTTCGAGCGCGTCTCGCCGATCAGGTTCTCACGGATGCCCCGCAGGATCTCCTGGGCGACGCTCATCTCCACGTCCGAGGAGAGCAGGGCCAGCTCCAGCTCTTCGAGCGGGCCTTCGAGGTCGTCTTCCTCGATGACCTCCTTGCCCGTGGCTGCGAGTTTCGCTCGCTCCATCAGCCCGCGGTCGCTCCCGCTGTCGTCCGCGTCGGCCTCGGATTCGGGCTCGGACTCGGAGTCGGCTGGCTCTGCATCCGTCTCGGGTTCGGCCGCTTCGGTCTCCTCGGCCGGTTCCTCGGCGTCCGCGGGTTCCGTCTCGGCGTCGGCGTCCTCGGCCTCCTCGACCGGTTCAGCCTCTTCCTCGACGTTCTCTTTGAAGCTGTTGAGCTTGTCTTTCAGTCCGTCGAACATGGCCCCTTACTCGTCGCCGCCTTCCTGCTCTTGCATCTGGGCCATCTGCTGTTGCATCTGCTGTTGTTGCATCTGCTGAGCCTTCTCCTCGAGTTCGTCGCTCTCGGCCTCGACCTCGCTGATCTCCTCGCGGATGTCCTCGATCCGGTCGTCGAGAGTGTCTTTCTTGTTCTCCAGGGTGTCGACGGCGTCGTTCTGGTCGCGCTCGGCCGCGTAGCCGCCGCCCAGCGAGACGATGATCTCGTCGATGTCCTGGATCTCGGCGCGGACGTACGCGTCGCCGCCCAGCGGCACCTGGACTGTCTCGCCCGTGTCCAGCGTCTGGATGGCCTCGATGGCCTCGTCAATCTCGGTCTGTTCGGCCTGGAGATCCTCGATCTCGGCTTCGAGGGCTTCCTTCTCCTCTTCGAGAGCCTGGATCTCTTCGGCGAGCTGCTGGAGCTGGCCGCCGCCGCCACCGCCGCCACCGAGGCTCATTGGGCCACCTCACTGATTTCGACCTGTGTGCGCTTGAGGCCGTGCTTGGAGCCGAACTCGGCGTAGGTGTGTTCGACCGCGACGTCCTCGTTTTCGGCGTCGAGGGTCTTCTCGAACGATTCCCACCCATCTCGGGCCTGCCATCGACCACTGACGGTAAACTCGGTCATGTTCGGGATGTGCGGGACCGACGCGGAAGAATGTACCGACCTCTCCTCTGGCCTACTCCTCGGACGTGTCGATGCCGAGCGCCGCGTTCAGCCCACAGAAACAGGTCGTGGCGTTGAATCCGAACGCGAGCGCGCCGATCCCCGCGAGCAGTCCAGTCTTCCGGTTCCCCTTTCGAAGCGTGGCGACGGCGACGACCGTCAGGACGACCGCCAACAGTGCGCGGCCTTTCCGGTCGGTGCCGCCGACGTTTGTCTCGACCATACGACCCCATCGGCCGCGGGGGACTTAATTTCAGTCACTCCGGCACGAGAACGGCCCGTCGATCCACGTCGCCGTCCTCCAGTCGGTCGTAGGTGGCGGCCAGATCCTCGAAGCCGACGGGCTCGACGCCCACGTTGAGTCGGCCGGCCTCGGCCAGGTCCAGCACGTCCCGAAGCTGGTCGATACTGCCCCAGAACACGTTCGTACAGACGAGTTCGCTCCCCACGAGGGGGTTAAAGGAGAGCTCGAAGGAGCCGCCGCCGATGCCGACGATGTAGAGCCGGCCCTGCGTGCCCAGCGCGTTCCCGCAGGCCTGCAGGGTCTCGTCTTTGCCGACGAAGTCGATGGCGGCGTCGGCCCCGTCGTCCGTGACGCGTCGGATCGCACTCTGGATCGACTCCTGGGTCACGTCGATGGTCACGTCCGCGCCCAACTCCTCGGCGAGCGCGAGTTTCTCGGCGTCCTGGTCGGCGGCGACGACCTGCGCGCCGGTCATGGCGGCGAACTGGACGCCGAACTGGCCGAGGCCGCCGATCCCGACGACGAGCAAGGTGTCGGTCGGGGAGAGGTGTTCGCGGGCGCGCTGGACCGCCCGGTAGGGCGTCAGCGCGGCGTCGGTCAGCGGCGCGGCCTCGACGGGGTCGATCTCGGTCGGCAGGACGTACTTGGCGTCGGGGACGACCACGAAGTCCGCGAGCGCGCCGTCCTGGCCGATGCCGGCCCACTCCAGCACGTTACAGAGCTGGTCGTCACCGCGCGTGCAGACCTCGCAGTGGCCACAGCCCCAGCCGCCGAAGACGACGGCGCTCGTGCCCGGATCGAGGTGGTCGACACCGGGGCCGGTCGCCGCGACCTCGCCGGCGGCCTCGTGCCCCAGCGTTCGCGGGGTCGGAATCGGTAAATCGCCGTGCATCAGGTGGAGATCGGAGTGACAGAGCCCGCAGGCGGACACGTCGATCAGCACCTCGCCGGGCCCCGGTTCGGGTCGAGGGACTTCCTCGACGACCAGCCCCTCGTCGGGACCGTGGAAGCGCGCGGCGCGCACGGTCAGGCCACCCCGCCGGCGACAGTCGGTCGTGACTCTGTACTGGCCCCTGCTACCCGTCGAATCATGCTATCGGAGACGAACCGCTCCGGTCCGGTAAAGCAACTCCCTCGTGAGGCGGGCGATATAAGAGCGGGCACGATGGGGCCTGGACCGGCCGGCCCGGGTCAGTCAGTCGCGGCGCTGTTCCTCGTGGGCGCGCTCTCGGGCGCGCTCGCTGTCGTTGTATCCGTCGACGACCTGCTGGAGCGACCCAGTCTCGACCGAGAGGGCGGGCGCGGTCAACGGCGAGACGCTGACCTCGCCCTCGACGAGGGCGCGCCGATCCGATCCCTCTGGATAGCGCTCCCGGAGGTCCTCGTCGGCGGGGAACGGGCTCTCCCAGCCGACGGTGTTGGGCCAGACCACGTCGCGGATGGCGATGTCGCCCTCGCGGGGCTTGCCGATGTCGACCTCGTCGCGGTCGGTGGCCTCGTGTTCCACGTCGACCGCGTAGTCGTGGTGGGGTTCGGTCAGCCGCATCGAGGACTCGGGCACGTCGACGGGCGCGTTGACGTTCAACACGTCGGCCTCCTCGAACACCGGGACGCTCTGGCTCCGGACGAGCAGTTCCCGGGCCACCTTCGCGGGGCGGCCGAAGTCGTACTCCTCGGGCGGGTGGACGAAGAAATCCTGGGCGTGGTACGCGGAGATGGCGATGCCCGGGATGTCGAGGAAGGCGGCTTCGACGCAGGCACCCACCGTCCCGGAGCGGCCGACGACGTAGTTGCCGGCGTTGGGGCCGTGGTTACAGCCGGCGACGACGAGGTCGAAGTCGGCGTCGAGGCCGCCGACCCCGTAGGCCACGCAGTCGGCGGGCGTCCCGTCGATCGCGTAGCCCCAGGGGTGGTCCTCGCGGGTGGTGCGATGGGTCCGGGTCCGCCCCGTCCCACTCTGGTTGTCCGTCGGTGCGACGACGGTCACCTCGGCGACCCCCGTCAGTTCCTCGTACAGCGCCGCCAGCCCGGGGGCGTCGATGCCGTCGTCGTTCGTCAACAGCACGTGGGGGGCAGTCACGGTCTGTGGTTGGGGCCCCGACGCGTCAGTCTTTCGGGCCCGCCATGATCCCTGCCCACACGCATCACGGCTATCGGTCGGGCTACCGGGGTTTTTGGTTCGGGGGTTCGTTGGCCCGCCAATGACCGTCCGCGAGGTCGCCGCCGAGGCCTACCGCGAGGCGCTCCCGGTGCTCGCCGTGAGCGGGGTAGGTGGCCTGTTCGCCGGCGTCGTCCTCGGCGGGATGGAGGCGGAGCTGCAGGCGGTCCCCGGCCTCCTGATGCTCGTTCCCGCCCTGCTGGCGACCCGCGGAAACGTCTACGGGTCGCTCGGCGCACGGCTCGCCTCCGCGCTCCACCAGGGGCTGATCGAACCGCGGCTGAATCTGGACGACGAGCGGTTGCGAGGGGCGATCGCGGCGGCGCTGGCCAACGGGGTTCTCGTCAGCCTCTTCGCCGCGGTCCTCGCGTTCGTCGTCCTCGCGGTGCTGGGCCGGCAGGTCGCACCCCTCGGGACGCTCGTCGGCATCGCTGGCATCGCCGGGCTGATCTCGGGGCTCCTGCTCACGGCGGCGGTCGTCGGCGTCGTTTTCCTCGGGTATCGCCGCGGCTACAACCCAGACACGCTCGCGGGCCCGGTCGTCACGACCACCGGCGACGTGGTCGGCGTCGCCACACTCCTGCTCGCCACGCGAATCGTCCTCGGACTGGGTGGCCTCTGATGGAGACGCGCTGGTCCCCCCGAGCGATCATGCGCACGATGCTCCCCATCCTGTTGGTACTGACCTGTATCGAACTCGCCAGCGGGTTCGTCCTCGATACCTTCGAGGGCACCTTACTTCAGTACCCCTCGCTGCTCGTCCTCGTGCCCGTCACCATCGGGATGGCGGGCAACCTCGGGAGCATCCTCGCCGCGCGGCTCTCGACGGTGGTCCACCTCGGCTTGCTCTCCTTCGAACCCGACGACGAGTACCTGCTGGGCAACGCCGTTGCGACGCTTGGGCTGGCACTGACGCTGTTCCCGCTGGTCGGGGCCGGGGCGTGGCTGGCCCAGACGCTCGTAGGCGGGACCGCGCTCGGGATCGGGACCGTCGTCCTGGTGGCGTTCGGGAGCGGCGCGGTGCTCGCGGTGCTGGCGGTTTTCGTGACGCTGGTGACGACTTACGCCGCCTACCGGTTCGGGCTGGACCCCGACGACGTGGTGATTCCCGTCGTCACGAACGTCTGTGACGTGCTGGGCGTCGTGGTGCTGTTCGCCGTGGTCCGGCTGGTGGTCTGAGGGACTGCGGACGGGATAGTCAGGGCTTTGGCCACCAGATACCAAGGGTCGCCAATGGCACCGGAGCCGACGGCGTTGCTGGTGGAGGTGCTGGTCCGCGTGGCGTCGATCACCGTCTTCATCGCTCTGGGGGTCGGCCTGGCCAGCGTCGCCGTCGAGTTCGGCGCGGTCGAGTACATCGCGGGTTTCGCACGACCACTGACACAGCCGGCGAACCTCCCACCGGAGGTTGGGACGGCGATCCTGGCGACGACGGCCTCGCCCACCGCCGGGTACGGGATGCTCGCCGAATATCGGGAGGCCGGCCTGCTCGACGACCGCGCGACGCTCGTCGCGGTGACGATGAACACCTTCTTCGGGTTCGCCCAGCACATCTTCACCTTCTACGCGCCCGTATTGATCCCCATCCTCGGCCTGAAGGTCGGCCTCATGTACGTCGGGGCGCGGGCGCTCATCTCGCTCGCGATTACCGGAACCGGCGTCGCGGCCGGCGCACTCCTGCTCTCGGAGCGAAACGTCGATACCACGGTGGAAGCCGACGTGGACGAGGGGGCGGCCGTCGAGGCCGACGGGAGCGGGAGCGGACGTGACCGCCGCGCCAAATTCCGGGCCGCTGCCGAGAGCACCGTCGAGAAGATCCGAGACATCGTGCCGCGGCTACTGGTCGTCTACCTGATCGTCGCGACGCTGGTGGCCTACTACGAGGAGATCGTCACCGCACTCCTGGGCAGTCCGGACGCGCTCGGCATCGCGGGCGCGGTCGCCCCAATCACGGGCGCGCTGGGCCTGCCGAGCGCGGCGATCCCGACCATCGCGGTGTTCGCGGTGGACACGACCAACGGCGCGATCTTCATCGCCCCGCTGATCGAGAACGGGACCTTCACTGCGCGGGCAGCCGTCGCGACGATGCTCGTGGGCGGGATCGTCTCCTTCGCCGTCTCGACGTTCAAGCGGTCGATCCCCTTCCAGTACGGCATCTGGGGCCGCGAGTTCGGCAGCAAGGTGATCGTCGTCAACACGGTGCTGAAAGTCGTGTTCATCGCCGTGGCGCTGGTCGTCTTGCTCGCGCCGACGGCGATCTGAGCGGCGGCACGCGGCGCGGCCGCTCCTCGACTGTACAAAACGGAGAGAAACGTCGCCCTCAGAGTGCGTGGCCGGCGACCGGCTGCTTGGTCTCGATTTCGGTGTTGTAGCAGGTGTTGCAGGTGTACTCGTTCAACTTTGTCGTCTCGTCGTTCAGAGCCATCCGTGTCCCGCACTGTGGGCAATACATTATGATTGTATAAGGACTACCGGCGACCTTAATTCTTTGCATCTGATAGGTGTGGTGAGCCGTCTCACGGCACGGAGTAGCAAACTGAGAGGAACTGGCGGGGCGTTTCCGGCAGCCGGGGGACGGATCGGCGGAAAACTGGAGCGGCGTTCGGCCGAAGACGGTCAGGCCGTGTCGGGGATCGGATCGGCGATGACGACGGCTTCGCCGTCGATCACCTCGTCGCCGTCGGCGCGGGCGCTGGTCGTCAGCCGGTAGCGGTCGTTGCCCAGATCCTCGACGACCTCACACTCGGCGGTGACTTCGCTGCCGATGTCGACGGGGCCCAGGAAGGAGGTGTCCTGCGAGAGGTAGACGATGAGGCCGGGCAGGCGGGCCAGCGCGGCGCTGACGACGCCGCCGACGAGTGTCCCGTGGGCGATGGGGCGACCGAAGCGGGTCCCTTCCGCGTAGTCGGCGTCGAGGTGGAGGCGGTTGGTGTCGCCGCTGGCCTCGGCGAAGGTCTCCACGTCTTCCTGGGAGAGGGTCTTGGTGAACTTCACGACGTCGCCAGTCTCGATGCGGTCGTCGTGAGGGCCGAGGCTCTCGAACTCCCACTCGTCGCGCTCGTAGGCGGTGTCGACGCGCTCGCGGTGGTGGTGGTCGGCGGTCGAGCCACCGCTGGCGGTCGTCCGCCGGGAGAGGTGTGGGAGGTAGTAGGAGAGGTCGGTCGTGGTGACGATGCCGACGAGGTCGCCGTCGCCGGACTGTGTCCGGCTGCCAGAGGCGCTTCGCGCCTCGCTGTCGTCGATCACCGGGAGTTTCTTGATCGTGTGTTCGCGGAAGCGGTCGACGGCCGCCTCGATGGACTCGTCGGCGTCGACGGTGACGACCGGGGTCGACATACAGTCGGCGGCGGTGACCGTGTCGGCGTCGTGCCCCTCGGCGACGAGTCCGACCACGTCCGATTCGGTGACGATACCGACGGGGTCGCCATTTTCGACGACGACGACCGAGCCGATATCCTCGCCGTGGAGCAACTCGGCGACCGCGGCGGCGTCGAGGTCGGGACTGATCGTCTCGACTGTCGGATTCATTACCTCGCGGATGGTGACGGGGACGAGCATCTGTCGGCACTCCGGGGCCACTCTCCCTATGCCTTTGGATCGACTCACCGAGCGGTCGGCCTCGCCGCTCAAGTGGCTGGCCCACACAGGCGAGGTATGGACCGTGCCGTCGTCGCCCTCGTCGTCCTCGTCGCCGCCAGCGGCTGTCTCGGAGTCTCGCCGGACGGCTCGAACGCACCTGGGACGCCCGCACCGCCCGCGGACGCCGACCTCGCGAACAGTTACGCGGTGACCGTCACGGCCGTGGTCGACGGCGACACCGTCAAGATCCGCTATCGCAACGGCACGCAAGACACCCTCCGCCTGCTCGGCGTCGACACGCCCGAGACGGGCGGCGAGAACGACCCCGCGGAGTTCGAGGGCGTCCCCGAAACCGCGGCTGGCGAGTCCTGCCTCGGCGAGGCCGGCCACGACGCGACCCGCACGATGACTCAGCGTCTACTCGGCGAGACCGTTACCATCGGCGTCGACGCCGAGAGCGACCGCCGGGGCTACTACGGCCGCCTGCTGGGATATATCTATCAGGACGGCGAGAACGTCAACTACTGGCTCCTGACCGAGGGCTACGCCCGCGTCTACGACAGCCAGTTCACCGAACGCGAGGCCTTCGACGCCGCCGAACAGCGGGCCCGCGCGAACGGCACCGGACTGTGGGCCTGCGCGACCGAGGAGCCGCCGACAGCGACCGGAACGACCGTGACCGACGGTGGGGCAGTCACGGGTGCGCTCGCCATCGTCGAGATTCACGAGGACGCCGCCGGCGACGACCGGGAGAACCTGAACGACGAGTACGTTGCCGTCGAGAACCGAGGGGACACCACGCTCGACCTCTCGGGATGGACCGTCAGCGACGAGGCCGATCACACCTATCCGTTCCCCGACGGAACCGTTCTCGACCCGGGCGAGCAGGTCACCCTCCGGACAGGAAGCGGGACGGACACGGCGACGACGCTGTACTGGGGGCAGAGAAGTCCCGTCTGGAACAACGACGGCGATGCGGTGACCGTGCGGGCCGCGAACGGGACCGTGATGGCCCGGCGAGGGTATTAGCCGACCGAGCATCCAAGCCCGTCCAGCCCTGTGACCCGGTATGGGCGTCCTCGCCCGACTGGCACCGCCGCCGTCGCTGGTCGACTGGTCGATCCTCGCGCTCGTGAGCTTCGAGGTCGGCTCCGGACTGGTGAGCCTCACCGTCGGCCGGCCGAGCGGAGCGTGGCTGTTCACCCTCCACGGGCTGGCCGGCTTCACGCTGGTGGCCCTGCTGGGCTGGAAGTTCCGCCGGGTCCGCCGCCGTGTCACCGACCGGAAGCTCTGGGACGGGGGCACGCCCGTCTCGATCCTGCTCGGGACGCTCGCGCTCGCGACCCTCGGCACCGGCATCTACTGGACGCTGTCCGGCCCCGTCCGGATCGCCGGCTGGCCCCTCCTCTTTCTCCACATGGTGCTTGGCACAGTCGTCGTTCCCGTCCTCCTGTGGCACCTGCGCCACCGGTTCCGACTGCCTTCGACCGCGGGGCTGGATCGACGGCGGACCACCCTCCAGTACGGGGCGCTGCTGGGCTTTGGCGCACTCTCCTGGAAGGCCCAGCAGGTCGCCGGCGACGCCCTCTCGCTCCCGGGCCGGGACCGCCGGTTCACGGGCTCGAAGGAAGACGGGAGCGACGACGGCAACGCCTTCCCGGTCACCAGCTGGGTGGCCGACGATCCCGACCCGGTCGACCCCGATGACTGGACCCTGACCGTCGGCGGCGCGGTCGCCGATCCCCTCGAACTCGATCTCGACGCCCTGCCGCCCGAGCCCCGGTCGGCACCGCGCCGACGCGACGGATCGGCGACCGACGGACCCATCGACGCGACCAGCGAGCGCGCCGTCCTGGACTGTACCAGCGGCTGGTACTCAGAACACGACTGGGCGGGCGTCCGCGTCGGCGACCTGCTGGATCTGGTGGAGCCGCCCGAGGACGCCGCGTGGGTCCGCGTTCGCTCCGTCACGGGCTACTACTGGAGTCTGCCCATCGAGGAGGCCCGGGACGCACTGCTGGCGACCCGCGTCGACGGCGACCCCCTCGCACACGGCCACGGCTTTCCGCTCCGACTGGTCGCCCCCGGTCGCCGCGGCTTCCAGTGGGTCAAATGGGTCGACAGCGTCGAGGTCACCCACCGGCAGGATCTGGGCCAGTGGGTCGCCATCTTCGTCAGCGGCCTAGACTAGGGCGTCCAGCGCCCGCCAGAAGCTCGGGCCGTCGTCCTCGTACCGGACCGGGAGAAAGTCCGCCTCGCGGGCCGCCGCCACGTCGCCCTCGTAGTCGTCGCCGACCATCACGTACTCGTCGGCGGCGACCTGTTCGCGGGCGTACGCGTAGATCGCCGGATCGGGTTTGGCCGCGCCGGCCTCGGGGGCAGTCACGACCGTCTCGAAGAACCCGTCGAGGTCGTGGGCCGCCAGTTTGGCCGTCTGTCGGTCGCGGCTCCCGTTCGTGAGGATACCGAGGTGGTCGGTCTCGGCGAGTCCGGCAAGGGCCGACCGCGCCGCCTCGGGCACCGTCGTCGCCTCGATTTCGGAGTCGCGAACCGCCGCGACGATGGCGTCCGGGTCGCAGTCCGCGTCCGCGGCCGTCGCGACCGCTTCGGCCCCCGCCCGCTCGGCCGCCGGATCCAGCGCCGCCCGCCGCTCGTCGAGCGTGTCGAGGTAGGTCTCGACCAGTGCCGGGTCGGCCTCGCCCAGCACCGTGTCGAGCCCGCGCTCGACGACGGTCTCCCGGTCCGCGGTGTGAGAGAGCAGCGTGCCGTCGACGGCAAAGAAGATCGCCGCCGTCATCGGTCGTCGGACTGGACCGGCCGCCCCTCCTCGGTCGCCGGCGCGACGTGGTCGATGTACTCCTCGACGGACGGTTCCTCCACTCGTACGCGAACGTGGAGGTCGCCCAGTTCGCTCGGATTCCCCACCGCGAAGGTGACCACCCCCTCGAAAGCCGGCTGTTTCTTCAGGTCGAAGCTGAACGTATCGCCCTGCCGGTTCTCGAAGAAGACCTTCCGGGCGGCGTCTAAGATCTCCTGGCGGTGCAGCGCCTCAGAGAGCGTTTCTAAACTATGGGCCTCGGCCAGCAACTCCCCCGGCCGCTCCTCGATCTCGGCGTCCGGGAAGAGGTTGTGGATCGCATCCGCCACCCGGTCCGTTACTTCGGTGTCGTTGACGGGCGCGGTGATCTGGACGTCGACGCTGTAGATCATCGTACCGCCTCCGGTCCCTCGTCGAAGACCGTCCGAATCCGCTTGCGGAACCGTTCGAGCGTGTCGGTGTTCTCGATGGTCACGTCGGCCTGCTCCATGGCCTCACCCATCCCGAACCCGAGTTCGCGCTCGTCGCGTTCTCGGAGGCTCTCGCCACCGTCCGTGTCGTCACGCCCGCGGTCGGTGATCCGCTCGCGGCGGACCTCGAACGGCGCTTCGATGCTCACGAGATAGAAGTCGTCGCCGAATCGGTCGCGGAACGCGTCCAGTTCCACGTCCGAGCGCAGGCCGTCGACGAGGACGGTGTCGGTGTCCTCGCCGGCCAGTCGCTCCTCGATCAGCGGAAGCGACCGCTCCGCGATGGCTGCGGGCCCGTTCTCCTCGCGGAGTGCCTGGGCGATCTCGCCGTGATGGCTGGCCGGGTCCAGCCCGCGGTCCCGGCACTCCCGGCGGATCACGTCCCCCATCGTCACGACCGGCACGCCCAGCTCGCGGGCGACCTCCGCAGCCTCGCCTTTCCCACTGCCCGGGAGGCCGACTGTCCCGATAACGGTCATTGCACATCGGTAGTCCCGAAGCGCGTTTAAGGGCTGTGACTGGCCGTGGCGGTCGAACCCCATCCCCGAAACCGAGGTTCTTTTTGTCTCTCACGGTACAGTCCAACCCGAGGGCACGTAGCTCAGTCCGGACTAGAGCGTCGGACTTCTATCGACGGTACCGCTTGGTGCCGACGGAAGATATCCGACGGTCGTGGGTTCAAATCCCACCGTGCCCGTGCAGGGAGGAGCGAAGCGACGACCGAACCGGCACGCAGGGGATTTGAACCCTGGAAGTCGCAGCGGTCGAGCGGAGCGAGACCGACCGTCTTCCTCCGGTTCAAATCCCACCGTGCCCGCTTCTGTGAGGCGCGAGATGCGAACGTAGTGAGCATCTCGGCACGTCCGAGCGGGGAGGAACGAGCCGCGAGGCGCACACCGCGCCGAGCGACACGACCCCGTGTCGCAGTTGCGTCACTCCGTCCAGTTCCACTCCTCGTCGCTGTGCTGTTGCCGGCGTCCGGTAACGCTATTTTGGGTTTCGGGGTGCTCGAGGTCCTGGGCATTACAGAGCGGGCAGGTGGGCTCATCCATCGAGCGGGAATAGCCATTGTATCCCAGGTATCCACACAGCCCCCCAAGATAAATCCGAGAAGGAGGCTGGCACTCACGAACGTGAAAAACATCATCGACACGATCACCGTCCCGAACAGCCCGAAGTAGCTGAGCCGTCGTTTCGGGGACACGACCTGCTGGCAATTCGTACAGTATCGGTCGTCAGTCTTCCTGTAGTTGCCAGTTTGGTCAACCCCAGCCATGATTAAAAATTTGATGCAGGCAGAATAAAGTTTGATTTCCCGGTCGTTACGGTACGAAGCGGACGGCGAACCACCGGTATCTGTCCACTCACCAGGTCTTTCGACCAGTAACTTTGGGAAACCCGGACAGCAGGATCACGGTGTCCTCGTCGTATCGACGTCGAACATCGAACAGTCGTCGACACCGATTACTCCGAGAGGCCGTTCGACGACCGCGCATTCGATCCGTGCTGCGCGCGTCACGTCCGGACAGACAGCGTCGGCAGTCACTGGGACGCAAGATCCATCGGATCGTCGAGTTCGCCGGTAATTTCCTCGAAGGCGTCTGTGGCAGTCAAGAGCCCGACCACAGTGTCGTCCTCGGTCACCAGTGCGAGTTCCTGGTTTTCGGCCTGGCACCGGTCGATGAAGTCGCTGACGGTCGTGTCGGCGGGGACGGTCAGCGGCGGGGTCGCCAGGTCTTCGAGCGAGGTGGTCCCGGCGTCCAGCGCCTCGTAGTTGTGCAACACCGTCGGCGCGTAGACGACGCCCACGAACGCGTCCAGCGAGCCCTCCAGCAGCGGAAAGCGGACGTAAGGCGCGCCGTCGATCCGGTCCATGTTGGTCCGGAAGTCGTCGGTCGTCGAGAGCGCGACGACGTCGTCGCGGTCGACCATGATCTCGCTGACGGACTGCTGGCCGATGTCGAGTGCGTTGATGACTTCGGTCCGGCGTTCCTCGGGGACGCCGAGCTGGTTGAGCGACTCGCCCATCGTGCGTCGCAGTTCGGCCCGAGTGGTCGCGACACCGTCCTCGGCTTCCGCCTCGGTCCACGACCGGTCGATCTCGACGCCGAACAGGCCGAGCAGCGCCTTGGCCACCCAGTCGGCCGCGAGGATCACCGGGTACATGAGCTTCGTCCAGGCGTACAGCAACCCCGAGCCGTAGCCGGCGACGAACTTGGCGCGCTCGATCCCCAGATACGTCGGTGCCTGCTCGCCGACGATGACGTGTGAGAGGTTGACCACGGTCAGTGCGAGGATCACCGACAGCGTCGTGTGCCCACCCGTGACACCGACCGCACTCAGCAGTGGCCCCATCACCGCCGTGACGGCCGGTTCGGCGACGACACCCAGGCCGACGCTGCAGATGGTGATCCCGACCTGACAGCCCGTGAGGAAGATCTCCAGCCGCTCGGTCATGTTCCAGGCGCGTTCGAGCCCGCGCCCGTTGCCCTGGAATTCCGACTCCTCGAACTGCCTGACGCGAGTCATCGCGAACTCGGTCGTGACGAAAAAGCCGTTGCCAAGCAGGAGCACGACGCCACCGAGCAAGCGAATCCCCGTTACCAGCGAGAGCGTCATCAGCCGACTGGTTTATTCAGCCACTGTCTAAATCTACTGTTTGGTTTCCGCGGTGGTGTGTTCCCTGGCGAACGCTCCCGGTTCCTGCCGGCGAGCGTCGGCGGCTGCAGTTGCCCAGCCCAGACGCTTTTGTCCCACCCACACCTCAGCGGGGGTATGCATCCCCGAGCCGAGGAGTTCGCCGAGACGGCCGCCGACCGCCACGGTATCGAGATCGACGTCCGCGAGTTCGACGAGGGGACGAAGACGGCCGCCGACGCGGCCGAAGTGGTCGGCTGTGACGTGGCACAGATCGCCAGCGGCCTCGTGTTCGCCGCGGACGGCGACCCGATCATGGTGGTGACCAGCGGGGCCAACCGCGTGGACGAGGCCCACCTGGCCGACGAGATCGATGCCGAGGAGGTCGAGATGGCCGACCCCGACCGCGTCCGGGACGCGACGGGCTACGGGATCGGCGGCGTCCCGCCGTTCTGTCACGACTCGGACGTTCGGACCTACATCGACGAGACACTGCTCGACCACGACGAAGTGTGGGCGGCCGCCGGCACGCCACAGACGGTGTTCCCCGTCGATCCCGAGCGACTGGCCGACCTGGCCGACGCGACCCCGGTGGCAGTGACGGACTGAACGGTGCTCGTTCGGGTCATGGGACACGTTCGGTAACACAACAGTATATATACCATGAGAGGTAACCACACCCACGTATGACGAGACGGCTACGGAGACGCGAGGTGCTCGGAGGAATCGCAGGCGCCGGTGTCGCCGGCCTGGCAGGGTGTACCGGCGGCGACGGCGGCGGCAGTGGCCGCACGATCAGGATGGGCCTGTTGATGGGCGTCACCGGCGGGCTGAGCGACCTGGGGCCGCCGATCCGCAACGCGGCCCAGCTGGTGCCACAGCAGGTCAACGACGCCGACACGGACTTCGAGGTCGACGTACAGTTCGAGGACACGGCCACGGCGGCGAGTCAGGGTGTCAGCGGTGGGAACGCGCTGGTCAACGCCGGCTATCCGATGATCTGTGGGGCGCTCAGTTCCGAGGTCAGCCTGCAGGTGGCCAACCAGGTCGCGATCCCCAACGGGATCACGATGTGTTCGCCGGCCAGTACCGCGCCGGACTTCACGACGCTCGAAGACGACGACTACTTCTTCCGGACGCCGCCGACCGACGCCCTTCAGGGGCAGGTGCTGGCCCAGATCGCCGCGGAACGGCAGGGCCACAGCAGCGCGGCGACGCTGTATCTCAACAACGCCTACGGCAACGGGCTCTCGGCCGGGTTCGTCGACGCCTTCGAGAACGAGTACGGCGGGACCGTCACCGCGTCGGTGTCGTACTCGGAGGGGCAGAACTCCTACAGTTCGCAGTTGAGTCAGGCGCTGAGCGACGACCCCGACGTGTTGGTCGTCGTCGGCTACCCCGGGAGCGGGGTCACGATCTTCCGGGACTACTACAACGACTACAGCGCCGACCGGGACATCCTCGTCTCGGACGGACTCCAGTCGGGCGACCTCCCGGCCAACGTCGGGCGCAGCATGGACAACGTCACCGGGACCGCGCCGCTCGGTGAAGGCCCCGGCGTGGAGTTCTTCACGGAGCAGTACCAGCAGGTCTACGACGGGGATCCGTCGGGGAAACCGTTCACGCGGCAGTCCTACGACGCCGCGGCCGTGCTGGTGCTGGCCAACGCCGCCGCGGGCGAGAACTCGGGCGCGGCGGTCCGGGACAATATGCGCACGGTCGCACAGGGCGACGGGGAGGAGATCACGCCGGGCAACCTCGCCGACGGGATCGAGATGGCCGCCAACGGCGACGCCGTCAACTACCAGGGCGTCTCCGGGCCCGTAGCCTTCGACGAGGCCGGCGACCTGGCGGCGGCCACCTACGAGTACTTCGAGTTCACCGACTCCGGCGTGGAGACGGTCGAGACGATCACGCCCTGATTACCCCCCGAGGAAGTCCGCACGGACCTGCTCGTCGTCGAGCAGGGCCCTGCCGGTGTCCTCGTGGCGGTTCTGTCCCTGCACCAGGACGTACCCGCGATCACACCGACGGAGGGCCTCCTTCGCGTTTTGCTCGACGATCAGTACGGCCGTCCCCGCGTCGTTGATCTCGTCGATCCGGTCGAACATCTCGTCGACCAGATCCGGGGCCAGCCCCGCGCTGGGTTCGTCCAGCAAGAGCAGGTCGGGATCGAGCATCAGCGCCCGCCCCATCGCGAGCATCTGCTGTTGCCCGCCCGACAGCGACCCGGCCCGCTGACCCTGGCGCTCTTCGAGAATCGGGAAGCGCTCGAACACCGCTTCGACCCTGGACTCGGGAACGCCGTCGAGTGTGTAGGCACCCATCTCCAGGTTCTCCCGCACCGTCAGCCCCGCGAACACGTTGTCGCTCTGCGGGACGTAACTCAGCCCGCGCGTGATGATCTCGGAGGGACCCAGCCCGCTGATCTCCTCGTCGTCGAACTCGACCGAGCCACCCATGTAGGTGGTCAGCCCGAAAACCGACTTCATCACTGTCGATTTGCCGGCCCCGTTGGGACCGACGATGGCGACGTACTCCTCGCTGTCCACGTTCATGTCGACGCCGTCGAGGATCTGTAGATCCCCGTACCCGGCGTCGAGGTCGCGGATCTCCAGCAGCGCCATCAGACCTCACCTCCGAGGTACGCCTCCAGCACACGGTCGTCGTTTTGCACCTGCTCGGGCGAGCCCTCGACCAGCACCTCACCCTGGTGGAGGACGATCACCGGCTCACAGTGGTTCATGATGACGTCCATGTCGTGTTCGACGAGCAGGAACGTGTACCCGTCTTCCCGCAGGGCGTGGAGCCGGTCGAGGAGTTTCTCTTCGAGCGTGGGGTTGACGCCGGCCAGTGGCTCGTCGAGCAGGATCATCTCCGGTTCGATCATCAGGACCCGGGCCAGTTCCAGCAGTTTGCGCTGGCCGCCCGAGAGCGCGCCGGCGTACTCCTCGGCGAGGTGGTCGAGTTCGAGGAACTCCAGGGTCTCCCAGGCCTGCTCGCGCAGTTGCTCTTCCTGCCGGACGACCGCGCTCCGAGCGCCGGGGAGGACCGCCCGCCAGAGTTTCTCGCCGACCTGGCCGCGTGGCGCGAGCATCGCGTTCTCCAGGACGGTCATCTCGTCGAGTTCGCGGGCGATCTGGAACGTCCGGACCAGGCCCCGGTTGGCCGCGCGGTGGGGTCGCCAGCCCGTGATGTCGGTCCCGTCGAACACCACCTGCCCGCTGTCGGGCGTCTGCACGCCCGTGACGAGGTCGAAGGTGGTCGATTTGCCCGCCCCGTTGGGCCCGATCAGCCCAGTAATCGTGCCCCGTTCCACGTCGAAGGTCGCGCCGTCGACGGCCGTGATCCCGCCGAAGGTCTTCTCGAGGTTCCGGACCCGCAACAGCGGGTCGTCGGCGTCCGCGTCGCCGGTCGCGGCCGATTCTTCGGCGGTCGCGCCGTCGCTGTCGGGCGCGGTGGTCGTCATCGGTCCTCACCTCCCGGCCGCTCGCTGAGATCGACGCTCGCGGCCGTCTCCGTCCGATGGCCGAGCAGGCCCTCCGGTCGGTTCTGGATGAGGTAAATGAGGACGACGCCGAGCAAGACGAGCCGGAGCGCCGAGACGTTCACGTCCGAGATCGTGTACGCGAGCAGGGGCGTCACGTCCAGCGACGCCAGCGGCCCCACGGCCTCGAAGATGGTGTTGGGCGTCTGGCCGATGCCGATGTCGACGTACTGCGTGACGACTCGACGGACGAAGTTGGGGCCCTCGAACAGCAGGCTCGCGAACACTGCACCGCCCACCACGCTCCCGGTGTTCGAGCCGGCACCGCCGATGATGAGCGCGACGAACACGTAGAAGGTCGTGATCGGCCGGAAGTCCTCCGTCGAGGCGAGCCCGCCGATCCGCCAGAGGATGGCCGCCAGCCCCATCAGCCCACAGCCGAGCGCGAACACCTTCACCTTGAACAAGCGGGTGTCTTTCCCGAGCGCGCCCGCGACGGTCTCGTCCTCGCGGATGGCCTTCAACACGCGGCCGAACGGTGAATTCCCGACGCGACGCAACAGCACGTACACGCCGGCGACGACGAACAGGAGGGCGATCGCGTAGGCCATCCCCTCGACGACCGGCGCACGAACGCCCAGGGCCTCGAAGGTCCCGAACACCGCCTCGCCGAAGGCCGACGGCGGCGACGTGACCGCCTGGGGGTTCTCGTAGAACAGCATCCGGATCGGATTGGTGGGCAGAGACATCCCCGTCGAGCCGCCGGTCCCGAGCGACAGACCGGCGACCGAGAACGTCTCGAACACCGGCGAGCGGTAGGTCAGTCGGACGATCTCGGAGAAGGCGAGGGTGACGATGGCCAGGTAGTCGCCGCGCAGGCGCAGGGCCGGCAACGAGGCGACGGCCCCGACCAGTCCGGCGGCGAGGACGCCCCCGAGAATTCCGATCGGGAGCGGGAGACCCAGCCCCGGCGGGTTCGTCGTGGGTGCGGTGCTGAGCATCCCCATCGTGTAGACGCCGACAGCCATGAACCCGGCGACACCGAGGTTGAACAGGCCCGTGTACCCCCACTGGAGGTTCAACGCCAGGACGAGCATCGCGTAGATGGCCGAGAGGAACGTGATCCGCCGAAGCGTGTTGACGATCCCCCCGAGATCGTATCCCAGCACGAGCGAAACGCCCGTGAACAGCGCGTACAGTCCGACGGCCAGCACCAGCAGGAGTGCGGCGTCGCTCCGCCCGTCGAACCACTCGGCGACGGCGGCCGTGCCGTCGTCGATTCGGGCGCTCATACGGTCGTCACCCCGCCGAGCAGTCCCTTCGGGCGGACCAGCAACATGACGATCATCACGACGAACGCCGCCGCGATGATGAAACTCTCGGGGAGCCACACGACCGAGAGTCGGCTCGCGAGCCCGATCACGAGCCCGCCGACCATCGCGCCGTAGACCGACCCGATCCCGCCGAGGATGACCGCCGCGAACACGAGCAGGAGGAGTTGCCACCCGAAACTCGTGGTGAGCGCGCCCCGTTCGAGCGCGATCAGGAACCCGGCCGCGCCCGTCAGCCCGGCACCGAGCAACCAGGTGGTGCGGATCACGCGCTCGGTCGGGATGCCGCTGACCTGTGCGAGGTCCTCGTTGTCGGCCATCGCACGCATGGCGGTGCCGAACGTAGTGTACCGCAGGAGGACGTGCGTGCCGAGCATCAGCGCCACCGCCAGCACGGCGAGCGTGAGTTCGTGGGCGGTGACCGTCACCGTCCCGCCGCCGACGGGGAGGTCCCACGAGGGCGTGACCTGCCCGGCGGTCAGCCCGCGTGGACCCGTCTGGAGCACGAACACCAGCAGATACCGCACCGCGAGGGCGACGCCGACGCTCGCGATGAGCAGGGCGATCCCGCGCTGGCCGCGCATCGGTCGGAAGACCAGCCGATCGATCAGGAGCGCGAGCCCGGCGGTCACCACCACCGAGACGATCAACCCGAGGACGATGGCGACCGGGGCTGTCGTGACGCTGATACCGAGCGTCCGTGACGACGCCCGCAACAAGACGAGCTGTTCGACGTTAGCGGACCCCGATCCGGCGACGAGGAACGCGGTGATCCAGCCAACCACGCCGCCGACGGTGATGTAATCGCCGTGCGCGAAGTTGGCGAAGTTGAGGATGCTGTAGGTCATCGCCAGTCCGATGCCCGCGAGACCGAGCGACAACCCGAGCACTGTACCGTCCTTGACGAAGCCGGCGAGACTCGCGGCCGTGAGTGCGCCGGTCCCGAGTTTGCGGAACAGATCCGCAACGAGGAAGGCGAGGAAAAGCCCCAGGGCGATGAGGGCCGCTCGCTCGCGGACGAACGCGACGACGGTGTTCGTCTCCGTACTTGTGGCCATACTGTCGCATATGCGCCGAGGTATAAAACGTTCACAGACTCTCGCAGGCTCCCGGCCCCCGTGGAAGCCGCCGCCGGTCGCCGACGTATCTGCCAGGAGAGCGACATACGATGGGGGGACTGTGCGGGTGTCGAGCGCCCGCCGATCAAGACGCGGTCAGATGTAGCCCAGCGCGTCCTCGATCCGGCCCAGTTCCGGCCCTGTGGTGTCCTCGCCGACGACGTAGCCGTTCTCGTTGGCGAGCAGGCCCGAGCCCACGAGCGGCCCGCCGTAGTTGATCGTCCCGATATCGGCCGGCACGTCGAGCAGGTCCTCGAGGAAGTCCAGTTCCTCGTCGGTGGTCTTGGGGTGACAGAGGACGCCGCGGTTCGTGGCGACGGCGGCGGTGCCCACGGTCCGAACGCCGGCCAGCGTGCCGCGCTCGACGGGCACGTCCAGGGCGTCTTTCACCGTCTGGACGGCCTCACGAGAGAGGTCCGGGTGGAGGTACGCGCCAGTGTCGTTGGCCAGAACGACGTTGCCGGCGGCGGTGATCCGACCCGGGAGTTCGGTGACTGGCAGGTCGACGGCCTCGGTGATCGTCTCGCGTTCGCGGTCGGTAGCGCGGCCGCTGACCAGCAGGCCGTTCTCGTTGCCGGTCGCCAGCGCACCGACGGTGCCCGACCCGCCGACCGTCGTCGGGACGGCCGGGACCTCGAGTTCGTCGGCGAGGTCCTCACGAAGGTCGTCGTCGACGTCGGGGCGAACGAGCAGACAGTCGTCGGTGGCCCGGGCGAAGACGCCGACGTACGCCGAACCGGCGAAGGCCGCGCGGAGCAAAGCTATGCCGTCTCTGCTTCGACGACGGCCTCGCCCTCTTCCTCGAAGCGGGCGGCCCGCACGCGAAGCTTGCTCGGGGGCTTTTTCTGGCCGCGCTCCCAGATCTCCTCGTTGATCGAGGGGTCCAGCCGAACGGCGTCACCGTCGACGCTGAAGTGCTGAGCGAGGTGCTCGCGGATCAGCGTCATCGCTTTGCCGGCGCGTTCGTGTTTCGGTTCCGCGTTCACGTCACGGAGCGGGACGGTGATGACCCGCTCCTCGAAGTCACTCGCGCTCATTATTCGTCGGTGTCGCTGTTACGCCAGCTGCGGCGCTTGGGGTTGCGCTGGACCTCGCGGTCCGTCTTGAGCATGACCCACGCCGGAATTCGGCTGTTCTGTCGGTCCTTCTTGGCGAGGCGCTTTTTCTTGGCCTTCGACTTCTTACCCATAGTGCCCGCTTCTACCCCGCCGCCGCTTAAATTTGTGTTCTTTCGTCCCCACCTTTTTCCTGGAGGAGTGCGCGAGCAGCGCGAGCGCATCCCCCCGAGCAAAAAACGTCTCCAGAGATCTCCGATCTCTGGCGGGCTCGCGGGAGCCATGCTCCCGCGAACGTGGGCGAAAAAGGCGCGAGCGGCTTCGCTGCTCGCGTGAACCGCCGGCCGCCGGATACTTGCCCACGAACCGCCTCGCTTCGTCGCCGGCGCGAAGTCGTCGACATCTGACTGCAAGCGGGACCGCCGGTCCCATCCTGCTCGGCGGATGCTGGTGCCCGACTGCACGGCGACCGCCCTCCCGCCACACTTCCCTGCCAGACACTACCAAACAATGTTTCGTCGACGACTGCTAGGATGAACGTTGACTACCTCTCGACTACAAATACTTAACAGCCCGTAGGTTCCACCGGGACGTGTGCGCATCTGGTCGGACCCGACGAAGCGTCGCTGGATCGCCTGGACAGCGCTCGCGGCGGCCTACGCTCTGGTCAGTGTCCACCGACTCTCGACGGCGGTGCTGGCCGAGCAGTTGGCGACGGCCTTCGACACGACCGGCGCGGCGCTTGGCACCCTGCACGCCTCGTTTTTCTACATCTACGCGGCGATGCAACTCCCCGCGGGCTTCGTGGCGGATCGAGTCGGAAGCCGTCGTGCCGTCACCGCCGGCACGGTCGTGATGAGCGTCGGTGCGCTCGCCTTCTCGGTCGCGGACTCCTATCCGGTGGCCTTCCTCGCCCGGGCACTGATCGGCCTCGGCGGCAGTCTGCTGTTCATCGCCATCCTTCGCTTCTGTGCAAACTGGTTCCGACCGACCGAGTTCGCCCGCATGAGCGGCCTGACGATCGCCGCCGCCGGCTTCGGCGGCGTCCTCGCGACCACGCCACTGGCGGTCGTCGTCGCGGCGACCGACTGGCGGACGACGCTGTTCGGGCTCGGGCTCGCCGGGTTCGTGCTGGCGACCGTCGCCTACCTGCTGGCCCGGGACTCACCGGCCGACGCCGGTCTCGCCGAGATCGAGGGCGTGCCACTGGCGAAGACGCCCTCGCTGTCGGCGGTGGCCGCCAACGCCGCGGGCGTCCTCCGCGAACGGGAGACCTGGCTCGTCGGCACCGTCCTGTTCTGTGGCACCGGCGTCAACATCACCGTCTTCGGCCTCTGGGGTGTCCCCTACGTCGTCCAGACCTACGAGGGCGTCTCCGTCACCGGCGCGTCGGTGTACACGCTCGCCGGGAGCGCCGGCCTCCTGCTCGGGCCGCCGCTGGTCGGCTGGCTCTCGGACCGCCTGGGTCGGCGACTGGGGCTGATGGTCGCCGCACAGGCCGCCTTCGCCGGCTCGTTCGCCCTGCTCGCGATCACGGGCCGGCCGCCCTTGCCCGTCGTCGCCGTCGCCTTCTTCGCCGCGGGCTTTCTGGCCGGCGGGTACGCGCTGGGCTACACCGTCATCAAGGAGCGCCACGCGAGCGGGGCCAGCGGCGTCGCCACCGGAACGGTCAACACGATGGGATTCACCGGCGCGGCGCTGTTCCCGACGCTGATGGGGCTCGTACTGGACGCCTACAGAACCGGTGAGACGATCAACGGCGCGCAGGTCTACTCGACGCTTGGCTACCGGGTCGCGTTCGGGCTGGCGGCCGCCGCCGGCGTGGTCGCCCTGCTCGCTTCGGTCGCCCTCTATCGGACTCAGGGGAACCAGTAGTCGGCGACGCGGTCGAGCCAGTCGTCGGCGGCATCCCTGACTTCTCGGGCCTCGTCACCCGTCGCCGCCTCCAGCGTCGAGCGAATCCGCGGGTCGGGGCGTTCGTCCGGTCGCCGGGCCGTCACCGCGAGCCGTCCGAGCGCCGTCACGACCGCCCGGCGGACGCTCGGGTCGCGCTCGGCGCGGAACTGCGCGACCAGTCGGTCGACCGCACACTCCCGTCCGCGGTGGCCGAGGTGTGTCGCCGCTTCGCGACGCGCGGCCGGGTGGTCGCTATCCAGCTGGGACAGGTACGCGTCGTAGGACTGGCCCGTCGGCGACATTCCGGTGACGTGGACGACCGGGTCGGCCAGTTCGAGGAAGTCGCCGACGTAGAGCCGCTGGTCGACCGAACTCGTGTCGAACTGGACCGTTCCCGCGCCCACGTCGAGCAACGCCGCCGTCCCCGGGTCGTCGAAGGTGACGACGATACCGTAGAAGGTCACGGCGTCGCCGTCCGCCAGAGTGTCGATGCCGACCTCACCCGTGGGGCAGGGTTCGACCGACGGGACCTCCGCCGAGAGTTCCACTTCCCGCTCGGTGCCGACGGCGTCCGGCGTCACCACGGTCTGGGGATCGTAGACGGCGATGGTCGCGCCGTCGGCCTGCAGGCGGACGTGGCGACTGCGTCGCGGCCGACGACGAACCGTTCCCGGTTCGATCGCCTCGATCTGGACGGGGAGGGCGGCGTCCATGTCCCGGAGCACGGAACCCACTCAAAAAACCACTGGCCCCGTTTCCGGAAGTGACCCACCCGGAACCACGGCCAAGCGAACGTTGTTTCGGACCGTGGGACTGTTTCCCGAACCGACACAACGTTTTTTGAACTGGTGTCGGTTGCTCCGATGATGGGCATCTGGTCAGATCCGATTCGGCGGCGCTGGATCGTGTGGACGGCACTGGCGACGGCGTTTCTGCTGGTGAACGTCCACCGCCTCTCGACGGCGGTCCTCTCGGCCGATCTGATGGCCGCGTTCGACACCACCGGGACCGCCCTCGGGACCCTCCACTCGGCGTTTTTCTACGTCTACGCACCGATGCAGGTGATCGCGGGCGTCCTCGCCGACCGGCTGGGCATCCGCCGGACCGCGACCGCCGGCACCGTCGTGATGAGCGTCGGCGGCCTCGCCTTTGGCCTCGCGGACTCCTACGCCGTCGCCTTCCTCGCGCGCCTCTGTATCGGTCTGGGCGGCAGCGTCGTCTTCATCGCCATCCTGCGGTTCTGTGCCAACTGGTTCCGCCCCGGCGAGTTCGCCACGATGAACGGCCTCACCGTCGGCGTCGCCGGCCTCGGCGGTATCCTCGCGACGACGCCGCTCGCGATCACGGTGGCCGCACTCGGTGTCCGGACGACCCTGCTGGGCATCGGTATCGTCGGCCTGCTGATCGCCACCCTCGTCTGGGTGCTGGCCCGGGACACCCCCGAGGACGCCGGTCTCCGGTCGCTGGACAACGTGCCGTCCGCACCGACGCTCTCCCTGCGGGAAGTCGGCCGGAACGTCCGGACCGTCTTCGGCCAGCGCGAGACCTGGCTCGCCGGCCTCGCCCTGTTCACCTCGACGGGGCTCAACATCACCGTCCTCGGGCTGTGGGGCGTCCCTTACGTCTCGCAGGTCTACGAGGTGTCCATCACGACCGCGTCGACGCTGACCCTGCTGGGCAGCGTCGGCCTGCTCGTCGGCCCGCCCGTCGTCGGCCGCATCTCGGACGGTCTGGGTCGACGCACGGAGCTGATGGTCGTCGGCGGCGTCCTCTACACCGCGACGTTCGCCGCCCTCTCGCTGGTCGGCAAACCCCCGTTCCTCGTCGTCGGAGTCGCCTTCTTCGCGGTGAGTTTCCTCGCCGGGTCGTACGCACTGGGATACACCGTCGTGAAGAACCGCCACGGGGCGGGTGCCTCCGGCGTCGCGACGGGCGCGGTCAACGCCGTCGCCTTCACCGGCGCGGCCGTCTTCCCGACCGCGATGGGCGCGATTCTGGACGCCTACTGGACCGGCGAGACCCTCGCCGGTGCCCGGGTCTACACCATGTTCGGCTACCGCGTCATGTTCGCGCTCGCCGCCGTCAGCGGCCTCGTCTCGCTCGCCTGCGTGAGCTACCTCCACCTCCGAACCGGCGGGTCGGGGACGGGTGCCGAGGGTGGGGCGGTGGAGGGGTGACCGGGAGCGAGCCACCCAAGTCCTTCCAGCCCTACCACTCCGACAATGAGCGACACCTCCGGGAGCCCCCTCTCGCCCGACCGTCCCGACGTGGACCGGGACTTCCGCGTCGACGCGCCCTTTGACCCCGCGGGCGACCAGCCCGAGGCCATCGAACAGCTGGCCGAGGGGTTCCGCCAGGGCATGGACGAACAGACCCTGCTCGGCGTTACCGGCTCGGGCAAGACCAACACCGTGTCGTGGGTGATCGAGGAGATTCAAAAGCCGACGCTGGTCATCGCCCACAACAAGACCCTCGCCGCGCAACTGTACGAGGAGTTCCGCGAACTGTTCCCGGACAACGCCGTCGAATATTTCGTCAGCTACTACGACTACTACCAGCCCGAGGCCTACGTCGAGCAGACGGACACCTTCATCGACAAGGACGCCTCGATCAACGACGAGATCGATAGGCTGCGACACTCCGCGACCCGCTCGCTCCTGACGCGGGACGACGTGATCGTCGTCGCTTCCGTCTCGGCCATCTACGGTCTCGGTGACCCGCGCAACTACGTCGATATGTCCCTCGAACTCCGGCAGGGCCAGGAGATCGAACGCGACGAGTTGCTGGGCCGGCTGGTGGACCTCAACTACGAACGCAACGACGTGGACTTCACGCAGGGTACCTTCCGCGTGCGGGGCGACACCCTCGAAATCTACCCGATGTACGGGCGCTACGCCGTCCGCGTGGAGTTCTGGGGCGACGAGATCGACCGCTTGGTCAAGATCGACCCCCTCGAAGGGGAGGTCAAGAGCACCGACCCCGCCGTCTTGCTCCACCCGGCGGAACACTACTCCATCCCCGAACAGCGACTGGAAGAAGCCATCGAAGAGATCGAGGAGCTGATGGACCAGCGCGTGCGGTACTTCGAGCGCAACGGCGACGCCGTCGCCGCCCAGCGCATCGAGGAACGCACCACCTTCGATCTGGAGATGCTCCGGGAGACCGGCTACTGTTCGGGCATCGAGAACTACTCCGTCCACCTCTCGGATCGGGACTCCGGCGAAGCTCCCTATACCCTGCTCGATTACTTCCCCGACGACTTCCTGACGGTGATCGACGAGTCCCACCAGACCGTCCCGCAGATCCGCGGGCAGTACGAGGGCGACAAGTCACGCAAGGAGAGTCTGGTCGAGAACGGGTTTCGGCTCCCGACCGCCTTCGACAACCGCCCGCTCACGTTCGAGGAGTTCGAGGCAAAGACCGGCCAGATACTGTTCGTGAGCGCCACCCCGGCGGACTACGAGCGCGAGGTCAGCGAGCAGGTGGTCGAACAGATCGTCCGGCCGACCCACCTCGTCGACCCGGCCGTCGAGATCGCCGACGCGACGGGGCAGATCGACGACCTCATGGACCGGATCGACGACCGGATCGCACGCGACGAGCGCGTCCTCGTGACGACCCTCACCAAGCGGATGGCCGAGGACCTCACCGAGTACCTCGAAGAGGCCGGGATCGACGTGGCCTATATGCACGACGAGACCGACACGCTCGAACGCCACGAACTCGTCCGCTCGCTGCGACTGGGCGAGATCGACGTGCTCGTCGGCATCAACCTGCTCCGGGAGGGGCTGGACATCCCGGAGGTGAGCCTCGTCGCCATCCTCGACGCCGACCAGGAGGGCTTTCTCCGGTCGGAGACGACGCTCGTCCAGACGATGGGGCGGGCGGCCCGCAACGTCAACGGCGAGGTGGTGCTGTACGCCGACGACGTGAGTTCGGCCATGGAGTCGGCCATCGCGGAGACCAACCGTCGCCGCGAGATCCAGCAGGAGTACAACGAGGAACACGGCTTCGAGCCGACGACCATCGACAAGCCCGTCGGCGAGACCAACCTCCCCGGTTCCAAGACCGACACCGGCGGCGTCTCGGGGATGGACCCGAGCGACGAGGGCGAGGCCGAGCAGTTGATCGCCGACCTGCAGGAACGGATGGCGGAGGCCGCCGACAACCTGGAGTTCGAGCTCGCGGCGGACATCCGCGACCGCATCCGCGAACTCAGACAGGAGTACGAGCTACAGGACGAGGCCGAGGAGGGCGTCGTCCCGGAACCGGCCGAGGAGTTCTGATCGGGACGGACGGTGCTGATCGGTTGGCGACCACAGAAACCGTGCCGGAAGACTCGGTCTCCCGCATCCGGTCCGTAAACTGACCGGTACCGGCTGATTCACACAAGCGTTCGCTCGGCGCTCCGTGTGCGCTCGCTTATCTGCGTGCGTCGAGGCGCATCTCGACGTAGCGGCGCGACCACTCGCGACTGAACCGCGCCAGTTTCCCGCGGAGTCCCGTCTTCGGGGGCTCCGCTGTCGGCGGGAGAGACTCCGAGTCCATCCGGCGCTCGGTCTCTGCAGACTGCTCGTTCTCCGTTGGAAGTCCCTCCTTAAGGCTCATTACACCCATTAGTTTATTCGGGTCTGTATTAAAGATTCGGGGAACGTATTCGTCGGTGGTCGAATCGGCAGTTGTTGCCACTAACCCGGCAGGAAATATAACGGTCTGTCACTGCCGGCAGAAATATTGCCGGTTGTGTCCGGTTCTCGTGGCTCACTGTCCGAGCAAACGACAAGGCCTTTGTAAAGCAATTCCCAAACCGGCACTCACAACTCAATGACCGCGTCGTCAAGGTCCAGTCGGTTCCAGAAGACGTTCCTGCGGTATCAGCACTTCTTCGTGTTCATCGCCCCAGTCGTCTTCGTGGCGTTCGTGTTGCTGTTCGCCCCGACCACTGGGAGCGGCACGGAGTACTGGCTCCGGTTCTGGTGGCTGTTCCCGTTTTTCCTGCTAGGGGCCACCACCGTCAACACCGTCGGCATCAGCGGCTCGGCGCTGTTCGTGCCGTTTTTCATCTTCCTCTACCCGCTGTTTGCGGGTTTTCTCGCGCCCGACGCGCTGGTAGAGCCGCCGATCACCACCGAGACGATCGTGAAAGTTAGCCTCATCAGCGAGTCGTTCGGCCTGTCCAGTTCGGCCATCGCGTTCGTCCGGCACGGGCTGGTCGACCGCCGACTGGCGCTCACCCTGGTCGGCGGGGCCGTCCCCTTCGTCATCGGGGGCGCGCTGCTGTCCTTTTTCATTCCCGGGTGGCTGTTCCACGCGGCGCTGGGCGCGGCCCTCCTGACGGCCGCGTACCTCATGTTCAAGGCAGACCTCAGCCACGACGAACCGTCCGGCGACGAGACGGAAGTGACGACCGACGGTGGACCCGAGCGGGACCTGCCCGACGACGCCGGCAAACTCGGGCCCGCCGGCGTCGACGCCGACGACGAGGGCCAGATCACGCGCGTCGACACGCAGGGCGAGACCTACCAGTACACGTGGTCGGGGTACCTCGAACGCTTCGCCAACTACAGCGTCGGCGGCACCTTCCAGGGGCTTGCCGGCTTCGGCATCGGCGAACTCGGTATCATCTCCCAGCTCCGGACGAACGTCCCGACCAAGGTGGCCATCGGGACCAACCACATCGTCGTCGCGGTCACGGCCGTGCTGGCGTCGCTCGTCCACGTCTTCGCCGGCACCGTGATCCCCGGCATCCACGCGCTGAGCATCGCGGAGACGCCCTGGAACATGGTCGTGTTCACCGTCCCCGCGACCGTCACCGGGGGACAGGTCGCCCCCTACGTCTCCAGCGCGCTCGACACGCGGACGCTGCAGAAGGGCGTCGGCGTCCTCTTCGCCGTCATCTCCGTCGCGCTCTTCCTGATGTCCGGCGGCTTCTGATCCCACCCCTTTTGACGCCGGGGCGTCACACCGCAGGTAGATATGTATCAGGACATCCTCCTCCCCACCGACGGCAGCGAGGGGTTCGCCGCGGCCGCCGACCACACCGCGGCCGTCGCCGAGCGCTTCGACGCCACGGTCCACGTCCTCTCGGTCGCCGACACGCGCAACCGCTTCGAGAGCCCCAGCAGCGGCCTCTCGCCGGAGGTCTGGGACGAGGCCGAACACGAGCGCGCCGAGGCCGCCGTCGAGGACGCCGTCGCCGCACTCCCCGACGACGTGACCGTCGAGACCCACGTCGCCGACGGCGTCCCCAAGACCGCGATCCTCGACGCCATCGAGGACCTCGGGGTCGACCTCGTGATCATGGGCACCCACGGCCGGACCGGCATCGACCACTACCTCATCGGCAGCGTCGCCGAGAAAGTCGTCCGCAAGTCCCCGGTCCCGGTGATGACCGTCAGACTCGACGAGGACTGACTTCAGACCTCGGCCGCTCGCACGCCCTCGACCGCTACCTCGTCGCCCACCGCGATCTCGGTGTCCCACGACGCTTCGGGGACCACCGTGTTGAGCATCAGCCGATAGGGGTGGTCGAACCGATCGGAGGGCGTCCACTCCGGGAGCGTCGCCTCCCGACGTTCGGCGAATCGTTCGCGGAAGTCTGCGATCTCCTCGCCCGTGTCCGGGTCCCGCGTCGGCACGACACACCGCTGGCACGGGTTGACGCCGTGGAAGCGGCAGTCTCCAACCGTGAACGCGACGACCTCGCCGTGGTCGGCGAACAGTCGATCCTCCCAGAACGGTTCCGGACTGTCGATCTCGACGTTGGCCCGAAACCGCCGCCGGACGTTCTCGGGCGGGAGGTCGAACCAGTCCGCCACTGCCCGAACGGTCCCCGTACTGATCACCGTCGGGCCGTGTAACTCCTCGTCGTCCGGATAGCCGCCCGCGGCGTCGCGCTCGACGGTGACGGGGTCGCCGAAGAAGTCGGTGAGCCACTCGCCACAGGCCGCTCGCCCCGCCTCGTCGCGGAGGCCGAAGGTGTGGCGTTCGTCGTCGCCGTATCGACCGATCGTCAGTTCGTGGGTCGCGGGGTCGAACGACGACTGGAGCCAGTGGATCTTCGCGGTGGCTTTCCCGTTGACGTACTCGCCGTCGGCGTCGAACAGGGCGTACTCGCGGTCGAGTTCGAGCGCACCCCGCGGGCCGACGGTGGCGCTGTCGAGTGTCAGCCCGTCCAGGGATTTGACGGGGAAGACGGTGATGCGGGAGAGCGTGGGCATCGTGACGAGCGGTACGTCGCCCCGCCGCTCAATAGTTGTGATCCCGAACGCACGCCGGCGTATCCCTCGAACCGGTGGACGTTCGGTCAGTCGTCACCGTCGGCCGCCGCCTCGGCGGTGCCCGTCGGCCGCTCGGCCTCGGTGTCGAGTTCCTCCAGGGTCGCCGCGATGTCGTCGAGGCCGAGCATCTCGCGGGTCTCCGCGTCGAACTCCAGACTCTCCAGCGTCCCCTCACCGCTGGTCTGTACGTCGCTCCCGGAGAGGTGTTTGCCGTAGCGACCGACCAGCGAGGAGAGTTCCTGGGGCAGGACGTACGTCGTCGACGGACTCTGGCCGATGCTCGACAGCGTCTCCATCCCCCTGTCGACGATGGCGCGCTCGCCCATGGATTCGGCGGAGCGGGCGCGCAACACCGTGGAGACGGCGTCGCCCTGGGCTTCGAGGATCTGGCTCTGCTTTTCACCCTGGGCGCGGATGATGTCGGACTGTTTGTCGCCCTGGGCGCGTTCGATGGCCGACCGCCGTTCCCCCTGCGCTTCGAGGATCATGGCGCGGCGGCGGCGCTCGGCGGCGGTCTGTTGCTCCATGGCGTCCTCCACGTCCGCGGAGGGTTTCACCTCCCGAACCTCGACGGACTCGACGCGGACGCCCCACTCGTCGGTCGGTTCGTCCAGTTCCCGGCGAATGACGGCGTTGATTTCGTTGCGCTTGCTCAACGTGTCGTCCAGTTCCATGTCGCCCAGCACCGCCCGGAGCGTCGTCTGGGCGAGGTTCGAGACGGCGCGTTTGTAGTCCTCGACCTCGAGGAAGGCCTTCTTCGCGTCCATCACCTTGATGTAGACGACGGCGTCGGCGGTCACCGGCGAGTTGTCACGCGTGATCGCCTCCTGCTGTGGCACGTCCATCGTCTGCGTTCGCATATCGTAGCTGTGGGTCGTCGACACGAACGGCGGCACGAAGTTGATTCCCGGTTCGAGCGTCCGTCGGTAACTCCCCAGCACCGTCAGCACCTGTTTCTCGGTGGCCTGCACGATGACGACCGCGCTGTTGACCGCCACGACGACGATTGCCAACAGGAGAACCCCAACGAGTTCCGTCCCGCCGATCGCGCCGAAGAGGAACAGCACGACCGCGAAGACGGCCAGCGAGGCCGCGATTCGGCGTGGCGAGGCCGAGGGGCCGCCGCTCGCGGTCGCTCGCCCGAGCTTGTACGCGAGACTCTCCCGGCCCCCGTCCGTCATGACTGGTGCTTCGGCGGCTCGCGATTTAACTGTTGGTGGGCGTGTCGGTTCACCCGCGCACTAATCGTCCGCGGGTTCACCCGCGTCGTCGAGTTCCGGGCTCGGCCCGCCCTCGAAGACGAAGCCGGTCTCGGTCTCCTCGTCGGGAACCGAACCGTCGCTGTCGAGCGTGATCACGTCCTCGTCGTCCGGATCGTTGTCGAAGACGAACCCGCCGTCGTCGCCGTCGTGGTCGTCGAACGTGAACTCCGCGCCTGTGCCGGCCGCCTCGTCGGGCTCGAACGCACTCTGCCCGAACACGTCGTGTGGTTCGGCGCCCGACCCGCCGGTTCCCACCGGCCCGGTGCTGGCTGGCTCCGGTAATCCATCGCCGTCGCCGTCGCTTCCGCCGTAATACCGGTAGGCGATCACACCCGTGCCGGCCGCAAGCACGAGGAGCAACGCCGACCCGGCGGCGACCGGGATACTGTCGCCGCTCCCGTCACCGCTTCCGTCGCCACCGCCCGGATCGGCGGCCCCAGCCACGTCGTCTTTCTCCTGCACGCCGGGGTCGTGTGGGGCGTAGTCGTACGGGTCCGGGACGCCGTCACCGTCCGAATCCGCGAACTGCACACTGGCGTTGTACGGCGCGTGATCGCGCGCGTTGACGACGCCGTCACCGTCGGAGTCGAGCACCTCGGACTCCGGGTCGCCCGTCGGCGTCGACGAACCGGTCGATGCCCCGTCGGTGCTGGCCGACGGCGACGACTCGCCGTCGGTCGCCGTCGTCTCCGCCGTCAGCCCGAGGCGTTCGCGTACGTCCGGCGGGAAACACTCGACGTATTGATCGGGCACCATCGTCCGGAACTGCGCGGCCGACATCTTCTCGAGGGTCCTGTTCACGTCCTTCCGGATGGTTTCGGCCGGCGGACAGTCCACGTCGCCACCGTCCGTCTCCGTCTGGGTGTCACTCCCCGATCCGGTCGCGTCGTCCGTGGCCGTCGATCCCGCAGTCGCGTTGGTCCCCTCGTTCAATTTCGATTGCACGTCCGCTGGCAGACAGTCGTCGTAGTCGTCGGGGATCTGTGCGCGCACCGTCGCGGCCGATGCACTCTCGAGCGCCGCATCGACCGTCTCGCGGATCTCCTCGTCCGACGGGCAGTCGACCCCGCCCGTGCTGTCGTCGGTGTCGTCGGTCCCGTTCTCGTCTCCGTCGCTGTCGTCCCCGATACCCAGCTGGTCTTTCACGTCCGCGGGGAGACAGTCGATCTCCTCGTCGCTGAACTCCGACCGCACCGCCGCCTTGGAGCTGTCAGCCAGTGCCGCGTCGACCTCCAGCCGGGTCACGTCGGCTGGCGGACAGTCGTCGGTGTCGTCGGTCTCGTCAGTCGAATTCGTCTCCTCGGTCGTGTTGGCGTCGTCGGTCGAATCGGTGCCGTCGGTCTCGTTCCCGAGGTTCAGCGCCGCCCGCACGTCCTCGGGGAGGCATCTGACGGCCTCGGACGGAATGGTCGACCTGACTTCCTCGATGCTGCGGGTTTCCAGGCCGTCGAACACCTCCTGCCGGAGCGCGTCGGCGGGCGGACAGCCCGGGGCGACCGACTCGGACCCGTTGGTCGTGTTCCAGTCGGTGTCGTCGGACTGCGTGGCGAGCGCCGTGCCGGCCGGCCCCGCGTTCGAGAGTGCGAGACCGCCGAGTACGGCGACGCCGAGGATGACCACGAACCCGCCGATCACCGGCCAGGGCGTGCCCTCGTCAGGTATCATCTCCCGGTCCCCCTCCGGACCGACCGCAGGCGTGTCGACGGCGTCCCCGCCGTGTCCCCCCGGACTGACACGCCCGTGACTCCCGGTCGGTCCTCCGTCCCGCCGTACTGTCTCCGAGCGCCGGACCACCCGCGACGCTCGCGCTGGTCGGTCCCTCCCCCATGTTCGTGTTCATATCATTCTGCAACGCCTTAGAATTTTCCCAGCCCATCGCGAACGAAACGAACCGCACAGAGGCCACTGAACCGCCACCCCGTCCTGTTGGAATCCCATCAGATCGTCGGTGCGCTCGCGGTCACAGTCGCGAGGCGATGGTCTCGGCGGTCTTCTCGCCGACGCCGTCGACCTGCCGGAGCTGATCGGGGTCGGCCCCGCGGACGTTCTCGACGCTCCCGAACCGCCGGAGGAGTCGCCGGCGGGTCTCGGGACCGACTCCCGGCACGTCGTCGAGTGCCGTCGACACGTCGTCACGGAGTGACTGGTGGTACTGGACGGCGAAGCGGTGGGCCTCGTCGCGGACGCGCTGACAGAGGTGGAGGTGGGGCGCGTCGTCGTCCCAGTCGTGTGTTCCCGACGGGGTGACGATCAGTTCCTCTTCCTTGGCGAGTGCGATGGCCGGCCGGTCCCAGCCGGTCTCGGCCAGCGCGTCCCGGGCCGCACCGAGTTGCCCGTCGCCGCCGTCGATCAGCAGCAGGTCGGGGTCGGGCCGGTCGTCCCGGCCCTCGACGGCACGCTCGGCCCGCCAGCGGACCAGCGCGCGCATATTCGCGTAGTCGTCGTTGCGCTCGTCGAGTTTCCGCCGCCGGTAGTCGCGCTTCTCGGGGCTCCCGTCGACGAAGACGACGTTACTGCCCACGACGGCACTACCCTGCGCGTGGCTCACGTCGAACCCCTCGACGCGCTCGACGGGCGCGTCCAGCCCGAGCGCATCCGCGAGCGCCGCCCCCTCGTCGTCCCGCGCGCCAACACCCCGGCGGGCGTTTTTCAGCGCCAGCTCGACCAGTTTGGCCTCCCGGCCCGCGCCGGGCACTCCGAGTTCGACTCCCTCGGCGGCGAGCCAGGCGTCGAGTTCGGGGTCGTCGGGCCGCTCCGAGAGCAGGATGGCGTCGGGCAACTCGCGCTCGGCGTAGTACTGCGGGACGAACGCGGCGAACACCGCGCCGATCCGGGTCTCGCCGCCGTCGCCATCCGGCGCGGCCAGCGTGTGGCGCTCTCGCTCGACGAGCTGGCCATCGGCGGCGTGGAGGCGGGCGACGGTCGCCTCGTCGCCTTCGACGGTCGCGCCCAGCACGTCGACGGCCCGCCCGCGGTCGCTCCCGCCGGCGCTGACGGCCTCACCGCCCTCGCCGTGGAACGCCTCGACGGCCGCCAGCCGATCCCGGAGGTTCGCGGCGCGCTCGAACGCCTCCTCCTGGGCCGCACGCTCCATCTCCCGCTGGATGGGATCGGTCAGGACGCCGGTCTCGCCCTCGAGGAACCGCCGGACGCTCTCGACGTCCTCGGCGTATTCTGCTTCACTGATCTCGCCGGTGCAGGGCGCGGTGCAGAGGCCCACCTCGTAGTCGAGACACGGGCGGTCGCGGTTGGCGTACTTGTGATCCGAACAGCCCCGGAGGCCGTAGGTCTCCCGCAGGGCCTTCACCACCGTCTCGACCCGGCCCTTGTCGGTGAACGGGCCGTAGACGATCGCGTCGTCGTCGGGGTCGCGGGTGATCTCGATCCGGGGCACCGCGTGGGCGGTCAACTGGACCAGCGGGTAGGACTTGTCGTCTTTCAGCCGGACGTTGTAGCGGGGCTGGTGGCGCTTGATGAGGTTGGCTTCCAGCAGGAGTGCCTGGGTCTCCGTGTCGGTGACGGCCACGTCGAGCTCGGCGGCCCGTTCGACCATCCGGCGGATCCGCTCGCCCCGCGGATCGGCGTAGGACCGCACCCGGTCGCGCAGGTCGACGGCCTTGCCGACGTACAGCACGGCCCCCGACTCGTCGAGGAACTGGTAGCTCCCCGGCTCGCGGGGCAAGTCGGCCGCACGCGCCCGGACCTCGCTCGGGTCCATCTCGGCGGCCGTACGGGTCGACGGGGTATGTGGATTACTCTTCGTCTGGACCGTCCGCCCGCAACGAGTCCAGCACCGTCCCCAGCGTCCCGCGGTCGGGCGGGTCGTCGCCTCCCGGCACGGTATCGGTTCCCGGCGCGTCGACTGCCGGGCCCTCGTCCGCCGAGGAGTCCGCTCCCGTGTCGACCGGGATCGACGAGTCGCCGTCGACGAGGTGCCGGCGCAACCGCACGACAGCGTCGCCCCGGTCGGCGGCCGGGACGTGCAGGTCCGGCCCGCCCGCGACCGCGATCCGGAGCGTCTTCGTCCGACTCTGGAGGTACAGTCCCAGCGCCCCGAGCGCGCCCGCCAGCGCGAGGAGCCCCCCCACGAGCAACGCGTCGTCGAGCAGTCCGAGCAACTGCGAGATTCGCTGGAGGACGGCCAGCATCCCGCCCATGCCGAGGCGACCGGCACCCTGACTGCCGATTTCGCCGAGGTCCAGCAGGGTCCCGAAGTCGACCGTCAGGCCGAGCGCGACGCCCGCGACCCCGGCCAGGGCGGCCTTGCCGGCACGACCGAGCCAGTCGATCTCGCTCGTGGCCGCCGTGCCGACCCCCTCGACGTTGGGGCGCTCGACGGCCCGGAAGTTCCGACCATCGCTCGTGGGCGTGAACGCGAACACGCGGTGGCTGGTGACGACGACGCCGTTCTCGCCGACCGGGACGCTCGCCTCGACGGTCTCGCCGTTCCGGAGTCGTTCGTTCGCCCGTGCCTCCCAGCGCGCCATCGGCTCTCCGGTTGGCGAGGTGTGCACATGAATCTGGCGCGCGACTCGGCCGCGGAGCCGCGATGAGTGGATACAAGCCGCCCGGCACCGAACCCGCGACCATGACCGACGGCACCGAACGGGTCTGGCTCGTCGAGCGAGAGTACAGCGACAAGGGGCTGCTCACGCTCGTCTACGCCACGCCCGACGGCGAACGCTATATGCAGAGCAACCGCTCGTCGAATATGCTCCAGGGCAGCGGCGTCACCGCTGCCAAGGAGGCCACAGCCGACCAGTTGCAACCGGTCGACGATTCCGACCTGCGGGAGCGCTACGCCGACGAGGCCGCCCGGGTCGCGGAGAACAACGACCCCGACGACGAGATCTGATGTCCGACGACACCGTGCGCGTCTGGCTGGTCGCCCGCGAGTACGAACACGAGGACATGGTGAAACTCGTCTACGCCACGCCGGCGGGGGAACGGGCGGTCGTCCAGCAACGCTCGACGCGGATGCTGTTCGACTCGACCGTCACGGCGGGGCTGGACGTGGAACCCGACCGCCTGGAGGCCGTCGATCCCGGGGACCGACAGCGTTACGCGACCGAGGCCGAACGGATGGCCGAGAAACACGATCCCGACGACGAGGTGTAGGCGGTCCGGGACGCGCCGACCGGCTCAGGCGCTCGTCTCGTCGTCGCCTCCCTCCCCCACCGTCCCAGACCGTCCCTGCCGGCGCTTGATAGCGTAGTACGCCAGCGCCGCCAGTCCGACGAGGAAGGCAGTGATCCCTTCGATTCCTGCTCCACCGAGGTAGCTCTCGATGGCGTTGCCCAGGCCGATGGCGACCAGCAAGAGACCGACCGCGAGGATCCACGCCCGACTGTCCTCGGCGGCTTCCGCGTAGGCGCCTTCCTCGATCAGCCGCATCTCCTTGCGGTGGTCCATGTAGGCGATGCCGAGGACGAGCGCCAGGCCCAGGCCGAAGACGACGAATATCATGCCGAGTGCGACGAGGCCCTCGAACGCACCGAACTGGAGGATCATACGCTCGACTACGCCGCCAGAGGATATAAAACAGACAGCGACACGGGCAGACTCAGCGCAGGCCCCGCTCGTCGAGCAGATCCAGAAATTCGCCCTCGTCGATCTCGGGCACGTCCTCGGCGTCGGCGTCCGCGCGCTTGTTCGTCCCGGGGTTCTCGCCCACGACGAGATAGTCGGTGTTGCCCGAGACGCTGCTGGTGGCCGACCCGCCGTGCTGTTCCACGAGATCCTGGGCCGCCGAACGGGTGTACTCGTCGAGCGACCCGGTGAACACGAAGGTTAGCCCGTCCAGTTCGTCGCCGCCATCGAGCTCGACCGGCTGGGGGTCGACGCCGCGCTCGCGTAACTGCTCGATCACCGCGCGGTTGCGTTCGGAGTCGAAAAACTCCCGGATCTCGCGGGCGACGGTCGGGCCCACGTCGTCGACAGTCTGTAGCTCCTCGGTGTCGGCGGCCAGCACCGCATCGAGGTCGCCGAACTCGCCGGCCAGCGACTTGGCGGTGCTCGTCCCGACCTCTGGGACGCCGATGGCCGCCAGGAAGTCCGGGAGCGGCGGCTCGCGGGCGGCGTCGATCTCCGCGAGCAGGTTGTCCGCACTCGTCTCGCCCCACCCCTCCAGGTCGGCCACGGTCTCGCGGTCGAGGGCGTAGAGGTCCGGCAGTTCCTCGACCAGCCCGGCGTCCATGAGCTGGTCGATGCGTTCGGGCCCCAGCCCCTCGATGTCTAACCCTGTGCGGCTGGCGTAGTGTTCGATGGCCCGCTCCAGCTGGGCGGGACAGGCCAGCCCGCCGGTACAGTAGGCCATCGGCCCGTCGCGCTCGACGGCGCTGTCACAGGCCGGGCAGTGATCCGGGAAGTCGAAGTGGCTCTCGGTCCGGTCCGCGACGACTTCCTCCACGTCGGGGATCACGTCGCCGGCGCGTTTGACTCGCACCGAGTCACCGACGCCGACGCCCAACCGCTCGATCTCCTCGGGGTTGTGGAGGCTGGCTCGCGAGACCGTCACGCCGGAAACCTCGACGGGTTCCAGCAGAGCGACGGGGGTCAACCGCCCCGTCCGGCCGACCTGGACGACGATGTCGGTGACCCGGGTCACCTCCTTGCGGGCGGGGAACTTGTAGGCGAAGGCCCACCGCGGGTGGCGACTGGTCGCCCCCAGCAGGTCACGGGCCTCGCGGTCGTCGACCTTGATCACGACGCCGTCGATCTCGTAGGGGAGGTCGTCGCGTTCGTCGAGCATCGCGTCGCGGTAGTCGATGGCTGCCGAGATATCGTCGACCACCTCGACCTCGTCGGCGACCCGAAGACCCCACTCCCGGAACGCCCGCAGGTCGGCCTGCTGGCTGTCCCTGTGCTCGCTGGCGTCCAGCACGCCGAAGAAGAACACGGAGAGGGGGCGCTCGGCCGTGATCGAGGGGTCGAGTTGCCGGAGGGTCCCGGCGGCGGCGTTGCGCGGGTTGGCGAACGCGTCCTCGCCGCGCTCGACACGCTCTTTGTTGTACTCCCGGAAGGCGTCCTTGGGCATATAGACCTCGCCCCGAACCGCGAGGAAGTCGGGGTAGTCCCCGCGGAGCCGCTGGGGCACGCTCGGGATCGTCCGGACGTTCTCGGTCACGTCGTCGCCCGCCACGCCGTCGCCGCGGGTCGCCGCCCGTTCGTACTGTCCGTCCTCGTAGACGATCTCGACCGAGAGCCCGTCGAATTTCGGCTCACAGACGTACTGCAGGTCCCCTTCCCAGTCGGCGTCGGCCAACCCGTCCCGGACCCGCTCGTCGAACGCCCGGACTTCCTCGGCCTCGCCGCTCTGGTCGATGGACAGCATCGGCGCGACGTGCTCGACCGAATCGAGTTCGTCGACGGGTTCGCCGCCGACCCGTCGGGTCGGACTGTCCTCGCGGTCGAGGTCGAAGGCGTCTTCCAGTTCCTGCAACCGCGAGAAGAGCGCGTCGTAGGTGCGGTCGCCGATCACGGGGTCGGTCTCGACGTAGTAGCGGTAGTCGTGATAGCGGATCGCCTCGCGCAACTGCCGGGCTTGCTCGCGGGCCCGACTCTCGCTCAGATCACCGACCGGCGTGAAGTCGGTGTCCGGGTCCGTGACGTAGGGGTTGTCGGCCGGTGCGTCCGCGTCCATATCGGGACCTATAGCGGGTGCGTATAGAGTCCGGTGGTCCCGGACGGTACGTCGCTCAGAGCCCGGCCACGTCCTCGATGGCGTCGGTGCGTTCCCGGATACTCTTGGAACCGCTCTGGAGGGCCACGTGGACCCACCAGCAGGTTTTTGCAAACAGCAGCACAACTGTCCTGTATGGGCCTCACGACGGATGATTTCGAGGATTTCATCGCCACGGACCCGGCGGACGACGAGACGGTGCCGCTCGGTGATGCGCTCGAGGAACTGGCGGTCGACATCGAAGTCGATTCCGTCGAGGCGGTTCGGGACGTTCGCGAGCGGCTATGAAGTTACTTCTCGACACGAACGTCCTCGTGGCCGCAGTGACGAACGATACCGAACGATCCGATCTGGCTATCGATCTCCTCAACGAAGCCGACGAACCGTACGTCTCGGTGCTGAATTTGATGGAACTCCGGAGTGTCCTCTCGAAGAAAAAACAGTTCGAACGGGATCGGATCGACCGGATCGAGAACCGTATTACCACTCGGACGACAGTCACGTTTCCGGACGCATCGGATATGCTCGAAGCGAACCGACTCCAGTCGGAAACACTCCTCTACCCGATGGACGCGCTCGTCCTCGCAGCAGCCGAGGCCGTCGACGCGACGCTGGTCTCGTTCGACAGCGAACTACTCGACCACGGTGCAAAACAGCCGACTGACGTAGTGTGATTGTTCGACGCTCGCTCAGAGCCCGGCCACGTCCTCGATGGCGTCGGTGAGTTCCTTGATGCTCTCGACGGTGTGTTCGCCCATGTGCCCGATGCGGAAGCTCTCCTCGGAGATGTCGCCGTAGCCACTGGAGAAGACCATGTCGTACTCCTCGGACACCTGCTCGACGGTCTCGGCCACGTCGATGCCCCGCGTGTTCTCGACGCAGGTGACGGTCTGGGACTCGTAGCCGTCCTCGGGGTAGAGACCGAAGTGCTCGCGGGCCCACTCGCGGGTGTACTCGGCCATCTCGCGGTGGCGCTGGTCGCGGGCCTCGTGGCCTTCCTCCAGCATATGTTTCATCTGTTTGCGGTAGGCGAGCATGATCGGGATCGCCGGGGTCGAGTGGGTCTGGCCCTTCCGGTCGTAGTAGTCCAGACAGCGCCGGAAGCCGCCGTACCACGAGGAGTCACCCTTCTCGACCTCGCGCTCGTACGCGTCGTCGCTGACGGTACAGACGGCCAGGCCGGGCGGCATGGCGAAGGCCTTCTGCGTGGAGGTGAAGATGCAGTCGATGTTGTGGGCCTCGACGTCGATCCGATCCCCGCCGAGACAGGAGATGGCGTCGACGACGAAGTAGGTGTCCGGGTAGTCACCCAGCAGGTCGCCGATCTCCTCGACGGGGTTGCGAACGCCCGTCGAGGTCTCGTTCATCACGACGCCGACGGCGTCGTAGCCCTCGTCGCTCGATTCGAGGGCGTCGCGGATGTCCTCGGGCTTGATCGCCTGCCCCCAGTCGTACTCGATGCGGTCGACCTCTTTGCCCAGCCGTTCGGCCACGTTGGCCTGGCGCTCGCTGAAACTGCCGGAGGTCGGCACCAGCATCCGGTCCTCGACGAGGTTGAGCGTCGTGGCCTCCCAGAACTCGGTCCCCGAGGCCGTGAGGACGATCACTTCGTTGTCGGTGCCGAGGAACTCCTTGGTGTCCTCCACGATGGTCGTGTAGAGGTCCGTCATCCGATCCATGCGGTGGCCGAACATCGGTTCCGCCATCGCCTCGATCACGTCGTCGCGGACCTCCGTCGGACCCGGGAGATACAGCGTCTTGTCGGGATAGTCGCCCGTGTATTCCTGTTTCTTGGTCACCGAAACCACCTGATACCCCCTACTCCTCGGCCGGGGGCCATGGTAGTTTTGATACCGGCGCGCTCACCGGCCGCTCGGGAGGATCGGCCGGCGTCGTCCCGTGGGTCACCGGGTCGTCGGCCCCCAGTTGGAGGCCGGTCGCAGCGGCGATCGCCGCGCCGAGGCGGCAGGTGGCGGACGTGGTCGGTGTGCAGGCGGGGATCGTCACCGGTGTCGACAGGTAACTCGGCGGACATCGCGACTGCACTGATACACCTCCTGGCCCGAAATCACTCTTCTCGTGTCGCGCGCGACCCTTCGACCGCGGCGACCCTCGTTCTGTGGGATCGTAAATTCCAAATAGGAAATGCAGGAATAGAAACTAGACGACTCCCCCCGCGGAGGTCCCCGACACCGATGGTCCGAAAACGTACACTCCTGATGGTGGTGCTCGCGATCGTCGCCGGTACTGGAATCGCGGTGGCGTCCGGTGCGGTCGGTTCGAGCCAGTGTGAGTCCGTGAACAAGACCGAGAACATCTCGAAAGAGCGTCTCCAGAACCGGACGAACGCCTCGGACTACGAGGAGTCCCGGAAGAACGTGAGCGAAGACGACGGCTTCGTCCTCACCGGCCGGAAACTGGCCGAACTGGCCATCGACGAGATTGCCGAAGAAGACCCCTGCGGGAACGAGCCCGCACCGAACGGATCGGCGACCCCGACCACGCCGACCGACAACGTGACCGCCACCCCGACTGGGACCACCACACCGACGAACGACGCGGACGCCTGACGATCCTTCTCCGCGCGCCGCTCCCGAGCTTACGGCCGCACACTGGTGTGTGTGTGTGACACGAACACTCACAGAAATATTGCCGTAACTCTCGGTTATAGATGGCTTGGGATATATGAGTGTGGTACATGACCAACGACACGCGACGGTTCGGGACGCGCTGTGTCCACGCCGGGCAGGAGGAGCCCGATCCGGCGACGGGGGCACGCGCGCCGCCGATCTATCAGACTACGTCCTACGTCTTCGAGGACGCGGACCACGCGGCGGACCTGTTCGCGCTGGAGGGCGAGGGCAACATCTACTCGCGGTTTCACAATCCGACGGTCCAGATGCTGGAGGAGCGCCTCGCGTCGCTGGAGAACGGGGCCGACGCCGTCGCCACCGGTGCCGGGATGGCGGCGCTGGACGCCGCCACGTCGGTGCTGGCCGGGGCCGGCGACAACGTGGTCTCGGCCTCCTCTATCTACGGCGGGACCCACACCTACCTCTCGCACAACGCCCGCCGGCGCGGCGTCGAGGCCCGCTTCGTCGACACGCTGAACTACGCGGCCTACGACGACGCCATCGACGAGTCGACCGCCTACGTCCACTGTGAGACCATCGGCAACCCCGCCCTCGTCACGCCGGATTTCGACGAACTGGCTGCGGTCTGTGAGGCCAACGACGTGCCGCTGTTCGTCGACAACACCTTCGGGACGCCCGCGCTCTGTAATCCGCTCGACCACGGCGCGGACATCGTCTGGGAGTCGACGACGAAATGGATCCACGGGTCGGGCACGACCGTCGGCGGCGTCCTCGTCGACGGTGGCTCGTTCCCGTGGGGTGAGTTCCCCGAGAAGTACCCCGAGCTCGGCGGACCGAACCCCGCGTTCGACGGGACGACGTTTAGCGAGCACTTCGGCGACCGCGCCTTCGCCGCCGCCGCCCGCTATCGCGCCCTCCGCGTGCTCGGCGACGGGCAGAAGCCCTTCGACGCCTGGCAGACGCTCCAGGGCTCGGAGACCCTCGCCGTCCGGATGGAGCGCCACTGCGAGAACGCGATGGCCGTCGCGGAGCACCTCGTCGACCACCCGGAGGTCTCGTGGGTCACCTACCCGGGCCTGGAGAGCCACGAGACCCACGACAACGCCTCGAAGTACCTCGACGGCGGCTACGGCGGCATGATCGCCTTCGGGCTGGAGGACGGCTACGAGGCCGGTCGCGACGTGTGCGAGGCCGTCGAACTCGGCCAGTTCCTCGCCAACGTCGGGGACGCCAAGACGCTCGTCGTCCACCCCGCCAGCACCACCCACGCGCAGTTGACAGAGGACGAACAGCGCAAAAGCGGCGTCACGCCCGACCTCCTGCGACTGTCGGTCGGTATCGAGGACGTCGAAGATATCAAGGCCGACCTCGACCAAGCTATCGGGACGGCGACATAACATGGAGGTCGAACGCGACACGGTCTCGGTCGGCGAGTTCGAGTTCGAGTGCGGGGAGTCGATCCCCGACCTGGAGATCGCCTACGAGGCCTACGGCGAGTTCACCGGCGAGAACGCGGTGCTGGTCTGTCACGCCCTGACCGGCAGTTCACACGTCGCCGGCCACCGGACGGGCAAAGACACCAGCGGCCAGGCCCGCGCCTGGTGGGACGACATCGTCGGCCCGGGGAAGGCCATCGACACCACCGAGTACTACGTCGTCTGTGCCAACGTCCCCGGGTCCTGCTACGGCTCCACCGGCCCGGCCAGCGAGAACCCCGAGACCGGCGAACCCTACGGCACGGACTTCCCCGCCGTTACGGTCGGCGACTGGACCGAGGCCCAGCGCCGCCTGCTGGACGAGCTCGGGATCCCACACCTCCACGCGGTCGTCGGCGGCAGCGTCGGCGGCATGAACGCCCTGGACTGGGCGAAACGCCACCCCGACCACGTCGAGCGCGTGGTGTCCATCGCCGCCGCCGCCCGCCTCGACCCGCAGTGTCTCGCGCTGGACGCCGTCGCCCGCCGGGCGATCACCACCGACGACGCCTGGCAGGGCGGCGACTACTACGGCACCGACGACGAACCGACCGAGGGCCTGGCGCTGGCCCGCCAGATCGGGCACATCATGTACCTCTCGAAGGCCTCCATGGAACAGAAGTTCGGCCGCCGTGCGGCGGGGCGGGACGCCATGCGGACCTTCCCCGTCGACCCCGCGGGCACGTTCTTCCCCTACCGGGACGTGGAGTCGTACCTCGACTACCAGGCCGAGAAGTTCGTCGAGCGGTTCGACGCCAACGCCTACCTCTATCTCACCCGGTCGATGGACAACTACGACCTCGCCGCGGGCTTCGAGGACGACGCCGACGCCCTCAGCGCCTTCGAGGGCGAGGCCCTGCTGATATCGTTCACCGGCGACTGGCACTTCACGACCGAACAGTCCGAACAGGTCGCCGAGTCCTTCCGCGACCTCGACACCCCGGTCGCCCACCACGTCATCGAGTCCGACCACGGCCACGACGCCTTCCTGGTCGAACCGGAGAAGGTCGGCCCGCCCCTGTCGGACTTCCTCGGCGAGGGCATCGACGGGACGGCGATCACCGACACCGCCGAGGACGACGAGGACGAGAGTCAGTTCGCGCCCGTCCACACGAGTCTGTTCTCCTGATCCAGTTCACTACCGTTTGAGCACCGCTCTGACCGCCTGGAGATACGACCGGAAGAGCGGCAAGTCGTGCTGGAGGAAGTTGTACACGTCTCTGTCGTCGATTTCGTCGCCGTACTGGTGTGAGAGGACGTTCCGGAATCCGGCAGCCTGGGCCATCCGGGTCGCCAGTTCGTCGGAGAGAACGCCCTCGCGTCCGAGGGCTCGGAACACCGCGGCGTTCGTCTCCGGCACGCCTGTCTCCGTGGCTTTGAGCAACAGTTCACCGATGTCGATACAGGCTTCGATTGCGGTTTCGAACTCCCGCTCGACCACGTCACGCTGTTCACGACTCTCCCGGTACTCCTCGAAGGAGAGGCCGTCCCGTTTTTCGGCCAGGACCGTCACGGCGTCGCGGACGTACCGTGCCTTGTCGAGAATCCGCCGCTCGGTTCGCTCGTCCATGCTCAGACGACCCGCTCGATTTCGGTGAGGAGGTCCTCGAATTCGGCGAGACGGTCCGTGTGTGAATCCTCTCTCGAAGCGTCGTCACAGTACCTCTCGAAATCCGCCGCGGGGCCGACGAGGACGACGCCGTCGGCACAGATTTCCCGTCGGAGTTCCGGCGGTGCCGTAGCGAGCGGTGTCACGTCCACGTCGTCGGTGCCCAGCGCCGCGCTCAGTCGTTCGATCACTTCGAGTCGAGCGCGGGTTCTCTCGGCCGAGGAGAGTCCGTCCGCGAACGCGACGGCGAGGTCCACGTCGCTTCGCTCGCTGGCCTCCCCTCTGGCGTGAGAACCGTAGAGGACACCGAGCGTCACGGGAGCCTCTTCGAGTGCCGTTTCGATGGCGTCCGTGACCGGTTTCGACGGCTCCCGCATCCTGTCCGTAGATAGCGCGCCCCGGCACTTAATCTTGTTCGGCCGGATACTCTCGGCCCCCACTCACCGCGCGTAGACGGTCGCGGCCACGCCAACCAGAAACGCCGCGACGTAGGCCGGTTGCGCGATCGCCACGTCCGGCACGGCAGCGAGTACCATCGCCGCCTGCGCGGGGTCGGTCAGCGCCGCGCCGCTCCGTTCGCTGGCCGCCGCGAGGACGATCACGGCGGCTCCGAGAGCGGCGACGAACCCGGCGACTGCGAGTGGATTGTCGCTGAGTCGTTCGAGTACGACACTTCCGGTTCGACCGACGCGACCACTCATCACCACGCACGTCTCGGTGGGTGAATATGAACCTGTCCACACGAGGGCTCCGGGCCCTGTTGCGAACGTATTCGGCCGCTGTCCCCCCGAGTGGACAGCTATTTCTCCGGGGCGTGAGAACCCCTCCCTCAGCCATGACAGAAGACGACGATCAGATCGAGACGCAGTCGCTCCACGTCGGCCAGGAAGACCCCGACCCGGCCACGGGGGCGCGCGCACCGCCGATCTACCAGACCACGAGTTACGTGTTCGAGGACGCCGAGGACGCCGCCGACCAGTTCGCGCTGGCGAAACCGGGCTACATCTACTCGCGGCTGATGAACCCGACCGTCGAGACCCTGCAGGAGCGTATCGCGGCGCTGGAGGGCGGCGTCGGCGCGGTCGCCACGTCCTCGGGGATGGCGGCGCTGAACCTCACCGACTTCGTGCTGGCCGACGCCGGCGACAACATCGTCACCGCCTCCTCGCTCTATGGGGGGACCTACACCTACTACACCCACACGCTCCCCCGGCAGGGCGTCGAGGCTCGCTTCGTCGACACCCTCGACTACGAGGCCTACGAGGAAGCCATCGACGAGAACACGAAGTACATCCACTGCGAGACCATCGGCAACCCGGCGCTGGTGACGCCGGACATCGATCGCCTGGCCGACATCGCCGACGATCACGGCATCCCGCTGTTCATGGACAACACCTTCGCGACACCGTACCTGTGCAATCCCATCGAGCACGGCGCGAACCTCGTCTGGAACTCCACCACCAAGTGGATCCACGGCCACGGCACGACCGTCGGCGGCGTCGTCGTCGACGGGGGGAACTTCGACTGGAGCGCCCACGCCGAGGACTACCCCGAGATCGCCAAGGACAACCCCGCCTACCACGGCGTCAACTTCGCCGAGGCGATGGGCGAGCAGGCGTTCACTTACACCGCGATCGCCCGCGGGCTGCGTGACCTGGGCAACCAGCAGTCACCCTTCGACGCCTGGCAGACCCTCCAGGGCGTCGAGACGCTCCCCCAGCGCATGAGCGCCCACTGTGAGAACGCGATGGCCGTCGCGGAGTTCCTCCAGGACCACCCCGAGGTCTCGTGGGTTACCTACCCCGGACTCGAGGATCACGAGACCCACGACAACGCCAGCGAGTACCTCGACGGGGGGTACGGCGGCATGATCACGTTCGGACTGGAAGACGGCTACGATGCCGCTCGCGGCACCGTCGAGTCCACCGAGGTCGCCAGCCTGCTGGCCAACGTCGGCGACGCCAAGACGCTCATCATCCATCCCGCCAGCACGACCCACCAGCAACTCACCGACGAGGAGAAAGAAGCCGCAGGCGTCACCGACGACCTGATCCGGCTCTCCGTGGGTCTGGAGGGCGTCGAGGACATCAAAGCCGACCTCGATCAGGCCATCGCCCAGTCGACCTAGAAGAGACTGAACAGCCGACTGGTCAACGCGGCCTGTCGGTAAGCTAGCTTCTGGACGGCGGCCGGTTGCCGCACTGCTTCGTCGAGGACCAGATCGGGCATCGACCGGCGCGGTTGCTCGAACAGGAACGTCGTCTCCACGTCGGCGGCCACGTCGCCGAGCAACTGCAGTATCGTCAGGGTCTGTGGACCCAGCGGCCCGTCGGTCTCGACGGACAGGTCACCGCTCAGTACCGCCGAGGTCGCCGGCCGCCCATCGATGATTCCCTGCCAGACGTTCCAGGGCGCTTCGAGTACCGCGCCGACCTCGCGCTCTCCGGGATCCTGCAGGATCTCGACCGCGGGACAGTTGCCGTTCTCCAGCCCGATGTAACAGTAGATGTTCCCGTCGACGACGCAGGTTTCGAGTTGATCGAGGAGGCGCTGAGCCACCGGCGGGAAGTGCTGACGGACCGTCCGATCCATCAGCTCCGGCGCGTCGTCGAGTGTCACGTCTACGAGATCTTCCTCCACGGCCTCCGGCACGCCGTCGAACACCACGTCGGGCAGGTCCCCGAGCCGCGTCGCCGAAAGCGGCAGGTCCTCGACGACGATCAGCACGTCACCGTTCGATCCCACTCCCCAGCCGACACCGACGTCGTCCAGGGCGGTGCTCTCGTTGATCTCATGCCGGTATGCGTCGAGCCACTGGCGCGTGGGAAACAGACTCACACTCAAGACAGTAGCGGTATACGCCGCCTACATAAAAGGCCACCGGCTAATATGACGTAAATTGAAATGCGGTTCGGTGGGGAAGGATGTTTGTCGGAGATCGGGACGCTCCTGGCGCTTGTCGCCGAGCGCGACCGTTAGAGGACGCCTTCGGCTTCGAGCAGGCCGTGGAGTTCGGCCATCGAGAGGACGATCGTGTCACACGCGGGTTCGACGGCCGGTTTCGGGTCGAACCCGACCGACAGGCCCGCGACTTCCAGCATCGGCATATCGTTGGCCCCGTCGCCGACGGCGATGGTGTCGGCCATGTCGACGCCGACCGTCCCGGCCAGGTCCTCGAGGGCGTCGTCTTTGGTCCCCTCGATGAGCGGGCCCTCGACCTCACCCGTCAGTTCGCCGTCCTCGATGGGAAGTCGGTTCGCGACGATGGAGTCGACGGTCACGTCGGCCTTCTCGAGGGCGCGCTCGACGCCGCGCTCGAACCCGCCGGTCAGGATGGCGGTGTGAATGCCGGCCTCGTTGAGGTTCTCGATGACCATGGCGGCGTCCTCCCGGAGGACGACCTGGTCGAAGGCGGCTTCGGCCTTATCCTGGGCGAGTCCCTCCAGCAGGTCACACCGACTGCGGAGGCTCTCGGCGTAGCCGATCTCGTCGTTCATCGCCCGCTGGGTGATCTCCTCCATCTGGTCGGCAACCCCACACTGCTCACCCAGCAGCACGGTCATCTCGGAGTCCGAGAGCGTCCCGTCGAAGTCGAAGGCGACGAGTGTCATACTCCCCCGTTCGCGGCCGGGGGCTTCAAACGCGGTGGTTTCCGTCGATCGCCGACCCGTCGGGCCGACCGGGCCCGTCGACCCTGAACCGTCCCCTGTGCTTTATGTCCGCGCGTGACCACGTACGCGGCATGGCCGACACCCCGCCGGACGACCTCGATGCCCCCTCGGACGAGATGGCGGCGATCGACGAGGGCGAACTCGACGGCGTCGACGAGGACGTTCGCGACCTCATCGACGATCTGCAAGCCGAGTCCGACGCCTCACTTCGCTCCGCGATCCGGTACACCGCCGACGACTACGACGTCCTCTTTCTCCGCGAGGACGTGGCCGAGACGCTCTCGACCGCCGAACGCGAGGAACGGGCCGAGACGCTCATCATGAAGGGGTTGAGCGATCCACCACAGGAGGGCGCGCTGTTCGATTTCGGGACGCTCGACGCGACGATGCGGTTCTACGACAACGTCCTGGTGTCACACTTCCCCTACCGGGAGTGGTCGGGGATCGTGTTCACTTTCGACCGGACGGAGGCGCCGCTGGTCGATCTCGTACACGAACACCTGGAGTAGCCGATCAGAACGTCGTCCACGTCCGGGGGCCGAAGTCGCCGCCCCTGACTTTGAGTTCCGGACCGTCCCCCTCGTCGCGCACCTCGACCAGCGCGTCGAACACCTGGGTCAACACGTCCAGTGACTCGGTGTTGCGCGCGGTCGTATCGAGCGTGAACGCGCCGGCGAAGCCCGACGACTCGATGCGCCCGGTCATGACGTGGGCGAACTGGTAGACCCGCCGGAGGTCCGCGTACATCAGCATCGTCGACAGCGAGTGCAGGCCGACACGGGCCTCGCGGTCGGCGTGGTAGAACTCCCGCAGAAAGCCCGTGGCGGCGATCCCGACACCCGTGAGGTCGCCGGCGCTGGTGACGTACTTCACGCTGTCGCTGTCCCGGTGCTGGGTGAATCCCCGGTTCCGGGAGACGCAGTCGACCGACCGGATGGTCCAGTCGTCGGGATCACGGCCCGTCAGAAAGCTCCCCCGAAAGCGGTCGGCCCCGCGTTTGGTCGTGACGAGCAGGGCGGCCCGGTCCGGACTGGCCCCCACCAGGTCGAACAACAGCCGGCGCTTGCCAGTCATCGCCGGTCCAGCGATCAGCACACTCTCCCCCGTCGGGAGCGCCGCTGGGTCGAGCGGCGTGTCGGTCCCGTCGCTCACACCACCGCTCAGGGACGCCCGGTATATCAACCCTCTCCAAACGTCGAGCCGTGACCGTCGATCCGGCCGCCTGCACTCGGGCGATCGTGCGGACGAATCCCACGCGTGGCGGGCGCTCGCTCCCGATACGGCGCGAGCCGATGAAGAAAGGGTTATGCCGGCAGGCTGGAATGGATCGATCATGAAGGTACTCGTCACGGACCCGATCGCCGACGCGGGGATGCAACGCCTGCGCGCGGCGGGCCACGACGTGGAGACCGCTTACGACGTGGAGGGTGAGGCACTGCTGGACGCCGTCGCCGACGCGAACGCCTTGATCGTCCGCTCGGGCACCGAGGTCACCGACGAGGTGCTCGCCGCCGGGAACGACCTCGTCATCGTCGGCCGCGCCGGCATCGGCGTCGACAACATCGACATCGACGCCGCGACCGAACACGGCGTCATCGTCGCCAACGCCCCCGAGGGCAACGTCCGCGCGGCCGCCGAACACACGGTCGCGATGACCTTCGCCACCGCCCGCTCGATCCCGCAGGCCCACGCTCGCCTCCGGGGCGGCGAGTGGGCCAAAGGCGAGTTCCTCGGGACGGAACTCAACGGCAAGACCCTCGGTATCGTCGGCCTCGGCCGCGTCGGCCAGGAGGTCGCCAAGCGTCTGGGTGGCCTGGGCATGAACCTCGTCGCCTTCGACCCGTACATCTCCGAGGAGCGGGCCGACCAGCTCGGGGCCGACCTCGCGGACGACCTGGAGGAGTGTCTCGACCGCGCCGACCTCATCACGATCCACACGCCGCTGACGCCCGAGACCGAGAACATGATCGGCGAGGAGGAACTCGCCAGACTGGACGATGGGTACGTCGTCAACTGCGCCCGCGGCGGCATCATCGACGAACCCGCGCTCGCCGAGGCCGTCGAAGACGGCCGGCTGAAGGGAGCCGCGATCGACGTGTTCGCCGAGGAACCGGTCGACCAGGACAACCCGCTACTGGACGTGGACGACGTGATCGTCACGCCCCACCTCGGCGCGAGCACGGAGGCCGCACAGGAAAACGTCGCGACCGCGACGGCCGATCAGGTGCTGGCCGCCTTCCGCGGCGAGCCAGTCATGAACGCGCTGAACGCCCCGTCGATGGACGAGTCGGCGTTCCCCCGCGTTCGCCCCTACATCGACCTCGCCGAAACCGCCGGCAAGATCGCCGTCCAGCTGTTCGACGACCGTGTTGAGGAAGTCGAGATCTCCTACGAGGGTGACATCGCCGAGGAAGAACTCGACCTCGTGACGGCAAGCGCCCTGAAGGGTTGTTTCGAGCCCCTGGAGTGGCAGGTCAACGCCGTCAACGCATCCCGGATCGCCGACGAGCGGGGCATCGACGTGACCGAGACCAAGAGCCGCACCTCCGAGGACTTCCAGAGCCTGGTGACGGTGACGGTCCGCAACGGCGAAAACGAGGTCAGCGTCTGTGGGACCCAGTTCGCCGGCGAGGACCCCCGCATCGTTCGGATCGACGGCTACCGCGTCGACGCCATTCCCCACGGCCACATGCTCGTCGCGCGCAACGACGACGTGCCCGGCGTCATCGGCTTCATCGGCTCGACGCTCGGCGACCACGACGTCAACATCGCGGCGATGTTCAACGCCCGCGAGACCATCGGCGGCGAAGCCCTCTCGGTCTACAACCTCGACGACCCGCCGAGCGACGAGGTGTTCGACGCCATCCTCGACGACGAGCGGGTCATCGACGTGAGCTATATCAGCCTCAACGGCGCGGCCGAAGACGACGAGTAACTCGGCACTCGATTTTTCAGAACAGTCGGGACAGCGCGTCACGGAGCCGCGTGCCCACTCCTGGCTCGGACTCGTCGCTCTCGAACTCGATCTCGACGGCCCCGTCGTCGACGTGTGTACGGGGGTTTTCCGCAGTCAGAATCTCCTCGTAGCGGTCGATCACCGCGTCCAGTTCGCGTTCTTTCCGGGCGACGCGCTGTTCGAGCAGGGCGACCCGCGTCCGCAGAATCTCGCGTTCGGTCGCCCGCAGGCGAGCGGTGTCGGCGCGCGGGAACCGACCGGCGGTGGGGCGCACCGCTGGATCGGGCGGCGGCGCGGCCGCGTTCCCGTCCTCGGCCCGGTTTTCGGCCGATCCCCCGGGGGCGGCGTGTGTGGTGTCGGAAGTCATCTCGCGGGCGTGTAACTGTGTCACCGAGTCACGTAAAGATCAGTCAGACGCTCGGCACACGGGCGGCCGACGATACACTCGCTTCCGCTCTCCGAACCACTCCGGGGTTTTATCTTCTCGATATGTGACTTTCTCCCACAGCGGACACACTTGTGTGTCCGCTCCGGTTCAGCGATCGGGTGACTCGTCCGGTGCGCCAATGGGCCGGCGGCCACCCACGGAGGGAAGACGTGTCAGGGGACACGGATCACACGGCGGACGAGGGCGAACGGACGGTCCGGGAACGATTGTTCCACGCCGATTTCGACCGGGACCCGAGTGACGTCACCGTCAGGCGGTTCGGGATCGCCGTGCATCGGATCGTGTTCCCCCTGTCGCTGGCCGTTCTCGTGGCGTTCGTCGCACTCACGCTCGGACTCGGTGAGCAAGCAGCGGACACGTACCAGGCCGTTTCGGCGGCCGTCAACGCGAGGTTCGGCTGGCTCTACGTCCTCGCCGTGAACGTCTTTCTGCTCGCGTTGCTGGTTTTCGGATTCGGTCGGTTCGGTGCCGTCAGGCTGGGTGGGCCCGACGCCGAACCGGAGTTCTCCCGGCCGGCCTGGCTGGCGATGCTGTTCACGTCCGGGATGGGGATCGGGCTCCTGTTCTTCGGCGTCGCCGAACCGATGTACCACTTCCTCTCGGGCGGCGGGTCGTTTTTCGACGCTGCGCCACGCTCGCCCGCCGCCGGCCGTGCAGCGATGGCCATCACGATGTTCCACTGGGGGTTTCACCCCTGGGCCATCTACGGCGTGGTCGGCCTCGGACTCGCCTTCTTCGCCTACAACCGGAACCTCCCACTCGCTTTTCGATCGGTTTTCTACCCGGTTCTCGGTGCCCGGATCTACGACTGGCCGGGACACGTCGTCGACCTCACGGCCGTCGTGGCGACGGTATTCGGGCTGGCGACGACCACGGGACTCGGGGCGATACAGATCACCGCTGGCGTCGACTTCCTCGCCCGGAACACGGTCGCGATGGGCGTCCCCGCTGGGATCGGGACATCGGTCCTCGTCATCGCGATACTCGTTGGCTGTACGACCCTCTCGGTCTTGGCGGGTCTCGAAGACGGTATCAGACGCCTCGCGAAGGCCAACGTCGTCCTGATGGGGCTGTTGCTCCTGTTCGTCTTCGTCGCCGGCCCGACCGTCTTCCTCCTCGACGCCTTCGACAGCGCAATCGGTGTCTACCTGGGGAACTTCCTCGAACTGAGTTTCTACACGGAAGCCTTCGCCGGTACGGCGGCCGGCTGGCAACACGCTTGGACGATCTTCTTCTGGGGGTTCTGGATCAGCTGGGCGCCGTTCGTCGGTCTGTTCGTCGCTCGCATCTCGAAGGGGCGGACCGTCCGCGAATTCGTGGCCGGTGTCCTGCTGGTGCCGACGCTGTTTTCCCTGCTCTGGATGGCGGCGTTCAACGGCGCCGCGCTGTTCGTCGAACTGCACGTTCGGAGTGGCGGCATCGTCGGCCCGCTTCAGGAGCAGGGCCGCGGCGTCGCGCTGTTTCAGATGCTCTCGTTCTATCCGTTCACCCTCCTCACGGCACTGATCGCCACGGCGACCCTGGTCACGTTTTTCGTCACGTCGGCCGATTCGGGATCGCTGGTCGTCAGTTACCTGACCGCCGGCGGGACCCGCGACGAGACCCCCGCGACCCGCCAGCGTGTCCTGTGGCCGATCATCATCGGCCTGACCGCGACCGTCCTGCTCGTCGGGAACGGCCTGGATGCACTCCAGACTGCCGTCGTCACGGCTGGGCTCCCGTTCGCGGTGGTCATTCTGGTGATGGTGTACACGATCTATCGCGGACTGGCCCGCGAACTCGCCGTTCACCGGTCGGCGGCCTATCGGGAGGCGACGGAGTCGCGAGCCGGTCGGGACCCGGACGCGTCGAGACACCACTCGTCCGATCGACGGCACGAGAAGTGAGGCCTTCTCCGAGAGCGATCGAAGCGGAGTCGCTCACTCGGCTTTCGGGAGTTCCACGACGAACGTGGCACCCTCGGTTCCCGCCGGGCTGGCGGCGGCGTCTCGCTCCGTCCGGTCCTCGACCCGGACGTCGCCACCGTAACTCTCGACGAGTGTCTTGACCAGGTACAGGCCGATGCCGGTGCCCTCGCTGTCGAGTCCCTTCTCGCCTTTCCCGAAGATATCCGCTTTCTGGGCGTCGGGTATGCCCGGGCCGTTGTCCACGACGCGCACGACGGCGGCTGCCTGTTGCTCGGTCGCCCTCACGTTCACTCTCGGGACTTCCTTGTCGTTGTGCTGGATGGCGTTTTTCAACAGGTTCCGGAACACCGACGCCAGCATATCGTTCGCCTGGACCCCCACCGATGGAATCGTGCCCTCGTTCGTGACGACCGCTTCCGAGTAGCTCGACTGCACCTCCGCGATCTCGCTTTTGAGGACCTCTCTGAGGCCGACCTGCTGGAGGTCCTCCTTGGCCGACAGCATCACGTCGGCCATCTGGCGCGCCGACTTCGTGAGTTCGACCGCGTGGTCGGCGTTCTCCATCACCGTCTCGATGTACTCCTCTTCCGTCGGCTCCTCACACTCGTCGGCGAGCAGTTCGGCGTAGGCCGTCACCAGTTGCAAGTCGTTGCGGATGTCGTGCCGGAGGACCTGATTGAGGACGTCGAGGTTGTCGCGTTGCTCTTCGAGTCGCCGTTCGTACTCCTTGCGCTCGGTGATGTCCCGCACCAGGGCGTGTAACGCTGGCTCGCCGTCGTGTTCGAACCGGCTGAGTTTCACCTCGGCGGGGAACTCGCTGCCGTCGACACGCTGGTGGGTCCACTCGAAGAACGCCGCTCCCTCCGCGAAGGCCGTCTCGACGTGTGCCAGCGCCGCTTCTTTCGAGTCGGCCCCGTCAGGTTGTGTCGACGGGGAGAGATCCCAGGGCGTATACTCGACGAACTCCGCGACCGACTCGACGCCGAACAGGTCGAGTGCCTGTTCGTTGCAGTCGAAAAAGCCGTCCCGATCGAGCAACATGAGAGCGTCGCGGGTGTCCTCGAACAGGTTGCGGTACTTCTCCTCGCGGGCAGTCAGTGCACGTTTCTGTGCTTTGCGCTCGCTGATGTCACGTACCAGCGCGTGGACGACGGGCTCGCCGTCGTGTTCGAACCGGCTGAGTTTCACCTCGGCGGGGAACTCGCTGCCGTCGACACGCTGGTGGGTCCACTCGAAGAACGCCGCTCCCTCCGCGAAGGCCTCGTCGATCCGGTTCAGTGCCGCGTCCTTCGAGCCCCGCCCGTCCGGCTGTGTCGGCGGGGAGAGCGCCCAGGGCGTATACTCGACGAACTCCGCGACCGACTCGACGCCGAACAGGTCGAGCGCCTGTTCGTTGCAGTCGCGGTAGCCCTCACGGTCCATCAGCATGAGGGCGTCGCGAGAGTCCTCGAACAGGTTGCGGTACTTCTCCTCGCGGGCCGCGAGTTCGCGCTCGTGTCGTTTCTGCTCGGTGACGTCGACGAGATACCCCAGGAGATGGTTGTTCTGGCCGTCCTCCCGGAGGTCCCTAGTGTACTCTTTCACCCACCGGATCTCACCGTCCGCGGTGCGGACTCGGTAGGGTTCGATGTCGAGATGGCGGCCCTCTTCTCCGGCGGCATCGGCGACTGCCTGAACGACCCGATCCAGGTCGTCCTCGTGTACGATGTCGGCAAAGACCATCGTGTCGGACTGGAGTTGCTCGGGCGTGTACCCCAGCACGTCCTCGACGTTCTCCGAGGCGTACGTGACCGGCCATCCCTCCTCGTCTTCCCACTTGAAGACGACCGCCGGCCCCTCTCTGAACATATCCCGCTCCTCCTGGAGTGCCAGTTCGGCCCGCTTGCGGTCGTCGATGTCCTGATGGATGCCGACCGCCCGGACTGGCTCCCCGTCTTCGTCGCGCTCGACGACTTTGCCCATGGTTCGGACCCACTTCCAGTCACCCGCCTTCGTCTTCAGGCGGTACTCACACCGGTAGTACGGCGTCCGGTTCTCGACGTGTTCGGCCAACGCCTCGTCGTGCCGTGTCTTGCCCTCCGGGTGGACGACTCGCTCCCAGTCACGGAGGTGATCTCCCATCTCCGCTTGCGTGTACCCGAGCATGTCGGTCAACAACTCGTCACGCCGCACCTCGTCGGTCTCCATGTCCCAGTCCCAGATCCCGAGATTCGCCCCCTCGAGCGCCAGCTGCATACGCTCTTTCGTGGTCTGCAGGTCCGCCTCCCGCTCCTTGCGGTCGGTGATGTCCCGGCCGGTGACGAGGGCGCCGCCGAGTACCTCGTCGTCGCGGTGGTCCTGTACCGTCATCTCGAGCCAGCCCCAGGACTCGTCGGCCCGCCCCACCCTGGCCTCGATCGTCCGGGAGTCCGCGGTGTCCCCAAGCGTCGTGAGTGTCTCGGCGAGCGTCTCCCGGTCGTCGGGGTGAACGAAGTCTTCGAGGGTTTCACCGAGTACGCCATCGGCTTCGTGACCGAGAACGGAGTCGACCGCAGGGCTCGCGTACGTCACCGTCCCGTCGGTGTCGACGACCAGGGTGACGGCCGCCGATCTCTCGACGAGCCGCCGGTACCACTCGCGGTCTCGCTCCGGCGACGCTGTCTCTCCGGGATCTGTCATCCGTGAGCTCTAGTCACACACACCGCGTCTCACCCACTTGAATCCGCCGAGCGACTCACTCGCCCAAGCAGTCGAGACACGGCCCAGCGAGAACCGTACCGACCGACACACACGTGCCGGTCGATCGTCCGTCGTCGCGACGACTGGTTAGCGGAGTTTGCCGAGCATCTTCCCGAGTAGACCGTCGCCGCTGCCGTCGACCCGCTTGCCCGCGAGGTGGTCGAGGACTTTGTCCGTGTCGTTGGGGACGGGTTCGGGATCCGCGCCGGCCTCGGCGGCGGCCTCGGGGTCCTTCAGCAGGTGGCCGGTGGTCAGACAGACCACGTCCTCGCCGGGGTCGACCTCGCCGGCCAGCCGGAGTTTCCGCAGGCCGGCGACGGAAGCGGCCGAGGCGGGTTCGACGCCGATGCCCTGCTCGGCGAGATCGCGCTGGGCCTCGGTGATGCGCTCGTCGGAGACGGCGACGGCGGTCCCGCCCGTGTTGCGGATGCCGGGCAGGGCCTTCGGCGCGTTGACCGGGTTGCCGATGCGGATGGCGGTCGCGCGGGTCTCGACCTCGTCCCAGCGCTCGGTGTCCTCCCAGTCGTTCTCGATGGCCTCGACCATCGGCGCGGCCCCCTCGGCCTGCACGCCGGTGAGTTTGGGTACGTCGCCGGGTGCGAGCGCGCCCGACCGGACGAGTTCGCGGAAGGCCTTGTACAGCGCCGCGGTGTTGCCCGCGTTCCCGACGGGGAGGACGATCCGGTCGGGGAACCGACCCTCGTCCTCGTAGAACCGTTCGAGGATCTCGAAGCCGATGGTCTTCTGGCCCTCCAGCCGGAAGGGGTTCAGCGAGTTCAGCAGGTAGGCCTCGCCGCGGCCCGCTAAGTCTTGAACGATGTCGAGACAGGAGTCGAAGTTGCCGTCGACTTCGAGGATGCGCGCGCCGTGGAGACTGGCCTGGGCGACCTTCCCGGCGGCGACCTTCCCGGCGGGGAGGAGGACGAGGGTTTCGAGGTTGGCGCGGGCCCCGTAGGCCGACAGCGCGGCGCTGGTGTTGCCCGTCGAGGCACAGGCCAGGCGGTCGACGCCGACTTCCTGTGCGACCCGGACGCCGACCGTCATCCCCCGGTCCTTGAACGAGCCGGTGGGGTTCATCCCCTCGTGTTTGATCCGGAGGTTGCGCACGCCGATGTCGTCCTCCAGATCCGGGGCGTAGTGCAGGGGCGTGTCGCCCTCGGGCAGTGTGACCCCCTCCTCGAAGGGCAGGGCCTCGCTGTAGCGCCAGACGCCCCGCCCCTCGAAGTCGTCGAAGGTGGGGGCGTCGGCGTAGCGGGCCTCCAGCAGGCCGTCGCAGTCGTCGCAGGTGTAACGCACGTCGTCGAAGGGGGCGAAGGTCTCGCCGCACTCGATGCAGGTCAGCCAGACGCCGTCGTCGGCGTCTTCCGGCACCGTCTGCGGGCCGTCGAGATCGAGATCGAGGGTTGCCATTACCTGACAGGACGGCGCGGCGGCGCAAAAGTGGGGTGGTTTCCGTCCGCTAGGTCTCGCCGCCGAACTCGTCGATCCGTTCGTGGACGTAGGCACACCACTCGTCTAAGGTCTCGTGCATCAACTCGCGGGCCTCCGGGACGGGCGTCGCAGTGTACTGGTAGACGTGGCCACCGTCGTCTAGCAGTCGCCGGTTGCGACTGGCCAGCCCCTTCTCCCGGAGGGTCGACAGCGACCGGTTGACGTTGCTGCGGTCCCGGTCCAGCACGTCAGCCAGTTCGGCGACGGTGCTGTCGGGGCGCTCGGTGAGTTCCAGATACGTCCGTGCCTCGTGGCGCTGTACGTCGAACACACAGGTCAGCACGTCCTCGAACCCCGGCTGGTCGTCGAGCATCAGATCGCGGAACCGGTCCGGTTGCGGGTCGACCGTTGGCATCACTCCCGAGTTTGGTAGCCCGCCGAATAAAACGGGGAGTTACCCGAGACTCACTGCCCGCGGGCACTCAGTTCTCGGCCAGTTCGTCCACCCGCAACCGGGCCCGACCACCCGCCGCCGTCGCTTCGTCCGCGACCGTCACGTCACAGCCAAACCGCGCGAGCAGGTCGACGCCCGACGCGACGTGATCGGTCACCGCCGGCACGGTCACCGCGCCGCCCACCATCGCCAGGAACGGCAACAGCTGATCCGCCAGATACCGGTCCACCGCGGCACCGGTTTCCTCGAAGGTACCGAGCGCGTCGACCGGTTCCCGTCCCACTTTTTCGGCCGGCTTGCCCTTCTCGCCCAGCGCGTCCAGCCCCGCGATACCGTTCTCGTAGTCGGCTCGTACGGTACAGACCGACCCCGGCGAGTCGCTCTCGACGTAGCCGACCACCCGTTCGTGGATCGTCCGCCCTGTACTTTCCAGCCGATCAACTGCGGCCTCGGCCTGGCGCTTGGCCACGTCGGCGTCGGCCAGTCCCGCGCTCGCGAGCGAGTACACCCGCACCCTCTCGGGATCGCCCCGCTCGTCGAGTGCGAGCGGGTCCGGTTCGGCCGGGCCGAGCGTGAGCGTCGCCGCGCCACCGCCGACGGGGTAGAACCCACGGCGGGTGGCGTCGACGGCGACCGGAACGCCCAGTCGTCGCAAGAGCGGGAGCTTCACGCGGCGGTACGTCGTGAGCGGTGGCGACCACGCCACGTCCGTGCCACCGGTCACACGCAGTCGGATCGGCGCGTCCGCCGCCAGCGCCAGCGGGAGCACCGTGTCGAACACGAGCGTGATGCTCCCGGCGGTTCCGACCGCGACCGACGCCGATCCACTCGGCCGCCCGCCGGGCTCGAAGATGACGGTCTCGGAACCCTGATCCACACCAGTGACGGTCGCGTCACAGAGCGCCGCGACCGCCTCGACGGCCGCGGCGTGCTGGGGCTTCAACCCCGGCTCGGGCCGGTCGCCGCGGACGTTCTCGACGCGGACGGGCCGCTCGGTCAGGGCCGCCATCGCGAGGGCGGTCCGGAGGTATCCCCCGCCTGCGTCCCCGCCGTCCAGTTCGATCATGGACGTAGTAGCCCGCCATCGAGGAAAAACGCCCCGTTACCGCGCTTGGAGAGACCGACTCACGATGCTTCAGTTAGGATGACATGAACCGCCGAACTCGCGGGGCCCGGCGCAACCGAAACCGGTGCCACACGGCTCGTAATCCGCGGTGGTTTCAAATAATAGTACTCGAAAACAACCGGTGACGATGTCTCAGGGGGCTGATGATGCGGGGGAGTGGCAGTGTCTGCTGGAAGACCTGCCGGTGATGTACGTCCACACACGAACCGAGGACGGGCAGGCGGTGATCGACGTGTGCAACGAGCGGTTCGTCGAGACGCTGGGTTACGACCGCGAGTCACTGGAGGACCGCCCGCTCGCGGACCTGTTCACGCCCGAGTCGGCGGCGGCGCTGGAGGCCGACGACGCACGACCGGCGGCCGACGACGATCCGGTCACAGAGCGACGCAAGTTGGTGTGTGCCGACGGGACCGTCGTCCACACACTCGTGCGAGCCGTCCCGCGAACGGACGGCGACGGCGTCGTCGGCACCCGGTTTCTGTTCGTCGACATCACGATGCGCGAGCAACGCCGCCGGCAGGCGACCGTCCTCAACCGCCTGCTCCGGCACAACCTGCGCAACGACATGACCGTCGTGTTGAGTCACGCCCGCCTGCTCGCTGACGCGCTCGACGAGACCGAGCAGGATTCCGCACGGAAGGTCCGGGACATCGCCCGGCGCTGGGACCGCCTCGTCGAGAAGGTCCAGCGCATCCGGCAGGTCCTCTCGCCCGAGGACGACTGGCGACCCACCGACCTCGCGACCGTCCTCGAACGCGTCGAGGGCGACCTCAACGACCGCTACCCGGACGCCCACGTGCATATGTTGCGCCCCTCCGAGGGCGCGGCCACGATCCGCCCGGAGGTCGAACTCGCCCTGACGGAACTCTGTGAGAACGCCATCCAGCACGCCGACGCCGACGACCCCGAGGTCGTCGTCACCGTCGGCGTCCCCCCGAACGAACCCTGGATCAAACTCACCGTCACCGACGACGGCCCGCCCATCCCCGAGAGCGAACTGCTGGCGCTGCGCGACGACGAGACCACCCCGCTCGTCCACGGCACCGGCCTGGGCCTGTGGATGGTCCGCCTGGCCGTCGAACGCGTCGGCGGCCACGTCGCCGTCGTCGAGAACGACGAGGACGGCACCGCCGTCACGATCCGCTATCCGTCACAGTGACCGGTCCGTGAAAACCGTCCCGTCGCTCGCAGCCTCACCCGCTCAGTCGTCGTCTTCGGTCGTGGTCTTGTCCACGTCCAGTTCGCCGAAGTAGATGTCACGCCTAAATTTTACGTCCTCGGGTTCCGTCGCTCGCTCCGCTCGCTCTGGAACCGCTCGTCGCAAAATTTAGTATAAAACCCCTTCTCGCAACGGCTCGACTGCTCGCTTGCTCGCAGTCTCGCCTCGCGAGAAGATGCTGCGCTCGCCGCGCTACTCGTCGTCTTCGGTCGTGGTCTTGTCCACGTCCAGTTCGCCGAAGTAGATGTCCGCGCCGTCCTGTGCCACCTTCTCGGCCAGCACGGCGCACTTGATTCGCATCGGTGAGATATCGACGCCGAGCATCTCGACTACGTCGTCCCGATCCAGTTCCCGGAGTTCCTCGATCGTCATCCCCTGGAGTTTCTCGGAAAGCATCGACGCCGAGGCCTGTGAGATCGCACAGCCATCGCCCTGGAAGGCGACGTACTCGATCTCTTCCTCGTCGTCGTCGAGGCGGACCTGCATCTCGATGGTGTCGCCACACATCGGGTTCTCGCCGACGTGTGTGAACGTTGGATCCTCCATCTCCCCGTAGTTACGCGGGCTCTTGTAGTGATCGAGGATCTGCTGTCGGTACATATCGGAGCCGCCGACCATTGTTACTGATTGATAGACGAGTGCGACGCAAAAGGCTTCCGAGCCACCTTTTTCTGCGTCGGGTTCGCGCCAGCGGCGCGAACCGCCCCTTGAAAAACGTGGGTGAAAAAGGCGCGAGCGGCGGAGCCGCTCGCGGAGAACCGCACTCACTCCGTTCGCGCGGATGCTCGACAACTTCCGCACCGCGAACCGCACCGCCGACCGCACACCAAACCTGGTTTTGGGTCAACTGTTTTTATTGTCCCCTTCGTAGCCGACCACATGGCACTCCAACTCCCGCTGGCCCTGCTCGGTATCGCCGAACTGCTCGCCCCCCGCAAAGTCGTCGACTTCTGGATGGACCTCGCCGTCACCGACGACAGCGAGGTCGAACTCCGTCCCTGGGTCTACACCGTCGCCCGCGTCGAGGGCATCCTCATCCTCCTGTGGGTGTTCTCACGCCGCGGCGACGACGCGGACGACTGACCCGCTGCTCGGGTTCCAGCGAGGATAGTCACGCGTAAACACGACCAGATATATCCCCAGCCATGAACCGCGCAGACTTCCGTCGCGGCGTTCGCGACGTGGCTCCCCTCCTGCTCGGCGTCGCCCCCTTCGGTCTCGTCGCGGGCATCGCGGCCGCGAACGCCGGCCTCGACCTCACGCAGGCCGTCGGGATGTCGGTGATCGTCTTCGCCGGTGCCTCCCAGCTGGCCGCGCTGGACCTCGTCGGCCGGGACGCACCGCTCTCGGTCGTCGTCCTCACCGCCGTCGTCATCAACCTCCGTATGTTGATGTACTCGGCCTCGATTGCCCCCCACTTCCGGACGTTCGCCGGCCGCGTCAAGGCTGGCCTGGCCTACCTGCTGACCGACCAGGCCTACGCGCTGTCCATCGCCAGCTACCGGGCCGAAGAGTCGGTCGACCGCGTCGCCTACTACCTCGGCGTCGCCGCCACGCTGTGGGTCGTCTGGCAACTCACGACCGCCGCCGGCGTCCTGCTGGGCACCGGCGTCCCCGACGCCTGGGGCCTGGAGTTCGCCGTCCCGCTCGTCTTCCTCGCCCTGCTCGTTCCCGCGATGGAGGACGGCCCGACCACGGTCGCGGGTCTCGCGGGCGGCACCATCGCCGTCGTCGGTGCCGGCCTCCCGCTCAACCTCGGCCTGCTCGTCGGCGCGTCGGTCGGCATCGTCGCGGGACTGCTCGCCGAGCGGCCCCTGGAGGTGGACGCGACCGATGGCCACTAGCTACGCCGACCCGCTGGTGTGGGGCGTCATCCTCGTTATCGGCGTCCTGACCTACGCCATCCGCCTCTCGTTTATCGGGCTCTTCGGCTACCTCGACGAGATTCCGCCGCGACTCGAACGCCCGCTCCGGTACGTCCCAGCGGCCGTTCTCGCGGCGCTGGTCCTCCCGGCGTTCGTCACGCTCGACGCGAGCGGCCTCGCGGTCGACAAACTCGTCGCCGGCGGCCTCGCCGCGATCGTCGCCTGGCGCACGGAGAACGTCTTCGCCACCATGGCCGCCGGGATGGGTGCGCTCTGGGCCGTTCGTTTCCTGATCCTCCCAGTACTCTGACCGACCGATTTATTCGGGGTGGTGTCATCTATCCGAACGATGCTCGGTCGCTCCGCCATCACGGACGAATCCGGCGTTCGCTGGGCGATGGCGGCGGTCGTGTTCGTCCTCGGTGTCGGGCTGTTGGCCTACGGTGTCGGCCGCACGACCGGCGCTATCGACTGGCAACTGCCAGCCGTCGCGTACTTCGCGGTGGCCGTCGTGTTGTTCGCCCACGCAGCGATCCAGTTCCGGCGGTTGTGAGACCACCTTTTTCGGCCTCGGGTGCACGGAGCGCACCACTCGCCGCAAAAAGCTGGAGCAAAAAGGGCGCGCCCTCGCTCCGCGGCGCGGGAACCGCGCTCACTTCGTTCGCGCGGACGCTCAGGCGAACAACTCCCGCGCGTCTTCGAGCCCCTCGACCAGTTTGTCCACTTCCTCCCGCGTGTTGTAGATGTAGAAGGATGCCCGGGCGGAGGCGGGGACGCCGAGTTTGTCGTGGAGGGGCTGGGTGCAGTGGTCGCCAGCCCGGACCGCCACGCCGTGAGCGTTCAGAATCTCGGACACGTCGTGGGCGTGGACGGTGTCGAGGTTGAACGAGACCAGCGCGCCGCGGTCGTCGGCCGGCGGGCCGAGGATCTCGATATCGTCGAACTCCGAGAGGCGCTCGTGGGCGTACTCGGCCAGGGCCTCGCCGTGGCGCTTCACGTTGTCCATCCCGATCTCGTCGAGGTAGTCACACGCCTCGGCGAGGGCGATGCCCTGCGCGATGACTGGCGTGCCGGCCTCGAACTTCCAGGGGAGTTCGTGCCACGTCGAGTCCTCGAAGGTGACCTTCTCGATCATCATGCCACCGTAGAGGTACGGCTGCATCTCCTCGAGCAGGTGCTTTTTGCCGTAGAGGACGCCCACGCCGGTCGGGCCACACATCTTGTGGCCGGAGAAGGCGAAGAAGTCGGCGTCGATCGCCTCCACGTCGACGGGCATATGCGGGACCGACTGGGCCCCGTCGACGAAGATCAGCGCGTCCTGTTCGTGGGCCAGATCGGTCAGTTCCGAGACGGGGTTCACAGTACCGAGGGTGTTCGAGACGTGGACGACGCTGACCATCGCGGTGTCGGGGCCGATCAGCTCGCGGGCGTGGTCCATGTCGAGGTACCCTTCGTCGTCGACCTCGATGAATCGGACTGTGGCACCGGTCTTCTTGGCGATCTGTTGCCAGGTGACCAGCGCCGCGTGGTGTTCCATCTCCGTCAGGACGATCTCGTCGCCCGGCCCGAGTTCTTCCAGCCCCCACGCGTAGGCGACGGTGTTCATCGACTCCGTGGCGTTTTTCGTGAAGACGATCTCCTCGCGCTCGCCGGAGGCACCGATGAACTCCGCAACGCGGTCGTGTGCGTCCTCGTAGGCGATCGAGGCCTCCTGTGAGAGCTGGTGGAGGCCGCGGTGAACGTTCGAGTTGTACGTGTGGTAGTACTCCACGATAGCGTCGACGACCGGCTCGGGCGTCTGACTCGTCGCCGCGTTGTCGAGATAAACCAGGGGCGTCCCGTCGAACTCCCGCTCCAGAATCGGGAAGTCCGACCGGATATCCTCGACGGAAAGCGGCGCTGATTCGGTGGTCTCCATTGTCAGTATGGAGGGGTTCCGGACCCAACACTCCTTCGGTCCGACCGACGAGAACTAGCCGTTAGCGGTTACGAGAGGTCGGGCTCGAACTCCGCGATGGCCGTCCGCCACTCCTCGGGCAGGGGCGTCGGCGTGCCGTCTTCACCCATGTGGACCTGTGTGGTCTCGCCGGTGGCCGAGACGACCCCATCGCTCCGACGGACCTCGTAGGAGAGGGTCAGACTCGACGATCCCAGCTCGGCGGCCCGGACAGCGATCTCGACCCCGCCGCTGTCGTAGGTGATCGGTGCGCGGTAGTCGAGTTCCAGATTGGCCAGCACGAAGTCCCGTGCCTCCATCGGCGTCTCGAAGACGGTGTCGAGGTACTCCGTTCGGGCCTCCTCCAGATACGTCGCGTAGACGGCGTTGTTGACGTGATCCCAGGGGTCCAGATCGCGATAGCGGATCGGGATCGACGTCGTGAATGCGAATTCGCTCATCGGTCGACACGAGTCCACCCCGACCCCTTTCCCTTACGATCCGGGATGGCCGTGCGTAGTGCTCACATCCGCAACAGCTGGGCGTGGCGCGTGTCCTCGATGTCGAGGACGTTGCCCTCCTCGACGAAGCCGTGTTCGATGGCGACTTCGACGGCGCGGGTGCCGACGATGTTGGCGACGGCACAGCGGGCGAGGCTGTCGACGACGGCCTCCTCGTCGACTTCCTCGCCGTCGTAGAAGTCCGCGTCGACCGTGAGCGAGACCTGGCCGTTCTCGAAGGTCTCCCCGAGCACGTCGGGGTCACAGACCGAGACGAGCAGTCCCTCGTCCGTGTCGCGCTCGTTGAGGATCATTCCAGTTGCTGTTGCTGTTGCTCGTCGACCAGATCCGCTTCGGCTTCCTCGCGCATCTCTTCTGCCTCCTGGGCGACCTCCTCGGCTCTGTCGAACTCGCCCATCTCTTCGAGTGCACGGGCTTTCTCCTCCAGGATGCGGGTGTTACGCTCGCCCAGTCGGATCGCGTTGTCGAAGGCGTTCAGCGCGTCCTCGGCGAGGCCCCGTTCCAGCAGGAAGAAGCCGCGGTTGTACCAGGCTTCGGCGAACCGTTCGTCGATCTCGACGGCGCGTTCTGCGTGCTCCAGGGCCTCCTCGGTACGGCCGAACTCCCAGAGGGCGTACGCCAGGTTGGTCTCTGCGGTGGCCGCGTGTTCGCTGGCGTCGTCGATGTCGATGGCCTCCCGATACGCGCCGATGGCCATGTCGTACTCCTCGAGCTGGGCGTGGGCCGCGCCCTTGTTGACCCAGGCCTCCTGTTCGATCCGGTCGTCCTCGGAAAACTGGGCGACCCGCTCGAAGGCGTCGGCGGCCTGCTCGAAGCGGTTGATCTGCATATACGACAGCGCCACGTCGAGCAACTCCTCGGCGTCGACCGCCTCGCTCGCGAGGTTGCGCTCGTCGAGCATATCCGTGAGCGCCCGGGAGTCGATGGGGTCGACCTTGTCCGGGTCCACGTCGAGTTCCGGCGGGTCCATATCGAACTCGTCGTAGGGGTCCTCGAACCCCTGCCCCTCCGAGAACTCGTAGTCGTCGGGCTCTCTGTCTGTCATACCGACCGATTGGACGGGCAGGCGGTTAAGGGCTACGTCCACGGGACAGGCGGGAAAAACGGCGCTTGGGTCGCCCTCGTGGCATTCGTCTCGTCTAGTCGTCCGCGGGCGCTTCCGTCTCCCCGGTCGGACCCAGCGGTTCCTTGGGCTTGATCGGGTCGCCCGACTCCAGACCCTGGTCGGCCAGCGCCATGCTCCCCAGCACCTCGATGATGAGGCGGTTGGCGAAGCCGCTGGTGACGCCGCCGTTGTAGGAGTTGGTGTCGCTGGTGTCGTAGGCCGGCGAAACCTCGACCACGTCGAAGCCGAAGTCCTCGGGGTCCAGGGCCTTGACGACCTCGCGGATCATGTAGATGGCCTCGCGGGGCATCAGGCCGCCGGGTTCGGGTTCGCCGGTACCGGGCGCGAAGGCCGGTTCCATCACGTCCACGTCGAAGGAGACCCACACCGCGTCGGTCCCCTCGGTGGCGCGCTGGACGGCGTCGGTCACGATGTCGTCGAGATCCATGTTCCCGACCTCCATCGCGGTGTACCACTTCATACCCTCCTCGCGCATCTCCTCGTAGATGTCCGGGCCGGGCCAGAACCCGCGTGGGCCGATCAGCGTGTAGTTCTCGCCGGTCACGAGGTCGTCGTCGAACACGCGTGCGACCCACGCGCCGTGGTCGTACTCGAAGCCGGTGAGGCCGTCCTCGCCGGTGTCGGCGTGACAGTCGAAGTGGATCAGGCCAACGTCTTCGTAGCCGTTGGCCTCGGCCCAGCCCTTGATGTCCGGGTAGCTGATCGAGTGGTCGCCGCCGATAACGATGGGCGTCGCCTGCTCGCTGATCTCGGCGACGGCGTCCTCGATGTTGAGCTGGCTCTGGCGGGTGTCGCCGGGCGAAACCGCCGCATCGCCCGTGTCGGCGACGCTGAAGTGATCGAATGGGTCGACGCCGGTCTCGATGTTGAAGTGCCGGTACGGCGGCGAGGGAACCGTGGAGGCGGCCCGCACCGCACGGGGGCCGTACCGGGTGCCCGGCCGGATCGTCGTCGCCGTGTCAAGCGGTGCGCCCAGAATGCCTACGTCCACGTCCTCCTCGTCGAGGTCCCCGCGATCTACCTCCGGAAGCTTCAGGAAGGTGGGGATCCCCGAGAAGATGGGTTCGTTCGCCTCGTCGTACGCCTCGCCGTAGATGTCGCGGCCTGATCTGTCGTCGGTCATAGTTTTGTGTATCTGCGAACTCGAACGTGAATCGTTCGTCGCGTTTTCGTCGACGTTTCTGTGTGATCGATCAGTATTCAAAAGCGTTCCCTGAGATGTGTAATACGGTACCCCATGTACGGCTGGGTCCAGTGACTGTCACTGGGTCATTAAGGTCCTAGAGGTAACCGTCGCCGACGGGGTGGTGTGGGGGGAACGGAAGCTGCCGTCACTCGGCGGTGACCAGGTCGGGGTCCTCGCGGAAGGCGAGGTGGGTGGCGACGGCGAGGGTGTCCCGAGTGTGGCGGGCGCTCCGTTCGAGCATATCGACGGCGCGCTGGAGGACGAGGAGGGGTTCCGGTCGGCGGTCACGGAGGTAGGCGTTCACCTCCGCCACGTGGTCGTCGACGCGTTCGAGCGCCGTCCGGGACTCACAGGTCGTGTCGTAGTCGGGGGTGACGACCGCGGTGCGAGTGGCTTCCGCGGCCGTATCGAGGGTGTCCGCGAGCGCGTCGATGTGGGCGGCGGTCTCTTCGTCCAGCGCCGTCGTGTCGTGGTCGCGGACCAGCGCGGCGATCTCGGTGGCGGCGTCGGCCATCAACACGATGTCCTGGACCGCAGAGCGATAGCCGATCAGGGGAAAGCCCGTATCGAGGCCGACCGCCCGGTTCAGCCGGGGGTTGCGGTAGGTCGCGAAGACGATCCGGAGGAACAGGTAGAACAGCTTCCGGACCTGTGACTGCCGGTCGATGGCGCGCTCGGCCGCGTCGGCGTCGCCCTCCTTGAGAGCGGTCAGGGCGTCCCGGCGCATCGTGGTCTCCGTCCGGTAGAGCCGGCCCAGCAGGGTCCCGAGTTCGAAGTCCGTCGGCGCGATCGAACACCGGACCGTGATCTCCGTATCGCGTTCCTCGACGATACCCAGACCCATGAGCCGGCGCTCGGCGCTGAGGACGGCGTCACGCTGGGCGTCGGTCAGCGGCTCCGTTCCGGCGATACGGATGAGCTGTCGACCCAGCACGTACTGTGTCTCGACCGCCCGCTCCAGGGCGTCGGCGTCCAACGAGTCCGCGTCGACGGTCGCCTCCTCGTCGGAGATCGTCGGATCCTCGGGGACGAGCAGCAGCGACCCGCCGCTCTCGTCGCGTTGCATGATGAGTTCGTCGCCTTTCTCGATGCCGTGGTGTCGGACCCAGTCCGCCGGCACCGTCACACCGAGCGTCGACGAGCCCAACTGCTGGACTTTCCGCTTCATCCGGATCGGGTCCCGGTTCACGGCAACTCACTCCGTCGGCTGCGAACACGCGTTCGATGATCGTCCATCTATTCTCTATCCTGGGTTTTGGTTGGCGGCTTAAGCGCTTACTGATTCAGGAAAGAGTACCAAGAGTGGACATCAGTCGACGAACGTCTTATTCGTCGCCGTCGTCACCGCCGGCGACGATGGTCCGGTGACCCTCGTCGTCGAGCGGGCGGCTCCCGTAGCTGTCGCGGGTGGCGTAGCCGACGACGACGAACACGACGAGGCTCACTGCGGCGGCGATGAACGTCGGCAGGCCGTCGAACGCCGCGGTGAAGATGTCGTTGGGGATGTACAGCAGCGTGTTCTCGTATGCGTAGGTCGTCGGGAGCAGGACGAAAAAGACCAGCCTGGTGACCGAGCCCGCCACCATCGAGGTCAGTGCGGCCGGCGTGTTCGCCAGGTCCGGCCAGTAGAGGCCGAACACGAGCGGCACCAGCGCGCCGGCGAGCATGATGTCGAACGCCAGCACGAGCAACATCCCGGTCGCCGAGACCCGGAGCGCGAAGAAGATGCCCAGCAACGTGATCGGGACGGCCATCAGCCGCGTCACCTTCAGCAGTTTGTCGCTCTCGCCGCTGAAGAAGCCGCTCGAACCGCCGTCGGCCGCCACGGCCTCGCCGGAACTGTGTTCCTCGTCGACCCGGATGCCGACGATGTTGCGGGCCATCACCGAGGACGTTCCGAGGATCGCGCCGTCACTGGTCGAGAAGGAGGCGGCGACGATCCCTGCGATGACGACGGCCGCGAGCCACGGCGGCACGGCGTTTTGCAGGAGCACGTACAGCACCGCCTGACTCCCGGGTTCGATCCCCAGACTCGCCAGGATCGATCCCGAGGACAGCGCGACGATGGAGAAGGGGATACCGATGATCAGCGTGCCGGCCGCGCCGATGAAACAGGCCCGCTGGGCCGTCTCGGGGCTGTCGGCGGCGAACACTCGCTCCATGAAGTCGATGGCGACGATGTCACCGAGTCCCAGCGCGACGATGGTCGCGAGGTTGATGTACGCGCCCTGGCTCGGGTCGGTGAGCTGGCCCAGCGCCATCGGCCCCATCCCGTCGGGGATGGTGATACCGTACTGGGTCGCCACGAAGACGATCAGACCGATCGAGCCGAAAAAGGCCACGAACGCCTGGATCACGTCGGTGTACGCGACCGCGAACAGGCCGCCCGCGATGGTGTAGGCGAACACGATGGCGGCGATCAACACGACGCCGACCGCGTAGCTGGTACCGACGAACGTCTGGAACAGGTAGCCACCGGCCACGAGGTTCCCCGCCAGCAGGAAAGCGTAACTGATGACCATGATGAAACTCGCGATCATCTCGACGGTTCGGCCGTACTTGCGCCGGAAGAAGTCCGGTAACGTCGTGAGGTTCATCCGGTTCATCGGCTTGGCGAAAAAGAGGCCGGTGATGAACAGACACAGCGCCAGTCCGATCGGCAGTGCCGCGCCGGCCCAGAACCCGGCCGAGGCGACCAGGTCGGTGTTGCCAAGCGTCGCGTTCGCGTCCAGCGACTGGGCCATCAGCGTCGCCGCCGCCAGCGGGAGGATCAACCCCCGCCCCGCGACGATGTAGTTGATGCTGTCGCCCTCGATCTTTTGGGAGACGTACAGCCCGACCGCCAACATCACCACGATGGCCCCGCCGACCCCGTAGAGGATGACGCTCATACGACCACCTCCCGCCTCCCGGTGACCGATTCGTCACCGAACCGGGCTCGGAATCGTATCTTTCCAGTTCTATCGCCGAGATGCGCCACGTTCAGGCTCATTTTCGCCACAAAATTCAGATTTCGATCACTATTGAAAGGACTTCCCATATGATTGTATATCGAATCACGTACTGATGCAACGACTCCCGTCGTCCATGGCGAATCGCTGGACGTACGAACAGACAGTGTGAACGCTGTCCTGACAGGGTAAATATGAGGAATATTAGGATAGCCGCGGGAGTGGATGCCACTCGCCGGGGCCGGACCTGGTGTGGCCGACGGGGAGCTCCCGCCAGCGGAGCAAGCCACGCCGGAAGAGTCGGTAGCTGTGGGGGTCGCCACGGGGGGCGAACACGACGAGGGCGTACCGTTCGGGAATCATCCGGCGGTCGATGTCGGTCAGGCCGGAGGGGGTCGACGCCGAGGTGTGGGAGTGATAGCAGATCCGGGGTTCCGAGGGTGCGCGCTCGTCGACGGTGGCGACGAACCGCCGTTCGGGATCGGCCGCTTCGTTCGGCAGGGGGACGTGGCCGGTCGCGTGGAGTCGTCCGTCGCGCCGCTCACAGGCCAGGAAGCCGCCGGCCTCCCGGGGATGTTCGGTCGCGATGTTGTCGTCGACGGCGTGAACGATTCGCCGTGGAATTGTCACACGCCCGACGGGAAGGAGTACTCCCATGCGATCGTCCTCGCACCGATTTAGTGTGGATCACTTACGACGATTTCGTTCGTGTCACACGCCGAGTCCCGGCCCGAACGTTCAACTCGCCGGCGGCGCTGGATCCGACATGGGCAAGCGACTGTTCGTCAGCGTCGATCTCGACGGTCTCGGCGACGCCGTCGCGGCCGTCCAGGACCTGTTCGCGGACGCATCTGGGCTGAACCGCATCGACCCGGCGCAGGCACACGTCACGCTCTTTTTTCTCGGCGACACCGACCCCGATCGCATCGACGAGATTACGGCCGCGCTCGACACCGCTGTCGCCGAGGCGGGCGTCGACCCCTTCACCGCCGAGTTCGGTGGTCTCGGCGTGTTCCCCTCACTGGAGTACATCAGCGTCGTCTGGCTCGGCGTCGACGCCGGCGGCGACCAGTTGACGGCGCTCCACGAGGCGGTCGCGCCGCGGCTGGTCGAACTGGGCTTCGAACCGCCGGATCACGAGTTTACGCCCCACGTCACGCTCGCCCGGATGGAACACGCCGGCGGGAAAGACCTGGTACAGGCGGTCGTCCGCGAGCAGGAGCCGACGGCGGGCCGGCTCCGCGTCGAAGAGATTCGGCTCACCGAGAGCGTCCTCACCGATGCCGGGCCCGAGTACCAGACGGTCGAGCGGTTCGAGTTGTGAACGAGAGACAGTGCAGGAACGCCAGTGTGCCACCCCTGGCTGCCGCCGTGACGCCGCCGTGTCGGCGTATCGATCAGTCCGCGCCGAACCCGAGGGTTGGGCCACCCGGCAGGAGTCGGGTGAGCGAGTACGTCCCGTCCTCGGCCGGCGTCAGCTCCAGCCGTGCCGTCGCGCCCGGCGAGAGCGTCTTCGCGCGTTCCCGGAGCAACTCGTCCGCGTAGTCGACCACCTCGACCGTCTCGCCGGTCGTCGGCTTCGTGACCGTCAAGATGCCGCGCTCGTCCATCGCCGATACGATAGTGACCGTTTCTCCACTCTCAGTCGCCTTCGTCGTTGACATCGAATAGTAAAATGGGGAATTGAGTGATAAACGTTTGGTACTAGGGGATAGAAGTGCGTGGATGTCCCCCGAACACTCGAAAGCCCCTACGAGTATATAAGGAGTACCCGATACACACTCCGTCGCCCCTTTAGGCCGCCCAAAAAACGATCAGGTTAGTGATAATTCTTAAGCCATCGACGTTCGAAGTTCAGGTATGGGAACGCTCGCGAATCTGACGCTGGTGTTCGTCGCGGGATTTATTACAGCCCTGGCGACCGGGATCGGCGCGCTCCCGTTCTTTTTCATTTCGGAGGTGAGCGACCGGTTGCAGGTTGGCCTCTGGGGGCTGGCCTCGGGGATCATGATCTCGGCGTCGACGTTCGGGTTGATCCTGGAGGGGATGGCCGAAGCCGACGGGCGGGGCGACTACCTGCTGATGGTCGCCGGTCTCGCGGCAGGGGTCGTCCTCGTGATCGTCGCCAACCGGATCATCTCCGATCACCACTTCGATCCCCGGGAGTACGAGGAGGCCGACTTCCAGAAACTCGTCTTGATCCTGGGGATCCTGACGGTCCACAGCTTTCCGGAGGGGGTCGCCGTCGGCGTCTCCTTTGCCGAGTTGAACCTGGCGGGTGGCCTCTCTTTCGGTCCCTTCGTCGTGCCGCTGCTGGCGATCTTCATGACCGTCGCGATCTCGATCCACAACGTTCCGGAGGGGCTGGCCATCTCGATCCCGCTGCGGTCGATGGGCGTCTCGAACTGGAAGATGGTCTGGTGGGCGGTGTTCTCCAGTCTTCCCCAGCCCATCGGGGCGGTGCTGGCCTTCTATTTCGTGCGGATCGCCAAGGAGTTCCTGCCGGCCGGTTTCGGCTTCGCGGCCGGCGCGATGATCTATCTGGTCCTCTCGGAGTTCGTCCCCGAAGCGCTGGAGAAGGGGAGCGGACTGCCGGGACGCGGCCATCGCGAACTGGTGACCGGGCTGGTCGTCGGCTTTGCCGTGATGGTGCCGCTCGCCTTCCTGTAGGCGGTGCAGTGCGGTTTGAGCAAGCGGTTGTGCCGAGTGCGCGCGGAGTGAGCGCTCGGCCTGTTTCCCACGTTTTTGCGAGGTTCACGAGACGCAGGGCGTCCCGTGAGCAAACCAGAAACCTTCGATTTCTGGTGTGAGTGGTTGCGCGCCGATGGCGCGCAACCCGACGAAGGAAGAAGATGGGTTAGCAGACGGGTTTCGGGTTCACGCCCAACTCTTCGAGGGTGTCGAAGTAGTCGTCGTAGGCGGCCTGGATGGTGTCGACGGCGGCCTCGTGGGCCAGGTCTTTGTCGGCGTCGGTGTCACACACGTCGACGAGGGTGTCGGCGGCGTCGTCGACGAGCGATTCGACGGTGTCGCGCACGTCGCGGAAGGTGCTGGCAGTCTGTGGCGCGGCCTGCCCGACGAAGAAGCCGACGGCCTGGGAGATCTTGTTCTCGACGACCAGTGCCCACCCGAGGACGCCGGCGACGCGCTCTGGTGTGGTGTCGAGGGCCTGCATGGACTCGGCGAGCGGGGACGGCGGGCCGGCCTCGTGATCGCCCAGTTCGCCGGCGACGGTGCCGTACTGCTCGCCGGCCAGGTCGGCGGCGGCCGACAAGCGGTCGGCTGCGGGGCCGTCCGCCTCGTCGGCCCAGTCCTCGAAGGTGGCCGCCGCGTGGTGGAAGGTGTCGGCGACGGCCGCGAGCACTGCGTCGTCTTCCATCTCGCCCTCGGTGTCCGCGTACAGCGACTTCGAGGAGCCGAGTCTGGAGAGTTCGGTCTGCTGTGCCTGGCGGACGCCGTCGAGGAAGTCTGCCGCGTTCATAGCCCTCGATTCGACCGGCGGGCGCTTGTAAGCATCGACACTGGCAGACCGGGTCCGTGTCATGCGTCGTCCAGAAGCTTCACTTCGGTGTCGAGAATAGTCGGCGGTGAGATGGCCGTGCCACCCGTCGAGTCGCTGCCGACGCTCGTGCTCCGGCTGGGGATCGCATTCGGTGTCGGGGCGCTGATCGGTCTGGAGCGCGAGCAAAGCGAGTCCGGTGGGATCTTCGCCGGGAGTCGCACCTTTCCCCTGTTCGCGCTCTACGGGGCACTGGTCGGTGCGTTCTATCCGGGTGCACTCCCGGTCGCCATCGCCGCCATCGTCGTGCCGCTGACCGTCGCCTACGTGGCCAAGGTGTGGATCGAGCGGGATACAGGCCTCACTACACTGACGGCAGCGTTGCTGACGGTTCTGCTGGGCGCGCTGGCCACCCACTCCGGCCGGGGTGCCGTCGTCACTATCGTCGTCGGCGGGGCGGTCACCGCCTTGCTCTCGGTGAAGGGGTCGCTCCATCGGTTCGCGGACCGCATCGACGACGACGAACAGCGCGCCGTGGTGAAGTTCGTCCTCGTCGTGTTCGTCGTCCTGCCGGTCCTCCCGGATCGAGAACTCGACGCCCTGTTCGGCCTCAACCCGCGCTTCGTCTGGCTGATGGTCGTGTTCGTCACCGGCCTCAGCTTCGTCGCGTACGTGCTGAGCCGCATCGTCGGGACCGAGCGCGGCATCGCGCTCACCGGCATCCTCGGTGGGTTCGTCTCCTCGACGGCGACGACGGTCTCGATGGCCGAACAGACCCGGGAGTCACCCAGCCTCTACCAGCTGTGTGCGTTCTCGACGGTCGTCGCCGCGGTCGTGATGTTCCCGCGCGCGCTGGTCGAGGTCGCGGTCGTCAACCCCGCGCTCCTGCCGTACGTCGCCGTCCCGCTGGGGGCGATGACCGCCGTCGGCGCGGTCGTCGCCGTCGTCGTCTACTGGCGCTCGGCCGTCGAAACGACCGTCGACGCCGAGATCGAGAACCCGTTCCAGTTGCGGACCGCGCTCTTTTTCGGCGCGCTGTTCGGTGCCGTCCTGCTCCTCTCTGACTACGCGAACGCCTGGCTCGGCGCGTCGGGCATCTACGCGACGGCGTTCGTCTCCGGGCTGGCCGACGTGGACGCGATGACGCTCACGCTGAGCAAACTCGCCGCCGAGGGGGCGGTCGAACCCGGCGTCGCCACGACCGGCATCGTCATCGCCGCCTCCGCGAACACGCTGGTCAAGGCCGGCCTGGCCTGGGTCATCGGGACGCGACAGCTCGGGAAGCTCGTCACCGCCGTCCTCGGCGTCGTCGCCGCTGTCGGCCTCGGCATCGCTGTCGTCCTCTGAGACGGATCGCAAAAATCGGAGATTGCAGTCGGACGAGACGGCAGCGCTCCCGTCAGTCGCCTTTCTCGATCGGCGCGCCGACCAGGTTGCCCCACTCGGTCCAGGACCCGTCGTAGTTGATGGTGTCCTCGTAGCCGAGCAGTTCGTGGAGCGCGAACCACGCCACGGACGAACGTTCGCCGATCCGGCAGTAGGCGACGGTCGTCCCCTCACCGTCGATGCCTTCCTCGGCGTAGAGTTGCTCGATCTCGTCTGCGTCCTTGAAGGTGCCGTCGTCGTCGGTCACCGCAGCCCACGAGATGTTGGACGCGCCGGGGATGTGGCCGCCGCGCTGGGCGGTCTCCTGCAGGCCCGGGGGCGCGAGGATCTCGCCGGAGAACTCCTCGGGCGAGCGAACGTCGACGAGAGGAACGCCACGCTCGATGGCGTTCTCGACGTCCTCGCGGTAGGCGCGGATGGACTCGCGCGGGCCGGACGCGTCGTAGTCCTGCACGGAGAAGTCCGGTTCCTCCTCGGAGAGGGGATAGTCGTTCTCGACCCAGTAGTCGCGGCCGCCGTCCATCAGGCGCACGTCGTCGTGGCCGTAGTACTTGAACTGCCAGTAGGTGTAGGCCGCGAACCAGTTGGAGTTGTCACCGTAGAGGACGACCGTCGAGTCTTCGGTGATGCCGTGACTGCCCAGCAGGTTCTCGAAGTCCTCCTTCGAGAGGATGTCACGGGTCTGCTGGTCCTGCAGGTCCGTCTCCCAGTTGAAGCCGATGGCACCGGGGGCGTGACCCTCCTCCTCGTACAGTTCCGTGTCCACGTCGACCTCCGCGAGTCGATACTCCGGATCGTCGCTCTGGAACTCCTCCAGATGGTCCTCGACCCAGTCCGCAGAGACGAGAACGTCCTTGGCGTAATCGCTCATGTGCGTCCACCTGTACGACCACGACCCATATAGTCCTGCACCTCACGGCACTTTCGGCCCCTCCTCCCCCCTGCCGGCAGTATTTTCCCCTTCGACCCCCCACAGACAGTGCGAACTGTCCACACGCCACAGGACGCGCGACGCGGCCAACAGTCCACCGTCCGCGTCGGCGACCGGTCGGTGCGTGCGAGTTGCGGCCAGCGTTGCCGCTATCTGAGAGAGAGCGAGAGAGAAGCCTTGAAACGGCCGCTCGCGTATCTGGTGGTATGAGCGAGGTAGTGGTTCCAGCGGCGTGGGTGGCCGACCGACGCGACGAGGTCGCGCTGGTCGACGTGCGCGACGCCTGGGAGTTCGACGGCATCGGCCACGTCCCGAACGCGGTGAACATTCCGTTCGACTCGTTCCGGGCGGGCGAACACACCGCGGCGGACGAGGGCGGGGACAGCGACGACGGCGAGACCGGGATGCTCCCCGGCGGCGAGGCCTTCGCCGATCTGATGGGCGCGGCCGGGATCAGCCGGGACGACCGCATCGTCGCCTACGACGACCACCACGGCGTCTTCGCCGCGCGCCTGCTCGTGACCGCCGAACTGTACGGCCACGACCCCGCGAAGCTCCACCTGCTCGACGGGGACTTCTCGGCCTGGCAGCGCGAGCGCGAGACCACGAGCGACGCGACCGACGTGGAACCGACGACCTACGAGGTGGCAGACCCCACCGAGATCGAGACGCCGCTGGTCGACGCCGACGCGGTGGCCGCCGCCGCCGACGACCCCGACGCCGTCGTCGTCGACACCCGCGAGGACTGGGAGTACGAAGAGGGCCACATCCCCGGCGCGGTCCGGCTCGACTGGCGGGAACTCGTCGACGACGAGACCCGGGGGCTGAAACCGCGCGACGAGATGGAGACGATCCTCGAATCGCGCGGCGTCACGCCCGAGAAGCGGATCGTCCTCTACTGCAACACCGCCCGGCGAATCAGCCACACCTACACCGTCCTCCGGCACCTCGGCTACCCGAGCCTGCAGTTCTACGAGGGGAGCCTCACCGAGTGGGAGAGAGAGGGGCGGCCACTCGAAACCGGTAGCTAATCGTCCGGTCTGGCGGGTCCGACGCCCATCTCCGTCGAGAGTTGCTGGCCGGCTTCCAGCAGGACGGCGACGGCCAGGGGCCCGGCGATGAAGCCGACGATCCCGATGGTGAGGACGCCGCCGACGAACCCGACGAAATAGAGGCTCCCGGGCATCCCGGCGGTGTAAGACGCCAGCTGCGGACGGATGAGCGCATCCGGGAGGAATCCGACGAGCACCAGTCCGAACGCGACGACCAGCACCGCCCCGCTGGGGTTGCCAAGCGTCACCTGGTAGATCCCCAGCACGATCACCAGGACACTCGGGCCGATGATCGGGATAAACTGGAGGATCCCGGCCAGTACGGAGAGGACGAGCGTCGACTCGTATCCAAGCACCGCGAAGACACCGTAGGCGATCAGGAAGGTGCCAAAGGCCGTCGCCGCCTGCAGGACGTAGATCGCGTACAGCGTGTCCCGGATCCGGCGGTGAAAGCCCTCCACGATGTCGTGGTAGACCGAGGGGACGAGTTCGAAAGTCGTCGCTCTGATCTCGTGAGGTCGCCACAGCAGAGCGTACACGAGCAGGACGAACAGCGTCGCCTTCAGCGCGAGGACGGGCGCGGCCGCGGCCAGATCGACTGCCACCTCCGTCAGCACCGACTGGGCACGCGTGCGCACCACGCTCACGTCCACGGCGAGCTCGAAGCCAAACGCGGAGACGGGAATCTCCGGAGGGAGTTCGCTGACGAACGCGATGAACTCGAGCCGACGAGCGTACAGCGCACCGATGACCGGCAACGCCGCAATCACGACCGCCAAAAAACCCACCAGCGTCGCCACGCCCGCCGACACCCGCCGCCCCCACCCACGGTGACGGACCCACTGGCGGACGGGATAGAGGACGTACGCCACCGTCACCGCGAAAAACACCGTCGCGAGGACCTTCGAGAGGACGAGCGTCGCCAGGATCGCCAGGACGACGAACGCCCCCAGCAAGACGCGACGCCGACGCCGATCTACCGCCATGGCACTCACTTCCGGTCGCCCCGACTAAACGTTTCGTGACCGAACACGTCAACCGGCCGGAACCAGAATACGGCAGACGGTATCACACAACAATAGTCGGCACTTGCAGATGAAATGAGGGGGTTTGGAGGGTGGGTTAGGGAGCGACCCCGACCGTCAGGAGCGTGCCGTAGGTGCGGTAGCGCTCGACCATGGCATCGCGTGACTCCCAGTCTTCGGTTGGAAATTCGTCGGCCGATGGGATCGTGATCTCCCGGTCCGGAATACGGTCCTGGCCGGCGACGTACAGGCCCGCATCACGAAACGCTCGCCGGTACTCGCGTTCGGACCAGCGGGTCATCTCGACGCCGACCATCTCGGGCCAGTGATGAGAGTGAACGTTCTCCTCGTAGAAGTTCACGGCGCAGTAGAACGTGCCACCGGGCCGGAGGACGCGGGCCAGTTCCGAGAGTGCGGCGTGGGGGTCGCTCGCGTAGTAGAACGCCTCCATGGAGAAACAGTGGTCGATGGAATCGTCGGCGAACGGGAGGTGTTCGAAGTCGCCGACGAGGTAGGTCACCCGGGGGTCGTCGGTGTAAGAACGGGCGTTGCGCGCCATCTCCGGCGAAGCGTCGAGGCCGTACACGCGTCCGGCGTCGGCGGTCTCCCGGAGCGCGCGGCCGGCGTAGCCGCTCCCACAGCCCAGATCGAGGATCGTGTCGCCGTCAGCTACGGGCATCCGGGCCAGCGCGTGTTTTGCGGTGTGCCAGTGGCGCTCCTCCATGCCCCTGTCGCGGCCCTCGGCGGCCCACTGGTCGAACTCCTCGCGGACGCTCATTGCCGGGCGAAGCGGCGGCGCGGGCATAACGGATTCGGTCCCGACGAGTCGAGACGCTTTTCGGGCTCGGTGTCCCCTCGGGAATATGGGACGCCGTCGCTATCAGGTCGCGGACACCGCCCAGCAGCTGGTGGGGGGATTCCTGCTGGCGGGGCCATTCGTCGTGACCGAAGAGGTGTGGGTGCTGGCCGCGGCGATGACGTGGTGGCACACGCTCGCCGTCGTCGCCATCGTCTTCGGCATCGGCTACGGCGCGCTGTACAAGGCCGACGACGACCGCGATCCCGACCACGAGGCCGAAGTCGCCGGAATTCCCGTCCGGTTCGTCTCGCTGATGGGCGTGGCCTACGGTTCGGTCGCGGTGCTGGCCGTGGCCCTGACCGCACCGCAGACGTTTCTCGTCGAGGGCGGGATTCTTGCCGGCCCGACACGGACCGCAGTCGTGCTGACGACGATCAGGGCCGTCGCCGTCGGCGCGATCTTCAGCGTCGTCGGCGCGGCCACCGCCGACAGCGTCTTTTGACGCTCCCCGACCCGCAAATTTAACGCCGGCCCTCTCCGTGTTGCCCGCATGGACTACGAACTCGCCGTCGAGAACACGCCGGACACCATCTCCGGGGGGACGGGCGTACTCCTCTTGCACCCGAGTACCGGCGAAACCGACCGAATCGACACCGACTTTCTCGCGACCGACACCGACCACATGCTCATCATCTCGACCCGCACCACCGCCCGCGAGGTCGAGCAGAAGTTGGAGTACTACGAGGTCGACGAGACCCGCGCCACCATCCTCGACACCCTCTCCATCGAACGCGGGTACACCCGCCGGCGCTCCGAGAACGTTCACTACGTCTCCTCGCCGGACGACCTCGACGGCATCCTCGAGGACGCCCGCGAGTGGATCGAGTCCCACGACGGCAAACTCCGCATCACCGTCGACTCCATCACCGAGATGGCCTACTACGCGGACGACGACCGCACCCGCGAGGCCGTCGCGGACTTACTCGACCTGCTCGCCGAGCACGACGCTGTCGGCCTCTTCCATCTCTCACCGGAGGTCCACGACGAGGCCATCGTCGACGGCTATCGCGACCTGTTCGACGGCGTCGTCGAACTCTCGGCGGACGGCACCGTGACCAGCGAGTTCTAGGTCAGGGGTCGGACTCGTCGGTCTCGCGCTGGTCGGCCAGCCGTTCGACCGCCTCGGCGGTCCGGCGCGTGTTGTTTCGAATGTCGAATAGGAGTGCGACCAGGATAGCGAGAGCTAGCAGAACCACCAGTGCGAGGGTGAACGTCAGGCTTAGTGTGGGCTCGAGTGGACCCGTGAGGGCAGGGACAGCAGCGACCATACCGCCACTGTCCGTGCCACCCCCAAAAATCAGTCTTCCAACTTCTCGAACGTTTTCCGCGCCCACTCGACGGCGTACTCGGGGCCGGCCTGTGCGTAGGCGCTGGACTCCAGCGCGGCGAAGGGTGTCGGAATCTCGATCCGGTCGTCCGCGGCGTGTTTGATCGCGCTACAGGCCAGTTCCGCGGCGGCCGGGAACTCGGTCTGACCCCGCGCGACCTCCGTCGAGAGGTCACCCAGTCGCGGTTCGAGGCGCTCGCCGGCGTCGACCCACGCGTCGAACAGGTCGGGATGGGTTCCCGCCCAGTCGGCGAAAACCGCGCGGGTGTGCAGGCCGCAGTAGGCGGTGTAGAGGGCGGCGGCCAGCTGGTAGACACCCGCGGGATCGAGCGGCACCGCGGCCGCGAGTTCGCTGTAGCGCTCCCCGAAGAACGGAAGAAACGATTCGGGCAGATCGAGCCCGACCTCGACCAGCGCTTCCGCGAGCAGGAAGTCCACGAAGGGGTCGGGCGAGGTACGCAGGCGCGGTTTGACGAAGACTGTCGGGGGTTCGGTCTGGCGGGTCCAGGTGACGCCGCCGTCGCCGGGCAGGCCGACGGTGAAGTCACTGCCGGCGTACTGGGCGAGTTGCTCGGGCACGTCGGTCGGGAGCCACTCGTCGGGGAAAGAGACGGGATCGAGACCGTCGACCAGCAGGCCGAGTTCCTCGGCGACGGCCGGGTCGAGCGTCTCGAAGTCCCGTTCGGTATCCAATACGAGCGCGTCCGGGGCGTGGGCCTCGCGGACCGCCGCGAGGGCTCCGGAGAGCGCACGTGTCTCGAACATCTACGCCAGTGCGGCGCCGAGGATCTGTGCGACGGCGAGCACGGCCGTGAGGCCGAGCGTCAGCAGGACGATCTTGGTTGCCTGACTCATACCCGCGAGTACCGCCAGCAACGGTTTAAATCCGACGTATCTAGTCGTCCGTCGTTCCAACTCCGGCGCGCCGGGCGACCCCCTGCCACTTCCCCGTCCAGAAGCGCGCGGTGTTGACCGCCGCCTTCACGTAGAAGTCGGCGATCAGCGCGACGAAGATCGCGGGCAGGCCCCAGCCCAGCCCCGGCGCGACCGAGAACCCGGCGACCGTGACCGCGTAGCCCGCGGGCAGCGCCAGCGCCGCGACGGGCAACCGGACGAGGTACGAGCCCGCGAACGTCCCGTAGAGCGGCCAGCGCGTGTCGCCCGCGCCCCGGAGACTCCCCCGCATCGTCCGCGAGATCGAGAACCCGGCGACGATCACGCCGAACACGCGGATGAACTGCACCGCCAGATCCGGGTACTCGGTGCCGAAGGCCAGCGCGATCGGGCGAGCGAAGGCCACCAGCACCGCGCCGAAGAGCAGTTGCGTCACCAGCGCGATCCGCATGGTCTGCCAGCCGTAGGCCGTGGCGTCGGCGTCCTCGCCCGCGCCGACGGCCTGGCCGACGAGCGTACTGGCGGCCGTCGCGTACCCCCAGGCCGGCATCAGCGCCAGCAACATCACCCGCCGCCCGATGGCGTACGCGGCCACGACGGGCGTTCCAAGCACACCCAACACGAACAGAAAGGGGAACCGGCCGAACGTCTGGAGGAGTCGCATCCCGGCCAGCGGCAGGCCGACGCGGACGATCTCCCGACACAGCGAGAGGTCGATCTGTGGACCACGGAGGGGGAGCCGGACGACGTACCGCCCCGAGGCCAGCAAGACGAGAAAGACCGTCGCGGCGAGCGCGTTGGCGGCGGCCGTCCCCCAGGCCGCGCCCGCCACGCCGAGTTCCGGGAACGGGCCCCACCCGAAGACGAGGACGGCGTTGAGGACGACGTTCGTCGGCAGGGTCAGCAACCGGACGTACATCGGCGTCCGCGTGTCGGCACTGCCGGCCAGCGCCCGTGCGGCGATCATGCTCCAGAACCGGAAGGCGAGCGACAGCATCACGATCTGGAGGTAGACCGCCCCGAGTTCGATCGTCCGGGGGTCGTCGGTCAGGACGTCCAGCATCGGGCCGGCGTACACCCACGTTAGAACCGTGAGCGGGATCGAGATCGCCAGCGAGAGCCACAGCGACTGCTTGACCGCCAGATCGGCCCGGCCGGACTCGCCGTTGCCCTGCAACCGGGAGACGACGCTGATCGTCCCCGAGGACAGCGCCAGCGACAGCCCGAATCCCAGAAAGTAGTACTGAAACCCCAGTTCGAGGGCGGCGATGGCCGTGTCCCCGACGGCGATCCCGACCATCAGGAAGTCCGCGACTCGCAACAGGACCCGGAGCCCGCCGGTGACCATCACCGGCACGGCCAGGTCGAACGCCTCGGTCCCCTTCTCGCGGTCGACCAGTCCGAGCCGAGCCAGGAGCGCGGGGAACCGCAACAACGCGGCACGGACGGCGTCGCGGACACCCATCTACGGCCACCACGGACCGGAGCCCCCTGTGGTTTTCGACCGCGGAACGGTAGTTCAGGGGATGATCTGCTCCCCGTCGTCGTCGTAGACCGTGATGGCGTCGACGGGACAGGACCGGGCGGCGAACTTCGCGTCCAGTTCGGCGTCCTCGGGGATCTCGCGGGCGAACAGGTCCTCGTCGACTTCCTCGCCGTCGACGAGAATGGCCTTGCCGGCGTCGTTGTCCTCCTCGAACCCGTCCCACTCGGCGGTACACTGGAACATCCCGATACAGGTGTCCCGGTCGAACTCGATTCGCATGGCCGAGCGTTCGGCCGACGCTGGCTTCAGTGTGACGACGGGTCCAGCCACACTTTTTTCACTGACAGGATCGCAGTCCACACCGATGCCCTCCCCGTCCATCGCAGTCGTCGCCCACTGCTGGCTGGCGGCGGTCGTCTTCCTGGCTGTGCGGACCGCGGCCGGCTACGTCCACCGGCTCACCGGCGGCCCCGCCCGGACCGCCGAACGGCTCCGCACGCTCCGGGAAATCGGCTCCGTCGTCGCCACCCTCGCCACGCTCGTGCTCGCGGTGAGAGTCGGGACCCTGCCGCTGGCCGCGGCGGCGATCCAGCGAGTCTCGCCGGGACTGCCCGCCGGACTCGTCGGTGTCCTCGCCGCCGCCGTGCTCCTGCTTGGCCCGGTCCTGCTGGGATTGCTGGCGGTGCGGCTCGGCACGCTCCGGCACCGCCGGGCGTCCCGTCGACTCGACCTGACCTACCGGGACGTGACGGGGTGGTTCACCAGCCGGTACGCCGCGACGGTGCTGGCGCTCGCGGCGGCGACGACGGTCGTCACAGCCGCCGAGTCGACGGTCGGTCGGTTCGCGGTTGCCGTCGTCGTCGGCGGGCTCGGGACGGTTCTCGCGCCCTACGCGATCAGTGTCACCGTCCGGGACCGGCCGGCGACCGACAGCGAGCGCGAGGTCGCGCAGGTGCCCGGGGACTGTCAGCTCCGGGTCGTCGACGACCGGACGCGGTTCGGGGTGGCCCTGGCGGCGGGCGTCCTGCCGGGCCAGCGGTACGTCTTCGTCGCCGAGTCGCTGTTTTCGAGCCTCGACGAACGGGAACTGGCGGGCGTCGTCGCCCACGAGGTCGGGCACCACGAGGGGGGCCACGTCCCGCTCCGGTTCGGGGCGTTCCTGGCGGCGGTCGTCCCGCTGCTGGTCGCGCTGGAGATCGGCGGGACGGCGGTGCTGTTGGCGGGGGTCGGACTGGCCGCCGCGGGCGCGGTCGGCGCGTTCGCCGTCGTCCGGCACACGGAGTACGCGGCCGACACCTACGCCGCCAGACAGGGACTCGGGCCGGCGCTGGCGTCGGCGCTGGAGGAGTTGGCGGTCCAGCGGGTTCTGCTGACGACGCCCGGGCCCCACGCCGGGCCCTTCGCGGCACACCCGCCGCTGCACGCGCGGGTCGCGCGGCTCAGCGACGGGACGACGCGGGAACCACCGGCGACCACAGTCTAGACGAGTTCGGAGAAGTCGGAGGGAGAGGTCTCGGCCTCGGCGATGGAGTCGACGTCGATGTCGTGGATGAGGTCGACGAGCGGTTCGAGTTCGGGGAAGGTGTAACAGGTCAGCGAGAAGTCCACGTCGGCGGCGGTGATCTGCGAGTCGATGACGAACACGATGTCGGTGTCGGGCCACTCGGTGATCTCGTCGAGCATCGTCTGGCTGTCGCCGTAGGCGAAGTGGGGCGGCGAGTGGGCGATGGTCGTCCCCAGCACGTTGGCCCAGCCGTCGATGAACGCCGAGGTCATGATGTTGCCGACCTCCTGGATGGCCGACTTCTGCATATCCGAGAAGCCGCTGCCGTCGGCTTCGGCCTCGGCCCCCTGGCCGAGCATGGCGTTTGCCAGCCGCTTGGCCTCCGTCCGTGAGACCAGAAAGAGCAGATAACCGTGGGGCGGATCTTCGAGTTCGGTGTAGATACCGACGTGGGAGTCGGTGTGGGTCTCGGTGCGGAGGTGGGTGCCAACGTCGTCGAAATCGAGGAAGTTCAGCTTCGAGACCGAGGCGGCGGTCTCGAGACCGCTCATCTGCTGGAGGTGATCGGCGACGGTTTCGGCCCCCTCTTTGGCCAGCCCGTTGAACAGGTGGAGCTTCCGCACGTCGACCTTCAGGGAATCCATAGGGAATCCTTCGCGTCCATCGGCATGAAACCACGGGAGACATCAGCCAGTCGAAGGACTGGCGTGTCTCACCCGCCGAGCAAGAACTGCACCACCACGCCCGTGACGAACACGATGAGCAACGAGACGCTCGGAAACGTCACGTCGGCGGCGGTCGTCGACGAGCGCGCGATCATCGGGAGGTAGACGAGGAAGGCGGACCCGAGAAACGCCGTCGTCAGAACGACCGCGATCCGGTAGGCGAGCAGTGCGACGACGGCCGCGACGAGGCCGAGCACGGTCGCGATCACCAGCGCGACGCCGAGCCAGACCGTCAGGGACTGGAGGCCGTCCGCGAGGAACGCACCGCCGGACAGCAGGTAGAACGTGGGTCCGGCGACCGACAGGAAGCCAGCGACTGCGATGCCGAGCCAGTGCAAGAGGAGAAAGAGTGCGCCGACGACACTGGCGCACACGCTCACGGCGGTGACGAACACGAACACGCTGGCGAGTCCGTCCAGTCCGAGCGTGGCGACCAGAAAGCCACCGACGCCGAACCCGATGACAGCGCCGAGGACGACGCCGGCGAGTTTGATCAGATACTCGAACGTCGCGAACCCAGCGTACGTGACGGCGAGGCCGACGCCGAGAAGCGGGAGTACGATCGGCGAGCGCTGGAGCGCGTCACCCCATTCCGCGAGGGGACTCGGGCCGAGCGCGCCCGTCAGCGGCAAGGCGACGAGAGCTAGCACGAGCACGGCGAGAACGACCGACACCGTGCCGTTGATCCAGCGCCACAGCGGCGGCGCCTCCTCGGTCGACACCGCCGAGATGTAGTCCGGCGGGACCTCCTCGAACAGGTTGTAGTGGGAGACGAGCGGCCAGGTACCGAGGGGATGTTTCGGCGACCAGTAGACCTCCGAGTCCGCGTCGTCGGTCTGCTGGACCCACACGGGTTCGTCCTGGATCATGGCCCGGTCGACCCGTTCGGCCAGTACGTACTCGTCGGTCACCGACGCGATCCGTACCGTGACGTAATCACCCTCGTCGACAGCGCCGGTCACCCGAAGTCTGCTTCGGGGGCCACCGATCCGGCCCCGACCCTCGTCGTCGAGGGCAGCAACCGTCCCGACGATGTTCTCTCCGGGTTGCCAGTCGTCGCTTCGAGCGTGACGAGTCATGGGAACGGGTCGGGAAAGCGGGGGCGTTACGGGGCGTTTTCGCTGACTGTCACTTGTAGGTATCACCGGTTTCGAACGGACGAACGGCCGGGTCCCGGGACACGACAATTTAAACCCGGTGACGGGCAAAGACGGCAGTAATGGACGTTTCGGCGATTCCAGGGGTTCCCGGCTGGCTGTCCGGACACCTGCAGGACGAGGGTATCGAGGCGCTGTACCCGCCACAGGCCGAGGCCGTCGAGGCGGGCGTCACCGAGGGCGCGAACCTCGTCGCCAGCGTGCCGACCGCCAGCGGGAAGACGCTGGTCGCCGAGCTGGCGATGCTGTCGGCGGTGGCGGGCGAGGAGAGTGGCAAGGCGCTCTACATCGTCCCCCTGCGGGCGCTGGCCAGCGAGAAGGCCGAGGAGTTCGAACAGTTCGAGGAGTACGGAATCGAGGTGGGCGTCTCGACGGGCAACTACGATTCCGACGGCGGATGGCTCGCCGACAAGGACATCATCGTCGCGACCAGCGAGAAGGTCGACTCGCTGGTCCGCAACGACGCCGACTGGATCGCGGAGCTGTCCTGCGTCGTCGCCGACGAGGTCCACCTCGTCGACGACGGCCAGCGCGGCCCCACCCTGGAGGTCACCCTCGCGAAACTCCGGCAGTTGAACGCCGGTCTCCAGACCGTCGCGCTGTCTGCCACCATCGGCAACGCCGACGAGCTGGCCGACTGGCTCGACGCCGAACTCGTCGACTCGAACTGGCGGCCCATCGAACTCCAGAAGGGGGTCCACTACGGGCAGGCGCTCCACCTCGAAGACGGCAGTCAGCAACGGCTGGAAGTCCGCAACAGCGAGAGCGAGACGGCCGCCATCGTCCGGGACACGCTGGCCGACGACGGCTCGACGCTGGTGTTCGTCAACTCCCGCCGGAACGCCGAGGCCGCGGCCCGCCGCCTGTCCGGGACGACGCGTGACTTCCTCGACGCCGACGAGCGTGAGACACTGGCGGAGATCGCCGCCGAGATCCGGGACGTGAGCGACACCGAGACCAGCGACGATCTGGCCGACGCCGTCGAAGGGGGCGCGGCCTTCCACCACGCTGGCCTCGCCAACGACCACCGATCGCTGATCGAGGAGGCCTTCCGCGACCGCCTGCTGAAAGTCGTCTGTGCGACGCCGACGCTGGCGGCGGGCGTCAACACGCCCTCCCGGCGGGTGGTCGTCCGGGACTGGCGACGCTACGACGGGTCGACCGGCGGGATGGCTCCGCTCTCGGTACTGGAGGTCCACCAGATGATGGGGCGGGCCGGGCGGCCCGGCCTCGATCCCTACGGCGAGGCCGTCCTGCTGGCCAACAGCCACGACGAACTCGACGAACTGTTCGAGCGGTACGTCTGGGCCGACCCCGAGCCGGTGCGGTCGAAACTCGCCGCCGAGCCCGCGCTCCGGACCCACCTGCTGGCGACGGTCGCGTCCGGCTTCGCCAGTTCCCGCGAGGGGATCCTGGAGTTCCTCGAACGGACGCTCCACGCCACCCAGAACGCCGACCGGAACGAACTGGAGCGGGTCACCGACCGGATGCTCGACTATCTGGACGTCAACGACTTCCTGGAGCGGGACGGAGATCAATTGCAGGCGACCGGACTCGGGCACACGGTCTCGCGGCTCTACCTCGACCCGATGAGTGCCGCCGAGATCATCGACGGCCTGCGCGACTGGGAGCGGGCGGGCGGGCAAAGCGCCGGGCGCGAGCGGGAGCCAGACGAAGACGCGGAATCCGCCGGTTTCACCCGGGCGAGCGAACTCGCGGCCGACGATGGCGGCGACGACGGGCCCCGAGAACCGCCGTCGGCGCTGGGGCTCTACCATCTCGTCGCGCGGACGCCGGATATGTACGAACTCTACCTCCGGAGCGGCGACGAAGAGGAGTACACGCAACTGGCCTACGAGCGCGAGACGGAGTTTCTCGGCCCGATGCCCAGCGAGTACGAGGAGGACCGCTTCGAGGACTGGCTGTCGGCGCTGAAGACCGCCCGCCTGCTCGAAGACTGGGCCAGCGAGATCGACGAGAACGAGATCACCGACCGCTACGCCGTCGGCCCGGGTGACATCCGCGGGAAGGTCGAGACTACCCAGTGGTTGCTGGGAGCCGCGGAGTCGCTGGCGGGCGAGCTCGGCATGGACTGCGTGCCGGCGATCCGGGAGGCACGGACCCGCGTCGAACACGGCGTGAAGAGCGAACTCGTCGATCTGGCGAGCGTCCGCGGGGTCGGACGGAAACGTGCCCGCCGGCTCTACGACGCCGGCATCCGGACCCGCGCGGACTTGCGGGAGGCCGAGAAGGCAGTCGTCCTCGGGGCGCTCCGGGGCCGGGAGAAGACCGCCGAGAACGTGCTGGAAAACGCCGGCCGGGAGGACCCGTCGATGGACGGCGTCGAACCGGCCGACATCGACGGTGTCGGCGCGACCACGACGGGCGGCGGGGACGGCACGAACGGAACGGCCGACGACCCCGAAGACCAGTCCAGCCTGGGTGATTTCTGATGCAGGTGGTCGAGGGCACGGCGACGGTCGAGGACGTCGACGCGTTCGTCGCGAAACTGGGCGAGATCGGTGACGAACACGACTGTGCGGTCCAGGCGTTCGACGCCCGGTACGTCGTCGACCGCGAGCACCTCGAACGCGCGGTCGCGTGTGCCGACCGGGCCCGGGCACGGGGCGAAGCCATCGCCGACGACCACGCCGTCGAGATCCTGCTGTACGCGGCCGGTCGGCGGCAGATCTCGCGGGCACTCGAGATGGGGGTCACCGAGGGGAAGTGCCCGGTCGCGGTCGTCGTCCACGGTGTGCCGGATACAGCGGCCGAAGCCGAGGCGGCCGCGGCGGTGGCGGACCTGCTGGACGCGGCCGAGACGCTCGGCGCGTTCGACGAGGAGCGCGTCCGGGAGTTCTTCGACGTGGCCGACCGGGAACTCGCGGCCACGGACGCCGGCCTGCCGGCGCTAGTCCGCGAGCGGGTGGCCCTGCTCGCCGTCGAGAAGTGAGCTGTCTGGTCGGAAGCTTGAAACGACCGGCCTCGCTCGGTCCGCTCGGGGGAGCGCAGTGGACGACGGGGGCGAGCGCCGACCGAGAGTCGGTGGTTCGTGCCGGTACCACGGCGTAACTACCAGCAGGTATGCTATACGATAACAGGGGTTTCGGCGGAGCCGGAACGGGGGGTCTCGGGTGTGAACGCGAGTCGTCCGGACACACACCGCACGCATGAGCGACGCGTGGTGGGTCGCGACGGTCGGGTCGAGTGTCGCCGTGCTCGGGAGCGACGCGGCCGTGGACCGGGCCGCGGCGGCCACGCCGGGGACCGGCGACGGGGTGCTGGGCATCGCGATCATCGCAGGCATGGCCGTCAGCGCGGGGTTGCTCGTCGCCTGGATCGCGGCGACCCAGCGACTGGACGACCACGAGGGGGTGGCAACCGACTGGCTGGCGGTGGCGGTCGGACCCCTGCTGTCGAGTCTCGGGGCGGTCGCGATGCTGACGGCGGCCGGCGAGAACCCTGGCGTCGCGGGCGTGGCGGCGGCGTTCGGGACGATCCTCGCGTGGGTCGTCGTCGGTGTCGCCGGCCGGAGCGACCGGGCGGCGCTGGGACGCCGGAGCGTCGGCGGCGCGACGCTGGCGGCCGGGTACGCCGCCGGATCGCTGGTCGGCCTGCTCGGCGCGGCGGTCCTGGCCGGACACGTCACGGTCAACGCGGCGGTCGGGCGCGGCGACGGCTGGCTACGGGCGACGGGCGTCACGGTCTCTATCTTGGGCGGGTGCCTGGGCGTGACCGCACTCGGGCTTTGGACGCTGGGCCTGTCTCCGGCCGGGCACGTGGCGGCTCTGGCGTTCGCCGGCGGGAGCCTGCTCGTCGTCGGCCTCGCGGAGACGAACCTCACCGGTTCGTCGCCGTGGGATCGGCGGGTCGACGCGTCGTGAGTTTCCGAAGACACAAGGTCTGTCGTCCCGAGGTAATGGTGAATGGCGAGTTCGAGCAGTGACGCCGGAACCGGCGGGCAACGCGCGGTCGAGGTGACGGCCGAAGACGGGTCGGGACGGGAAACGACGACGACCGTCCGGTACAGAAACACGGGCGAGGGGCGACCGCTGGTGTTGTTACACGGCGTCGGTCTCGACGCGAAACACATCTCCTGGAAACACGCGATCCCACACCTGGCCGAGGACCACCGCGTGATCGCGCCGGACCTGCCGGGCCACGGGGCCAGCGACAAGCCGAACATCCGGTACACGACCGACTACTACGTCGACGTGCTGTCGGGGCTGGTCGAGGAACTGGATCTCGACCGGCCCAGCGTCGCCGGCATCTCGATGGGCGGCGCGATCGCGCTGGGCTACGCGCTGGAAGCGGAGGTCGAACGGCTGGCGCTGGTCGACAGCTACGGACTGGGAGCCGACGCCGGTTGGCGACCGATGGCGTCGGTCGCCCTGCGGATGCCCGTCGTCGACCAGTTCGTCTGGAACACGATGGGCGTCAACGAAGGGACCGTCCGGGACACGCTCCGCGGGTACATGACCCAGGCCTCCGAGGAGTTCGTCACGGAGATCCACGAGGTTCTTCAGGACGACGCCTGCGGTCGCACCCTCCGGCGCTGGCAGCGCAGCGAGTTCGGTGCCTTCGGGTTCCGGACCTGTTACGTCGACGATCTCTCCGAGCTGGGCGTCCCGACGCTACTCGTCCACGGCGACGACGACACCCTCCTGCCGACGACGTGGTCCGAGCGCGCCCACGACCGACTGCCGGACAGCCGCCTGCACGTCCTCGAAGACTGTGGCCACTGGCCACCCCGGGAACGGCCAGCCACGTTCAACCGCGTGCTGGCGGAGTTTCTGGCGAGCTAGCGGGAGCGAAAAGCGCGAATTCTGAACACTGGTAACCGAAATTCGATGGCCGCCAGCAACTGGAAGCGTGTCGGCCGCCAGCGATAAATGTCATTAAACCGACGAGTGTGATGGCGAGAGAAGGTTCCTGCCGCGATGCAGGCAGAAAGCGGAGCGCGCGTGCTGAAGTTTACTCGGGCTGTTCGTCGACCAGGATGACGGCTTCGCCGTCGATGACGACTTCCTCGTCCTGCTTGACCTGCGTGGTCAGCCGGAACTGGTCGTTGCCCAGGTCCTCGACGATCTCGATCTCGGCGGTGAGGCGATCACCGATACGGACCGGGTTGTGGAATTCCAGATCCTGCGAGAGATAGACGACCAGTCCGGGCACGCGGGCGAGGGCGGCGCTGATGAGGCCGCCGACGAGCGTCCCGTGAGCGATCCGGCCCCGGAACCGGGTCTCGGAGGCGTACTCGTCGTCGAGGTGTAGCGGGTTGGTGTCGCCGCTGGCAGCCGCGAACGAGGTAACGTCGTCCTCGGAGATGGTCTTGGTGAACTCGATGCGGTCCCCGACGCCGAGTTCGGTTCGGTCGTCTTCGGTCCGTTCGATGGTCCACTCGGGGAGGTCTTCGTCGGGTTCGATCCGCTCTCGCGGCGGCAGCGTCGGGTCCTCGTCGGTGTCGTCGTCGGAGTTGACACCGAAGGCCGCGAACGCCGCTCTGTTCGCCGCGAGAACGCTGTTGAAAACGTGCGACGAGGTCTCCGTCCACGTGTCCAGCAACGCGCTCCGGTGCGGGTTGGAGCTCATTGGCACCAGTTGTTGGAAGTGGCTGTATTAAAGCGTGGTGGTTCACATGATCCGTCGGCTCCAGAGCGGCATCTGCGGGCCGCTCTGTACGAATCGCGCGCGCTCGGCGTGGCCGGTGAGGGTCGGCGATCGGCCCCCGCGGGTTCAGTTGCTACCATTTGCTACCAATACATGGTAATGAGTGGTCAGAAGCATAACCCTTATGGTGTCGAGTGGCGTAGAGAGTAGTGAAGGGATGACCGAGCAACACGACAGCGAGGACGGCGTCATGTGGCCCCCGCAGATGATGAAGGGATTCCAGCAGGCCAGCGAGCAGGCGATGGAGCAGCAACAGGAATTTATCCAGCAGCTGCTCGGTGCCAGCACGTCGGGCGTTGGCGTCCCCCAGTTGGGCGCGATGAGTCAGATGGCGACGTTCAAGACCCGCGTCCAGAGCGGCGGACGCATCAGCATTCCCGACGCCGAGCGCGAGGCGCTCGACATCGAGGAGGGCGACATCGTCCAGACTGTCGTGGTTCCGGTCAAGCGCAAGCGTTCCCAGGAGTGAACCCACTATGACAGAGTACACCACCCCCATTACGACGACGTTCGAGATGCAGCGCCAGGCGATCAAGCAGAGTCAGAACGCGGTCGAGCAGGGCGTCGAGTTCCAGCAGACCGTCAGCGAGGCCTTCGTCGACAGCCTCGACAGTCAGGAGTCGGCCCAGCGCCGCACCGTCGAACTGTCCAAGACCGCCTTCGACAGCTACCTCGACGCGATCGAGAGCACCATGCCCGGCGCGGCCGGCTCCGTCGAGGAGATCCGCGAAGCCGTCGACGAGCAGTTCGAGTTCCTCCTCGAGAACCACGCCGAACTGTTCGAGAACATCGAAGCCGAGACCCGTGACGGGCTCGACGCCTACGAGGACCTGACCACGGACTACCTCGACGCGATGGACGAGCAGATCGAGATGGTCCTGGAGGCCCACGAGGACCTCGAAGGCCAGTCCATCGAAGCCGCCGAGCAGGTCGAAGACCAGCTCGAGCAGATGCAGGACCAGGTCGAGCAGGTCCAGGACCAGGTCCAGGAAGTCCAGGAGCAGGCCCAGGAATCCCTCGAGGCCTGACCGGCACGAACGACCAACCCGATTTTTGTTGTCGGCTACAAACGATACACCATGAGCGATACAACCAACGACCCGATGGACGACTGGAACGAGATGGTAGAGGAGATGAACGACGCGGTCGCGGACTCCGTCGAGCAGAACATGAAGGCCCAGGCGGCCTTCATGGAGTCCTGGGCAGAGGCCGTCGAGGGCTCGATGCCCGAGGAAGACGAAGTCGCCGAAGGCTTCGAGGGGTACAACCGCGCCTACGAGGTCTGGATGGACGCCTCCGAGAAGATGTTCGAGCGCACGACCGACGCGGCCCAGGGCGAGGACGTCGAGCCCTCCGAGATGCGTGACATCTGGCTCCAGTCGGCCAACGAGGCCTTCAAGGAAGTCATGGGCACCTCCGCCTTTGCCGCCGCCAACGGCCAACTGGTCGAGGCGATGATGGATATGCAGGAAGAGGCCGACGAGGTCACCCAGGACACGATCCAGCAGCTGGGCCTGCCCACCCGTGACGACGTGATGGAGGTCGGCGAGCGACTCGTCGAACTGGAGCGTCGCCAGCACGCCGTCGAGCAGAAGCTCGACGAGATCCTCGAGGAACTATGATCAACCCGTTCGCGAACGCACTGGACGCCCAGCGCAAGGGGTTCGAGGCGATGGCCGACGGTCTGGAGAAAGCCAGCGTCGCCCCCGAACGGGCCGGCCCGCTGGCGAACATCGAGGTCGGCGAGACCCCCAGCGAGGTCGTCTACACCGAGAACAAGCTGGAACTGCTCCACTACAAGCCCGAGGACGCCGGCATCGAGGTGCCCGAGGACGAGCAGTGTGACGTGCCGATCCTCATCGTGTACGCGCTGATCAACAAGCCGTACATCCTCGACCTCCAGCCCGAGCGGTCCGTCGTGCGCCGCCTGCTCGAGGCGGGCCACGACGTGTACCTCATCGACTGGAACGAACCGTCCCGGATGGATCAGTACCTCACGCTCGACGACTACGTCAACCGGTACATCCACAACTGCGTCGAGGAGGTCGCCGAGCGGTCCGGACAGGAGCAGATCAACATTCTGGGCTACTGCATGGGCGGGACCATGACGGCGATGTACGCCGCACTCCACCCCGAGAAGGTCAACGCGCTGGCCCTGATGGCTGCCGGTCTCTACTTCGACGAGACCGGGGGCGTCCTCGAAGAGTGGGGCAGCGACGAGTACTACGACCCCGAGGACGTGACCGACGCGTTCGGGAACGTCCCCGCGGGGATGTTGGACGTCGGCTTCGCCCTGATGGACCCCGTCGACAACTTCGTCTCGAAGTACGTCCGGCTGTACGACAACCTCGAGAACGAGGCCTTCGTCGAGAACTTCGCCCGGATGGAGCGCTGGCTCGACGAGGGGATCGACCTCGCCGGCGCGGCCTACGAGCAGTTCCTGGGCGACATCTACCAGGACAACAAGCTCTACAAGAACGAGCTGTCTCTGGACGGGAAACACGTCGACGTCTCCAAGATCGATATGCCCATCCTCCAGCTCATGGGCGAGTACGACCACCTCATCCCGGCGGCGGCGAGCAAGCCGTTCAACGACGTGGTCGGCTCCGACGATATCGAGACCATCGAGTACCCGACCGGCCACATCGGCCTGTCGGTCTCGGGATCCTCCCACGAGGACGTCTGGCCCCGCGCCGCCGAGTGGTTCCACGAGCAAAGCGAAGACGTGGGAATCGAGGAGGAAGCCACCGAGATCGAGATCGGCGAGGGAACCGACGAGGCCGTCGAGACCGAAGAAGAACCCGAAGCAGACGAACCGCCGGCCGAGGACGACGAGATCGAGGTCGAGACGACCGAGAACGAGGACGGCGAACAGGCCACCCTCACCGGCGAGGAGGGTGCCGACGGTGTGGACACGGTCAACGGCATCGGCCCGACCTACGCCGAACGCCTGCAGGCCGCCGGCATCGAGACGGTCGCCGATCTGGCCGCGGCCGACGCCGCCACGGTCGCCGAGGCCGCCGAAGTGTCTGAGTCACGCGCCCAGGACTGGATCGACCAGGTCGCCTGATTCACACGACGGCAATTATTGCGACGGCGGGCGAACATCCTTTTTGGTCCCCGGGGCCGAACGTCGCGTATGCTCGACGGACAGACCTGCCTGGTCACTGGGAGTTCACGCGGCATCGGCCGCGGTATCGCGGAGGAACTGGGTCGTCACGGGGCCGACGTGGTCGTCAACTACCGCTCATCGGAGGCGGCGGCGGGCGAGGCCGTCGACGCCATCGAGGACGAGGGCGGGACGGCCATCGCCGTCCAGGGCGACGTGGCCGACTACGACGACGTGGAGTCGATGTGTGATCGGATCCACGACGCGTTCGGACAGGTAGACGTGCTGGTCAACAACGCGGGGATCACCATCGACAAGAAGTTCGAGAACATGACCAAAGACGACTGGGAGACGGTGATGGACGTGAACCTCGGCGGCGTGTTCAACTGCACGCACTGCCTGTTCGACGACATCAAGGCCTCCGATCAGGGCCGACTGATCAACATCTCCTCGGTCGTCGGCCAGCAGGGCAACTACGGGCAGGCCAACTACGCGACCACCAAGTCCGGGCTCTTTGGCTTCACCCGGACGCTCGCGCTCGAACTCGCTTCGACGGGGTCGACCGCCAACTGCGTCGCGCCCGGGTTCGTCAAGACGGATATGCTCGAAGACGTGCCCGAGCGCGTCCAGCAGAAGATCATCGACCGGATTCCCCTCAACCGGTTCGCCGAGGTCGAAGACATCGCGGGGATCGTGCGCTTCCTGTCGAGTCGGGAGTCCAGTTACATGACCGGTCAGGTGCTGGCCGTCAACGGCGGTATGGAGTGGTGAGGTGCGCGTCAGCGTGATCGGCGGCGGCGTGATCGACCGCGAGACGGCCGACACCGCCCGAGCGGTGGGCCGTGAACTCGCGAATCGGGGCCACACGGTCGTCTGTGGCGGCCTCGGCGGCGTGATGGAGGCCGTCTGTGAGGGCGCACGGGAGACGGGCGGCCACACCATCGGGATCGTCCCCGGTCCGGACCGGGCAGCGGCCAACGAGTACGTCGACACCGCCATCGCGACGGACCTGGGCAACGCCCGGAACGTCCTCGTCGTCCTCAACGGCGACGCGACCATCGCCATCGACGGGTCGACGGGGACACTGTCGGAGATCGGCCACGCCCTCGATTTCGGCCGCCCCGTCGCGGGGATCGAAACCCACGACATCGAGGGTATCGAAGCGGTCGAGACGCCCGTGGCCGCCGTGGATCACGTCGAGTCGGCGGCCGGCGGACAGTAGGAGGACACGAGCATCCGGCGCGCTCGGCGCGCCGGTTCACTTCACGCGAGGCTCGGAGAGCCGAGCGTGAAGATAGTTTTTATACTAAATTGTTGCGAGGAGTGGTTGCGCGCCGGGGGCGCGCAACCCGACGAAGTGAAAATTTAGTCGTCCAGCCAGTCGGCGAACGAGCCCTCGATAAGGGTCTCGGTCTGTTGCTCGACGTAGCGGGCCTGCATCCCCCAGATGGCCTCGGTCAGTGGGACGCCGCGTTCGACCTGCCGTTCGACGAGGCCGTGTTTCCAGCGGGCGGGTGTCGTCCGGCGGTCGACCCGTTCCCGCAGGGGGCGGATGTACCGGCGGGCTTCCTCGGTGGAGAGGCCGCGCAGTTCGAGGCCGTCGCGGGCGTACTCGAAGATCTCACCGTAGATCTCGTCGACGGCACCCGTCTCGGCGGCGTCGGCGGTAAGCCAGGTGAACTCGGCGTCGAGACCGTCACAGACGGCGGCGTAGAAGTTGGCCTTGGCGGTCTGCCAGTCGAGATTCCGGACGGGGTGTTCCCGGCGGGGCAGGCTCTCCATGAGGCCGGCAAAGAGGGCCTGGAAGGCGACGGCGTCCCGGATGGTCGGCTGGGCCGCGAGCGGGCGGAACTCGATGCGGGCGTTGGCCGCCGAGCGGGAGGCGCCGTCGAAGACGGGGCGGACCCACCGCCAGTAGGAGCCGTGTTTGTGCCGGAGGTGCCGGAACCGGTCGTCGAACCGCTGGCCGTCGGGCACGTCCATCGGGACGATGGTCCGGTCCTGGGCGATGTCGTGGATAGCGTCCTCGACGGTGTCGAAGTCGGGCGGGAAACAGACCTTGGGGTCGCCCTCGCCGGTCGGCGGGTTGAGCACGTCCTCGAAGACCGTGATGCGGTGTTCCATCCAGGCGTCGGCCAGGATCTGTCCCGCGGGCACGTCGTCGTACATCTCCGGCGGGAAAAAGGGGGAGTTGGCACCGAGGGCCGCGAGCGGGCCGGCCACGCGCAGGGCGTAGGTGAAGTGTTCGGGCAGGTCGGGGGCGTGGGGGACCTGGTAGTGGGGCTGGATGGAGGTGATGAGGCTCTCGGGCATCACCGTGTCGGCCTCCAGCGTGACGTGGGGGGCGTCGATCCGCAGGCCGGAGGGGTAGTCGGTGTTGGCCATCGTGTGGTACCGCACGGTGTCGGACATATTGGTCGCCACTCGCACACCGAAAGACTCCCCCCGGTCGTCTTTCGAGCCCTCGCTCGTCTCACTCGCGAGGACCCCGTCGGCCTCGATGCTGTCACGGAGGTAGTCGGTGGCGGTCTCGCCGTTGGGCGGGACGGTCCACATCCCGTCGGCGACGAGTTGGATGTTCTCGCGGCCGACGGCCTTCTCGGCGGCGTCGATGTGAGCCTGGAGTTCCGCCTCCTGTTGTTCCAGGCCGTACCGGGAGAGTGGGACGGGCGAGGTCTGGAGTTCGGCGTTGTGCAGGCCGAGTTCCTTCTCGAAGCCGATGCGGTCCAGGAGCTGGCGGGGGACCCGCCTGAGGGCGTCAGTGCGGTCGTCGACGGCGTACAGTTCCTGCTCCAGCCCGATGATGGCCTGGGAGTTGTCGAAGGTCCCGTCGTAGACCTCCTCGATCAGTTCCTCGGCTTCGGCCTCGGCGCGCTCCTGGAACGCCTCGGCGTCGACAGTAAGCGCCTCCCTGACCTGTGCCGCGAGCTCGGAGCCGGACATACGCCCCCCTGTGCCGGCCTCGGTGAAAAGCGCGGGGGTCTCAGGACAGCTCCGGCAACGGCACGACCACGACGGGCACGTCCAGACTCACCAGCAGGTCGGCGGCGGTCCCGCCCAGTCCGGGCGTGGCGTCGGGGTCGCCGCGGCGTGCGCCGATCAGGACCTCGTCGATGTCGCGCTCGGCGACCAGCGACTGGACGACCTCGCTCGGGTGGCCGTCCTCGGTGATCGTCTCGACGGTCGGGTCCACGAGTCGCGTGCGGGCGACGTTGGTCGCATCACCGGCATCACGGGGGTCGCCGTCGGGTTCGGTGACGCTGACGGCGATCACGGTGTCGTCGGCGGTGACGCGCTCACCGAGGTAGTCACAGGCGGCCGCGGTCGTGTGGACCGACGCGGTGGCCACGAGGAAGGTGGTCATGCGTTCGACTGCGGGTGCGAGCGACATAAATCGTCACGGGACTCGGCAGGCGACAGCGTTTTGTCCGCCCGGCCCACCCCTGTCGGTGTGCGAATCGAGAACAGCTTCATCCCGGTCCGGGGCGTGGGCGAGACGACCGAGCGCCGGCTCTGGGAGGCCGGCGTCACCCACTGGGACGAGTTCGACGGCTCCGTCGTCGGGGAGACCACGGCCGACCGCATCCAGTCGTTCATCGACACGGCACGGGACCGACTGGAAAACGGCGACGCCCGCTACTTCGGCGAGCAGTTCCCCAGCGGCGAGCGCTGGCGGATGTACGAGAACTTCCGCGAGGAGGCCTGTTTTTTCGACATCGAGACCACCGGGCTCTCCCAGGAACGCGACAAAGTGACGACGGTGAGTTTCCACCAGGGTGGCGAGACCACCACGCTCGTCCGGGGCGACGACCTCACCGCCGACGCCCTGCGGGCGCAATTCGAGGACGCCGCCATACTCGTGACGTTCAACGGGAAACGCTTCGACGTGCCCTTCCTCGAGACGTCCTTCGACCTCTCGCTCGATCATCCCCACCTCGACCTGATGTACCCCTGCAAGCAACTCGGGCTCACGGGCGGACTCAAAGTGATCGAACAGGAGATCGGCGTCGAGCGCGACCGCCCGGACATCTCCGGGGAGGACGCCGTCCGCCTCTGGACGGAACACCAGCGCGGCCGCGACGGCGCACTCGAAACGCTCGTCTCGTACAACCGTGAGGACGCCGTCAACCTCCGGACGCTCACCGACACCGTCGCCGAGCGCCTCCACGAGGACGTGTTCGCGCCGGTCGCCCAGCGGTGAAGACTGTCCAACCACGCACCTGTCACCGGTCCTACAACACCCCTTCGTTTCGACTGCACGAACGGTCACTGTGAGTGGGACGAACGCGATGATCGGTTCCAGTCGAAAAGAAGGTTAACCGTCGGATTCCTCGGTTGACTCGAACAGTTCGTCCACGTCGCCGGTGTCGTCGTCGAGCCACTCGTCGAGCTGGAACCACTCGGGGGCTTCGGAGTCGGCAAGTCGCGGAGTCGACGGCCCCTCGGCCGATCCCGCGGGCGTGTCGTCGCCAGCGTTGGCCGTGTCACCGGGGTCGCGGTCGGCGTCGGACGCCACCGCGTCGCCGAGTTCGTGATCGTCGGCGTCGAACGGGTCCGGGTCGTCGGCGAGGTGTTTCCGCATCCGGACGAACACCACGTCCACGTCCTCGATGGTGGTCACTTCGTCGTCGAGTCGCCAGTAGCCGACCGACTCGTAGAAGGGGACGGCGTTGCGCGCCGCGACGATGTCGATCGTCTCGATGCCCTGGAACTGCGCGGAGAGTTCGAGTTGCTTGACCAGCGCGGTCGCGACGCCGTGGCCGTGGTGGTCGGGGTGGACGTAGACGGCGTCGATGCGCTCGTCGGGGACGTTCAGCGCCCCGTACCCGACGATCCGGTCGTCGCGTTCCCCGACGTGGACGATAAACCGGTCGTCGTCGATGGCCTCCTCGAACGTGTCGAGGTAGCTGTCTTTCGGTTTCCAGGCGTCGACCTGTTCGGGACTGTACTGCCAGTGTTCGAGATCCTCGATCGCGGCCCGCTTGATCGAGAGGATCTCCTCGGCGTCGCCCGGCCTGGCTCGACGGAAACGCACGTCCGACATCGGGGAACCTGTCCGGGATAGCGAAGCCGCGAATAAAAATACTCGCAACGTACTGACCCGTGAAACGAACCGGGCGGCGGGTGGCCCGTGGCTCCACTGCCCCACCGACACGGCCGCGGCACCGCCGTCGAGGAACCGGCCGCTAGCGGATGCCGCGAGCCAGCGCACCCAGCAGACCCCCGGCCAGCGGGATGGCGGTGCTGACCGCGAAGACCTGCCCCATCCCGAAAAAGAGCGTGAGATTGCCAGTGCCCGCGAGCCAGAGGGCGAAGACGAGCCACGAGAGGACACCGAAGGCGAGGCCGGCGAGCAGGCCCCGGCCGAGCGAGGGCTGGGTGAGCGCGATCAGCGCCCCGCCGAGGACGAACCCGAACCAGTGGAACGGGACGACAACCAGCCCGACGACGACCGCGCCCGTGGCCGCCAGTCGGCGGTGACGCGGGGCCGCCCGGAGCGCGTCGAGGCGGTCGCCGACTGTCGCTAGGTGCTCGCTCATCGCTCGCCCTCCTCGAACCGCACGGCGACCTCGCCGTTCGTTCCGAGCGGGATCGGCTTGTACTCGCCGTCGGCCCAGGCGCGCAACTGGTCGTGGTAGTGCTCGGAGAAGACCGAGCCGTCGTTGCCGCCGGGGAAGGCACCCTGTGACCGGGCCGACTCGCCCATCGGGCAGATCATGCGCCAGCTACTGCCAACCGATTCCTCGTGGCGGAAGTTGTTCAGCGAGGCCGCCGAGCCGTCGGTCGGATGGCGGGGGTAGTTCAGCCACGACCGGTCGAACGGGTGGTCGATCGCCGTGGTGTTGTAGTCGCCGTAGGTCTCCCAGCCTTCCTCGTCGAGTTCCGTCGCGGTCCGGGCGAGGGCCTCGGCGATGGCCGCCGCCCGCCCGTCGGGGAACCACGCAGCGTCGGGGTCGAGCCCGAACAACACCCAGTCGCCGCCGTAGTACTCGGACACGTCGCGGCGGTCGCCCAGGGCGTCGGCGAGGCGTGGCTCGAACACCACGTCCCGGTAGTGATCGACGAAGCGGGCGAACACCAGCGCCGCCCGGGAATCGCGGTCCATCCGGTAGTCCCAGCCGTCGAGGTCGGCGAGCAACGCCGCGGCGTCGCCGTCGACGGCCGACGCTGCTTCCTGCATAACCGGGACGAACTGCGCGGCCCGGGCGTCGTACGTGTCCCGCTGGAGGTCTCGTATGAACGCGGGATCGGCGGGGTCGTCGCTCGCGACCCGGCGGTCCAGCCGGTCCCAGAGCCGCAGGCCCCGGTAGGGGTCGCCGTAGGCCTCCGCGAAGTAGTAGGGGTAGTCGGCGTCGTCGACGACGCGCTGGTTGGCGGTGCCGAGATAGCCGGGCTGGTCGGCGTGGGGCATCTCCGCGAACGGGATGAACCCCTCACCCGTCCAGTCGGTCTCGCCGTAGGGGGTGTAGCCGGCCCACTCGCCCTCCTTCGCCGAGCCGTCGAAGACCCGATCCCCGGGAACCTGCTCGCCGTCGGTCCGTCGGATCGGGACCTTGCCGACGACCCGGTAGTGGGTGTTCCCCTCGCGGTCGGCGTAGACGCAGTTCTGGGTCGGCAGGTCGAACCGCTCCAGGGCGGCGAGCGCGTCCTCGAGCCCATCGCTCCGGTTGAGGTCGCGGACAGCCTCGGTCGTCCGGGTCGCGCAGAACCCGGTCCAGGCGACGCCGACCTCGGTCCGAAATTCGTCGCCGTCGGCCTCGACGCCGAGCATCGGGCCGTGGACGGTCTTGCGGACGGTCACGGTTCGGTCCTCGCCGTCGGCGACGGCGATCGTCCGCTCCTCGGTCTCGAACTCGCGCCACTCGTCGCCGTAGCGGTACTGCCCGTCGCGGGTCTCGTACTCGTAGAAGTCGATCACGTCCGCGCCGGCGTTCGTGAACCCCCACGCGCCGCCGTCGTTCTCGCCGATGACGACGAAGGGGACGCCCGGGAAGGTGACCCCGCGAACCGTCGTCTCCGGGCCGTCCAGTCCCATCTCGTACCACACGGGCGGGGCCATCAGCGAGAGGTGCGGGTCGTTCGCCAGCAGGGGCGCGCCCGAGGCGGTGTGCTCGCCAGACACGACCCAGGAGTTCGACCCGACGCCGGGTGGCGACTCGAATCCCGAGAGCCAGCCCTCGAGGTCGGGATGGGTCTCACGCTGGCTGTCCGTTCCGGAGGGGACAGTCGTCTGCCGGACTGCAGGTTCCGCGCCGTCGCCCGCCTCGTGACCCAGGATCGCCGCGTCGTGGTCGAGCCGGCTCGGGTACAGCCCCTCGATGCCCGCGGCCCGGACTGTCTCGCGCCGAAGTGTTCGAAAACTCCCCGTCAGCGTCCAGCCGATCTGTTTCTCGGCGAGCATGGCGTCGGCCGGCCCCCAGGGCTCGGGCTCGAACCCGAGCAGGTCGTACTCGGCGGGGAGTGGGTGGTCGCCACCGACGTGGCGGTTGACGCCCTCGGTGTAGGCCTCGACGAGGTCGCCGGTCTCGGACCCCTCCAGACGGTTCCACGTGGCCTCGGCCGCGCCGGCGAAGTCCATGGCGACGTGAAAGCGGTCGGAATCGAGGGTCGCCTCGCCGACGACTGCCGAGAGTTCGCCCCGCATCTGCCGGCGCTGGAGGTCCATCTGGAAGAGGCGGTCGGCCCCCTGCACGTAGCCGACCGCGAAGTACAGCGCCCGCTCGTCGTCGGCCGAGACGTGGGGCACGCCGTGGTCGTCGTAGCGCAGCGTCGCCGCGCCGTAGGGACTCTCGACGGTCTCCGGGAGATCGTCGTCGACGGTGTCCCAGAGGGCGCCGCTGAACGGCGCGAACCGGTCGAGATACCGCCGGATCGGCGTCCCGACGGCCCCGGCGACGCCGCCCGCCAGCACCGCCCCGAGGACGGCGCGGCGGGTTCGTTCGCGATCCATGACACCGCAGAAGAGCCGAGACGTGAAAAAACCTAGAAACCGCCCCAGCGCAGGTAGACCATCGCGACGATGATCGCGAGCTGGCCGAGTCCCTGCACCGCGCTGAGTTTCGCGTTTCGCATCCCGATCTCGCTGATGAGGTCCGCGTCCGGATTCGCCGACTGCATCTCCAGGTACATCCGCACCTCGCCGGGCATCAACACGCCGAATCCCAGCACGCTGAGGAGGGTGACGATGGCCAGGATGACCACGAACACCGGCCGGGTCATCCCGAAGTTCGGCAGGGCGACGGCGAGATAGGCCCCGCTGCCGACGAGCGCGACGCCGAAGGCCGCGAGCCACCGCCAGTCACGGAAGGCGTCGAACTGCCAGCCGATCAGCGCGAGCGCGGGCAGCAGCGTCGCGGCAGTCAACAGCGCCAGCCAGGCGTGCGCGTGCGGGAACGGCCAGACCGGACTGCGAAGCACGAGCGTGATCCCGCCCACGATGGTCACCAGCGCCAGCGAGGGCAGCAGGAACGAAGTCTTCGGCGTGAGCCGCCGGAAGACGTTCGCCCGCTCCTCGACCGCCAGCCCGCCCAGTACCGGCCCCAGCACGAGCGCCATGAACAGGTCCGTCCCCGTCCACAGCACACCCGCCATGACGTGAACGTAGGTGTGTTGCTGGAGTGTCCCGAGTGTCACCGCGTAAACCAGTAGCGCGAGCGGGACGGCCACCGCCCCGACCGCGAACGCCGGATTCGCCCGTGTCCCCATGCCACGTACCGTACTTCGGACCGAAACTGCCATCCTGTCTGATGCGTCGAGAAGCTGTCAGAAATACGTAACGGTCGACTCGGCCGCGCGAGACACGGCCGGCGGCGGGACGGGCGGCTCAGTTGATGTGAATCGCCGGGCGATTGGGTTCGGCCTTCGACGCGAGGTCGTCGCCGTCGTCGGCCTGCCGAACCGTGACCCCGGCTCCGAACTCGTCCTCGAAGAGCCAGGCCGCCTGTTCCAGAATCTCCCGCTCGCGGTCCGGGGCCATCGTCGGCTCCAGCTCGGCGCTGCGCTCGCCCAGCGCGGCGGCGAAGTCGGCGGCCGCCTCGCCGTGGTCGCGGACGGTCTCGTCGTCCATGATCTGCCCGACGACGGCGGTGTCATCGTCGGCCTCGCGAGCGATCTGGTAGGCCCGGTACTTCCAGTCCTGGGCGACGACGATCTCGATTTGCTCGGGGTCGGCGATGTCGACCACGTCCGTGATATCGCGCACGTCGTCGAGCGTGTTCCGGACGAGTTCCCGCTCGATCCGGAAGTCATCCACGTCGTGCAGCGCGGTCGGCCAGTCGGCGCTGGCGGCCAGTCCCTCCTCGCCGAGCAGGTGCCACAGCTCCTCACCCAGATACGGTGCGATGGGCGCGACCAGCGCCGCGAGCGTGCGAAGCGCTCGGCTGTAGGCGTATCTGTAGGGCGACTCGTAGTCCCGATACCGCCGGAGCAGGCGAGCGAACCGCCGGAGTTCGCCCACCACCTGGTGGAACCGGAAGCGGTCGTACTCGGTGGAGACCGCCGCGATCGTCCGGTCGATCTCGCGTTCGAGGTAGGCGTCGTGCGGTTCGCTCTCGGTCCGGGTCTCGATCTCGTCGTTCGAGAACTCGGCGACCATCCCGTACAGCTCCTGCTGGAACTCGTAGGCGGTCCTGACATTCTTGACGGTCCACTCGAAGTCCTGCTGGGGGTGGGCCGCCGAGAGGACGAACAGACGGGTCGTCTCCGCGCCGTACTCGTGGGGCGCGATGGCGTTGCCCTTCGATTTGGACATCTTCGTGCCGTCTTTCAACACCGTCCCCTGGTTGACCAGCCGCTCGACGGGTTCGCGGGCGTCGAGCAGGCCGAGATCGGCCAGCGCCCGCGTGAAAAATCGGATGTACAGCAGGTGGAGGATGGCGTGTTCCTCGCCGCCGACGTACACGTCCACCGGGAGCCACTCGTCGGCGACCTCGGTGTCGAAGGGGGCATCCGCCAGATCGGGCGAGAGATAGCGCAGGAAGTACCACGAGGAGTCGACGAAGGTGTCCATCGTGTCGGTCTCGCGCTCGGCCGGACCGCCACACTCCGGACAGGTCGTCTCGACGAACGCCTCGTTTTCGGCGAGGGGGTTGCCCGTCGTCTGGACGTACTCGGGCAGTTCCACGGGGAGGTCCTCTTCGGGGACCGGCACGGGGCCACACTCGTCGCAGTGGACGATAGGGATGGGCGTCCCCCAGTAGCGCTGGCGGGAGATGAGCCAGTCCCGGAGTCGGTAGGTCACGTCGCTCTCGACGGCCTCGTGAGCCTGTAACTGCTCGTGGGCGGCGGCGCTGGCCAGCCCGTCGTACTCGCCGCTCGCGGTGAGCATCCCGTCGTCGGTGTACGGTTCGGCTGGCAGGTCGGCCGTCGCGTCGCCGATGGGTTCGATCACCTGCTCTACAGGGAGGTCCTGTTCGGTGGCGAACGCGTGGTCGCGCTCGTTGTGTGCGGGCACGCCCATGACCGCGCCCGTGCCCACGTCGTCCAGCACGTAGGCGGCGACGTAGACGGGAATCGCCTCGCCGGTCAGCGGGTGGGTCGCAGTCAGCCCGGTGTCGACGCCGGACATCCCGGCCTCGCCGGGGTCTGCCGCCCGTACCTGATCGACGTACTCGGCGACGGCCTCGTCCTCGGCGGCGATCGCGTCGGCGAGGTCGTGGCCCGGCGAGAGGGCCAGATACGTCGCGCCGAAGACCGTGTCGAGCCGGGTGGTGAACACGTCGACGGTCCCTCCGTCGAGGGCGTCGACCGCCGGTGCGTCGATCTCGAACGTGACCCGTGCGCCCTCCTGCCGGCCGATCCAGTTGCGCTGGATGTCCCGGACGCCCTCGGGCCATCCCTCCAGATCGTCGAGGCCGGCGTGGAGTTCCGCGGCGTAGTCGGTGATCGTGAAGAACCACTGGTCGAGTTCCCGGCGGCCGACGGGCGTCTCACAGCGCCAGCAGACCTCCGCCGTTCCGGACTCGGTCTCGACCTCGTTCACCTGTGCGTCGGCCAACACCGTCTCGCAGTCGGGACACCAGTTGACTGCCGCGCCGCGGTAGTCGACCAGTCCCTCGTCGTAGAACTGGGTGAACAGCCACTGGTTCCAGCGGTAGTACTCGGGGTCACAGGTCGTGATCTCCCGGGACCAGTCGTAGCCGAAACCCATCCGTTCGAGTTCGTCGCGCATCCGCTCGATGCAGGTGCGGGTCCAGGACTCGGGATCGGTGTCGCGCTCGAAGGCGGCGTTCTCCGCGGGGAGGCCGAACGCGTCCCAGCCCATCGGGTGGAGGACGTCGTCGCCACACATCCGCCGGTAGCGAGCGTAGGCGTCGGTGATCGCGTAGTTGCGGACGTGACCCATGTGGAGCGCCCCGGAGGTGTAGGGAAACATCCCGAGGACGTAGGTGGGGTCCTCGGCGTCGTCGGGACAGTCGTAGACCCCTTCCTCCTCCCAGACGTGTTGCCAGTACTCCGTGACCTGCGAGGGGTTGTAGCGGTGAGACATCGAAATTCGCCGTTGTCCCCTCTGGCACCGCGAGCCACATCACTGTTCGGTTGCACGCGGCGAACGCGGTCCGTTCACGGACAGGTGGCCGCCTACCGCTGGAGGGGCGGCTCGCCCGTCGGCTTGCCAAGCGCCGCCGACCGGCTCTCCTGGAGGATCTGGAAGACGGTCATCAGGTCGGTCCGGGAGACCAGCCCCGCGAGATCGCCGGTCTCGTCGACGACCAGCAGGCGACCGACGTTCTGGCCGAGAATCGTCGACACGGCGTCCTCGGCCTCCGTCTCGGGTGTGACCGTCCGCAGATCGGTCGACATCACGTCCTCGACACGCATCGCGTCGCGCTCGACGGGATCGACCTGCTGGACGTCCGAGAGTGTCACGATGCCCCGAAGGTCGCCGGACTCGGTGACGACGGGGTAGCCGGTGTGGCGCTCTTTGACCATCCGGTCGACGAGGTCGGCGACGCTGGTTTCGGGCGTGACCGTCGAGAGGTCGCCCGCGGGCGTCATCACGTCGGCGACGGACAGCCCCTCGAAGGCGGCTTCGAGGATCAGCTGGCGGGTCTCGCCGGTCGCCCCGATGTAGATGAAGAAGGCGATGGCGATCCAGAACAGCTGACCGAGCAGGATGCCACCGAGGCCGAGCAGGACGGCGAAACCTTTGCCGACGCCGGCGGCGATGCGGGTGGCGTCCAGCCGCGAGCGGTTGCGCGAGAGGATCGCCCGGAGGATGCGCCCGCCGTCCATCGGGAACCCTGGCAGGAGGTTGAACGCGGCCAGGAAGACGTTCAGGATGGCCAGATAGCCGAAGACGAACCGCGGCGCGGGCTGGCCGACCGGGAAGGCCAGAAAGGCCGCGTAACAGACCGCGCCGACGCCGACGCTGACGACGGGGCCGGCGACGGCGATGGTGAACTCCTGTTTCCAGTCCTCGGGGAACTCCTCCAGCTGGGCCAGTCCGCCGAGAAACCAGAGGGTGATCGAGTCGACGTGAACGCCGTACCGCTGGGCGACCAGCGCGTGGCCGAACTCGTGGATCAACACACCACCGAACAGCCCGAGCGCGGCCGCCAGCCCCAGCACCCACGGGAGTGAGCCAGCACTGAGTGCCGCCGCGTCGATCGTCGTGCCGAGCGCCTCGCCGAGGACCTCCGCGGTCGTGCCGACCTGCGACCCGATCAGGAAGACCAGGACCGGGAGAACGAGCAGAAACGATCCGCCCAGGCGAATCGGGATACCGAACGCCGAACCGATCCGAACACTTGCCATGGTCGCGTGTAAGGGTATCTGCCGGATAAGTCGTCCCCCTTCGGCGACGGCCGGCCGCCGGAAGCACAACGGGGCGATCCGGGGTCGCATCCGACAGAACCCGCTCGCTTCGGGTCGAGAACCGACGGACAACACCGCATCCAGACCATCCCCAGCGGCAGGCGAAACGGACCCCCGTAGACTCGGGAGGGCTATGTACTGGTTACCAGTCGTCGCCCAGCGCCTCGCGGGCGCGCTCGTAGCCGGCGGTCGTCCGCCAGGTCCGGCCCGACTCGCGGTGGCGAACGACGTACTCGCTGCCACAGTCGCCACACTGGTAGCCCGCGTCGGGCTGGCGAACGGGCTTCGAGGCGCGGTGGCGCTCGGGCCGCCAGTCGCAGTGCTCGTCAGTACAGACCAGTTCGAGCCGGCCGTCGGTGAACGACCGACAGTGTCGTGGCGCGTCGATCTCGTCGGCTTTCCGGTAGAACCGCTCGCCGTGGCCCGACTCGCCGAACTGCTGGAACTCCCAGGCGTGGACGAGTTCGTGTCTGATCGTCCCCCGGAACTCCGCCCAGCCGAACTCGCGGTAGGCGTCCCAGGTGAGGACGACGGTGATCTCGCCGGTTTCGGGGTCGTACCGGCAACAGCCGGCCCGCCGGCGGGCCCGCTCGGAGATCGCCCACGCCAGTTCGGCCACGTCGAGGTCGATCGGCACGGTCGCCGCGTAGTCGGCCGCCCGCGACAGCAAGGCCTCGCGCGTCGTCGGCTCCGCCGTGGTCACGCCCCACGCCTCGACGCCGATCCCCTAAGCGGTTCCGCCCGCGTGGGGTCAGGAGACCTAACATCGTGCGACGCTTGCCGACTATATTCTAACATTGTGAGATTCCGACCCGGGATTTATGTTGGTTCCGCGGGACCATCGGGATATGCTCACGTTCAACGACTCCGAGGCGGCCGAGGAACTGGCGTCCCGCGCACACGATCTGATGGAGGAAGTCGTCCTCCCCAAGGAGCGGGAACTGTCGGGCGGGATGTCGGTGTCGGACAGCACGATCGACGAACTCCGCGAGGCGGCCCGCGAGTACGGTGTCTACGCGCCCCAGATCGACGAGGAGTACGGCGGAATGGGCTACGACTTCCGTGACACACTCCCGACCTTCGAGGAGGCCGGACGGTCGACGCTGGGCCAGATCGCGATGCGGGTCGACGCCCCCGACGAGGGGAATATGCACTTGCTGGAACTGCACGGCTCCGAGCTCCAGAAAGAGGAGTACCTGAAGCCGCTCGTCGAGGGCGAGATCGCGTCGGGCTTCTCGATGACCGAACCGATGCAGGGCGGCGGCTCGGACCCGAAGATGCTCAAGACGACAGCGGAGAAAGACGGCGACGAGTGGGTCATCAACGGGCACAAGTGGTGGACCAGCAAGGGCATCAAGGCCGACGTGTTGCTCGTGTTCGCCCGGACTGACCAGGAGGCCCACCCCTACGAGGGCTGTTCGGTCTTTCTGGTGCCCAAAGACGCCGACGGCGTCGAGGTCGTCCGGAACATCCCCCACGTCGGCAGCGACGTGCACGGGATGGGCCACGCCGAGATCAAATATAACGACGTGCGCGTCCCCGAGGAACACCTGCTCGGTGAGGAAGGCAAGGGCTTCGAGCACGTTCAGGAGCGGCTCGGTCCGGCCCGGTTGACCCACTGTATGCGCTACTCGGGGATGGCCGAGCGAGCGCTGGACGTGACCAAGGCCTACATGAGCGAGCGCGACGCTTTCGGCTCCAAGTTGGCCGAGAAACAGCACCCCCGAATGGTCATCGCCGAACAGGAGACCAACCTGGCGGCCGCCCGGTCGCTGGTGCGCCAGGCCGCCGACCGGATCTCCGCCGGCCACGAGGCCCGCGTCGAGGTCTCGATGGCGAAGGTGTTCACCGCCAACGCCACCCAGGAGGCCATCGACACCGCCCTCCAGTTCCTCGGCGGCAACGGCATCGCCAAGGATCTGCCCGTCGCGGACTTCTACGAGAGCGTCCGGCAGTTCCGCATCGTCGACGGGGCCGACGAGGTCCACAAGCGCACCGTCGCCCGCGAGGCCTTCGAGGACGTGCCCGCGGAGGAACTCGACGCGCTCACGCGGTACGACGGCTGACCGTCACTCCAGCCCCTCCCGGTCGCGCAGGGACGCACGCCTGACCTTCCCCGTCGCGGTCTTTGGGAGGGTGTCGACGAACTCGATGTCGCGGGGATACTCGTACTTGGCCAGTCGATCGCGGACGTGCTGGCGGAGGGCCTGGCGGGTGTCGTCGGTCGGGTCGTACCCGTCGGCGAGGACGACGAAGGCCTTCGGGACCGTCCCGCGCTCGTCGTCCGGGACGCCGATGACGGCGGCGTCGGCGGCGGCCGGGTGGCCGGCGACGCTGTCCTCGACTTCTTCGGGCCCGATGCGATAGCCCGCCGAGATGATCACGTCGTCTTTGCGGCTCTTGAACTGGACGTACCCGTCCTCGTCCATCAGCCCGAGGTCCTCGGTGAGCAGCCAGCCGTTCTTGACTTTGCCCGCGGTCTTCTCGGGCTTGTTCCAGTACTCCACGAAACAGACCGGATCGTCCTCGTACCGGACGGCGATCTCGCCGACCTCGCCGCGGTCGACGGTCGGCTCGGCGGTGTCGGGGTCGACGATGGCCACCTCGTGCCCGGGGCCGGGCCGGCCCATGAATCCCTCCCGGAACTCCGTGAGGGCGGTACAGCCGCCGACGAGCAGGTTCGCCTCGGTCTGGCCGTACCCCTCGTGGACGGTCGTCCCGCCGAACGTGTCGGCCGCCCAGTCGACGATGTTCTGGCCGAGTGACTCGCCACCGCTGGCGATGGTGCGGAGCGTGTCCACGTCGAACCGGTCGGTGTCTTCGACCTGCATCATCATGCGCAGGGCCGTCGGCGGCGCGAAGAAGTTCGAGACGCCGTAGCGCTCGACGATCTCGAAGGCCGTCTCCGGGTCGAACTGCCCGCCGTTGTAGGCGACGACCGGCTGACCGTAGAAGAGCGCAGGGACCACCACGTCGAACAGCGAGGCGATCCAGGCCCACTCGGCCGGGGTCCAGAACACGTCGCCGTCCTGTAGGTCCATGTTCAGCATCGTCGTGACGAACAAGGGGAGGTGACCGAGCAACATCCGGTGGGCGTGCCGGACGCCCTTGGGATCGCCGGTCGTCCCCGACGTGTAGATGATGATGGCGTCGTCCTCGGCGTCGGTGGCGACGGTCTCGAAGGTCCGGGACTGGTCGGCCACGGCGTCCTGAAAGGCCACTTCGTCGGCCTGCGGCTCGGCGTCGCCGACGGTCACGACCGTCTCCAGCGCGGGCAGGGACTCACGGGCCTCCCGGACGGTGTCGAGGTTCGACGCGTCGACCACCGCGGCGACGGCGTCACAGTCGTCGAGGCGGTACTCGACGGCGTCGGGGCCGAACAGCGTCGACAGCGGCACCGAGACCGCCCCGAGTTTCCAGGCCGCGACGTGGGCGAACATCGTCGCCGGGCGCTGGGGCGCGTTCACGCCGACGCGGTCGCCCCGCTCGACCCCCTGGTCGCGCAGGTAGTTCGCCAGCCGGTTCGTGATGGTCTGAAACTGCCAGAAGGTGTAGGTCTCGCGCTGGCCCGCGGGGATGCCCGTCGCGTCGGTCGGCGTCGACGACCCGTCGCCTGCCTCGTGTTCGCCGAACAGGGCCACCCGGCGCTTGTCCGTGGCCCAGCGGTCACAGACGTAGGTCGCCATGTTGAACTGGTCGGGTACCGCCCACTCGAAGGCCTCGCGCAACTGCTCGTAGCTGTCCCAGTCGTCCTCGTAGAAGTGGTAGGCGTCGAGACGATTGCCACGTGACATAGGTTGGTAACCAGTCTCGATTCAGACGGCACCGTGATACACGTTTCCCCGGAACTCGGTACCACACCGGAACGAGAACTGGACGAAATTTTAACACCTCCCGCTCGCACTCTCGGCCATGGTAGACGCGACCGTGACGGTCGTCGACCGGGGGACTCTCCGGACGGACGTGAACCACATCGTCGAGAACTTCTCGGTCGGCACCGCCACCGAGCCCAACCCCGACACGATGATGGGTGAGGGGCCGGTGTACAACCTGGTGATCGACCACCCGGAGGCCACCGTGCTGTGGGACACCGGCTCCCACCCCGAGGCCGGTGACGGCCACTGGCCGTCGGCGCTGTACGACGCCTTCGAGCACTACGACGCCGCCGAGCACGCCCTCCCGGACGCGCTGGAGGAAGCCGGGTACGCCCTCGACGACATCGACGCCGTCGTCCAGACCCACCTCCACCTCGACCACGCCGGCGGCCTCCAGCACTTCGCCGGCACCGACGTGCCGATCTACGTCCACGAGGACGAGTTGAAATACGCCTACTACAGCACCGAGACCGACGAGGGCTCGACGGCCTACGTCCGCGGCGACTTCGATCACGACCTGAACTGGGCGGTCGTTCACCGCGACCGGACGGAACTGTTTGCGGACCTCGAACTGCTCCACCTCCCGGGGCACACGCCCGGTCTGCTGGGGACGAAACTCGACCTCGACGGGTTCGGCACGGCCCTGTTCATCGGGGACGAGGCCTACACCCGCGCGAACTTCGACGACGAGCAGCCGATGGGCGGGGCACTCATGTGGAGCAAACGCGACTGGTTCGACAGTTTGCAGTTCCTGAACGACCTGCAACGGCGGACCGACGCCGCCGTCTTCTGTGGCCACGACAGCGACGACGTAGCGCGGATGCGCGAGGCGTTGCCCTGATCCAGCGCGGTTCGGCCGGCGCGACCGATCCGACCGTTTTTGCCCCACCCGCGTCTGTGACGGGCCATGTCGGACCACTACCGGAAACTGGAGGCGATGTACCACGGCGCGAAGGTCAACGACCACGTCCCCGGCGAGCTGTCCATCCGGGAGGGCGAGGCCACCCTCGAAATCCCGGTCGACGAGGAGTACCACCACGCGCTCGGGGCGGTCCACGGCTCGCTGTACTTCAAGGCGCTCGACGACGCGGCCTTCTTCGCCGCCAACTCGCTGGTCGAGGACGTGTTCGTGTTGACGACGGACTTCAACCTCTATCTCGAACGCCCCGTCTCGACCGGCGCGATCCACGCCGAGGGGCAGGTACTGAACGACAACCCCAGCCAGTTGATCGCGGGTGCAGTCGCCACCGACGACGAGGGCAACGAACTGGCTCGCGGGACGGGCACCTTCCGGAAGAGCGACGTGGAGTTGACCGAGGACATCGGCTACGCACTCGATTGAGCGAACTCGGCGCGCAATCCGATCAGCGGAACAGCCGGCGTTTCAGCACGTCGGGCAGGTAGTCGATGAGTTTCGCGACCAGCACCCACCGGCGCGTAACGAAGGCGTGCCGACGGTTCTTCTCGATGGCGCGGCGGATCTGTTCGGCGGCCGTCTCCCGGTCGGCCTTCCAGAAGTCGCCGCCGGCCAGGTCGGTGTCGACGTAGCCGGGTTCGATAGTCGTCACGTCCACGTCGGCGTCGATCCGGCCCGCCCGGTAGCGCAGACCCTCCAGATAGTTCGAGACGAAGGCCTTGGAGGCCCCGTAGGCCGGCGCTTCGCCGTTGCCAAAGCGGGCCGCGACCGAGGAGAGGCCCACGAGGTGGCCGTGGCCCTGGTCTTCGAAGCGGTCCATCGCGGCGGTCGCCAGCGCGGTGAACCCGCGGACGTTCGTGTCGATGGTATCCCGTTCGGGCTCCCATTCCAGGTCGGGGTTCTCGAACGCGACGCCGGCGTTGAGCACGACCACGTCGACCCCGCCCATCGCGTCGACGACCTCGTGGAAACTCGCCCGGGCCGCGTCGAGGTCTGTCACGTCCATCCGCGTCACGTACGCCTTCGTCGGGAGGACGCGTCCCAGGTCCTCCAGCAGTTCCCGTCGGCGGGCGGTGAGGCCCACGTCGTAGCCCGCGTCCGCGAGTTCGCGCGCCAGCGCCTCGCCGATCCCCGAAGACGCACCCACCACGAGCGCTCGCTGTCTCGCCTCAGCCATACCCGGAGTACCGGCGGGTCGCCACATTACTCCTTGGGGTCAGCCGTGACCCAGCCGGTATTCACACCGATGCCAGCACTCGGCTTCCGGGTTGAGATTCGTTACCATTCATCTTTAATAGTTAATCACCCGTGTAGCGTGTCATGGGAACCACCCACACGCACGACTATATCGTGGTCGGTGCCGGATCGGCCGGTTGCGCGATGGCCCACCGCCTCTCGGCCGACGGCGACGCCGATGTCCTGTTGCTGGAAGCGGGGACACCGGACGAGAAAGACGAGATTCACGTCCCTGCACTGTTCGGGGAGCTGTTCAAGAGCGACGTGGACTGGGAGTACTACACCGAGCCACAGACGGAGATGAACGACCGGGCGCTGTACTGGCCCCGCGGGAAGGTACTGGGCGGGTCGAGTTCGATCAACGCGATGATCTACATCCGGGGCAACGAACTCGACTACGACACCTGGGCCGAGCAGGGCAACGAGGGCTGGGGATACGAGGATATGCTGGAGTACTTCAAACGTGCCGAGAACTTCGAGCCGGGCGCCGACGAGTTCCACGGCGAGGGTGGGCCGCTGAACGTGACCGGCCAACTCGATCCCCACCCCACCTCGGCGGCGATGATCGAGGCCGCCGAGTCCGTCGGCATCCCCCGCAACGACGACTTCAACGGGGCCGAGCAGGAGGGCGTCGGCTACTACCACGTCACGCAGAAAGACGGCGTCCGGTGTAGCGCGGCCGCAGCCTACGTCAAGCCGGCGATGGAGCGTGACAACCTGACCGTCGAGACGGGTGCACAGGTCACCGAGGTCACCGTCGGGGACGGCCGGGCGACCGGTGTCGTCTACGAACAGGACGGCGACCGTCGCGAGGCCGCCGCCGACGCCGAAGTGATCCTGAGCGCCGGCGCGGTCAACTCCCCGCAGTTGCTCATGTGCTCGGGCATCGGGCCGGCCGACCATCTGGCAGACCACGACATCGACGTCGCGGTCGACCTGCCCGGCGTCGGTCGGAACCTGCAGGATCACCTGTTCGCGTTCACCGTCTACGAGCGGACCGATGGGCCGCCCGAGCCCGCGGCGACGACCAACATCGCCGAGAGCGGCGGCTTCGTCCGGACGGACCCGGACCTGGACGCGCCGAACCTCCAGTTCCACTTCGCACCCGTCTACTACATGGAACACGGGTTCGCCAACCCCGAGGAAGGCATGGGCTTTTCCATCGGTGCGACACAGGTCCGCCCGGAGAGCCGCGGCCGGATCGAGCTGGCCTCGGCGGACCCGCACGAGGACCCGGTGATCGACCCGCAGTACTTCAGCGAGGACCGTGACCTGGAGGTCCTGATCGAGGGCGTCAAACGGTCGCGGGAGATCGCGCAGGCCGACCCGCTCGACGAGTTCCGCGGTGAGGAGGTCTGGCCCGGCGAGGACGTCCAGACCGACGCCGAGATCGAGGCCCACGTCCGCGAGACGGCCCACACCGTCTACCACCCCGTCGGCACCTGCAAGATGGGCGACGACGACATGGCCGTCGTCGACGAGCGCCTGCGCGTCCACGGCGTCGACGGCCTCCGCGTCGTCGACGCGTCGGTCATGCCGACGATCAGTAGCGGGAACACGAACGCGCCGACCATCGCCATCGCGGAGAAGGCCGCGGACATGGTCACCAGCGACCGGGCGGTCCCCGCCGGCGACGACTGAGCGGGATCATCGTCGCCAGCCGCCGATTTCGGCTCCGAACCATCGGCACTGACGATCGTTTTTCACTGCGGTAGCACGCACGAGGATGATCCCGATGCGCTAGCGCTTGCCAAGCGCCCGCTCGAAGGTGCGCTGGGCGCGCTCGTACCCCTCGTCGCGGCCGACGATAGGGTCGGGGTAGTCCGGTGCCAGTTCGTCGCGCTCGTCGGCCGACAGATTCGGCCAGTCGACGATTTTTCCCGCGGGCACGTCCCGGAGTTCGGGAACGTAGGCTTGCACGAAGTCGGCACCGTCGTCGTACTTCGCCATCTGGCTCACCGGATCGAAGATGCGCACGTCGACGGAATCGGTGCCGGTGCCAGCGATCCACTGCCAGTTGCCGTGGTTCGAGGCTGGATCGTGATCCACCAGTTGTTCGGTGAAGTAGCGAGCCCCCTTGCGCCAGTCGATCAGCAGGTGTTTCGTCAGGAACGAGGCCACGACCTGCCGGGGCCGGTTGTGGACGTACCCCTCCCGGTTCAGCTGGCGCATCCCGGCGTCGACCAGCGGATAGCCCGTCTCGCCGGCTTTCCAGGCCGCGACGGCCTCGGGGTCGTCGCGCCACGCGATGCCGTTGGGCATCGACTCGTAGTTCTCCGTCGCCAGGTTTCGGTTGTAGTACAGCAGGTGGTAGTTCTGCTCCCGCCAGGAGAGTTCGTAGCGGTACTTCGAGACGTTGCGACGCCGGTCGCCGTCGACGGCATCGTAGATACGGGTCGCGTCACGCCACACCTCCCGGATCCCGATCATCCCGGCGGCGAGGTACGGCGATACGCGCGAGACCGCCTGTGTCGGCCGGTCGACGGCCGCGGCGAGGTCGTCGCGGGTGTCGCTGTACGTGTCGATGCCGTCCTGGAGGAACGCGTCGTACCGCTCGCTGGCGGCGTCGTAGCCGGCCGCAGGCAGGTCGATGTCGGCCTCGGCCGTCGGAATCTCGCCGTCGTCGCGCACGTCGGCCAGGTCGGCCGGGTCGGGTTCCGCCACGGGATCGTGTTTGGACACCGCCTGCCAGTCGTCGTGGAACTGACTGTGATTGGGATAGGTCGGTTCCAGACGGCCGGGATCGACCAGCACGTGGTCCGTGTGTTCGGCGGTGTCGATGTCGAGCGCCTCGCGCACCCGTCGGGTCCGGGCCCGGCGCTCGGGGCGATAGTGTTCGTTCCAGGTCACGCCGTCGGCGTCGAACTGGGCGGCGAGCGCCGGGAGGACCGACTCGGGGTCGCCGGCCCGGACGACCAGGTCGCTTCCCAGGTCGCGGTAGCGCTCGCGCAGTCGCTCGACGCCGCGCAGGAAGAAGGCCTGCTGGCGGTCGCCGACGGCATCGAACAGGGCCTCGTCGACGACGAAGACGGGGACGACGGTGTCGGTCGCGGCGGCGGCCAGGCCGACGTTGTCACGGGTGCGCAGGTCGCGGCGGTGCCAGAACAGACGCATACCCATGCCAGGGCCTGCGACGGCTTGGACTTTGCCACCCGAACGGGAACGCCGAAGTGGCCACACCCCCGAATATGGGTATGGAGCCGCTGGTCGCCACACCGTCGTTTGCGGTACCGCTTCGACTCGTGGTCGGCGTCGTGGCCGGCACGATCGCCACGTTCGCGATGGACGGCGTGATGACGCGTCTCCCGGAGGGGATGACGCCACCGCTGGTCGCCGCCGGCGTCCTCACTGACCGTCGACCCGGGGACGCTCACCCCCGACTGGCCGCGGTCGCTCACTACCTGGCCGGCGGAGCCAGCGGACCGCTGTACGTCACTCTCTTGCTGTTCGGCGAGGCGTTGCTCGGTGTCTCCGTGAGCACGTACCTGTTCACGGCGGCAGTCATGTACCTCGCCATGGTCGGCTTTTTCACCGTCGTCGTCCTCCCCCAGGCGCGGGGCCTGGGACGCAGTCGGATCGAACGAATCCGTCTCGACTGGGCACTTTCCGCAGCGGCGTACCTCGCGATCCTGGTGCCGCTCGTCGCCATCGGTTCGGGATACCTCCAGTAGCGCTCAGAGCCCGGTGAAGACGATAGGCATCGGCGTGAACGTCAGGACCGCCAGCGCGAGCGTGACGGCCGCGACCGCTCGACGACGGGGGTCGACCGGCGTCGTGTCGAGCGGTTCGGCCCCGCCGATTCGGGTGAAAAGCAACGCCAGAACCGCCCAGAACCCCCAGAGGACGGCGACCATCGTGGCACCCTCGACGACGTGGACGTACGCCGCCAGCCCGAGCAGGCCGACGGGCACCAGCAACTGTGCGGTGTCGAGGTGGTCGCCGATCAGCGCCCGGAGGACGTGCGCGCCGTCGAGTTGCCCGACCGGGAGCAGATTCAGGAACGTGACGAACGCGCCGACCCAGCCGCCGATGACGACGGGGTTGGCGATCAGCGACGGATCGCTGTAGTAGAGCTGTTCGCCCAGCAACAGCGCGATCCCCTGGATCAGCGGCGGGTAGCCCAGCTGGTACTGCTGGGCGAAGGAGGTGCCGGCGGCGGCCCCGACGTCGACCGGCGGAAGCGAGACGCCGACGGCGGTGACCACGACGGTCGCGGCGAGCCCGGCCAGCGGGCCAGCGACGCCGATGTCGAAAAGTGCGCGACGACTCGGGATGTGATCGCGCATCCGGATCACCGCGCCCAGCGTCCCGAGGACGTTCGGAATCGGGATGAAGTACGGCAGGGAAACCTCGACGCCGTGGTACCGCGAGAGGGCGTAGTGACCGAACTCGTGGACCGCCAGCACAGACAGGACGGAGAGAGCGAACGGCCAGGCCCCGAGCAACGCGGCCGGGCTACCTTCGAGGGAAAATCCGTACCATCGGGCACCTGCGAACAGCGTCGTCGCGACGGTGAGGCCGAACAGCGCGACGTTGGTCCAGGGGATCCCCTCGACGCCCGTAGACCGCTCGGTCACCACCAGGACGTGCTCGCCGGTCTCGCGGGCCAGTCGGACGCGGTAGCCCCGTTCCCGGAAGCGCGGGGCGAGTTTCTGCACGACGGCGTCCTGCGCAGCCATCGGTTCGCCGTAGTACCGGGCGTCCCCGTCGGCCATCTCGACATCGTAGACGTGAAAGATTTCGGACAGCGATTCGGGGTCGGGAAGCTCCGACGGCAGGGACGCTGGCCTCGACGACGGAGGGGTCGACATCGGCGGGCCTAGGGCTGCGAGCACTAAATACCTGTTCGCCTGCAAACGGGCGAATTCGCCCGGTAGCGACCGGGGTAGTCACGCCCGGTCCTTCGCCGGCTCAGTCTTCGACTTTCACGAGTTGCTTGCCGATGTTGACGCCGTCGAACAGCCCCAAGAAGGCCTCGGGCATATTCTCGAAGCCCTCGGTGACGGTCTCGCGGTACTGGACGTCGCCGTTCTGGACCCACTCGGCCAGCTGTTCGGTCGCCTCGCCGAACCGCCCCGCCCAGTCCCGGACGAGCAGGCCCTGCACGCGGGCGCGGGTCTCGATCAGCCCCGCCAGCTTCCGGGGGCCCATCGGGCGTTCGGTGGCGTTATAGAGGGAGATCTGACCACAGACGGCGACGCGAGCCCGGACGTTCAGGTGGGCGAACGCGGCGTCGGTGATCTCGCCGCCCACGTTGTCGAAGTAAGCATCGACGCCGTCGGGGCAGGCCTCCCCGACCGCGGCGTAGAGGTTGTCTGCCTCCTTGTAGTTGATCGCCGCGTCGAAGCCCAGCTCCTCGGTGAGCCAGTCGGTCTTCTCCTCGGCCCCGGCGATGCCGACGACGCGAGCGCCCGCGAGCTTGCTGATCTGGCCGACGACCGAGCCGACCGCACCCGCCGCACCCGAGACCAGCACGGTGTCGCCGGGTTCGGGTTCGGCGACTTCCAGCGTCCCGAAGTAGGCCGTCCGGCCGGGCATTCCCAGCACGCCCAGCGCCGTCGAAACCGGTGCGAGGTCCGGGTCGACGGGCTGGAGTTCGTCGCCGTCGGCGACGGCGTACTCGGCCCAGCGGAGGTTCCCCGTTGCCACGTCGCCTTCCTCGAAGTCCGGGTGGTTGGATTCGACTACCGCACCGACGACCCCGGCCTGCATCACGTCGCCCACGTCCCACGGTTCCGCGTAGGACTCGGCGTCGCGCATCCGGCCACGCATATACGGGTCGACCGAAAGATAGCGGGACTCGACGAGGACCTCGCCGTGGTCCGGTTCGGGAACCTCACTCTCGCGCAGTTCGAAGTTGTCCATCGTCGGTTCGCCGGTCGGTCGGCTCTCGAGAATCCACTGCCGGTTGGTGCCAGCCATGTCCCAGTGCGACGGGCGTCTCCCTGTTGAGTGTTCGGGTCCGCCGTGACCACCTGTCCGGGAACGTGTTACTGTGCCAAGATATCAACCCTGATAACCACGCCCGAGCGTTTTAGCCACTGTGGCTGAACAGGGGGATAGTATAGTGGAGTTGCTCGATCTATGACAGCCACACGTTCGACGAGCGTTTCAGAGCGGATCATGACCTGGTTTGGGTCGATCGCGGTGCAGATCGAGCCGTACTTTCCGGCGGTCGTCCGGCGGAACCTCGGGGCCCGGTTGCTCGGGATGGCGGTCCTGTCGCTCGGGATCAGTCCGTTCGTGTTCGGGCTGACAGTCGAGGACCCGTTGCTCGCGGCGCTGGGCGTCTCGGCAGTGACCATCCTCACCGGCTTTCTCGCCTACGCGGAGATGTACCACTCGCTGGTCGTCCTCGACCGGAAAGTCGGCGAGGTCGACGACGGAACCTACGACATCACCTTCGACGTGGACCGCTACGACGAGATCGGGCGCGTATTCGACTCGCTCGAACGGACCGCCAAGTCGCTGGGCGAGACCATCGACGAGTCGGAACGGGCACGCGAGGAGGCAGAAGACGCCAGCGCCAGGGCGCGACAGGCACAGGCGGAGGCCGAGCAGGCCCACGAGGAGGCACAGGCGCTCGCGGCCGACCTGGAGTCCCGGGCCCGCGAGTTCGGCGAGGTCATGGCGGCGGCCGCCGACGGCGACCTGACCCGCCGACTGGACACCGACCAGGACAGCGAGGCGATGGCCGAGATCGCGACCGCGTTCAACGAGATGGTCGACGAACTGGAATCGACGGTCGTCCGAATCCGGGAGTTCGCCGTCACTGTCGACGAGGAGAGCGGCACCATCGCCGAGGAAAGCGACCGCGTGACCGACACCAGCCAGTCGGTGAGCCAGACGGTCGAACGGATCGCGGAGGACGCCGAACGACAGCGCGAGAGCGTCCAGCAGGCCGCCGACGAGCTGACGAACCTGTCGGCGACCATCGAGGAGGTGGCGTCCTCGACCGACGAGATCGCCGACCAGTCCGAGGCGGCTGCCGCCCTCGGCGAGGAGGGCCGCGAGCGTGCGACAGACGCCGTCGAGAAGATCACTGCCGTCGGGGAGGCGGCCCGGACGGCCGTCGAGGAGATCGAAGCGCTCCGGGCCGAGATGGACGAGATCGAGTCGATCGTGGACCTGATCGACGACATCGCCGAGCAGACGAACATCCTCGCGCTGAACGCCTCCATCGAGGCCGCCCGCGCCGGCGAAGCGGGGGAGGGGTTCGCCGTCGTCGCCGACGAAGTCAAGCAACTGGCGACCGAGACCGCCGAGGCGACCGAGGAGATCGAGGGACTCATCACGGACGTCCAGACCGCGACGGAGACGGCGGTGACGGACATCCGCCGGGCCGACGACCGCATCGACGAGGGCGTCGAGGCCGTCGAAGAGACCGCCGAGACGCTGGGCGACATCGTCACCCACGTCGAGGAGACCAACGACGGCGTCCAGTCGATCGCGACGACGACCGACGATCAGGCGGCCTCCGCCGAGGAGGTCGTCGCGATGGTCGACGACGTGGGGGGAATCAGCGAGGAAACCGCGACACGGGCCGACGAGGCCGCCGACGTGACCCGCGAACAGACCACCGCCGTCAGCGGTGTGCGTGACGACGTGACCGGCCTGTCCGAGCGCGCCCGGGACCTGCGTGACCTGCTCGACGCGTTCACCGTCACCGACGACACACAGCCAGAGGGTCACATACAAGGCGTCCTCTCGGAGTGACCCCCGGGCCGACAGGGGCCGGATCGCCGACAGGCCCAAGCGAATCCCGCCCGTACAGGGGACCATGGCAGACGACACCCCCGACGTGACCGCGGACCTCCCGGACAGCCCCATCCACACCACCGGCACCGACCACATCACGCTGGTCGGCAGCAACGAGGAGGACACCATCGAATTCTACCGCGATCTCCTGGGGATGCCGCTGGTCCTGCGCCAGCCCAACCTCGACGACCCCTCCTCGACCCACCTGTTTTTCGACACCGGCGACGGTCGTATCATCACCTTCTTCGTCGGCGACCGGCCCTCGAACCAGCAACCGCCACGGGGCGGCGTCGGCGGCGTCCACCACCTCGCCCTGTCGATCGACCCCGAGCGGTTCGTCGAGATTCGCGAGGCCCTCGACGACGCCGACCGCCACTACAACGAGTTCGATCGGGGCATCTTCCACTCGCTGTACACCCGCGACCACAACGGCTTCCTCCTGGAACTCTCGACCGACAAGTTCTCGATCCCCGACGAGCGCAAGGGCGAGGTGCTCGCGACCGCCCAGCGCATCCGCGAGGAAGCCGGCGCTGACTTCGCCCGCGAAGAGGACGTGGAAGCGGCCCTCAACGAACTCGGCATCGAGTACGACAAGGTGGAACTGCCGGACGCGCCGAGCGGGTCGAAGTTCTGAAGCAAGACAGAGACGCCCAGTCGAAAATGTGAGCGACGTGGCGCGCTGAATCACGGATCTATCCGACTCCCGCCAGGAACGACGTGCGAGACTTAGAGCGTGTCTTTGGCGAACGATCCACGTAAGACAGTCTCACTGTAGTTCCTTCACACCTAGTACTTCTGCCTGGAACTTCGCATCTTCTGTCTTTGTTAACTCAATTTTCGCTTGATGAGTTCGCTCATTGTGGTTCTTTGAATAATACTCTGCAATTTCTGATTCACCAATGCCCATCGTGTTCGGGTTCAAAAACCCGGTGTCAACTGCACTGATTGCTTCCGTGTATTCGTCTACTGCACGTTCAACCGCTCTCTTCACCGCATCATGTGCATCAATATCGGTAGCAGACATCCTACACTATAGCTCCGAAAGCCAATTTTATAAATTCTATTTTATTATAAAATCCATAATATTTTTAAATAGTCATTCGTTTGGATTAGCACCCTGTTTTGGGGATGCGATCATGGCGGAACGTGTGCCCGCCCAAAATAAGCGACCGATTCAGAACGCCCGGTGGTACTGCGGCGGCACGTCCACCTCGTCGTCCCGCCCCAGTTTCTGTGCGGCGTGGAGCGTGAAGTACGGATCGCGCAGGTGTTCGCGGCCGACGATAGCGAGGTCGGCCCGTCCGTTTCGCACGAGGGAATCGGCCTGTTCGGGCGTCGTGATCCCGCCGACGGCTCCGACCTTCAGGTCGGTGTCGACGCCCTCCCGGACCCGGCGACCGTACCGGATCTGGTAGCCGGGGCCACCGGACGGGATCTGCTGGTCGGGGTGGATGCCACCCGCCGAAACGTCGATCAGGTCGACGCCGGCCTCGCTGGCCCGGTCGGCGAAGCGGATCGAGTCGTCGACAGTCCAGGACTCCCGGTCGGGGAGCCAGTCAGTCGCGGAGATACGGACGAAGACGGGTTTCTCGTCGGGCCAGACCTCGCGGACGGCCTCGATGACTTCGAGGGGGAACCGGATGCGGGACTCGAAATCGCCGCCATAGGCGTCCTCGCGGGTGTTCGTCACCGGCGAGAGGAACTCGTGGAGGAGGTAGCCGTGGGCGGCGTGGACCTCGGCGATCTCGAAGCCCGCGTCGAGCGCGCGGCGGGCGGCGTCGGCGAAGGCATCGCGCACGTCCGCGAGGTCGGCCTCGGTCATCGCACGGGTCGGCGGCGCGTCGTCGTCGTAGGGGTAGGGCTCGTCGGTCGGCGCGAGGGTCTCCCAGCCGCCCTCCTCGGGCTGGAGGGGGTCGTGGCCCTCCCACGGGCGGGACGTGGCGGCCTTCCGGCCGGCGTGGGCGAGCTGGATCCCGGGCCGGCTCCCCTGCTCGCGGACGAAGTCGGTGATGTCGGCGAGGGCGTCGGCGTGGTCGTCGCTCCAGATCCCCAGGTCCTCGGGAGAGATGCGACCCCGGAGTTCGACGGCGGTGGCTTCGGTCATCACGACGCCCGCGCCGCCGACGGCACGGCTGGCCAGATGCTGGAAGTGCCAGTCCGTCGCGAGGCCGTCGCGGGCGTCACAGGAGTACTGGCACATCGGCGAGACCATCACGCGATTGGAGAGTGTCGTTTCCGAGAGCGGCAGCGGCGTAAAGAGGTCGTCGGTCATCACGAACTGGACGTGTCTGCCGGGGAAAGCGCCGACGCTCGCGGCGAGACGGGCCGGTTCCGGAACCGCCGACCCCGGCCTTGACGGTGCCGGCGGCCCTCGGTTCTGGTATGTCGAACTGGGACGAGCGGTTCCGCGCGGGCGAGTACCCGCAGGACCCCGAGCCCGATCCGTTACTCGAACGTGCCGTCGACGCCTTCCCCGAGGGCCGGGCGCTGGACGTGGCGACGGGGACCGGCCGCAACGCCGTCTTCCTCGCCGAGAAAGGCTACCGCGTCGACGCCCTCGACCAGTCACGGGCGGGGCTAGAGATTACCCGCGAGAACGCCCGCGAGCGAGGTGTCGCCGACCGGATCGAACCGATCCAGACCGACGTACCGAGCCACGGGTTCCCGGCATCGGCGTACGCCGTGATCACCATCAGCTTCTACCGGGCCATCGACCGCCTCTCGGACATCAAATCTGCGTTAGAGCCCGGCGGCTACCTGTTCGTCCAGCACCACCTCCGAACCGCGGATCCGGTCGCGCTCGGCCCCAGCACGGACCGCTACCGCTTCGCCGCCAACGAACTCCTGCGGGCCTGTCTGGATCTCACAGTGGTCCACTACGACGAGCGCACCGAACGCCGCGACGGCCGGCGGGGCGCGACCGCCCGCGTGCTGGCCCGCAACTCGACCGGACAGCGCCAGTCCTACCCGGAAATTTCGATGGCCTGAAAAGAGGTTTATTTACAGACAGCTTCGAAGCCGAGTGTATTCTTAACACCGTAACCTGATGCCGGAATATATTTTACAGGACAGGCATTAGGGTGGCGTATGTCGTTCCAGCTATCGGACGAACACCGCGCGATCAGGAAGGCCGTTCGCGAGTTCGGCGAGGAGGAGATGCAGCCGGTCGCCAAAGAGCACGACCAGAACAAGGAGTATCCCGAGGAGATCCGGCGGAAGGCCGCCGAGGCCGACTTCGTCGCGCCGAACATCCCTCTGGAGTACGGCGGTGCGGGGATGGACAAGCTGTCCTCGACCATCGTCACGGAGGAACTCTGGCGGGCCGACCCCGGCATCGGGAGCGCCGTCGGCTCGGCCGGCTTCGGGACGGACATGATCGTCGAGTACGGCGACGAGTGGATGAAAGAGGAGTACCTGCCGCCGATCGCCAACGGTGATTCGGCGTCCTGTTCGATGATCTCCGAGCCGGCCCACGGGAGCAACGTCGCCGGCATCGAGACGAAAGCCGAGAAAGACGGTGACGAGTGGGTCATCAACGGCAACAAGATGTGGATCACCAACGGCACCGTCGCCGACGTGGGCGTCTGCATGACCAAGACGACACCCGGCGAGGGTCACGGCGGCATCACCGCCTTCCTCGTGCCGATGGACACCGACGGCGTCCAGACCGAGAAGATCGACAACAAGCTCGGCATCCGCGCCTCGGATCTGGCGGAGGTCGTGCTGGACGACGTGCGCGTCCCGGAGGACAACGTGATCGGCGAGGTCGACAAGGGCTTCTACCAGCTGATGGACTTCTTCGCCTCCGGCCGGACCAGCGTGGCCGCCCAGGCCGTCGGTGCGGCAGAGGGAGCCCTCGACGCCGCCATCGAGTACGCCAGCGAGCGCGAGCAGTTCGGCCAGACAATCGACGGGTTCCAGGCCATCCAGCACAAGCTCGCCGAGATGGCGACCAACGTCGAGGCCGCCCGCTCGCTGACCTACCGCGCCGCGAGTACGGTCGAGGCCGGCCGTGACCAGACCGCCGCGAAGTTCGCCAGTATGGCGAAGCTGTTCGCCTCCGAACACGCCGTCGACGTGGCCGACGAGGCCATCCAGGTCCACGGCGGTGCGGGCTACGTCACCGACCACCCGGTCGAGCGCTACTACCGCGACGCCCGGATTACCAAGATCTACGAGGGCACCAGCGAGATCCAGAAGAACATCATCGCCGACCGGCTCTAGAACGAGTCACCCAAGTTTTTCCGGAGGCTGAGCCGAGTCGTGACGACACGCGACGAGTCGCTGTTCGCCGGCTACGGCGGTCGGATGCTCGGCAGTCTCGCCCTCGCCTGGGCGGTCCTCCAGCTCGGCCGCTTCCTGCTCTCGCCGCTTTTACCCGCCATCATCGACGACCTGGGCATCACCACCGTGACCGCCGGGTTCGTCCTCGGCGGGTTTCAGGCGGTCTACGCGGTCGTCCAGTACCCCAGCGGTCGGCTCTCGGACCGATTCTCCCGGGCGGCGCTGATCGTCCCCGGTCTCGCGGCGCTGACCGCCGCCTGTCTGCTGCTCGCGAGTGCCGTCTCACCGCTCCTGTTCGCCGGCGGCGCGCTCGCGCTCGGACTCGGGAAGGGGCTGTACGCCATCCCGTCCCGGGCCCTGCTGTCGGACCTGTTCGTCGAGCGCCGCGGGCAGGCGCTCGGGCTGTACGCCGCCGGGACCGACGTGGGCGGTGTCCTCGCCTCGCTCGCGGCGCTGGTGGTTACGGGCGCCGGCGCGGCCGGGCTCGGCCCCGTGGGCACGCTCGTTCCGACCGTTCCGGGTCTCAGCTGGCGGGCCCCGTTCCTCCCCGTGGCCGTGGCGCTCTTCGTCCTCGGCGTGGTCTACGTCCGCTGGAACCGCGATCCCTACCGGCTCGGCCGGATGGACCTCGGGCTCGGCGCGACCGTGCGGCGGCTCGGGGCGACCCGTGGCCAGCGGGAAGGGCTCGTGGCCTTCTCGATTTTCTTCTTCGTCGTCGGCGCGTGGGTCAACTTCCTGCCGACCTACCTCGCACAGGGGAAGGGCACGAGCGAGGCGCTGGCGGCGGGGCTGTTCGCGGTCATGTTCGTCGTCGGCATCGGTGCGAAGCCGCTGGCCGGTCTCGTCTCGGACCGGTTCCCCCGCCGGGCGGTCGGTGTTGCCGGCCTCTCGCTGGCCGTGGTGGCGCTTTCCGGCCTCGTCCTCGCGTCGGCGCTGTGGGCCGTGACCGGTGCCATCGTCCTGTTCGCCCTGGGCTACAAGTCGCTGTTCCCGGTCACCGACGCCGTGTTGCTCGACGCCGCACCCGACGACAACACCGGCGGCGACCTCGGCGCCGCCCGGGCGCTGTTTCAGGGCGCCGGGGCGTTCGGTCCCGTCTACATGGGGTCGGTCGCGGCCGTGGCCGACTACACCGTCGCCCTCACCGGCCTCGCGGTCTGCCTGCTGGCGAGCGCCGGATTGCTGGCTCGTGGGCTGGTCCGAGCGTGACGATCGGAGCGAGTGGTACCGGCGACCCACCGAGCCGTCCGCCGAACTTTAGACGCTGCTCGCCATAGCAACTGAGAATGAGTGCGCTGTCCCAGCGGGTCTCGGGGCGGGTGTCGAGTCCGGAACTGGCGGTGTTCGTCTCCGGCGTCGTCAGCATGGGCCTCGAGATCCTGGCGGGCCGGATGGTCGCCCCGCAGTTCGGGAGCAGCATCTACACCTGGGGGTCGATCATCGGCGTCTTCCTGGCCGCGCTGAGCCTGGGCTACTATCAGGGTGGGAAGCGAGCGAGCCGGCGGGCCACCGAGGAGCGACTCGTCCGGATCCTGCTGGCGACGGGTGCGTTCGTCGCCGTCCTCATCCTGGCCGGCGACCTCCTGCTGGCGGGCCTCTCGGGATTCCCCCTGCCGCCGCGGTTTGCCTCTCTCCCCGCGGTGACGGTGCTTTTCGGCCCGCCGACCTACCTGCTGGGGTTCATCAGTCCCTACGGCGCGGAACTGTCCAGAAAGGAGAGCAAAGGCGCGGCCTCGGGGCACGTCTACGCGGTCGGGACCATCGGGAGCATCGTCGGCGCGTTCGGCGCGACCTTCCTGTTGATTCCATCACTTTCGGTGTCGCTGATCGGGCTGGTGTTCGGCCTCCTGCTCGTGGGCACGTCGCTGGTGATCCTCGCACCGACGTTCCCGCGGCGGACGGTGCTGGCGACGGCGTTCGTCGGCGTGTTGCTGGTCGGCGCGGTCGCGGTGCCCTCGGCGGGCTATTCGGTTCGCGGCGAGACCGTCTACCAGACCCAGACGCCGTATCAGGAACTCGTCGTCGCGGACCTGGGCGACACCCGGACGCTGTATCTGGACGGCCAGCCCCACAGCGCGATGGACCTGGAGTATCGGAACCGCCACGTCTTCGAGTACACTCGCTACTTCCACGTCCCCTTCCTGCTGGCCGACTGGCCCAACGAGACGACCACGAACGCGCCCCACCGCTCGGGCGACATCGACCGCGTCCTCTTTATCGGCGGGGGCGGGTTCACCGGCCCCAAGCGGTTCGTGAACGACTACGACGTGACCGTCGACGTGGTGGAGATCGACCCCGAGGTGATCCGCGTGGCGAAAGCGCACTTCGGCGTCGAGGAAGGGCCGAACACGAACATCTACAACGCCGAGGGCCGGGAGTTCCTCCGGAACACGGACGAGACCTACGACCTGATCGTACTGGACGCCTACAAGAAAGACAAGGTACCCTTCCAGCTCACCACGCGGGAGTTCATGCAGTTGACCGCCAACCGACTCGACGAGGACGGCATCCTGCTGGCGAACCTGATCTCCGCGCCGACGGGGCCGGCCTCGCAGTTCTACCGCGCGGAGTACAAGACGATAAATCAGGTGTACCCCCAGGTGTACAGCTTCCCGACGACCGGCGGGTCGGTCGTCCAGAACATCGAGGTGGTCGCGACGAAATCCGACGAGCGGGTCAGTCAGGCCCAACTGGAAGCCCGCGACGAGCGTCGGGACATCGGGATCGGACTCTCGACGGAGTTGGCCGACTACCAGGCCGAGGTCGAGACCGGCGACGTGCCGGTCCTCACCGACGACAGGGCGCCGGTGGACGCGCTGCTGGAGCCGATGGCCGGACGGCGGTACGTCGTCTCACAGACCGGGCCGGGTGGGAACGCGACGGCCGGCGCGGGCTAGTGCCGCGCGGGGACGCGCTGGGAGGCGACGCGGTAGAGCCGCACGAGGACGACGCCGAGGACGAGCGCGCCGACGACGGCGAGCAGAACGCCGATCGCGGGACTGACGAACTCGTAGAGGGCGGCGGCCGCGATGAGATCGACCGCGGACAGGGGGAGGGCACGCAGAGCGGGGCGGAGGGTCGACGGCATCACCAGAACTATCCACGGATGGTCTCATAAATCTCCTCGATTGACAAACAGGCGTTGTAGTTACCGAGTGCTTGCGAGAAGGGCGTGTGGCGTCGCCCGCTCAGTCGGCGTAGTCGGGACGCTCGGCGTAGTCGATCGGGTCTTCGACGCCGCAGTTCTGGAAGGCCTCTAGCCGGAAGGCACAGGCGTCACAGGTGCCACAGGCCGGCGCGTCGTCGCGGTAACAGCTCCAGGTCAGGTCGTAGGGCACGCCCAGTTCCAGGCCGCGCTCGGCGATGTCGGTTTTCGACCACTCGACGAACGGCGCGACGAGGGCGATCTCCGTGTCGGGTTTCGTCCCGGCGTCGATCACGGTCTGGAACGCGTCGAAGAAGGCGGGCCGGCAGTCGGGGTACCCCGAGAAGTCCTCGCTGTGCGCGCCGATGAACACGGCCTCGCAGTCGTTGGCTTCGGCGTAGGAGACGGCCATCGCGAGCAGGTTCGCGTTGCGGAACGGGACGTAGGAACTCGGGATCTCGTCGCTGTCGGGATCGGCGTCGTCGACCTCGATCTCGTCGTCGGTGAGGCTGGAGGCACCGATGGCCGCGAGGTGGCCCGTCTCGACGTGGAGAAAGTTCGGGGCCGCGATCTCGGCGGCCAGCGCCTCGGCGCACTCGCGTTCCCTGTCTTCGGTCTCCTGCCCGTAGGAGGTGTGCAGGAGGTAGGGGTCGTAGCCGCGGTCGATGGCCTCGTAGACGGCGGTCGCGCTGTCCATCCCGCCGGAGACGAGGATCACGGCGCGGCGGTCACGGTCGGTGGTCGATGCGTCGGCGGTCGAGTCGTCGGGTGGTGTGTCTTCGGTCATGGGTCGGTGTGGCGATCGGTCAGGTCCCGGGCGCGTCGTTCCAGAGGTCGACGTGGAGCCGAGGGGTGTAGCGGTAGCCCCGTTCGAGGGCCAGTTCGGCGACGGTCCCGCGGGTCCCGTCGAGTGCGTCCCGGGTCGTCCCCTCGGGCATCAACAGCACGTCGGTGTCGGCGACGGTGGCGCTGGCGGCGTCGCGGACGCGGTCGACCAGCTGGTCGATCTCGGCCATATCGTCGGGACCAGTGACGACGAACTTCAGCTGGGTGTCGTAGGTCTCGACGAGTCGGGCCAGCGCGTCCAGATCGAGCCGGTCGGCCTCGTGGCGCTCTGCGGCCGCGGCGTCGACCGGTTCGCCGTCGGGGCGGGGCGTCCCCTCTGCGACCAGATCGGCCGAGGGCGTACTGCTCGCCAGTTTCGGGCTGACGCTGGCGAGGTCGATGGGGGCGTCCCGGTAGATCGTCCCGTTGGTCTCGACGGTGGTGTGATAGCCCGCGGCGTCGAGGCGGTCCAGCAGGGTTACCGATTCGTCGTGCATGAGGGGTTCGCCGCCCGTGAGGACGACGTGGTCGGCCCCGTAGTTCTCGACCTCGGCGACGATCTCGTCCAGACCGAGCCAGGCGTGGGACGGCTCCCAGGAGGTGTGATAGGAGTCACAGAACCAGCACCGGAGGTTACAGCCGCTGGTACGGACGAACACGCTCGGGACGCCCGCGAGTCGGCCCTCGCCCTGCAGGGAGTGGAACAGTTCGTTGATCGGGAGGGCATCGTCGGCGGACGGGTCGGCTCCGTCGGACCCGGCGTCGTCCTCGCTGGCCGGGTCCGCGGGGTCGGCGTCGACCGGCATCAGTACCCCGCACAGAGTTCGCCGGTCTCGGCCACCTCGACGGCCACGTCCGAGACCGTGTCGGGGAGGCGTTCGGCGAGTCGGCGTTCGAGGACGACGCTCATCACCTCGGCGGTCGGCGGGTGATCGAGGACGACCAGTGCGTCGCCGTCGCCGCTTTCCTCGAAGGCCTCGACCAGCGGATCGTCCCGCTCGACGAGGAAGCGGTGATCCCACTCGGAGATTATCTGAGTAATATCGCCCTTGTCGACGACCCACCCTTCTTCGGTCAGGTCGCCGGTCACGGCCACGCTGATCTCGTAGTTGTGACCGTGTGGCCGCGCACACTTCCCGTCGTGATGCCGGATTCGATGGCCCGTACTGATGCGAATCGGCCGATCCCGGCCGACGTGTAGCGTCCGCTCGCCCGCGTCCGTGAGAGCGTCGGCGTCGCGTCGCTCCCCTGCGACGGTATCGGTCATACCACAGGATTACCGGGCGAATACAAAAAGGTATCTTCCACGGTCCGGGGCGGCGTCCAGCGCCGTCCCCCCGATTCGGTATCAATTGTGGTAACGGCGGCGAACGCTGATGTACGTCGGGGTCCTGTGTCCAGTAATGACGGTACCGGAGTCGGTATCACGCGAAATACTCCCGGAAGCGGTCGTCTACTACGACGAGCGGTATCCGGTGGCGGCCGAGGCGTTGCGGCGCGGACTCCGGTCGTTGTCGTCGCTGTCGGTCGAGCAGTTCGGGCCACTCGACGAGCGGGGCCCCACACCCGAGGACGGGCGGTTGACGCTCGTGTTCACCGATACCGTGCCGGATCACGGCGGGCTGACCGATCGGCCCGCGATCTGGGTGACGACGACGGCGGACGTGGTGACGGCCGGGATCGAACGCGGCGTCACGGACGTGTTCAACTGGGAACCCGCGGACGGCTGGGAGATGCTCGAGGTGAAGCTCCAGCATCGGCTGGACGAGCGCCCACGGTCGGCCGACGAGCGAGCGGTGCCCGAACAGGCACTCCAGCGGATCAGTGACGGGGTGCTGGCACTGGACGACGAGTTCCGGATCACCTACCTGAACAACGCGATGGCGTCGGTCCTGCAGGACGTGGACGGCGACGTTCGCGGCGATCCGTTCTGGGAGCACCTCTCGCCGACCATGGCCGAGCAGCTCCGGCCGGCGCTCGAAGGGGCGATGGCGGAGGGTGCGACCGTCACGACGGAGGTCCAGACGGCGGCGACCGAACAGTGGTTCGAGGTGACCGCCTACCCCTCGGCCGAGGGGCTGTCGCTGTACGGCCGGGAAGTCACCGAGCGCAAAGAGCGCGAGGCCCAGCAGGCCCGCTACGAACACCTGGTCGAGACCGTCGGTGACGCCGTCTACATCCTCGACCCGGCGGGCCGGTTCACCTTCGTCAACGACGCCCTCTGTGAGATGACGGGGTACGACCGCGAGGAACTGCTCGGCTCGTCGGTCCACATCATCAAAGACGACCAGACCGTCGCCGAAGCCGAGGACGCGCTCCGTGACCTGCTCCGGAAACAGGCCGACCACGAGGGGATGCCCATCGCCAAACTCGACGTGGAACTGATCACCAAGGACGGCAAGCGCCTTCCGGCGACCGATCGGATGACCCTCCGCCCCCTCTCGGAGGACGGCGAGTTCACCGGGACCGTCGGGACCCTCCGGGATATCAGCCGCCAGCGCCGCCGCCAGAACATCCTCAGCGGGATCCTCGAAAGTACGCAGGACATGATGGCCGCGACCACGACCGACGAGGTGGCCAAACTCGTCGTCGAGACCATCCGCGAGGTCTTCGAGTTCGATCTGGCCGCCGTCCGCGAACACGACTCCGAGACCGACCAGCTCGTGCCCATCGCCACCTCCGAGGCGGTGGCGGGCGTGATGGGCGAGCGCCCCGACTACGACCCCGACGAGGGACCGGTCGGGACCGCCTACACCGAACAGCGACTCGTCGTCCGCGATGATCTCGGCGAGCAGACCGACGACTACGACCGCGGCGGGATCGATATCGGCGGCTACTGCCCGCTCGGCGAGCGACGCACGCTCAGCTTCGGCACCCGCGACGACGAGGCGTTCACCGACGACGAACTCCGGCTGGTGGAACTGCTCGCCGAGACCGCCGCCGCGGCCTTCGAGATGGTCACCCGCGAGGAGGAACTCCGCCGCTACGAGGCCGTCGTCGAGGCCGCCGAGGACAAGCTGTTCACGCTCGATGCCGACGGGACGATCACGCTCGCGACCGACCAGTTCGCGACCGCCGTCGGGTACGACCGCGAGGCGCTAACCGGCCACGACATCGGGAAGTTCGTCCCGGAGGCGATCGCCGCCGAAATCGCCGATCTGGACCGCCCGACCGACGTGGAGACCGACCTCCGGAGCCGTGACGGCGACCGCGTCCCCAGTCGGATTCGGACGGCCCCGTTCTCCAGTGCCTACGGGGACGGCGTCGTCGGCACGGTGCGGGATCTCTCGGCGTTGCGGTCGGCCCAGCAGGCCGCCTCGCGCAACCGCCAGCGGTTCACCGAACTGTTCGAGACGCTGTCCGATCCGGTCGCCGACGTGGAGTACACCGACGACGGCGCGGTCGTCAGCCGGGCCAACGCCGCCTTCGCCGCCCTCTGTGACGAGACCGACCGCTACCTCACCGACCGGCCCCTCGCGGACGTGCGGTCGGCCGTGCCCGACGGCGTCGCCGAGGCCATGGCACCCGTCACGACGCCGGGCGCGAGTATCGAGCGCGAAGTGACCACCCAGACCGGCACCGAGCGCAAGCAGTACATCCTCAAGACGGTGCCCTACGAGAGTGCCGACGGCCAGCGAGCGTTCGTCGTCCTGACCGACGTGACCGATCTGGCCCAGCGCGAGACCCACCTGCAGGTGCTCCACCGCCTGCTCCGGCACAACCTCCGCAACGAGACGACCGTCATCCAGGGGTACGCCGAGACGCTCCTGCAGAGCGACACCAGCGACCGGATCGACGAGTTCGCCCAGCGGATCTTCGAGGCGAGTTCGTCGCTGGTCGACGCCTCCGACACCGCCCGGACGATCCAGCGCGTCCTCCGGATGGACGGTGACGAAGTGACCTCGATCCCCGTCACGGAGGCCGGCGAGCAAATCCGAGAGGAGGTCGTTGCGGGCTACCCCGAGGCCGGCCTCACGACCGCGACCGACGGCACCGTCGCCTTTAGCCACCACCTGCTGGTCGGGATCGAGGAACTCGTCGAGAACGCCGTCGAGCACGGCGACCGGACGAGCGTCGAGGTCGAGCTCGCGGACGGGCCGAGCCCGGACACCGTCACCATCCGGGTCAGCGACGACGGCCCCGGCCTCCCCGAGTCCGAGTGGGACGTGGTGGCCGGCGACCAGGAGATCACCCAGCTCCAGCACACCCAGGGACTGGGACTGTGGCTCGTGCGCTGGGTCGTCGACAAACACAGCGGCGAGCTGACGCTCGAAGAGAACGAGGGCGGCACGACGGTCGCGATTACGCTCCCGCGGTGATCTCAGTCCGCGAACTCGACGCCCTCGAAGACGAACCGCGCACCCGTGTCGTCCCCCTCGCGGTCGGCCGCGGTGACAGACCAGCCGTGTGCCTTCGCGATCTCGGCGACGATGGCCAGTCCGATCCCGGAGCCGTCGGGGTCACCGGACTCGCCCGGCTCGAACAGCCAGTCACGGTCACCCTCCGGCAATCCAGGCCCGTCGTCCGCGACGACGAAGCCGTGGTCGATGGTGTCGACCCGGACCGAGACCGACCGGTCGCCGTGTTCGACCGCGTCATCGGGAGCTTGCGTCCGGGGACTCGTGGACCCGTGTTCGACAGCGTTGCGAAAGAGGTTCTCGAAGAGTTGCCGGAGCCGACGCGGATCGGCGACGACGGCCGCGTCGGCCGCGACGGTGAGGTCGGCGTCGCCGGTCTCGACAGTCGACCAGGCGTCGTGAGCGACGGTGGCGAGCGAGGCGGGTTCGGGTTCACCGACCATCTCCCCCTCCCGGGCTAGCGTCAGGAGGTCATCGATGAGGATTTCCATTCGCGAGAGGGCGCTGTCGATCATCTCCAGTTCGTCGCTGTCGCCGTCGGCACGCAGGAGTTCGAGGTAGGAGTGGGCGACGTTCAGCGGATTGCGGAGGTCGTGGGCGACGATGCCGGCGAAGGTGTCGAGCCGCTCGTTCTGTGCTTCGAGTTCGCGCTCGCGGGCCCGAAGCTCCGACCGATCGCGGATCGTCCCGAAGTTGTACGGCGTGCCGTCGATCCGGCGGCGGGTCGTCACCGTCGAGACCGGGACCGTCCGCTCCCCCACCGCGTGTTCGGTGTCTGCGGCCCGGGTCTCACCCTCCGAGAACGAGTCCCAGTAGTCGTCGAATCGGTCGGCTTCGAGTTCGGTCGCGACCGACCAGACGGGCCGGCCGACGAGGTCGTCGCGAGTGGTCTCCAGCAGATCCGCGTACGCGGCGTTGACGTACCGAAACACCCCTTCAGCGTCGTAAATCGCGACGCCGACACCGACCGCCTCCACCATCTCCTCGAAGACGGCCGGGTCGAGATCGCCCGAGTAGGAACTGGACATACGGTCGAGTCGGCTCGTGGCCACATTAGTTGCCCGACCGTTATCGGAACCGGGCGAGCGGCTCCCGGAGCGCCCACTCGTCGGTCTCGGGATCGAGGGTCGCGGGCTCCACACCCGTCGTCGTGACGAGCCCGGCGTGGTACAGCATCGTCTTCAACTGGAACACGGTCGGCGAGTGGTACACGCCGCCCTCGGTCAGCGCGTCCCGCCGGAGATCGCCCTCGGCGGTGAGGACCCGCTGGCGCACGTCGTCGGTCCCCCGGAGGAACAACTCGACGGTGAACGTCGGGTGCGTCCCGTGGCAGTACTCGACCAGTTGCACCAGCGACGGCTCGGGCTGGCCGTCGTCGGCCAGCCGCTGGAGCCGCTCGACCAGCAACTGCGTGGCGGGGTACTGGTAGACGACGCGACGAGTGAGCTGGCCCCAGCGCGGCGCGAGGTCACAGAACCGCGTGCGCGAGCGTTTCCACTCGCGGAACTGTTCGAGCGCCGCGTCGACGCTCCCGTACTCCCGGAGGGCGAACCGGACGACTTCCTCACCCAGCGCGGTCAGCCGCGTGTCGGTGGGTCGGTCCTCGATCAGGTCGAGGAAGGTCGCGCCGGCCCGGGCCGCGTCGGTCGCGCCGACGACCCGCTCCTCGATCAGGGCCTCGGTGTCGCCCTCGTGGACCAGCGCCAGCGGGTAGGCGAGGTAGTTCTTCGGGTGGTTCAGCCCGAAGTTCCGGTCGGCGACGCCCTGTGCGCTGGCCTGGAAGCGGATGGCGTCGGCCTCACCGGTCGGCCGCGCGCCCACGACGCGGGGCCGGACTTCCGGCGTCACCGCCCCGTCCTCGGCGACGGCCAGAATCCCGACGTTCAGCTCGCGGGCCAGCGTCCGCGCCGACTGTGGGATCGAGCCCGCGGGCGCGGCGACCATCGCGACGTTGGCCTCGTGCAGTCGGTCGTACGCCTGGACGATCCCCCGCTCCACGTCGGCGGTCCCCGTCGTCGTCCGTCCCTTCGCCTCGACGGCCAGCAGGGGCGGGCGGTCGCCCACGCGGTCGACCGCCAGCAGATCGTTTTCGACCGCGGGGACCCCCACCAGATCGGGGTAGCCCGACCCCACCCGTACGTGGTTGAACGGGGCGAGCAGGGCCTGCACGTCGGGGTCGATCGGCTGGTCGTCGATCCAGCGATTCTGGGCGAACTGGGTGTCGACGACGGCGTAGGCATCGGTGCCGTCCTCGGGGAACAGGCGCGCTTTCGCGCCCGCGAGGACGTGCGGTTCCGTCAGCGCCGCGGTTGCCATGGCCAACCTTCGGCGAGTCCCGACTTGAAGACTGGGACCGCTCGCCGGGCACGCAACGTTTGTGCCGGCCCGGCCCCTGGATGGGGTATGTCGACTGCCGACGACCACCGGGCACGGGCCGTCGCCGCGCTCGCCGAACGGGAGTACGAACGGGCCGGTGACGCGTTCACGCGAGCCGCGTGGGCGTGCCTGGCGGAGCCACGGGAGGGACAGGACCCGTTCGAGGCCGACGAGAACGGCTGGGTCGGGAACGGCCTCGCGTCGTTCGTGATCGCCGCGGTCGCCTACCGCGTCGCGGACCGGCCCTCGCCAGCCACCCACCGCGGCGTGGAGGGGGTCGCAGTCGCCCGCGATCTCGACCGGGCGCTCGATCACCCGGTCCAGCGGGCCTGTCTCGACGAGCTCGTCGCGGACTGTCGGGTCGCCGGCGGGCTGGACGACGCCGCCACGGCCTACGACGAGGCCGCCGAGGCCTACGAGGCGGCCGCCGAGACGGTCGACAGTCCCCAGCGCTAGGGGACGACGCCGCTGTTCGAGGCCGCCGCCGCGCCGCTCCAGCAGACGGCCCGGAGCGTGGCCGACGGCGAGATCGCCATCGCCTGGGAAGACCTCCACGGTCCGGACCCGTCCGATCCCGGCCGGTTCCTCGCCCACCGGGCGCGGTACAAGCGCCAGCGGTTCCCCGAACTCGTCGAGCGCGTCGTCGCCGACGGCCATCTGGCCGCACCCCGGGGCACCACCGAGTACGGCAACGCGACTTACCGCTGTCCGGCCTGTGCGGCGACGGACGTGAACTGGGTCGCCGGCCAGACCCTCTGTCTGCGGTGTTCGACGCCGATGGCCGAACGGTGACCGACCCGCCCGCCGCGGCGGGTGCCACGCTCCGGCGCGACGGCGTGCTGGCCGGCGGTGCGCTGGTGGCCCTCATCGCCGCCGGCACGCTGATCGGCGGCGACCCGTTCCTCGATCCGCGAGCCCCCGTCGTCGGCGTCGGCGGGGCGCTCGCCATCGAGGCGGCCTTCCTCCGCTATCCCGACCGACTGCTCGCACTGTGGGCGCGGCCGGCGGTCGCGCTCGTCGGCGTCGGTGCGGTGGCCGGCCTCGGCGTGCTGGCGCTGTGGCGCGTGCCGTGGCTCCTCGGCGCGCTGACGTGGGGACTGATGACCTATCTCGTCCTGTTAGCCTGTGTTCTCCTCGGGGTCGGGAACCCGCTGGCGGCGCTGCCGGGACTTGGTGATCGGGAGTGAAAGTCGGTGCGAGACGCCTCAGGAGAGCTCCGGGACGATGGGTGCGTCGCGTTCCGCGAGTACCACTTTGCCGTTCGATGCCGTCTCCGCGCGCCCGCCGTCGGGCTGGACGCGTCGCGTGGGCGTCTCCGGAACCATCGGGGCTGGTCGACCGTCGGCGTCTGTCCGCTGTCGATCTGTCATTGTGGTACTCACGGACTTCCGTCCGTACACCAACGTGAGACATCCGGGATAATAAACCTCATGGTCTTTCATTACGTTAGTGAATCCCTACCACACAGCGGGCTTCTTTTCTCCGTGCCACACGTACGGGCGCGCAGTGACCAGCCGACAGGGAACGGCCGGGGTGAGCGCTCGGCCGGAGACAGCGAGCGATGGCGAGGAAGTACGGGACGGCGACGCGCCCGCGGCCATCGCCGTCGAGGGGCTCACCAAGCGGTTCGGAAGCGGTGACGACGCCGTCACGGCGGTCGACGACGTGTCGGTCCGGATCGAACCGGGCTCGGTCGTCGGCCTGCTCGGCCCGAACGGGGCCGGGAAGACGACGACGATCAAATCGATCCTGGGAATGGTGGTGCCCGACGCGGGCCGTGTCCGGATCCAGGGGATCGACGTGGCCGAGGACCCCCGGCAGGCCTACGCCCACGTCGACGCGATGCTGGAGGGCGCGCGCAACGATTACTGGCGGCTCACCGTCCGGGAGAACCTGCGCTACTTCGCCACCATCGGCGGCGTCGCCCCCGACTCCGTGGCCGACCGCCACGACCGCCTGCTCGACCAGTTCGACCTCGCAGAGAAGGCCGACGTGCCCGTCCGGAACCTCTCGCGGGGCATGAAACAGAAGGTGTCGCTGGCCAGCGTCCTCGCCAGCGACGCCGACGTGGTCTTTCTCGACGAGCCCACGCTAGGGCTAGACGTGGAGAGTTCGCTGACCCTGCGCCGGGAACTCCGACGGATCGTCGAGGAACGCGGGCTGACAGCCGTCATCAGCAGCCACGACATGGACGTGATCGAGGCCGTCTGTGACCGCGTAATCATCATGAACGACGGCCGAATCGTCGCCGACGACACCGTGGCGAACCTCCGGCAGGGCTTCGAGACCAGCGCGTTCCGACTCACGAGTCCCGACCTCGACGCCGACACGCTGGCGGCCGTCCGCGACCGCTTCGACGTGACCGACGTGACCTCCCGGGACGGAACCACCACCGTCGAAGTCGCGACCGACAGCGACGGGTTCTACGAACTGGCCGCCCTGCTCCGGGAGCGGAGCGTGACCCTCACCAGCGTCGCGACGGTCGAACCGGACCTGGAGGACGTGTTCGTCGAGTTGACCGGCGAGGGCAAAACCGGGCGCACTGGCGGTGGCTCCCGATGAGCGACGCACCCGCCGGGAGCCGCCCCGCCGGCTACCTCGATCTGGCGAAGGCGGTCCTCTACCGCGAGTATCTGATCTTCGTCCGCTATCCCGCCAACGCGGCCGGCGGCCTCGTCTTCTCGCTCGTCTTTTTCGCCTTGCTGTTCTACGGCGGGCGGATGCTCGCCGGGCAGGCGCTCACCGACTCCATCGAGGGCATCGTCGTCGGCTACTTCCTGTGGACCCTGTCGGTCGGCGCGTACTCCTCGATCTCGAACGACATCGGCAGCGAGGTCCAGTGGGGCACCCTCGAACGACACATCATGACCCCCTTCGGGTTCGCCCCCGTCGCCCTGCTGAAAGGCGTCGCGAAGGTCGTCCGCACCTTCCTGATCTCGACGGTGATCCTCGCGGTCATGCTCGCGATCACGGGGACGACTCTCCAGTTGCACCTCCTGACGACCGTCCTCGTCGCCGTCCTGAGCATCACCTCCGTGCTGGGGCTGGGCTTCGCCGCCGGCGGCGTCTCGGTGCTGTACAAACGCATCGGCAACTGGCTCAACCTGCTCCAGTTCGGCTTCATCGTCCTGATCTCGGCCCCCGCGTTCGATCTCGGCTGGACCCGCTTCCTGCCGCTGGCCCAGGGGAGCGCGCTCCTCCAGCGCGCCATGATCGACGGCACCCGCCTCTGGGAGTTCCCGCTCGTTGACGTCGCCGTGCTGGTCGGGACCGCAGTCGGCTACCTCGGCCTGGGTTATTTGATTTTCCAGCGCGCGACCCGCCGGGCGCGACGGCTCGGGGTGCTGGGCGACTACTGAGAGAGACTCTTGAGCCAGCGACCCCAATGGACCGGTGTGAACCACGACCGGATCCACGCCCGCGAGCCGACCCACGACCGGTGGGCGACCGGTGGGCGACGTGACCGACGGGAGCGTCGCCGAAAGAGCGAGCGGGCCAGCGGCCCGCGAGCAGGCCGGATCACCGCCCTCGACGAGCGGGACGGCCACTGCGTGGTCACCGTCGACGACGACGGCACCGACATCGACCTGCTCGTCACGGTCGCCGTCCGGGACCTGTTCGTCTCCCGCCTCGATATCTCCCCGGGCGCATCCCCCGTGGGCGAACGAGTGTGGTACCGCAAGAAAAGCGACCTGTGACCCGCGTCGCCGACCGCCGCGAACACAGCCGTTATGCCCGCCGGCCCCCTCCCGTCGGTGATGACCGGCTGGCCCGACATCGACCCGACGGACGCCGAGGCAGTGGCCGACCGCCGCGACGACGTGATGGCCGCGGTTCGCGACCACGCGGGGCAGATCGCCTACGCCCTCGCACGCCTCCAGGGCGGCGACTACGGCCAGCGCACCTTCGACACCGACGGCGGTGCGTGGACGGTCAAGTACGAGGCCGGCGACCTGCAGTACCTCCGGTTCGACCCGAAATCGGGGAGCGAAATCTACGTCGTCTCGACGAAACAGCCGCCCGAACCCGAACCGCTGGCGACCGCGCTGGCCGACTACGACGCCTTCGTCGCCGCGTTCGACGAGCACGTGACGAGTCTGGAAGGGATCCTCGACGACGCGCCCACCGAGTTCCCAGCCCCCGCACCCGTGGACGGCGTCGTCGCCGAGCGTGACCGCATCGTGAGCGCGATCCGTGACACCTGCGACGCCATCGCCCGCGCCCTGCAGCGGTACGAGGGCGGCGATTACGGCACCTTCAGCGTCCGCGTCGACGGCACCCGCTGGGAACTCAAGTGGGACGAGGACGGGACCTCGTATCTCCGCGTCGGCGGCGAGGGCGGCATCTACCTGCTCTCGCAGTACGCTCCACCCGCCGCGCCCGACCTCCGGGAGTACGCGCCACAGTTCTCCGGGTTCGTCGAGGCCTACAACGAGCACGTCGCCGACCTCGAATCCGACCTCGCGACCGTCTCGCTGTAACGGTCCGGGCAGCCACCCACAGCTCCCCACCGACCCCTTTCTTTCGCGGCTGGTTGTCGGAAACTGGGAACACACGACTCGTTGATGCCCGTCCGACCCGTCAGTCAGGGTATGCCCCCCGCACAGACCGATCCGGCGGCGACGCTTTCGGTCGCACGCTATCTCGGCTATCTGACCGTCGTGGCCGCCGCCGGCTGTTTGCTCTGGTATCTCAGGCAGTACGCGCGGCAGATTCTGGCTGGCCCCTACCGCGAGCGGTGGCGCTACCTCGCCGTCGGCATCGGCGCGGCCGCCGTCTACGGCCTCGCAGGCATCGCCGAAACCGCCGGCGTCGCCCCCGCCGACTCCTTCCGTCGCGGCGCGACGCTGTTCGTGTTCCTCTTTGCCGCCATCGGCGTCCGGGCCATCCACCGCTCGGTCGGCGGCCCGGCACTGCTCAGCGACGAGACCCTCCAGTGGGTCGGCCCGACGTTCGTCGCCGGTTTCGTCGCCGCCTGGTGGCTGACCTACCTCTTCGCCAGCGCCACCGCCGTCGCCGGCCTCGAAGTCGTCGGCCTCCTGCTGGCCACCGTCTACACTCTCTACCACGCCGTCGGCACCGTCCGCGCCGAGGAGGGGACCAGCATCGCCGCGTTTACCCGGCAGTTCACGCCGGCGTTGCTCGCGTTCGCCGTCGTCGCCGTCGCCGACCACACTGTCGCGCTCTCGCTCCCCGGCGCACCGCTCGGCGACGGCCTCGGGCTCGTCAGCACCGTCCTGGCCGGCGCGTTCCTGTTTACCACCGCCGTCGCCATCCGCCAGCAGGGCGGCGAGGTTCAGCGCCTCTACGACCCGACGACCTGGCGACGGGCCGGCGAGGACGGGCCAGCGGCGCGAGACCCGTCAGCCGAGGACCCGCCGGCCAACGAACAGCCGGCCGACGACTGATCTCAACAGAGCGGCGTCTCGCACTGCCGACAGAAGGAGAAGGCCGGCCGGTTTTCGGTTCCGCAGTTCAGACACTGCACCTCGTCGTCGGTCCCGCCGAAATCCAGGTCGAGGTGTGATCCCGCACGGGACTCGGCGCGAGCGATCCCGTAGGCGCTGGTCTCCGACAGCAGCGGGTCGCCGTGTTTCCACCCCCGGTAGAGGTAGTACGGGGCGAGTGCGAGCGTCGCCACGGCGACCCAGACGAACGCGCTCATGTCTGTCCCGAGTCGATTCCCGCTTCAAAACCCGTCGGTTCACACCGATATTGCGATGGGACGACAGGCCACAGCACGGGCACAGTCGGGCTCCGGTCGTTCCTGGATGGCCGCCACGCTGTGCTGCTCGGCGGTTGGTTGCGAAGAAGTAGTCCCCACAGGATTCGAACCGGAGCCAGACTCGCTGCGTTCATCTCCCAGGGTTCGAGCCAGTGACGATGCCGTCGCTCACGAGGCGATCACGACGAGAATAGTCCATCCTGGATTCGAACCAGGGTCGAAGCCCCCAGAAGGCTTCAGGATTGGCCACTACCCCAATGGACTGTTTTGCTCCCGTCAAACCCCCGAGACGGGGGTTACGTCAACGGGCTACCTGATGGTTGGCCACTGCTGCTAATATGTGTTGCGGAGTGAGGCAACAAACAGCATTGTTACCAAACCACGACATTCCGGAATGAGCGGGACGAAAGACACCGGACAGAGCAAAGTCGGGTTCCGGACAGGTGCTTGGGCGGGAGAGGCGAGAACACAGCGGGCTCACTCGGGCAGCGGCCCCTGATAGTGTTCACGCCGATGGCAGTTCGCGCAGAGGACGATACATTTTCGAAGTTCGCCCCGGAGTTCGGTGACTGAGCAGCTGTTCGAGATGAGGTGAGAGATCGATTCGACTTTGGTTGTCCCATCGTCGTGGTGGAGATCGAGACAGCCCGGCCTGGATTCGGAACAGCGGCTACATCCCTCCTATCAATTGAATCGATGAACGGTAGCTCGCTGGCGGGCCGTAAGGTGACTTGCCGGTTCGCAGTATGTTTCGGGCGAGCTTTCCGTGTCAGCCGTAATACCGTCCGGTACGGTATGGTGTTTTAATCGGTGACAATTCGCGCAGAGTACATCGCACTTGTTCATCTCCGCCTGGAGATTCTCCCGGCTGTATCCCCAGGTGACCACTTTGGAGACCTTCATGACCTTTTGTTCGGCATCGCGATGGTGGTAGTCCAGACACGCGGGGTCGCTCTCCTCGCAGTTCTTACAGCCACGTTCTTCCTTCCGTTCGTTCACCCACAGACGTAACCGCCGCCGTCGCTCCAGTGACCGCTCGGTGTTCCACTTCCGGTTCCGGTAGTGCCAGCGCTGGTCCTGGCTCAACTCGTCCCACACCAGCCCCTCGGGCAGGTCGACGCCGTCGGGTTTCGGTGCGACCCGCGACCCTCGCGAGTGGTTCGTCTCCAGTCCGGCCAGTCGCTTGGCGTCGGTCCACCCGCCGCACTGCCGGAGAATCGTCGACGCCGCCGGCGTCAGGTCGAGTGCCTCGTACTGTGCCTTCGTCGGCGAGTCACCGAGCAACTGGGCGGCCTCCTTGAGCGCTCGAATACAGTCGTCTTCGGTGACCATCCGTCCCGCGCTGGTCCCGGCACCGTATTTCAGCGTGTGGCCGCCACCGAACCCAATCCACATGGCACCGGCGCACCGAGGATACAGCCATGAACCTCGACACGTACCTCGTGACGGCCGAGCGGCTCTCGGAAGACCGCTCCACGGTCGAGATCGTCGAGTCGGCCATCGACGGGGGGATCGATCTGGTGCAGTTGCGCGAGAAAGAAATGCCTGCACGGGACCGCTACGACCTCGGGCAGGAACTCCGCGAACTGACCCGGGCGGCGGGCGTCCCGCTGATCGTCAACGACCGGATCGGCCTCGCGGCGGCCATCGACGCCGACGGCGTCCACCTGGGCGACGAGGACCTGCCGATCGCGGTCGCACGCGAACAGTTGGGCGAGGCGGCCATCGTCGGCCGGTCGGTCTCGACGGCCGAGGCCGCCCGCGAGGCCGAGCGGGCGGGGGCGGACTACCTCGGCGTCGGTGCGGTGTATCCCACGGACTCGAAAGACACGAATCCAGAGGGGACGGAGATCGGTCTCGACCGGATCGAGGCGGTGGCCGAGGCGGTCGAGATTCCGATCGTCGGGATCGGTGGCGTGAAACCGGACAACGCCGCGGCGGTGATCGGGGCTGGAGCCGACGGCGTGGCGGTCATCTCGGCGATCACGGCGGCCGACGATCCAGCGGCGGCGACTCGTGAACTCGGCGCGGCGGTCGAGCGGGGCCGCGAGTCGAGGTGAGCGGCCGCGTGGCGGGACAGGCGTTCGGGCGGCCGAGCAGTTCACTCGGCCTCGTCGGTGGGTTCGATCTCGAAATCGGCCAGCGTGTACCCGTGACGGACGAGGCGCTCGGCGACGAACAGTTTCTTCGGGCGGTCGAGGCGGTCCCACTCCAGCTCCGCGGGCGGGTCAGTCTCGAATCGGTCGAACTGGTCGAGGACGGCCGCGTTGGCGAACCGCCCGAACTCGCCACAGGCGTCGCAGGTCCGCGAGAGGTGGGACACGTTGAACGGACGTGTAACGTCGTTGTCGAGGCAGTTCAGACAGCGGTAGGCCTGCGGGTCAGTCACGGTACGGCTAGGGGCTTGAGCCGGTTGTACCTGTGGGTCGACGGTGTATCGGCGAACCGGGAGGACCGGCCCTCACCGAAACAGGACGGTCGGAGGGCGAGCCACGTCCTCGATCGACTGGTCGTCCGCGATCGCGGGGACGCGAACGGTCGCGACGGTGCCGTCGTCCGCCTCGCGGGGCCGGACCTGAAAGGACCCACCGTAGCGCGTCACGATCCAGTTGACGAGCCAGAGTCCGAGCCCGGACCCGTGTTCGAGGGCCGTCTCCTCGCCCTGTGTGATCATGGCGGTCTCCTGTTCGCTGATGCCCGCGCCGTCGTCGGTGACGGTGATTTCGATCCACTCGTCGTCGTCGACGGCGTCGACCGCGACCCGCGGTTCGGGTGCGGGATCGTGTTTCAGGGCGTTCTCGACGAGTTCCGTGATCGCCCGTTCGAGTTCCGCCCCGGCACAGATCCCGCGGTCGGTCCGGACGGACTCCTCGACGGTCGCGTCCGGATGCCCCGAGCGGACGGCTGAGGCCACGTCGTCCAGCACCGTCGATGGATCGAGCCGGCGCGGGAGACGCTCCTGGCGGGCGTACTGTTCGAGGCGGCGGGCCTGCTCGCTCAACTCGGTGAGTCGCTCGGCGGTCGCCCGGATGCGGCCGCCCATGGCTTCCGTGTCCGGGACGGTACCCTCCTGCAGCTGATCACCGAACAGGAGGAGGGCGTTCATGTCGTTGCGCAGGTTGTGCCGGAGGACCCGGTTGAGCAACTCGATGAGTCGCTCGGTGCGTTTGCGCTCGGTCACGTCGTCCTGAAATCCCAGGTAGTGCGTCACCTCGCCGCGGCCGTTCTCGATGGGGCTGACACGGACCCGGTTCCAGAAGGGGGAGCCGTCGGCCCGGTAGTTGAGGATCTCGACGGTCACGGGCTCCCGGGCGTCGATCCGCTCGGCCAGCGTCGCGACGGTGTCGGGATCGGTCGCCTCGCCCTGGAGAAAGCGGCAGTTCTGCCCCAGCAGTTCGGCCTCGTCGTAGCCGGTCAGCCGCTGGAACCCGTCGTTGACGTAGACCAGCGAGTTGTCGCCCTCGCGGGCGTCGGCGATGGAGATGCCGATGTCGGCCTCGTCCATCGCCCGGTTTTTGATCCGGAGTTCCCGCTCGCGCTCCCGGCGTGCGGTCACGTCACGGCCCACGCCCTGCACGCCGACGACCGCGCCGTCCTCGGTGATCGGTGTGCCGTTGATCTCGAGGACTACGACCGCGTCGTCGGTGTCCAGAAACTCCACTTCGAGTGCCTCGACCGTCTCGCCGCCGAGCACCTGCGAGTAGGCCTCCATCGCCGGTTCGACCGCCGACGGGGCGAGAAACTCGGCGAAGGCGGTGCCGACCAGCGTCGCCGGCTCGTACCCCAGCACTCGTTGGACGGCGGCCGAGACGTAGGTGAAGATGCCGTCGCGGTCGATCCGAAAGAGGACGTCGAAACTCGTCTCCGCGATGCCCTCGAACCGGCGTTTCTCCTCGCGCAGTTCCCGCTCGTGGCGTCGGCGTTCGATGGCCTGGCCGATCAGCTTCGCGACCAGTTCGATGAACAACTCCTCGGCCTCGGAAAACGGTACGTCGCGTTCGTCCCGGTCGGCGAAACAGATCGTGCCGTAGACGGCGTCGTCGACGACGACTTTCGCGCCGAGGTAGGTTCCGAGCCCGAAGGTCCGGACGGCGGTGTCCGTGATCGCCGGCGAGGCTGCCGCGTCACCCACGGCCAGCGGGCTGTCGGTTTCGATCGTCCGGCGGCAGTAGGCCTCGTCGAGCGGACACGTCTCGCCCGGCTGGAGCAACTCGTGGTCGCCCGTCGCCTGGACGATCTCCTGGGCTCCGTCGTCGATCCGCGTGAGAAAGCCGATGGAGAGCCCGAGGTACTCGGTGCCGAGGTCGAGCGCGCGGTCGACCTTCTCGTCCGTCGCACGTGTCGTATCGGCGAAGACATCGTAGATCGCCTCGCGATACGAATTTTCGCCCATTCAGCACGTCTAGGGGGTAGTGTTCAGATTAGCTGATTCCATGCGAAGGCGAACGATTGGAGCCAGTCGTCGGCTGTTTCTCGCTCGGCGTTGCTGAAACAGTTTGAGA
>NZ_FOCX01000050.1 GCF_900110215.1 Halorientalis persicus | reverse complement strand
TCGCGGTGTCGCTTCTCGCTCCACAAACTCTAACTCGATCTGGTCTAAACAGCCGTTGAGGCGGTCGGTTTTTGGCATAGAGCACTAAAAACCGCACCCGCCTCACCTTTCAAGCTTATCTGAACACCGCCAGGTCACCAACACCAAAAATATTAATATTGGATAATATTAATCTGATCTCAATGAGGGGCTGGGTAAGTGAATTGGCAGACTTATTTAATGGATAGAGTGAGACTAATATACAGAACAGATGGCGTCCAATGTAGTGTTGCCATTGATATATAAAACCAATCCCAAAAATTTTGCAGTAAAAATGCTTGAATTGAACAATCATAATTGGTACCGAGGTACAGCTTACTCAATAGCGTTTGGGTTAATTATGACGTCCATACTAGCATTGGGGGCTGTGGGCGGTGCTGGAGCAACAGATACATACTTAGAAAGGGACGGGGGCGGATCCATACAGGAAACAACATATTCTAACCAATCATTGGGCTATCTCGAATACAAATTGAGCGAACAGGACACGCCTTTGTTATATCACACTCGCTATTCTTCATCTGACACAAACATGAATAAAGTATCACAATCAGCTTCTGAATTTACATGTGATCCAGAGGCGTTCTCGAGTCCACCAAATACATACATACGTAAAATTGCTGAACCACGGAATCATATTCAGACCGGACAATCTTATACAGAAGGAATGGACTTAGCTGTCAAAGTAGAATGGGAGTGCGTTAGCGATAAATCACGAGATGAGATTGTACTGAAAGACTTGGACGGAACATTCAATGCCAATGATGATTTGATTACTTTTTCAGTAAATTCTGGATCAGGTTCTAAATGGGTTAATATTCCTTACTCAGAAATTGAATCTGCCGTATCTGACGATAATAATGGAGATGATCTTGAGCTACGTTCTGAGGTTAATTATATGTGTGTATCATGCTTTTCTGATTCAGAAAAAAAGGTGGTTTCCCAAAAAAGCACTCAAATCTTTTTAGAGAATGTTCCAGATACAGTTACGGATGGAATTTCCACTACTGCCAGAATATATGGGTGGTCTCAAAAGAATACAGTTGAATGGAAGCTAATGGAAAATGATCCACTGTTGGATAAAAAAGTGAAATCAGGAATAGCTTCTACCAACGGTAACTCATTCGAAACAACCGTACCATTTACACCTAGTAAGTATGACGATAATCTAGGAGACCCGCCGATTAATATATACGCTAAATCACTCGGAAATGGAGATACGACATCCGAATTTCCAATAGCAATCTCTGAAGGTAATTCTCCACCAGTTGCGGATTTCACCACTGAGCCAGCACGTCCAAAAAACCCCGGTGAGACATTCTTAGTTGACCCCTCGGCGTCATCGGATCCGGATGGTGATGAGGCACTGATGACGTACAAATGGGACTGGGACAATGATGGGGAATACGAGACTACCTCGTCTGGTGTCACGAGCCATTCCTTTGACACAGAGACTGATCAGACAATAACCCTTCAAGCGAAAGATGAGAATGGTGGGACAGACACGATCACGAAGACAATCGATATGAATAGGCAGCCAAATGCAGTTCCAACTTGGCCCGTACCAGATGTACCATCGGACCAATCACGTGTCGAAGTTGAACTAGATGGTTCAGATTCGAATGATGCTGACGGCACAGTGACTTCGTGGGATTGGACTATCAAATACGCAGACGGATCGGTGAGAAGCACTCCAACAGGTGTGAGTCCTTCTGTTCAGCTTTCCCCAGGTTCCTATGAGGTCACGCTCAAAGTTGCAGACAACAACGATGGTACGGATAGCGTCACTGGAAGCTTAAATATAGATAGTGCGAATCGCCCGCCGACAGCTGATGCAGGTCCTGACAAGACTGTTAAAGAGGAAGGGACTGTTACACTTGATGGTGGAGGATCAAGCGATCCAGATGGTGATTCTCTTTCATACTCGTGGGAGATTATTTCCGGCAGTGAGCACGGATCGCTTGTCACACAGACTGGTGAAGAAGTCTACTTTAACGCTGACAAGGTTGAGACTGATCAATCAGTCGATGTTCGTCTGACAGTTGATGATGGTATCTCGGATACTGCCGATAGTACAGATACAGTGTCGATAACGATTAATGCGGAGAATGAACCACCAAACGCCGACAATATATCGGTTTCTACACAGGAGGGGTCCGCAGTCTCAGGGCACTTTGACGCAAGTGACCCAGATGGAGATTCACTCTCATACGCCCTCACAAATGGATCTGATCACGGTTCAGTCACTAGCAGTGGCGATAGTTTTACTTATACGCCAAACACTGGGTTTAGTGGAACCGATACGTTCCGTTATCGGGTCACTGACGGAAATGGAGGTGAGGATACTGCCCAAGTCGACATATCGGTGAGTGCGACTAATACACCACCAATAGCATCAGATATGACTGTATCGACGGCAGAGGGCACTTCGATTAGTGATCAGTTTGACGCAAGTGATCCGGATGGGGACTCGCTTTCATACTCCGTTATTTCCTCACCTGACCATGGACGTGTTTCCATCAGCAGTGACTCGTTCACGTATACGCCCGACAGCGGCCACTCAGGCTTAGACTCGTTCACCTACGAGGTGACCGACGGAAATGGTGGTAGAGATCTTGCAACAGTCAATATCAGCGTAAAAGACACTGAGAGCCAATCATTCGAGATCAGAGGTCTCGAAACGAACGCCCCGGTTTCGGAGGGGCAACCTGTCGAGATAGTTGCGACGATCGAGAACGCTGGCGATCAATCTGGTAGACAGACGATCGACCTTAGCATCCCTGGTGTTGGTAGTGACCAGGTAAGTGTCCAGCTTGCACCCGGTGAATCAACCCAACGTACGTTTCGTGTCTCCACCAGTTCCGGTGACGCTGGCGATTACACTGCCGAAGTCTCCAGTAGAGATGATTCTGCGACGATACCTATCACAGTCGAGAGCGATACTCAAGATGGGTATATCGCGGTAGATGTCACTGCTGCCTCAGGCGAGAGTTTGGAAAATGTAGATGTTACGGTCATTGACTCCGAAGGGAGCATTGTCGCAGAGGAGACTATAGATAGCGTTGGAGCTAGCATTAGAGTAGATCCCGGTGATTATACTGTCCGTGCCTCAAAATTAGGATATACAGCTGGGAGTGACACAGTGTCAGTCTCTAGTGGTGGAACTAACACAGCATCTATTGTTCTAACGACGCTCCAAGAGCCAGAGGCTGCTACCTTCGAGGTGACCAACCTCGACGCACCAGCACAGATTGAGAACCGGACCGGACTCTCGGTTGAGCAATTCGATGTCTCAGCGACCATCGAGAACACAGGCGGAACTAAAGCAACACAGACCGTCGAAGCAAGTACCTCACTGGTCTCAGTTACTGAGCAAGTCTCCCTCAGTCCCGGTGAACAGCAGACTGTAACGTTCCGTGACCTCGGTGGATTCGGCGTTGCCGGTGATACTGTCGGGGTGACGGTGAGGACAGATGATGATTCGATGTCGGCAGATCTCGATGTGGTCACTCGGGACGACAGTGGATCCGGTGGTTCAATCATAGTAACAGTTCTGAATCAGAGTTTTCAGGAGCTGGAAAATATCCAAGTCAAACTGTATCGTGAGAATGGTGGCACAAACTTGGTCAGCACGGATGAAACCGGACCGGACGGTCGAGTTTCGTTTGCTGACCTGCCAGTAGGAACTAGTGAAGACAATTCAGTACGGTATACTGCAGTCGCTGGAACCCAGTCTAATCGTTACGCTTCTGATGCGGAGGATCTCGAACTCTGGGAGCCGGGCCAAACAGGAGATAGCACGACTATTAGCCTACAATCCGCATCGAGAGGAACCAACGACCAATACGAACCAAACGACAACATCGATAATGCAGTCCAAGTTTTACCAGGCCAATATTCTGATCTACAGATTGTAAACGGTGAGAGCGACTACTATAAAGTACATCTATCTAAGAGCGCGAGTCTTGCTGCAAGTATTGACTACCAGCATCAGGCGGGCAACCTTGATATGCGTCTATATGGACCCAATAAACAACCACTGGATAGCAGTACCTCTTGGAGTAGTGGTGAGTCAGTCTCGGCTAACTCCGTTGAGACCGGTGGCACATATTATATAGAGATCAACGGAGATAACGGTGCTACAGCATCATATTCACTTAAGATTAGCATAGAGGGGCCTACCCAACGAGCAGCAATAACGGGCGATGTAACAACTGCTGAGGGTCAGCCACTTTCTGGTGCAACTGTTACACTTAGGCCTGTAGATACGAATACGGCGATCGATACCTCAAAAACGGGAGAGAGCGGAAGTTATGCGTTTACTAATGTTCCCGTTAGCACTGGTAATGCTGATGGATATATTCTTGAAGCTACATTCAATGGGGAAACTGGTCAGAGTACTATAAACTCACTTCCTGCAGGAACAACGACTCTTGATATTACGGTCCCTGGCTCGAACATTGGTGATGAAGACGACACAGGTGATGCAATTCAACTTGAAGTAGATGCGCCGTCCCAAGTCGTACCCGGCCAAACCACGACAATCGATGTCAGATTACGGAACACGGACTTGGCTAATGCTGGCGGTGGCTCAATCAGCCTTGCGTCGGTGCCGGCACCGCTCACGATTGCTGGTGAAGACACGAAATTCATCGGCATTGACCGTGAGCCACCATCTATCGGCGAGACTACCACGGCAACATTTGAGCTTAGCATCCCAGACAATGCAGCAACCGGTGACGTGACGATTACAGCAGATGGCCAACTGCAATCAGAGACCCAAACTGCAACCACGACGACATCAACAACACTAACGATAGCTGAGCAGAGTGGAAGTCGGTTCAATACGAACGGACAACCAGGGATTCAATCAGAAGAGATTGTAAATGCGATTGTCGCTTATAACACTAATCGTGAAGTCGGCAACCAGGATGTCACCTCACAAGATGTCATTGACCTCATTGTGAGGTACAATACAGCCTGAGAAGACGGTTCATACATTTATCGCTCATCTGTAGGAGATTATTGATACTGCTGAACAGTTGCTGTAGAGTCGAAGAGGACAAAGGCACCGCATCAGCGGTGCCCGACACGAATGATTCCACTCTGCTGTCGGGCAGACAACTCGCGATCAACTGCGCGTCGATACTGAGGTCAGTCTGAATGTCGGCATCGATGTCGTTGCGGAGGATCGGGCCGTCGTGGTCCAACTGTGTCGGCCCGGCACAGAGGTTGCAGACAGTTCCCTGGAGCTGCCGTTCGGCCCAGTGCTTGATCTTCTCCGAGGAGAATGTGTACGAGCCGGGCTGGACGCTCCAGACCGAAAGCGCCGGTTCGTCGGGACTGTCTCCGGTGGTTGTGTCGCTGCCCGGCGTTGGCGTTGGTGCCGGCGGTTGTTGGTGGCGAGACATACTCGGTGGTCGCGTCCCTCGCCAGCGAAAAACGACAGCGACACACACCCCGGCGTCTGCAATTGGATCGTGGCCCGCACTGTTCGTCTAGAAATACGCCGGCAGGAAGAGTGGGAGACGGTGGTTCTTGAAGATGTGACTCGTATCAGTATCGCCTACGCGCCAGCTGGTGATCGAGAGCCTGCCACCGATGACCCCCCACTCACGATGACGCTCGTGGGCCATCGCGACGGCCAGCCAAATCGGATTGTCACGGGCGTTGCCGCTGTCGCCCAGCGCCACCACGATCTCGTGGACTCGCCTTTGCCGGCGTGAGTCCGCACGGAATTGATCGTGCCATACAACGGCCTCCAGAGTCGTTCTTCGTTTCCCCGATTCGCTCAGTAGAGATCGTCTACGGACCGCTACCCCTGAATGAATGTTAACTTGCTGCGCTTGTCGGGCGGAATGGGATTGGTGTACGTAACCGCCTCACCATCGCACAGTTCGTCGAAGTCATCGTCAGTCGTGATCAGGTAATCAGCATCGTATGCCCGTGCGAGTGCCAGGATGAACGAATCGTATACGTCGTGGTTTTTTTCGGCGCTGATTTCGTATGCCTCCAGAATCGTGGTCTCGGTCGCACTCACGATTCGGGCCGGACTCCGAACGAGCGATTGAATCGCGTTTCGAGCAGCAACTGCGTCCACTCCGAAGTTATTCGTCATGAGATACTGTGCCCGGAGTGGATAGTAATCGAAGACGAGCAAGACATTTGGCCCATCAAGAGCGTTCTGAATCCACGGATACACGTCGTCGTGCGCCGGATGATCGTCGGTCAAACCGATAGCGAGGACGTTCACGTCTGTGAGGACCGTTACCTCAGTCGGGAGCGAATCAGTCATCGGCGCTCCGATCCCTGGTCCATCGGCCCGAAGAGCGCGTCTCCCGCGTCAGTTGGTGTCGTCTCCGTCCAGTCATCCCGGCCGGCTGTTGCGAGCTGGAGCTTCGAACTGGGTTTCGGGTTGACTTCGAGGACGGAGCCAACGAGCGTCGCCGGGAGTTCATCGTTCGATTCGATTCCCAACTGATCTCTGACCTCTTTCGGGAGGGTGACTCGACCCCTATCGTCGACGGTGAGTGTCAGCTCTTCCTCGTGACTTCCATCGATCGATGCTTTTCCCATTTTTCTTCACCTGATACCCACTACTAGACTGATATACAAAACTGTTGTGCCCCATGGGGATCGATACGTCTGCAGATTCACTGAGCAGTTAGCAATCGGGGCTGCTGGCTGAGAGTCGGTCAGTGCAGCAGATAGGCAGAACAACGGTGCAGTTATTCCCCGAGTTCGCGGAGTTTCTTTTCGACCTGTGTGTACACACGCGGGTGGAGATTCATTCCCTCGTCCACGAGGTCGTACAGGAGCTCGGTCGCTTCCTCGGCCGTCAACTCCCCGTTTTTCGTACACCCGAGTAATAGTGTCGTCACCCACCAACACTCGATCCCGTGAGTCCGTGCAACTTCGATCAGCCCTTTGTCGTTGGCGAGCAGGAGTTCCTCGTTGGTCTCCGCCAGCAGAATCACGGACGCATCGGCCACCGCAACCCCTTCCAGCGATGCCACCTTCTCGGCTCGGGCTGGTGTCTCGTGAACGGCCACATCTGCCAGAAATTCGTCGAGTGCCGCCGTGCCGCGCTTGCCCTCGGTGAGCACTTCATCATGAACCTCCTCGGTTGTTCGGATGTCATCGAAGGCGGTGAAGACGAGGTCAAGGCGGCCAACCCACGCGAGTGGGATCAGCGCGGAGGAATCGACGACGACCATCAGATGCGGTCGAGGTCGCGTTCGAGGTCGTCGGTCGTGTAGCCGACATCGATGCCCTCCTCAGCGGCCAGCGTCAGCATCTCGACGTAGGAAACATCTGCGAGTTCGGCCGCTTTCCGAAGTGTGATCGCGTGATCGCGGAGTTGGTCGAGTGCTCGCTCCTTCCGCCAGTCGTCGAGTCCCTGTCGGATCAACCGCCGAAGCACCTCCGAGCGATCGGCGCTCATTTCCCCTTCGAGTTCGGCGAGTACCGCCTCGTCGTCTTCTGGAATGCGCGTTGTGACGGTTTTCATCGTTACGAACCACTACGTTACGATACACCATAGATGTAACGACCCACTGTAGAAGCCCCTGATTTTGCAGGCTCACTGAGCAAAAGGTTCGTCTTCTGCGTGGCGACTTGGTTCGGTATCCCGCGCCCGTGTCTTCTCAGAAAAATCCGATACCGCCTACGTGTCGGACTCGTTGTCGGTCAAACGAGAGGGGCTTGGTTTCTGCGAAGGAGTGGGAACATCTCCGTTCGCTGGTGTCCAGTCAAGAAACCGTGGAACGGTCACTGTCGGCAGTGCTGTGAAGCACTTGCTACAGCGGGCGTTGATCGTGACTTTCATCCATTCATTTCGATCTTGGTTAACATCGATCGGAACCATTCCAGCACCGCACGCAAAACACTTGCAGCGTGGTGTGGAGAGGTTGCGAATCTGCTCTGCGAGTGCTTGTTGTGCGTTGGCTTTCCGGCTGTGATCGTGGTTGAGAACTGCCGGATAGCCGTTCACCAAAATGCCGTAGTTCCACGTATCGGCAAACAAGTACGCGACTGCGATTGCCGACTCCTCCTTGTGCGTATATGTGATGTGGGACCGCGTCTCTGCTGTTTTGTCCCAATCTTTGTACTTTGCCATGGGAAAACTGCGCTGTTTGCCGAACGGTGGTCTTGAGCCAGAACTGGTGACCATGGTGGAAGCAGGAGTGCAGCGCTGAGGGGCTGCGAGAGTGTCCTGGCCCGAGACCATGTTCGAGGGAGGCGGACTCCGCTACCAGACTGCAATCGCCACCCACGCGACTGCGGAGCGCCTCCACTCTCTCGGGTGCGAGAAACGCTTTAGCTCAGTGTGTGCCTGGTCTAGTAGGCAGAGAGTTCTGCTTGGCCGGGGCGATTGCGGCGTGCTTCGTCGGTCGCGTGGTCCGACATATCTGGGTGGACGACGCCGGCGTCGCGAAGTGGCCGGAACGTTGGGAGGTTCGACTTTGGCTCAGAGCCCATCCTGTTCGCGACGCGGACCATCCGGTGGACTTCGAGCGCATCGTGGCCGGCATCGACGGCAGCACGCACCTCGTCGGCAGCGATTGCTTCGACGTCGCCCCACTCCGTGTCGCTCTCGTCGTCGAGAGCGGCGTCCTGTGCGTCTGCGATAGCCGTGGCGGCCTCCCACAGTCGGTCGGGTGCAGTTGGATTCGCGGTGATCAGCTCGACCACGAGGTCGTAGGCTTCCTCTCGATCCAGTCGGCGCTGGAGGTACTTGCTCTTGGTCGGCGCAGTCAGGTACTCGTCACTGTCGTCGGTGGCCGGATCCAGTTCGGGAAGGATGTTCGCGCCGGTGAGCCCGAATTTCCAGCAACCGTTGTTGGCGTCGTCGCGGCGCTTGCCAGAGACGCGAAGTCCGCCGTAGTACGGATGCTCGAAGAGGGCTTCCTCCCGCTCGGTCAGGTCCTGGTTGCCACCGACTGTGTGGGATGCGAGACTCCACTCCCCCGGAAGTTCGGCATTGATCGGATCAAATCGGCGTTTGTCGGCAGGGTACGGTCCCGTTCGCCCGCCGACAGCATCGGGATCGAGTGTGTCGAAGTGGGGGCGATGGGTCTGATCTCCCGGCGTGTCTGCCAGATGCTCGCGGAGGTCGACGGCGCCGTCGGCCCAGGACTCGGGATTGCTGATCCGCCGGAATCGAAGGTTCTGCATCTCCTCGGTGTCGAGACCGGTGAGATGGCGGATTTCCTGGGCGAAATCCGATGCCGTCACGGTCCACGCTCGGACGTAGCCGTCCATCTCGAATAGGAGCGCGACGACTGGCCGGGTCGTCTCGTCGTCACCATGACAGCCGTAGTAGCCGAGGGCGAAGCCCGGCACGTCGATACGTTCCCAGCCGTTGTGTTCGGCCGGCAGGTCGCTGAGGAACGCTTTGCCGCGCTTGATTCGAGTTGCGTCTTCGAGTGCGTCGGTGAGCGTGGTGGCGATCTCGTCGGCCACGTCGGCAGCCTTGCTGTGGATCACGTCCGCGTTGTCGTAGTGCTCGCTGACGAACGCGAGGACTGTGTTGGCCTTCTGGCGTGCCTGCGTTTCGGCGTCGGTGTCGTCGTCTGTGTCCTGTTCGTCGATACTGATCTGGCCGTGGAGTTCTCGTGGCGTGAGAGCGAACGCTTGTCGGCGGAAGTACTCGTGGTCGCGGTACTCGCCCGCCCACTCTCCGGTGAGTGTTCGGCTGAGTTCGCTGTGGTGTCCCTCCTGCTGGACGGCCCACTCGAGGACGCGATTGGCGAGTCGGATTCGCGTTTCCGTCTCTGTTGTGGGCATCGAGTCGGGGAGTTCGAGATCGTCGAACGCGACATCGGCGTCGGACTCTGGGGCAACCTCGTCAGCGTAGACTGAGCGCGGGCTGATCGTTGGTGCTGGGATGGTGTCGGTCATGGGTTGTGAGTGGCTGGTGGCTGGTGGCCTACTCGCTGATTTCTGCGTCTGAATCGGTGCTGTCGTTGGCTTCTGGCCGGTCGAATGTCTCCGGGTGGTTTTGGACTTCTTGGAGAAGCGAGTGGACGCTGTTGAGGATATCTTGTTCGTGGCTGTCGAGCTGTGGCGACTCGCGAACTGCTTCGAGGACCTCGAACGCGGCGTCGAACGGCAGCACTTCGAAGCTTCCTGCAATCGGTTCCACGTCGTGTCCGTGGGCTCGCATCTCGCTGAGGTGCTCCTGTGCCTCAGCGAAGTTGCCGTCGAATCCGGCGCCACAGAGGCACCGGTAGGTTGGATTTTGCCCGATCGCAGGGATGATCGAGCCGATTTCGGTATCCACGAGATCTGCCACGTCGCCAGTTGCGGGATCGTAGGCGAGAGCGCCCGATACCGTTCGTGGCTCCTTGACCTGGATCCGATGCCGGTCGGCGTCTGAAGAGTCCTCGGCTGCTTGGGCGTCCGCGCGCTGGCTGCTCTGGCGGTCGCTGTTGTCTGCTAAGTCAGTCATGAAATGCCGCGACTCTAGCAGGCGAGAAATGCCCACAGGTGCCGATCTGCTAGGATACTGAAACGCGAACATATGCCGTCAGACGATGGTCTGACGCAGAATTAAGTGATTTGTTAGTCAAAGGGAGTGTAATGTCGGCCCTCTCAAAACCAGATCATCCCGTTGCGAACGCCCTGAAACAATACCTGCGGGAGCAAATCGAAAGAGGAGATCAGTTTTTCAAATCGCGGGATGTTGCATCCGAAACGGAGTTCACGCCGAGCGAAATTGGAGCCGCATTCGGGAAGCTCGAAGCGGAAAGCGATGAATTGGATATCGAACGGTGGGCCTACACCAATGGCACGACTTGGAGAGTTACTCAGAGTGAGTGAGAGAGTGAGACAGCGTCGTCAGGTGGTGAGGAAGTACGTCCGCCTGTTGTCGCTTAGTCGCCCTGGATTCGCGGCGCGACCATCATATCGCATCGACCGTGGCCGTCTGCGAACTCGTGGTGCATCAGCAGTGGGAACTCGGAGCCGAATTTGATGGTGACCTCCGTACTGCCGTCGATGGGCTTCTTCATGTCCTTGAGGTAGTCCAGCGAGAAGATCGACGTGTTGGCTTCGTGGCCGGTCACGAGTGCGTTGTAGTCGTCGTCACCGATCGTGTGAGACACTTCGTCGGTGTCGCCCTCGGCCTCGATGAAGACGGCTTCAGCTTCGGGATCGCTGCTGACCTTGACGTGGTCTGAAACCATGTCGGCCGCGCTGAGTCCACGCTTGAGGGGCTCCATCTCCAGATCGGCTTCCGTGGGGAGTTGGAGGTCGGGCAGTTCGGGCTCGGTCCGAATCGAGTCCGGATCGATTAGGGCGAGCGTGGCTTCCAGTCCTTCGATGGCGACCTTGAGCTTTCGGGTTGCGGGATCCAGCGACAGCTGGACGAGATCGCTGCTGCTGTCGGCCAGATCGAGGACTTCCAGAATCCGGTCGACGTTGATGCCTAGAATGCCGCCGTCGGCGTCGAGACGCTCGAACGCACGCGCTCCGAGGTCCTGATCGCCCATGGAGACGTTGGCCGGGTCGACGATAACCGCACGCACTCCCTCTTCGTTCACGTGGAGTTTGCACTCGTCGCCGTGGACCTTGATCCGCTTGAACAGCGACACGAGGTAGGACTGCTCGATGGCGGCCTCGAACAGTCCCGGGCTGCCTTCGGCTTTGGGGACCGCGTCGTGTCCGCCGATCGGCCCCGTTTCGCTACTGCTGTGCTGACTGTCTGCCTCTTCGTCGTCGTCTGCTTCGCTGTCTTCGCTGTCTCCGCTCTCATCGTCGTTGAGGGCTTCGTCACTGTTGTCTTCGGCGTTGTCGGCCTCGCTCTCGTCGCTGGTGTTGTCGGCGTCTGCGGGGCTGTCGTCGGCGTCTTCGTCGCTCTCTTCGATGCTGTCCTTGAACGATTGGGCTCGCGTCTCGCTGACGCCGTCGACGGCGGTGAGAGCTTCGACGGACGCCTCGCGAACGTCGGCCACGCTCGTGAATCCTTCTTCGATGAGCGCTTCTGCCTTCGAGCCACCGACGCCGCTGATCTCGGTTAGGTCTGTGTCCGAGGGGGCGACCTGGGGACTGGCACCGCCGTCCTGGGCGTCGTCGTTGGCTGTGGTTTCGGTCTGTTCGTCTGCGGGAGTGGTGGTGCTAGTGCTCATGGGAATCTCTCCAAAACGCTTCACTCCCACGAGGGCGAGAAAATCTGTCTCAGTGATGAGGAGGTTCTCTGCTTTCGAGTCCCACTAGAGAATGTCTGGGAACCGCTCGCTTCAGCCAAATTGAGGCGGAGCCCTTGTTCAGTGTATGTGCTGATTGAGCGATGACGTTCACCCTGAACTGCCCCTCATCGGGGGAGTCGGGGTGAGTCGCAACTGTCTCTGTTCCTCAGGAGCCACACTAGTAGCGGTGGCGGTTGTACTAGGTAACTTCTGGTGGCTGTGGATCTGGGATCTCCTCGACGTGTTGGGGGCTGACGCCCACCGACTCGTCGAAGTGTTCGCCACAGTCAGGACAGTTGTCACGGGTTCACCCAGCATCAGATCGGAGACGGCGGGACCGGGATGTTGTACGGTCGCGATGGCGGTGGCATCGAGACGGCACTGACTCGTTTCGATAGTGAGGGTGTCGAGGCGACGCCTGCGGAGCAAGAGGGCGTCGCGCAACAGTACAGCGCCCAGCGGTTCCGTCGCGAGATGCGGGACGCGGTCGCGACGGCTGTCGAGCGATCCCGTATCGATACTTCTATCGCAACGCCGCCGACACACAGCGATACGGACCGGTCATTAGCTGCGCCGTCGCCAACGGATGGTGATTCAGATGAGTAACGCAAACTCGACGTATGACTCGCCGCTTTCGGAGGGATCCGAGCACCAGACCGATCGTCGAAGGCGAGAACCGGCACCTCTACGACGGCACTGTCGAGGATCTCGCGCAGACGGTCAACTGGTTCGACGACGAGTCAATAGACGACGGGGAGATCCGGGTGAAGAGCAATGACTGATAGAATCGAAAAACCGATCGTCTCGCCTGACCCCGATGTCTCGGTCGTGATTCCGACGATCCCGGAGAACGACCACGACCAGGTGGTCTCACACCTCAGAGATCAGACTCACGATGACTACGAAGTGATCGTAGTCAATGATGGAGATATCGGCGTTTGCGAGGCCCGGAATGAAGGGATTAAGGCGTCTAGTTCTCCTCTTGTCGCGTTCACGGACGATGACACCCACCCCCCGGACGATTGGATCGAAGTGATCCACCAGTCCTTCTCGGAGACTTCAGCTGGGATTATCGAGGGCCCAGTGTCAGGCGGGTTCGAACACACTACACCAGGGATGTACGTAACGTGTAACATGGCTGTTCATCGAGAATGTTTTGAAGAGATCGGTATGTTTGATTCCTTGCTTGATGGATGGCGCGAAGACACCGACCTCGGATGGCGAGTCGAGAAAGCCTTCGGATCGAAGTGGATAGAAGAGATGGAAATGGTACACGAAGGGCCCCCGAACTCGTCTTATGACCCCGACCTCGAAGCGGTCTTCAGGGAAAAACATCCGGAGATGTACCAAGAACGAGTGGTCCCAGACTCGATTCTCGGGAAGGTTAACCATCAACTCTGGAAGCTCGGGTTCTGGGACGTGGTCGATAAGGTGAGATCATGAGAGTCGCGATGGCATATCAGTTTGCTCACCCTCACAAGGCACACCAGACTCTGGGAGACGGAGTCGACGCGGATTACTTCCATATGTCTCGAGGATTCGAAGGTGGCTCTGGTCCAGCAGAAAACCCTGGGTCTATCGCTGGTAAGATCCGGACCGGATATCGGGTCGGGTGTGACTACGATGTCGTAATCGGGACTGGAACGATGGGGTTCTACAACTTAGTCGGAGCCAAGACCGCCGGGGCATCGACGTTACTGTACATCGCTGATGAGACCTTGAAGTATGCAAATTCGATGGTGTGGCGGACCAACGGCTATCTCGCTAACAAGGTCGTCGGTCGAGTAATTCCATGTAGTGGTATTGTCAAAGAGTGGGCACAACCGTATATGGACACAGATGAGATCATTTATCCGCCGTTGGCTCGCGACACCTGGACACTCTTCAAGAACGCCGATATAATCGAATCGGACGAATTCAGGGTGGTAACAGCGGCCAGGTGCGACGGAGAGAAGTCGCGCCGTAAGAAGAATATCAAAACGATCTGTGAGGGTGTTACGAGAGTTCCGGGGATCACGCTCGATATCTTGGGTGAAGGACACAAAGACCAATCATATGCTGATCACGAATCCGTTGTTACTCATGGATTTGTCGATCGTGACACGTACGTTGATATTGTTGCACGGGGTGACGTCTTCCTTATGGCCGGGTTGGGAGACGCGTTCCCGACATCGGTTATCGAAGCCGTATTGGCTGGGACACCTGCCGTGGTTTCGGAAACTATCGGATCCCGCGACATCGCTCCACCAGAAGCAGTTATTAAACCGACGGCCGTAGACATATCAAAGAAGATGGAAGAATTACAAGACGCTGGTGCCGATCAGATTCTACAAGCAGAACGGGAAACGGTATCCGATCTTCACACCGACCGACTCGTTAATGACTTCGTGTCTGTTGTGGAGGAAATAGCATGAAACGGAACGTCGCACTAATCGTTCTCGATACTGTCCGGTGGGATCGTTTCCGTGAGAACGCACCGCGGCTTATCGAGAAGGCCGACACCGTCTTCACCGAGTGCCGAACGGCGAGTATCTGGAGCGTCCCCAGTCACGCATCGATGTTCACTGGAAAACTCCCGTCAGAACACGAGCGGACAACGTTTGATCGGAATATGTCGCTCCAAGATACGGTGGTGAACGATCTCGACGGAACCACCGCGTGTGTCAGCGCCAACATTTATGCATCCTCTACCTACGACTTTTCGGACTCTTTCGATGAGTTCCTCGACATTTCCAACAACAGACGACTCCCAGAGGGCGAGGACATCTCGAAGATAATCCGTGAACGGGACGTAGACGAGGGTCTCGGAAAGTACCTCTCTTTCTTCCGGACAGCGTCTGAACATGGTGCACCCGTGAAGACGGTCCTCAATGGGATGTTCGTGAAGGGTCAGAACGTCTTCCGTGAACTCCCGGTTGAGTCACCCTTCGACAGCGGGGCGGAGGTCGTTTCACGTGGCATCAAACAGACTGTTGATAGTATTGATGAGCCGTTCTTCCTCTTCACCAACTACATGGATGCTCACGCACCGCTCTACCCGATTCGGCACTATCGGGATCACTCTGTACCGAACACGTGGGATGCATCCAACTACGGAGATGGAGATATACAATTCCAAGAAAATATCTCAGAGGAGGATCGTCAACATATCAAGAACCACCAGGAACTCTACGAGTGTTCTCTCGACTACCTGGATAGACGAGTCTCCGAAATGGTCGACTGGCTCGAGTCGAACACCCAGAAGGAGACGACCGTTATAGTCACTGCCGATCACGGTGAGAATCTGCGATACGATGGGGACAGAAACATGGTCAGCCACTCGAGCGCGATGACCGAGGGGCTGACACACGTTCCCATGTTGGTATTCAACCCTCCGTCTGGCTACCCCGATACCTACGACGAGTTGTGGAGTCATCTAGATCTTCGGGATCTCGTATTGAATATCTCCCAGAACAGCCCTGATATTCCTAGCCGGGATGTGATTCCGGTCGAAGTTCTCGGAGCGGGAGAGGGTGACTTCGATGGGCCCGAAGAGTATCTGGATCTCTACCGACGGGCTATCAGATGTGTCTATAGGGACGGGAAGAAGTGGGTCTGGGACTCCAACGGCAACACATGGGAAGAAGTGGGTGGAGACCTCTTAGACACGGACTCAGTACCGAATACTGATATCTGGTCTGAATCATTACAAGACACTCGAAAGAGACTAAAGGAAGCATCTAGTGACAACGAGATCTCGTCGGAGGCAAAAGATCGACTCGAAGAACTGGGTTACGCATGATAGAAACAACCCAGAAGGTGACCGTGCGGTTCTTGAGTAAGCCCGCCCTGGACTCGCTCAACGAGAACTTCCGACGGGTTCATCCGGATAAAAAGTCGAACTCAGAACCCCACTCCACATACCTAAAGTATTTCTACCCCGACAACTCGTGGGAAGCGTACTATGACGAGTTCGAGAGGACGTTCCGTCAGGACGACAACGGCGACCTGATCGAAGATATCCAAGTGGAGAACGGTCTGGGGAAGTTGCTCTGGGAGAAGATGGGTGATATCTACAGTATCGTCCGTTACACGGAACCCGAAACACTGATCGAAATCGGGGTATGTGACGGGTTCTCGGCATGGACGATCTTGATGGCCCTATACAAAAATCAGAAGGGTCATCTCTACCCC
>NZ_FOCX01000008.1 GCF_900110215.1 Halorientalis persicus | reverse complement strand
ATTCTATCAAGCCACTTATTCAACGTCGATGGATGTGGGAGATCGTCGGGCTCAAGTCCAATAATCTCCAGAATTGGTCGCATCACCTCCAGCCGGTCGATGGTCATCTTGTAGGTCTCATCGAGGAAAATCCGTAGCCCGTGGAGGGAAATCATCGCGTACTCTGCGAAGCTGCCGCCGCCTTCCGGGGCGGCAGCTTCATCGGGATTGTCGCAATAACTTTTTGCCAGCGACACCATCTCCTCGGTGAAGCGGGTGGTGATGTTCATCCAAACTACCACTCACCCGCTTCAACTCCTTTGATTTACCGACCTACACCGACGCTGTCTAGTGATTCAATAGAGCCGACGATTCACAAAACCCCCGCCAGAACTGATACCAGCACGTCATGGACTGGCGAATTCTCGGTGCTGGCTCGGTTGTGTGCGTCGGATTCGGTCTCGGGTGGCTGAGGACCGACACTCTCGGCGGTGCGGTCGTCGGTGCCGGCCTCGTTCTCGGATGTCTCGCTGTCAGTCTCCTGATCGACAGCTACGCCGACGACCTGTGACTTCCTACCACAGTCGTCGCCCACGGGTTGTTCGAAACCGTGCTCACGACTCGCATAACTCACCGTTCGCTACCCGAGGCGCTCACGGTTGTTCGCGCCTCACAATGCGGCGACCGGGATTTGAACCCGATGGCGAACGCTCGCTATCGCTCGCGTTCGCGTGATTCAACTCCCTTTGGGATTCCTGTGACTCACGAGTCGTTCGTCACAGGAATGCGGCGACCGGGATTTGAACCGGAGGAAGACATTCCTGCTCGCCTCGCTACGCTCGGCTGTGCGGGCTGTGACTTCCAGGGTTTAAATCGCCTTCTGCCCCAGATGTCTCTCACGGATTGTTCGAGACATCATGCGGCGACCGGGATTTGAACCCGGGCCATGAGCTTGGAAGGCTCAGGTCCTACCACTAGACCATCGCCGCATATACCATCAACCGCTCGAACGTCGCCCCGACCGGGCGCGCCAGTGATCCAGGCTGGACCGCCGCGGCGCGAGGTGACACCTGAGTGTTCCGCGTGCCAATTTATGTGGCTTTCCCTTCGCCGTCGGCGACCACCGCGTAACAGTTCCCGCTGGAGACGAACACCTCGACCGCTTCCAGCCCGCTGTCGTCCAGATCAGTCCGGAACTCCGCGGGGCTGTAGATGTGATAGAACCGCGGGACGCGCTCGCCGCCGGGGAGCGTCCAGTCCACATTTGTATCGAACCCCTCCTCTGCGTCGAACCGGTCGTGGGCCGTACTCCAGGCGCTGACCAGCGCCCGTCCCCCGGGCGCGAGCACGCGAGCCACCTCGTCCAGACTCGCCACACGTAACTCCCGACTGGGGAGGTGGTGCAACGTGGCGACGTAGACAGCCAGATCGACGAGCCCAGTCGAGACTGGGAGGCAAGAAGCGTCGCCCTGCACCGGCCGGACCGCCGTCTTCGCCTCGGTGCCGGCGACGCGCTCGCGGGCTTCGTCGAGCAGGCCACGACTCACGTCGAGGGCACAGACGCGATCCGTCGCGTCGGCCAGGAGTTGGGCGTGGCGGCCGTTGCCACAGCCGACGTCGAGGCCAACACTGCCGGCGCGGTCGGCGAGGAAGGATTCGACTTCCGGCCAGGCGTACTCGCGGGTGGCCGAGAAGTGATCGGCGATCCGGTCGTAGGTGTCCCGGACACCCGCACGGGCCGGCTCGTCGTCCATAGCGGACGTTCCTGCCCGTGGTCCAAGACGGTTGCGTTAGTCGAAGGTGTACTCGACCTGATTGGCGTCGACGCCGGGCGGATAGACGGTGTCGGTTTCGTTACCCTCGTCGTACGTCCGGTCCTCGTCGGTGTCCCTGTGTGGTATCAGGACGATCGTCTCGTCGCCGTCGACTTCTCGACTGAGTTGGATCGTGATGTCTTCGGAGGTCCCAGCGGGGAGATACTCGCTCACGCCCAGGACTTTGCCGTCGGCGGTGGTCTGGTGGACGACGATGAACCCGCCATCCGAGAGGGACGCGGAGTCGACGTTCACTTCGGCTTTCCCGCCGAATTGACTCTCCATGTTCATCGACGCGACGGGTGAGGACAGCAACACGAAGACGACGTAGGCCACGGTCAGCAGGATGGCGGCGTGTTTCACGCCGTCACGGATCGATCCCTCACCGAGCTGGCCGCCGACGAGCCCCGAGAAGAAGGCCTGGACCATGCCGACGTGGAAGAAGACGAGCGTGTAGGCGGCCTTGTTGACGCTGCCAAAGCGGGTGAACTGGCTCGGGTCGACGCCCAGCCGGTTGTTCGATGACGGCGTCGGCACGTTGTTGGGCAGGCTCGGGACCAGTACCTCCTCGACGGCGACGATGATGACCAGGAAGACGAGGAAGGCGACGTAGATGACGACGAGATAGGTGAGCATCTGCCGGCGGCGCTGGCGTTTCATCCGCAGGTCCGCGCGGGCCTGTGTGGCCGCGATCCGCAGGACAGCGCCGATGTTCCCGCTGGCCCGCATCGCGTTGGTCAACAGTGTCACGGCGCGGGTGACGGGGACGGTGCGGACGCGGGTCCCGAACCGGACGAGCGCTTCCTCGACGTTCGCGCCCAGCCTGATGTCCGCCCAGATGCGTTCGATCTCGTCGGTCAGTGCGCCGAGATCGCTCCCGCGGACGCGATTGAAACTCTCGACGACGGACATCCCGGCCTCGTTGAGGCTGGCCAGTCGTTCGAGCATCTCCGGGGACGCGCCCTCGACCCGCTTGAGGCGGCGCTGTTGGACGTAGCGCACGACGGCGTAGGTTCCGAGCACGAACAGGAGCCCCTGAATCACCAGATCGTCGAGGACGCGGACGTTGACGCCGACACCGGTGAGCGCGGCGGGCAGACGCAACGCGGTGACGAGGATCGCGAGCGGGATCGTCACGTACAGCAGTGCCGTCGGATTTCGCAGGACCGTCTCGACTGGGGCGTTGAAGACACGTTTGTACCGCTGGAGGCGGTCGTAGATGGCCAGTCGCTCGAAGTTGTGTGCCAGCGCGTTCGTGTGCCCCCCGTCGGCGGCGGGGACGTTGCCCTCGAACGAGGTCCCGCCGCTACCGACGAGCGAGGACTCGTCGGGGACCGCCGTCCCGCTGGTCCCGATCCCCAGAAGTTCGAGCCGCTGGTTCAGAAACACCATGAACCCGACGTTGGCGAGCGGGATCGCCAGGTAGCCCAACAACCGGAGGATGCCAAGCGTGTCGGTCGTCGTGAGGCCAAACACGAGCAGGATGGTGATCAGAAAGAGGGTCCCCGCGACGAGGACGGTGACGTACGCCTCGGCGATGGTGGCCAGCAGTTCGAGCAGTTCCTCCTGCCGTTCTTCGGCTTCCTCCTGGTACCGTTCGTACTGGTCGTGGAGGAACTGCGGGAGACTCTGTCCGCTCTGGAGGACCGAGGAGAGGTTCTCGCTGAATGTCTTGTACTCCTCGCTGGGGGTCCGTTTGGACATCCGGCGGATGGCGTTTATCATGTCGGTGCCGAACAGCTCCATCTGCCGGACGGCGACGGACATCTCGCGGGCGCTCTCCCCGTAGATCCCCTTGTTGTCCGAAAGCGTTCGCATGATGACCGGGAACGGCATCCCGCCGCGGGAAAGCGCATAGAGGAAGGCGACGGTCCGGGCGAGACTCTCGTTGATCCGGCGGCGGCGTGCCTCGGCGCGACTGGCCAGCAGTTGCCAGCGCATCGTGTACGCCAGCGCGCCCGAGACCAGCGCCGAGACGACACCGCCGACAACGGCGACCGCGAGGAACACGTCCGGCGGGAGTTCGAGCGACCACGTCGACGGGCGTCCCAGCACCGCCGTCATGGTGTTGGGGAGCCCCGAGAGCAGGCCGCCGATCAGCGGAACGGCGAGGACGAATCCAGCGACGACGTAGCCCCCGACGATTCCGCCCAGCACGGCGAACACGACCGAGTAAAAGTACGTCTTGGCCGCGTAGGCGCGGTAGGTCTCGGGGACGTAGGCGGACTGCAACAGCTCCTTTCGCTCGATGCGGTCGTCGTCGACGAACCGGCCGAACACGCCGCGTGAGATGCGGACCACTCGCTTGCCGATGCCGTCGCTGGACGCGGCCGCGATCAGGAAGGCACCCAGGCCCAGCGCGATCAGGGCCGGGACGAGCGAGAGTAGCGAGACCATGTCAGGACTCCACTTCGACGCCGGCGTCCGCGATCCGGTCGAGGACTTCGGCGCTGTCGGCGTAGTACTTGTTCACCATCGCCGTGAACCGCCGGTAGTCGTTGACACCCTCCTCGTGGAGGTACTTCAGGAACCGCTTGCGGTTCTGGATCTCGCGGAGCAACTCGGACTGGCTCCACCCTCGCTCCTCGCGAATGTCGTCGAGCAGGTCGCTCCCGCTGTCGGTGAAGGTGTCCTCGGTCGCCCGCCAGGAGTAGGTGTTCGAGTAGTCAAGTTCACCGGTCCGCTGGTCGATCCCCTCGATCTCGGCGAGGGTCCGCATCCGGCGGACACGCTCGCCCTGACTCCGCGTCAGGACCTGCACGGCGAGTACGTCCAGACTCTGGACCATCGGCCGCGGCACGTTGATCGGCTCGTTCTCCAGCCGGTTGATGACGGTCTGGACGGAGTCGGCGTGCATCGTCGAAAACGTGGTGTGTCCGGTGTTCATCGCCTGGAAGAGTGTGATCGCCTCCTCACCCCGGACCTCGCCGACGATGATGTACTCGGGTCGGTGCCTGAGCGCGGAGCGTAACAGGTCGTACATCGTGATATCGTCGTCGTCCAGCCGTTCGCGAGTCACCGACGAGAGCCAGTTGTCGTGGTACAGCGAGAGTTCGCGGGTGTCCTCGATGGTCAGCACTTTCGCCCGCGGCGGGATGAACATGGAGACGGCGTTCATCGAGGTGGTCTTGCCCGCCGCCGTCCCGCCCGCAAAGAGGAGTGAACGGTTGTTCTCGATGCACAGCCAGAGGAAGGCGAGCATATCGAGGTCGGCGGTGCCGTACTCCAGCAGGTCGATGGGCGTGAACGGTTCGTCGGCGTACTTCCGGATGGTGAACGCCGACCCGCGGGGCGTCACTTCCTCACCGAGGGCCAACTCGATCCGCGAGCCGTCGGGCAGGGTCGCCGAGACGACGGGATCGGAGACGCTGACGTGCCGGCCCGACCGCTGGGCCAACTGGATGACGAAGTTCGAGAGTTCCTGACTCGCGAACGTGACGTTGGTCTCCACGTCGGTGTAGTCGTCGTGGTAGACGAAGATGGGGAGATTTGGCCCGTCACAGGAGATGTCCTCGACGTGGGGGTCGTGCATGATCGGGTCGATCTGGCCGTACCCGTGGAACCGCCGGTGCAGGTAGTAGAACAGCCGGTAGTACGATTCGAGGCCGATGTCGACGCCGTACTCTTCGAGGCGTTCTTGTAGTTCCTCGCGTAGTGCCGCCTCGGGGTCGTCGGCCACGTTCTCGCGGTACAACAGCGGTTCGCGGATGTCCTCGGCCAGTCGGTCGAGCAGGTCGGCCTCCAGTTCGTCCAGTTGTGGTTCGACGACGTGATAGAGGTGTTTGTCCTCCTCGTGATCGTAGTTGATCGAGACGAACGAGAAGGGGACGTTCAGCCAGTAGCGGTCGGTCTCCTCGTAGCCTGGGAGGCCGGGAAAGGAGATGAGCTGGTCGTGTTTGTCCGGGTCGTAGTTCTGCACCGGGAGCGTGGTCCCCCGAAGCAGATCTGCGGTGTAGGAGAGCCAGCGGCGTACCTCCTCGACTCTCGACTCACCGACCTCATCACCGACGCTCGCGTCCTGTCCTGCCATAGATCGACCTCGCCGTCCGGCGAATGCGTTACTGGCGCTTACGGACCCACTTACTTAAATTCGCATCTCGTTTCCGTTCGTTTCATCGCGGAAACTGACAGGTTCGGGCGAAAGCGTGCGGTCACTCCTCGCCGGTCCCGTCGGTCTCGGTTGATTCCGGTTCCGCGTCGGGACCGGACGCCTCGACGTCGGGGTCGTCGACGCGTTCGACCCGGAGCAGAGTGTACGCGAAGGCGAACTGGAAGACGACGCCGATAGGCAACAGGATGCCCGGGAACGCGTCGGTCGCGACGCCGGCGATGGGGAGCGCGCCGAACTGAAGGAGACCGCTGGCGACGGTGTGGAGGACGGCCGCGACCAGCAGGAGGCCACCCATGATGCGAACAGGGTCCCGTCGGGCCGTCCGGAAGCGGTCCTCGAAGACGTACATCGCCAGACTCAACAAGACGGCGAGGCCGACGACGACCGCACCGACGGTCCAGACGGCGAACGGGAGCGGACCGGGCGCTTTGTCGTAGAACTCGATGGCCTCCCAGGGGAAGAGGATGAGGGGGTTCGGGGCGTCGACGTCGATGCCCAGCAGTACGCGTATCAACAGGAACGGGAAGTGAAACTCTATCAGCGATCCCCCCTGAATCTCGCCGATCGAGACAGAGATCGACCACGGGATGAGCGCGCTCAGCCAGGCCGACACGACGGCGAGTTCCTCGGCGTACTCCGACTTCACCCAGACCATACCTCCCCTGGCGAACGCGGCCGTCAAAAATCCCCACGCCGTCGCCGTCCGGCCGCGACCGCCGTCACCGCCTCGGAATCCTGTGGACCAGCCGCCGTCGCTCAGAGCAGGAGCGACCCACCCAGTCCGATCGGGACGACGTGCCAGACGACTGCGGCCGCGGCGACCTCGGGGTCCGAAGCCGGGGTGGGCGGGTTCCGGAACAGGGCCAGATAGAGGATGCCCGTGGCCAGGAGACTCCCGGCGAAGATACCGGTCGTGACCGCCACTGGTGACAGCAGGCCAGCGATTCCGCCGCCGAGAAGACTCAGCGCGATGCCGGCGAGTACCTCGTCGTAGTACTCGAGAGCGGTGATTCGGCCCATATTCGGACTACACTCGTGAGGCGGAAAAGCGCTGGCGGCGTGTTCAGTTCGTGGGAAGTGTCGGATCGTCCGGCCGAATACGCGGTAGTGTCCGGGGTCGGCCGTCGATGTCGAACCGAGACAGGCGTTACGTTCATTGGTTCGGACGACGTACATGGTGACACTGAATGAGGCGCGATTACTTCACGCTCGAGTTGCGCGACGTCGGGGACGATCCGGTCGAGCAGCCGACGGTACACATCGAGTACGACGGCCCGTCGGACGAACTCGAGACGCGCCTGACACCCGGGACCGATCTCGACCTGGCCTTCCGCTTCCAGACGCCGGTCGACGACTCCGACGCCGACGGCGTGCTCGCCATCACCGAACGCCTGACCGGCGACTTCGTGCTCGAAGTCAACGCCGACGCCGACGACATCCTCGCCCTCGTCGACACCGCGAAAGCGTACGGGCAAGAAGAGAGCGACGCGCCCGGCTGTTACAGCCTCGAGATCGACGTGACCGACGGCGACCGCTACACGACGGACAAGCAGACGTTGCTGGTCTACGACGACGAGGGCGACCTCATGCGGAACCACTCGCTGATCCCCTCGGGCGTCGAGCTCTGACCGGTCCGAGCACACCCGGACCGCCTGCCTCTAAGTGTCTGTCGTCGCTCTCGGTAGCTATGGAACTGTTCGGAACGGCCGGCATCCGCGGCCCGGTCGACGGGCGAGTGACGCCCGAACTGGCGCTGTCGGTCGGTCGTGCGGCGGCGGCCGACGGCGACGAGTTCGTCCTCGGACGCGACGGGCGAGAGACGAGTCAAGCGCTCGCGGCGGCGATCGCGGCCGGCATCGAGAGCGGCGGCGCGACCGTCCGCCAGGTCGGCGAAGTGCCGACGCCGGCGCTGGCCTACGCTTCACAGGGCCGACGCGGCGTGATGATCACCGCCAGCCACAACCCGCCGACCGACAACGGACTCAAACTGTTCGTCGACGGGCGGGAGTACGGCGACGAGGCCGAGGCCCGGATCGAAGAGCGGGTCGCCGCCGACCTCGATCCGGTAGCCTGGGACGCGTGGGGCGGGGCGACGGACCTCGACGTGCTGGAGCGGTACCGCGAGGCCGTCGTCACCTATGCCGGGGGGTTCGGAGCCGCCCCAGACGACCTGACCGTCGCCGTCGACTGTGGCAACGGGATGGCCAGCGTGGCGACGCCGCAGGTCCTCCGGGCACTCGGGGCGGACGTGCGTGCGCTGAACGCGACCGTCGACGGCCACTTCCCTGGTCGTGAGAGCAAGCCGACGCCGGCGAGCCTGGCCGACCTCCGGGCATTCGTGGCCGACGGGAACGCCGACATCGGCATCGGGCACGACGGCGACGCCGACCGGATCGTCCTCGTCGACGAAGCTGGCGAGGTCGTCCACGAGGACACGGTGCTGGCGATTCTCGCAGAGCGCTACGTCCGCGAGAGCGCCGCGGGTGATCCGGTGGTGGTGACGACGCCGAACGCCTCGGGTCGGATCGACGAACGGGTCGAGGCCGCGGGTGGTCGCGTCGAGCGGACGGCGCTGGGCGTCCTCCACGAAGGACTGGCCACGGCCCGTGACGACGGCGGCGCGGAGACCGAGGTCGTGTTCGCGGCGGAACCGTGGAAACATATGCACACCGGCATGGGCGACTGGATCGACGGCGTCGTCAGCGCGGCCGTGCTGACACGACTCGTGGCGGCGTCGGGGCTCGACAGCCTGACCGAACCGGTGACCGAACGCCCCTACCGGAAGGAAAACGTCGACTGCCCCGACGAGGCGAAGGCCGAGGCCATGGCGACCCTGGAGACGCAGCTTCCGGCGCAGTTCCCGGAAGCCAGTGTCGAGACCGAGTACGGCGTGCGACTCTCCTTTCCCGACGCGTCGTGGGTACTCGTCCGACCCAGCGGGACCGAACCCTATATCAGAATCTACGCGGAGAGCGACGAAGTCGACGCGCTGATCGAACAGGCGGTCGCGACCGTCGAACGCGCCGTGGCCTAGCGGCCGGCGTGGGCCTCGAACGTCGACTGCAACTGGTCGGGATCGGGGCCCGAGGAGAGGTCCAGTCGATACACGTCGGTGAACCAGCCGCGCGGCCGGACGACCAGCGAGTCCTCGCCGACGGTGAACGAGTCCACGTCGTCCCAGCCGGTGAACTCCCCGTCGACAGCCACCCCGGCGTCGGTGACGACGACGGTCCGGTCGTCCGACCGGAGTACGGCCAGTGCGAGCGGGACGACGACGAGCATCCCGAGGACGACCGCGATGGACACCTGTCCCGACAGCACCAGCACGCCGAGCAAGCCGGCGACAGCGCCCAGTCCGACGGCCAGCGCGCCGTAGGTGATCCGGCGTTCCCGCCGGTCGGGACGCGTCTGAAAACTGTACAAGACCGTCGCGGCCTCGATCCGTGAGACCGCCACCGAGCGCGTCCCGAGTTCGACCAGCGCGACGGCCGGTCCGACGGCTAGCACGCCGAGGGTCGCCGGTCGCCCGAGGAGGGTCAGTGGGCTGATCCCGGGATTGTGTGCGAGCAAAGCGATGAGCCACACGAGGTAGCCGAGCGGCAGGACGACGGGCGGCACAGCCAGGCCCAACGACGTGGCCAGGCGCTCCACGTCGAGGCGATCCCCCACCAGGTACCCGAGGCCGCCGGCGACGAGCCCGGCGACCGCCAGGCTGATCCAGGGGTCGACGAGGCCGGACACCCCCGCCAGCGTGGCGGCGAACGGCCCCACGACCAGTGCGAAATAGGTCCCCACCAGTGACCGATAGAGCGAGCGCGTGTACCGCATACCCGTTCCATTGTCAATAGTCCCTGATAAATCGCCCGTCAGTTCTTCACGTGGAGTCGGGCTAGGTATTTGTCCGGTCGCCCCGTCGGCATCGGCCATGGAAGAGCTGGTCGAGCGTGCGCGGTCATCCCAGGACGACGCACACGTCCCCTACTCGGAGTACCGGGTCGGAGCCGCACTCAGGACCGCGGACGGCACCGTCTTCACCGGGTGTAACATCGAGAACGCCAACTACAGCAACAGCCTCCACGCCGAGGAACTGGCCGTCGGGAAAGCGGTCGAAGCCGGCCACCGTGAGTTCGACCGGCTCGCAGTCTCGTCGAGCGAACGCGACGGCGTGACCCCCTGCGGGATGTGCCGGCAGACCCTCGTGGAGTTCTGCGACGACGACCTCGTCGTGGTCTGTGACGAGGGCGAGGCGACGCCCGAGTACCGGCTTGGCGACCTGTTGCCCGACGCGATCAGCGCCGAGACGCTGGGAAAATGAGCGGCGATAGCGAGGAGCACGAGCGCATGGACAGCGAAGACCCCAACGACGGCGAGCAGTACCACCTCGAAGTCGGTCCCGCGGACGTGGCCGACACCGTCTTGCTCCCGGGAAATCCCGAACGCGTCCCGAAGGTCACCGACGCGTGGGACGACAGCGAGGAGATAGCCGAACATCGCGAATACCGCACGGCGACCGGTTCCTACGACGGCACGCCGATCTCGGTCACCTCGACGGGTATCGGGAGTCCCTCGGCGGCTATCGCGGTCGAGGAACTCGCCCGCGTCGGCGCGGACACGCTGATCCGCGTCGGCTCCTGCGGTGCGATCCGGGCGGAAGCGTCCGTCGGCGACCTCGTCATCACTCGCGGCGCGGTCCGGCAGGAGGGGACCAGCGACGAGTACGTCCGCGAGGACTACCCCGCCGTGGCGGATCACGCCGTCGTCGCCGCCCTCGTCGCCGCCGCCGAGCGGCTCGACTACGACTATCACGTCGGCCTGACCTGCTCGACGGATTCGTTCTACGCCGGGCAGGGCCGCCCCGGCTTCGAGGACTTCGAGGCCCGCGGGAGCGAGGAGTTGGTCAAGGAGTTGCGCGCGGCGAACGTCATCAACTTCGAGATGGAGGCCAGCGCCATCCTGACGCTCGCGAACGTCTACGGCCTGCGGGCGGGTGCGGTCTGTTCGGTCTACGCCAACCGCGTCACCGGCGAGTTCCGGACCGAAGGCGAGCGGCGGGCCGCCGAGACCGCGAGTCTCGCGACCCACCTGCTGGCGAAGATGGACGAGCGGGTCGCCGAATCGGACGCGAGCGCGTGGCACGCGGGACTTGGGCTGGAGTGAATCACCACGACAGCACGAGCCGGTCGTCGCTCGCGTGGCCGACGATCACGAACGCGGCCTCACACATTCCGCCGAAACAGAACGCCAGCAAATGCCCGAAATGGGCGACCCAGGCCCCGTGAAGCGCGACGGCCACGACGAACAGCACCAGGAAGAATGGCAGAAACAGGCCGATCATGATGGCCAATAGCCACTCCATCGACGCGTTCTGCATGGCGTCGCCGACGGTCCTGACGAGCAACACGCCGACAATGGCGAACGCGATTCCGCTGGACCCGACCACGGGACCGGACCCGATGTGGTAGACGAAACTCGCCAGCGCGTCGGCACCGACGACGACAGCGAGAACGTGCTTGTCGCTGGTCAACAGCGTCAGGACGATTCCGAAGGGGACGAGGACGAGCATATTCCCCCGGTAGTGGTCGAGGCTCGCGTGGAAGAACTGGTTCGAGAGGTGAACGAGCGGGTTGAACGGACTCGGCGACGGCCCGAACACGTCCTCGATCCGGACCCCGTTGGTGACGAGGACCCACCCGACGCCCGCGATCACGAGGATCGTGAACGGGAACTTGCGTTTGAAGAGGCGCAGGAACGGAATATCCGGCAACGTCCCGGACAGATTCGGTCGGCGAGGCACGAACGAGGTAGACTTCACGGACGGATGACAAAAAGGTAGCGTCACCGGCGGCGGCTCAGGCCGCCTTCCGTTCGTAGTGCCAGCGGGCGAGGTGGACGAAGGCGAATCCGACGGCGAGTCCGGTTGCGGTCGGGAGGCCCCGGCGGACCGCTTCGAGGACGGTCGTCGTCGAATCGAAGACCAGGAGCTCCAGCGGGACGATGGTGGCCAGTGAGAGAAAGAAAACGAGCGGTGCGTTCCGGGTAGCCTCGCGAGGGGTCCACGATTCCATGGGAGCGCGTCGTCTCCCGATCCGCTTAGTGATTCTGGGTCAACAGAAGTTTACATATCGGGCCAGGCCTTCATGGCGCGGCCCGGGCCGGTGATCGAGGAGATCCAGCGTGCGGCGATGGCTTTCTTCAGGTTGCGCGCGAGGAACCCGCCGAAGGTCTCCATCGGCATGAACATCACGTCGTGAGCGACGGCGTCCTCGCCCACCGAGATGGCGGTCCCCTTGCTCTTGAACGTCCAGTCCTCCAGTGGCTGGCCCCGCATCGCGCGGGCCATGTTCTCGCCCACGTGGTCGGCGGCCTCCCAGGCGGCCTCGGCCGTCGGCGGCGCGGGGTTCTCACCGGGCTGGTCGATGAGGGCGCAGTCGCCGATGGCGAAGACGCGCTCGTCCTCGGTCTGGAAGTTCATGCCCGTGTTGATGCGGTGGTTGCGCTCGTCCTGTTCGAGGTCCACGTCTCCGACGGCGTCCTGGCCCGTGATCCCGCCGGTCCAGAGCAGTACGTCGTAGTCGAGTTCGGTCTCGTCGCCGATGTAGACGGTCTCCTCGTCGACTTCGCCGATGAACTCGCCGGTCATGATGTTCACGTCCAGCGCTTCCAGGCGCTTGCGCAGGGCTCCCTGCACTTCGGGGTCGTTGCCCGGGAAGATCTCGTCCAGCCCTTCGACGAGGTGGATGTCGATGGGCGCACGGTGATCGTCACGGAACTCGGCGATCTCGCCGGCGCTCTGGATGCCCGACAGGCCGGCACCGCCGACGACGACCTGTGCAGGATCGGACTGGGACGCCTCGCGGGCGGCCTCCTTGATGTCCTCGTGGATGCCGAGCGCGTCGTCGAGGCCCTTGAGCGTGTGGGCGTGCTCTTCGAGGCCGTCGATGCCGAAGAAGGCGGTCTGAGAGCCCAGCGCGACGAGGAGATAGTCGTAGTCGACCTCGGAGTCGTCGGCCAGCTCGACGGTACGCTCGTCCGTGTGGATGTCGACGACTTCGCTCTGGACGAAGCGCGTGCTCGGGGACTTGATGTCCTCGATGGGGATCGAGATCTTGTCCTGAATACTCGGGTCCCGGATACAGCGGTGGGATTCGTGGAGCACGAGGTGATAGTCGACGTCGGAGATCCAGGTAATGTCCGCGTCGTTGCCAACTTCCGATTCGAGACTCTTGATCGCGCCCGCACCGGCGTAACCGGAGCCGAGCACGACGACGTCGTCGGTCATACCCGGACCTCGGGAGTCACCCGATACAAAGGCTTTGAAATCGCCGTCTCCATGTCGTCAGTTTTTATACGAGTGCCCGTTTGAGTGACTGGGGTTTGGACGAATAGCGGCGACGACTGCCGGGATTTCGACGGGTGACCGACCGGTCCCGACGGGCGAGATCGAAGAAATCGCAGCGATTACTGGACGAACGAGACGTTACTTCTCCACGTCGCCGACGGGAGCCTTCATGTCGTCGATGGTGAGGATGAGGATGTTGCTGGTGTCGTCTTTCCCTTCGATGGTACCGATGATGCGGAGCTTCGACAGCGGTGTCGGGCCGACCGTGATGGTGTCGCCCTCGTGGAACTCCGAGATCGACCCCTGGAGTTTGATCTCGGCGCGACACTCCTCGGGGTGGTGGACGCTCGTGAGGTCGATCTCCTCGACGTTGGCGCTCGGCACCGCTTCGCCGTTGTGTTTCAGCGGCACGTCCGCCGCCTCGTCCATGTTCTGGACCTGGAGTGCCTCGTAGGCGTTCGAAGTCGGCTTGTAGCCACCTTTCGGCCCGGGTACACCCTCGACCAGCTGGAGGGCTTTGAGACTCTGCATCTGGTTCCGTATGGTGCCGGGATTACGGTCGACCTGTTCGGCGATATCTTCCCCTTTGACCGCGCTCTCGGACTGCCGGTGGAGATTGACCAGCTCCTGAAGGATATTTTTCTGGCTCGGCGTGAGTTCGATTGATGACATGAGAAGACGTTCGTCGTAGCTTTCCATAAACCCGGCGGATAAACGAGTGCTTGCGGACGTGTCCGGGAACCGAGGGACGACGGGTCCGTCGCGGGCAGTCCACGTCAGATGTTCCGGGAAACGACACGCATTTGATGGACGACTAAGATGTCGATATATGAACGGTAAACGCGTACTCGTAACGGGGGGCGCGGGGTTTATCGGTTCGAATCTCGCGAACTACCTGGCCGCCGACAACGAAGTCATCGCGCTCGACGACGGCTATCTCGGAACGCCCGATAACCTCGACGATTCCGTCGAGTTCGTCGAGGCCAGCGTCCTCGACGACGACCTGCCCGTCGACGTCGACGTGGTCTTTCACCTGGCCGCGCTCTCGTCGCTCCAGATGCACGAGGACGACCCACAGCGGGGCGCTCGCGTCAACGTCGAAGGGTTCGTCAACACCGTCGAACAGGCCCGCCAGGAGGGGTGTGAGACCGTCGTCTACGCGACGACCTCCTCGATCTACGGCAGTCGGACCGAGCCCTCGCCCGAAGATATGCCCGTGGCAGTGAACACCGGCTACGAGGCCTCGAAACTCGCCCGCGAGCGCTACGGCGAGTACTTCGCCAACTACCACGATATGAACGTGGCGGGCCTGCGCTTTTTCTCGGTCTATCAGGGCTACGGGGGCGCGGAGGAACACAAAGGCGAGTACGCCAACGTGATCGCCCAGTTCGCCGACGACATGGCAAACGGCGAACCGCCGGTGCTGTACGGCGACGGCGAACAGACCCGTGACTTCACGCACGTCGACGACATCGTGCGCGGCATCGAACTGGCCGCCGACCACGAACTCACCGGCATCTACAACCTCGGCACCGGCGACGCCTACTCGTTCAACACCGTCGTCGAGATGCTCAACGACGAACTGGGGACCGACATCGACCCCGAGTACGTCGAGAACCCTATCCCCGAGGACGTGTACGTCCACGACACCTGCGCGGACTACTCGAAGATCAACGACGCGACGGGCTGGGAACCCCAGATCACCTTCGAGGAGGGTATCGAGCAGGTCTGTGCGCAGTACAAGTAGTTTTGTAGATCCGCGAGAGTGGTCGAGGTGATGGATCGGAACGTGCGGCTCGTCGGCGTCCCGATGGACCTCGGGGCGGACCGACGTGGCGTCGACATGGGACCCTCGGCCATCCGCTACGCGGGTCTCGCCGGAGAGATCGAGGGGCTGGACGTTGCCTGTACCGACGGGGGTGACGTACACGTCCCGCGACCCGAGGGAACCGACCCCGACGCCGGCGCTCCTGTGTCGGGCGACGCCAAGTTCCTCGCCGAGTCCGAAACCGTCTGTACCCGTCTCGCCCACGAGGTCGCCGACGCCGTCGCTGACGGGGACTTTCCCCTCGTCCTCGGCGGCGACCACTCCATCGCCATCGGGACCGTCAACGGCCTGTCCCGCGAGGCCGAGACCGGCATCGTCTGGTTCGACGCCCACGGCGACTGCAACACGCCCGCGACGACGCCCAGCGGGAACGTCCACGGGATGAGCCTCGCCGCCATCCTCGGCAAGGGATCCTTCGCCGACACCGACTGGGCCCCGGCACCGAACGTCGCCGAGGAGAACGTGGCGCTGGTGGGCCTCCGAAGCATCGACGAGGAAGAGCGCTCGAACATCCGTGACAGCGACGTGACCGCCTACACCATGACCGACATCGACGCCCGCGGCGTCACCGAGGTCGTCGCCGAGGCGCTCGATATCGCCACCGACGGCACCGACGGCGTCCACGTCAGTCTCGACCTGGACTGGCTCGACCCCACCGAAGCCCCGGGCGTCGGGACTCCCGAACGCGGCGGCGTCTCGTACCGCGAGGCCCACGCCGCGATGGAGATTATCGCCGAACGCGCCGCCGAACCCGGCCGGCTGGCGAGCATGGAACTGGTCGAGGTCAACCCGATCCTCGACCAGCACAACACGACCGCCGAACTGGCCGTCGAACTGGCCACGAGCGCGCTCGGGAAGAGCATCCTCTAGACGGGGAGAATCCGACCGACCACCCCTTGCAACTGCAAGCCGTCCCGGTATCCGGACCGATATCGTAGACCGAACACATGGTCGACGTGATGGGGCACGTGGCGATGGGGTTGCTGTGGGCGGCCCCGGCGTGGTTCTGCTGGCATCGGCGTGTGACCCTCGTGTTCCTCGGGATCGCGGCCGGCGCGGCACTGCTGCCCGACGTGGATCTCTGGATCGAGAAACTGGCACCGGCGGTGATCCACCACCACGGCGTAACCCACACCGTCGTCTTCGTCGCCGCACTGAGCCTCGCGGTCGGCGCGGTCGTCGCGACCCAACGGCGACCGCTGGACCGCTGGCTGTGGCGCGAGTCGGTCACGGCCCGGGCGTCGTTCGGATTCGTCGCCGTGGCGGTCCTGGTCGGTGGCCTCAGCCACCTGTTCGCCGACGTACTCTCCTCGCCGGACATCTCCCAGCCGCTCGAACCCTTCTGGCCGGTCTATCCCGAACCCGTGATCGTGGACCTGATCTGGTACAACGCCCCGCTCTGGAACGTCGGCCTGTTGGTCGCCACCCTTTTGGGTCACCTGCTACTGGCTCTGCTCGTGCAACCGTTCGATCACCCCTACCGGATCACCGATGGATAACCACCTCTCGCGTCTCGGCGAGGACGGCGTCGCCGCGTCACGCATAGTGTGAACGTATTCGCACTCGCACGCGGGATCGGCGTCACGGACCTCCTGCACGGCCAGGCCGGAACCGTCGGCGTCGCGCTGTTCGCCCTGCTCACGCAACTGGGTGACGTGTGGTTCCTCTTCGTCCTCGGCGGCGGGCTCTACGTCGCCGGGAGTGCGGTCCCGCGTCTGGCGGTCGACCGCCGCCAGGGACTGTTCGTCTTCGCGCTCGTGGTGACCTACGTGACACTGGTCAGCACGCTCAAACCGCTGTTCGGGCTCCCGCGACCGCCAGGGGCCAGCGAGGCCCCAGCAGTGGGCTGGCTCCCGCCGATCCTGACTGCGGTGTTCGAGAACATCACCACCGCGTCCAGTTCCGGGTTCCCGAGCGGGCACGCACTCGGGACGACGATGGTCTGGGGCGGGGTCGCGCTCGTCCTCGACGGTGTGCGCGAGCGCGTGCGGTTCGGCCTCGCCGGGGTCGTCGTCGCGGTCGTCGCGACCTCACGACTCGTCCTCGGCGTCCACTACCTGGTGGACGTGATCGCCGGCGTCGGACTCGGGCTGGTGATCCTCGGCGCGTGCTACTGGCTCGCCGACGGCGGGACCGATCCCGGCCGCGTCCTCGGCGTCGCGGTCGCCGTCGGCGTCGTCGCGCTGTTCGTCGACGGATCGGCCATCAGTGGCGCTGCAGCCGGTGCGGCCTTCGGGTCGTGGCTCGTGTGGCGTCGCGTCGCCGACATCGTCCCGATCCGCGCGACGAGCCGCGGGGACGTGGTCGCCGGGGTCGCCGTGCTGGCGGTCGTCGGGACGCTCGCGGGAGTCCTGTACGTCCTCGCACCGTCCGCACCGGTCGCGTTCGCCGGCGGCGCGGTCGTGGGCGGGAGTGCCGTCGGCGCGCCGCTGGCCGGCACTCGGCTGGCCTGACGCCGGGAAAACTCCTTGTCGCCGGTGGCCGACGTGGGTCGCATGGACTTCGAAAGCAAGCGGCTGATCGACCTGAGCGTCGGCCTCGAACCCGGCGTCGAAAGCGAACCGTTCCCGCCCGAGATCGAGTACATGGACCACGAGGCGGGCGCGGCCCAGCTGGCCGGCAACCTGCAGGCGCTGGGCCACGACGTGGCGGGCGCGGAGTTCCCCGACGGCCAGGGGCTCGCGTGGGAGGAGATCACGGCGATCCCCCACGCCGGCACCCACCTCGACGCGCCGTGGCACTACGGGCCCGAGTGTGACGGGGAACCAGCGAAGACCGTCGACGAGATTCCGCTGGAGTGGTGCTGTGGCAACGCCGTGATCCTCGATTTCAGGGAGCTGGAGGCGGGAGCCGAAATCACACCCGAGATGATCGACGAGCGACTGGCCGACCTCGATCACGAACTCTCGGCGGGCGAACTCGTCTTCGTCGAGACCGGCGCTGACGAGCTGTGGGGTGAGCCGGAATACCTCACGGAGTTCCCCGGGATGGGTGCGGCCGCGACGAGACACCTCGTCGAGCAGGGCGTGAAGGTGATCGGCACGGACGCCTACGGCTTCGACAAGCCCTTCGACGAGATGGGGCGGCGCTACGTCGAGACCGGCGACGAGTCGGAACTCTGGCCCGCCCACTTCGCCGGCCGCGAGGTCGAGTACTGCCAGATCGAGAAGATGGCCAACCTCGACGAACTCCCCCGCCGGACCGACGTGCCCGTCGTCACCTTCCCCGTGAAGATCGAGGACGCGAGCGCCGGGTGGGTCCGTCCCGTGGCGATGGTCGAGGCGTGAGGCGACGGCGGGTCAGGCGTCCTCGACTTCTTCGCCGGCGGCCCCGTCGCCGTCGTCGCTCGGTTCGGTCCAGTACGCGAGGACGGTCATCGTGCCGATTTGCGGGACGCCGACCAGCACCGTCGCGAGGCCGCCACCGAAGAAGCCGAACTGCCGCGACAGGCCGAACACGCCCAGCAAGAGGAGGAAAAAGGCCAGCGAGATGCCGTAGCCGCCCATGCGTCGCCAGCTCTGCCGGACCGCGCCCGTGACCGACGCGCCGCGTACGGCCAGCGGGAACGCGACGAACAGGCGGACAGCGACGAACAGGAACAGGACGAACGCCGGGGCGACGAGGATGGGGACCACCAGAACGAGCGCCACGACGGAAAAGAGCGCCAGCCCGAACCCGACCACGTAGCCGACCGCGCGTGCAGCGGCCGCCCTATCGAGCGCCCGGAGGCCCGGACGGAGGCCGCCCTCGTACATCCCGGCGACGGCGACCGCGCCGGCCAGCGCGGTGGTCCCGGTCGTGAGGGCGGCCAACAGCGCCCGTTCGGCGAGCCAGCGGAGCTTGAGTCCCCAGAGGGCGGGAAGCGGCGTCGTCACGCGGCGCTGTTCGACCGGCAGGAACGGAAGTTGGAGATCGACGCCGGTCCCGGTGAGTGATTCCGTCGTCGTGACCGGGACCGGGTCGACGAGCATCGCCTGTTCGACGCCGACGATCACGAAGCCGGCGAGGAGGAAGGGGACGAACAGCGCTGGATGGCTCAGAAAGACACTCGTCGCGTGGCTGAAGGCTCTCGTGACGCCACCTCCACCGGCTTCGTCACGCGAGGCGAGGCCGGGAACGCGATAGGGCACGGTCAGGCACCTCCGAAGGCGGTGAGACCGTCTCCATCGGCGAGGTAGAATCGGCCATCACCGGGAGCGGGCTGGGAGATGATCGCGTCGCGTTCGATCCACCACAGCCGTTCGCCGGTCGTGGCGTCGAATGCGGCGAGTACGTCGTTGTCCGGCTGGAGAACGACACCACCGGCGACGATTGGGCCGTCCGTGTCCTGACTCACTGTCGAGAGCGGGGCGTCCCAGAGTCGCTCGCCGGTCTCGGGGTCCAGCGCGACGAGGGCGTCGCCGTCGTCGTCGAGGACGCCGGTTCCGGCGGCGTAGACGGCAGCCGGCGTGACGGCAGGTGGTGTGAAGAACTGGCCGTGTTCGCCCGACGGTGGTCCGCTCGTCCAGAGTCTGTCACCGCCGTCGGCGTCCATCGCGACCAGCCCGGTCTCGTGACCGACGTACACCCGCCCGTCGGCGACGACAGGACGAACGTCTGGCCTAATGTCGGGGACGGACTCGCTCCAGCGCTGGGTCCCGTCCGCGACCGCCAGTTCCAGAACCCCGTCGAAAGTGACGGCGTAGACGCCGTCGCCGGCGACCGACGGCCCGCTCGCGTACTGTCGGTGCTCCGACCAGCGGATCGATCCGGAACTGGCGTCGATGGCGACGATACCGTCGTCGGCGACCAATACCGTCTCGTCGGCGACGACCGGCGGCTCTCGCCAATCGCCGCCGAGGTTCAGCGACGCGACGGCTGGGTTGTCGGGCTGTTGCCCCGTGGACCAGCGCCGTGCCAGCCCACGCCCGTCGACAACCGGCAGGTCGGGGCTCCCGTCGACTCCGACCGCTCGGAGTCCGTATTCGGACGCCGCGACGAGACTCGGCGTCACGTAGGCCCGCGCGGATGCGACCGCCGGGGTCGAGAGAAACGGTTTCGCTCCGTCGTCGGCCGCGATCCGAAACAGTCTGTCGCCGGACCCGGCGTCGAACGCGGTCAGTGACCGGCGGGCCACGAAGACGCGTCCATCGTAGAGGATCGGTCCCGGCGTCCTGAGACCCACGTCGTCGAACTCGTAGCGCCACCGCTCGGTCGGTTTCGACCGTGGCACGCTCGCGTCCGGGGCGTGTGCGGTTCCGGCGGGATCGTGGCGGTGCATCGGCCAGTCGGGACCGTCGGTGCCGTCGTCGCCGGTGGCGGCGAGGGTTCCAGCACCGAGTCCGAGGGCACCGATACCCGACAGCAGGGCGCGTCTGGTGAGGGGAGGGCGGCGTGTCACGCGGGCCCCTTCCCACGCCACCGAGTACTACCTTGTGGTTCAGTGACCAGTCAGTCGTCAGCCGGCGCCACCGGCTCCCCGTGTTCGATCTCGGTGCCGAGTATGTCGAGGAACTCAGAGAGCCACTCGACGTGGTCGCTCCAGTCCTGTCCCGTCACGAGGTTGCGGTCGCGGGTCACCTCGTCGACCCACGAACAGCCCGCCGCCTCGACCTCGGCCCGCACGGCGGGATAGGTCGTCATCTCGTAGCCGTCCAGCACGTCCGCGGCCGCGAGGATCTGTGGCCCGTGACAGAGCGACGCCACCGGTTTGCCGGCCTCGAAGAAGTGCTGGACCGTCTCGATCACCTCGTCGTGTGTCCGCAGGTACTCCGGCGCACGTCCGCCGGGGACGACCAGCGCGTCGTAGTCGGCCGGGTCGATGGCGGCCATCGTCTCGGTCACCGCGAAGTTGTGCCCCCGGGCTTCCATGTAGGTCTGGTCGCCACGGAAGTCGTGGATCGCCGTCTTGCAGGTGTCGCCCGCCTCCTTGTCCGGACAGACCGCGTCGACCTCGTGGCCGACGGCCTGGAGGGTCTGAAACGGCACCATCGTCTCGTAGTCCTCCCCGAAGTCGCCGACGATCATCAGGATCTGCTTGCCAGTCATGGTGAATCCGTGTTCGGCTGGAACACGGTGTGAGATAACGGGTGGCACAAGCATAAAGCTAGCCGGGGCGGGAACGGGGGCGGGCCGGGGCCTCACAGTTCGAATCGCATCGCCAGGAACCCACCGAGTCCGACCGCCGTGCCGGTGAGCAGACCGACGGCAGGGTAGCGGGAACCGGGCAGGAGGCCGGCGGCGGCCGCCAGCGGCACGAGGAGACAGAGGGCGAGGACGACACCGATCACGGCGTCGGTGTCGACACGGATGCTGAACCGATCCGTGTCTCCCCAGAAGTACAGGAGCGAGCCGCACGTCCCGAGCGCCAGGGCGATAGCCGCGGAGCCGACGACGCCGCGGGCCGACCCCGCCTGCTCGGCGAAGGTGATCTGTGCGAGCAGCGGGACGTAGGCCGCCCCCAGGACGAACACGGCCGTGTGTCTCGATCCAGCGTACCGTTCGAGTCCGCCGCCGAAGACGGCGACGACCGGTACCGTCAGGACGAGTTTGAACAGGCCCGTCGTAGTGAACGGGGCGACGACCCAGCCCGGGGACGACGGGCGAATCGACTCCATGACGAACCAGTGTATCGGGTCGGCGACGATCGCCAGCGAGACCGTCCAGCACAGGAACGCCACTGGAAGCGACACAGACAGGGCGGTCGTCACCGGAACGGCTCCGTATCGTGCCCCCACGAATCGTCCCACCGTCTGTCGATTCCGGCCGTCGGCGATATACGTGTTACGGATCCGAACGTTCCGGCGCGCCGATCACCCGAGCAGGCCGGGCACGTCGCCGATGCTATCGAGGACGTGATCGGGCGTCACGTCGGCGTCGGCCACGTCGTCGCGGTCGGCGGCTCCGGTCAGGACGAGGGCGGTCGTCATCCCGGCGCGTTCGCCCATCGCGATGTCGGTGTCGAGGCGGTCACCGACGAGCAGGCACTCGCCTGGCGGGACGGCGAGTGCGTCCCCGACGGCGTCGATGGCTTCCGGCGAGGGTTTGCCCATCACGCGATCCGGTTCGCGGTCGGCGACGGCCGCGACGGCACCGATGATCGCCCCCGAACCCGGGACCGACCGGCCGCCCGAGGCCGGAACCGTCCGGTCGGGGTCCGAGCCGACGAACGCGGTTGTGGGGTCCTCGAGCGCGCGGAGCGCGTCGGTCATGTCGTCGTAGTCGAACTCCCGGTCCCAGGATGCGACGACCACGTCCGCGGCGGCCGGGTCGTCGATCAAGGAGACACCGGCGGCGGCCAGCTGGTCGTGTAGGCCCGGCGATCCGATCAGGAAGCAGTCGTCGCCGGCGTGTTCCGCGACGAGGTAGTCGGTGGTGACGGTCCCGGCCGAGAGGACCTCGTGTTCGTCGATCGCCAGACCCATGCCGGCGAGCCGGTCGACGTACTCGGCGCGCGTCTTGGTGGGGTTGTTCGAGCAACAGCACAGCGAGAGATCGCGATCCCGGATCGCGTCGACCGCCTCGGCCGCGCCGGGCAGGAGTTCGTTGCCACGGTAGACCGTCCCGTCGAGATCGAGCACCACGCCGCGGTATGTCATCGTCCCGAATCACGGACGGAATCGGCATAACGACCGCGGTCCCCGCGCGAGCGTCGAACCCGAGGCGAGTGGTGACGGTCAGGCCGGATCGACGCCCGTCACGTCGAACCGTGCCCCGCCAGCCGCGCTCTCGCCCACGTCGACCGTCCACCCGTGGGCGTCGCCGATCTGCTCGACGATAGCCAGGCCGAAGCCGGTCCCGTCCCCGGCCGTCGAGAAGCCCGTCTCGAACACCGTGTCGTAATCCTCCTCGGGGATGCCCGACCCGTCGTCGGCGACGTAGAAGGCGAGGGTGTCCTCGTCGTCGCCGGACCCGTCCGCGAACGTGCCGACCCGCACCGTGTCGGCACCACCGTGCGTGATCGCGTTCCGGAAGAGGTTGCTCAACAGTTCCTGTAGACGGCCCTCGTCGGCCAGGATCTCGGCGTCGCTCTCCACCACGAGGTCGGTGTCGTCGGCGTCGACGTAGGGCCAGACCTTCCTGGCGGCCTCGCCGACGCTCGTCGGCACGGGGTCGTCGACGGTGTCACCCTGCCGGGCCAGCGTCAGCACGTCCTCGATGAGCCGTTCCATCCGGTCGTGCGAGCGCTGGATCGCATCGAGTTCGTCCGGCGTCTCCTCGAACTCCTCGGCCAGCAGTTTCGCGTTCATCGTCGCGATGTCCAGCGGGCTCTGCAGGTCGTGTGAGACCATGCTCGCGAAGCGGTCGAGTCGTTCGTTCTTCCGTTTGAGTTCCCGGGCGCGTTCGGTCCGCTCGGTCACGTCGCGAGCGATCAACTGGAAGGTGTCGCGTTCGGTCCGGATGTCGACGGGGACGACGATGTTGTGGAAGTGCCGACCGTCGAGTTCGCTCTCGAAGGTGCGGGACTCGCCGGTTTCGAGTACCGCCTGCCCGGCCGTGAGCCACGACTCCCCCGTCTCGGGGAACTGCTCGGTGAGCGATGCGCCCCGCAACTGCTCGCGGTCTTCCCCGGCGAGGTCGGCCATCGCGGGGTTGGCCGCGACGATGGTTCCGTCGCGTTCGACCTGTGCCACCACGTCGGGCGTGTTGTCGACGAGCAGTTCGTAGCGTTGCTGGGTCCGCTGTTGATCGACCGCACTCGTGATCCGGTTGGCCAGTTGCTGGTACTGCTGGTCCTCGACGACTTCGAGTTTGAGGATGTAGTCGTCGACGCCGGCGGAGATTGCCTCGCTGGCGATTTCCTCGGTCCCGCGGCCGGTCAGCAGGATGAAAGGCACGTCGCCGTGTTCGGCCCGAACCATCTCCATCAGTTCCAGCCCGTCCGGCCCCGGCATCTCGTAGTCGCTGACGATACAGTCGATCTCGGCGTCGGCCAGCACGTCCATCGCCTCGTCGGCACCGGTCGCCCAGTGGGACTCCATCCCGTGATCCTCCGAGAGCGTCCCGGCAGTCATCTCGGCGAAGAACTCGCTGTCGTCGACCACCAGCACGCGAATGTCGTCAGTCATGGCTCGGCTCCTCCGTGAGAGAACGACACACACAGCGTGGGACGACTGACGGGCTGGCCATACGTACTACTCACATCGAATCGGGCCACTGTGAAATATCCTCGGGCGATTTTAGCGGTAGTGTTCAGATTAGCTGATTCCATGCGAAGGCGAACGATTGGAGCCAGTCGTCGGCTGTTTCTCGCTCGGCGTTGCTGAAACAGTTTGAGAACGAAGAGGTGCGGCGTTTTACCTCACGAAAGACACGTTCGACACTGTTCCGATTTCCATGGGGCTCGTATCTGAAATCGAGGCCGTGTCGTTGGCAGGCGTCTTTCAGTGGTGCTGCACCATCGACGAGAAACACAGCGTCGTCCACGTCGTGTTTCTCGCGGAGTTCGGCAAAGAATGCGTGAGCGAGAGCGTTCGTTCTCACCGGTTCAAGCTTTGTATGGAGTAATTCGTTCGTGTCGGGATCGACGGCGGCGTACAGCCAGTAGCGCTCGTTGTCGAGTTGGATCACGGTCTCGTCAACTGCAACGTGATCCGGCTGGCGTCCGTCTTGGGGCTGTAGATCGGCCTTGTGAACCCAGTTGTGAACGGTGGATCGTGCGCGTTGGACACCGAATACCTCAAGAAACGATACAGTATTCGAAAGCGAGAGTCCAGCCAGGTGTAGCTGAATACTGAGCTTCATCAGCAGTCGCGGTGTCGCTTCTCGCTCCACAAACTCTAACTCGATCTGGTCTAAACAGCCGTTGAGGCGGTCGGTTTTTGGCATAGAGCACTAAAAACCGCTCCCGCCTCACTTTTCAATCTTATCTGAACACCGCCATTTTAGCCCCGAAGCCGTCGCTCCCACCGCGGCCCGGCCCGTCGCTGGAGGAGGAGGCCGACGACAGCGGCGACCGCCGCGAGCGCGACCGCGGCGACGGTCGTCCCCGGGCCGAACGCGGGTTCGACCAGCGCGGCCACCAGCAAGGGCATGGCGACCACTGACAGCGCCGCCCCGAAGGCGAGAAAGCGCGGCGTGTCGAACAGGAGTTCCGTCGGTGAGAGTCCGGCGACGAACGCCGTCACGCCGAAGACGTACACCGAGAGCAGGGGGAGGACGGCGAGTCCGGACGCCAGCGCTACCGGGTCGTACCAGACCGCCGCGATGGCGAGATAGACCAGTCCCGCCGGCACCGAGAGCAGGAGGTACGCCCGGCGTTTCGCCGCGAGGACGGTCGCGACCGACACCGGATACCGGAGGTACTCGTCGGCGCTGTCGAACTGCGTCACCCAGCTGTAGGTGGTGAACGACCCCAGCCCGAGCAAGGTCCCGAAGGCCACGCCGGGTGATGGCTGGAGTCCCGTGGCGGCCGTGATCTGTCCCAGGAGGAGGGCCGTCACCGCGAACAGGACGCCCATCGAGAACAGGACTTTCCAGACGGAGCCACTGGACCGGCTCACTTCCAGAATGGCCCGCGTCGTCAGGCCGTCGTCGTCGCGGAGCCAGGATCCGAGCGTCGTGAACCGCTCGCTTGCCGTCCGGTAGGCCCCGCTGTCGGCCGGCCGGAAGAGGACGGGACCGAGGACGCCGAAGACCGCCACAGGGGCGAACCCGCGAACCCCGGCGAGGATCGACGGGTCCCGGTAGGGCGCGTACGGCGTGTACGCCAGCGCGTCGAACCCTGGCCAGACCACGGCGGCGACGACCAGCGCGACCGGGACCACCACCAGCCACCGGCTCCGGGTCGCCGCGCCCGCCAGCGTCAGCGAGAGCGTCACACCGAGTGCGAACGCACCGATCAGCGTCAGCCACAGCAGGGCGATCCGACCGGGCGCGAGGCCCGACTCCAGCGCCGTCGGGACCGCGGCGATGCCGATGGGTGCGATGAAGAAGCCGGTGTAGTAGAGCAGGTCCTTCCAGAGGAAGACGGCGAGCAGGCGGTTCCACGACACCGGGAGCGTCCGGGCCGAGAACACCAGCAGGGTCACGTCACCGAGCGCGTCGCGCAGTGCGTCCCGGCCGACGAGGCCGATGGTGCCGACCTGGAGTCCGAAGAAGAAAAGCAGGCCGTGCAGGCCGGCGACGATTGCGCCGAAGTCCGTGCCAGTATAGGAGAGGAGCGCGAACCCACCCGCCGAGAGGAGGGCGACGGCGACGGGGAAGGCGGCGAACCGCCGGCCGCCAAAGAGGTGTTCGTGGAGTCGCCACTCCTCGCGGAGCATCCGCCGGAACAGGTCGGTGGTGAGCGACATCGTCAGTGCTGGGCCGGACTGGCCGGCGTGTCGGCTTCAGCAGCGTTCACTTCCGTCCGGAACACGTCGAGCAGGCGCTCGCCCGCGGCCAGTTCGCGGGGGTCGCGCTCGGCGACGAGCCGGCCGTCGCTGACGATGGCGACCTGCGTGCAGAGTTCTTCGGCCACCTCGATGAAGTGCGTCGAGAGAAAGACCGTGTTTCCGCGCTCGACGTACTCGCGGAAGTGGCCCTTGATCTGTTCCTGCATGAGGGGGTCGAGGTTCACGAGCGGTTCGTCGATGAACACGAGGTCGGGTTCGTGGACGAACGCGGCCGCGAGCATCACGCGCTGGCGTTCCCCCTCCGAGAGGTCCGTCGACAGCGTGTCGAGCAGGCCGGCGAACTCGAAGCGCTCGGCCCACTCGTCGATGCGAGCGGTCACGTCGTCCAGGTCGCGGACGCTCCCGACGAACTGGAGGTACTCCCGCGGGGTCAGAAAGCTCGGCGGGTCCTCACGCTCCGGGAGGATGCCGACCGACTGCCGGACGGCGAGCGGATCGGCGACGGGATCGTGACCCAGCACGGCGGCCGTGCCCGAGGTGGGTTCGAGCTGGCCGGTCAGGATCTCGATGGTAGTGGTCTTGCCGGAGCCGTTCGGGCCGAGCAGGGCGAACAGTTCGCCGTCGGGGACGGTCAGTGAGAGGTCGACCAGCGCGTCCACGTCGCCGTAGCGCTTGGTCAGGCCGTCCGTCTCGATGGCGGTCATCCCTCGATGTATGTCGGGCCAGTGAGAAAAGCGTTGCCGGGGTTTCGTCCGGCGATGTGTTCCCCGGTCACACCTCGCGGCTCGCGGTTCCCGCTGGTCACCGCTCGCCCGTTCCGAGGCCCTCACTTCGTTCGGGCCGCGTGGTTTGAACGGCCCCACATCCGACGCCGAAGGGTTAGGCCAGTCCTGGGCGCATCACTGCCCAGAGTGGACCACGCGGTCCACGGGGGATCACCAATGACTGCCATCGACACCGACTTCGAGACGATTCGCATCGAGACACCCGGGAACTACGTCGGCCACCTCGTGCTGGACCGTCCCGAGGACATGAACACCGTCAGCGCACAGATGCTCGAAGAACTCGACGAGGCCGTCGACGTACTCGAGGACCACGAGGAAGTCCGGGCCATCTACATCACCGGTGAGGGCGAGAAGGCCTTCTCCGCCGGCGCGGACGTGTCCTCCAACGGCGCGATGGACAACCGCGAGGGCGTCGAACACTCCCGGTACGGCCAGCAGGTCTTCGGCAAATTCCGCGAGAGCGACCTGCCCGTGATCGCCGGCATCGACGGCTACGCGCTGGGCGGCGGCCTCGAACTCTCGATGTGTGCCGACCTCCGGGTCGCCAGCGAGTCCTCGGAGATGGGTCTGCCCGAACACAACCTCGGCCTCCTGCCCGGCTGGGGCGGCACCCAGCGCCTCCAGCGGCTCATCGGCGAGAGCGCCGCCAAGTACGTCGTCTTCACCGCCGAACGCATCCCCGCCGACCGAATGCACGAGCTCGGGTTCGTCCACGAGGTCTACGACGACGACGAGTTCGAGGAGCGAGCCCTCGAATTCGCCGAGAACGTCGCCGGCGGTCCGCCCATCGCCCAGAAGTACACCAAACGCGCGATGCGTGAGGGCTGGGACAACATGGAAGCGGGCCTCGAACTGGAGGCCAGCGCCTTCGGCCACCTGCTGGACACCGAGGACCTGAGCGAGGGCATCACCGCCTTCGTCACCGATCAGGAACCCGAGTTCGAGGGGAAATAATCGGCCACTCGGACTATTCCGAGTCGGTAAACACCATCTCCGCGATCTCGTGGCGCGTGTTCTCGTCGTCGTCGCCCTCGTACTTGTACAGTCTCCCGTCGTCCTCGTCGGCGGTCGCCTGGTGAGAGCCGTCACAGAACGGGTAGTCACCCGACAGCCCACACATACAGATCGCGATGTTCCCTTTCTCCTCGATGTCGCCCTCGTCGACGATCTTCGGCCCGGTCGCCTCGTGGGTAATCTCTCGTGTCACACGTTGACATAGCTCCAAGAGTCCAAAAAGCCGTGGGGTGATTCGGGACGGTACAGGGTCAGAAAGCGTAAGGGATGGCTGTTCGTTTGGGCCGGTAGCGATGGACACGTGGCAGCGCCGGACGGGATACTACGTTCTCGGACTCATCGGAGTCATGTTGGTGTATACCTTGCTCTATCGCTGGGCGAGCGCAACCTTCGAAGGGGATTTCTATACACTCTTCGAGTCGCTTCAGTTCGTCGTCGAGACGTTCACCTCGACCGGATACGGGTCCCACTCGCCGTGGACGTCCTGGCAGACCAACCTGCTCGTCATCGTGATGGATCTGAGTGGGGTCACCATGATCTTTCTCGCCCTGCCGGTCCTGCTCTTACCGCTGTTCGAGGAGATGATTTCGACGACGCCGCCGACGAGCGTCGAGGACATCGAGGACCACGTGGTCATCTGTTCGTACTCCCCGCGGATCGATATGCTCATCGACGAACTGGACGTGTTCGACGTGCCCTACGTCGTCCTCGAACCGGATCGTGACCGGGCGGCGGAGTTGATCGAGGATGGCGTCGACGCTGTCCACGGCGACCCCGAATCGACGGAGACGCTCGAATCCGTACAGCTAGAATCCGCCCGGGCGCTGGTCGCCGACGTGGACGACTCGACCAACGCCAGTATCGTCCTGACGGCCAAGGCTACCGACCCCGACGTGCGGTGTATCACCTTCGTCGAAGACCCAGAAATCGCCAGCTACCACCGTTACGCCGGGGCCGATCACGTGTTCTCGCCCCGGCGGCTCATCGGAGAGAGTCTGGCGAGCAAAGTGACGACCGGCATCACCGCCGAGGTGGGCGACGCCGTCGAGATCGGCGAGGACTTCGAGATCGTCGAATTGCCGATCCTGGCCGGCAGCGAACTGGTCGGCGAAACGATCGCCGAGAGCGGCATCCGCGAGCGAACGGGCGCGAACGTCGTCGGCGCGTGGTTCCGCGGCGAGTTCGTCAGTCCACCGTCAACGGACGCCCGGATCGACGAGCAGACAATCCTGCTGGTCGCCGGTCACGAGCGGCAACTCGAGCCGCTCAAAGAGATGACCCTCTCGGACGAGCGACGCCACCGCCGGGACCACGTCGTCATCTGTGGCCACGGGGAAGTCGGATCGACGGTCAGGGAACGCGTCACCGCCGACGGTGTGTCCTGTACCACGGTCGACAAGGAAGCCAACGGCGGCGTCGACATCGTCGGGGACGTGACCGAAAAGGAGGTCCTCCGCGAGGCCGGCGTCGACGAGGCGAGTACGGTGATTCTGGCACTGGCTTCGGACAGAGTGACCATCTTCGCGACGCTCGTGGTGCGGGAACTCAACCCCGAAGTCGAGATTATCGCCCGCGCCGACCAGACAGAGAGCGTCCGCAAACTCTACCAGGCCGGTGCGGACTACGTCCTCGCGCTGGCGACCGTCAGCGGCCGGATGCTCGCCTCGACGATCTTCGAGGAAGACATCATCTCCTACGACAAGCAAGTCGAAGTCGTGCGGTTCAAACCGGGAACACTCGTCGGCGAGACGCTCGCCGGAGCCGATATCCGCGCCGAGACCGGCTGTACCGTGATCGCGATCGAGCGCAACGGCAAGGTGATCACCGATCTCGCACCGGACTTCGAGATCCGGGACGGGGACGACGTGATCGTCGCCGGCCCCGACCAGAACATCACCGAGTTCGCCGCCCGCTACGAATAGACCTCGCCGAGCCAGTCCGGTTCCTCGACCGTCGTCGAACCGATCTCGGAGAAAGTCGCGCTGGCCTCGTACCCGAACGAGAAGCCCTCGTCCGAGCCGGAGGTCGCGCTGAAGGTGGCCTCGTGGATGACGCCGTCCGAGTCGACGAACACCGTGCCCTCGACCTCCGTGTCACTCCCGATGTTCAGTTTCGCGTCGGGCGTCGAGACGACGGTTTCGAGGTCGTAGCGGACGAGTTCGGTTCCGTTGCGGTCGACCACGTCGGTGGCGTTGTACTCGCCCGACCCGAGGATGGTCCGCAACAGCGCTCGGCCGGTGAAGCTGTCCGGCGCGGTGTCTGCGTAGGGCGCGTCGACCGCGGTCGAGGCGGCCCCGTACTCGACGCCGGCGGACCCGTTGACGCGATAGGCCGCCGTTCCGTCCGTGAGGTAGGACGTGAACGTGTCACCGGAGTCGCCGCCGACGATCCGCGTCAGCGTCTCGTTACTGTCCGCCTCGTGTTCGATCGTGTACTCGATGCCCGCGCTGGCGGAGTTCTGGCTCCCGCCCGCGGAGAATCCCTTCGTGCCCGAGAGCGTCACGCTCGATCCCGAGAGCGCGGCCTCGTGTGCGTCGAGCAGGGTGGTGACGTTCTCGATCCCGGAGGGCGTCGCCCCGGCCGGGTAGGCGAAGGAAGTCACCGTCGCCGTATTCGAGTCGAGTGCCGCCTCACCCGAGTCGGTTCCTGCGTCCGTGGTCGTTCCCTCCCCACCGGAGAGCCCCCCCGTACAGCCCGCGAGAGCGACGAGGAGCGTCACCGCCAGCGTCGCGAGAACTCGCTTTCGCATATCATCCTATCGGCAATCGCCTTTTGTAAACGTATCGCTCACGTTATCTTTGCTGAGAGACGAGCGAAAGGAGGTTACGACCGATGTCCGAGCCGGCGCCGGACCCACAGCGCCGTCGCGACGGTCCAGCCGGCCAGCGCCGCCGCCCCGACGACCTCCGGCAGGGCCAGCCCCGGTCGGCTAAACTCACCGGTGGCCGCCCAGACGGCCCACGCCCCAGAGTTCAGGACGCCGAGTCCGACCGTCGCGACGCCGCGAGTCCGATCACCGGCCAGGAGATTGCCGGCCCCGTACACCCACAGCGCCAGCGAGAGGAGAACGTAGAAGGAGATGGCGACGAGAAAGTGCGTGTCCTGTGGAAGCGGGAACACGCCGATCAGGGCCATCGAGAGCGACGTGAGCCCGAACAGGCCGATGCCGGCGAGTTCGACGAGGTTGCGCGCGGCCAGAAACAGGGCGTACCCGAGCCCGAGCGCGACGAGGCCACCCGCGATCAGGCCACCGTTGAACAGGAGTCGCGTCAGGTCCGTCGCGACGGGGCCAGTCGGTCCGCCCAGATCGGAGAGTGCGTTCCCGGTCCAGGCGAACGACGGCGAGACCAGTGTCGCGAGCAGGACACCCACGAACGAGAGGACCGGGGCGATCAGCCCGGCCCAGACGCTCGCCCGCTCGACAGTGTCGGTCATGGGCCTGCTGTCCGGACGGCGCGTAATCAACGGTTCGGTCTCCAGAGCGCCCGTTCGGTCGCGCTGACGGTCGTGCATCCACCGCTCACGATGACGCGCCTTTTTTCTACGCCCGGCCCCGAGGCCGGAGTATGCGCGGGTACGATCGTCGGACGTTTCTGGCCGCGACTGGAGCCGCCGTGACGGCGCTGAGCGGGTGCACACAGTTGCCCGGGACGCGCGACGCGCCGGGCGCGAGCGAGGGTGACGGCACTGGAACCCAGAACGGCCCGCAAACACTCGACACGCTCGACGTGGGCGGCTCCCCGGGTGAGACGATGCCCGTCGTGCCCGACGGGACCGTGACGCTACTGGATTTCTTCGCCACGTACTGTGCGCCCTGCAAGCCACAGATGGCGGAGTTGCGCGAAGTCCGGTCGGCGTTCCCGGACGTGCATATGCTGTCGGTCACCTGGGAGCGCGACGCGGCCACCGTGCGTTCGTTCTGGCAGGAGTACGACGGGACCTGGCCCGTCGCGATGGATCCCGAGGTCGAGACGGGACCAACCTACGACGTGCAGGCACTGCCGACGATGCTGATCGTCGACGCCGAGGGGACCGAGACCTGGCGGCACAAGGGGCTCGCCGAGGCGGCGACCATCGAGTCGGAACTGGAGGCGGCCCGGCAGTGACGGAACTCGGGGTGGCCCGGCTGACCTACGCGTTCACCCTCGGGACCGCCACCTTCTTCGCCCCCTGTGCGTTCCCGCTCCTGCCCGGCTACGTGGCGTACTATCTCGGGACGTCGGAGGGGGGGACACCCGAACGCTCGCGGACGGCCCGCATCGGTCGCGCGGTGGGCGTGGGTCTGCTGGTGAGTCTCGGGTTCGCGCTGGTGTACGGCGTGCTCGGCCTCTTGCTGGCCGCGGTCGGGCCGCGGATCCGCGAGCAAATCGCCGCGCTGGAGCTCGTCGTGGGACTGACGCTGATCGTCGTCGGGGGCGTGATGGCGACGGGACGGTTCCAGGCGACGACGTTCCACGTCCCCCTGCCCGAGCGCCGGCGTTCGGCGGCGGGGTACGTCCTGTTCGGCGTGGTCTACGCCGCGGCGGCCGCGGGGTGTACCGCCCCGCTCTTTTTCGGCGTGGCCTTCGCCGCGGTGACGACCGGCCCCGCCGCCACCGTCGGAACACTGGGCGCGTACGCCGCCGGGATGAGCGTCCTGATGATCGGCGTCACGACCGCGACCGCACTGGGACGAGACACCGTGGTACGACGGCTGTCGGCGGCGACCGGCCGCATCTCACAGGTCGCCGGCCTCGTCGTCGTGCTGGCCGGGCTGGTTCAGTTGTACTACTTCCTGGTCGTCTTCGACGGGCTGTCCACGCTCGGATTGGCCTGAGCCGTCACTCGCCGGTGGGATAGATATCGAGCGAAAAATCGGCCGACGACAGCGGATCAGTGCTGGTCGCTCTCGGCGTCGAACAGCCCCGTGATCGGCACCTCGTTGTCCGTCGCGAAGGTCAGCGGTGCGCCGCCGGTCTGGTCGTCGGTTGTCGTGGTCGTGGGTCGAGCCGTCGGGGTTGGTGTGCGTGTACTCATTGTGGATGTCTGCGAGCCGCGTGATTTCGGGACCGATACGGATACGGATCAGGGAAGAAGCGTACAGCGCCCGCGTACTATCGGTCTCATCGTGACACGTAGGTGTAGCTCGTAGTCTGTAATAAATGTTCCTGCTAGATCCACAGTCCGGGAAGCGGAGCGTAGAGGGCGGGACGCCGACGGTGTCAGTCGTGTCGGTCCAGTTCGGCGAGCGCGGCCTCGAAGTGGTCGGTCCCGATCAGCACTTCGTCGGCGCGCGCGGTGGCCTCGTCGGGCCCGTGTTCGCGGGCGAACGCGCGGATGGCCCGCATCGAGGCGTCCCGAACCAGGGCGTCGAGTTCCGCCCCAGAGAACCCCTCGGTCTCGGCGGCCAGATCGACCAGCGACACGTCGTCGGCGATGGGTTTCTCGCGTGTGTGGACGGCAAGAATCTCCCGGCGGGCGTCGGCGTCGGGGTCCGGCACCTCGATGTGTTCCTCCAGCCGTCCCGGACGGAGGAGGGCTGGATCGAGCGCGTCCCGGCGGTTCGTCGCCGCCAGCACCACGAGATTCGGGTTCTCCGCCAGCCCGTCCAGTTCCGTCAACAGCTGTGAGACGACCCGTTCGGTCGCTTCGCCCGTCTCGCCGCGCCGGCCGGCGATGGCGTCGATCTCGTCGAAGAAGACGATCGAGGGGGCGGCCTGTCGGGCGCGCTCGAACACCTCGCGGACGGCCTTCTCGGACTCGCCGACGTACTTGTCGAGCAGTTCCGGGCCGGCGACGTGGATGAAGTTCACGTCACTCTCGCCGGCCAGCGCCCGCGCGAGCAGGGTCTTCCCCGTGCCCGGCGGGCCGTACAGCAGGACGCCCGAGGGCGGGTCGGTCTTCGTGGCCTCGAACAGTTCCGTGTAGGCGAGCGGCCACTCGACGGCTTCCGTGAGTCGGTCCTTGGCCTCCGCCAGCCCGCCCACGTCGTCGAAGGCGACGCCCGGCGACTCGGCGACGTACTCCCGCATCGCGGAGGGATCGACCGCCGCCAGCGCCGCCTCGAAGTCTTCGCGGGCGACGACCGGTTCCTCGCGAGTGCGCCGCAGCGCCGACATCGCCGCCTCGGTGACGAGTGACTGAAGGTCGGCACCGACGAACCCGTGGGTCCGGGCGGCCAGTCGGTCGAGGCCGACGTCGTCCCCGAGCGGCATCCCGCGGGTGTGGACTTCCAGGATCTCGTGGCGGCCCGTCTCGTCGGGGACGCCGATCTCGATCTCGCGGTCGAACCGGCCACCACGCCGGAGCGCGGGGTCGATGCTGTCGACCCGGTTGGTCGCGCCGATGACGACCACGCGGCCCCGGTCTTCCAGCCCGTCGAGCAGAGTCAGCAACTGGGCGACCACGCGGTTCTCCATGTCGGCGTCCTCGTCGCGCTGGCCGGCGATGGAGTCGATCTCGTCGAGAAAGAGGATCGCCGGGGCGTTTTCCTCGGCCGCCTCGAAGGCCTCGCGGAGGCGTTCCTCGCTCTCGCCTTTGTACTTCGAGACGACTTCCGGACCCGAGATGGTCCGAAAGTGGGCGTCGACCTCGTTGGCCACGGCGCGGGCGATCAGCGTCTTCCCGGTGCCGGGCGGGCCGTACAGCAGGACTCCCTTCGGTGGGTCGATCCCGAGCCGGCGGAACAGGTCCGGTTCCGAGAGCGGGAGTTCGATCATCTCCCGTACCATGTCGAGTTCGCCGTCGAGGCCGCCGATGTCCTCGTAGGTCGCACCGAGGTCTTCGGCCTGCTCGCCTGCCTCGGCGTCGGGTGCGTCGTCCGGGATCGCGTCCTCCGGGGCGGAGCCGTCGCCCAGGTCGAGGTCGATGCCCGGCAGGACGGTGACTTCGGTGTCTTCGACGACCCGGACGGGGCCGTCGGGGTCGGTCAGGGAGACGACCACGACCCCGAGGCCGTCGACGTGGACGCGCTCGCCTTCCCGAATCGGGCGGTCGAGGAGGGCGTCCGCGACGAGCGCGTCGGTGTCGCTATCGTCCGGCGGCGACTCGGTGGGTCGGACCGAGACGATGCCGGCTTCCTCGACGGAGGTGGTCGCGACGGTGACGGTGTCGCCGACGTTGACGCCGGCGTTTGCTCGCGTGTCGGCGTCGATGCGGACCACGTCGTCGCCGTCGTCGGTGGGCCAGACTTTCGCGACGGTCTCGCGCTCGCCGCGGACGACGACGGGGTCGCCACTGAGGACGCCCAGTCGACGGCGTGCGGGTTCGGGGAGGCGTGCCACGCCGCGACCGGCGTCGCGCTTGTCAGCGCCGGCGACGGTCAGCTCGACGCCGTGCTCGTCGCTCATGCGCGGTCGTAGTCGCCCCACCGTCAAGAGGTTTCCCCGGAGAAACGCATATACCGCCGGGCGTACCACTTTCCCGCATGGTCGTGCAAACGCAGCGCGACGACGTGACCTGGTACAAATGCGAGGAGTGCGGACTCATGTTCGACGACAAAGAAGACGCCCGCGCCCACGAGAGCGACTGCGACGGGGAGGAACCCTCCTACATCCAGTGAGTCCCCGCTCAGCACCGCGTGTTTTCTCAGCGTTCGCGGGACGTAAGCCGTTTGTCCGTCCGTAGCCAACCGGCCAACAGTGACCGACAGCGACGACACCGGCGGCACGGATGCCGAACGCGAGAGTGACCAGCACGGCGACTCGTCAGCGGTCGACGAGAACGGCGACGAGGCGGCTCTCCTCGACGCCGAGACCTTCGCCGACGTAATCCAGGATATCGGGCGGCCCGTCGTCACCGCCAGCCACGTCGCGCAGGCCCTGGACTGGACCCAGGAGGAGGCCAGCACCGAACTGGATCGGCTGGCCGACGAGCGCGCGGTCGACCGCCTCGACGTATCAGCCGATCCCGTCGTCTGGTATCCCACGGACTGGGCGGACCTCGTCGACCGCGAACGGGTGATCCTCTTTCCGGGCCGCCGCGAGATCGTCATCGACCACCCGACGCAGTTCACGCGGGCACAGCTCTCGCAGTTCGCCCACCTCGTCGACACGACCCACCGCGGCGGGTACCTCTACGAACTCCGTCGGGAGGACATCTGGGGCGCGCCCTACGACGACTTCGAGGATTTGCTCGGCACCGTCAGGGACGTACTGCCCGAACGGTCGCCCGAACTGGAGGCGTGGATCGAAGACCAGTGGAAACGCGCTCATCGGTTCACACTCCGCACGCACGAGGACGGCTACGTCGTCCTCGAGGCGGCGACGGACTCGCTGATGGGCAACGTCGCCCGCGAGAAACTCGACGAGGGACAGCTCCGGGCGGCCATCTCCGACACGGAGAGCTGGGTCGCCGAGGAGGCCGTCGCCGAGGTCAAGCGCACCCTCTACGAGGCCGGCTACCCGGTGCAGGACGAGCGCGACCTCGACACCGGCGACGATCTGGCCCTCGACCTGACCCTCGATCTCCGGGACTACCAGCACGAGTGGGTGAGCGAGTTCCTGGAGACAAAATCCGGTGTGCTGGTGGGTCCGCCCGGCGCGGGCAAGACCGTCGCGGCACTTGCCATTTTGGCCCGCGTCGGCGGGGAGTCGTTGATCCTCGTCCCCAGCCGCGAACTCGCCGGCCAGTGGCGCGAGGAGATCCTCGCGCGGACGACGCTGACCGAAGAGCAGGTCGGCGAGTACCACGGCGGCGAGAAGACCGTCGCACCGGTGACCATCGCCACGTACCAGACCGCCGGGATGGACCGGCACCGGCAACTGTTCGACAGCCGCGAGTGGGGGCTGGTCATATACGACGAGGTGCACCACATTCCCGCCGCGGTAGCGCGACGGAGTGCGGACCTCCAGACAAAACACCGCCTCGGGCTGTCCTCCTCGCCCGTCCGTGAGGACGACAGGGAAGAAGAGATCTACACGCTGATCGGACCGCCCATCGGGACCGACTGGGACGCCCTGTTCGAGGCCGGCTTCGTCGCCGAACCGGAGGTCGAGATCCGGTACGTCCCCTGGGACGACGAGGACGCGCGCAACCAGTACGTCAGCTCCGACGGCCACGAGCGCCGGCAGCTAGCGGCGTCGAACCCGGCCAAGATGGCGGAAGCCCGCTACATCCTCTCCCGGCATCCCGACAAGAAGGCGATCGTCTTCTGTGACTACCTCGATCAGGGCCGGGCGCTGTCGGCCGCCCTCGACGTGCCGTTCGTCAGCGGCGAGATGCCACACAGCCGGCGCGAGCGACTGCTGGGCGAGTTCCGGCGTGGCGATCGCGACACGCTCATCGTCTCACGGGTCGGCGACGAGGGGATCGACCTGCCAGACGCGGAGTTGGCCGTCGTCGCCTCCGGACTGGGCGGGTCGCGCCGACAGGGTGCCCAGCGAGCCGGCCGGACCATGCGCCCGGAAGGTAGATCCCTGGTCTACGTGCTGGCGACGCGGGGAAGCCGCGAGGAAGATTTCGCACAGCGTCGGATGCGCCACCTCTCCTCGAAAGGCGTCCGCGTCTCCGAGGCCGAAGCGGAGGCGGTCACCGACGCGGATGCGGATGCCGACGGCGTGAGTAAAGGAGACGCTGCCGACGGAACCGAAGGCACCGGCGACAGCGATACCGACAGCGACAGCTAACGGCTTCGGGAGAGCGCGAAGGACAGGATAGTCACTGCGTCGGGCGGATCGGCGGGTTGACGAACAGCGCATCCAGCAGTGCGATCGCACCGACCGCCGACGCGCCGACGAGCGTCGTCCGGAACGGGACCGATAGCAGGTGGCCGAGGACGACGCTCAGGACGAACACCACCGGAATGAACGCGAGTACGAGATCGTACCGCGACAGTGAGTTCAGTGTCGGGAATCCGATACGATCCGAGCGATCGTTGTCACTCCGGGGCATAGCTGTCACCTCCTCCATCAGTAACTACCACACTATTCCACTAAAATCTTACTCCAATACAGTTCAGTGAACACACTTCGAATACTGCTGGTGGTTCAGAAAATAATCGGAAAATAATATCGATAAGCGATGCAGCTCGTCGAGTCGATTCCGTCGCCGGCGGACGGACCGACAGCGAGATGTGTTCGAGTCGTCCCAGTCCACAAGACACAGGATGGTTCGCTCGTAACCCCGGATATGGACCAACCCGGGAGTCGACCGGCGGAGGGCCAACGGGTGCGCACCACGCTCGGCGGGGAGGCCGTGCAGGGCACCGTCGACTCGGTCACGTACACGCCGAAGAAGGGGAACCTGATCGCGAAAGTTGCACTCGACGAGCCGGGGCCGGACGGGCAGTCGGCGCTGGCCGTCGCCGTCGAGGACCTCGACGAAATCGACTAGTTCTGTGACCACTTGGCGTCGGCCAGCGTCCGCTGGACCGCCTCCTGGCCGACCGCAGTGGCCAGGGTCTCGAACCCGGCGCGCTCCTTGCGGTCGTCGGCGTTGGCCACGAGTCGCGAGACGATGAACTCCGGCGTGGACTTCCCCACAGTGCCAAAGCGGGGCTGGTAGTCCACCGAGAGGTCCAGTTCGGTGGTCAGCCCCTCGGCGAAGATGCCGTCGGTCCGGGCCGCGTCGGGGAGCGGTTCGAGGTCGTCTGCGAGGTGGGTGACGAACACGCCCAGCGCGTCCTCGTCGACGGTCAGCGTGACCAGCCCGTGCAACAGGTCGGCGGCGCTGCCCGGTTCCGTGATGGCCTCGAACTCGTCGACCAGCATCAGCGTCCGACCCGCGTCGGTCAGCGGCGGCACGACCGTCTGGAGCGTCGACTCCAGCACGCCCGCGTTGAAACTGGCGTGCCGGCGGTGGAACACGATCACGTCCACGATGCCGACCTCGGCGGCGTCGGCCGGAACCGGCAACCCCATCTGAGCGAGCAGTTGTACCTGACAGAGCGTCTCCAGCAGCGTCGTCTTCCCCCCGCTGTTGGCCCCGGTGAGGACGGTCACCCGGTCTCCGGCCGGCGGCGCGGACTCGCTCGGGAAGTCGATCTCGTGGTCGCCGACGGCGTAGTCGACGGGCTGGACAGTCACGTCGGCCGCCTGCAGGTCGAGATTCCGCGCGCCACGGACGGCGACGGTCTCGCGGTCGTCGACGAACGTCGGTCGGGTCAGATCGTAGGCGTCGGCAAAGCGGGCCAGTGAGACGTACAGCGCCGCGTCGTCGACGGCCGCGACGGCGGTGTCGATCTCCTCGCGGGCGTCCTCGATGGCCCCCTCCAGATCGGCGACGATCTCGGCTTCGCGCTCATCGACGGCGGTCCGGCGGTCGTCGGCCAGGGTCCTGAGACTCTCGCCGACGAAGCCGGCCGCGTCGGTGGCGTCGCCGGGCATCGCCTCCCTGATCGCGGCCGCGGGGACGCCGGTCTCGTCGGTGACGTGGCGGCGGAAGGCCTCGCGGAACTCCTCGGCACCGCGGGCGCTCTCCTGGACGGCCTCCACGACCTCGCTCTGGTTCGCGGCGAGTTCGTCGACGGCGGCGTACTGGTCGCGCAACTCGTCGAGGCGGTCGTCGACGCCGCGGTCGACGCCACCCTCACCCAGCGCCGCGAGCGCGTCGGCGGCGTCGGCCAGCACGTCGCGGTCCAACTCGGACACGCGGTCGAAGACGCCGCCACTGACGCCGAGATCCAGCAGTTCGACCGCCGTCTCGACCGCGGAGCGCTCGCCGCCGCTGACGCTGTCGTGGCTCTCGAAGGCCTCGACGACGGCCTCGCGGTCGGACTCGGTGAGTGCCGTCCAGGCGTCGACGGCCGCGAGGACGGAATCGAGGCGATCCGTCATTGCCCCGCGGTCGCGCAACGGTGTCAGCACGCGGATGCGGTCCTCGGCGTGGCGCGTGACCGCGAACTGGCTCGTCAGATCGAGGATCGACTTGTACACGTCCCGCGTGTCCCGGGTCGCGAGGACAGCCATCCCCTCGCCGCCGTTGGCGCGCCGGAGAATCCGGGTGGCTCGCCCTCGACTCAGTCCGGCCTCCATCAGCGCACGGCTGTCGGCGTCCTCGATGGCCTGGATCGCCGCCGCCTCGCCGATACTGTCGGCCAGCAACGCCTTCGTCTTGGGCCCGACGCCCCAGTACTCCTCCAGTCGCATACCCCCGGCCAGACACGGCGCGGTCTTAGTGGTTCGGAAACCCGGCTACTCGAGCAGTTTCCTCGTCTGCCGGTGGCGGTACCGAAACATCGGCTCCATGCCGACGACCGCCAGCGGCGACACTGCACGGCCGAGCCCCCCGAGGGGGAGTTCGTACTCCACGCGGTCGTGGATGATAGTCCCGTCGCCGTCGGCGAAGAAAGAGTGCGTGTGTTCCCACTCGGCGAAGGGACCGCCGTCCATCGTGTCGCGGAACATCGCCGAGCCGTCGCTCTCTTCGCGTTCGACGATGACGGAGATCCACTCCTGGCGCGGGCCGACGCCGAACGGCCGGACCGACGACTCGATCCGTGCGCCCGTCTCGAGGATTCCGGGATCGGGGTCGCCGTCCGGCCCCGTGACCGACTCGATCTCCAGATTCATCCAGCCCGGCGTCAACGCTTCGAGACCCGTCACCCGCGAGTGAAAGTCCCACACCTCGTCGAACTGCGCATCGATCCGGACTGTTCGCTGGTACTGAGACACAGTATCGCTATGGCCAGCGCGGGTAAAACCCCAGCGTTCGAGGTGATTTCGTGGGTGCCGATCCAGCATCGCCAGCGACCGATCAAATACCCAACCACTCGGGGCGAGCCCTGAGAACAGCCACTGCCGGACGCTCGTCGGCTGTCCCGAGTGCCGAAATTTTAACTGTAAGACATATTTTGTGTCCGGCATGGATCGACGACAATTCGTCAGAGCGACTGGCACGGCAGGGGCACTGGCGACCACGTCGCTGGCGGGGTGTCTCGGCGGCGTCTTGAACGGTGTCACCGGCGGCGGCAGTAGCGTCAGTGAGGGCGAATCCGCGGCGTACAACGCGTGGATCGGAACCAGCACGACGGACGGGGGCGGTGGCATAGACGTCTCCTCGGCCGCCGGTGCGACACTGCGAAACGACGCCGGGGATGGTCAGGAGAACCAGCGCATCCAGGACGACGCGCTCGCGATGTCCGTCACGGAATGGGCCGTCCCCATCGGGTGGCTCTCCCAGGCCCTGAATCCCAAAGGGATCGCCAAACCGACCGCCGACGGGTCGAACACGGACCGGTTCACCCTCGTCAACGGGACGCGCGTATTCGAGGGTGACTACGACACGGACGCTATCCGCCAGACACAGGAGCGCAACGCGAGTCGGAGCGAGGAGTACGAGGGATACACACTCTACATCGACGGCAACGCGACGACCGCGGTCTCACAGGACGCCGTGCTGTACGTGAGCGACGAAGCGGCCGGTGTCGAGGACGCGACGGCACGAATCGAGGCGACCATCGACGCGGCCACGAACGAGCGTACCCGGTTCGCGGGCGAATACGAAGCGTACGACGAACTCCAGTCCGCGCTCCCAGTCCGTGGGTACAGTGGTGTCGAATTCGATCCGGATGGCGGCGTCCTCGAGGGCGACTCCGAGCGCGACTTCACGACGTTGCAGGACACCGACATCGATCCGGACGTGCTCGGGTTCGCCGGCAGTGCGAGCATCGAAGAAGACGACTTGACGGTCGCCGTGGCTCTGCGCTACCCCAGCGCCGACGCGGTCGACGACCGCGGGACCATCGAGTCCGAGTTAGGACAGGAGGCCGACGAGCGCGCCATCGAGATCGACGGACCGCTCGTGATCGTCGAAGGCGAGTACAACGCTCTCTCGGAAGACTAGGGGAACACGCCCGCCTCGTCGGCGGCGTTGGCGACCCGTTCGATAGCGGTGACGTAGGCCGCGGTCTGGTAGTTGGGAACGTCGTTTTCGTCGTATGTATCGGTGAGCGTATCGAAGGCGTTGGTGACGACCCGTTCGAGTTCCTCGTTGACGCGCTCTTCGGTCCAGTAGAACCGCTGGCGGTTCTGCACCCACTCGAAATACGAGACCGTGACACCGCCCGCGTTGGCGAGGATGTCGGGGAAAACCGTCACGTCGCGGTCGGTCAACACGTCGTCGGCGTCGGGCGTCAACGGCCCGTTCGCGGCCTCGACGATGATGTCTGCGCTGACCCGATCGGCGATTTCCTGATCGATGGCGTTCTCCAGCGCCGCGGGGATCAGCAGGTCCACGTCCATCGTCAGCAGTTCCTCGTTGGTCAGTTCCTCGCTGGCGTCTTGGTAGCCCGAGAGCTGTCCAGTCTCCGTCTTGTGGGTTTTGACTGCGGCCACGTCGAGGCCCTCCGGATCGTGGATCGCACCGCTGGAGTCGGAGACGGCGACGACGTTCGCGTCGAGTTCCTCGTCGATCAGCCCGGCGGCCACCGAACCGGCGTTGCCGAAGCCCTGGACAGCGACGGTCGCCTCGGCGACGTTCTGTCCGAGGTATTCGAACGCTTCGCGGGCGGTGAGCATCACCGAGCGGCCGGTCGCTTCGACGCGGCCCGCACTCCCGCCGCTGGTCGGTGCCTTGCCCGTTACCGTCCCCGGGGCCGTGGTATTTTCGAGCGTCTCGTAGGTGTCTTTGATCCAGTTCATCTCCCGCTGGCCGGTGTTGACGTCCGGAGCGGGAATGTCACGGTCGGGGCCGATCAGCGGCCGGAGCTCTTTCGCGTAGGACCGTGTGACGCGTTCGAGTTCCGACAGCGAGTACTCACGCGGGTCGATCACGATGCCGCCTTTCCCGCCGCCGTAGGGGATGTCGACGGTCGCGCACTTGTACACCATCCACCCCGAAAGCGCCTTGACCTCGTCCCGACTCACGTTGGGGTGGTACCGGATACCCCCCTTGTAGGGGCCACGGTCGCCGTTGAACTGCGACCGGAACGCGGTGAACACCTCGATCGACCCGTCGTCCATCTCGACCGAGAGTGTGGTCTCGAGAACTCGTTCGGGCCGTTTCAACCGTTCGAGCACGTCGGAGTCCACGTCGACGTACGTGGCCGCGTCGTCGATCTGCTCTTGCAGACTCTCGAACGGGTTTACGTCACCGGACATGGCACAGTCGTCGACCGTTTCGATAGTAAGCGTTGTGGTGTTATTATCATATCAAAGAGTTAATATTATATAAGGCCTGCTACCGTTTCCCAGCGGCGCGTGCGCGGTCGAGTACCTGTTGGGCCTGGGCGATCAGTGGGGCGTCGATCATCTCGTCGTCGACGCGGAACACGCCCCGCCCCTCGGCGTCGGCCTCGGCTTTGGCCGCCAGCACGCGTTCGGCCCAGTCGATGCGGTCCTCGCTCGGTGTGAACGCGTCGTTGATGACCGGCACCTGAGCCGGGTGGATCGCCATCTTCCCGTCGAAGCCGAGCTGGACCGTGGTCTCGGCGGCCGACGCAAGCCCCTCGGTGTCGTCCACGTCGACGTGGATCGTGTCGAGCGCGTCGATGCCGGCGGCCGCGGCGGCGAGGACGACCTGTTCGCGGGCGTGGAGGACCTCGAACCCCTCTTCGGTCCGGGTCGCGCCGATGTCGGCTGCCAGGTCCTCGGCCCCGATAGCGACGGCGTCGACGCGGTCTGCCGTCGCGATTTCCTCGGCGTGGAGGACACCCGCCGCCGACTCGATCAGGGCGATCACGGGCGCGTCGACGCCGTGCTCGTCGAGGAGATCGACGATCCGTTCGAGACCCGTCGCGTCCCCGACCTTCGGCACCATCACGGCGTCGACTGCCGACGAGTCCGCAAGCGCGGTCGCCACGTCGGCCTCGGCAACCGTCCCCGGCGGATTGACGCGCACCCAGACCGAGCAGTCGGGATCGAATGCGGGGTCAGTGAGAACCTCGTGGATGGCCTCCCGGGCGGCGGGTTTGCGATCGGGGACCACCGCGTCCTCCAGATCGAACACGACGGCGTCGGCTCCGGAGTCGGGTGCCTTCCGCACGAGTTCCGGCTGGTCGCCGGGGGAAAACAGGACGCTTCTGCGAGCCATACGCGGCCGTGTGCGCCCAGCCACAAGTCCGTTCCCCTCCGGTGGACGCCAGCGTTTATCACCCGGGCGGGCGAGGAAGCGGGCATGACTGGCCTGTACTACGAGGAGTTCGAGGTGGGGGAGACGATCCGACACGAGAAACGCCGAACCATCTCCGAGAGCGACAACCAGCGGTTCTGTGACATGACGATGAACCAGCAACCGCTCCACCTCGATTCGGCGTTCGCCGCCGACACGGACTTCGGCGAACGGATCGTCAACGGGCTCTTGACGATGAGTCTCGCCGTCGGGTTGACCATACCCGACACGACCGACGGGACCATCGTCGCGAACCTGTCCTACGACAACGTGGAACATCCGGCACCAGTCTACCACGGCGACACGATCCGGGCCCAGTCGACGGTCACGGACAAACGCGAGACCAGCGACGGCGACCGCGGCGTCGTCACCATGCACGTCGAGGCGTTCGTCGTCGGCGAGGACGAACGGCTGGTCTGTGAGTTCGACCGGACGGCACTGTCGCTGAAGCGACCGACGTGACCGGCGGCAAAGCGCGGGAGCGGACAGGGAATTCGGAGTCGAACCGGCGGAAATCAGCCGGTGTAACGATCGGTTACGAGAGTTACGACGCCACCAAAAGTTGATTTACTAGGTCGGTAATTGGACACATAGTATGGTAAACAAGGCGGCGTTGTCGGTGCTTGGCGTCATCGTTCTCGTTTCGATGGGGGTGGGTGTCCTCATCGGGATGCAGATCGGTGGTGGCGGTGCCGGCACGACGAGTATGTCGACTCCGACACCGGGCCCGAGCACGGCAACGGGACCGAGCGATGGTGAATCGAACCCGGCCGCGCGAACGACGATCCCCGGCGGCGAGGTGGAGACCGTCCAGCCTCCAGAGGAGGAACAGACGATCCCGGCTCGACGGTTCGAGGCCAAAGAGATCCGCAGGAGCGTCAAGCGTCAGATCAACCAGCGTCGGACGGACCGGGGTCTCTCCGAGTTGCTCACGAACGGACAGGTCGCGAAGAAGCTCGATACGATGGCACACAACCACAGCGTGGCGATGGCCGACGAGGGACGCGTCAGTCACGCTATCGACGGCGTGTTCAGTAAGGAGCGGTACAGGAGGGCTGGCCTCTACTCGTCCTGTCAGTTCAATTCTAATCCCGGGACCTACGTCGTCAACGCGGAAGGCAACCGGCTCGAAGTGATCGGGCACGCCGTCGCCGGCCGAACCCACGATGGCGAGTTCCTGTCGACTGAGAAGGAGGTCGCGCGAGCGATCGTCGACGACTGGTTCTCGGGGATCAATCGGAACCGCCTGCTCTACGAGAACGCGAACCAGATCGGCATCGGTATCGAGGTCACGCAGGACGGCGACGTCTACGCGACCGGGAACGTCTGCTGACCGGCTTTTCGCCGGGTCTTCTGTCCGGTCTGTCTCTCACGCCATGCCCCCGGCAAGACTTGCGATAGTGTTATGTGGGACCAACCCACATACTACGAGCGAGAACGATGTCCGGACCCAACTGGATGCGATCGGCAGACGAGCGGATTCTCCGACAGCTTCACGAAGAACGACCGGATTACCTCGCGCTGGTCGCGAACCGGCTCGGGATGCATCTGCGATACGTCGAACGGCGGTGTGCCGTCCTCGTCGAACACGGCCTGGTAGAGCCGGTCAGTGGTGAAGTCGTCTACCGGACGACGGAACGCGGGGAACGGTTCCTGGCAGACGACACGGAGGTCGAGACCGAGACGGCGGACGCGGCGACGAGCGACTAGTCGGTCAGGTGGGTCCGATACCGAGCGGAATCGAAAAGAAACGGACGGTGCGTCTATCCCTGGGCGCTGAACCAGGACTGGGCCAGCCAGGAGTCGTAGTCCGACTGTGACTGGACGTCGACGCTCCCGAGCATACCCGAGTGACCGACGCCGCAGTACTCGGCGCAGTAGAGCTGGTACTCACCAGTCTGGGTGGCCTTGGTGACGATGTAGTTGGACTGTCCCGGCAGCGCGTCCTGCTTCAGCCCCAGCGCGGGGACGTGGAACGCGTGCAGCCAGTCGTTTGCGGTGATGTTCAGCCGAATGTTCCGATCCACTGGCATGACCATCGTGTTCGTACTCTCGACGGTGGCACCCGAGATGCTCGCGCCTTCGACGGCCGCCCCACTGAGACTCACGTCGTCGACGGAGACCTGCTCGCCGGTCTCGTACTGGGAGGCGTTGCCGGCACCGGCGGTCACCGTTCCGTTGACGAGGGCGGCGCTCTCGAGCGCGCCGTCATCGGCGCTGGAGACGGATCCGCCCGATATCACGACTCCCTCGTCGGTGACGTTCTCGACTGTCGTCCCCTCGATCGAGACGTTCGTCATCGATACGCCGGTGGCGCTGGCGTCGTCGACGCTGACGTTCCGGTAGACGAAGTTCCAGTTGTACTTCTGTCCGTACACTTCGATCTCGTCGGCGGGATCGCCCTGGAGCGTGTTCTCCGACGACGCGGCGACGTAGGGGTTCCCGAGTACCTGATAGGAGGCGACGCCGACGAAAAGGAGGATGACGGCCGTCGCGACGGTCCAGGTGATCTCCAGCCGGCGGTTCTCCTGGGTCGGCTTGGCCTCGTCGGTCTTCTGGTACTTCCAGACGGTGTAGATCAGGATCCCTTCGACGAGGATCGTGATCGGGACCGCCACGTAGATCAGGTTACTGTTCAGTCCCCAGATCGCTCCTTCGGTGGTCGACGCGTACCCTGACTGGGCGGCCGCGGGTTCGACCGCCATCAGCAGCAACGCAGCACCGAAAAGCGCCAATGCCCCGACGCGCTTGCGGTTCATCATTACGCGGGGCTTAGGAATTGGGCCATAAATAGCTGCTGTCTTCCGGCGAGTGCGGCCCCCCTGCGACGGTTTCCCGCGGCCTCGGGATGGAGCGACTGACCGAAAGCGCGGGTCATAAGTACGGCCACACCAAGGACCAGATAGTGAGAGGTACAGCCGTGATCGAACGCTATTCTCGTCCCCGTTTCGCGACGCTACTGGCCGGATCGGCAGTCGGTGTATACCTGCTCGTCGTCGCCGGTGCGACGGCAGCCATCGCGGACGCCGCGAGCGCCTGCTCGTCCTGGCCGGTCTGTTCCCGCCCACCGTCGCTGTCCGAACCCACCCTGCTCGTGGCCTGGGGACACCGGGTAGCCGCCGTCATCGTGGGCCTGCTGGTTCTCGCCACAGCGGTGATCGGCTTGCGCCGAGAGACCGTCTCACGGCGCGTGAAGGCCGCGCTCGCGTTCGCTCTCGTCCTCTTTCCCGTACAGGTTGCACTGGGCGCACAGGTCGCGACGACCGGCGCTGCGACCCCCTTCCCGGCCGCCCACCTGCTCACCGGGATGGGCATCTTCGCCGGGCTGACACTCGCGCTCGCGTGGGATCTCGAACCCCGTGACGCCGACACGTCGACCACCGACCCCGAGCCGGATCCGACCCCGGCCCCGGCGTCGGCGACCGAACCCAGCGAACAACCACCCCTGCCAGACGGTTCGTTCGCGCGTGCAATCCACGTCGTCGAGGCGTATTTCAGGCTGATGAAGCCACGTCTGATGTGGCTGCTCTGTCTCGTGGCGTCGGCCGGGATGGCGCTGGCCGCCGGGGCCGCTGGAACGGAGTTGACCGTCCGGACCATCGTGTTGACACTCGGTGGCGGTGTCCTCGCCATCGGCGCGAGCGGGACCTTCAATCACGTCCTCGAACGCGACCGGGACAAGAAGATGGACCGGACGAGCGATCGGCCGGTCGCGACCCACCAGCTCCCCGTCCGCAACGCCGTCGCGTTCGGGCTGGCGCTCGCGGCCGCCTCCGTGGCGGTCTTCCTGCAGGTGAATCCCCTCGCCGCCGCGCTCGGCCTGTCGGCGATCCTGTTCTACAGCGTCGTCTACACGCTCGTCCTCAAGCCACACACCGTCCAGAACACGGTCATCGGCGGTGCGGCCGGTGCCCTGCCCGCGCTGATCGGCTCGGCCGCCGTGACGGGGACTATCGGCCTGCCGGGGCTCATGCTCGCGGGCGTCATCTTCGTCTGGACGCCGGCACACTTCTACAACCTCGCGCTCGCGTACAAGGACGACTACGAACGCGGCGGGTTCCCGATGATGCCGGTCGTCCACGGTGAAGCGACGACCCGCAAACACATCCTGCTGTGGCTGGCCACGACGTTGCTGGCCGCGGCTGGGCTGGCAGCCCTGACGAACCTCGGCTGGGTGTACGCCGTCACGACCACCGCGCTCGGCGCAGTGTTCCTGTGGGCCGTCGTTCGGCTCCATCGCGAACGGGACGAGTCCGCGGCGTTCCGGGCCTTCCACGCCTCGAACGCCTACCTCGGCGCACTGCTCCTGGCCATCGTCGTCGACGCACTCGTGGTATGACGACGGACGCGACGATCACCGACCGATTCGGGGAGTTCGTCCCGGACAGGGAGACGCTACTGATCGGGCTGTTGATCGTCAATTCAGAGTTGCTCCTGCTGGGCGTCTACTGGCTCGTCAGTTCGAGCGAGCTGACCGGCCTGCTCTCGATCCGGTACTGGCTCTACCCGTTCGTCTGGATCAACGTCGGGCTGTTGGCCATCTTCAAGACGACGCCAGCGCCGGCCCCCAGTCGGGACCGCTGGGTCGCCGGGAGTATCGCGGTCGGCTACTTCCTGGTACTGGCGTACGTCGGTGGTCTCGTCGGCCCCGCGATCGGCATGGCCGAGCGAAACCTCAGCCTCACGGTGCTGGGACTGCCGCCGGGCTGGGCTCCGACGGTCCTGTACAACGGGACCTATCTCGCGATGTCGCTGTTCCCGTTCAAGCTGGTGGGCTACGCCGCGCTGGCGTACCTGGTCTACGCGACGGTACTCGACGCCGCGGGCTCGGCGGTGACGGGCCTGCTCGGCCTGCTCTCCTGTGTCAGCTGTACCTGGCCCGTGCTGGCCTCGCTGGCGACGGGGATTCTGGGGAGCGGGAGCGCGATCGCCGGTGCGGTGTACAGCCAATCGTACGGCCTCTCGACGGTCGTGTTCGTCGTGACTATCGGCCTGCTGTACTGGCGACCGTTCGGGCGGTGAGGGACGGCCTTTTGCCGAGCAGGCCCGAACGACGGCTATGCCAGAAGTCGAGATCGAATACTGCGTCCCCTGTGGCTTCCTCGACCGCGCCGAAGACCTCCAGCACGTCCTGTTGACCACCTTCGGCGAGCGACTGGACGCGGTGACGCTCCGAACCGGCGCGAACGGCGTGTTTCGCGTCACCGTGGACGGTGAACGGGTGTACGACAAACAGGACGACGCCTTCGACGTGGACGAGATCGTCCGCCGGGTGCGCGAGTACGTCTGATCGGTATCGACGGGCTTAGGGCGATACCGGACCGCGATCCGACAATGACAGCAGCCGTCGTCGCCGAGGACGTTCGTCGGGTCTACGGCGACACGACCGCACTCGACGGCGTCTCACTCGCCGTCGAGGAGGGGGACGTGTTCGCGCTGATCGGACCCAACGGCGCGGGAAAGACCACGCTCGTCCGGGCGTTGCTCGGCACGACCGACGCCGAGGGTGACGTGACAGTGTTCGGGACGGCCCCCCAGCAGGTCGAACGGGCGCGACTGGGGTCGCTCCCCCAGTCGTTCGATCCGCCCGCGCGGTTGACCGCCCGAGAACTGCTCGATTACTACGGTGGACTCTACGACGAGGCCCGGTCGGTCGAGGCCGTCCTCGACGATGTCGGACTGACCGACGATGCGGACACCTGGTACGAGAAGCTCTCTGGCGGCCAACAACGCCGGGTCTGTGTCGGGACGGCGCTGGTCAACGGCCCCGACCTGCTCGTGCTGGACGAACCCACCACTGGAATCGACCCCGCGGGCCGGCGGGCGCTCTGGCGGCTGATCGAGGACCTCGCGGCCGGCGGAACGACCGTCTTCCTGACGACCCACTACATGGCCGAGGCCGAACGTCTGGCCGACGAGGTGGGTCTGCTGGCCGACGGGAAACTCGTCGCCCGGGACTCGCCCGACGCGTTGATCGCCGACCACGGCGGAGAGAGTCGGCTGGTGATCGACACCGACGCCGAGCCCGCCATTACCGGCGACCTCGACTACCCCGCCGAACTCGCGGACGGTCAGTTGACCGTCTACGACGTGCCCCCCGAGGAGATCGGCGAGATCGTCGCCGCGCTCGACGTTGCGGGGGCGACCTACGAGTCTATCAACTGGACTGAACCCGACCTCGAAGACGTGTACCTCGACCTGACCGGGCAGGCCGTGACCGCGAGCGGGGAGACGGTCAGCCGGGGCGAGACGCCGCTGGCCGACGGCGGACAGCGAACCGACTGGGACGGGAGCAAGACTGGAGGTGCAGACCGATGACTACGGTGGGTCGGATCGGTGCGGCCACCGTCGCCGCCGGGAAATCCTTCCTGCGCCGGCGGACGGCGGTCTTCTTTACGTTCTTCTTCCCGGTCATCATCATCCTGATCTTCGGGGTGCTGGTCCAGACCGGCGGCAGTGGGACAGGGCTGTTCACCGAGCCCACCGCGTACTACGTGCCGGGCTATCTCGCGGTCGTCGTCCTGTTCACCCCGCTGTCCCGAGTCGGGAGCGAGGTCGCCCGCCACCGCGAGGGGAGCCAGTTCGAGAAACTGGCGACGACGCCGCTCTCGCGGTCGGAGTGGCTGCTGGCCCAGACGCTGGTCAACGTCGTCATCATCGGCCTCGCGGGACTACTCTTGCTCGGGTTGATCGTTGTCGTCACCGGTGCCGAGATCGCGGTCTCGCCGCTGTTGATCCCCTTCGTCTTCCTCGGCGTCGCGCTGTTCTGTGGCGGGGGCGCACTGATCGGCAGTTTCGCCGGATCACAGGACGGCGTCATCGCCGCGAGTAACGGGATCGCCCTGCCGCTGCTCTTCCTCTCGGAGACGTTCGTGCCGCCGTCGATGCTGCCGGAGTGGTTCCGACCAGCCATCTTGCTCTCGCCGCTGACCTACTTCTCGCGCGGCGTGCGGGCGGCGACGTACGCCCCCGGAATCGAACCGCTTGCCGGGTTGCCGACGGACTGGCCGTTCTACCTCGGGGTGCTGGCGGTGCTGACGGTGGTCTTCTTCGTGGGCGGTGCGGCCGCGCTACCTCGGACGGACTGACCCTGTCGGCGCTCCCGCCGGTCGAGCGAGTGGCCTCGTCACCGGGTAGCGTTCGCCACCCCGTCACGATGGGGGCGACGCCGTCGTGATCTCGAATCGTGCGCCGCCAGCGTCGCCTTCAGTGACCGTGATCTCCCAGCCGTGGCCCTCGACGATGTCGGTCACGATGGACAAGCCGAGTCCGGTGCCGTCGTCGCCAGTCGTGTACCCACGGTCGAACACGTCGTCGCGCTCGTCTTCGGGGATCCCACTGCCGTCGTCTTCGACGTAGAACCCGTTCGGATGCGTGCCGACCTGGACGGTCAGCGGGGTGGTGTTGTGATCGACGGCGTTGCGAAACAGGTTCTCGAAGACGTTCCGGAGCCGTGACGGGTCGGCCTCGACGCTCGCTGTCTCGGACAACTGACACTCCAGGGTCGCTCCGTCGGCCTCTACGGTGTCCCACGCGTCGGCGACGAGGGTCGGCAGATCGACCGGTTCGGTCTCCTCGACCTCGCTCCCGGATCTGGCCACGGTCAGCATATCGTCGATCATCCGCTCCATCCGGTCGAGATTTCGCTCGACGGCCGCGGCGTGTTCCTCGGTGGCCTCCTCGCGGACGAGACCGAGCCGGAGCTGGGCGGCGTTCAGCGGGTTCCGCAGGTCGTGTGAGATCATCGACGCGAACTGGTCGAGGCGCTCGTTCTGTCGCCTGAGCTGTTGCTCGCGTTCTTTGAGCTGTGTGACCTCCCGGAGAACCACGAGCCGTCCCCGCTCTGTCCCACTGGCGTCGGTGAGCTGTGACACGGTCGGAACGAAATGGCGGTCCTGTTCGTCCCGGGTGATCGTAACGTCCGACTCGCCGGACTCAGTTGCGTCGACCACGCGCTGCCAGGCCCGGTCCGGGAAGAACTCCGCGGCCGGCACACCGGTGTAATCTGGCCCGACCGTCGAGAGCTCCAGGGCGGCCGCGTTGCCGTCGATAACCTGATCGTGCTCGTCCAGGGTGACCACTGGATCCTCGATGTTGTCGACGAGTTCCTGCCGGGCGATCGGGACGATATCCAGAAAGTCCCCACGAAAGAGCGCCCAGGTGACGACGAACACCATCCCGACGAAGCTGAACGGGGAGAGGCTGACGTCCGGAACCAGAAAGACGCTGATCGATCCGATCAGGATGACCGGGGTCGTACTCAGCAGTAACGCGAAACTCTGCTGCCGACGAACGCCCCGCGAGGTCAGAACCTCGCTGAGGAAGATGAGAAAGCCGACGAAAAAGAACGTGTAGCCGACGACGATGAACACCCAGAACGCGGGGCCGACCGCCGCGGACGCACTGGTCAGCGACGCCGATGGCGATAGCGACCGATAGTAGAGGTGGTGGGACGGGTTCGTCCAGGCGACGACCTGCTGTGGGATCATTCCGACGCCGAGCAACGCGCCGACCGTCCCGCGCGACGGAACGACGAAGCCGGCGTACTCGGCCGCGACGAGCACCCACCCCGTCGCGAGGATGCCCGCGCCCAGCGACGTGAGGTTCTCCCCGGCGAACGCGAGCCCCATCGTCGTCGCGAGGGTGACGACCGCGGTGCCGAGACTCCAGACGCTGGCACCGAGGAGCAACAGGACCAGCCCGACTGCGCCGGGTTTGTCGCGGTTGTCGAGAACCCGCGGAAAGAGAACGAGCGGGAGGAGTCCGGCGACGACGTAGAGCCCGGTCAGCAGGACCCGATCCGAGACCATGTTCTCGAAAGGTCCCGTTCTCGTATGTTTATATTTTCATATGTTCGGCCGTGGGCCACCGAACCGCCGTCACGAGTCCGACGTAGTGCGGTCGATTCCTGGCAGCCCGTTTACTACTCCGATTAACTGATCAGAAAGAATACGTTTCGTCCACCTCAGTCACTGTCGAACGGCGGCCGCGTCGAGAGCAGTAACAGGAGCAACCCGGCGCTGTGCCCGCGCGGTGTCCAGCCGTAGACGTGATTCAGGAGGACGTAGGTCACGATCCCGAGCGCGAGCGAGAGCCCCCACGCGGCGACCGCGACCCGCCCGACCCTGGCGTGAATGGTGTCCCGCAGTTCCTCGGGCGAGTGGGTCAGTCCGAGGACGACGGCGTGGAGGACGACCGGCACCGCCAGCGCCGACAGCAGGATGTGGATCGCGAGCATGATGAGGTAGGCAACCCGGACCGCACCCTCGGCCAGGATGGCCTTCTCGAACCCGCCACCGACTTTCAGGAGATAGAGGACGAGAAAGACCATGATGAGGGTGAAGGCAGTTAGCATGGCCGCGCGGTGTTTGCGGATCTGGCCGTTCCGGATGAAGTAGACGCCGGCGACGATGGCGGTGAGCGCGAGCGTGTTGACGACGGCGATGGCGTCACCCAGGAAGATGACCGTCTCACGGCTGAGGTCGGGCAGCGGGAGGAACCCGCCGAACGCACCGATCACGAGGGCGTACCCGATGATCGAGAGGACGGTCGTGACGGCGCGGGGGTGAGCCTTCGGCCAGCTTTGGTCGTCGGCGACTGCCATAGGCGGTCGTGAGGTCGCCTCGGGCATCAGTCCGTCGCATCCGGGCGAGCAGTGGCGGTCACGGTGGCCGGACCGGCGGTCGGGGCCGTCTCCAACGGCAAGAGTGAAAGTCACCAACGTGTTACGAGATGGCATGAGCGAAGCGCAGGAACAGCGGACGATCCGGTGTCTGGTCGGAAAGGTCGGGCTGGACGGTCACGACCGCGGCGCACACGTCATCGCGCGGGCGTTCCGCGACGCCGGCTTCGAGGTCATCTACTCGGGACTGCACAAGGCCCCCGACGAGATCGTTCAGGCGACGGTTCAGGAGGACGTGGACGTGCTGGGCATCTCCATCCTCTCGGGCGCACACAGCACGCTCGTCCCGAAGATCATGGACGGCCTCGAAGAGTACGGCGCGAAAGAGGACACGCTGATCCTCGTCGGCGGGATCATCCCAGAGGAAGACCGGGACGAACTGCTCGATCTCGGCGTCGCGCACATCTTCGGTCCCGGGGCCTCGATGGACGAGATCGTCGATTTCGTCCGCGAGAACGCGCCCGAGCGACGATGAGTCGACTCATCGACGATCTGCTCGACGGCGACCACCGCGCACTGGCCCGCACGATCACCAAGATCGAGGACCGTGCGCCGGGCTACCGCGATCTGGTCTCGCAACTCCACGACCACACCGGCGACGCCGACGTGATCGGCATCACGGGCAGTCCCGGCGCGGGCAAGTCCACGCTCGTGGACAAGATGGCCGAGGAGTACCGCAACCGCGGGCTCACCGTCGGCGTCATCGCCATCGATCCGTCCTCGCCGTTCACCGGCGGCGCGGTGCTGGGCGACCGCATCCGGATGGCCTCGAACACGGGCGACATGGACGTGTTCTTCCGTTCGATGTCGGCTCGTGGCACGCTCGGCGGCCTCTCGACGGCGACGACGGACGCCGTGAAAGCGCTGGACGCCTTCGGCAAGGACAAGATCATCATCGAGACCGTCGGGGCGGGACAGAACGAGGTCGACATCGTCAGGACCGCCGACACCGTGGCCGTGCTGGTCCCGCCGGCCAGCGGCGACGACGTGCAGATGCTCAAGGCCGGCATCCTCGAGATCGCCGACCTGTTCGTCGTGAACAAGGCCGATCTCGACGGGGCCAACCGCACGGTGCAGGAACTCCGCGAGATGATCGAGATGCGCCGGGACGAACTCGCCGTCGCCACGGGCCACCACGGCACGGTCGAGAAGACCGGCGACGAGAGCGGGACGAACGACGCGACCGACGACGACACACTCTCCTGGTCGCCCCCCATCGTCGAGACGGTGGCCAAGCGCGGCGACGGACTGGACGAACTACTCTCGGTGCTCGCCGACCACCGCGAGTATCTGGTCGAATCGGGGCGACTGGAGACCAAGGCCCGCGACCGCTACGCCGCCGAGATCAGGACGCTGCTACGGGAAGACACGGCCGATCTACTGGCCGCGGAGATCGAGGAACGCGGTGGGCTCGATCAGTTCGTCGATCGCGTGCTCGACCGCGAGACCGACCCCTACGCGGTCGCCGACGAACTGCTCGGCCCCATCGAGGAGTGCATCGAGGAGCACAGTGGATGACCGCGTTCCCACGTTCCGAGAACCGGCGGCGAACTTTAGGCCAAGTCGCTTGTAGACGCATTACAAGACCATCCCGACCATCGGACGGCGAAATCGGCAACGAGATCGCCCTCCGTCGGGAGCAGGTGATACCATATGTGTGACAATCACGCACACTCCAGGCGATCGAACCGGCAGAATCGCTACCGCCGACGGACGGTCCTCGGCGGACTGGGTGCGGTCGGTGTGGCGGCGCTCGCGGGCTGTTCGCAGAACGGGGGCACCGGTACCGACGGGACGGGTGACGTGCCCGCTGCGATAACGCTGACCGAGGGTGACACCTGCGAGGTGTGTGGAATGAACATCGTGAACCATCCGGGACCCTCCACGGAGATCTTCTACCCAGGCCACCAGCCGTCGGGCCACGAGAACCCGGCGCGGTTCGACAGTACCTGGGAGGCGTTCCAGTACGATTTCGAGCGGGATGAGCGCGGCTGGGAGCGGTCGGTGATGTACGTCACCGACTACTCGGCGGTGGAGTACGAACTGTTCGAGTTCAGAGACACCACGGGCATCTCGACACACCCCGAGGCGTCGGCGTTCGCGCCGGCCAGCGACGTGACCTTCGTCGCCAACTCCGAGGTCGTCGGTGCGATGGGCAGGGACCTGATCGGGTTCGGTGACGAGGGCGATGCCTCGTCGTTCCGGGACGAGTACGGGGGCGAGCTCGTCACGGTCGACGAGGTGACGCCACAGCTCATCTCCCAGCTCGGCCGATAATGGACGTCAAGTACGTCCTCGCCGGTCTCGTGTTCGTCGTCCTCCTGACGGCGACGGGGTTCACCGTCGATCCCCACGGGGAGCGCGACGTGGAGTCCGTGTCGTTCGACTCCACGCTCACTATGGGGATGACCGGCGTCGACGTCGAGGAAGCCGAGGAGCGCAATCTCTCGATCCCGAAGGCCGAAGTGTTTTTCTCCCAGTACGAGTACGTCGTCGGCTACTACGGGATCGAGGCCGTCGCGACCCACCTCCGTGGACCGCGCACGACCGAACAGTTCGGCGAACCCGTCGGCGTCCTCGTCACCGACTACGCCGGGACCGACCCGGCGCTGAACGAGAACGGCTTTCTGATCGAACGCAACACCCTCGGCGGCGGGTGGGTGTCGGCGCGAAACGCGGCCTTCGTCGTCGACAGCCGCGCCCGGACGCCGGGCGGACCCGCGATCGTCCCGTTCGGCGAGCGAACGGCCGCACAGTCGTTCGCGGACAGGTACGGCGGACGGGTCGTCGACTGGGCGACGGTCCAGTCACGGTCCGCCGAGCGGACCCCGCCCGAGACCCAGGTGACCCGGATCACGGCGAACCGGAGCGAGTGGGCCGACCGACAGGTCGACACGACATCCCGGCTCCGGGACCGGCCCGTGTCGGTCGTCGTGGGCGAGGACGCGCCGACGCTGGCCGCAGCCATCGAGCGCGCGCCGGCCAACACCACGGTCCGACTCCCGACGGGTAGCTACGAGGGCAACGTCACGGTCGACAAGCCACTGACGCTGTCCGGTGGGGGAGCGGACACGCACGTCCGGGGTGACCGCGAGGGGACCGTGATCTCGGTCACGGCCGAGCGAGTGGCCGTCACCGACCTGCGGATCAGCGGCGTCGGGTCGACCGGCGCGCGGTCGTTCAGCGACGCCGAGGGCGGCGACTGGGACCAGTTCGTCCGCCTCGCGTACGGCCGCGGCGACTCCGCCATCCGCTTCATCAACGGCACCGGGTCGCTCGTGGCGGGCGTCGACATCGATACCCGGGCCAACGGCGTCCTCGTGCGCGGCGGACGGGGACTGGTCGTCCGGGACTCCCGGATCGAGGGGCCGCCCGAGTGGCAAGACGGCTTCATGGGCGTGCTGGCGATGTTCGATCCCGTCGTCGTCCAGAACGTCACGTTCGAGGGGGGCCGCGACGGCGTGTACACCCACCGGGCCAACGGGATCGTCGTCCGTGACTCCCGGATGTCCGGCCTCCGGTTCGGGGTCCACGAGATGTACACTTCGGGGGCGCTGATCCGGAACAACACGGTCCGCCGAGCTTCGACGGGCGTGATCGTGATGACCCGACCCCGGGGGAACGTCCTCCGAGGCAACGACGTGCGCGACAGTGAGGCGGGGCTGATCGTCGCCGGGAGCGCCTCCTTCGTCGCCGAGAACGTCGTCGCGGACAACGAGGTCGGGCTCGGCATGGCGGCCGCGCGGTCCTACGTTGCCCACAACGTCGTCGTCGACAACGGGATCGGGATCAGGGCGGACCTCCTCCTGCCCTCGCTGACGGTCACCGAAAACGACATCGTGGCCAACGACGAGCAGGCCGAGGCCGAGATGGGCCCGGTCCGCATCTGGACGGCCGACGGTCGCGGGAACTACTGGGGGCGGCTCCCGGGCGTCGATGCGGACGGTGACGGAAGCATCGACGACTCCTACCGGCCCACTGGTGCCGTCGACGCCGCGCTCCTCACGTCCGAGGGGAGCCTCACACTCCGGGAGTCGCCCGCGGTGACGCTGCTGCGGTCCGTCCGGGACCGCCTGCCGGGTCTCCGGTCCAGTGGCGTCGTCGACACCGCACCGCTGACCGAACCGACGCGACCGGACGTGCTCGCGCGAGTGAACGGAAGTCGACCATGACCGACGAATCAGCCGACACCACGACCGACGGTACAGCCGAGACGGGGACAGCCGATGCCGAAACGACCGAGACAGCCGACGAGCCGGCGACGGGCGGGACAGGGGCCGCCGATCCGGCGCTCGTCGTCGAGGACCTGACGGTCGCGTTCGGTGATCTGGTCGCGGTCGACGAGGTGTCCTTCGCCGTCGAGCCGGGAACCGTGACCTGCCTCGTCGGCCCGAACGGGAGCGGCAAGACCACGCTGATCCGCGCCATCGCTGACCTCGTCGGGGCCGACCACGGCAGCGTCGAGCGTCCCGAGAGCGCCACCCGTCCCGTCGGCTACCTCCCGCAGGCACCGGCGTTCCGACCGCAGTTCACGGTCGCCGAGACACTGCAGTTCTACGCCGACCTGACCGGCGAGGATGTCGACGTGGACGCGACCGTCGAACGGGTTGGGCTAGGTGGCGTCCCGGACCGCCGAGCCCACGCGCTGTCGGGCGGGATGACGCGACTGCTGGGCATCGCACAGGCGACGGTCGGGGACCCGCCACTGGTCCTGCTCGACGAACCCTCGAGCGGGCTCGACCCGATGATGACGCGTCACGTGTCGGACGTGATCACCGACCTCGCCGCGGACGCGGCGGTGCTGGTGACGAGTCACGACCTAACCGCCGTCCAGCGGATCGCGGACCAGGTCCTCGTGCTGGATCGAGGGCGAATCGTCGCGGCCGACAGCCCGGCAGCGCTGATGGCGTCGACCGACACCGACGATCTGGAGTCGGCGATGAGCGAACTCGTCGCGAGCGAGTCCGGACAGGTCGCCACCCGCGGCGGGGAGGTGGACGAATGAGCCGTGCACGGACCGCGCTGATCGTCGCCCAGCGGGAGTTCACCACGTTGCTCCGGACGCCGACGATCCTCGTCCTCGCGCTGGGGTTCGTGGTCGTCGTCGCCGGGTTCGTCGTCGCCGCGGGGACCGGTGGCTACCTCCCGTTGATCCTCGATCTCGTCGCGCCGATGGAGATCCTGGTGCCACTGCTCGCCTTCGCCTTCGGCTATCGGGCGATCCAGTCGGACGCCGATCGGGGCGAACTGGAGACGATCCAGACCTATCCGGTGAGCCGTCTCTCGTTCGTCGGCGGTGTCTTCCTCGGCCGGCTGGCCGGGCTGTTACCCGTCGTGCTGGTCTCGCTGGGGCTATCGGCCGCCGCGGTCGTGTTCGCGCCCGGTGACGCCGTCTCGGTCGTCGTCAGGCACGGCACGGTCGACGCGCCCGTCCTCTTCCTGCGGTTCGTGGCGCTCACCGTTCTGTTCACGGCGGTCGCACTGGCCGTGGCAGTGGCCGTCTCGGCAGCGGCCCGGTCGGCCCGCGAAGCGCTGGCCATCGCTGTCGTCCTCGTGATCGCGCTCGTGCTCGGCTTCGACGCCACCATCGTCGCGGCGCTGTCGGGCGGGCTGATCGGCCCCGACGCGCTCGGGACGCTGACGGCGCTCAGCCCGAACAGCGCCTACCGCGGGCTCGTCTACACCCTCGCGGTCGGCGACGTGTACACCCGGAGCGCCCCGACGCCCTCGCTGGTCGCGGGCGTGGCCGGATTGACCCTCTGGTTCGTCGGCGCGCTGGGCGTGGCCGTCGCCCGCGTCTGGCGCGGGTAACTCGCGGCGGTCGCCGCCTGCCCCATCACGTATAAACGCCTGACGCCCCTTGATTCTCGCATGAAGCTCCGCAACGTCGCACTGGGGGCGCTGGGTACCGCCGGAGTGATCGGCGCGGCCAACCGACTGCTGGGCCGACGCGCGGACGGCCTCGACTCGCCGCTCGACGGCGAAACCGGGACGTACCGCTGGCGCGGGTTCGACGTGGCCTACGTCGAGGCCGGCGACCCGGACGCTCCCGATCTGTGCCTGTTCCACGGGATCAACGCCTCCGGTTCCAGCCACGAGTTCCGCGGCATCTTCGACGCCCTCGCCGAGGACTACCACGTGATCGCGCCCGACCTGCCCGGCTTCGGGCGCTCGGACCGGCCGCCACTGCTGTACTCCGGGTCGCTGTACACCACGTTCGTCGGGGACTTCCTCGACGACATGACCGAGGACGCGACCGTGATCGCCACCTCGCTGGCCGGGGCCTACACCGCCGTCGCGGCCGCAGACACGGACGTCGAGGAACTGATCCTGGTCTGTCCGGACGCGACCACCTTCGAGGGGCAGCGGCCGCTGGTCCGGTCGCTCGTCCGCACGCCACTGCTGGGGACTGCCCTCTACAACCTCGCGACGTGCAAGCCCGCGATCCGCTATTTCAACACGGATCACGGCTACTACGACGAGGCAAACGTCACGGACGACCTGGTCGACTACCAGTGGGCGACGGCCCACCAGCCAGGCGCGCGCTTCGCCCCCGCCTCCTTCTTCGGCGGCTTCCTCGACCTCGACGCCGACCTCGGGGAGGTGCTGGCGGACCGCGACGTGCCCGTGACGCTGGTATGGGGCCGGCAGGCCACCGTCTCACCGCTCGACGACGGCGAGGCACTCGCGAAGCGTGCGAATGCCCGACTGCTCGTGTTCGGCGAGTCCGACGTACAGCCCCACGTCGAACACGCCGACCAGTTCGTCCGCCGGGTCGTCCGCGGCGAGGAACCCGGCGACGCGACCAGCATCGAGATCGAACGACCCGGTGACACCGCCGAGACCGAGGAATAGGGCGGGGGTCGGTCCCCGTGCCATTCCGACCGCCGTCGGCCCCCTCGCCGGCAGTGGTGGCTCCTGGCTCGCGGGTGAAACCCTCGTTGCCGTCCAGTTTCCGGCCGTTTACGCGATCGCCCGAACCGGACTACCGTCGGACGAGTGCCCCGGCGAGGACGAGTGCGCCCAGAAACCAGCCACAGAGCGCGAGTGAACTGATCACCGTTGGCGGGCCGCCGGGGACGGTCACGCCACCGGGGGCGAAGACGAACGCGAACGCCAGCCCCCTGTAGGCGCTGGTGGGACTGAACGCGAGGAGCGAGGCGGTCAGGTCGGGTGCGGGAAGGGTCGCAGTGATCGCGCCGACGAGCGCCCCGTCGATGCCGACGACCAGGGCCAGCACCGCGCCGGTGGCGAGCGCGAGCCCGTTCCACGTCGAGCGGACCGCGGCCGAGACCAACAGGGCCAGCGCCAGCGCCACCAGCGCGAAGGCGGCCGTCAGGACGACGAACCGGAGGAAAAGCGTCGGCGAATCGGCGGTCCCGAAGGTCGCCACGGCCGTCAGGGACTCCGTCCCGGTGAGCGGGACGACCAGCGCCGCCACCGCCAGGCCGACCAGAACGACGCCGAGGAGCGCGACCGCGCGGCCCACGTAGACCCCGAGGACGTACAGCCGGTAATCGACCGGATACGTCCGCAGACGCGCCAGTTCACCCCGCTCCCGATCGCCCAGCAACGACCGGTAGCCGAAGGCGAAGGCCAGGACGGGCACCAGCGTTTCGAGGGGCGTCAGGAGATCGAACGAGAGGGCCAGATACGCCGGGGGCGGGTCGAGCCAGGCGACGCCCGCGACCAGCCCGACGAAGCCCACGCTCAACAGGACCAGGAGGCGGGTCCGGAAGACGGTCTCGAACTCCCGCTGGGCGATCGCCAGCACGTGCTCGCGGATCACCGGGAGACACCTCCGTCGAGGCCGGCGGAGACCGCGACGCCGTCACTGTTCCCGTCACGCGTCAGGGCGGCGATCGCACCGTCCAGCGTGTCGGCACCGGCCGTGGCGCGCAGGTCGGCCGGCGATCCGGTCGCGCGGAGTTCCCCACGGTCGAGGACGAGCACCCGGTCGGCGAACCGATCGACGAGGTGCAGGTCGTGAGTCGACACCAGGATCGTCTGCCCCGACGCGGCGAGGTCGGTGACGACGGCGGCGACGTGGCGCGTCATCTCCGGGTCCAGCCCGCTGGATGGCTCGTCGAGTACCAGCACCGGCGGATCGCCGACGACTGCCTGCGCGATGCCCAGCAGTCGCACCATCCCGCCCGACAGCGCGCCGACCCGCCGGTCCGCGACCGGGGTCAGGCCCACCCGGTCGAGGACCGCGTCCACGTCGTGACTCCCCGCGACCAGCGAGCAGTAGAACGCGACGGTTCGACGGACGGTGAACTGGGGGCGAAACTCGGGGCGCTGGGCGAGATAGCCGACCGTACGGTCGCCGGCCCCGGCGACCGTAACCGTCCCCGCGTCGGGTTCGAGGACGTTCGCGACGAGCGCCAGCAGGGTACTCTTCCCCGAGCCGTTCGGGCCGACGACGCAGGTGACGGAGCCAGCGTCGACGCCGACGGAGAGGTCGGCGAACACGGACACGTCGCCGTGGGCGTAGTCGAGCCCCTCGACGGTGACGGCTGTGGATCGCGCCGGTTGCTCGGTCGATGCGTCGGTTGGGTCGGTGGTGGATCGTTCGGACATCATTCCTCCGTGGAGACGTTCAGTCGGTCGAGTCGGCCGGGGTGGGTCGGGTCCGACAGTGGCGCGGGATCGACGACGGCCGCTGGACGCAGTCCGGGGACGGCCTGCTGGAACGCCCGGCGGAGGTCGACGGCGGTCGAGTGGGCGAGGACGAACTCGCCGCGCCGTTCGCGTGCGCGGCCGTCGAGGGTGTCCGTCGGGCGGAACGCGCGGTCGACGACCCCGTCGCCGTCGCGGTCGGTCCCCGGGATCGACCCCCAGTAGTTGCCGCGGCCGTCGACGGCCCAGACGGTCAGCCGGCCGAGGTCGACCGCGACGGGCCGGTCGTTGCCGACGACGTCGTTGCCGGTCACGTCGTTGGTCGGGAACAGCGTCGTCGACCGGAGTCCGACGCCGTTCGCGGCGACGGTGTTGTTCGCGACGATGGACCGGCTCGTGCCGATGGAGATCCCGACCTCGTTGTCGACCGCGACGTTGTCGACGGCGTAGGAGGCCGTCCCCGCGGTCTCGACGCCGACGCCGTTGTCCCGGAGCCGGTTCCCGACGATGGCGTTGCCCGTCGGCCGGGTCATGACGTAGATCCCGATGTCGGTGTCCACGATCGTGTTGTTCGCCAGCAACGTGTCGCTGGTGTACATCTCGTGGACCCCGAACCGCATCCCACTCATCCGGGAGTCCCGGACGACCAGCCCGTCGGCGTAGTGGGTGTAAACGCCGTCGGCACCGCCGTCGACCGTCGTGTCCTCGATCACCATCCGGGAGTACATCGCCAGTACGCCCATCCCGCCAGTGTCGGTGTCCTCGCGCCCGTCGACCCGGACGCGACGAACGACCGCCCTCGAACTGTCGAAGGCGACGACGCCGTTCGCGTCCGTCTCGATCGTGACGTTCTCGACCAGCGAGCCGGGAGCCGTCGAGAGCCGGATACCCGCGTCACCGCGCCCGTAGACGAGCCTGATGCGGCTATCCCAGGCGGGATCGGCCGCCACTTCGCTCTCGTCGACGCTCACCAGTTCCCGATCCCCGACCCCGGTCACCCGGAGGTCGGTGACGCCGACGCGGGCGCTCGCGGCGGTCAGCACCGTCCCGTTCCCGCCGCCGTCGAGGACCGTCGCCCCGCCCGCGCCGTCGATCGTGATCGGCTTCCCGACGGTGAGGTTCACGTCGTATCGCCCCGGTGGAATGCGGACTGTCGTGTTCGGTGGGGCGTGCTCGACGGCCGCCGCGACCGTCGGCGCATCCTCGCCGACCGTGACCGAGACCGGTCGCTCGCCGAGCACGCTTGCGTTCCGGACCTGTCGGTCGGCCCATCGCAGTCGCTCGTCCGTCGGCGGCGCGGGCGGGCCGGTCGCCGCTCCCGACCCGTGTCGGTCGGTCAGCGTCTCCCAGTCGAGCACCTCGCCGTCGTACTCGTTCGCGAAGGCCGACGCCGCGTCGCGGTCGCCGAACGGGACGGGCGTGGGACCGGCGGGCGTCCGGGCCCCCGTCCCGACGACGTACCACGCGTCCGTGGCGCGCGTCCAGCCCGTCGGCCTGTCCCGCGATCGGTTCAGGTATCCGTCCGTGGTGAGCGTCGGATCGGTCCCGGCGAAGTCGGTGACGTGGGCCGCGAGCGGCCGGCCGAACTGTTCGGTGTACCGCCCCGTCGTCCCCGCGAGGAGCGCGTCGATCCCGTGGAAGCCGACGACGTACTCGTACTGGGAGTAGAACACCTGCCCGCGTGGGATCGCGTGCCCGTCGGCCTCGGCCTGCTGGACGTCGACGCCAGTCAGCCCCGTCTGGAGCGTCCGGTCGAACGGAACCGGCGAGAGGTCGGCCTCGGTCGCTGGGTTCGCGACGAACCCCGTCGTCGCGACCAGCAGCGCCAGTCCGACGACCGCGCCCGCGACGACGACTCCCCTCATGGCTCGCTCGGTCCGGTCGCGGTGGTGTTCCGTCTCCGGTCGTGTGTCGTACTGGTCCCTACCACGGCTGGAAGTGTGGCAGCGGGACGGCCGGGAGCGCGATACCGAGGGCCGCGAGCCCGTGCTGGAGCGGGATGTACCCCAGCGCGAGGAAGGCGACACCCAGTCCCCGGTGGAGGACCCGGCTGCCGCCGACGTCGAGCGAGGCGAACACCGTCCCCGTCAGGAAGACGGCGGGGACGGTGCCGAGCCCGAGCGCGGCCAGGGCCGTCGCGCCGCCCAGCGCCGAGCCCTGCGCGAACGCGTACAGGTAGGCAGGGTACAACAGTGGACAGGGGAGCAACCCGTGGACGGCACCGAGGCCGACGATCCGTGGGCCGTTCACCAGATCCTCGACTCTGGGGAGGACGCGTGACTGGACCGCTGCGCCGAGTCGGGCCAGGCCCGGTAAGCGCACGTCGCCACCGACTCCTCCCGTCACGTACCCGATGCCGGCGACGCCGACGGCGAGGCCGACCGCGATCCCCGAGACGGCGTGGATATCCGTCGCCAGCCGCGTCAGATCCCAGAGGCCGACGAAGAGGAGTTCGCCAGCGAGCCCGAACAGCCCGCCGAGGAGCGTGTAGCTCGCCGTCCGGCCGACGTTGAACAGCGCGTGCTGGCGAACCTCGCCGAGCGTGAGCGTCCCCGCTCGCCCGCCGTCCATCCGGTCGGCGTAGGTGACGACGAGCGGGCCGCACATCCCGATACAGTGGGCGCCACCGAGCAGGCCGACGAGCGCCAACAGGCTCAGGCTGAGCGTCTGCGTTCCGAACAGTGGATTCGCTGGTGTGCATGTCGTGAACATCAGTACGCGTCGACGACCGCGGACACGTCCGAGCGGAGGCGCTCGGGGTCGGGAGTGTCCGTCCGATACGCGCGTTCGACGACCCCGTCCGGGTTCCGGAGGAAGGTCACCGAGAGGTGGATGAAGTCGTACTCGGTCAGCCGACTGGACTCGCCAGCACCGACGCGGTCGAAGGTGATCCCGAGTTTCTCGTCGACGACCGCCTCGGCGCGGTCGACCGACTCGGGACGCAGGAAGTGCCAGTTGCCCGCCTCGAAGTCGACGTTCAGCCGCTCGCCGTAGGCCCGGAGCGCCTCGGCGTCGTCGCGCTCGGGATCGAACGTGATCGCGAGGAACCGAGTGGCGTCGGTGAGGCCATCCTCGACGATCCCCGCCTGGACGTTGGTGAGTCGGGAGATCAGGCTGATACACTCGGCGGGACACGTCGCGAAGAACCCCGTCACCAGCAGCGTCTCGTCGAGGTCGGCCGTGTCGACGGTCCGCCCTCTGAGAGGGTCCGGCAACGTGAAGTCGGGCAGTCGCTCCCCGTAGGCCGGATACGGGATGTCCTCGCTGTCGAACTGCTGATCCTTCGGTGGGTCGAGGACCGGCTCCGGAGCCGCCGAGTCGCCGCTCACCAGCGTCTCGAGACACCCGGCCGTCGCCACGCCAGCACCGCAACAGATCGACTGGAGGTAACGCCGCCTGTTCATCGTATGCCGGTCCGGACCGCCCGACGGTAAGGCGTCTGGTGCGTTCCTCGAAACCTTTCGAGCAACGCACCACACGCGTTTTCTTCCTCGGTCCGGTACCGTCGACCATGACGAACGACACGGGCCCAATGGTAGATCGACGCACCGCGATCACGCTGCTGGCGGCCGGCGCGACGGTCTCGCTGGCGGGCTGTAGCGGCGGCGACGGGAACGGCACCGACGACACGCCGACCGAGGCGAGTCCCAGCGACGGGACGACGACCGACGACGGGACGGCCGAGCCCAGCGGGGAGTCACTGGAGCCCGTCGACGTCCCGGCGGACGCGTCGTGTGCGGTCTGTGGGATGCCAGCCGGGAAATCGAAGTTCTCGGACTGGAACGCACAGGCCGTCCACGAGGACGAGACCCGGGCGTACTTCTGCACCTCGGGCTGTGCGACCACCTACTACGCCGTCCCCGAGGCGTTCGCCGAGACGGATGCGGCCGTCGCCGGGCTCTGGGTGACGGACTTCGAGACCCACGAGTTCGTCGACGGAACCGAGGCGTTCTTCGCGCTCGAAACCGACTCCGACCGACTCGAGGACCCGATGGGACTGAACCCCGCCCCGTTCGCCGACCGCGCGGACGCGGTCGCGTACGTCGACGCGGTGGCGTACCTCACCGAGGACGACATCGTCGACCTGTCCGCGTTCGACCGCGACCTGGCAGAACAGTACCGCGGCACCCATCTGGAGTAGGCGGTCGCGACCTGCGTTTTTGCCCCGAGCTAGCCGTGGAAACTCGCGTCGACCAGCCGCGTGAACCGGTCGACGAGCCGATCCGACAGCGACGGCGTGACCGCTTCGAGGAGACTTCTGGTCTCCGCGGGCCGGGTCAGGCGCAGGTGGGCCCGGCCCTTCGAGTCGAAGTATTTCTCCGCGACACCGGCCTCGACCAGCGTCGAGACGTGAAAGGAAACGGTACTCCGCGCGAGGTCGAGTTCGTCCGCGAGTTCCATCGCCGACACGCCGTCCGAGTCGAGTGCGTACACGATGACGTGTCGGGTCGTCTCCCGGCGCAAGAGCGCGATCGTCCGCCGCTCCCACCCGTCGTACCCGTCGGTGAAGTAGTGTGTCCGCCCCTGGATCTTCTCGACGTCGAGTTCCCGCGCGTCGAGCAGTCGGCGGAGGTGGTACTGCGCCTGGCCCGCCGCGATGTCGAGCTCCCGGACGAGCCCCTTGTAGTGGACGCCGGGATGGGCGTCGACGTGTTCGAGGACCTGCTGTCGCACCTCGGTCATGTGCAACGAGGTTGGGCACTGACGGGTAAAGCCGGGACGTGCGTTCTCGGTTCCTGGGAACGGGCAAATTCGAGGTGCCGAACCGCGATCACTCCAGGGACGGCGGCCCCAACTGCAAGAGCGCGTAGAGCACGAGCGCGGCGACCGCCAGGTCGGAACTGTGTTCGATCAGGTGATGCACGGGCATCGGGACCGCGCCGAGAACGGTCCCGATACCGACGACCGACCGGACGACGAGCAGGCCCAGCACGACGGTCATCAGCAGGTACGTCCGCGTCCGTCGCCGCCGGTATCCCGCGAGGCCGATCAGAAACAGCGTCGCGGTCCCCAGTGTCGCCAGTACGAGGATCACGAGCAGGACAGCAGCTTCGGTTCCCGTCAGCCACTCTCCGACAGCCCCGACCATCTCTCTTCCCGGTTCACACTGCACCGGTGTGTGTATTACGACTCGGCGGCGCGGTGTCGACGGCCCAGCCGTTGCTGATCCGATCGGCGGTCACGGCAGCAGATCCGTCCGCCGCGGGACCCGGCGAACCCAGTTACCGCGGCTCGAAGACGATCAGTCGCTCGTCACGCGTGACGGTCTCGCCCACGTCGATGCCGACGACCTGGCCGGTCTCGACGTCCTCGGGGTCGACGCCCTGGACCTGGCCAGTGATCGACACCGGACCGAAGTCGACGACGGCGGTGACGTACGGAGCGTCCTCCTCGAACTGCGGCGTCGGCACGGTGACGACCGTGTACGTGCGAATCTCGCCGGAGTCGGGGAGAAGTTCCTCCGAGAGGTCCTGTGACCCACACTGCGGACAGGCGAGTCGCGGCGGGAGCGACCCGTGGCCGTTCGCACACTCGACGTAGTACCCGTCGCCGTCGGCGATGGCGTCGAGCAGGTCGTCGAAGCCGTCGTCGCGAACTTGCTCGCTCATTGCTCCACCTCCAGAGCTTCGCTCTGGCGTACTCGAATGAACGTGTCGTTCATTCGACCACCTCCTGGAGCACGTGGACGGTGGCACTCGCGACGGTTCCACCCGCGTTGTGAGCGAGGGCGGTCGTCGCACCCTCGACGTCCTCGGCACGGGGGTGGCGACCCTCCAGCAGTTTCGTAAGGGAGATCAGCTGGGCGACGCCCGTCGCCCCGACGGGGTGGCCCTTGGCTTTCAGCCCACCCGAGAGATTGACGGGGAGCTCGCCCTCGCGGGTGGTCTCGCCCCGGGTCGCGGCCCCGATGGCCTCGCCGGGTTCGTACAGCCCCAGCCCTTCCAGGGCGAGGACTTCGGCGATAGTGAAACAGTCGTGGACTTCCAGGAAGTCGACCGCGTCGGGACCGATGCCGGCGTCGTCGTAGGCCTCGTCGGCGGCGTCCTCGGTCGCTGGCGTGCGTGCGAAGTACTGCCGGTCGTGCAGGGCCATCTTGTCGCCGCCCTGGCCAGTGCCGGTGACCGCGACGCTAGTATCGAGGTCGTTCTCGGCGGCGTACTCCTCGCTCACGAGGACGGCGGCGGTCGCACCGTCGGTGATCGGACAGGAGTCGTACAGCCCGAGCGGGTCGGCGATGGTCGGCGCGTCCAGCGCGTCCTCGGCAGTGATCGCCTGTTGCATCTGGGCGTACTCGTTGGGGAGGGCGTGTTCGTGGTTCTTGACCGCGATCTCGGCGAGGTCTTCCTTCGACCCACCGTACTTCTCGAAGTAGGCCCGGGCCATCAGGGCGTACGCGCCGGGGAAGGTCATGCCGGCGCGGACCTCGTAGAGGTCGTCGGCGGCGATAGAGAGCGCGTCGGTGGCGGCGGCCGTCCCGATGTTGGTCATTCGCTCGGAGCCACCGACCAGCACCACGTCGGCCTCGCCCGACCGGAGGCGGAACACGGCGTCCCGGATCGCCGCCCCGCTCGACGCGCAGGCGGATTCGTACCGCGTCGCCGGCGCGTCGAGTCCGACGGCTTCGGCCATCAGCGGTGCCTGGTGGCCCTGGTGTTCGGCCAGTTCGCCCATGAAGTTGCCGTAGAAGAGCGCCTCGACGTCGTCCGGGTCGATCCCGGCGTCGTCGAGCGCGGCCAGCCCCGCCTCGGCGAACATCGCACGCCCGGTTCGCTCGGGGTGCTTGCCGAAGTGGGTGAGGCCGACGCCGGCTACGCGTGGGTCAGTCATCACAACGGCTTACGAGTCGTTCGGCATTTATGCCTGCCGGTGTGGCCAGTTTTCGCACAGGACCGTCGACAGGAATCGGCCCAAAACGGCCGCGAGACGGGACGGAACTGGTCCGAAACCTGTCAGTCGAACAGGCCACCGAACAGCCCGTCGTCCGGGTCGGTGACGTCCTCGCCGGTCCCGAGAGCGGCCTCGGGCACGTCGGCGACCTGTGTGACCATCGGGAAGTCACCGGTCGGGATCGTCGCGACCTCCTCGGCGGTCTCGTACTCGATCACCGAGATCTTCGCCTCGTTTTTGACCGAGACGAAGGCGTGCTCCCCGTCCGGCGCGTTCGAGACCCAGTAGGGGTACTTCCCCACGTCGGTGATGCCGACGGTCTCGAAGGTCTCGCGGTCGACGACGGCCACGTAGTTGCCCGTGGTACCCGCGGCACAGACGTACTGCTCGTCGGGCGAGACCTCGATCCCGTGGTGGGCCGACTGGAGCGGGTAGTCCTCCTTCGACTCGGGGACGTTCTCGTTGACCGGCAGGTCCTTCGTCCGCTGGATCTCGCCGGCGGATACGTCGACCTCGTGGAAGCCGTGCAGGTAGGAGATCTGTACGTACACCGTCTCGTCGTCGTCGGCGAACGCGAACGGGCGGACGCCCTCGTCGAACTCGATGGTCTTGGTCACCTCCAGGGTGTCGCGGTCGGCGAAGGTCAGCCGGTGGTTGCCGTCGATCTCGTCGGGCAGGAGAATACTGCCCAGCGAGCCGTTGATGATCCGATCCTCGTGGACGTGGGTCCCGTGGGGCCAGTCCTCGGCCTCGAAGCAGTCGACTTTCTCGCCCGTGTCCGTGTCGATCTGCCAGACCTTGTCGGCCAGGATGTCGGCCTGGTAGAGGTAGTCCCCGTCGGGCGTGAGCTTGGCGTGATCGGAGCGAAAGCCCAGCATCTCCGTCCGCCACTCGATCTCGCGCGTCGCCATGTCGATAGCCACAGTGTCGCCGAGGTTCGCGCGGGAGACGTACAGCGTCTCGCCGTCCGGGCTCACGTTGACGTGTTCACAGACGTTCGCCCGGCCGGCCACGCTGTCGATGATCGGCTTGGCGATTTTCTTGATCGGATCCGTCAGCGGTGGACTGTCCTCGCCGGGACTGGAATCGAAGTCCTCGATGTGCTCGTACGTCTTGGCGTCGGCCAGAGTGATCGTCCCCGTGCCCTGACAGCCGACGACGAGCACCTGGCGGGTATCGCCCGACTGGGCGGCCGCCGTCGGAACGCCGCCGAGTGCCGCCGTGGCCAGCGCCGCGCCGGAACCCGCCATCACGCGCCGGCGCGACGTGTGGCCTGCCGGTGACGCCTCGCGTTCGGTTCGTTCCCGGTCCGTCCGGTTGGCTGTGCCCCCTCGTTCTGTCGTCTCGTCGGTCTCGTCCATGGTGTTCCCCCTCGTGCACCCACCGACCCCACGTCAGTGCGTGCGGAGTGCTGGCGACTCGCCAGCACCTATCCGTACCGGAAGCTACCGATTGGTATTTTCCACGAACATAGAGCGGTATTTTTAACAAATTATAATTCGGAAGGGAGGTCCACGGGTAGAGCCCCCCGATTTTTGTCGCTGGCCGGTAGAGGGTCGCACGATGACGCGAACCGGCGTGCGAACGGGGGTACAGGAACCGGCGATGGGACGGAGGGAGCACGGCGAAGTATGAAAGTCACGGAGGTCACGCTCGATCCACCTGGCGGCGCGTTCCCAGGCGTCGACAGCACGCTCGCGGAGACCGAGGGCGTCACCCGCGACGCGGTGTTGAACCTGGAGTGGATGGACGACGGGAGTCTCTCGGCGCTGTATCGTATCGTGGCCGACGACGCGGCGACCGTGGAGACGGCCCTCTCCGGCGACGAGACGGTCCGGAAGTACGAACTCGTCGAGATGGACGGGGAGTGGCTCTACGTGTTCGTCCACGCCGATCGCAGCGATCTCATGGGGACCCTGCTCGACATCGCCGACGAGTACACGCTACTCGTCGACGGGCCCTACGAGTGGACCGGATCAGGCGTCACCATCACCATCGCGGGCCGGACCGAGGATATCCAGCAGGCTCACGCCCGCATCAGCGACCAGTTCGACCTGACCATCGACTGGCTGGGCGAGTACGAACCCGGCCACAGCGGACCGCTGGCACAGCTCACCGACCGCCAGCGCGAGGCGCTACGGACCGCCTTCGAACTCGGCTTCTACCAGTCGCCACGGGCGACCAGCTACGAGGAGATCGCGGCGGAACTCGACTGCGTGCCAAGCGCCGCCAACGACCTCCTCCGACGGGCCGAAGCGGCACTGGTCGCCGCCGTCCTCGATACCTGAGTCACATCCCCATGTCCGCCGCGGCGTCGGGGATGGGGAGCGTCGAGGGGGCGACACCCAGCAACTCCGCGGCGTGATCCAGCGCCATGTCGAACCCGTAGTAGCGTTCCAGTTCGTCGCCGTCGGCCGTCGGCCGCACCTTCAGCATGGCGTACCCCTCGACGTTCTGTGCGACCGCAGCGCTCGCGCCGTCGCGCTCGAAGGCGAGCACGCGCTCGGTCTCGGTCTCGTAGTAGCGCGCGGTGATTCCCTCCGCCGTCACCTCACTCTCTGCGTCTGGCATTACCTCGGATTGGGCCGTGGGACAGTCGAACCTGTCGGTCGCGGAGAGACGAGCGGTCGGCGACGCCAGCCCGAACCACTCGCCAAAATCAGCATTTAAAAACCGCCGCCGCCCATCCTGCGAGTATGCGCTGGCTCCAGAGCGGCACCCGCCGTGATCTCTGTGTCCTCCTCGGCGGGGCCGAGGACGGCGAGTTGCCCGCCCAGACACTCAAGACGCGACTCGAAGACCACTACGACGACCGGATCGAGCCCCGGCAGTTCTACGGCTCGCTCGAAGACCTCGAACGCAAGGGGTTCGTCGAGTCCCGCACCGAGGGACTGAGCGACGTGTACGCCCTGACCGACGCTGGCGAGAAGCGACTCCAGAATCACTACGAGTGGCTGTCCGACCAGTTAGAGTAGTTCACTGCTCGCGAGCCATACTGTCCGGGTCCCGAGGCAACCGGGTCCGCTCGACGGTCCCGGCAGTCATCACCCAGCGGTACACGTGGGTCTCGGAGTAGACGACGAGTTCCGTTCGCACTGGCGTGGTGTCGAACGCCTCGTCGGGGAGCCGATCGATCGCGTCGAACCGCTCCCGGTTGACCGCCGGATTCGACGGCGATCCTTCCGTTCGGCGGCGGAAGGCGGCGACGAACCGCTCGTCGGACAGCGCCGACGCCACTCGCTCGCGGATCGTCGACCCCGACGTTGTGCCGGGGCGTGTCGACTCCTGGGGCTCCCCCTCGGTCGTCGCGGTGGCTGGTTCCTGCATCGTTGTCAGGGGTTGGCACTGCACGGCCCCAAACTGTCGGCTTCGATATGCCACGTTTTAAATACCGGTGGCTGGTCACCCCGGTCTCAGGCTCGGCGCCCCACCTGTTCGTCGACGGAGAGCGCCCTCTCGATCAGCGCGGCGACGGCGCGGCGAACACGCTGGGAGACCGCCGAGTCGGAGACGCCCAGTTCCGCGGCGAGTTCGGCCTGGCTGATCGATCGGGGCACGTCGAAGTAGCCCTCCCGAGCGGCCGTCAGCAGCGTCCGCCGCTGCTGGTCGGTCAGGCCGTGGTCGTCACTCCGGGTGGGTTCGGTGCGGTAGAGGCGTTCGAGCCGGTACTCGATGCCGCTGTCGACGCAGAACTCGCGGAAGGCGGCCAGCGCGTCCCGGTCGGGGACCTGGAGTTTGACGAACCAGACGCCGCCGGTGCTGTGCATCTCCAACACCATCCCGCCGAGTTCGGTGACCGTCGGCGTCACCGCGATGACGTCCTCCGACAGCCCGAGGCGGTACATCCGGACGCCGTCCTGTTCGGCCACGACGGTCGGTTCGGCGACGGTGTAGTCGTCGCCCAGCGCGTCGTCGAACGCGTCGAAGTCCTCGGCCTCGACCAGGACGAAAAACCGCCGGCGCTCCGGGTCCATCGCGGGCTGGAACTGGATGCGGACCCGCGCCGACGGGTTGGCCTCGATCGTCGGCGTCAGCACCAGTGTCGGCGAGGAGAGCGCGAGTTCGGCGATGACGAACACTACACGCTCTAGCAGGTTCGGACGTTTGACCGTTCCGGCTCACGTATCGGTTCGGTCCCCTGGCCCTTCCCGTCCGATGCCGAACGCCTGGTTACGCTCCGTCCGGCAGCGACTCGGGGTCGCGGGGCATCCGTTCGGGCCCCTGCGCGAATCCGCCGGCGACCCAGTGATAGACGTGGGTCTCCGTGTACACGTACAGTTCGTCCCATCCGTCGAAAGCCCGGTCGGGCAGTTCCGCCACCGTCTCGTAGCGGTGCCACTGCTCTTCGGGCGCGTCGAGCGTCCCGACGTTCTCGCGGTAGGCGATCTGTACCGGCGCTGTGTCCACTGCCTCCCCAACCACTTCGCGCACTGTCGGTTCACCGTCGGACTCGGCTAGCTCCCGTCCGTCGGCGACGTTGTCAGCTGCTGCCGTCATGTGTACTCATCACAAGTGACTCGATAGCACAAAGCCTGTGCCTTCGATTATCCGCGATTTAAATGGGGGAGCGGAAGATTCGACTGGTGCCGGGCCTGGCTGGTCACGTCCGAGTTCCGGGGTCTGAGAGAACGGTTGTCACACCAGCGTTCCAGCATTCAGTCGCTCAGATAATTCCTACATGGCCGAAGACCGCTGATACCGCAGATAGGCTCCGCTAACGATACAGATCGTGGCGATGAGCAACAGTCCACCGCCGATAACATCCTCGAGTGTGCCTGTAACGCCGGGATTTTCGACGATATCGAACGCTCGCTGAAACACGATCAGTTGAAATACCAATAGCAGGCTACCCCCGGATACCAACAGCCGACCCTTCGAGATTTCGCTCATGCGTCGGCTAACGCCCGTCGGTTATAATAGGATTCACCCAGGTTCTCTGGTTCGGAAACGGGTGGAACGTATGTTCTGTATGCACCGGAACGAGAGAGTCATAGAATCGTTCTATGACACCCTATCGAGTCCGGCAAAAAAGAGTCCGGTCGGTTACTCCAGAATCTGCTGGCCGATGGTATTGCGCAGGACTTCGCTGGTGCCCTCGTAGATCTCGTTGAGCTTGGCGTCGCGGTAGAACCGCTCCATCGGGAAGTCCTTGGTGTAGCCGTAGCCACCGTGGATCTGGATGCCCTCGTTTGCGACCTCACGGGAGACCTCGGAGGCGTAGAGCTTGGCCTGGGCGGCCTCCTTGATGAAGTTCTCGCCGCGGATCTTCTTGTCGGCGGCGTCGTGCATCAGCAGGCGCGCCGCGCGGGTCTTGGTGTCCATGTCCGCGAGTTTGTGCTGGATGGCCTGGAAGTCGCCGATGGCCTGGCCGAACTGCTCGCGGTCGCCGGCGTACTCGGCGGCCTCGTCGAGGGCGGCCTGTGCGATCCCGACCGAGCGCGCGGCGATGGTGATGCGCCCGCCGTTGAGCGTCTTCAGTGCGTGGACGAAGCCCGCGCCCTCCTCCTGCAAGAGGCGGTCCTCCGGAATGTGCATCTCGTCGAAGCGCAGTTCGGCGGTCGGACAGCCCTTGTCGCCGAGTTTGTCCTCCGTCCCCTCGACGATGAAGCCGCCGTCTTCCTCGGGACGGACGATGAACGAGGAGATGCCCTTGTTGCCGGCGTCGGGGTCGGTCTTGGCGAACACCGTCACGGTGTCGGCGACGGAGCCGTTGGAGATCCAGAGCTTGTTGCCGTTGATCACGTACTCGTCGCCGTCTTTCTCGGCGGTCGTCTCCATGGCGGGCACGTCCGAGCCAGCGCCGGGTTCCGAGAGGGCGAACGCGCCGATGTCACGCCCCTCGGCCAGCGGCGTCAGGTACTCCTCCTTTTGCTCGTCCGACCCGAACTCGTAGATCATGTTGCCCGCCAGCGAGATGTGGGCCGCGACGATGGTGCCCAGACCGCCCGAGCCCCGTGAGATTTCCTCGAGGGCCATCGGGTAGGCGTGGTAGTCGAGGCCGGCTCCGCCGTACTCCTCGGGGAACGGCATCCCCATCAGCCCGAGTTCGGCGAGTTCGTCGACCAGATCCCAGGGGAACTCGTCTTCCTTGTCGATCTCGGCGGCTCGCGGCACGACCTCCTCGTCCACGAACTCCGAGACCATCTCCTTGATCTGGCGCTGTTCCTGCGTGAGACTCAGATCCATACCGAAACCCTAGGCCAGTCAATCCTTTACTTTTCCCATCTCCCCTTCAGTCTCGAAGGGTCCGGTCGAAGAAGGCCCGTTCACGCGCGACGATCCGCTCGAAGTCCGCGCCCGTGTACGCGTCGAAGTGGCCGATATCGTAGCGCACCCGCTCCACGTCGTCCAGTTCGTCGACCAGCGCGTCGACGGAACTGGACGGGATGATCGAGTCCGCGGTCGCCTCGGCCACGAAGGCCGGGCAGTCCACGTCGGGGGCCGCCGTCACGGGACGGTAGAAACCCACGGTCCCGAGGATCCGGGCAGCACACTCGTTGTCCCAGTCCTCGTCGTCCGGGATCAGCGACTCGTATCCCGGCTTCGCGTCGGGCGTGTTCAACACCCCGAACTCGTCGGGATCCGCGGCGATGGGCACGTAGTAGGGGTCCCGGAACGTGGCCATCCGGCCGAGGTCGCGCGCGATTGCTTTCGCCGTCTCGGTGAGGTAGCCCAGCCCACCCTGCCGGACGAGGTGGACCGCGTTCCGCAGGCCGTCGGTGAACGGCACCTGTGAGACGATGGCCCCGACGTCGCCGTCCCGGGCGGCGGTCTCGACGACGTGCCCGCCGCTGAAGGAGGTGCCCCACAGCCCCACGCGATCACCGTCCACCGCGTCGAGCGCCCGGGTATGCTCCAACGCCGCCAGCCAGTCCTCGACGTGGGCCGGGCCGTCGATGACGTGCCCTGGCTCGCCGTCGCTGTCGCCGAACCCCCGGTAGTCGAACAGGAAGACGGCGTACCCGGCTTCCGCGAACCGCTCCGCGAAGGCCGGCAGGCGAGCCACCCGCTCGCCGCCGAAGCCGTGGGCCATGACGATCGCGGGCGATTCCTCGTCGGTGTCTTCGGGTTCGTACAGCCACCCTGCACAGCGTACCCCCTGACTCTCGAAGTCCGAATCGGTCCGTTCGACCATACACGAAACTGCCGTCTCTGGTATATAATTCCAGTCGCGCCATTGGTAGGCTGTTTATGTACGGCCGGTCACGCTCGGCAGGTCGCCACGCGCTCGGGGGGGAAGCCGAGCGAGACGGTGGTTCCCGGGGCGGGCGGGTCGACGCTGAAGACGGTGATCGGCTCCGGAACGCCCTCGACCGCAACGGTCACGCGGCTGGTCGCGTCCTCGCGGGTCACGCGCTCGACGGTCCCAGTGAGGTCCGGGTCGTGCGCGCCCAGTTCCACGGCCTCCGGTCTGACGGTGAGATGGGTCGCGTCACGGTCGCCGTCAAGTAGACTCGCCCGGTCGCTCAGCGCCGAGATCGGGACGACGTTGCTCCCCGTGAACCGCGCGACGAGCGGGGACGCGGGTCGCTCGAACACGTCCTCGGGCGTCCCGGTCTGGACCACCTGCCCGTCGTTCATCACGACGATCCGGTCGGCCAGCGCCCGCGCCGTCGTCCGATCGTGGGTGACGTAGATCGACGTGACGCCGGCCAGCACGTCCTGCAGGTCCGCACGGAGCGACTGGCGAGTGGGCACGTCGAGCGACGAGAGCGGTTCGTCCAGCAACAGTACTGTGGGCTCGACGGCCAGTGCCCGCGCAAGCGCCACGCGCTGGGCCTCACCGCCCGAGAGCGTCGGCGGGTATCGGTCGGTGAGGTCCGCGACGCCGAGGTCCGCGAGCAACGCCTCGGGGTTCGCGTCGGCCTCGCGATACCGCTGGCCGAATTCTACGTTCTCGGTGACGGTCATATGTGGGAAGAGCGCGTAGTCCTGAAACACGAACGCGAAGTCCCGGCCCTCGGGCGGACGATCCGAGAGGACGAGCCCGTCGTGTTCCACCGTGCCCTCGTGGTCGTGGAAGCCGGCGACGGTCTCCAGCAGGAGTGTCTTCCCGCTGCCGCTCGGGCCGAGGATCACGACCGTCTCGCCGGGGTCGACCTCGAAGTCCGCGGCGACGTGGAAGGCGTCGGCTCCGTCGGCAGTGAACGTCGCTTCGATATCGACCGCGAGTGTCATGCCACACCCTGCGTGGTCGTCGCGTCGGTCGTGAGCCAGCGCACCAGCAGGAAGATGGCGGCGGAGACACCCAACAGGAGAGCCGCGACCGCGCCGCTCTCGTCTAGCCCGCCCTGCAGGTAGGTGTTGTAGACGAAGACGGGGGCGTGCTGGGCGACCACCCGCTCGCCAGCCGGGGGATAGAAGAACTCGACGCTGTAGGCGACGACGGCGACGGCTCCGAACTCCGAGACCGCACGCGCCCACGCGAGCACGCCGCCAGTGACCATGCCCCGCATCGCGAGCGGGCCAGTCACCCGCCGGAAGGCCTGCCAGGGACTCGCGCCGTGAACCCGCGCGGCGTACTCCAGCCGGTCCTCGACCGACTCGAAGGCCTCGCGGGCCGCGTTGACCGCGTAGGGCGCGCTGACGAACGTGAGCGCCAGCACCATCCCGGGGAGCGTCCCCAGCACCGAGAGCCCGGGGAAGGCCCCGCCCTGGCCGAACCCGAAGAGGATGATGATACCGGCGACGCTGTGAGGCACGACGAGCGGGAGGTCCACCAGACTCTCGACCAGAGGCTGGCCCGCAAAGCCCCGCGAGAGGTGGTAGGCCAGCGGGACGCCGAAGGCGAGACTCGCGACAGCGGCCAAAAGCGGCGCGTAGACACCCAGATACAGCACGCGGTGAACGCCCGGATCCGTGGCTTTCTCGGCGATCAGCGAGGGGGACTGGCGGGCGGCGAAAAGCAGGAGGGGGAGCCCGAGCGCGACGAGCAGGACGCTCCCGAGGGCCGCCATCGCGACGCCGAACAGGCCGCGACGGGAGGCGAAGCCCAGGGCCGCGGCGCTCAGGACGACGAAGCCGGCGTAGAGGGTGGGCCGGCCCAGCGAGTAGGCGGCGGCGAAGGCGACCGCCTGGACGGCCACGACGGCCAGAGCGACGGAGCCGCGGCCGAGCGCGTCCAGCGGGAGCGGTGTCGTGCGTGTAGCCATCTGGATGGGGGTCCTGGTGGGAGACTACTGAGCCTTCCGCTCGGTCGTCACGCGTCCAGCTGGAGCGGGCCGAGCGTCTCCTTCGCCTCGGCGTGTTGCATCACTCGGTCGGGGACGCTGCCTTCCCCACTGGCGTTGACGGCGGGCGTCTCGACCGGCTGAAGGCCCTTGTCCCGCAGGACCTGCTTGCCGGGTTCGGTGATCATGTACTCCACCCAGCGCGCGCCGTTCTCGGGGTTCCGGGCGACGCTGGGCACCGTCATGCCGTAGGCGATGGGCGCGCCGACGTAGGTCGTGTCCTCGGTCTCGACTTCGGCTTTCGCGTAGTGTTCGGCGTACTTCGCGGTGGCCTTCGAGAGGTCGACCTGTGGCTGGAGGTCGACGTAGGGCAGGTCAGAGGACGTACTGATCGACTGGTAGTAGAACACGTAGTCGAGTTCGCCGCTCTTGAGCTGGCCTTCCAGGTTGGTCTCGGTCCCCGTCGGCACCGTCGAGTTGTCTCGCATCGCCTGGTAGGTCGACTCACCGTAGAGTCGGTTCCCCTCGAACTCCTCTGTCCCGAGTTGCTGGGCCATCACTGCCCGATAGCCACCGGGGTCGACGGCGGGGTCGCTGTGGCCGATGGTCACGTCGTCACGCGAGAGGACTTCCCACCAGTTGTCCGTCCCGATCTCGTCGGCCCCGGGCGAGTCCTCCCGGTACTGGATCGACATGGCGTTGGTCGTGAACACGATGAGCCACTCGCCGTACTCGCCCAGCACCATGTCCCGGATGAGCCGGAAGTCCGAAACCCCAAGCACGTCCGGACGCCGGCCCTGTTCGGTGATCTTCTTCGTCGAGCCGACCGAGCCCTTCGCCTCCCGGGTCACGTCGATCCCGGTCTCCTCTTCGAACTGTGGTTCGGCCGAACTGAACGGCGGCGCGAGGCTCCCGGCGTGGAACGCCAGCATCGACCCCGGGGAACTACCGTTGCCGTCGCCACCGCCGATACATCCGGCCAGCGCCGCCGCACCCGTCGCGCCCGCCGCCGCGAGGAATCCCCGTCGTGTCCGATCCGTCGCTCCCGTCTCACCCTGCGATCCGTTGCGTTGTGCCATAGACGATACAACGCCGTTGTGCGGCCCCTGACATAACAGTTTTGTCAATGCTTGGCAACCATCGGCTATGGACGTGTCCCCGGATTTCGACGTGCAACTCGGTCGCGACGGCGTCGCGCTGACGGTCAGAGACCGGGAGTTACTGGCGGCCATCGACGAGGACGGATCGTTGAACGCGGCGGCGGAATCGCTGGGCCGGTCGTACGCACACGCCCAGCGTCGCGTGGTCGAACTCGAAGACGCGTTCGGCTCGCTGGTCGACCGGAGTCGCGGCGGCGGGGGCGGCGGCGGGAGCGAACTCACCGACCGCGCCCGCGAGTTGCTGGCGACGTTCGACCGGGTTCGCGCGGAGTTCGCGGGCGTCGCCGAGACCGACGAGACCGTCCTCTCCGGCCGCGTGATCGACCGCGACGGCGAACTCGCCACCGTCGAGACCGCGGCCGGCAGAATCCGAGCCGTGACGCCGCCGGACTGTACCGAGGTCGGCGTCACTATCAGAGCGGACGCGGTGACGCTGAACCGACCGGCCGAGGCCCCCGAACCCGGTGGAACGAGCGCGCGCAACCGCTTCGAGGGCGAAGTGGTCGGCGTCGACCACGGGGAGACGCTGGCCCGCGTGACGGTCGCAGTCGAGCCGGGTTTGCACCTGACCGCGCTCGTGACCGTCGAGAGCATCGAGCGACTAGGGTTGACTCCCGGCACAGCGGTCGTCGCGACGTTCAAGGCGACGGCGACACGGGCCGTCGCGCGAGCGGAGTCTTAAGGCTTACCCGGGCGGCCTCCGTCGGCCCGTGTATGCCGACGATTTCTGAACTCTCGGACGTCCTCGACTGGGAGGCGGTCACGGTGTTGCACGCCATCGACGACCACGAGGGTGCCGGCGTCGACACGCTTGTCGAGACGACCGGCCTCGAACGAGCGCAGGTCGAGACCCGCTGTCAGCAACTCTCGACGCTCGGACTGGCCACCGAGACCGAGACCGACGACGGCGTGATCCACGAGTTGACTGGTTCCGGGCACGGCGCTGTCGGCTCCGGGCTCTACGACGAGTACGATATGATCGTCGAGGCCGATCTCGACGAACTCGCCGAGAAAGTCGCCGAGCTACTGGATCGGCGGGACGAACTGCAGGCGAAGGTCCAGGAGCTCGGTGACGACGCGACGGAACTCAGAACACGGGCGGAGCGCCAGTTCGGCGACCGCGAGGACGTGAGCGAAGAGTTCGAGTCGCTGCTGGCGGACGTGGAGGCACTCGAAGAGTCGCTGGACGGGGAGCCCTAGAACCCGACTTGCGTCTCTTTTCCGGCCCGATGGGTGCGGATCATGTACGCGGCGTGCAGGATGGCGGACGCACCCAGCAGGCCGACGATGGCACCGACGACAGGGCGCTCGATGTACAGCACGGCACTGAGACAGACGGCACCGACCAGCGCGACGTGGCCCGCGCCCCAGTAGGTTAGATCCATATCGACGCGTTCGAATCAACCAGTCAAGAGTTTTGGGTCGACGTGGGGGCGAACGGATCCGTGCTACTCCTCGTATTCGTAGAACCCTCGCCCGGACTTCTTCCCGAGGTCGCCGGCTTCGACCTTCCGCTTGAGCAGGTACGGCGGCTTGTAGCGGTCACCCAGTTCCTCGTGGAGCGTCTGCATCGCGTCGAGACAGATGTCGAGCCCGATGTGATCGGCCAGTTCTAGCGGCCCCATCGGGACGTTCGTGCCGAGTTTCATCCCGCGGTCCATGTCGGCCTTGGTGGCCACGCCCTCGTCGAACGCCCGGATGCCCTCGGCGATCCAGGGCATCAGCACGCGGTTGGTGACGAACCCGGGCTTGTCGTCGGACTCCCAGGTGGTCTTGCCCACGTCCTCGGCGAGGTCGTGGGCGAGCTGGGCGACCGCGTCGCTCGTCCGTTCGCCGACGACCACTTCGACACCTTCCATCAGCGGGACGGGGTTCATGAAGTGCAGGCCGACCACCTGTTCGGCGCGGTCGGTCGCGCTCGCGATGGCGGTGATCGAGAGCGTGCTGGTGTTCGTGGCGAGTACCACGTCCTCCTCGACCGTCTCGTCCAACTCCGCGAACACGTCCTGTTTGATCTCCATGTTCTCGACGATTGCCTCGACGACGAAATCACAGTCCGCGAGGTCGGCGAGGTCGGTGGTGCCGGTGACCCGCTCGCGGGCCGCGGTAGCTTCCTCGCTGGTGAGTTCGTCTTTCTCTTCGAACCGGGAGAGACTCGACTCGATGCCCTGCAGTCCCTCTTCGACCAGTTCTTCCTCGACATCGCGCAACACCACGTCGTAGCCGCTGGTTGCCGCGGCCTGTGCGATACCGTGGCCTATCGTGCCCGCGCCGACGACGCCCCAGGTCTCGATTTCGTCGAGTTCGCGCATACCGGAGGCCACCACGGCGACCCGCCTAAGTGTATCGACGGTTCCTGTTCCGAGAGAACTGGCCACCGCTCCGAAAATTCACTCGTACACAGAGAAGTATTTCGCTGCCCGTCTCCAACAAGTTAATTAGCGAACGTGGGGCAGAGAAAAGTGAGATGATCCCTATCGACGACAGCCCCCTGACCCGGGACGGGAAGGTGCTGATCCTCGCGTACGACCACGGTCTGGAACACGGCCCGGTCGACTTCGAGGACGTACCGGAGAGTGCTGACCCCGCCCACGTCTTCGACGTGGCGACCCACGACGCCGTGACCTCGCTGGCGGTCCAGAAGGGCGTCGCCGAAGCGTACTATCCCTCCTACGAGGACGACGTGGACCTGCTGGCCAAGCTCAACGGCACGTCGAACCTGTGGCGGGGCGAACCCAACTCGGCGGTCAACTGGACGGTCGACTACGCCCACGAGATCGGCGCGTCTTCGATCGGGTTTACCGTGTACGGCGGCTCCAACCACGAGATCGAGATGGTCGAGGAGTTCCGCGACGCACAGGAGCGCGCCCACCGTGAGTACGATATGCCGACTGTCATGTGGTCGTACCCGCGCGGTCAGGGCCTGCGCAACGCCAAGACCCCCGAGAGCATCGCCTACTCGGCCCGGCTGGGTCTGGAACTCGGCGCGGACGTGGCCAAGGTGAAATACCCCGGCAGTCAGGACGCCATGGAGGAGACCGTCCGGATGGCCGGCAAGACGAAGGTCGTCATGTCCGGCGGCTCGAAGCGCTCAGACGAGGAGTTCCTCAGCAACGTCAAGTCCGTGATCGACGCGGGCGGTGCCGGCCTCGCGGTCGGCCGGAACGTCTTCCAGCGCGAGAACCCCGAACGCATCCTCGACGCCCTGGAGAAGGTGATCTTCGAGGAGTCCTCCGTCGAAGAGGCACTCGCCGCCGCCGAGGGCGCGGCCCCCGAAGCCGAATAGATGAGCGAGGTCGTATCGGAGATCGTCGACGTGGTCACCGAGACCGCGCCCGACGTGCGAGCCGGCCTGACCGGCCGTCGCGAGTACGAGACCAGCGAGAACCCCTCTGGCGAGCAGATGCTGGCGGCCGACCGCCACGCCGACGAGTTGCTCGAAGACCGCCTGCTCGCCATCGACGGGGTGGCCAGCTACGCCAGCGAGGAACGCGAAGAGGTCGTCGAGTCCGGCGACGGCGATCTCCACGTCGCCTGTGACCCGCTGGACGGCTCGTCGAACCTCAAGTCCAACAACGTCATGGGGACGATCCTGGCGGTGTACGACGAGCCGCTTCCGGCCCCCGGCCGAGCGCTCGTCGCCGCGGGCTACGTCCTCTACGGCCCGATCACGACGCTCGTGCTCGCCCGGGACGACTCGGTGACCGAGTACGTGATCGACGACACCGACGACGGCGTCGAGCGCCGCGTGGTCGAGGACGACGTGACGATTCCCGCCGACCCCGTGGTCTACGGCTTCGGCGGCCGCGTCCCGGACTGGCACGACGACTTCGAGGCGTTCGTCCGCGAGATCGAGGACGAACTGAAGCTCCGTTACGGCGGCGCGATGATCGGCGACGTAAGCCAGGTCATGGAGTACGGCGGCATCTTCGCCTATCCTGCCCTCCAGTCGGCCGAGAACGGCAAACTCCGCCTCCAGTTCGAGGGCAACCCCATCGGCTACATCGTCGAGTCGGCCGGCGGTCGCTCCTCCGACGGTGTGCAGTCGCTGCTGGCGGTCGAACCGGACGAACTCCACCAGCGCGTCCCGGTCCACGTCGGCAACGCCGAGTTGATCGAACGGCTGGAAGGCGCACTGAATTGACCGACGACTGATTTTAGAACCGTCCGCTGGGCACCGAGCGCTCGCTCGTCGAGGCACCCATATGTCGCCGGACGGCACCGCCCATGCCGAGCGAGACGATCAGGAACAGCGGGACGACGCCGAACGGGACGATCTGAAACGCCACCACCAGGACGGCCCCGACGAGGAGGCCGAGCCAGGGACCACCACTGGCGACCCGGTTCACGACGAACCGGCCGACCGAGATCACACCGAGGATGCCCCAGGCGACGTAGAACACGAGCAACGCGATCCAGACCGGGAGCGTGACCAGCCCCATCAGCGGGAGCACCGACACGAACCCGACGCCGAACGCGATAATCAGGAAGACGAGTTGCACGCCGATCCCGATGGCCAGCGAGACGGGTGCGTTCGCCCGAATCGCGTCCAGCGACTCGTGCGTGTAGGTCTGAAACAGCGCCAGCATACAGATGCCGACGAAGACCGTGAGGGCGAGACCCACAGCCACCCTGATCTCCAGCGGGACCACCGGAGCCGTTCCTCCCACCGGTACCGGCTGTGCCGCCCCGACGCTGCTGGTGCCGAGCGACACGCCCAGCGCGACCAGCACCGATCTGATTCCCGCCCGCTGCATCGACCGCCCACCGTCCCGCACCCGTGTCACCATCGTGTATTCACGCCTCTATTCGGGCCCCCTTGATTAATTGTTGGGGTTCGAACATTACTGGGAGCGTCGGGGACCAGTCCCGAGATCCGAGGCTCACTCGTGCCAGGAGAGGGCCGCATCGAGGTCGTGCGGTTCGTGACCGTCGCTATCGAACGCGCGGTCGAGATACTCTTGCAATTGCTCGCGGTAGTCGGGGTGGGCACAGCGGTCGACGAGCAGGCGAGCGCGCTCCCGGGGGGCGGTGCCGCGCAGGTCGGCGACACCGTGTTCGGTGACGACGGCGTCCACGTCGTGTTCGGTGTGGTCGACGTGTGGCACCATCGGGACGATCCGGGAGCGGTCACTGCCGACCGTCGAGGGGAGCGCGAGTATCGACAGCGCGGCGTTGCGCGTGAAGTCGGCGCTCCCACCGATACCGTTCAGCATTCTGGACCCGTCGACGTGCGTGGAGTTGGCGTGACCGTAGAGGTCGACTTCGAGGGCGCTGTTGACCGCGACGACGCCGAATCGGTCGATCAGTGCAGGGCGGTTGGACACGTCGGCGGGACGCAACACCACGTCCTCGGCGTAGCGCTCGGCGTCGGCGAACAGGCGATCCTGTCCCGCCGCCGAGAGGGCCAGCGAGGTCGCACTGGCCGAGTCCAGCTGTCCGGCATCGAGCAGGTCGAGCAGGCCGTCCTGGATGACTTCGCCGAAGTAGATCAGCTCCCGGTCGCCGAAGTCGGCGTCGGCGAGCGCGCCCATCAGGGCGTTGCCGAGGCTCCCGACCCCGAACTGGAGGCGCACGGAATCGGCAAAGAGCGGCGAGCGCTCGACCTCGTCGGTCAGGAACGAGCGCAGGTTCGCGGCGATGGCCCGATCCGTCTCGGTCGGGTCGCGGAACTCGTAGGGCTCGTCGCGGCAGTCGGTCTCGACCACGGCAGTAAGTTTGGCGGGATCGAACTCGATCCGCGGGCCGCCGATGCGCTCGCCCGGCGCGGACAGCGGCACGGGATCGCGCTCGGGGGGCAGGTCAGGACGGTAGATGTCGTGGAATCCGGCAAGCGATCGGGGCTGTGCGCGGTTCACCTCGACGACCAGGCTGTCGACGCTGTCGACGTAGGCCGGGGTGTGGCCGACCGACCCCGAGGGAACCAGCCAGTCCTCGCCGACGGCGACGGCTTCGACGACGGCCACGTCCGGGTCGACCAGGCCGCCGAACTGCACGTCGTCGCCGAGCGCCGAGATGTGGCGGTCGGCGAAGGCCATCCGGCCGTCGTTGGCCGCCTCGCGGGCCGGCGCGCGGGCCTGGTAGGGGTAGCGGCGCGCGATTGCGTCGGCCTCGACGAGTTCCACGTCGATCTCCGCGCCGACGCTCCCGCCGCTGACGACCGTGAGCGAGAGGTCCCGGTCCGACTCGGCCAGCGCGAGCGGGACGGCCTTCGGGTAGCCGACGCTCCCGAACCCGCTGACCAGTAGCGTCGCGTCCGCGGGAACGTCGGCGGCCGCGCTGGCGGCGTCTGTGACCGGAAGGTCGCCTTCGATCCGCTGGTCGGTCACGACAGGTCCTCCGGCTGAGTGCCCACGCCCTCCGGCCAGCCGGTGGGGGCTGCGGCCGAGGGTTCCGCGACCTCGCGTTTCAGCACCATCGGCGTCCGTTCGAGCGTGAGGACGAGTTCGTCGTCCTGGTTGTACGTCCGGAGTTCGGTGGTGACGATGCCGACGTGGTCCCGGGAGTCCGATTCGCGCTTGTCCAGCACTTCGCTCTCGGCGAACAGCGTGTCGCCGTGGAACACGGGTGCGTGGTGACGGATATCGTCGTAGCCGAGATTCGCCGTGGCGTTGGCCGAGACGTCGACGACGCTCATCCCGACTGCGAGGGCGATGACGAAGGTGCCGTCGACCAGACGCTCGCCGAACTCGGTCTCGGCGGCGTAGGCCTCGTTGAAATGCATCGGATTGGCGTTCATCGTCAGGTTGGTGAACCAGACGTTGTCGGTCTCCGTGACGGTCCGACCGTAGGGATGCTTGTACACGTCGCCGACGGTGAAGTCCTCGAAGAAGCGGCCCTGCCAGCCCTCGACGAGGCGGCGGTCCCGATCGTCCACGTCCTCTGTTGTCATGGCCACTGGCTCGCACGCCGGGATTGTGTCACTGTCGGTCCTGCTCGTCCGCCCCACAATCTTCTTGACCGAGAGCCGTGTATTCGAATACACGGATGAAGACCGTCAGGGTCGACGAGTGGTTTCACGACTATCTCAAGACGGAGAAACGAGACGACGAGACGATGGGCGAGGCACTGGTCCGGCTCACGGGCGCGCCAGCGCCAGACCCCGACCTCGTCGCAGGCATCATCTCCGAATCACAGGGCGAGCGGATGAAAGAACGCATCGCCGAGATGGATCGGTCGAGCGCGGCGGCAGTCCGGGACCGCATGGCAGATGATTCTTGATACGAATTATCTCGTCGACCTGTTCAGCGGGGATCGAAACGCCCACCGGAAGGCGAGGAAACTGAAGCGGAACCACGAAATCCAGCGAATCCCGACGCCAGTGCTGGCGGAACTCGAATACGGTGCCGAGTTCACGCTCAGCGACGCCGAGAGGCAGCGCATAGAGAACCTAAGCCGGATGTATTCGATTGCCAAACTCGATGCGGAGATGGCAAAACGCGCGGGCCGCTTATTCGCGCAGGCCGACAGAGCCAGCGACGGTGACTCCGGGGCTGATATGGTCGACGCGATGGTCGCCGCACTCGCCGACGTTACCGGTGAGGCCGTCGTGACGGACAATCGGAGCGATTTCGAGGAACTCGGTGTCTCGGTCGAGACGTTCTGAGAGGGTTGCCCCCACCCGAACCGGTGTCGACCACGCAGATCGAGACAGGGGAAAACGGTTTCACGCTCGTGGGCACAGACGAGTGCGATGAAAGTCCGCGTTCCCGAGGGGGCAGACGAGGAGGAACTGGCCGCCATCGCCGAGGCGATGGCCCAGCACGTCGCAGATACCGTCGAGGTGTACGTCGGCGACGCCACCGAACCCGCCGCCACGCATACCGCACCGTCGAACACCGCATCGGAACCGGACGACGACCTCGGCCCGACCGAGCGCGAACAGCGCCTGCGCGAGGAGATCGAAGACATCGAGGCGGGCGGCCCCGAAAAGTACCGCGACCGCCTCGAAGAGCAGGGGAAACTGTTCGTCCGCGACCGACTCGACCTCTGGTTCGGGGAAGATGGAGTCGCGTTCGAGGACGGGAAGTTCGCCAATTTCGATGCCTGGCACGAGAACGCTGTCGATGACGAAGGGGAAGAGAACGACGGCGACCGCCTCCCCGCCGACGGCCTGCTGACCGGCGCGGCCGAGTTCGAGGGCCGAGACGTACACTTCATGGCCAACGACTTCACCGTGAAAGCGGGAAGCATGGCCGAGAAGGGCGTCGAGAAGTTCCTCCGGATGCAACAGCGGGCGCTCAAGACCGGCAAGCCCGTCCTCTACCTGATGGACTCCTCGGGCGGCCGGATCGACCAGCAGACCGGGTTTTTCGCCAACCGCGAGGGGATCGGGAAGTACTACTACAACCACTCGCGGCTCTCGGGGCGGGTGCCACAGATCTGCGTCCTCTATGGCCCCTGCATCGCCGGGGCGGCCTACACGCCCATCTTCGCGGACTTCACCGTCATGGTCCGGGACGTGAGCGCGATGGCCATCGCCAGCCCCCGGATGGTCGAGATGGTCACCGGCGAGGAGATCGACCTGCAGGATCTCGGGGGTGCTGAGGTTCACGCCCGCCACACCGGGAGCGCGGACCTGATCGCGGAAGACGAGGACCACGCCCGCGCGCTGGTGGCCCAACTGCTCTCCTATCTCCCGGACAACAGCGACGAGAAGCCGCCAAAGACCGCGGGGACCGCACCCGCGAGGTCGCCCGACGGGATCGACTCGATCGTCCCTGCGGAACCGAACAAGGGGTACGACATGACCGACGTGATCGAGCGCGTCGTCGACGCCGAGTCCTTTTTCGAGTTGCGCCCGCAGTACGGCTCGGAGATCCTGACCGGGTTCGCCCGGATCGACGGTCGGCCGGTCGGGATCGTGGCCAACCAGCCGGCCCAGCGCGCCGGGGCGATCTTCCCGGACGCCGCCGAGAAGGCCGCCCAGTTCGTCTGGACCTGCGACGCCTACGACGTGCCCCTCCTCTATCTCTGTGACACGCCGGGCTTCATGGCCGGGTCGGGCGTCGAGAAGGAGGGCATCCTCGAACAGGGCAAGAAGATGATCTACGCGACCTCGGCGGCCACGGTTCCCAAGCAGTGCGTCGTGGTCAGGAAGGCCTACGGCGCGGGGATCTACGCGATGTCGGGGCCGGCCTACGATCCCGAATCGACCATCGCGCTCCCATCGGGAGAGATCGCGATCATGGGCCCGGAGGCGGCGATCAACGCCGTCTACGCCCGGAAGCTCGCGGAGATCGAGGACGACGACGAGCGACAGCGCAGAGAGCGGGAACTCCGCGAGGAGTATCGGGAGGACATCGACGTCCACCGGATGGCAAGCGAGGTCGTCATCGACGAGATCATCCCGCCCAGCGACCTCCGGACGGAACTTGCCGCCCGCTTTGCCTTCTACGAGGACGTGGAGAAAGACCGCCCGAGCAAGAAACACGGAACCGTCATCTGAGCGCGGTCAGTGGCGACCCGGGTCGGGGCGACTCAGAGATTCCTGATCGAGTAGAGCCCGCCCAGCGCCAGCAGGATGCCGATCCCGATCACGAAGAACGGTTTGTTGCTCCGCTCGCGGACGAGGAAGGCGTTCTCGGGCGCGTCCGGCGGCACGTAGGCGGTCACCGTGTCGCCGGTCTCGTATCCGTCCAACTGTTCCCTGGCGGCCTCTCGGGTCCCGAAATCCCGGGTGAGCGGGCCGGGATACACGTTCGAGGCCGTGTAGGACTGCCCCTCGTACGTGTAGTTGAACGTCGCCCGCGGCGCGTAGGCGACGCCGCGACGCTGGTCGACCTCCTCGACGCCGGTCGACGTGACGGTCGCGTTCACGTCGACCGCGGAGTCGATCGCCGAAGACTGTGTGACGTAACTGTACCCGCCGTACCCGACCAGCGCGAGGCCGCCGAGCAACAACAGGACGACCCCAATCGTACTCGACGGACCGTTGATCTCGAATCCCATACCCCAACTATCGCCACGGTGGAGGTATAGGACGAGGCAGTGTTTCTCGCTCTGCAACCGCCGTCGCGACGCGAGACCGAAAGGCGTGTGTACACCGCGGGGTGACGTTCACGTATGTACGACGACATTCTGGTCCCGACCGACGGCGGCGAGGGATTCGACGCCGTCCTCGACCGCACGACCGAGATCGCGCCCGACGACGGCGCGACCGTCCACGTCCTCTACGTCGTCGACGACCGGGCGTTTCTGACCCTCGACAACGAGATGAAATCGGAGGTCCTCGAAGACTTACAGGCAGAGGGAACCGACGCCGTGAGGACCGTCGCGGCGGAACTCGAAGCCGCCGGACTAGAGGCCGTCACGGCGATCCGGCGGGGGACGCCGGCCGACGAGATCGTCGCCTACGCCGAAGCGGAAGACATCGACGTGGTGACCATGGGGACACAGGGTGACGACTACACGCAGAACATCCTCGGAAGCACGGCGGAGAAGGTCGTCGCCGACGCGTCGGTTCCGGTGTTGACCGTCGATCTGTCCTGATCAGGTCGACCGCTCTGAGAACTCGACGCCGAGGTACCCACCGAGCGCAGAGAGTCCGACGACGGTCAGCACGGTCACCGCGAGCGCGACCAGGAGTATCAGGGCGACGGCGGCGGCCCCGAGACCGACGCCGATCTCGACACCGACGACCGCGGCCCCGCCGATCAGGAACGCGAAGAGCACGATCACGGGGATCGACGTGACCAGTCCCGAGTACGCCCCGACGCGGACGCCGTTGCGCCCGTCACCGCGGCCGAGGTAGCCCGCGACCGCCCCGCCCAGCACGGGCGAGATCGGAACGAACGAGGTGACGACGGTGACGACCGCACCGATCACGGCGTTGGTGGTCGTGTCCGGGCCGGTCTCGCCGGTCTCGGCCCGGCGGCGGTGCCAGCGGGTGCGGTAGGCCATGAACGCGACGCCGGCAATCACGAACAGCAGGCCGGTGACCGCGAGGCCGATACCGCCCCACCACGCGAGTCCGTGGAGCGCGTCGACGAGTTGCGCGTCGGTCAGGCCGTCCGAGTGAACGGTGCCCTCCGCGACCGCCGCGGCGATCCAACTGCGGTCGGCCGAACTGTAAAGTACGGCTCCGCCCGCCGCGAACAGCAGACCCGCGAGGATCGTCACGAGCGTAACCGCCCAGTCGACGGTGCGGCTGACCGTCCCCGAGCCGATGCCCTGTGAGTTGGATACTGAAGACATACCCGAACGTACGCTCGGTGTGGACATAAGCTCCCAGTGACGATTGCTGACACAGAAACGGCGACGAGCGGTGCTATCGGGTCAGTCGTCTGCGGGGAGTTCCCGCTCTGGCGCGACGGTGACGACGGCCTCCAGTACGTGCGCCGGCGACGCGACCCGCGTCGTCGTCTCGGGTCGAGCTGACGCAGTCTGTCTCTGCGCTCCGGCGTCCGGTCCCCCCGCGCCGTCGACCGTGACGACCGGGATGTGCGCGTCGAGGAGGCCTGCGATCCCGTCGGCCCGTGGCGGATCGGCCGCGACGAGGACAGCCGCTTCCTCCCGGAGTCGGGCCACGCGGTCCCGGACCCCACGGTCGAGCGAGCCGAACGCCGGGGCCGTCACGGTCTCCAGACCGCGAGCGCGTGCCGTCTCGGCGGCGAGGTCGCCCTCCGGGAGCGGGCCCGCGGTGACGGTCGCGCCGGCGTCGTGGAGGCGGGCGATCACGCGCGCGGCGGTTCGACCGGTCCCGACGACGTGGACCGTCAGGTCGCGGTCGCGACGCTCACCGAGGGCCGTCACCGACGGCGTCCCCGTGGTCGGATGGGTCGTCACGGCGGCGTCGGCGTCGAAGGCCGCGCCGAGCGACGTGGCGTCCAGCACCGCCGCCGGCGAGCCGTTCGCCAGCACTCGGCCGTCCGCGAGCAGGACGATGCGATCGCAGAATCGCGCGGCCAGATCGAGGTCGTGGATCGCCGCGAGCGCGGCTTTTCCGGAAGCCGCCAGGTCCGACACGAGCGACAGCGTCTCGACCTGATGGTTCACGTCGAGGCTCGCAGTGGGTTCGTCGAGCAGGAGTGCGGGGGTGTCCTGTGCGAGTGCTCGGGCCAGCAGGACGCGCTGGCGCTCGCCGCCGCTCACTTCGTCGACCGGGCGGTCGGCGAATCGGGCGGTATCGGTGCGTTCGAGGGCGCGCCGAACCGCCCGATTGTCGGCCTCGCGGTCGGTCCGCCCGAATCGGGTGTGGTAGGGCGTCCGACCCATCGCCACGATGTCCTCGACGGAGAAGTCGAAGCCGACGTGAGTGTCCTGGGGTACGGTCGCGACCAGCCGCCCCCGATCCCGGGCCGAACAGTCGCCAATGGGGCGGCCGTCGACCCTGACGATTCCGGATCCGGGCGTCAGGACGCCGTTGATCGCCTGCAGGAGCGTCGTCTTGCCCGCGCCGTTGGGGCCGACGAGGGCGACGAACTCACCTTCTTCGACCGTGAGGGACACGTCCTCGAAGACGGTGACGCCACCGCGGGCGACCGTGAGGCCGTCCACGTCGATCACAGCGCGTGCACCTCCCGGTTCCGGAGCAGGTAGAGGAAGAAGGGCGCGCCAAGTGCAGCGGTGACGATACCGACGGGGACCTCCGCAGGGCCGGCACGAGCGAACGTATCGGCCGCCACGAGGAAGGCCGCGCCGGCGAGCGCGCTCGTCGGGAGCAGGATGCGGTGGTCCGGGCCGACCAGCAGTCGCATGACGTGCGGGACGATCAGGCCGACGAAGCCGATGACGCCCGCGACCGACACCGCCGCGGCCGTGATGATGCTCGCGACCGCGAGCAGGATTCGCTTGGTCCGTTCGACCTCGATGCCGAGCGTGTGGGCGTCGGCCTCGCCGAGCAGGAGGACGTTCAGGTCGCGGGCGTAGGCGTAGAGGACCGCGAACGCGAGCACGGCGAGGGGCAGGGTCACCTCCACCTCGGCCCACGACGAGCCCGAGAGCTGTCCCATCAGCCAGTAGACGGCCTCCCGGAGACTTTGCCCGGACTGCAACAGCATATAGGAGACGGCCGCGCCGAGCAACGTCTGGACGGCGACGCCCGCCAGCAGCAGGGTGGCGACCGGCGTTCGATTGCCCTCGCTGGCGATGGCGTAGACGCCGAAGGCGGCCGCCAGGGCCCCGGCGAAAGCCGCGGCCTGGAGGCCGAAGGGGATCGCGAGCGGGAAGGCGATGGTCGCGACCGCGCCGACGGCCGCCCCCGAGGAGACGCCGATGATCGAGGGATCGGCCATCGGATTGCGGAAGAAGCCCTGCATGACCGCACCGGCCGAGGAGAGCGAGAAGCCGACGACAGCTGCCAGCGCGATCCGGGGGAGCCGCACCCGCCGGACGATGACCTCGGCGGTCGTCGGGACCGACAGCGAGAACGGGTAGTAGTAGGACACGTCGGGCACCGGGACGGGAACAGACGCGCCGAACACGCCGGCGGACTCGACGGCCACCGAGACGCCGACGGGGACAGCCACCGCGTTGAGCGTGGCCCTCGCGACGGTGAGGGCGTCGATGGCGACCGGGCCGATGGTCGCGCTCGCGAGGACGACCGCCACGAGGATGACGGACAGCCCGACCGACCACCAGAGGGTCCGGACGCCCGTGTGCATACTCTTCAAGCTGGATTGGAGTAGGCAAATACTTATTGGATACCGACTGAGGCTGACCCAGATGAACACACGAACACTCGTTCTCGCGGTGGTGGTGCTGGTCGTCGGCGGATTCGCGGTGACCGGCGTGGTGGCTGGCGGATCAGCGTCGGCCGGCAATCCGGTAGGCGCCGAGTCGGCCGTCGACGGGACCTCCGTTTCGGCGGCGGTGACACAGCAAAGTTGCACCGGTGAGGTGACGATGACGGACGTGACCGGAACCGAGGTCACCGTCGAACGATCCGAAGACATGGATGTCGTCGCGCTCCAGCCCAGCGACGCCCAGATCCTCTGGGAGATCGGCGCGCAGGATCGGGTCGTCGGGCTGCCGGTGAACCAGTACACGTCGTATCTTGACGACCGAGGCGACAAGACGGACGTGAGCGGCGAGGGCGTCGTCGAGAAGGTCGTCGGGGCCCAGCCCGATCTCGTGCTGGCGGCGAACGTCTCCGACCCCGAGACCGTCGAATCGCTCCGCGACGCCGGGCTGACGGTGTATCACTTCGCCGGCGTGGAGTCGCTGGACGGAATCGCGCGGAACGTCGAGACTACCGGCCGGCTGGTCGGGTCCTGTGAATCGGCACGCGAGGCGGCCAACGAGTTCCGGCTCACGGTCGAACGCACACGGGCGGCCCACGCCAACGCGACCGACCGACCGTCCGTGCTCTACACCTTCTTCGGCTTCACGACCGGCACGGGAACACACATTCACGACGCCATCGAGACCGCCGGCGGGGAAAACGTCGCCGCCGAGGCCGGACTGGAGGGGTACAAGGAACTCAACGACGAGATCGTGATCGACCGGAACCCCGAGTGGATCGTCTACCCGGACGACTACAGCCTTCCCGAGGGCACGCCGTACAACGACACGACCGCGGTCCAGCAAAATCAGACCATCGCGCTCGATTACAGCTACATCAACCAGCCCGGGCCCCGCGTGGCGATTCCGCTGACACAACTCGCCAAGACCTGGTACCCCGAGGAACTGGCCGAGGCCAACCGCACGGTGAACGCGTCTGACGTGTCGACCCCGAACCAAACGACAGTCGGAACGACCTCCGCGAACGGACCGGGCTTCGGCGCGGCGGTCGCCGTTCTCGCAGTGATCGCGGCGGCGCTGGTCGCCGTGTGTCGGTCGTGAAAGCTGGACGGAAAAGTCCTTACCGACGGCCCGGCCAGAGGCGAGTATGGTCGAAAACGTCATCTGGCCCGCGTACCTCGACGCGGAGCTGACGCGCGCCGAGGGTCGACGGGTCAATCTGGAGCAGGCGGTCCCCGAGCCGACCGTCGACGAGATTGCACAGGCGGTCCAACAGGTGGGTTACGACGCCGTCATCGAGCGGGACAAACAGTACTCCCGGGAGTTCGAACCGCGCGGTCGCGTCCTCGTCAAGGACGCCGACGACGCGACCAAGAGCGACCTGCTGGGCGCGGTCGCGGCCTACCTCGACGTGATCCGCTCGTGAGTATGCAACGCATCGGCGAGGTCGTCCGCACAGCCCAGGGACTCGCGGTCGTTCGCTCGCCCGACGACGGCCACCCGGACTTCGGGACGACCGTCGTCGACGAGAACTTAGACGAAATCGGCCGGGTCGTGGACGTGTTCGGCCCCGTCGACCAGCCGTACGTGGCCGTCTCGACCGACGAAGCGGTTCGCCTGCCGACGCTACTGGGGACGGCGCTGTACGCACGGTGAATTGCGTCGTTGCGCTATTGGTGCGGTAACGCACGTCACACTCGATCACTGCGGATCAGCAACCGCGTTCTAGATACAGGAGGAGGATCCAGAATGTATAACCCGATATAGTATAATTTGAACTAGCATATTGCTTGCGCACGGATCACACCCATCGACGGTCGTGGTCGGAGAAAAATCAGTCGTCTCGTCGAACCAGTCGAAATTTGCTGGTCGAGGGATGCGAGATTCGGGTTTATGACCAATCAGTTGTCAGTATGGCAGTTATCAAAGGTTGAAAAACGAGAGAAGGGATATGAGTAACCAAAACCTGACTCACCATGTGATGTCAGATGATATCCATAGTCAGGAACGGATTTCGACGGGGGTTCCGGGTATGGATGATGTTCTCGGTGGCGGTTACCTACCTGAAACTGCCACCCTCGTGCGCGGTCCACCCGGGTCAGGCAAGTCGATCTTTTCGTTGCACTTCCTTGCCGCTGGCCTCGATGCTGGTGAGACTGGGCTGTACATCAATCTCGGTGAGCCTGAAGCCTACATTCGAGACACCGGCCGACGTTTCGGCTTCGATATCGACGGGCTCAGCTTCCTCAATCTCTCGGCCTCCGGCGACCAGTTTCAGGGCGAGGAGACGTACACCCTGTTCGAGTCCGGTGACGTAGAGACACCGTCGCTCGTCGAAAACATCCGTACAGAGATCGAGGAGATCGGCCCGGATCGTGTGGTCGTCGATCCCGTCACCGAGTTCCGGTATCTCGCGCCCGACCAGCACCAGTTCCGCTCGCAGATCCTCGGTCTCGTGAATTTCCTCAAAGCCGAGGGTGCGACGGTCATACTCACATCGCAGGCCGCTGAATCGATGCCCGACGACGACCTCCAGTTTTTGGTCGATGCCGTCGTCAGCATGGAGGACGATTCGGGTCGCCGGACGATCCACGTCTCGAAGTTCCGTGGTTCATCCGTCAGGTCTGGCCACCACACGCTCCGGATCACCGACGATGGGATGCGAGTGTGGACACGTCTCGATCCAAACCGCCACGAACGCGAAGACACGTCGGCGAAACTGTCTTCCGGCGTCCCCGAACTGGACTCGCTTCTGTCGGGTGGTCTCACCACTGGGACGATTACATTTCTGAGCGGCCCGACGGGCGTCGGAAAGACCACGACTGGACTCCAGTTCATGAAAGAGGCCGCTGGACGGGGGCAACGGTCGGTCCTGTACAGCTTCGAGGAGGATACACAGACCCTCTTCGAGCGTGCAGAAGCCGTCAACATCCCCATCACCGACATGATCGATCAGGGAACGCTCAAAGTGGAGGTGATCGGGCCGGAGGAACTCACGATCGACGAGTTTACCCACCACATCCGAACGGAAGTCGAGGACAACGACGCGGAGATCGTGATGATCGACGGGACCAGCGGCTTCGAACAGTCGCTTCGCGGCGTCGGTGCCGAGCCCATGCGACACCTCGTCAAGATCGGACGGTATCTCCGAAACATGGGTGTGACCGGTCTCGTCACGAACGAGGTCCATGAGATCACCGGTGAGTTCCGCGCGACGGATCAGGGGATGAGCTATCTTGCCGATAGTATCGTCGTCCTGCGTCACGTCGAATACAAGGGCACACTCCGGAAGGTGATCGGGGTCCTCAAGATGCGCACCAGCGACTACGAGAACCAGCTCCGAGAGCTAGAGATTACTGGGCATGGACTGCGCGTCGGTGAATCGCTCCCGGAACTCCGAGGAATTCTCACCGGCACACCGGGGTGGGACGACGATGAGACGTGAGTCGCGGGACTCCCCTCCCGCCAACAGACCCGAAATAGAGTTGTCACCAGTCCGGATTTTGTCGACACTCTCGCATACCGGCAATCAGCGTGTGCTCGCCGACTGGCTACGAAAACAGGAGCGGTACGAAGTGATATCGGGGGACAACGCTGGACTCGCAGATACTGATTTCGATGTTGGCATCCTCGACGAGCGCTCGCTTCGTGAGTACGAAACGGTGATTCGAGAACGAAAGAATGACGCGAGCGCCTTCCTGCCGGTCCTTCTCGTGAGTACTGGCACCGACGACGCACCACTCGATACTCTGGGCCGGCCCGAGATGGGGTCGAAGGTCTGGCAATTCGTCGATGAAGTACTGCCAACACCGATCGACACTGCGGAGTTACGGAGGCGACTCGAAACGCTCACCCGCATTAGAGCCCAGTCGGTGGCACTAGAACGCAAGACAGAGCAGCTCCTGTTGTTGAACCGAATCACTCGACACGATATCCGTAACGAGATGAACGTCGTCAGCGGCTGGACCGAACACCTCGCAGAGAACACTGACGAGGAGGGTAACCAGATACGCCAACGGATTCGAGACAGCAGTCAACACGTCGTGGATCTCACGAAGGCCGTACGGGAGTTCGTCGAGACACTCCAGACGGCTGGTGATCCGGACTTACAGGCGGTGGATCTCGAGAGTGTCGTGACCAACGAACTCACCAAACGCCGCACGACCTTCGAGGATGCCGATTTCGTGATCACTCGTGAGATCCCACGAGTATACGTCCGTGCAAACGACCTGCTCGCGTCGGTGTTCAGAAACCTACTGAACAACGCAGTGCAACACAACGACAGCGACACACCCCGAGTAGAAGTTACTGTCCTGGAGTACGCTGAGACGGTTACGGTTACGGTCGCCGACAATGGGCCAGGCATCCCACAGCGTCATCGGGACGCCGTCTTGGGCCGAACGGAGCAGGGGCTCGACCATCCGGGTGCGGGACTCGGTCTGTACCTCGTCGATACACTGCTCACGCAGTATGGCGGCGCAGTCAGGATCGGTGATGCTGAGTTGGGCGGGGCTAGCATCGAAGTCGAACTCCCGAAAGAGTCAGTAACCGAGGTGAATATCGCCGACGATGGCTCCTAGAGACGTCCCCGACTCACAGAGCCGTGTTCTCCCGCTCGTTTCGGAGACAGGGAATCGCCAGTTGCTCGTCGAGTGGCTCGAGGAACACCCCGCCTACGAGATCGCGGCGTTAGCGGAGAGTATCGACGAAACCGAGTTCGACGTGTGCATCATGGACAACGGGGCTTTTCGGGAGAATCTCGACGCGTTGCGGGTGAAGAAAACGGCGGCAGCCCCGGTCTTGCTCCCGTATCTCCTGTTGGTTCCGGAGTCAGGGGCCGACGTCATCGACACGGACGCCGGCAAGCTAGCGGACAGCGTCGTTACGGAAGCGATCGACGAAATCGTCTCCTTGCCGATTCAGCAGGCAGAACTCCACTGGCGGCTGTCGGCGTTACTTCGCCTCCGAGAGCAATCACTCACGTTGTGGGAGCGAGAGCAAGAACTCGAACGGCAGGTCGATCTGTTCGAGAAGGCTCAAGACATCGCAAACGTGGGTGCCTGGGAGTACGATGTCGACGCTGGAGAGCTGTTGTGGACCGACGAAGTGTATCGCATCCACGCGCTCCCGGACGACGTGACGCTATCTCCGGAACTGAGCTTCGAGTATTACCACCCCGAGGACCGACCGATCATCGAAGAAGCATTCGAGAGGGCCATCGAGGCGGAGGAGCCTTACGATGTCGAAGTTCGGCTCATCGATGCGGAAGACAACTACCGGTGGGTTCGGACACGTGGAGAGCCACAGTACGAGGAGGGGGAGCTGACTCGCGTTCGAGGGACGATCCAGGAGATCACCGAGCGCAAAGAACGCGAACGCGAGCTCCAGCGAATCGAGCAGGCGGTCGAATCCGCCGGTCACGCGATCTTCATTACCGATCCGGACGGAACGATCGAATACGTCAACCCGGCGTTCGAGGAGCTAACCGGATACACCCAGGCGGAGGTCGTCGGTGAGACGCCACACGTGTTGAACTCCGGCGAAATGCCGGACGCGTACTTCGAGGAGCTCTGGGAGACCCTCAAGTCGGGCGACGTGTGGGAAGCGGAGATCGTCGACCGCCGACAGAACGGCGAGAAGTACACGGCGATGCAGACGATCGCACCGGTGTCCGACGGTGACGACATCCACGCCTACGTGGCGATCCAGGACGACATTACGGAGCGCAAAGAGCGAGAGGAGACACTCAAACGGCGACGGTATGCGATCGACGAAGCGCCAGTCGGTATCAGTATCTCCGATCCCGAGCGAGCGGACAACCCGCTGATCTACGTGAACGAGGCGTTCGTGGCGATGACGGGCTACACACGGGAGGAGGTCCTCGGGGAGAACTGTCGGTTCCTCCAGGGCGAGAACACTGACCCGGAGAAGATTGCCAGCATCCGGACGGCGGTCGACGCCGAAGAGCCGATCTCGATGGATCTGCGGTACTATCGGAAGGACGGCACGGAGTTTTGGAACCATCTCGAAATCGCGCCGGTGAAAAACGATGCTGGTGACGTCGTGAACTTCATTCAATTCCATCAGGACGTAACCGACCGAAAGCACCGTCAAGAGCAGTTAGCGGTCCTCGATCGGGTGTTACGGCACAATCTGCGGAACGATATGAACGTAATACGAGGGCAGGCCGAGGCGATTCAGTACGAGGCGTCGGATGAGGTTGGCGCCTCCGCCGGCAAGATCATCGATACGAGCGACCAACTGGTCGAACTGGCTGAAAAGGAACGGAAGATAACGGAGCTGTTGCGTGAGGAACCAACGCTGGAGGAGATTCAGATCCGTGATCATCTCCAGTCCGTCGTTTCGACTGTTACATCGGGCTATCCGGACGCGGAGATCGCTGTCGACTGTTCCGAAACGGTGACCGTGCAGGCAACGAAACAGTTCGACCAGGCGATCGGAGAACTCGTTACGAACGCAATCGTCCACAACGACTCGCCGTCACCCGAGGTCACGGTCACTGTGACCCACACCGACGAGACTGTTCACATCGACATCGCCGACAACGGGCCACCGATCCCGGAGGTAGAGCGGAACGTACTGGTAGATGAGACGGAGCAAACGCCGCTGTATCATGGGAGCGGGCTCGGGTTGTGGCTCGTCAACTTGATCGTCACTCGGTCGGGTGGGGCCATCACCGTCGAGGAAGGTTCGCCAGCCGGTAACGTCGTCAGAATAGAACTATCACGGTGACTGCTCGACCGTGGACACCGCTTTTCCTGTGGAGCCTCTGGACACCGCCTTCGCAATCCTGAAACGGGAGACGGGCGTGGGGCCGGTATGGAGCAGCGAACGCGGGCGCTCGTCGCGAGCGCATTCATCGGACTGATCTTTCTGCTCGTGCAGTTGGGGGCGCTGGCGCTGGTCCAGCCGTTCGAGGCGGCCGGCTACCAGGCCGTCGAGGACCCGAGCGACCCGACGAACACCGTCGTCTACGTGGCGGCGATCCTGATCGCCACCGGCCTCATGTTGCTGGCGATCAAACTGAACGTGGACCAGCTCATCCGGGCGTTCGTCGTCTTCGCCGGGGTCTATCTCTCGTGGTACGTGTTCAGCGTCGTCGTCCCGAACGTCCGCTCCGTCGCGGGATTCAATGTCCTGGCCGTGGCGGCCGCCCTCGCGCTCGGGGCTGCCCTCCTGCTGTATCCCGAGTGGTACGTCATCGACGCGTCCGGCGTCGTCATGGGGGCCGGTGCGGCCGGCCTGTTCGGGATCAGTTTCGGGCTGCTGCCCGCCATACTCTTGCTGGCCGTACTGGCCATCTACGACGCCATCAGCGTCTACGGCACCGAACATATGCTGACGCTGGCCTCCGGCGTGATGGACCTCAAGGTCCCGGTCGTGCTGGTCGTTCCCCTCACGCTCTCGTACTCGTTCCTGAACGCAGAGACGCCCGATCCCACGGGCGAGGTCGAGGGCGAGGCAGCGGCCAACGGAGGAACCGAATCGGGTGCGGCCGACGCAGACGGGCCGGACGACGACGAGACCGACGACGCCGTCGACGCGGACCCCATGGACCGAGACGCGCTGTTCATCGGGCTCGGCGACGCGGTGATTCCAACGGTGCTGGTCGCCAGCGCAGCCTTCTTCGCGCCGGCGTCGGTTCCGACCGTCGGCGCGCTGGGACTGGTGATTCCGGTCACGGCGCTGGGTGCGATGGTCGGGACCTTCCTCGGCCTGGCGGTGCTGTTGCGAATGGTGCTGCAGGGGCGCGCTCACGCAGGACTGCCACTGCTCAACGGGGGCGTGATCGGGGGATATCTCGTCGGCGCGCTCGCGAGCGGCCTCCCGCTGGTGGAGGCGCTCGGAGTCGCCGGCTTCCTCTAGTGGCCGCCAGCGTCGTCGAAACACCGACCGCACTTGCTGACCGTCGCCGGACCGAGCTCGGACTCGATAGTTCCGAGAACCGGGAGGTCGTCCTCGGAGAGATTGTACGTGACGCCATACTCCGACTGGAACGCCGACTTACCCGTCTCGTGTTTGTGCACCGTGTTCGTGACTTCGTTCAACACCTCACTCGTGAGGTGAGGTATATCACACCACGGTATCGGCCTGTTGCATAGCATACCATGTCAGACGACGATCCGTCAGTCGCCTGGGGACGCTACGGTCCGGCGAGAGTAAGGGGTCGGACCTCGGGCGGCGCGTCCGGGCTCGGCCGTGCCCTGACGGTATCTTTTTTGACGCGGCGAGGGCACCGGCTGCTATGTCCGATGGGTTCCCGAGTTCGTGGACCGACCCGACATACGTCTCCACGGTCGTGATGGTGCTGGCGGCCGGCGCGCTCTTTTTCTACGCGGCGCTGACGCCCGGTGAGCCCGCTCCCGAGACGGTCGGGTTCGTCCTGCTCTGGGTGTCGCTCCCGGCGACAGTCGCGTACGAACTGGCCCGGCGGTTCGGGTAGTTACTTCCCGGTGAGTGCCTGACTGGCCGGGGCGAACTCCAGTGGCGTCCCGAGGTCGCGCTCGACGGCGCGCTCGTAGAGCATATGGGCGGCGGCGACGGTCTCGATGGCCGTCCCGCCGCTGTCGAACACCGTGATCTCGTCGTCACTCGTGCGGCCGGGTTCGACGCCCGCGACGACTTCGCCCAGTTCCGCGTGGACGTGGCCCTCGGCGATCACGCCCTCTTCGACGGCCTGGATGAACGCGCCCGCGTCGGTCTCGGTGCGGGCGCGCAGGTCGGGGACGTAGGTGGCACGCTCGACGGTCTCGGCGTCGATCTCGCGCACGTCGGCGTCGTACTGCCCCATTGCGGTGACGTGGGTCCCCTCCTCCAGCAGGTCGCCGTCGAAGACGGGTTCGGAAGCGTTGGTCGCGGTGATCACCACGTCGGCGCCTTCGACGGCGGCCGCGCTGGAGGCGACCGCGGCGACGGTCGCGTCGAGCGCGTCGTTCATCTCCGCCGCGAAGCTCTCGCGGTGTTCTTTGGTCGGGGAGTACACGTCGATCCGGTCGAAGTCGCGCACGGTCGTCGCGGCGCGGAGCTGGCCACGGGCCTGTGCGCCACTCCCGATGATCGAGAGCGTGGCGGCATCTTCGCGGGCTAGCGCGTCGATGCCGACCGCGCCCGCCGCCCCGGTCTTGAACGGGTTCATGTTCGCGCCGTCCATGAGCGCCAGCGGCTCGCCGCTCTCGGCATCGAACAAAGAGAGCATGAAGTGAGCGTCCTGGGCCCCGAAGCCAGCACCGTAGGTGTAGGTCCCCATCGCGCCCGTATCGGGCAAGATGGCGAGATAGCCAGTGAAGAACCCCGGTGGGTCGGCGTTGGGCAATTTGGTCCGGGGTTCGGCCGGTGCGCCCTCGCCGCGCTGACGGTAGCCCTCCCGCACAGCGTCGACGTACTCCGCCGGGTCGGCGAGCCCGGCGAGTTCGTCGCTCCGCAGGAACAGCGCTTCCTTGTGTGTCGTCATGCCCGCCCGTTCGGGCGACCCACTCATAGGTGTGCTGGAAGGGGCGGTGGCGGAATCGAGGGGACGGCGAGACAGAACGCAGAATCGGGAACGGAAAGCGAGCGGATTCAGTCGGCGGAGTACTGTGGGGTATCCTGTGAGGCCGTGGGTGAGGTCGGCGTCCCGTCCTCGACCGGGGCGTTGACGAACATCGCGTAGCCGATCAGACCGACAGCGAAGACCAGAGCGAGCGGAACGGCGACCGTGCGTGACACTCCCGCACCGAGAAGCGCAGCGCTGATTCCTGCAGCGGACACCGGAACGAGGCAGAGAACGTCGTCGTAGTATCACGTAATACCGTGTACTAGTATGGGTTGCTGTAGTGGGTGTTCCCTTCCAGACGGCTGTACGTCGAACCCGACAATCGCGGAGTAACCCAGATCGTTTCACAGTGTCACCGGCGGAACACGTGGCTCGGCGGGAGCGACTGTTACACCGACGAGTCGAGGTCTGATTTTTATTGCTGAGAATATTTGCATTTATCGATGGGAGTCTGGTATATAGCATTATATTGTGTGATAATCTGGAGCAAGCCCTTATGGGGACGTGCGGGAAATTTCGGTCACGAGGCGGACGGAAGCGGAACAGCCGCCGAGGTCACACATGAGCATCCACAACACGGACACCGACGACGAAGCAGGCGACTCCCAGCAGCCACAGTACGCCGAACTCGACATCGGCGAAGACGAGTTCGTCATCTACGACCGGGAGAACCACCAGGCCTGGATCCAGTCCAGCGTGTCGATTCCGGTCGACGAGGAGTGCTGAGGCCGACCGCAGGGGGGAAGGCCCAGACACACGTTTCTCTCGATACCACCAGTGGTAGTCGCGCGTTACCAGTTGCCAAACTGCGCGTAACCGACGCGTTGAAGCGGGTCAACGTCGAAGCCGTGTGGCGTGAACAGTAACGACCGCTCGATCGTCGGTCTCGTGACGGTCGCACACGCGATGGTCCACACCTACGAGCTGTCGATCCCTGTTTTGATCCCCATCTGGCTCACCGAATTCTCCGTCATCGACGTTGGACTGGCGCAGGTCCCGGTCAACGAGGCGACGATCGGCGCGCTTGTGACCGTCGGGTTCGCGCTGTTCGGGCTCGGCGCGCTCCCGAGCGGCGTTCTCGTCGACCGGATCGACGCCCGCGTGCTCATCACGGCCTGTCTGGTCGGCATGGGTGCGTCGTTCCTCCTGCTGGCCGTCTCGCCGACCCCTGCGGTGATCGGCCTCGCGATGGCCGTCTGGGGCGTCGCCGCAAGTGTCTATCACCCCTCCGGGCTCTCGCTGATCAGTCGCGGCGTCGAACAGCGCGGGAGCGCCTTCGCCTACCACGGGATGGCCGGCAACGTCGGTATCGCCGTCGGCCCCCTCCTGACGATCCTCCTCCTGCTGGCGTTCGACTGGCGGGTCGTGGTGGCAATCCTCGCTCTGCCGGCCGCCCTCGCCGCCCTCTACGCCTTCAGGGCCGACATCGACGAGCGCGCGGCCGTGGCGGCCACGGACGGGAGTGGCGAGAGCGGCGACGACGGGGACAGCCGCGCCGGCGGCGGTGTCGACTCGCTCGGCGACTTCCTCAGCCAGTCGCGACACCTGTTTGCCGGCGCGTTCGTCGTCGTCTTCGCGGTGACGCTCTGTTCGGGTCTGTACTACCGGGGCGTCCTCACTTTCCTGCCCGAACTGCTCGACAACCTGGCGATCGCCGCGCTGGCTCCGGTCGAGTTCGGCGGGCGCACCCTCCAGCCGAGCCGGTACATCTACGTCGGTCTGCTGATGGTCGGCGTCGGCGGGCAGTTCGTCGCCGGCAAACTCACGGATCGGGGCCGCCCGGAGGTCGGGATCCTCGCCGGCTTCGGTGCGCTGGCCGTCATCGCACTGCTGTTCCTGCCGGCGGCCGCACTCGGACTGTCGGCCCTGCTGGTCGTCTCGGCACTGCTCGGCTTCTTCCTGTTTTTCGTCCAGCCGTTCTACCAGGCCAGCGTCGCCGAGTACACGCCGGCCGGCACCCGGGGGTTGTCCTACGGATTCACCTACCTCGGCGTGTTCGGCGTCGGCGCGCTTGGCGCGACGCTTGCGGGCACGATGTTGACCTTCTTCGCCCCCCAGCAGTTGTTCGTCGTCCTCGCGGGACTGGCGGCGGTGGCCGCCGGGCTCGGGATCTATCTCGTCACGCGGGCACCGTCGACTGCCGTCGGGACGTGACGACGGCGAACGTCAGCCGCCACGCGACCAGCAGGACGCCACCGACGAGGAAGGCGACGATTCCAAACGTCAGCGCCGCGTTACCCGGGAAAACCGCCGTCGAGCGCAACCCCTGGGCCACCACGTCGGCACCGAGCCACGCGCCCAGTACCAGTACCGTCGAGCGCGTCAGGTCACGTCGGTAGTCCGCCGCGTACACGCCCGCGGGAATCGCCACGACCAGCCAGCCGAGCAAGAACTGGGCGTACGTTCCGAGGACCCGCATGGAGAGTAGCGGGTAGTCGTGGCTGATCTCACCCATCACGACGAACACCGCGATGGCCAGCAGATCACCGACGAGAAAGAGCCCCGTCGCGGTGGACGGATCGACGCGACTCCGAACCCAGTCGAGCGCAGTCATAGCCGGGCGTTCGGACCGCGTGGACTTGGGTGTCCCGACTCCCCGCTCAGAACCGCTTGACGCCCGCGACGGTGTACTCGAAGCCAGTCCGGGGAATCGACGCCGAGAGGCCCGCCGCCCGAACCACCGCGGCCAGATCGCCCGCGGTGAAAAACCGGGAGTCGAACCCGAACAGGTGTTCGCCAGCGACGAGTGCCCGGCCCAGAACCGTCGTCGGGTCGAACTCCAGACAGACCAGTACGCCCCCGGGTCTGAGGACGCGCGCGGCCTCCTCGACGACCGCTTCGGGCCGGGCCATGTGGTGCAAGGCGTCGAGGATCAACACGGCGTCGACGGACTCGTCCGCGACGGGGAGCCGCGTCGCGTCCCCGCGAACCCCGGCGACGCCGTGGTCCCGTGCCTTCGCGAGCATCCCCAGTGCGGCGTCGACGACGACGCCCTCGGGCACGTCCAGCGCCCGGACGCCCTGTCCGGTCCCGCCCCCAACGTCGAGGACGCGCTGAACATCGCGATCGGCCAGTTCGAGCGCGGGCGCGAGTTTCGCCCGGCGCGTAGCCGGTTTCAGATCGTACAGTCGGGCGAAACGATCGAAGATCCCCACGTCGCCGGTCCGGGTGTCGGATGCCATACCACGCTCATCGGGCCCGACCCCCTCAGTCGTTCCCCCGAAGTAAAGCGGGTCCCGCCCGTTGGATCGACCATGGAGTACGCGTTGCTGGGGTGGCCCCCGGACGGACCGACCTTCCGGCTGGACTACCGGCGGTTCAGTTACGCCGGGAAGTTCGTCATGTCGGCGACCGGCAAGGCAGTCGTCCGCGGGAGCGAAGCCGACGAGATCCTCGCCGCCGTCGCGTTCAACGAGGACCGCACCGACGCCGACACCCTCTGGCTGCGCTACGTCACCGTCCGGGAGGACCACCGCGGCGACGGGATCGGCCCGCGCCTCTGCCGGTTCGCCGCCGAACACGCTCGCGAGCGCGGCTACGGGCAAGTTCGGATCGCCGTCAACAACCCCTTCGCCTTCGAGGCCCTCTCGAAGGCCGGCTTCGCCTTCACCGGCGAGGAGACCGGCATCGCCGAACTGGTGATGATCTGGCCCGGCGAGCGGACCCGGGAGTCTTACCAGGCCGGTCTCGACGTGTACCGCCAGCGGGACCTCTCGGAGGCCGAACGCGAGTTCCTGCGCGAGCGCCGGGATAGCGATCCACCGACGACGATTCGGTCGGTTCCCGCCGACGACGCCTGACCGGGGTCGGGTCGGGAGATTCAAGCGGCGGCCGCCGCTAGCAGGAGGTAATGGGAAACGCAGATCTGCGCGATCTCGCGGTCATCGAGGAGGTGGCCTACGACGATCTCGCGGGATCGGTCGTGGCCGTCGACGCCCACAACTGGCTGTACCGGTATCTGACGACGACGGTCAAGTTCACCCGCGACGCGGCGTACACGACCGCGGACGGCGAGGAGGTCGCCAACCTGATCGGCGTCGTGCAGGGCCTTCCGAAGTTCCTCGAACACGACGTGACGCCGGTGTTCGTCTTCGACGGCGGCGTGACGGATCTCAAAGAAGCGGAAGTCGAGCAACGCCGCGAACAGCGCGAGAAGTACGAGGAGCAGTTGGAGCAAGCCCGCGAGGCGGGTGATTCCGTCGAGGTCGCCAAACTCGACTCACGGACCCAGCGGCTCACCGACACCATCGTCGACACCACGCGCGAACTGCTCGCCCTGCTCGACGTGCCAGTCGTCGACGCCCCCGCCGAGGGGGAGGCTCAGGCCGCACGGATGGCCCGCGCCGGAACCGTGGACTACGCCGGCACCGAGGACTACGACGCCCTGCTCTTTGGCTCGCCGCTGACGCTGCGACAGCTCACCTCGAAGGGCGACCCCGAGTGCATGGATCTGGACGCGACGCTTTCCGAACACGACCTCACGTGGGAGCAACTGGTCGACGTGGGGATCCTCTGTGGGACCGACTTCAACGAGGGCGTCACCGGGATCGGCCCCAAGACGGCGGTAAAGACGGTCCGCGAGCACGGCGACATCTGGGGCGTCTTCGAGGCCCGCGACGTGTCCGTCGAGAACGTCGACCGCATCCGGAACCTCTTCCTCGATCCGCCGGTCGCCGACGACGTGGCCTTCGACACGGAGCTCGAACCGGACGTGGACGCGGCGAAAGCGTTCGTCGTCGACGAGTGGGGCGTCGCGGCCGACGAGGTCGAACGCGGGTTCGAGCGGATCGCGGACGCGACGGTCCAGACCGGGCTGGATCGGTGGACGTGACGGGATCACGGCCGGGACACGGGCCACGAACTCGTGTCAGCGACGGGCATCTATTTACGGGTCGGGGACGCCGTCACAGTAGATGCCGATCGACTCGAACCTGCTCGACGACGGGCGGTCGAGCCGGCACGCCGCCCTCGTCGTCGTCGGTGCGCTCCTCGTCCTGTTTCTGGTACTCGGCTTCGCCGTGGCCGTCTCCGACTTCTCCGCCGGTGAAGGGGAAGGGTCCGTGGCGAACGTAACGAACATCGAAACGAGCGACGCGGCCTGCGGGACCCACCAGCGCCAGTCCGGGTCGGAGGCCCAGCGGACGGCAGGGGGGACCACGTACCTCAGTCTGAACGGGACGATCCCGGTCGCGGCCGCCGACAGCGAGGTGACCGCGCAGGTCGACGAGATCGGGGAGAACCGCTATCGGCTGAACCTCCAGCGCTCGCCGGGCAACCGGACCGCGGACTGTTATCTGGAGGTCCGGTACAACGTTACTGTCGCCATTCCCCGGGCTCAGGAGTACACCGTCCTGGTGACCCACGACGGCTTCCTCAAGGAGATGACCTACAGGACCCGCCGGGGCGGTGGCGGGTGGATGACCGGCGAGGTAACCAGACCGCCGTCGATGAACGAGAGCACGTGGGAGCACGCACTGAACGCCAGTGAAGCCTACAACCGGAACCTGTCCAGTTGAACGTGATCGGCCGTGGCGAGAATGGCCCCGACCGAGGACCTTCCGGAACGCTTTCGGATCCGCCGCCGAACTGACGGGTATGAACGCCCTCCAGTCGCGCGTTCGGGTTCGGTGGGTACTCGTCGCCCTGGTCGTCGCAGCGATTCTCGGGGCAATCGTCTACGCCATCGACCGGTTCGTCCTCGGCTTCTCGCCGTTGCTCGGGCCGGGCTTCGCCGCGGTCCTGTTCGTACTCGCTATCGTCTACGTCCAGTTGCTCTACCGGAGCTGGGGCTATCGGCTCGACGACGATGCGCTGGAACTGCAACGCGGCGTCATCACGAACGTCGAGACCGCGGTCCCCTACGTCCGGGTCCAGCACGTCGACACCCAACGGGGGCCGCTGGATCGCCTGCTCGGCCTCGGGCAGGTCGTCGTCTACACCGCCGGCTCGCGGGGTGCCGACGTGACGATTCCCGGTCTGAAACCAGATCAGGCCCGCGAGCTTCGCAACCGGCTCCGTGACCTGGCCATCGAGAGCGAACCGGAGGACGCGGTATGAAACTCCACCCGCTGAGTGCCGTCACGCGGAGCCTCCAGCGGGGACTGGTCGCGGCGTCGTTCGCGTTCTTCCTGACCGCGATCGGGCAGTTTGCCGCTCCGGAACTGCTCGGGTCGTTCGCCCTCATCGCTGGACTGTTCGTCCTCCTGTTCGTCGTGGGCGTCGCGTACGGCGTCGCCTACTACTACCGCTTCGAGTACGCGCTCACGCCGGACACGTTCGACGTGTACTCGGGCGTGATCGGCCGGCAGGAACGGGAGATCCCCTATCGGCGCATCCAGAACGTCGACGTGACCGAGAGTATCTTCCACCGGATCGTCGGCGTCGCCATCGTCCAGATCGAGACCGCCGGCGGCTCGGAGACCGAGGCGACGCTGAACTTCGTCGCCGCCGACGAGGCCCGTCGCCTCCAGCGCGAGATCCGCGACCGCAGAGCCCGTGCTCGCGACGAGGGCACGGCCGACGGAGAGGCCGCGGCCGCCGAGACAGCGGACGAGGCGACGGCCGAGGGGGTCACCGGCCCGTCCGAGACCCGCCACGCCGACCCCGAAGCGGTCGCCGACCGGCTCTCCCGGGAGGGGGACCTCCAGCCCGAGACGACCCTGTTCGAGCTCGGGTCGACCGAGCTGCTCGTGCTCGCGCTCACCTCCTTCCAGCTCGCCTCCGTCGCCTTCCTCCTCTTTGGCTTTCCGATCGTCGGGGATCTGATCGTCGGCGTGTTCGCGAGCCTCACCGGGATCGAGGCCCCGGTCGACGCGCTGACCAGCACGCCGGACCTGGCGATCCTGGTCGGTCTGCTCGCCGTGGCCTTCGCCGCCGTGACGATGTGGGCGGTCAGCAGCGTCGTCACGTTCCTGCAGTACTACGGGTTCACGCTCGGCCGGCAGGGCGAGGATCTCGTCTACGAACGTGGCCTGCTCCAGCGCTACAGCGGGTCGATCCCGACCGACAAGATCCAGACGCTGACGATTCAGGAGAACGTCCTGATGCGCGCGCTGGGCTACGCCGGCTTCACGGTCGAGACGGCCGGCTACAGTCCCGGGCAGAGCGACCAGGGGCCCCAGTCGGCGATTCCGCTGGCCGGCCGGGAACACACGCTGGCGCTGGCACGGGAACTCGAACCGTTCGACGAGTTGTCCTTCACCCGCTCGCCCAAGCGGGCCCGCCGCCGCTACGGGGTCCGGTACGGACTGGTCGTCCTCGGCCTGTCGGCACTGACGGTCGGCCTCTCGGTCGCCGTCCCCGCGTTCGACCTCTGGTATCTGCCGCTGCTCTTGTTGGTCGGCGTGCCACCGGCCGCCCACCTGAAGTGGAAACACCGCGGCTACTGCGTGGGCGAGGATCACTTCGTCGTGCGGGACGGGTTCTGGAACCGAAAGACCCGGATCGTCCCCTACTACCGACTCCAGACGGTGATCCGACAGCGGACCGTCTTCCAGCGCCGGCTCGAATTGGCCCACCTGACCGCCGACACCGCAACTGCCTCACTGCTGGGCCGTCAGGACGCCACCGCCTACGACATCGAGGCCGACGTGGCCGGAGACCTCTACGAGTTGAACCGCGACCGATTACAGGCGAGTCTGCGCGGCGGGAACTGACGGGCCGTTCCCGGTCCGGATCGTATGCTTTTAGGACCGTTCCGGACGGAGATTCGGACGATCATGACTGACGAGGACTACCGTACGGAGCAGGACAGTCTCGGCGAGATGCAGGTGCCGGCGGACGCCTACTGGGGCGCACAGACCCAGCGCGCCGTGGAGAACTTCCCGATCTCGGACGTGACCTTCGGTCGCCGGTTCGTCCGCGCACTCGGAATCGTCAAGAAGGCCGCGGCACAGGCGAACAGGGACCTCGGGACCGTCCCCGAGGACAAGGCCGACTGTATCATCGAGGCCGCCGACGAGGTCATCGCCGGCGAGCACGATGACCAGTTCCCCGTCGACGTGTTCCAGACCGGTTCGGGCACGTCCTCGAACATGAACGCGAACGAGGTCATCTCGAATCGCGCGACCGAGATCTACGGCGGCGAGATCGGCACCCGCGAGATCCACCCCAACGACCACGTCAACTTCGGCCAGTCCAGCAACGACGTGATCCCCACCGCGATGCACGTCGCGTCGATGGAAGCCGTCCAGAAAGATCTCATCCCCGCACTGGAGATTCTGCGTGACGAACTCGAAGCCAAAGAGGAGGCGTTCGCCGACGTGGTCAAGACCGGCCGGACCCACCTGCAGGACGCCACGCCCGTCACGCTGGGTCAGGAGTTCGGCGGCTACCGCGCCCAGGTCGAGAAGGGCATCACCCGCGCCGAGGACACCCGACACCACCTGGGCGAACTCGCGCTCGGCGGGACCGCCACCGGGACGGGACTGAACACCCACCCCGAGTTCCCCGAACTCGCCGCCGAGTACATGAGCGAGGAGACCGGACTGGAGTTCCGCGAGGCCGACAACCACTTCGAGGCCCAGGCCGCCCACGACGCGATGAACGAGGCCCACGGCGCGCTCCGGACTATCGCGGGCTCGCTCAACAAGATCGCCAACGACCTGCGCCTGCTCGCGTCGGGTCCCCGGAACGGCCTCGGCGAGATCGACCAGCCCGAGAACCAGCCCGGCTCCTCGATCATGCCCGGGAAGATCAACCCGGTCGTCGCCGAGGCGGTCAATCAGGTCCACAAGCAGGTCGTCGGCAACGACGCCGCCGTGTCTGCGGGGGCGGCCGAGGGGCAGATCGACCTCAACCTCTACAAGCCAGTGCTGGCGCACAACTTCCTGCAGTCGGCGAAACTGCTCGCGAACGCCAGCGAGACCTTCGGCGAGAAGTTCGTCCACAAACTGGAGGCCGACGCCGAGCACTGCGAGGAGCGCGTCCAGCAGAGCATGGCGCTGGCGACGGCCCTGAACCCCGCCATCGGCTACGACAAGGCCAGCAAGGTCGCGAAGAAGGCGTTGGCCGACGGCAAAACCATTCGGGAGGTCGTCCTCGAAGAGGGCTATCTCGACGAGGACGAGGTCGACGACGTGCTCGACCCGATGAAGATGACCGAGACCGGCATCCTGTCGGCGGACGACTGACGGGCGGACAGGCGTAGCGAGAAGCGCCGAACGTTCGAACGGGGTGACCCGTGAGTCGCGCGACGCGACCGTCAGGGAGCGTCCCCGCTTTAGCCCAGCACCGTCGCGCCGATGCCGAGTGCGTAGAGCAGTGACGACAGCGAGAGCGCTACCGATGCGACCCGGTCGACCGTCGCGAGGGGTCCCGCGGGGTCGCTCCGGTTCAGGAATCGCCGGGCGGTCAGATACCCGCTCGCGGCCAGACTCACGAGGGCGAAGAGGAACCCCTCGTAGAAGACGAAGACACCGGCGGCGTGCAGTGGGCCGGCGGCCAGTGACGTACCGTCCGGGGCAAAAACCAGTGCGCTCACGCCCGAGGCGCGGAGCAACACGATCCCCAGATAGCCGAAAAACGCCGAGGTCGCCAGCTCCCCTGCCGACCCCGCAGTCGGCGGTTCGCCGTCGGAATCGTGCGGTTCGGATTCGACCGCATCGGCGTCCGGTGTGGGGTCGGCGCGCGGGTCCGGGTCCGTTCCGCTCGTCGCCGCGTCCTCGTCCCCAGTTCCGGCGTTGGCCTCCGAATCCGTCGGTCGGGCGCTCGCCCCGTCGTGAAGCTTCGCACCGCACGCCGTACAGTAGGACTGGTACGCCTCGGCTTCGGTGCCACACTCCTGACAGTACATCGGAATCAGCCTCCGTATTTCGTGGCTGCGAGCCAGATCAGCCCGTAGGACGCCAGCAGACTGACGACGCCGCCGATCGGGCTGTAGCCGGTGATCGTATAGCTCGTCGAACTGCCGAGGACCGTCGTTCCAGTGACTTCCCAGATCGAAACCAGTCCGACCAGCACGCTCCCGAGATCGGGGGCGACGAACCACAGCACCCAGTTGTAAAACAGAAAGACGAGCAGTGTGAGCGATATCCGCGGGAGATCGAAACTGACGAGGTCGTCGTTGGCGGCCCGGAGCGGGTTCCGCGGCACCCACGACTTGCCGGTCCGGTTCGAGCGACGGCTTGCATACACCGCGACGACGACGTAGTTCACTGCCCCGACGAACGCGCCGATGGTCCAGAACCAGCGTCTCGGCGACCAGTCGCTGTGTCGGGCGACGTGTGTCGTATCCTTGTAGACCGACACCAGGAGGACGCCGATTCCGGTGTAGGTGACCACCACCGCGACTGCACCGCCCCGACTCGTCTCCGTCGGCGCGGCCGCCGCTGTGGCTGTGTAGAAAAACAGCCCGACGGTCAGCGTGACGATGCCGACGAAGATATACGGATACCAATCCGAGTCCGGCATCGACGTTGCGGTCCCGTTCCGCTCCGGCGGCCCGGCGCGATCGTCGTCGGACGGCCCAGACAGGTCCGCGCCACAGTTCGGACAGAACGCCGCTTCGCGGCCGATCGGTTCCCCGCAATCCCAGCAGTACGACGTCCCCGCATCGCCACCGGATACCGCATCCGGATCGGACATACTGGAACGTGTCCGTCAGATCCTAAAATATCGAGGTCTGTTTCACGCACCAAAACCGACGCTGGAATTCACACCATCACAGCAGGGCGGAGAAGTTCGTGCCCACCGCTGGCGACTGTTCGACCGTGCTACGTTTCCGGTTCCGTGAGGTGACGAAACTCTCCCGAGTCGAATTTGCGCCGTGGAATCATACACACGACGACTCCGCTGCCCGAACCCCACCCGCATGGGACAATAAATGAATAAATTAGAGTGACAAGTATCATCCGGGTAATACTTTTCTGGCCGGGCGTTAAAGAGTCTCACAGACCGACATGGTCTGGTGGTTCAGTCCGCACGCGGTGTTGACGGCGCTGTCGACGGTCCTGGGCATCGGCGTGGCGGTGTTCTCGCTCCGAAACCGGCGCGTCGCCGGTGCGGTGCCGCTGGCGGCGCTGATGGGGACCGCGAGCCTGTGGTCGGCGCTCGACTTGGCCGCGGTCGCGGTCGCCGGGATCGAGGGCAAGTTACTGTTGAGCCGCCTGCAGATGTCGCTCGCACCGCTGGCAGTCCTGTGCTGGCTCTGGTTCGCGGTGGTCTATACGGGCCACGAGGAGTGGGTCAATCGGTGGAGTGTCCCGGCGTTGTTGGCCGAGCCGGTCGCGTTCACAGCCGTAATCTGGGCCGTCGATCCGGACCCGTTGCTCCGGTCGGGGGTCACGCTCGAACCAGCCGGTGGGATGCAGGTCCTCCGGTACGACCCGGGTCCGCTCTTCGAGGCCCACATCGCGTACACCTATCTGCTCTTTCTCGCAGGGGCGGTCCTGCTTACCCGACTGGTCGTCAACACGGACCAACTCTACCGGGATCAGAGCGTCGCGCTCCTGCTCGCAGTGTGTGGCCCGCTCGCGGCGAACGCGCTCTGGTTGCTCGGCCTCCTGCCCCCGGGCGTCGAGACGAACGTCGGGTTCGTGTTCACCGGCGTCGTCCTGGCAATCGCGATCTTCCGCCAGCGGTTGCTGGAGATCGTCCCCGTGGCCAAGGAGATCGCCCGGGAAGAACTCATCACGGAGATGGAAGACCGGGTGTTCGTCCTCGACGACGACGACCGGATCGTCGACGCCAACCCCTCGGCGCGACGGCTCGTCGGCCGGGACTCCATCGTGGGTGAACCCCTGTCGTCGGTCCTCCCGGAGCTCCACGCCGAGTTGCGCGAGGGAGCCACCGACGCACCGGGGTCGGTCCGGATCGCCGTCGACGGCATCGACCGGGATTTCGACGTCCGCGTCGCCAGACTCCACCGGGCGCACGGCCTGGTCGCCGGCCGTCTGGTGAGTCTCCGGGACGTGACCACCCAGCGGCGGCGCGAGCAGCGACTGAACGTCCTCATGCGTGTCCTCCGGCACAACCTCCGCAACGGGACGGCCAGCGTCATCGGGTACGCGCAGGTCATCAGCCAGCGAGCCGACGACACGGAAATCGAGACGGCCGCCGACCGGATCCTCGCCAAGTCCTGGGAGTTGGCCGACCTGAGTGACCAGGCACGGGAGATCGCGACCGTCCTCGAAACGGGCGACGAAACTCGAACCGTCCACGACTTATCAACGGTCGTTACCGAGACCGTCGACGAGGTGACCGAGGAGTTCCCGGCCGTCGACGTCGAGACCGCCGTCCCGGACGAAGCGAACGTACTGGCCGTCGAGTCACTCCCGACGGCGGTCACTCAACTGGTCGAGAACGCCTGCAAGCACAACGACGACGAGAGTCCCTGGATCAGAGTCACCGTCGACACGCACGAACGCGACGGCCAGACGTGGGCCCGACTGCTCGTCGTCGACAACGGCCCGGGGATTCCGGACGCCGACGTGGCCGCGCTGGAACAGGGCTACGAAACGTCGCTGGAACACGGCAGCGGGCTGGGGCTGTGGATCGTCAAGTGGATCACCGATTTGTCGGGCGGCACCGTCTCCTTCCCGGAGACGAACCACGGCGGTGCCGTCGCCGTGTCACTCCCCCACACCGAACGGACCCAGGCGGACGACGTGGCCGCCAGTGTCGGCCCGGGAACGAACCACTAGTTGCCGGGGAAAAATTAAGTCGCCTGGACTTGGTGAAGGAATCGTACGTAGGTGGGCACGAGTGACGGATCAAACGCAGACCTCGACGCACGGGCCGGCTGTCGAACAGATCGTCGAACTCAGCGACGCGGAACTCCTGAAGGGGATGTGGACCGCCGACGACCTCCGTCGGCAGGTCGACCTCGCCGACCGACACCTCTGGGTCGCTATCGCCGACGGAGACGACGTGGTGTACCGAGAACTCGAAACACAAGACGACGCGGAGATCGGGCGGGAGGTTCTGGGCTTCACGTTGACCTGCGTTCACACCTACGAGGAACTCGACGCCGAGTTGCAGGTCCCGGTCGGGGAGTTGTTCGACCGCGAGGACTGCCCCGTCGGGATGTTCAAATCGCTGGTCGTGAAACCGAGTGCGCGCGACCGGCGGATCGGGACGGAACTGGGCCTGCGCGCCATCGGCGAGACGTTCGTCGAGGACGACCGCGTCGACGAGGCCATCGCCGTCGCGTGGGTCCGGGAGCACAACTCGGCGAACCTCGCGCTGGTCGAGACCTACGGCGAGCTGGTCGCCGAGTACGACGAGTACTACGGCGAGGGCCGTGACTGCCCGGAGTGTCCCGGCGAGAACTACTGTGGCTGTACGTTCCGGATCTACCGCGCGCCGTTCTAGTTGTCGGGCAGTTTCTCCGCGAGTTTCCCCATCGTCGTCGCCAGCTGGTCGCCGGTGGCTTCGGAGCCGTCCATCTCGAACTGGCCGTCCTCGTAGCCCGAAACCGGATCGAGCTGGCCGGTCGTCAGCGCCGTCAGCGTGTTGGCCGGCCCGCGGATCTCCAGATCGGGCTCGTCGGCCAGACCCGCGCCGCCCGAGACCGACCCCGCGCCGGCGTCGAGTTCGAGGTGGCTTGCCATCGGGGCGTCGGTCGCCTCGAAGTTCACCGTGGTATCTTCCTCGATGGACTGTTGCACGTCGGGGCTGAACTGGGCCAGCAGTTCGACGCCCTGCCACTGGAGTTCCTGGAACTGGTCGACCGTCTCGGGGTTGTCGGCGGCAAACTCGGCAACGTCGACGTCGCCGACGCGGTCGATCACGTCGGACAGCAACAGCGGGTTCTCCAGGGCCAGCAGTTCGACCTCGCCTTCGAGGTCGTCCAGAACGGCGGGCAGTTCCTCTGTGAGTTCGTCGGTCGGCAGTTCGAGCACGCGCTCGACCTCCGCGGCGAGTTCCTCGGTGTCGGTCATGGTTCCCGTTCACGACCGACCCGAAAGTGGTTGTCTCGTCGGTTCCGAGGCGATTTATGCGTGTGCCCTCCACGCGGTCGACGGTCGGGTACGGACTGACCGGAAGGGTGCGTTTTTTGACCGCCGGCCTCGCAGGTTCGGGCAATGACTGACGCGGACGCCTTCGACTACGAGGAACTGGGGCTGGTGGCCGGCCTGGAGATCCACCAGCAACTCGACACCGAGACGAAGCTGTTCTGTGCCTGTCCGACAGAGCTCCGCGAGCCCGAGGAGTCCACCCGTCGGTTCACCCGCTATCTCCACCCCACCAAGTCCGAACTCGGCGAGATCGACGAGGCCGCCCTCGAAGAGAGCCAGGTCGAACGCGAGTTCGAGTATCTGGCCTACGACACGACCTGTCTGGTCGAGGAAGACGACGAACCGCCCCACCGCGTCGACGAGGAAGCGCTGGCGACGAGTCTGGAGATCGCTCAGCTCCTGGATATGCACGTCGTCGATCAGGTCAACGTCATGCGCAAGATCGTCGTCGACGGTTCGAACACGACGGGCTTCCAGCGGTCGATGATGGTGGCAAACGACGGGCAGATCGAGACCTCCGAGGGGCCGGTCGGGATCGAGGATATGCTGCTGGAGGAGGAGTCCTGCCAGCGCGTCGCAGAGACCGATTCGGGGGTGCGGTTCAGCCTCGACCGGCTCGGGATTCCGCTCGTCGAGATCGGCACGAAACCCGACATCCGCTCGCCCGAACAGGCCAAGGAGGCGGCCAAACGGATCGGGATGCTCCTGCGCTCGACGGGCCAGGTCAAGCGCGGCCTGGGCACCATCCGCCAGGACGTGAACGTCTCCATCGCCGAGGGCGCACGCATCGAGATGAAGGGCGTCCAGAGCCTCGACGACATCGACGACCTGGTGCGCAACGAGGTCCGCCGGCAGGTCGAACTCGTCGAGATCGCCGACGAACTCGCGGAGCGGGACGCCGCGGTCGGCGACCCGCAGGACGTGACCGAGGTGTTCGAGGGGACGGACTCGGGCGTCATCGGCGGCGCGCTCGACTCCGGCGGCGTCGTGCAGGCCGTTCGACTGGACGGCTTCGACGGCCTCGTCGGCCGGGAGATCCAGCCCGACCGCCGACTCGGGACGGAGTTCTCGGACCACGCCAAGCGCCACGGCGCGGGCGGCATCTTCCACACCGACGAACTCCCGGCCTACGGCGTCACCGAGAAAGAGGTCGAAGCCCTCCGAGAAGCCGTCGACGCCGGCCCGGAGGACGCGGTGGCCATCGTCGCGGACGATCCCGAGACCGCCGAGCTGGCCATCGAGGCCGTCGCCGAGCGGGCCGAAACGGCGATGGCGGGCGTGCCCGAGGAGACTCGCGACGCGAACGAGGACGGGACCTCTCGCTACCTCCGTCCGCTCCCGGGTGCGGCGCGGATGTACCCCGAGACGGACGTGCCGCCGGTCGAACCCGACCCGACCGAGGTCGAGACGCCCGAGTTGCTTACCGAGAAGGTCGAGCGCTATACCGAGGCGTTCGACCTCGGCGAGGGCGTCGCCGAGCAGGTGGCCTACGGCCGGCGCTGGGCGCTGTTCGAGGCGGCCGTCGAGACCGGCGTCGACCCGAACCTCGCGGCCCGCACGGTCGAATCCGACGTGACCGAACTCCGGCGGGACGACGTGCCCGTCGAGCACCTGACCGACGACCACTTCCGGGGCGTGTTCGACCTGCTCGCCGAGGGCGAACTCGCCAAGGAGGGTGTCCCCGACCTGCTGACCGCGCTGGCGGAGAGCCCCGAGTTGACCGCGGCCGAGGCCGCCGAGCAGGAAGACCTGGGTAGCGCCGACGAGGACGAAGTGCGGGAGGCCGTCGTCGAGGTCGTGGAGCGCAACGCAGATCAGGTCGAACAGGAGGGGATGGGCGCGTTCTCCGGCCTAATGGGCGAGTGTATGGGCGCGCTCCGCGGACAGGCAGACGGCGACCTCGTGAGTGAGGTTCTGCGGGAGGAGATCCAGAAACGGGCCTAAGCTACTCGGTATCGTCGTTTTCCGCCCGCTCGATCCGCTGTCCCGCTCGCCGGAAGATTCCCCGCAGGGTGCGAGCTTCCCGGCCCGTGGGATGTGCGCGGCCGACGAACCGCCGCCAGAGCCGCTTTGCCTTCGGCCGTTTCTCTTCCGGATGGCCGATGTCCTCCAGAAACTCCCCGAACTGCTCGTTGAGTCCCTCGACGGCCTGCTGGTCGGCGCGCTCGTGGCGCTCGTCGGGATGCTGGGTTTCCTCGACGGTCAGGTCACGGAGTTCGTAGCAGACGATGTTCGCGGCCTGTCCCAGATTCAGCACGGGGTAGTCGGCGCTGGCAGGGATCGAACACACCTGATCCATTCGGGCCAGTTCGTCGTTGGTGAGGCCGACGCGCTCGCGGCCGAAGACGACGGCCGTCTCGGCCTCGATTCCGGCGAGGTCCTCGGCCAGTTCGGCGGGCGTCTGGAACGGATAGCGAACGTGTTTGGTCGCGTCCTCGTTGGTCACCGCGGTCGTGCCAACAGTGTGGTACTCGGCGACGAGTTCGTCGAACGTGAGTTCGCGAGCCTCGGGAAGCACGTCCTCGCGTGCCTGGCCGGCGAAGCCGTAGGCCTCGCCCTCGGGGTCGAGTTCGGGCGGATTCACGAGGAGGAGGTCCGAGAGCCCGAAGTTCTTCATCGAACGGGCGATGGTGCCGACGTTCCCGGGTTCGGTCGCGTCGACGACGGCGACGGCAACCATCAGAGATCGAGGTCGCTGAGGTCGACACCCAGATCGTCGAGTTTCTCGTCGTCCAGTTTCTCCAGTTCCTCTTCGAGCGTGGGGAGTTCCTCGGTCGGGTCCGGAGCCGGGATGTCGTCGGCGTCGGTGTCGACGTGGTCGATGCCGCCGTAGCCCTCGGGGGCGCGCCCGCCGTCGTCGAACCAGGCGTGGAACGCGTCCTCCAGCTCGGTGTCGCCAGCGTAGCGTTTGCCCCCTTCCTCGCGGAACCAGTAGAGGAAGTCCGCCTCGTGTTCGGGACAGAGCAACACTTCCCCGAGTGGTTCGCCGTAGACGATGCGGGCGACGTTGCACTGCTGGATGTTCTCGTCGCCGTGGATCAGATAGCAGGCGTCACACGGCTCGCCCATCATCGTCGAGAGGCGAACGATCCGGTCGCGCGTCTCGGGTTCGAGGGTGCCAAGCGGCATGAGATCGCCGTCCTCGTCGAAGACTTCCTCCTCGTCGAACCGCCAGCCGCGCAGCCCGATGTTGACCTTGCCCATGGACGTGCCTACTCGTTTGCCGACCAAAAAGCGCGCGACTCGGGCCGGCTGGGGGCCAGTCCAGTTCTCGAATCTGAGAGAGAGACCGAGTGGTATTTGAAAGGATGGACCAAACGTGAGACAACTGACTTGAGATTTATGCCCGGAGCATCGAGTTTCAGCGTCCTCTACGTCGGGAGCGACGAGCGGCTCGTACCGGAACTCGTCGGGCATCTCAGTTCTGAAGCTCTCGACATCGCCGGGGAACGGACGAGAGAGGACGCCCTCGACAGACTGTCGGCTGAGCCGTTCGACTGTGTCGTCTGTGACGCTGAGTTACCGGACGGCGACGCACGGAGCCTCCGCGACGCCACTCGTGAGCGGGCACCGACGCTCCCGTTCGTGGCGCTGGTCAGCGACGACGAGACAGCGGTGATGGCGGAGTTGCGCGACGACAGCGCGACCGAGTACGTGCTCGTGGATGCCGACCCGGAACCGTACGCGACGGCGGCAAAGCGCGTCCGCGAGAGTATCACGAGGAACGGGGAACGGGCGGCGGCCGAGCGGGACGAGTTGGCAGCGGCCCTCCTCTCCGAGACGACGGACGCGATCTGGGTCGTCGGCGAGTCGCGGACGATCACCTACGCCAACGAGTCCACGAGGCGGGTATTCGGCTGTGAACCGTCGGACGTCGTCGGTGACGACGCGTTGCGAGCGGTCGCTCCCGCCGATACCGACCCGGTTCGTGACCTGTTCGAGGCCGCGCTCGCCAACCCGGACCGGACGGTGACCGGCGAGTTCCGGGTTCGGCCGGACGACAGCGACCAACGGTGGGTCGAGTGCCGGTGTCGCAATCGGGTGGCCGACTCCGTGATCCAGGGCCTCGTCGTGACCCTGACCGACGTGACCGAGCGAAAGCGGAAAGAACGGCAACTCCGGCGGTTCCGGCAGGCCGTGGAGCAGGCCGGCCACTCGATCTACATCACCGACACGGACGGGGCCATCGAGTACGTCAACCCCGCGTTCGAGGAATCGACGGGCTACGATCGGGCTGACGCAGTCGGTCAGAATCCCAACATCCTCAGCTCCGGCGAACACAGACCGGAGTTCTACGCCGGGCTCTGGAACACGATCCTCTCGGGGAACGTCTGGAAGGGGGAGGTCATAAACGAGCGCCGCGACGGCGAGCGGTACGTGGTCGAGCAGACCGTCGCACCAGTCGAAGACGAGACGGGAACCATCGATCGGTTCGTCGCGATCAACACGGACGTGACCCAGCGGAAGGCGTACGAGCGGCGGCTCCAGCGCTACGAGAACATCATCGAGAACCTGCCGGTCGGCGTCTACCGGACCACGGCCGATTCGGGCGGCGAGTTCGTCGAAGTGAACTCGACGCTCGTGTCGCTCTACGACGCCTACTCGAAGTCGGAACTGCTGGAGAAAAGCGTCGCCAGCTTCTACGCCGACACCGACGACCGCGTCGAGTTCAGAGAACGGCTCCAGGAGGAGAGACGGGTCACCGGGTTCGAGGTCGAACAGCGGACGCTCTCGGGCGAGCGCATCGACGTAACGCTCACGGCGATACTGACCGAAGAGGACGACGACGTCTATATCGACGGGATCCTCCAGGACGTGACGGACCGCCGCCAGCGCGAACGCGAACTGGAGCGAAAGAACGAGCAACTCGAACAGTTCGCGAGCATCGTCACGCACGATCTACGCAACCCGCTCAACGCGGCCCAGTCCCGGCTGGAACTCGCCCGCCAGGCCGACGACTGTGACCACCTCGCCGTCATCGACGAGCAACTCGTCCGCATGGAGGAACTGATCGAGGACGTCCTCGCCATCGCTCGACACGGCAAGCAGGTCGAGGACAGGGAGCCGGTCGATTTGGCACCGCTCGCCGAGAGCTGTTGGGGGAGCGTCGAGACGGGTAACGCCGAACTGATCGTCGACACCGACCGGACCATCTCGGTCGATACCAGCCGCATCCAGCAGCTGTTCGAGAACCTCTTCCGGAACGCCGTGGAACACGGTTCCACGAGCAATCGGACTTCGTCCGATGACGCGATCGAACACGGCGGCCGCGACGTGACGGTCCGGGTCGGCACGCTCTCTGACGGGTTCTACGTCGAAGACGACGGCCCGGGCATCCCGGCCGAGGAACGCGAGGACGTCTTCGAACACGGCTACACGACCGACGACCAGGGGACCGGGTTCGGGCTCAACATCGTCCAGGAGATCGTCAACGCTCACGGATGGGAGATCAGGGCCACGGCGGGCACAGAGGGGGGTGCGCGGTTCGAGATCACGGACGTCGAACGATGGGAGCAGGACTGACGGCGGGGTCACCCGACGCGAATCACGTCGTTTTACCGGCTGGATTCCCTGGGAGCGGTATGCGCAACGTCGACGCGGCCGGGCTGGGCATCGGTGACGACCATCCGCCCCGCATCATGGGCGTGCTGAACGTCTCCAGCGAGTCGCCGTACGACCCGAGCGTCTACGACGACCCCGGAGACGCCGCCGAGTACGTCGACGAGGAACTCATCGACGAAGGGGCAGACATCGTCGACGTGGGCCTCGAATCGGCCAACAAGAAGTTCGACGTGCTCTCCGCCGAGCAGGAACTCGACCGGCTCGATACGGCCGTCGAGACCATCGAGAGCGTCTCCGGCGACGCCGTCTTCTCTATCGAGACCCGCTACCACGAGGTCGCCGAGGCCGCCCTGGATCGGGGTTTCGACATGGTCAACGACATCTGCGGGTTCGCCGACCCGGAGCTACCCGAGGTCTGTGCCGACTACGACGTGGCCGTCGCGAAGATGGCCAGCCCGCCGGATCTGGAACGGCCGGGCGCTATCGAAGCGGTCGACGACATCTACGACGCCCTCGAACTCAACGGGTTCACCGACAAGACGATCCTCGACCCCGCCTTCGGCGGCTGGAGCGAGGACAAGACCACCGACGACGACCGAGAGACCTTCGACCGGCTCCGTGAGTTCCGGGGCTACGGCTACCCGCTGCTGGTCTCGATCAACCGGAAGAACTTCCTCCGGGAGATCGCCGGCCGGACGACCGAGGAGGCCCTCCCCGTGAGCCTCGCGGCCACGGCGATGGCCGTCGAGCGCGGCGCGCACGTGATCCGGACCCACGACGTGAAAGAGACCCGCGACGCCGCGCTGGTGGGTGACGCCTTCACTCGCGAACGGGTCCGAACGCCCGAGGTCGAGGAACTGGACGTGACCACGACCGGCGAGGCCCGCCGGCATCTCGACCGGCTCGGCGTCGATGGTACCTACGCAGACGACGCCGTCGTTCGGGTGTTCGAGGTATCGGGGCTCGACCGGACGGCCGCAACACTGCTCCGCAACGAGGCCGGTACCTACGGCGTCACGGCCGTCGAGAACGGTGGGGACTGTGACGGCAACGGGCCGCTCCTGCTGTTCGGGACGGTCAGCGCCCTCCGGCGGTTGGCCGCGGGTGTCGACAGAGATTCGCTCGCACCCGTTCTGTCGGCGATTACGAACGGACTACCGGCGGCGTAAGCCCTGCTTACTCGTCAGACGCCAGCCGCCGGACGACGGCCGACCGGGGTGTCTGACGAAGAGAAAACTTATGCCAGATGCGCCAAAACAGGGGGGTGAAGGCCGAAAGGGCACCCGGGTAGGGGTACCAGGTTGTGCCACTTCGGCTCACCTCGATTTATATAGGACCAAGTCGGTGAGCGCTTAGCATGGAATTTTGCACCTGGGAACCCGTCTACGAGGCCATCCTCGCGGATTTCGGCTACGACCGTCGCGGCGACGAGCGTGCTCGGGACGTACTCGCCGACCTCGTCGGGTCCTTCGACATGGCAGAGCTGGATTTCACCGACCAGCGCGTCGCGATCGCGGGTGCGGGACCGTCACTGGCGGCCGAGGCCGACCGCGCAGCCGCGGCCGACGCCGTGATCGCCGCGTCGACGGCCGTGGATACCCTGCGTGAGGAGGGGGTCGCTGTCGACTGCATGGTCACCGACCTCGACAAGAATCCCGGGACGGCCCTGGACCTCACCGATCAGGGCATCCCGGTCGCGACACACGCCCACGGCGACAACGTCGCGGCCGTCAGAGAGTGGGTACCCCGGTTTACGGACGAACAGGTGCTCCCGACGACACAGGCCGAGCCGGGGGGACCGGTGGAGAACTTCGGCGGGTTCACCGACGGCGACCGGGCGGCCTTTCTGGCCGGCCACGTCGGTGCGGCCGAACTGACCTTCGTGGGCTGGGACTTCGACGATCCCGGCGTGAGCGAGGCGAAAGGGCGGAAGCTGACGTGGGCCGAACGATTGCTCTACTGGCTCGAACAGCGCCGAGATGAACGGTTCGACGTACTGGACGGCCGACGGGACGGTATCGACGTGTCGATGCTGCCGATATAGCGAGCGAACTGTTTTTCACCTGATCGGTTCCAGGGGTCGATGTGCCCTCCAGATACGTTCGAGGAGTGTTACTGGTGGTCGGGGTCGTGCTGGTCGCCAATCCGATTCTGGTCTTCCCGCACGCCACGGATCCGGCGTTCGAGTATCGCGCGGTCGAGTTGCCGAGCGACGGGGATCGCCTCCCGCGAGCAGCCAGGGGAACGGACATCGCGGGGATCGGATGCGAATACAGTCAGCAGGACTGGGGATGCGTCTTCGACGAGGCGATCGAAGCCAACGGTTCCGTGCGGTTCGTGCAGAACTACCCCACGGGCGTCGGACGCGCCGCGAGTGCGGGAGAACGGTTCGTCGGTATCGAGGGTCAGCTTCACAGACGGGTCGTCGAAACGGACGACGAGACGGTCACCGCGCTCCTCGTTCCGGTCTCCTGGGGAGACGTGCTCGAGAACGTCTCCGTCGAGCGTGACGACCTCTCGCCGCGGGAACGGCGACTCCTGGACGAGCGGAACCTGACCACTCATCGACCCATCGACTGGACAGACCACCGGAACCCCCGGGGTGGGATCGTCGTGCGGTCCGGCGGTGAGTATCACTTGCTCTGGGAGGTGTCGGGTGATCGTTCGCCGCCGGATGCGGAGGCCGAAGCGGCGGCCATGGTGATCCTCACTGCCCGTGCACTCGGCGTCGTACTCGGACTCACCGTCTTCGGCGTCGCTATCATGCTGGGAGACCCTCGGGAGTGAGTGGGGGTTCGGATTCGGGATTTTCAGGCGTCGAACCGCCGGTCCAGTTCGGAGAGCGCCCGCTCGACCACGGTGGCCTCGGCCCGTTCGAGCACCCGGATCACCTCGTCGGTGTACTCGACGGTCACCGAGGGGAGCCGACCGGCCAGCGGGCCACCGACCACGTCACCCGGGTCGATCTCGGTCTCGAAGAGAAAGGCGTCGGGGTACTCCCGGAGCGGATCGGTGAACGTGAAGTGTGTCTGGACGAGGTCGCGGGCGTGGTCCCGGTCGAGCGCGTCGACGGCGGCGGCCCAGAAGTCGGATTCGGGTGACTCGACCAGCGGCCGGGCGGCCTCGGCCAGCCGGCGCTGTCTGTCGAGTTGGGCCTGTTCGATGGCCTGCCGGCGGTCGCCACGGACGGACGGCCGGAGATGGGCGAGGTACACGTCAGCCTCGCGGACCCGATTCCGGTAGTCCTCGAAATCACCGTCACCATCGGCGGCGTAGGCCAGGACCGGCTCGAACTGGTCGAGGACCCGACGGCGGTACTCGCGCAACTCCGGGCGAACGACGCGCTGGTCGAGGCGGCGACTGTTCTTGAGGAGTTTGTTGAGCAGGCGGCCGCTGGTTCCCGACCCACCACGCAACACGGCGACCACGTCGAACTCGTCGTACGCTGTGTCGACGATGTCACCGACGAACTCTGCGAACCCGGCTTGGACGGCCTCACGGGTCATCACCCCGGCTAGGGACTGCCGGTTCCTAATGGTACTGGTCGCTTCGAACTCGACAGTGGCGGCTCAGGGTTTCAGGACGACCTTGCCGCTGGACTTGCGGTCCTCGATGTACTGGTGGGCCTCGGCAGCGTCGTCGAGGTCGAAACTCGTCCCGACGATCACTTCGAGATCGCCAGACCCCAGCTGTTCGGTCAGCTTCGGGACGGCCTGGAACACACGACCGGGGTCGCGGTACATGGCCTGCCCAAGGTGGTAGCCGATGATCGTGTGGTTGTTGAACAGGAGGTCGGCGGTGTTGGGCTGGCCCGGTTCGCCCGAGGCCGCGCCGAAGGAAACCATCCGGCCGAAGTGGGTCAGCGCCTTCAGGCTCTCGGTGGTCGTCTCGCCGCCGATGCCGTCGAGCACGAGGTCGACACCGTCGCCGTCAGTGAGGTCGTTCACCTGTTCGACGAAGTCCTCCTCGGTGTACTGAATCGGGTGGTCACAGCCGAGTTCTTCGGCCAGCGAGAGCTTCTCGTCGGTGCTCGCCGTGCCAAACACGTCCGCGCCGGCGTTGCTGGCCAGCTGGACGGCGGCAGTCCCGACCCCGCCCGCGGCGGCGTGGATCAACACCGACTCGTCCTCGGTCATGTCGCCCCACTCGAACAGGCAGTTGTGGGCGGTGAGGAACTGGACAGAGAAGCCCGCGCCCTCCTCGTAGGACATATTCTCGGGGAGGTCGAACAGCCCCGCCGCGTTGGCGATGGCGTACTCCGCGTAGCCGCCCTCCTCGACGAAGCCCATCACTTCGTCACCGACCTCGCGGCCGACGCCATCGCCGACGGCGTCCACGACGCCCGCGACTTCCATCCCGGGGACGTACGGCGGTTCGGGACCGCCCTGGTAGTGCCCGCGGCGCTGCATGATGTCCGCAAAGTTGATCCCCGCGGCCTTCACCTCGATCCGGACCTCGCCCGACCCGGGCTCCGGTTTCTCCCGCTCGTTGACCTCGATGTTCTCTTTTCCGCCGAACTCTGTTACCTCAGCTACCTTCATGACCTAACAATGGAAACCCTCCTATGTAAAGTCTCCCGGTATGAGGGAACTTTGCCGTTGTGGAGAGTTGTCTGAGTGGGGACTACCGGTCACGATTTCGGGCTATCAGGATCGGGACCGGTGACGATCTGACGAGTTTCGCCGTGACACCGCCCCAGAGGAAATGGCCGAAATCGGACTCCTCGCCGGTGCCCAGAACGACCTGATCGATGTCCTCGTCCTCGATGTACGAACGGATCTCCCGGTACGGTTGTCCCTGCTGGACGGCGGTTACGAGCGATTCGACCCCGGCCGCTTCGGCACGAGTACGGGCGTCATCAAGCGTTTCTTCGGCCGCCTCGGAGAGTCGCTCCGTCGTGCTAGTCGATCGCACGTCGGGACCGAGCGACGCCGTCTCGGCGACGGTGAGTAGGTGCAGCGTCGCGCCGGTCGCGGCGGCGGCGTCGATCCCCGCCGACAGCGCCCGGTCGGCCGCGTCGCTCCTGTCGGTCGGGACCAGTACGCGCTCGGGTGGGTACGCGAACGCGAACTCCGAGCCAGGGTTACAGACGAGAACCGGAACCGGCGCAGACGAGATCACCCGTTCGGTGACGCTTCCAAGGAGGACCCGTTCCAGCCCGCGTCGCCCCTGGGTCGGCATGACGACGAGGTCGATATCGGACTCCGACGCGTAATCGACGATCGTCGGTGACGGGTCACCCTGCAAGACCTCCGTCCACACGGTTACGCCCCGGTCTCGGCCCCGTTCCTCGACGTCGTCGACGATCCGTTCACCCTCCTCCACGAGGGCGTCGACGACCTGACCGCGAATGTTCGTCACGCTGTCCCGGGTCGTGTCCGCGACGTTGAGGACGTGGACCGCCGCGTCGTGAGCCGCCGCGATATCGAAGGCTACGTCGGCGACCGCCGTCGCCTCCTCGCTCCCGTCCGTCGGCAGCAGGATCCGGTCGTACATACCGACGGATCTCACGGACGAGTAATAAAAGAGCAGGTCGCCATCGCCGATCGGGCCCCCAGCGTACCCCCGTGGCGTCGAGGGCGGATCGACCGGGACGGTCCTCTCGATCGCGGAACCGGCCGCGTACGGCATGGATTTAAGCCGGCCCGGGCGTGGGTGTAATACAATGCCACACGACTGTTCGTTTCTGACGGACGTGCTGCCCGACGAGCAGGTGTCGTTCGGGGACTCCGACCGGGACAACCACGCGGGCGACTGGGCCTCCGACGGTGCCGGGACGGGCGTCAAGCCCGACGCCGTCGTCTGGCCCGAATCGACGGCGGACGTGTCCGCTGTCCTGGCCGCGGCCAACGAACGTGGCGTCCCGGTGACACCCTACGCTGCGGGCACCAGCCTGGAAGGCAACCCGGTTCCCGAGTACGAGGGCGTCAGCATGGACATGACACGGATGAACGACGTGCTGGCGGTCCGCCCCGACGACTTCCAGATCGACGTGCAACCGGGTGTGATGGGCGACGTGATCGACGAGGAAGTCGCCAAGCACGGCCTCTTTTTCCCGCCGCTGCCGTCTTCGGGTGACATCTCCACCATCGGCGGCATGATCGCCAACGACGCCAGCGGGATGCAGACCGTCAAGTACGGCGAGATCGCCGACTGGGTGCTGGAACTGGAAGCCGTCCTCGCCGACGGCTCCGTGATCAAGACCGGTTCGAAGGCAGTCAAGACCTCCAGCGGGTACAACCTGAAGGAGCTCCTGATCGGGAGCGAGGGGACCCTCGGCGTCGTGACGCGAGCGACGCTTGAGCTGGAGGGACGACCCCAGCAGATCAGGGGCGGACGGGCCATCTTCCCGACGCTCGACGACGCCGCCGAGGCCGTCATGGACGCGATCCAGTCCGGTGTGGACGTGGCCAAGATCGAACTCGTCGACGACGTGAGCGCCGAGATCGCTGCCGACTACGCCGACGACGACACCGACCTGCCGGCCGACCCGATGGTCTTCCTCGAATTCCACGCCAACCACGGGATCGACGAGGAGATCGACTTCTGCCGGTCGATCTTCGAGGGCCACGATGTCGAGCGGTTCGAGATGGCCGAGGAGGAGGCGATGGACCAGCTCTGGAAGGCCCGCGCGGAACTCGCCTTCGCGATCCAGATGTGGAAGCCCGACCTCCAGCCGCTCCACCCCGGCGACATCACCGTCCCGATCAGCAAGCTCCCCGAGATCATCCGCTACGCCAAGGATCGGGGCGCGGAAGACGACATCGTCGTCCCCTGCTTCGGCCACGCCGGCGACGGCAACGTCCACTACTCCGTGCTGGTGAACCTGGACGACCCCGAGACAATCGCGACGGGGGAAGAAGTCTACACCGACATCGTCGAGCGCGCCATCGAGATGGGCGGGACCTGTACCGGCGAGCACGGCGTCGGCCGCGGGAAACGGAAGTACCTCGTGTCCGAACACGGCGAGGAGAGCGTCGAGGCGATGCGGGCGCTCAAACGCGCCCTGGACCCAAAGGACACGCTGAATCCGGGGAAGATCTTCCCCGAAACGGCACAGGGTGAACGGGTGCGGGCCGAGAGCGACGACTGAGCGACCGGTTTTTTCGCCCACGTTTTTGCACGAGGGGTTCGCGACCGGAGGGGAGCGAACCCGAGGAGAAAAAGGTGGGACTGCACAGGGCGAGCGGGGGCGGGCGGAGCGCGACGACTGAGATTAGATGCCGAATTCGAGGACCAGCGCGAGCCCGACGACGGCGAGCGCGAGCAGTCCCGCGACGGTGTGACTGCCGACGGTCTTGTAGCTCCGGTAGTTCGAGATCATCAGCGGAGCGGTCAGCAGGACCGTCGCGGCCGCCAGCCACCCGTTCCACTGGTCGACGAAGGTGGCGAGGAAGTAGTTGCCGACCATCAGGACGTTGAGGTGGACGACGGTGAGCCCCCGGTAGTAGCTCGTCCCGTCGTCGTCTTCGAGCCCCTCACTGGCGAACCGAACCAGTCGGAGGAGGCCGAACGCGAGGACGGTGAAGCCGACGAGGACGCTGAGGACCGTGGCGGGAGAGAGAACGACGTGATAGAGCGCGACCGCCGGAACCAGGTACGTGAACACGTCGATGAACGCGTCGATGTGTCGCCCCATCGTCGTCGGTTCGCCGAACTCGCGGGCGTAGAACCCGTCGAGTTTGTCGAAGCCGAACGCGACCAGCATGGAGACCAGCGCCCAGTTGGGCTCGCCGGTCAACACCAGCAGCGTCGCCGTCCAGCCGAAAAACAGCGCCACGAGACTGATGTAGTCGGCGACCCCGAGACTGAACAGCAGATACTCCTCGTCTGCCGGTGGTTTTCGGCGGTCGACCCGTCGTCTGACGTTCCGCACCGCTGTCCGAACGTGTGTTTTGACGTCGGTCATGGGCCCCTTCCCTACTTTTATCGATATCTAACACTCTGTATAAAGGTGACTAAAAGTGCTATATAGGACCGCATTCCGCCCCGTTAGGGTCCCTTCGGCACTACAGTGGTTTCGTACTGCGATGCTCGAACCCCAGCAGGTGGTAGTAGCTGACGCGTTTTTCCGGTTCGAACCCGTTGGCGGCAAAGAGGCGTTTGGAGGGGACGTTGTCGACGGCGACGAGGGCAGTAGCACGGTCGGCCCCCCGACTCGCCGCTTCACGGAGCGCCCGGCGGACCAGGGCCGTGGCGATGCCCCGGTTTCGGTGGGCGGGATCGACGAACACTCGCCAGAGGTACGCGCCGTCGAACAGGCGCTCCGAATCCAGTGCCTCGACGTAGACCGGCCGATTGTGGCTCAGAAACAGGTACCCCACGAGGTCACCGCCGATCCGGGCGGTGACGACCCGGTCGATGGGGGCCGGTTCGACGAACGCGTCGGCTTCCGAGCGGTCGAGTTCGCCGGCGCGGTGACAGTCGATGGTGACACCGCCAGGCGCTGTGGCGTCGGGCACGGTCGTCAGATCGGACACGTACTGGTCGAGTTTGGCGACTTTGATCCCGAGGTCGGCGAGCGTCTCGTAGATCTGCCGCCCGTACGCGTTGCGGCTCAGCCGCCACAGCGGGTTCTGCACGTTCGCCGGGTAGCCACCGCGGCGAAAAAATACCTGTCGACCGGACAGCGAATCGTGCTTGCCGCCGCTCAGTCGTGGACCAGCACGTCCAGCACGTCCGTCCCCTCCCGGTCCAGCGCGTCGGCGAAGGTCTCGGCGATCTCGTCTGCGGTCTCGACGCGGTGGCCCCGCGCCCCGTGGCTCTCGGCGTTTTTGACCAGGTCGACCGGTGGTTCGAAGTCCATGCCGACGTAGTCGTGGTCCTCGTCGTCGCCGCCGAAGATCTCGATGGTGTTGTCCTTCAGGATGCGGTAGTTGCGGTTGTCCGGGATCACGACGGTGAGATCGAGGTCGTGCCGGGCCGCAGTGTAGATCGAGTGCGGGTAGTAGAGGTACGAGCCGTCACCGATGTAGCCCACCACGTCGCGGGGGTCGTCCTGCATCGACTCGGCCACGGCCGCCCCGACGGAGGCGGGGAGGCCGTAGCCGAGGCCACCGCCCTTGTTCGAGATCATCTGCTCGGCTTCCATCTCCCAGCGGATCAGGAGGGGGTATTTGGACGTGACGCCCTCGTCGACGATGTAGGCGTCCGGCGCGGTCTCTTTGAGCGCGTCGACGAGGTCGGCCTTCGAAGCGCGGGTCTCGCCCTCGGGCGTCTCGTCCTCGCTCATCGACTGGATGGTGCTGGAAAGGGCCTGCTTGGTCGTCTCGACGCTGTCGATCCGGCGCTTTCGTTCCGCGTCGTCGATCCGGTCGTCGAGGCGCTCGGCCAGCTGTTCCATCACGAGGCCCGGGTCGCCGACGACAGCGGCCTGTGCGGGCTGGTTCTTCCCGACCTCCCAGGCGTCGTCGGAGATGTGGATGCAAGTGGTGTCGCTGTCGACGAGCGCGTTCTCGTGGTTCAGCAGGGTCGTGTGGGTGGAGGTGCCGACGAACACGAGCGTATCGGTGTCCATGAGCATACTCGCGACGCCCTCGTTGGGTGGGACGTGGGAGATCCACTGGGGATGCTCGCCGGGGAAGTTCACCTCACAGGAGAGGATCTCGGCGTGGACTCGTGCGCCCGACGCCTCAGCGAAGTCGACGGCCGCGTCGACGGCGTCGGCCCCAGAGCGAGCGACGTGGTCGCCCAGGATCAACACGGGATCGTCGGCCTCTGCGAGCAGGTCGGCGGCGCGTTCGATCTGGCCGGTATCGCCCGGCCCGGCGTTCGGGATCGGACCCAACGGCTCGATGGCCTCGGGGTCGGTCTCGGACAGCATCACGTCCTGTGGGAGACCGAGGAAGACCGGGCCCGTCGGCGGTGTCAGCGCGACGCGGAACGCCCGCCGGAGCATCGTCGGTAGGGCCGTCACGTCGAGTACCTCGTCGGACCACTTCGTGAACTGGTCGACCATCGCTTCGAGGTCGCCGTGGAGCAGGGGTTCCTCGTGGCGGAAGTCCCGTTCGTGATTGCCGGCGGTGATGACCAGCGGCGTGCCCGCGAACTGGGCGGCGTAGGTGTTGCCGACGCCGTGGGCCAGGCCGGGCGTGATGTGCAGGTTGACGACGCCGGCCGGCATCACGCTCTCGTCGTGGTGGGCGTGGTAGCGGCGGGTACTGGCGTAGCCCGAGGCCATCCCGACCGCGATGTCCTCGTGCAGTCCGAGGACGTATTCGAGGTCGCTCCGACTGATCGCGTCGAGGACTGGCAACTCCGTCGTGCCGGGGTTGCCGAAGACGTGTTCGACGCCATACTGCTCCAGCGCGTCGACGAACAGATCCGAACCCGTATAGCCTGTCATGGAGTTACTGTCTCTCCGGCGGGCACCCCTAAAATAGTTAACCTCCGGGTGTCAGGGATTGCCAACGGCTTCCAGCGACGACTCCTGGGAAAAAACTGTTAAGCCAACTCGTCTGGGTCCTCGCCGCCCCGTACCGAATCACGCGATGTGTTTCGGGAGTCGCACCCTGAACACGGCTCCGCTGTCGTCCGCTGTGGACTCGGGTGGAACGTCCGTGTCCACGCGGTCGTCGACCCAGACGCGGCCGCCGTAGGCCTCCGCGAGGCGGTTGACGAGGTAGAGTCCGATTCCGGTGCCCGGACTCTCTGTGCCCATCTCGCCTTTCCCGAAGATCTCGTCTTTCTGGTCGTCCGGAATGCCGGGGCCGTCGTCGGCGACGCTGACGATCACGTCCTCGTCTTCCTCCTCGACTGTAACCCAGACGGTCGGGTCGTCGCTGTCGTTGTGACGCACGGCGTTGCTCAGGAGGTTCCCGACGACCGATCGAAGTAACTCGTTGGCACAGACCTCGACCGACGGCACGTCGCCGACGATGGAGATAGTCGCGTCGTCGGCGGTCCGCCGCTTCTCGATCTCGGTGGTGACGACTGGCTCCAGCGGGATGGCTTCCAGATCGAACGACTCGCCGTGGGCGATCGAGTCGACGACGTCGCCGACGACGGAGGTTAGTTCGGCGATGTGTTCCGAGGCGTTCTCGATGCGGTCGAGGTACTCCCGGGGCTCGCCCTCGGCCTGCTGTTTGGCGATCTCGGCCCAGCTGAGCAGGAGCTGGAGGTCGTTGTTGATGTCGTGTCGCACGAGACGGTTGATGACGGCGAGTTCCTCGTTGGTGGTGGCCAGTTCCCGCTCACGGCGTTTCTGCTGGGTGATGTCCCGCGAGATGAGCTGGAAGGACTCGTCGCCGCTGCCCTCCGTGATCGGCACGGCGATGTTGTGGAAGTGCCGGACGCCGATGCTGTCCTGGAACGTGACCGCGCTCCCAGCGGTGATAGCCCGCTTGCCCTCCTCGATACGGCCCTGGGCCACGTCGCCCGGCACCACGTGTCCGAGTTGCTGGCCGATCAGGTCTTGCTCGTCGGTCCCGAAGGAGGTAGCCATCGCGCTATTTGCCGCCACGATGGTGCCGTCGGTGTCGACGTGGACGATCTCGTCGGGCGCGTTGTCGACGAGCAACTCGTATCGGTTGCGGGCCCGCTGTTGTGCCACGACGTTTTTGATCCGGTTGGCGAGCAGTTCCAGTCGGTCCTGGGCCGCGATCTCGTCTTTCTTGAAGTACTCGTCGACGCCCGCGCTCATCGCGTGGCTTGCCACCATCTCGTCGCCCTCGCCGGTCACCATGACGAAGGGGATGCCGTACTGGTCATCGATCCGACGATACAGTTCGAGCCCGTTCATCTCGGGCATCTGGTAGTCACTGACCACGCAGTCGACGGCTTCGTCTTCGAGGATTGACAGCGCCTCTGCACCGCTGTTGGCGGTTCGCGTCGCGATCCCGTGTTCGTCGCTGAGTTTGTCGGCAGTGATGCTCACGAAAAAATCACTGTCGTCGACGACCAGCACATCGAGGGTATCCGACGCGAGCATAGCCACTGTAGCAGGGGAGGGTGCAAAGAATCCATCGTCTCCGTATTCAGGACTGATACTGTACGCCGTCGCCGCTGGACAGTTCGGTGATGGGGCCGACACGGAGTGCCGACCAAACGAACGGCGCGGTCAGCGGTCCCGGGCGCGGGGTGCGGGCGTGACGGCCGGCGGCAGCCGATCGAGTTGCACCAGTGCGAGGCCGACCAGCGCGACGGCGGCCGCGGTGACCTGCAACAGCACTGTCACACTACCGCCGACGAACCCGCCCAGTGCCGGCGCGTACATCGCGAGCATGGCCAGGGCGAGATAGGCCGCCCGGTGGGGGATACCGAGGACGTGGCGGCCGTCGAAGCCGATCGTGACCGCCGTCAGCGCGACGACGCCGACGAACACGCAGAACACGGCCACGGGCGTCCCGGTCAGCGTCCAGTTCACGAGGCTGTCGTTGACGACCAGGGCGTACGGGATCAGAAAGCCCGCCGCACCGATCTTCATCGCCTGTTTCGCGGCGGTCATGAACCCGCTGTTGGCGATCCGGGAGCCGACGGCCACGCCGACCGCGACCGGCGGCGTGATCGCCGACAGCATCGCGAAGTAGAAGACGAACAGGTGGGCCGTGATCTCGGTCACGCCCAGATCCGTCAGTGGACTCACGAGCAGGGTCGCCACGAGAATGTAGGCGGCCGGCGTCGGCATCCCGAGGCCGAAGAGGATGCTGGTGATCATCGCCAGGATCAGGACGACCAGCAGGACACCACCGCCGAGCGCGACCATCCGAACACTGATCTCGGAGGTCAGTCCCGTCTGGGTCAGCATACTGATGATGACGCCCATCGCGGCGAGGACGCCCACCAGCGGGGCCATGTCGATCGCACCGCGCCGGAAGCCCTTCAGCGTCCGGTACCCCGTTCCGACGAACGTGTACAGCGCTTGTTCGATCGCCGCCACGAGAGAAACGTTCGAGGGCGAGCCGCTGGCGTCACTCTCGTCGGCGAGACCGCCGAGTTCGCGGGCCAGCGTCGCGATGGGGTTGCCCAGAACCATCGTCCCGATCAGCGTCAGCGTCGTGTACAGCCCCGCCGCCATCGGCGAGAGCTGCATGACGACGAGCGTGTAGATCAACACCGACATCGGGATCGCGAAGTGCGTGCCGTCGAAAAAGCGCGCGACACCACTGGCGAAATCCGCGGCCGTACTGCGCTGGTTCTGGACCACGGCCCGGAGCAGGCGGGCGACCACCAGCGACGCCAGAGCGGCCGCGGCCGCCGCGAAGAGACTGAAGCCAAGAATGACTCGGGCCTGGTAGAACGCGCCCACGACGACCAGCGCGTACAGCGATTTCAGCAGCGCGCTCCGGCTAAAGAGCGAGGCCAGAATGCCGGGGCCGTCCGTGTTCTCGGTGGTCCAGCCGTACCGGAGGACCGCGAACTGGACGGCGACGCCGACCGAGAAGTAAAACAGCAGTGCCGGGATGATCGCCGCCTGGATGACCCGGACGTAGGCCACACCCAGGATGTCGGCCATCAGGAACGCGGCCACACCCATGACCGGGGGCATGATCTGCCCGCCGGAGGAAGCGACGCTCTCGATGGCGGCCGCGAAGTCCTTCCGGACGCCCTGCTCTTTCATCATCGGGATCGTGAACGAACCGGTGGTGGCGGCGTTGGCCGCCGCACTCCCGGTGATCGACCCCATGGCCATGCTGGAGATGACGGCGACGTGGACGACGCCGCTCCGCAGGTTCTCGCCGAGTTTCTGGCCCAGGCCCAAGATTACGTCGAGCGCGCCGAACTCGCGAGCGAGCCCGGCGAACATGATGAAGATGGCGACCCAGGTCGCACCGATCTCCATGATAAAGCCGAAGGCTCCAGTGAGCCGGACCGCGCCGTACGTCGCGACACCCTCGAGCGAGAAGCCGGGATGCTGGAGGAAGCCCGGCATCAGGTCGCCGAAGTAGGCGTACAGCACAGAGCCCACCGCGACGAGCGCGATGGACCAACCGTAGGCTCGCCGGGTGGCGTCGATAGCCAGGAAGACGATGACCAGCCCGACGTACAGGTCGACGTTCTGGAACCCGCTGATGAGGGCCGGGCCGTCGAGGCGGGCGTAGCTGGTGAAGACGTGGTAGCTGGCGACGGCGGCAGCCCCTGCGATCGCGACACAGACGACGCCATCGACGATCCTGACGAGCCGATAGGCGCGGTCGGGAAGCCAGTCGGTCACCAGCGTCGCGTCGCTCCGGTCGGTCGGGTCCTCCGCGACCGCCAGTGCCTGTGTGAGGTAGTACAGGGCAGTGCCGGCACCGAAAAAGCCGACGGCAAACTTGGCCCGGACGATCGGTCTGCCCCAGGCGAAGTACAGCGTCACCGCAGTCAGGCCGACGCCGATGAAAGTGATCAACACGAGCAGTACTTGTTCGACGATCCCCCGCTCGCGGAAGGCATCGAGGTCCTCGCGCGGCGACCAGATCTCGGTTTCGGATGTAGTATCGGTCATCGTAGTATCGAAGGAATGAGGTGTGGCGGCAACCAGTCCCGGTCGCTACTGTTCGGCGACGTCGTAGTCGTCGTTCCAGACGCCCTGTTCCTTGTAGAAGTCAGCAGCAGCAGGGTGGAACGGGAGGGTGTCGTAACCGTTCTCGACCCAGAATTCGCCCTCTTCCATCCGGGCGAGCAGGGCGTTCTCATCGCCGAGGCCGTCGCGGTTGGCCCACAGCGTCTCGAGGAACGTATAGAGCGTGTCGTAGTCGAAGTCGTCCCGGGTGACGAAGTTGTACGCGAGCGCCGGCGTGTTGAGCGTGTCAGGCGCGTAGGCGTAGCCGTCGAACTCTGTCGTGTCGACCTCGCTCATGATGATGGCCGGGTCCTCCTCCAGTTCCGAGGTCACGCTATCGGGGAACTGGAGCAGGCGCAGGTCGACCGTACTCTTCATCTGCTGGACCCAGCTCGGTTCGACCGAGAGGTTGATGAACGTCCCCGCTCCGGCGTCGAGGCGGCCTTCGCTCATCGCACTCCCCTGTGAGCCGTACCCGATACTGATGCGCTCGTACTCGTCCGTGGCGAACCCGAGCGCGTATTCGAGCATCTCCGCAGTCCCCGAGCCGCTCGGGGTCGGCGAGACCCGGTCGCCCGAGCCGATGTCGGAGATGGTGGTCCAGTCGTCGTTGGCCGAACAGAGGAACCACGCCAGATCGTACAGGTGGAACGTCTGAACCGGGGTGTAATCGAGGTTTCCGAAGGGCTCTTCCTCGTTTGCGATCTTGCTCGCCGTCCAGTTCTGGATGTAGACGATGTCGGAATTGTCCTGGCTGAGCCGACCGATGTTGGCGTTGGTCCCCTCGCTGGGCTGGGCCTGGACGCTCACCTCGTCGCTGTTCTGGCTCACGACGTTCGCGATGACCGTACTCATGGTATACGCCGACGTGTCCTGCGTCGAGGTCGTCATGACCATCTCGCCGTCGGCACCAGGGGCCTCGCCGCTACCGGTCCCCTCGTCACCGAAACAACCCGCGAGGCCAGCGGCCCCGACGAGTCCTGCTGTCCCGACCGAACGCTTCATGAACGCCCGTCTATCGACGGCATCTAATGTGGATTTCCCACGCATAAGAACCGAATTAACGTTTACTGCATATATACCCTTTCATAATAGAAGTGTAAAACTGAATAGGTTCTGTGTTAACAGTTGGGTGTGTTAAACAGCCCCTAGCATATAATAGTTTCCCGCAACTCGCTCTGGAATGTGAAAGCGATGACTCGGGTGGCCGATTCGACTCCGGACGAGTCTGTTCATCGAGCCGAGACGTTCGTGTCAGTTTTCCGGTGCGAGCGTCTCGATGGTTCGCTGGATGTCGGCCTGTTCGGCCGCCCGGGGGAAAGAGACAGAGGCGGAAGTCACGCCGTCGATGGCCTCGAACTCGTCGATGCGGTCGCGGCACTCTTCGGGCGTTCCAGCCACGGCGAGTTCGTCGAGTAGGTCCTCCGGGAACTCCGCGACGATTTCTTCGCGGTCGCCGTCGTCCCAGTTGTCCGCGATGTCGTGGGCCAGATCTTCGTAGCCCTGCCTGGCCAGCGCATCCCGGTAGAATGTGCCCATGCCCCCGATGTAGAAGCAGATATGTTGCTTGACGAGTTGGCGGGCACGCTCCCGATCCTCGTCGACACAGCAGGTCAGCGAGACCGTGACTTCCTGGTCGCTCCGGTCGCGGTCGCCCAGATCGGCACCGTGGTCGAAGTCGTCCAGTCGGTCACGGAGGCCGTCTTTCGTGAGCATCAGGGCGTGCCAGCCGTCGGCGAAGCGGCCGGCGAGTTCGACGGACTTTGGTCCCATCCCGGCGGCGTCGATCCCCGGTGGCTGTTCGGGCGGCTCACAGCGCAGGCGGAACCCGTCGAGGTCGTAGTACTCGCCGTCGTAACTGACCCGTTCGCCCGAGAGGACCTGCTTGACCACGTCGACGGTCTCGCGGGTGTACTTCAGCGGGTTGGCGAAATCCTTGCCGTGCCAGTTCTCGATGACGATGGGGCCCGACGGGCCGAGGCCGAGGCGGAACCGGCCGTCCGAGACCTCCTGCAGGGTGGCGGCGGTCTGGCCGATGAGGGCAGCCGACCTGGAGTAGATCGGCATGATGGAGGTGCCGATACCGATCTCCTCGGTCCCGTGGGCGATGCTCGTGAGTGTCGTCACCGCGTCCCGACCCCAGGTTTCCGGGAGCCACGCGCGGTCGTATCCCAGTTCCTCCGCAGTCTGTGCCTGTTCGACGAGGGTGTCAACGCTGGGCTGTGCCGCGACCGGCAGGAATACGTCACGTGCCATACCCCCTCACCGACCGGGACCGGGAAATAAGTTACCGCCTCGGTGAGGTCGTTCGACCGCCACGCGGGGCTCCGGGTGGGACGCCGCGGCCACGCCAAAAGATCGAATGGGATTTCGCGGACCTAGATGTCCGGGTCTTCCATGATGTCCGGAACGCCCTTCGCCGTGATGGTCTCGCCCGTGATGTACGAGGACGCGTCGCTGGCGAGGAACTGGGCCAGGTCGGCGATCTCTTCCTCGACGCCGATCTGGCGGTCGACCTCCGAGCGTTCGATGTCGTCGGCGCTGACGCCCATCTGGCTCTCGACGCCGGGCGTGGCGACGAACCCAGGCGCGATGCAGTTCACCCGGACGTCGTCCTCGGCCCACTCGAAGGCCAGCGTCGACGTGAGGTTCGAGACGGCGGCTTTCGCGGCGGCGTAGTGGCTCATGAACGGCGCGCCGCGGTTGCCCGCCACGCTGGAGAAGTTGACGATCACGCCGCCGTCACCCTCGCGCATGACTTCGCCCGCGGCCTGCGTGCAGTGATACGTACCGTGGAGGTTGATGTCCACGATCGTCTTCCAGCCGTTCTCGCTGATGCCCTCGAAGTTGGCCATGAACGAGGCCCCGGCGTTGTTGACGAGGATGTCGACGCCGCCGAACTCCTCGACGGTCGCCTCGACCAGCGCGTCGACCGCGTCGCGGTCGGTCACGTCACACTCGATGGCGAGACACTCGCCACCGTCCTCGGCGTTGATGCCCTCGGCGACTTCGTCGACTTTCTCCTGCTCGCGCGAGCAGATGACCACGTCGGCCCCGTCGTCGGCGAACCGCTCGGCGATGGAGCGACCGATACCCTGTGACGCGCCCGTGATAAGCGCCGTCTGACCCTCGACTGCGAACTGTTCTCTCATCGTGCTGCCTCCGTTTTAGTTACCATTGTTAATCAACAATGGCGCGTTCTACCTCACTGTTAATAAATCTGCACATGCCGGGAGCGTTCCGGATCGAGAATTCGCGTGTCGAATCTCTCGCTAACGATGTCAAGTAAAAAAATTCTAATGGGTAGAAGTGGGAGACCAACGCATAGGACGATGGTCCCCAACTTCCCTTCCCCTCCGAGGTTGCAGCCATGAGTCCCGCCCTCCATCGATCGCTGTCGGCGGTGACGACGGCGGCGCTCGCGGTGTTGTTGGTCGCGTCCGCGGCCGGCGCACCGCTCGCGGCTGCGAACACGGTGAACAGTGCGAACAACACCCAGTCATCGGGCCCGCAGATCTCGCTCGGGAGCGTAAACGTCACGCCCTCACAGCCTGCTCCCGGAGATCTAGTCGAGATCAGCGCCGAGATCTCGAACGCGGCGGCCAGTGCCGAGGCTGCCGAGGTCCGGACGGTCCGGCTGGAGAGCCGCAGCGGGTACGAGCGGTACGGACAGGTCCGGAACATCGGGACGGTGACTCCGGGTGGATCGGTGACCGCACCGCTGACGGTGACGTTCGAGGAGGCCGGCGTCAAGAACCTCCGGCTAACCGTCTCGGTGGTGACGAACGACGACGAACTGATCAAGTTCAACTATCCGGTGACGGTCGTCGTCACCGAGAGCGGGCCGAAGATGCGCATCGACGTGGCGGGCTCGGTCGGCACCAACCGCGAGATCGCGGTCAACGTCTCGAACGGCCAGTCGGATCCGATCCGGAACCTCAACCTTTCCGTCGACGGCCGGAACATCCGGTTCGACGATCCGGAGCGGCTCGACGCCAAACTCGAATCCGGCACCAAGCGGACGTTCACGTACTCTGGGTCGGTCACGAGCGGCGACACGGGCTCGATCACGGCGACGCTGGAATACACGAACTCGATGGGACAGACCCAGACGCTCAAGCGGACGAAGCGGCTCGGTGCAGCGACCGGCACGGAGGCCGTCGACGGGCCGCAACTGGCGCTCTCGGTGGCCGACGGACTGCCCGGCACGACCCAGCCGGTCAACGTCACCGTCGCGAACGGCCTCGAAGGCGACCTGAGTCAGGTGGAAGTGTCCGTCGACTCGCCGGTGGCGACGTTCACCGCGAGCGAGCGGGTCACCTCCCGACTGCAGGCCGGCGAGACGACCGACTTCCGGTTCCCGGGCCAGGTCGAGGAGAGCGGCACCTACCCGGTGACGGTGACGCTGAACTACACCGACGACGGCACCCGCAAGCAGGTGACCGATCGGTTCCAGGCCGCGTTCGACACGCCACCCAACCCCGGAGCGGTCGAACTCACCGGCGTCGAAGCGGTCGCGCGCGGCGGAACGGTCGAGATCACCGCCACCGCGAGCAACGTCGGGTCCGACGAGGTGAAGTCGGTGATCGTCTCGACGGGCGAGGCCGAGAACGTCGGGCGCAAGAAGTACTTCGTGGGCTCGGTCGACGCGAGCGACTTCTCGTCGTTCACGCTCACGCCGTCGATCCGAGGCAACGTCTCGACGGTCCCCGTGGAAGTGAGCTACGTCGTCGACGGCGTCCGGCGCAACTACACGACCGACCTGCCAGTCACGCAGGCCGCGACGCCGGATCGGTCGACACAGCAGGGTGGCCTCCCTATCGTCCCGATCCTCGTGCTCGTGGCCCTGATCGCGGCGGTCGTGATCTACCGACGTCGGGGGTGACCGCTGTGGGACCCGACCCGGACGAGGACGGATTCGGTACCGGCACGACGGGTGAGACGATCCCGACGGACGCGATCATCCGCGGGACCGACGTGGTCAAAGAGTACGAGACGGGCGGGCAGGTCGTCCGGGCGCTGAAAGGCGTCGACTTCGAGATCGCACCCTCGGACTTCGTGGCGGTCGTCGGTCCCTCCGGGAGCGGGAAGTCCACGCTCCTGAACCTGCTCGGCCTGCTGGACGTGGCCACGAGCGGGGACGTGCGCCTGCGCGGCGAGGACGTGTCGACGTTCACCGATCGGGAGCAGACGCGGAAACGCAAGGAGACGATCGGGTTCGTCTTCCAGAGTTTCTACCTCATCCCGACGCTCACGGCACTCGAGAACGTCGAGATGCCCCGAATGCTCGATCGGACACCCACGAAGACCCGCGAGCGGGCCACGCAGTTACTCGAACGCGTCGGACTGGGCGACCGGCTCGACCACTACCCCGACGAACTGTCGGGCGGGCAGAAACAGCGCGTCGCCATCGCGCGGTCGCTGATCAACGATCCCGACATCCTGCTGGCCGACGAGCCGACTGGGAACCTGGACCGGGACACCGGCGACCAGATCCTCGATCTGTTCGACGAACTCCGCCGCGACGAGAACGTCGCCGTCGTCACGGTGACCCACGACGACTACGTGGCCGAGGCCGCCGACCGCGTCGTGACGCTCATCGACGGCCGGATCCGGGAGACGGAGAGCCGACGAGCGAACTTCGAGGAGGACGCCGAGCCGTGAACCCGACCCGCTGGCTCGTCGGCCGGTTTCCGACGCTGGCGCTGGCCCGGCGGAACCTCTCGCGGGCGACGCTGCGCTCGGCGCTCGCGATCACGGCCGTGGTCATCGGCGTCGTGGCCATCGGTGCCATCGGCACGGGTGGCGAGGCGTTCAAGCAGGACCAACTGGAGGCCTACGAGGGCTTCGGCGGGACGGCGACGGTCGAACCCGACCCGGTGTTCGAGGACGGCAACCTCTCCAACACGGAACTCTCCGACGGAGACATCGACCGCATCGGGCAAGCCGCGAGCGGCGCGACGGTGTTGCCGGTCCACGAGCCGATCGGGGCCACCGTCCAGACCCAGACCGGCTCGCTCCTGTTCATGGCCCAGGTGAAGGGGCTAGAGAACCCGGGGGAATTCTACGAGGCGCGAAACGGGACGATCCCGGACAACTGGCGACGGACGATCGTGATCGGGTCCCGCGTCGCGGATCAGAACGACCTCGAACCCGGTGATCGACTGCGGATCAACGTGACCGACGAGTTCGACCGGAGTTTCGAGATCGCGGCGGTCCTGGAGCCGCAGGGCTTCACCGCGCCCCTCGGGGCGGACCAGACGGTGTTCGTCCCGGCCTCGCAGTTCGAGAGCGACGGCTACGAACAGGCCATCGTCCGTGTCGACACGACGACCGGCTCCGTCGACGCCGCGACCCAGGCCATCGAACGGGAGTTCAACGCTCGCGAGGAGGTCGTCCGGGTCGAACAGGTCCAGGAGCAACGCGAGCAGTTCACGGCGTTTTTCGGCACGATCAACCAGTTTCTGATCGGCGTCGGCGCGATCTCGCTTTTGGTCGCGGCGGTCACCATCGCCAACACGATGCTGATGGCGGCCATCGAGCGCGAGAGCGAGATCGGCGTCCTCCGGGCCTACGGCTACCCAAAACGTGCCGTGATCAGCCTGCTGGTCGCCGAATCGACGATCCTCGGCGTCGTCGGGGCGGCCATCGGCGTTCCCCTCACGCTCGGCATCGGGATGGTGATCAACCAGTTACTGCTCGGGGACCCGCTGGCGTTCACCGCTGCGGGGCTCCGGTACGTCGGAGTCGGCGTCGCGTTCGGTATCGTGACCGCGCTGGTCGCGGGGCTGTATCCGGCGTGGAAGGCGGCCAACAAACGACCCGTGGAGGCGCTTGACTGATGGCGGGGAACACGGAGGTCCTGCGATGAGCTGGCTGCGTCGGATCACGGGGCGGTTCCCGTCCATCGTCATCGCCCGGCGGAACATCTCTCGGGCACGCACGCGGTCGCTGCTGGCGGCCGCGGCGATCACGATCGGCGTCGTGGCGATCGCGGCCATCGGCGGGGGCGGCGCGGCGTTCAAGGAGAGCCAGCTCGACCGAATCCAGGAGCAGGGCGCGACGAACGTCTACGTCTCGCCGGGGTTCGACAAGGAAGAGCGGCACTTCGACCGGACCGACCTGATGCGGATCGAGGAGACGGTCGGCGGTGCCGGAATCGTCGCCACGGAGTCCCGATCGATGGAGTATCGGCTTCGAGCCGACCACAGGCGCACCATCTCGGCGACGTATCTGGAGGACCCACGACTGCTCTACGAGGTGGCGGCCGGGGAGATTCCGAAAAGCTGGCGACGGAGCGCCGTCGTCTCACACGAGTTCGCGGCGGACCAGGGCCTCGAACCCGGTGACCGCATCGTGCTGGCTCCCGAGGCCGACGAAGGGGAACAGACGGAGGGTCGAGCCTACCGCGTGACCGCCGTGTTGGCCGAGAGCGCGGCGTTCGGCGTCGACGATGTGTTCCTCCCCATCGAGGAAACGGGCGATCGTACCTACAGTCAGGTCCGGATCACGACCCAGTCGGTCGACGAGGCCGAGGCGGCCGCCACGTCGCTACGGGCGGAGTTCAACGGCCGCAAAGACAAACTGCTCGTCTTCGAGCTCACGTCGCTCGTGCGGTTGTTCCGCTCGATCGTCAACGGGATCAACCTGTTCCTGGCGGGGCTGGGGTCGCTGTCGCTTTTGGTCGCCGGCGTCTCCATCGCCAACACGATGTTGATGTCGGTGACCAAACGACGCGAGGAGATCGGTGTGCTTCGGGCAGTCGGCTACTCGAAGAGCGACATCCTGCGGATCCTGCTGGTCGAGGCCGCGATGCTCGGGGCCATCGGCGCGGGCATCGGCATCGCACTGGCACTGCTGGTCGTGTTGGCGGCCAACGCCATCTTCCTCGGGAGCCCCTTCGCGTTCACGACCGAGACACTGCTCTATCTGGGCGGCGCGGTCGTGTTCGGGATCGCCACGAGCCTGATCGCGGGCGCGTACCCGGCCTGGCGGGCCGCCAGCGAACGCCCCGTGGAAGCCCTCCGGGGCTGACCCGCGACCGACCACGTTCCTACCAGCTCACGTACCTGAACGACGGTAGTTATTAATAATGCTAAATGGTATCGGGTGGCATGGACTTTCAGGACCTCGGCGACGATCCCCTGGCGGGCAACGCCGCCGCACTGCACGATCGGACGGCGGAGGCGAACGGCGACCTGACTGCCGTCGAGATGGACGGCGAGTCGCTGACACACGCGGAGTTGCGAAATCGGTCGGCGGCGTTCGCCGGCGGGCTCCACGATCTGGGGCTGGACCCGGACGACCGCATCGTCCTCTATCTGCCCAACGGGCCGACCTACGTGATCGCCGCCCTGGGCGGACTGAAGGCCGGAACGCCGGTCTCGTTCATGAATCCTCAGTACAAGCCCCGAGAGATGGTCCACCAGCTCGAAGACACGGAGGCAGAAGCCATCGTCACCCACTGGTGGCTCCGGAGTACGGTGGACGACGCGCTCGAAGAGACCGACGTGGATCCGGTGGTCATCACGGCGGGCGACCGCGAGCAGGTCCCCGACGATGACCACCACGTCGACGACGTTGCGGGCGAGCCGACTCACGTCGAACGCGACAGCGACGACGTGGCTCTCCAGCCATACACCAGCGGGACGACGGGCCAGCCCAAGGGCGTGCAGTTGACCCACCGGAACGTCCGCGCGCAGGGCATCGATATGCTGGTCGACGACGACGAGAACGCGCCGCTGACCCCCGCCGAACTGAAGAGCCTGATCTGGCTGCCGATGTACCACATCACGGGCTTTATCCACTGTGGGTGGCAGCCGCTGCTGTACGGCGGGTCGCTCCACCTCCGGAGCGCGATGGAGTGGGACGCCGCGGAGGCGATGGCGACCATCGAGGACCTGGGGATCACCCACTTCGTCGGCGTCACGACGATGTACGTCGACATGGTCAACGACGAGGCCTTCGGCGACCACGACCTGTCGAGTCTCGAAGTCGCGGCGGAGGGGGGTGCGAAGATGGCCGTCGCCGTCCAGCGCGAGTTCGAAGAGACCGCCGGGGTCGACATCACGGAGGGGTACGGCCTCACCGAGACCTGCGGTGCGACCCACACGGAGAACCAGACCGCGTTCGGCCACCGCGAGGGGACCGTCGGCCAGCCCCTCCAGATGACCGACTCGAAGATCGTCGACGCCGAGGGCGAAGAAGTCATGCCCGGCGAGGAGGGGGAACTGCTGGTCCGGGGCCCACAGGTGATGAACGGCTACCACGAGATGCCCGAGGCCACCGAGGAGGCGTTCACCGAGCGGGGCTATCTCCGGACCGGCGACGTAGCCCGTCGCGACCGCGACAACTACTACGAGATCGTCGACCGGAAGAAACACGTCATCGTCACCGCCGGATACAACGTCTATCCGAGCGAGGTCGAGGAACTGCTCACCGAACACGACGCGGTAGCCGAGGCCGCCGTCGTCGGGGTCGACGACGAGCGCCGCAACGAGATTCCCGTCGCCTACATCGTCACACGGCCCGAAATCAAACCCGGCGAGGACGTGACTACCGAAGCCATCAAACAGTTCGCCCTCGACGAACTGGCCGAGTACAAACACCCCCGCGAGGTCGAGTTCGTCGACAGCCTCCCCCGGACGACCAGCGGGAAGATCCAAAAGTACAAACTGCGGGACGACGAGTAATCCAGTACCCGGGTTCGGGACCGCACACCCGACGGAAAGGGCACAACGTTAAATAAACTGCCCCAAATAACTGGTTCTGTTGCTGTTTCATCAGAGATTAGTTTCCATTGTTGTATTCTAGGGGAACGTTTATCTGTCGGAAGACTCTCCTATTCTGAAAATGAACGAGCGAGCAGAGCAAATGCAGGAGTCGACGACGGTCCATCGGTTAGAATGCAGCGTGGACTGGCCGCCGGAGAACGTCGCCGCGTACTTCGTGGACTGTGCCGAACCGATCCTGTTCGACGCCGGGATGGCAGGCGAGACGGCCCGCGAGGAACTGACCGACGACATCGCCGCTCACGGCTACGAACTCGCGGACATCGAACACCTGGTCGTTACGCACCCACACACCGACCACATCGGGCAGGTGCAGGCGGTCATCGACGCCGCCGACCCCGAGGTGTACGCGCCCGCAACGGTTCAGGAGCGATTCCAGCGCGATCCCGAGGACCTGGAAGCGACAGTCCGGGCGAACGCACAGGCCGCGGGCGTGCAGGGCGAATACCTCGACGACGCGGTCGAGATGTCCGTCGAGTCGCTGAAACGCGACAGCAGTCTCCTCCCCAGCGAGGCCGTCGATCACTGGCTCGGCCGGGGCGAGACCGTCGACATCGGTCCGCTCACCGTCGAGACGGTGCACACGCCGGGCCACCAGGCCGACCATCTCTGCTATCTGGCCGATCTGGACGGCGAACGCGTCCTCTTCTCCGGCGACATGGCGCTCGGCACGTTCCGCCCCGTCGCGATGCACACCGGCTTCGACGACGGCTACGAGGACGCGATCGGCGAGTTCTACGCCGCGCTCGACACGCTAGCGGAACTCGACGTGGACCGCGTGTTCACCGGGCACGACGACCCACACACCGACTTCGACGCGCGGGTCCAGCACGACCGCGAGAGTCTGGACCGCCTGCTCGACCGGACACGGGAGGCACTGGCGAACGGCAGTGGCTCGACAGCCGTCGAGATCGCCTTCCAGCGTTCGGGTGACCGCAACATGGAGTACCTCGTCATCGAGACCGCCAGCGCGCTGGCCCACCTCGAGGGCGAGGGCGTCCTGACCAGCGAGACGGACGAGCACGGCGTCCGTCGCTACGAGGTCGCATGACCGAGTACGAGGCCGTCTTCTTCGACATCGGTGGCGTCATCGTCTCGCTCCCCTCGATCCGACAGGGCTACGTCGATTTCCTGCAGGAGTTCGCGGCGGAGCGCAACCTCGATCCAGAGCCGGCACTGGAGACCTGGCGGGAGCGACTGGGCGAACACTTCAAATCGGCCGAGGGGACCGAGTATATGTCCGCGGCAGAGGGGTACCACAAGGCCTTCCAGGCCATCGTGGACGGCGACGTGGACCGCGATGACTGGGAACCGGGCTTCGAGGCGGCGACGAAAGCCGCCATGGAGACCGAACCGAACGTCGTCGAGACGATCCGGGCGCTGGACGACGCCGGCGTCTACCTGGGTATCGTCTCGGACATCGACACGCGCGAGGCCCACCGGATGCTCGACCAGTTCGGCATCGACGACGCCGTCGACGGCGTGACCACATCCGAGGCCGTCGGCTACAAGAAACCCGACCAGCGGATGTTCGAGGACGCCCTCGGGAAGGCCGGTATCGACCCCACGAGGGGTCTGATGGTCGGCGATCGCTACGACCACGATATGCAGGGCGGCACCGAGGCCGGCCTCGACACAGTTGCCTACAACGGGACCGCCTTCGAGCGCGCCGAGGAGATCGGCCGTGAGGGCCACCGCGTCGTCGGTGACGACGCCATCGATTACGCCATCGAAAACCACCGATCGCTGCTTTCGATCGTCGACGTGGCGTAAATTCGGGCGCACACGAGCGGCCCGCTACGGCTGTTTTTCGACGGACTGAGAAGCGAATTGATAAACCCCCCTCCCTTCTGAGGAGGAACTGTTAACAAAGTGTGTTCGGTACAGGACAGGTGCAATGGATTTCGGACTCGACGACAAGACGGCCCTCGTGACGGGGGGTGCGGGCCGCATCGGTGAAGAAGACTGCAAGACACTCGCTCAGGAAGGGGCGGAAGTCGTCGTTCTCGACGTGGACGAGGACGGCGCTCAGGACGTGGCAGACGACATCAACGACGCGGACCACGACGGCGAGGCCATCGCCATCGAGTGTGACCTGACCGACCGCGAGGAGGTCAGCGAGGTCGTCGACGACCTGCAGGACGCGACCGGCGGCGTCGACATCCTCGTGAACAACGCTGGCCTCGTGGACGCCGTGGGGACCGTCGGCGGGCTCGACCCCGACATCTGGGACCGTGACCTGTCGGTCAACCTGACGGGCACCTACAACATCACGAAGGAGATCTTCCCCAATATGTGTGACCGCGGTTGGGGTCGCATCATCACGATGTCTTCCCTCGCCGGCTGGGAAGGCGGCTACGGCCAGATCTCCTACTCCACCACGAAGGCCGGCCTCATCGGCTTCGGCAAGACGCTGGCGCTGGAGGGCGCACCCGAGGGCGTCACCTCCAACATCCTCGCGCCGACCATCGTCGTCGGCGACCTCGCCGAACTGCCCCACGACCAGCTGGAGAACGTCAACGAACACTGGGCCGACATCGCCCGCGCCACGCCGATGGACAAGCTCGGCAGCGAAGAGGACGTCTCCAACCTCGTCGCCTATCTGTCCTCGGAACAGGCCGAGTACATCACCGGCCAGGTCATGGGCGTCACCGGCGGCGTCGACCTGTTCACCTACTAAATTTTTACTTCGGAGGGTGCCCTGCGGGCACCCCCGCTCGCAAAAATTTAGTATAAAAACCATCCGGACGCTCGGCTTCGCCTCGCGTCCGGTGTCTTCGTGAGTGACCGCTGGGAACGAACGAAGGCTCGTCAGAGTTTTGCTCTGACGGTGAACCGCCTCGCGCGCACGGCGCGCTCGGCGGATGCTGGACCGCACGCGACCGTTTTTCGTTTCCAGTGATCGAGAACTGGATCACCGGTTAAGTGGTCGGCCGATCATCCTCCTCGTATGACCGATACCAGTTCGGACGGCGTGGACGCGCTGGCACTCGGCAAGGCGATGGGATCGCTCTGGGCGGGAGCCGTCGTCGTTCTGGGCGTGGCCGCACGCCTCGGCTGGGGCGACGAGTGGCGCGATCTGCTCGCCGACGTGTATCTCGGCTACGACTCGACGGCGAAAGGGCTGACAGTCGGTGCGGCCTGGGCCTTCGCGGACGGCTTCGTCGGCGCGTACCTGCTCGCCCGTCTGTACGACCTGTTCCGGCAGTCCAGCGACTGACACGGGTCCGTAGATATGGGCTTTCTCAGGTCTCTGTTTCGGCGGTCACGCCAGGGAACACTCGGCCTGCCGGAAGTCGTCGCGATGGGTATCGGCGGGATGGTGTCGGGTGGGATCTACGCAGTGCTCGGTGTGGCGATGTCCCAGGCCGGCAACGCGGTGCCGATATCGTACCTCGTCGCGGGCCTCATCACGCTGGTGACCGCGTACTCGTATCTGCAGCTCACCCTGCACTTCGGCGAGCGCGGCGGCGTGTTCTCGTTCGTCGAACACGTGACCGACAGCCCCAGCGTCGCGGCGTACGTCGGGTGGGTCCTCGTCGTCGGCTACGTCGGCGTCATGGCGATGTACGCGTTCGCGTTCGGTGCGTACACGCTCACCGCCGCACGCGCCATCGCCGGCGTCGCCCTCCCACAGCTGTTACGGCCCGTAATCTCGGTGTTGATCGTCGCTGCCTTCGTCGGACTCAACCTCCAGGGTGTCGAGGAGACGGGACTGTTCGAGGACATCGCCGTCTACATCAAGATCGTCATTCTACTCTCGCTGGCGACGCTGGGAATCGTCTTCTACGACGGGAATCCCGTCGCGATCGACTTCTTCGACGCGGGCATCGTGAGTCCGATCACCGGGTTCGCGATCATTTTCGTCTCCTACGAGGGGTTCCAGTTGCTGGTCTACGACTACGAAGAGATCGAGGACGTGGAGCGAGTCCTGCCGCTCGGGATGTACGTCTCCATCTGCATCGCGATCTTGATCTACGTCTCGGTGTCGTTCATGGCGACGCTCCACCTGACGCCGGAACAGCTCGTCGCCCACGAGGAGGTCGCGCTCGCCGAAGCTGTCGCCGGGATTCCGGTACTCGGTGCCGCCGGATTCGTCCTGGTCGTCCTGTCCGCGATGAAGAGCACGTCGTCGGGCATCAACGCCACGCTGTTCGGAACGTCACGGCTGGTCCACGAGATCGCGACCGAGGGCGCACTGCCCCGCCTGTTCTCGTTTCGCAACCGCGAGGGCATACCGGTCTACTCGCTCGTGATCATGGGCGGGTTGACCGCGGCGTTCGCGGCTCTGGGTTCGCTCAAGCAGATCACCGAGTTCGGCTCGGTCGCGTTCCTCGCGTCGTTCGCCATCACCAACTACACCAACCTCCGGCTGGCCGACGAGACGGGCTCGAACCGCGTCTTCCCCGCGCTCGGTCTCCTCGGGACGACAGTCGCGATCCCCATCGTCCTCTATCACCTCTATCGCACCGACGTGGAGATCCTCCTGTGGATCGTCGGGATCTTCGTCGCGCTGTTCCTGCTCGAATTCCTCTATTTGGAACGCAGTTCCTTCGAACCGGAGGTCGGCGGATGAGTCTCGTCGTCCGCTCTTCCGGACGAGGGAGGACTATCCATCCGGCGCGAGCGCCTGAATCGTCGACATCGCCATCTCGCCCGCGGCCTGCCGCGGGACCGTGACGATGGGCAGATCGACGAATCCATCCTGTAGCTCGGCCAGACGCTCCCGGGCCTGCTCGGTCGTTCCGGCGACGCCCAGCGCGTGGACCATCTCGTCGGTCACCGCGGCCTTCGCCGCGTCGCGGTCGCCCGCCTGCCACCGGTCCGCGACCGTCCCGGCCTCCTCGGGGAACCGCTGGGCGACGGCCTTCCGGTAGCCCTCGCCGTTTCCGACGTAGTAGGCGACGTGGCCCCGGATCGCGTCGCGGGCGGCGTCCGGGTCGTCGTCGCTGACGGCCGAGGGAACGTAGGGCGCGACCGTGATCTCGCTGGCGTCCCGCCCCGCCTCTGCTGCCGTCTCCTCGATATCCTCGAAGGCCGCGGGCAGATCCGGGAACGGCACGTTGTGCGGAATCCAGCCGTCGGCCAGCCGTGCGACGACCCGTCGGTTCGCCGGCCCGAGGGCGGCGTGGTAGACCGGCACGTCCCGCCCCAGCGGCTCGAAGTCCTCGACCTGGAATATCTTGCCGTCGTAGGAAACGGTTCCGTCCTCGGTCGAGAGGTAGCGCTGGGCGATGGCGATCGTCTCGTGGGCGCGCCGGACCGGGTTCTCGTAGTCGATCCCGTGGAGGTCCTCGATGGCCTTGGCGGTGCTGACGCCCGTTCCCAGCACCATCCGGCCGGCGGCGTAGCGGTCGACGGTCGCGGCGGCCATCGCGAGGACGGCCGGCGAGCGGGAGAACACGTTGGCGATGGCGGTCCCCAATCGCACGTCTTCGGTGGCGTCGGCGACCGCAGAGAGCTGGACGAACGCGTCGCTCCCCCAGAGTTCGGGCATCCAGACGGAGCCGTAGCCCAGTTGCTCGGCGGTGGTCGCGACGCCGGTCGGATCCATCACGTCGGCAGGCGGCAAGAGCAGGCCCGGTTGCATGGTCTTCGCAATCGCCGCCCCGGCACAAAAAGCTCCCTCCGGTGACGGCGGCCCGCCGACGCGACCGCCCGATCACTCGATCACGCCGTCCTCGCGGAGCGTGGCGATCCGGTCGGCGTCGTATCCCGCGGCTTCGAGTACGTCGTCCGTGTGTTCGCCGTGGCCGGGTGGAGAGCCGGCGGCACCGTCCGGTTCCGCGGTCGACTGGGCGGGGAAGGCAACCCGCGGTACCGTTCCAGAGTGGTCGATCAGGTCGCGAGCGTCCGCGGCCTCGCTGTCGAGTGCTTCGGCGGGCGTCCGGACGGGTGCGACCATCGCCTCGGTCTCCCCCAGTTCTTGCTCCCACTCCTCGCGGGTGCGTTCGGCGAACAGGGATTCGAGTTCCTCGCGCACGGCCTCGCGCTCGGCGGGATCACCGGTCATGTGCGCGTCGGTGAGATCCTCGCGGCCGACTGCCGCACAGAAGGTCTCCCAGAACTTGGGTTCGAGCGCCGCGAGCGTGACGTAGTTGCCGTCCGCGGTCTCGTAGGTGTCGTACCACGGCAGGGAGCCGGAGAGTTCCGTCTCGCCAGGGCGCGGGTTCTCGCCGGTGAGTGCGTCGTGGGCGACGGCCTGGGAGAAGGAGGCCACCACGTCGGTCATGGCCACGTCGACGTACTCGCCGCCGGTGTTACCCAGCTCGCGGGAGAGCAGGGCACCGACGACGGAGAAGGCGGCGAAGAGGCCACCGGCCATGTCGCCGACGGGATAGCCAGCCATCTGTGGCTTGCTGTCTTCGTCCTCGCGGGTCATATCCAGCAAGCCGGCCATACCGACGTAATTGAGGTCGTGGCCCACCCGGTCGGCGTGGGGGCCGTCCTGGCCGAACCCGGAGAGCGAGCAGTAGATCACGTCGTCGTTGACCGCGCGAACGGCCTCGTAGTCGACGCCCAGGCGCTCGACGACGCCGGGCCGGAACTGCTCGAACACGACGTCGGCTTCGGCGGCCAGATCGAGGAAGGCCTCGCGACCGCGGTCCGTCTTGAGATCGATGGCGACGCTTCGTTTCCCGCGGTTGACCGCGTCGAAGATCGCTCCGACGCCCGCGTCGGTGTACGGCGGGAGGATTCGCGCGTAGTCGCCAGCGTCCGTGTCTTCGATCTTGACCACGTCCGCGCCGGCGTCGGCGAGCAACTGCGTCGCGTAGGGGCCGGGCAACAGTCGCGAGAGGTCCAGCACGCGTACTCCGTCGAGTCGCATACCCCTCCTCCCGAGGCCACGACCATAAGCCCCCGTCCCGAACTCGCGACCGCCACGCCACCAGCTCGACCCCGCTTTCTGGCACGGCGTCCCGTACGAACCGCCGGGAACAATCCGTTCACCCGGCTTACGAGTCTCGCCCGGCCACCCCTGTGCTCGAGCGGTGGTTTCATAGCAATAGCGCGCGTTCACTCTTGCCATGGCAACAGAAAACAAGAAACAGTCGGTCAGTTTCGACACGGGCGAGGAGACGAGGCTGATCCTCGACAGCCTCGACGAGTTCATCGAACAGGAGGTGAAACCGATCAGGGACGAACTGGGCGAGACGTGGGAGAATCCGCGACTGCGCCACGAGGACGACGGGCGACTGGTCCCGGAAGTCGTCGACGCCATCGAGACCATCCGGAAAAAGAGCGCGGACGCGGGCTACTACGCGATGAACCTGCCCGAGGAGGTCGGCGGCGAGGGGGTCTCGAACGTCACCTGGTACCGGGCGAAAAAACACGTCGCGAGCCACGGCGTCGGCCTGACCGAGTACGTCCTCGCGGGTCCCGAGGGCCCCAAGCCGCTCCTGATGCAGGCCGAGGGCGAACAGGTCGAGACGTACCTGAAACCGGCCGTCGCCGGCGAGGTGTCGACGGCGTTCGCCCAGACCGAGCCGGGTCAGGGATCGGACTCGCCGAACATGGACACCCACGCCGAGAAGGACGGCGACGAGTGGGTCCTCAACGGCCAGAAACAGTGGATCACGAACGCCCCCTACGCCGACTTCGTGCAGGTATTCGCGCGGACGACGCCCCAGGAGGAGGCCGGCCGCTACGGTGGGATCACCTGTTTCATCGTCGAGCCCGACGAGTTCGAACTCGGGTCGATGAACAACGCCGTCGGGCTGGAGGGGATGCAGGCCGAGTTGCTGTTCGACGACGTACGCCTCGGCGAGGACCGCGTCCTCGGACAGCCAGACACGGCCTTCTACAACGCCATGGACTTCCTCTCGCTGGGCCGGCTGGAACTCGGTGCGGAGGCGGTCGGCTACGCCGAACACCTGATCGAGAAGGGCGTCGAGTACGCCAACGACCGGGAGGCCTTCGGGCGTCCCATCGGGAAGTTCCAGGGCATCTCCCACAAGCTCGCGGAAGGACGGGCGCGCAACTACGCCGCCGACGCCGCCGGCCTCAAACTCGCCTGGGAGATGGACCGGGGCGAGCAGGCCATCGAGGAGTCGTCGATCTTCAAGTACCTCGCGACGAACGTCTACTTCGACATCGCCGACGACGTGGTGCAGGTCCACGGCGGCAACGGACTCTCCGAGGACAACCCGTTCATGGATCACCTCCACGTCGCCCGCATCCTGCGGGTGGTCGAAGGCACCGACGAGATTCAACTCAACACCATCGCGAAGCAACTGGGCGTGTCGTAGGTCGACGGCCGGAGGTTACTCCGACGCCCAGTCGACTGCGTCGTCGAGGTCACTGAAACTGCGGACCGCGGCACCGGGCACCTCGACGTTCGATTTCACTGCCATCGCGGTCGTTCCCTCGGAGACGAATCCGATCCTGTCGACGCCCGTGTATTCCCCGTTCTCCGACCAGGCCTCACCCATGTACTCCTGGGTCTCTTTCGGGAGGTTCGTGCCGTCGCCGAAGACGGCGAGCGTCGCTTCGATGTCGTCGCGTTTGCCGCGCTCTCGGTAGTGATCACTCGCGGCGTCGAGGTCGTCGTCGGCGAACCCCTGCCAGCCCTGCATGAACCAGATACCGACCGGGCCGCGCTTCTCGAACCGCCACTCGTACTCGTCCGGGTCCGGCAACGTGCCTGTCGATTCTGACATCAACTTTACCAGGGTTTGGAGTGGGATAACTCCGTCCCGCATATCGAGGAATGATTCGCCCGTTTCAATGCCTGAACATCAGGATCCGGTTGGGTTCGTGCCGGATGCAAAAGGGCGTCACCGACGACGGCGTGAACGTGTTGTCGGTCTTCTCGGAGACGAACAGTTGTTCGAAGGGCTTCCCGCAGGCGGGACAGGCGTATCCCTTCTTGTTCGCCCAGTGGCTGGTGTCGCGCGTCTCTTTCAGAAGTTTGAGCCCGTGCCGGTAGTCGTGGACGTCGATGGGGCCGTCGTCGTCGCCCAGCGTTTCCATGCGGGAGGGCAGGTCACGGAGCGGTATCAATGTCCGGAGCGGTTCGGGAGGCGTTGCCGCCTCCCCCGGCGTTAAGACGCGGGCTGGAGAACGGAACCGCATGACGCTTCTGGTCCCGTTCGACGGATCGGCGCTGTCCCGGACGGCGCTCGAACGCGCGAGCGAGTTCGCCGAGTACCGCGACGAGGAGGTCGTGGCGCTGACGATCATCCCCGACGACGAGGAGTTCGCCCGCGAGCGCGGCTGGATCGACGAGGACGGCACCTACGATCAGGCCGCCGTCTGTGAGGAGTTCGAACGCACCGTACAGGAGGTCGCGTCGAACGCCACCTATCGGTGTGAACACCCCGAGACCAGCGACTCGATGACCGCGACCGTCATCGACGACATCACGCGGACGATCAGACACGTCGCCGACGACGTAGACGCATCCATCGTGTTCATCGGCAGCGAGAACGCCGGCCGCGTCTCGACCCCTGTCACCAGCGTCGGCAGCCCCGTGTCGGAAGACCCCCGCTACGACGTGCACATCGTCCGCCACGCTAACTGATCACGCTCGGGTCACGAACCCGCACACACCGGCCCGTAATCTCGGACACTTATAACTGACCGATGATGTCGTGAAGAAAACTAAACCACAACCGGTTCGTTGAATCAGGTGCGGTTCGCTCCCAATCCCGAACCGGTTTTCCCCTCCCTCTTTCCGCTCCCCCCTCTTCGAACGCTCCCGAGTGAGGACACCTTCCGGCAGACCTGTCCGTGACCGAAACCACTAGCCCGTGGCTACCCTACGACGGAGCATGACTGCTGTCCTCGACCGATTGGCCGAGCAGGACGGGTGGCGCGTCGAGAACGCCGCAGCCCGGGTTCACTACGACGGGGGAAGCGACCGCTACAGCATCGAGTACTACGAACCGAGCGAGTGCGTGGTCTACTGGAAGGTCTCACCGGACGGCGACATCGCCGTCCCGGTCGGCCGTGACACTGTCCCGACACCGCTGCGCGAGCGGATTCGCCAGGATCTGGCCACGGCCGACATCGACCCCGACGTCGAACGGCGCTCCCTGTAACTCAGATGGACAGGTGGTCGTCCTCGTCGATGTCGCGGTCCCCGGCAGTGCCGTCCGTTTCGGCGTCCGCGACCGCCGCCTCGACAGCCGACTGGCTCGCACCGGTCGGCGGTTCGGCCACCGCGTCGATCACCGCCGTCGGCGTCTCGGTCTCGGCGGCCTCTTGCTCGGTGTCGCTCTCCGTCCCGGTCTCGTCGACCATATCGTCCCAGAGCCGGTCGATTTCGGCCGCCAGCCCAGCCGCCAGTGGTTTGGAATCCGAATCCTCCCGGTCGCGGTCGTCGGCCGGTTCGGCTGGCATGGGTGTGTTACTTCCACCCACACGCAGATAAAATCAGTGCCAAATTACCGAATCGGTCGGACACGGTGGCAGAATCGAGCGAACCGGCGAGCAGAGATTTTAATTCCGCAGGCGGCCAGCTAGTGGTATGAGCGTCGACGAGTCGGACGTACGGGCGGTAGCCGGGGCGATCCGAGACGCGGAGTCGGTCGTCGCGTTGACCGGGGCCGGCGTCAGCACCGCGTCGGGCATCCCGGATTTCCGCGGCGAGGGCGGCATCTGGGAGCGGCACGACCCGATGGACTTCCACATCGACCGGTTCCGGGCCGATCCCGGCGGGTTCTGGGCTGACCGCGTGAAACTCCAGGCGGCGGCGTTCGACGACGGCAACGTCGCGCCAAACGCCGCCCACGAGTCGCTGGCGGACCTCGAATCGGCGGGCCACCTCGACACCGTCGTCACCCAGAACATCGACGGCCTCCACCAGGACGCCGGCTCCGACGACGTGATCGAGATTCACGGCTCGGCCGCGCGAGTCGTCTGTCGGGACTGTCGCCGGCGATTCGACGCCGAACCGGCCATGGATCGGGCCCGGGAGGGTGACCTCCCGCCGACCTGTGACGACTGCGACGGGACGCTCAAGCCCGATACCGTCCTGTTCGGGGAGCAGTTGCCCGAACACGCGCTGATGCAGTCCCAGGCGAAAGCCGAGACCGCGGACGTGTTCCTCGCAGTGGGCTCGTCGCTGACCGTCGAGCCAGCCGCTTCGCTCCCCCGAGTCGCCGCCGAGCGCGGGGCGACGCTGGTACTCGTCAACCTCGAATCCACGCCGCTCTCGGAGCGAGCGGCCTACGACTTCCGGGCTGACGTGACCGAAGCGCTCCCGCGACTGCGGCGGGCGGTGGTGGAGTGAGGGCGACCCGTGGCCGGCACCGACCGGCGGACACGCCCCCTACGCTTTTGGTGTGACGGGGCGTGGGTTCCGCCGCTATGGAGTACGAGGTACTCGACACCGAGGACGTACCGGTCACCGACCTGTCGGAGGTCGAAGGTGTACCGCCGGACCTGGACATCCGCCCCGTCGGGCAGACGATGGGCCTGGAGAACCTCCACCTGACGCTGTGGTACTTCGAGCCCGGCGAGGAGATCCAGTATCACGCCCACAGCGAACAGGAAGAACTCTACTACGTGATCGAAGGCGAGTTCTCGCTGAAACTCGGCCGCTCGGGCGAGGCGGAGACGATGGAGGTCGGCCCAGGCGCGTTCTGGGCCGCCGGCCCGGAGATCGGTCACGGCCACCGCTACGTCGGCGACGACGAGGGCGTCGTCCTCGCGGTCGGCGCACCGGCGGTCGAGGACCCCGGCCTCGACCCGCACAGTCTGGACTGAGGCCGGTCAGGCGTAGCTTTGATCCAGATATTCGAGGATGCGGTCGGACTCGGCCATCGTGATGCCGCGGTCCTCGTCGACGACGACGGGAACCTGGCGCTGGCCAGAGATCCGCTTGACCTCGTTGCGCCGGGAGTGCAGCCCCTCGACCCAGACCGACTCGTAGTCGATGTCCAGTTCGTCGAGGCGGTCGACGACGAGTTCGCAGTACGGACAGCCCTCCAGCCGATAGAGTGTCATCGTCATACCTCCGGGTAGGGAGGGAGGCGGCAAAAAACTGCGGCTCAGCGGAGTCTGTGCGGGCCCCGGCCCCACGCGTACGCCGGGGTTTTTGAGGGAGGCACTCCATGCCCGGGTATGCCACCCACCGACGGCGACGAACTCCCGGATTTCGAGGCACTGTGCTGTGACGGCGAGACGTTCCGCTCGACCCACCTCTCGGGAGCCGTGGGCGACCGCGGCGCGGTCCTCGTCTCGACCGGCTTCGTCTACAGCGCCATCGCACAGAACTGGTGGAAACGCTTCCAGAAGTACGGCTGGGACGACTTCGAGGACGTGCCCGTCCTGGGAATCAGCCGCGACGGCCCCTACGCACAGAACGACTTCCTCCGCTGGCTGGGCCGTCCGCCGTTCCGGATGTTCGCCGACGTGAACGGCGAGGTCTCCGAGACACTGGACCTGCTCACCGACCGCGACCACATGGCCAACGTCGCGACGCCGTGGCGTTCGGTGTTCGTCGTCGACCCCGATCTCGAAGTGCAGTTCGCCTACGTCGCCGACGAGTGGATCGGCCCGCTCCCCCACGAGGACGTGGAAGCGGCCGTGGCGGAGCTCTGAGTCCACCACAGTCGAACGGGAACGGTGCGAGACGCCGCCAGCGCGACCGGCCCAGGACGGAGGCCCGTTCGGCCGGGCGTGTCGAGGCAGGGGTTTAGGTCTTCGACCCCTGTTTTCGATCACATGGATTCCGGAAGCGAGATCGTGATCCACGTCACGAGCGGCGAGAGCAGCGACTGGCGGATGGCACTGCGCAACCTCGTGAATCTCGTGCAGGACGAGACTGTGTCGACGCCACCGGGGCTAATCAAGGTCGTCGTCAACGGCCCGGCGGTCCGGTTCCTGCTGGCGACGGCCGCCGAAGCGGACAAGATAGACCGGATGGCGGCGGCCGGCGTTGAGATTGCCGCCTGCACGAACTCCCTCGAGCGGTTCGACCACACGGTCGACGAACTCGCCGATGGCGTCACGACCGTTCCCTCCGGCGTCGCGGAAGTCACCCGTGCACAGAAACGCGGCGCGACGTATCTGAAACTGCCGTAGCGAACCGATTCTGGCCCCGTCTCCCCACGATGGCTGGATCGACGGCCAGTTGGCCGACCGCTAGTTGGCGCTTGCGTCCTCGCCGTAGATCGCTTCGACCTTGTGGAAGAAGTGGTCGCGAATGTTCCGGCGTTTGAGCTTCATCGAGGAGGTGAGCATATCGTTTTCGGGCGTCCACTCGACGTGGACCAGTTCGAACTGCTTGATCGTCTCGTGTTTCTCGAACTGCTCGTTGACCTCGTCGACGGCCTCCTGGACCCACTCGTGGACGCGCTCGTCGTCACACACGTCGTCGCGGTCCTCGGGCAAGTCGATGCCTTCCTCCTCGGCCCACCGCTCGACGGCCTCGAAGTTCGGGACGATCAGCGCGCTGATGAACTTCTGGTTGTCGCCCATCACCATCACCTGATCGACGCGCTCGCTGGTCGCGAAGGCGTCCTCGATGGGACCGGGCGCGACGTTCTTCCCGGTCGAGAGGACCAGGAGTTGCTTGAGCCGGTCGTGGTAGACCAGATAGCCGTCCTCGGTTTGCTCGATGATGTCGCCGGTCCGGAACCAGGGCTCGTCGTCCTCGTCGTCGCCGGGTAGCGTGGTGAACGCATCTTCGGTCTCCTCGGGCCGGTTCCAGTAGCCCTGGGTGACGTTTGGTCCCCGCACGAGGAGTTCGCCGACCTCGCCGTCGGCCTTCTCCTTCCGGTCCGGGCCGATCACGGCGTCGTCGAGATGAATCTCCATCCCGGCCATCGGCGGGCCGAGCGTTCCGGGACGTGGGTCCTCTGCGGGGTTGGTCGAGACGACCGGCGAGGTCTCGGTGAGGCCGTACCCCTCGAAGATCTCCAGCCCCATCCCGCGGAACAGTTCCGCGAGATCCTTGTTGAGGCTACCGCCACCGCTGACGAAGTATTCGATGTTGCCGCCCAGTTGATCCTTGACCTGCTGAAAGACGAGTTTGTTCGCGACGTAGTACTCCAGCTTGAGCCGCCGACCCGGGTTCTCGGTCCGGCCGTACTCCTTGCCGATCTCCAGTGCGCGCTCGAAGATCTTCTCTTTGAGGTCCGAGGTGGCGGCCTGTTCGCGCATGGCGTCGAAGACACGCTCGTAGACCCGCGGGACGCTCGTGGCCGTCGACGGCTCGACTGCCTGCATATCCTCCTGAACCGTATCGGGACTCTCGGCGTACGCGACGGTCGCACCGGCACCGAACATCGAGAAGTGACCCGCGGTCCGCTCGAAGACGTGCGCCAGCGGGAGAAAGGAGAGCGTCTTCACGTCCGAGTCCAGCACCGGCGTGTCCTCGTCTTTGTCCGGGCGCGGCCCGTAGCGCTTGCGGATCTGGGTGACGTTGGCCCGGAAGTTGGCGTGGGTCAACTGGACGCCCTTCGGTTTGCCCGTCGTCCCGGAGGTGTAGATCAGGCTGGCGAGGTCGTCGGGCGACTGCTCGTCGATCCAGGACCGGTACGCCGACTCGTCGAACGCCTCACGCCCGAGTTCGTAGACCTCCGCGAGCGTGTAGATGTCGTCGTTCTCGTCGTAGATGTCGACGCCGTCGACGAGGACCACGAACTCCACGTCGGTGTCGTCTTTCACGTCGAGTACCCGGGCGAGCAGTTCCTCGTTCTCGACGACGACACCCGTGGCACCCGGATCGTTCAGGAGATAGCGGACCTGGCGGGGCGAGGATTCGGTGTAGATGGTCGTGACGACGCCACCGGCGGCCAGCAGGGCGAAGTCGGCCTGGGCCCACTCCATCCGCGTGTTCGAGAACAGCCCCACCCGTTCGCCGTGATCCACGCCGAGTTCCCGGAAGCCGGCCGCCAGATACCGGACGATTTCGGCCATCCGGTCGTAGGTCAACAGCCCCCACTCACCTTCGGCGGGTTCGGGGATCACGTCGTCGGTCAGCGACCGGTCGTAGACGCCACCCTTGTACTGCTGTGCGGGCAGTTCGGCGTGTCGTTCGGCACTGGCCTCGAACAACTCGGGCACCGTCCCCGAACCTGTCACTTCGTCGGTGTACTCACGCTCCAGTTGCAACAACTCCTCCGTTGTGGTCATTGGCGTGACTCACGAAGTCCCACACAATAATACGTTCGGGAATAACTCGCCCACCTCTCATAAAAGGTTACTCATGCGAACATTACGGTGAGGGGTCGATCGCCCCCTCGGTGAACGCACGGCCGCAGTCGCCACAGCGGTAGGTTCCGATGGCGACTTTCCGAAGCGTCCGTGTCCGACCGCAGGTCGGACACGCGATGTCGACGACCAGTGTCACGGTGGACGGTCGTTCCGGGGGTCCTTCAGTGTGGTGTGGGAACCGGGGTCTCCGACGGCGGACGGACCCCGGACCGCGACCGCTGGATGGTCTCTCGTTCGGGCGCGTCGGGCGTCTGTGCCGTCTTCCAGTTCCGCGCCGCCCGGTCTAGCCGTGCTGGCGCGGCGTGGCTACCGACGCCGGCTCACTCCCTGGTCGCCGCCTCCAGACCGCCGGGGACCCACGCCAGCGAGTCGAAATCGACGGCACCGGGTTCACAGTGTTCGACGGCCAGTCCCCCGTCGTCGCTGGCGACGACCAGCACGTCTGCCTCGTCGTCCACCCCCGCAGGGGCGGGGCCGACCGTGGGGCCGGCCGGCCCCGGACCGTTCGCCGGTCGTGCGAGGACGACCTGGTCGTCGTCCCGGAAGACGACGGCGTCGTCCAGTGACCAGGGGAGGACGGCGGCCAGACGCCCGAGCCGCGTCGCCAGCGCGTCGAAGCCGTCCTCGACAGCCGACCGCTCGGCGGTCGCGTCGCGCTCGCCGTCGTCTCCGGGTGTCAGTACCATACCCGCTCTAGGCAGTCCCGGGTTGTAAGCACCGTGCCGAATTCGAGCGCCGAACCGCGGACGCCAGACCGGACCCGCGGACGCGTCGGGACCCGAACAGGTTGCGGCCGGGTTTTACGGATATAGAGCGCGTCCGTGTTCCCGTATGCCAGACGTTGGCGATCAGGCACCGGACTTCACCGTCCCGCTCGCCCACGACGGCGACCCCGAACCGTTCACGCTCTCGGACCACCTCGACGAGGCCCCAATCGTGCTGGCGTTCTTCCCCGGCGCGTTCACCCCGCCCTGCAAGGAAGAGATGAGCCAGTTCCAGAGCGACATCGACAACTACCGCAGCATGGGCGCGACGCTGTACGGCGTCAGCGTCGACTCACCGTTCGCCCAGAAGGCCTTCCGCGAAGAGAACGGCTTCGAGTTCCACATGCTCAGCGACTCGAACAAGGAGGTCATCGAGGACTACGGCGTCGAAATCGACTTCGCGGACATGGGCTACTACGGCCTCGCCCAGCGCGCCGTCTTCGTCGTGAACGCCGACGGCGAAATCACGTACAAGTGGGTCGCCGACGATCCCCACACCCAGCCGGACTTCGACGCAGTCCAGGAGGCCGTCGAGGCCGCTGGGTAAGTCGGAATCCGGATCTAATTTTTGCGGTGTGTCTACAGTGTCGGTGATTGACGCAGATGATTCGCTGAATAGAGAGTTTATGTTTAGCAACTCTGAACCCGACCCGTCAGAGTAGTTTTATGTCTATTCTGTTTGCACTATCTATATGCCTAATCCTGAGTATAACGAAGTTTACTTTCTACTCAAGGAGTCGCTCCCTCCGGATGAAAAAACCAACGCTCTTGTGAAGCACGTTGTTGATTTTTAGAGGACGGCGTCGAGAGCATATTTGAGTGCTTCGTCACCTGGTTTTCTGTAGAGTTCGCGGCGGAGCTGAAAGGCTTTGAGATACGGCGTTAGCTTGTCTTTTGACACTCCTCGGTGGGGCGAGAGCCACCGTCGCGTCAGCGACGCGTGGCTCTCGCAGGTGTTGACGTGGATGTCGCCGTCAGCGTATTCTCCGTCACTGTGGACGACGTATTTGCGGGTGAAAGCGTCGTCTTCTTCGAGCGGATCGTAGGCCCGAAATCCGTCCGTATAGACGGTCAGCGACTCCTTGTTGTGGTCCGCAAGCAGGAGTCG
>NZ_FOCX01000005.1 GCF_900110215.1 Halorientalis persicus | reverse complement strand
CGATGCCCGTTTGAACGCCTTACACAGCGTCGAAGGCGCGGGAAACTCCCCGCGTTGAAGGTTCAATACCGCTCGAACACGCTCCATCTCTTCGGCCCAGTCGAGGACTTCCTTGTATTCTGCACTCATATGTTCGCGCAGATAGAGCAAGACTGCGTGCTTCCAGCCGGCAAACCCGTTGCCGGCTGGATCACTCAGTTCCATCAGCGCAGCGTCAGTAAGCTTTTGAGCGAGTGAAGCCACTTGCCTCACGAAGCGGAAGAGGGTGTTGGGCATAACATTACTCTCCCGCTTCATACCCGTGATTCTAACGACCTATCCCGGCGCCGTCTGTGGATTCAATTGAGCCGTTCGAACGGATCGGGGCCGTCCTGCGACAGGCCGACGCGTCGGGGAAGCGCCTGGTGCCGCTGGCGACGCCGATCCGGGACGGCGTGATCCGCGACCGGCCCAGCGAACGGACGCGGATTCAGGATCGGATCCTCGGCGACGACTTCGAGTACGTGCGCCACTGCGCTGGCACGCACGTCCACGTCGAACAGTCGTCGGGCGACGAGATCGACCAGCTGAACACGCTGATCGCGCTCGACCCTGCGCTGGCACTGGTCAACTCGTCGCCGTACTTCCGCGGGCGGCGGCTGGCGGCCGGTGCGCGGTCGAAACTGTACCGCTGGCTGGCGTACGACGACCTCCCACACCAGGGACGGCTGTGGCGGTACCTCGACGAGCGCGAGGGGTGGACCCGCCGACTCGAACGGCGCTACGAGGAGTTCGAGCGGGCGGCCAGCGAGGCGGGCGTCGATCGCCGCGCCGTCGCGGCGAACTTCGACCCCGAGAGCGCGGTCTGGACACCCGTCCAGTTACGGGACCGGTTCGGAACCGTCGAGTGGCGCTCGCCCGACACCGCACTCCCCAGTCAGGTCGTTCGCCTCGCCGACGCGGTCGCCACGGTTGCGACCGACGCCGCGGACGTTCCGGTGCGTATCGGTGACGAAGCAGGCCGCGTGACCGACCGGGAGATCGTCCTGCCGACGTTCGAGACGGTGATCGAACACGTCAACGCGGCCATCCGGGACGGGCTGGAATCGAACGCCGTCCGGTCGTACCTGGAACGCATGGGATTCGAGGTCGGGGCCTACGAGCCGCTCGCGCACGACATCGACGGCGAGGGGGCGGTGACGCCCGAGCAGGCGCGACAGTACCGGCTCGAACAGACCGACCGCCTCGAACGCGACGTGACACGAACGCAGGTAGTCGGTGACGACTGAACGAGCGTCCCTGTCTCCCGGGGCTGTCGGACGCTACCGGGTGAACGATTAGGGATGGTGACGAATAGCCGCTATGACCACCTGTTCGGAGGCCGACTGTGAGGCGTCGGCCGCTGTGGAACTACACATCCCGTGGGACGAGAACCGACTGGTGTGTGCCGGCCACGCCCGGGTCTGGGCGCAGAAAGACGGCGTGGTCGCCGACCCGCTGGACGATGCGGACCTCTAGAGGTCCATCTCCATCATCACTTCGTCGATGTACTCGCCCGCCAGCTTGTAGTGGTCGTGGCGTCGGGCTTCTTCCTCCCAGCCGTGTTCTTTCAGGAACGCGATGGCGGCCTCGTTGGTCGAGGGGACGCTGTTGTAGATGCGCTCGTAGCCCTGCTTGGCGGCCCATTCGAGGCCGCGCTGGAGCAGGTGGCTCCCGATGCCGTGGCCCTGGTACTCGTCGAGGACGCCGACGGTGAGTTCCGCCGTGTGTGACAGCTTCTCCATCTCCGGGTGTTCGAGGTGGACCCAGCCGACCACGTCGTCCTCGACGCAGGCGACGAAGAACATCCGCGACTCCAGTTCGTTGTGCCGGAGCAGGACCTCCTCGTGATCGATCATGTCGGCGACGCTCTCGGCCACGACGTAGGTTCCGGCCTCGATTGCCGACCGCATCACGCCGACGATTCCGGTCATGTCCGCCTGTCTGGCCTGCCGGATCGTGTACTCGATCTCGTCTTCTTCGTACTCCTCCTGGGCCGCTTCGTCGTAGGCGATCTGGAGATGACCCTCGCCGGTCTCCGTGAGAATCCCGTCCCGTTTCAGGATCGCCACGTGGTGGCCGAACTCCCGTGGCTCCATGTTCAGGGCATCACGGGCCTGCGCCTGACTCACGTCGCCGTGACTCTCGACGAACTCGTACACGTCCTTGCGCCCGCGGTGACCGAACTCTAACTGCTCTGTGAGTTCCATGAGGTGCGTTACCACGCCACGATACTTAACTGTTTGTCAACTGGGAGGCCGTCGTTCCCGGAGCCATCGCTCGCGATTAATCTTCGCGATACAGGGGCCGGATTTAAGTCGGGTAGGTCCATGATGCCATACGATTTGCTGTCGGCTTCCGCCGTGTGAACACGTGATGGACGAACGACACCTCTCTGCGACGGACCTGTCAGCCCGCCCGATCCGGGTGCTGCACGTCGACGACGATCCGGCGTTTCTGGATCTGGCAGGGGAGATGCTGGACCGGACTGACGAGCCCCTCGACGTGACCACCGAGACCGATCCACGCGCCGCGCTGGAGCGACTCGGCTCGTCGTCGTTCGACTGCGTCGTCAGCGACTACGATATGCCACAGATGGACGGCCTGGAGTTTCTCCGGCGCGTCCGCGAAACTCACCCGCAACTCCCCTTCGTGCTCTTCACCGGCAAGGGGAGCGAAGAGATCGCCAGCGAGGCCATCTCCGCGGGCGTGACCGACTACCTCCAGAAGGGCCCGCGGGAGGACCAGTACACGCTGCTGGCGAACCGAATCGCCAACTCCGTCGAACACCACGCCGCGGAACGCGAGGTCGACGAGACGCGAACTCGGTTCTCGAAACTCCTCGAACACTCGGCCGATTACATCTTCATCATCGACGCCGACGGGACGCTGACCTACGTGACGCCGTCGGTCGAGCGAACCCTCGGCTACGACCCGGACGAGCTGATGGGCGAGACCGCGTTCGACTTCCTCCATCCCGACGACGTGGCCCGAACCCGGTCGGAACTGGCCGACGTAATGGCGTCTCCGGACACGGAGAAGACGGTCGAACTCCGGACGAAACACCGGGACGGCTCCTGGCGCTGGGTCGAGATCCGGGCCCGAAACCTGCTCGACGACCCTGGCATCGAGGGAATCGTCGGCAACGTCCGCGACGTGACCGCCCGGAAAGAGAGCGAGGCGGAACTCGACTGGCACCGGTCGGTCATCCGGAGCATGGACGAGGGCGTGTACGTCCTCGACCGGGACTATCGGTTCCAGTTCATCAACTTCCGTGCCGACCAGACCGTCGACCTCTCGGCGCAGGCGTGGATCGGCGAACACGTCTCCTACCTCGACGAAGCCGGAATCTTCTCCGACTCGGCGGTCGAAGCTATCCAGTCCGCGATCGACGACATCGCCGCCGGCGAGCGCGACGAAGTCACGCTCGTGCTCGAACCGACGGTTCCACCCACCACCGACTTCCTCGAACTCCGAATTCGGCCGCTGGAGACTGACGACGACAGTGATTTCATCCTCGCGACGACGCGGGACATCACCGAACGGAAACGCAACGAACTCGATCTGGAACGCAAGAACGAACGTCTGGAAGCTTTCGCCTCGGTCATCAGCCACGACCTCCGCAACCCGCTAGAAACCGTCTCGACCTCACTGGATCTGCTCGACGACGAAGTCGACAACGACCACCTCGACCGGAGCCATCGTGCCGTCGACCGGATGGAACGGCTGATCGACGAGGTGCTCGCGCTGGCCCGTGACGGCAGAACCATCGACGACCCGTCCCCGGTGTCACTCGCCACCGTCGCTCGCGACCGCTGGTCGTCGCTTCCGACCGAAGATGCGACCCTCACCGTCGACACCGACGCGCACATCCTCGCCGACGTGGGCCGACTCGAACAGCTCCTCGAGAATCTCTTCAGAAACGCTATCGAGCACGGCGACGGGGCGGTCGCCGTCCGACTCGCGTCGATCGATCCCGAGTCCGATACCGACGGCTCCGCGTCGGGAACGAACGCCGATTTCGCGTTCGTCGTCGAGGACGACGGCCCCGGGATCCCGGCCGACGACCGCGACCGGATCTTCGAGATGGGGTACTCGACGGCCGCCGATAGCCCGGGACTGGGCCTGACGATCGTCGGCGACATCGCGCAGGCCCACGGCTGGTCGGTCACGGTAACCGAACGCGATACGCCGCCGGAACCAGGAGCCGATCGACCGTCGTCGACCGGCGGTGCCCGCTTCGTGTTCAGCGGCGTCGAGACCTTCTGAGGGCGACACGCTGGCGCGTCTACTCGTAGGTGTACCACAGCGCCCAGGCGATCAGGACGCCCTGGAACGGGAGGCGAACCCAGCGCCCGAGTCCCGGCTCCGCGATGGCGGCCGGTGCGCCCTGGATCACGACCCCCGAAGTGGCCATGTAGACGTTCGCGGGAAAGACCGCCAGCAACAGGGCGACCAGCCCCCAGGCCGCGATCCGGCGCGTCCGGGGGACCATGACGCCGAGCCCGAGGCCGATCTCTGCGATCCCCGAGAGATAGACCAGTGCCGTGGCCGCCGGCAGTTGCGGTGGGACGATCTGTGCAAACAGGTCCGGCACGACGAAGTGGAACACGCCGGCGACGACGTAGATGGTCCCCATCACGTAGACGAGCGGCGTCTTCACCTGTGACAACCCGTCGGTCTGTGTGAACATATCATCGCTCGTGGCCGTCCGGGCTTTGGTGCTTCGCATCTCGGCGGGCACGCCGGGGACCCGACACTGCGACCCCATCGAATTAGCCGTCCCCAGTCGCACGCTCCGGGACGCCGGTCAGCATCGCCGCCACGTCCCGGATGTTGTGGGTGTCGAGCAGGAGTTCGGCAGCCTCCCTGATCGCCGCGTCGGGGTCGGTCTCGACGCCGTAACAGGCCGTGTACAGCGCGAGGTAGCCGTTCATCGCCTCGTGCAACAGGTCGAACTCCCGCTCCGAGAAGCGCACGCCCCAGTCGTTGGCGCGGGCGTCGACGTAGATCATCACCGCCGGCCCGAGCCCCTCGCGACAGTAGTCCATCGCCTGCTCCGGTGCCGGCGGATCGTCCGGGGGCTCGAACTCGTTCCGGTCCGCCCGGTAGCGCTCGACGACGGCCTCGATCCGGGCGTGGTACGATTCAGTTTCGGTCATCCGAGACGAGGGATCTTAGCCCTGTTTGAACTCCACGCCCTTGCCGCCGGCGGGGTGTTCCCACTCCGTGTCGGCGACGATGGCACAGGTGCCACACTCGACGCAGGGCTGGGTGTCCAGGCTCACGAGGTGTTCTTCGTGGCCGTTCGTCTTGACCGTCTCGTCGCGGTAACAGCCGCCGCCGAAGTCCGTCGCGCTGACCGGACAGGCCGACACCGCGGCCCCGCTGGCCGCGAAGGAGTTGTCCTGTAACTCGATGTGTGGGTCGCCCACGTCGTAGGTCAGGTCGCCGATGCGGTCGGCTAGGTCCGGCGGTTCCACGTCGTTTTCCGCCCGAACCGGCGTCCCGAGCGCCTCCGCGATGGCCGTCGGCGCGGTCACGTACAGTGTCTGCGTGTCTGGCATGACCGACATCACGAACGGCGAGTTGAACGACCGCCTGAGCAGTCCCAGGCGGTCGGCCGCCTTAATGCCCAGTTTCCCGAGCGACGAGTCGACGAGTTTGTCCGTCACCGAGGCCACGGCGTCGTTCTCACCGACCGCGCTCGCCACCTTGTACCGGGTGGGCCGGAGCTTCTTCATCACGCCCTCGTCGCGAAGTTTCGTCTCGTAGCGCTGGCCGGCTTCCTCGGGCCGCCCTCTGGTGTCGGCCTCGACGAACGCCTCGGCGGCCAGCGCGCCCGCCGACACCGCGTGGTTCATCCCCTTGATGATCGGGCCCTGGGCCTGCATCTGCCCGGCGGCGTCCCCGACGAGCATGAGTCGACCCCGATGAGGCGAGGGGTGGGCCACCTTCTTGGAGTCCGGGACGAGTTTCGCTCCGTACTCCAGTTCCTCGTACTCCCCCTGGAGCCACTGATCCAGCAGCGGGTGGGTGAGCAGGGCGTCCAGGAGTTCGTGGGGTTCGGCTTCCTCCGCGACCAGCGAGTCCAGGTGGAAGACGGTCCCGATCGACAGGGAGTCGTCGTTGGTGTACAGGAACCCGCCGCCCCGGACGCCCTCGAAGAGGTCGCCCGAGAACAGGTGTGCCACGCCCTCGTCGTCGGCCACACCGAAGCGGTCGGCGATGGTTCCCTCCGGCATATCCACGATGGCTTTGACGCCCTGGAACCACTCCTCGGGGTCCTCCCAGTCCATCAGGCCAGCGTCCCGCGCCAGTTCGGAGTTGACGCCGTCGGCCGCGATGATCGCGTCCGCTTTGATCGGGTCCAGTTCCTCGCAGGTGACGCCGACGATCTCGCCGGCCTCCCGGAGGAGCCCGTCGACACGGACCCCCGTCAGGAGGCCGCCGCCGGTCTCGCGGGTCATCTCGTGGACCCGATCTTCCAGCCACGAGTCCATGTGTCGCCGGAGGACGGCATCGGACCACGCCGTGTCGTGTTCGTGGATACCCGTCAGGTCGATGGTCTTGACCTTTCGCCCGGCCACGTTGTGGAGGTAGTACTCCGAGATGGGCCGCTCGCTCGCCTCCGCCCGGAAGTCCGGGAACAGGCCGTCGATGGTGTACGGTGCCGATTCCTCGGCGTAGATCAGTCCGCCCGAGACGTTCTTCGAGCCGGATTCGACGCCCCGTTCGAGGACGAGGGTCTCCACGCCGTTCTGTGCGAGTGTCGCCGCCGCGGCCGCGCCGCCGGGACCGGCCCCCACGACGACGGCTTCGTAGTGTTCGTAGTCGTCAGTCATCGGATGCACCCCCTGCAAGCGCCTGTACGTCCAGTTCGCCCTTCTCCAGCGAGTCGATCAACTCCGGCAGGATCTCGAAGAGATCACCCTCGATGAAGTAATCGGAGAAGTCGACGATATCGGCGTCGGCATCGGTGTTGATCGCGACGATCGTGTCCGACTCGTCCATACCGACCTTGTGCTGGACGGCCCCGGAGATGCCAGCCGCGATGTACACGGCCGGTTCGACCTCCTGGCCGGACTCGCCGATCTGGCGCTCTTCTGCCACGTACTGTTCGACGTGGCCCGCGAACTGATAGGAGGCCGTGATGACCCCCCGCGAGAGGCCCAGATCGGCCTCCTCGAACTGATCGACCAGATCGAGGCCGAGTTCGATCCCCTCGGTCGGATCCTCGCCGATACCCCGACCCAGGGCGACGACGACCTCGTTGCCCGTCAGGTCGACACCGCCTTCCAGCTGATCGTAGTCGGTGACTTCGACCTTGAACCAGTCGTCTTCGAGGGGCATCTCGTGTTCGATCACCTCGCCTTCCCGCTCTTTGTCGGGGTCGGGTACGTCGAAACTCCCCGGGATGACCGAGGCACCCTGTGGGTGGAACTCCCGGCCGGGCTTGTCCAGACAGAGGATCGTAGAGTACTCGAACCCGGAGAAGTCCGGGCGCTTCATGTGCAGGACGCGCTGGAACTCGACGGTCTCGCCCGGCTTGCCCGTCTTCGCCGGGTTGGAGATGTCCGCGGCCTCGATGAACAGGTCCGAACAGTCCGAGGCCAGTCCGGAATCGAATTCGGCCTGGGCCAGCGCCGAGAGGTCCCGGCCGTTGTTCGTCGCCGGGAAGACCGTGTAGCGCGGTTCGTCGTAGTCGCGCCAGTCGTCCTCTTCCCGCCCCTCGCGGCCGAACGGGTGGCCGCCGTTGCGCGCCATGTCACAGAAGATCTCCGTGTACGGCGTGTGCCGGAACCGGTCGAGGCGTTCGTCCTCGAGGTAGATCACGCGGTCGGCCCCGTAGGCGAGACACTCCTCGGCCAACTCGCCCACGCCGTCGCCGATCAACACGGCGATGACCGACTCGCTCTCTCCATATTCGTCGTTGTACCCGTCCATCAGCTCGCGGGCCTTCCCGAGCATCTCCCTGGACACGTCGATCAACTGGCCCTGCTGGGTCTCACAGTAGACCCACATATCTCGATACTCACCGCCGTCCAGCGCGCGAACGTGCTTTTTGTCCGCCGTCGGATGATCGAGGTCCGGGTACTTCTCCTCGGGGTCCTCGATAACTACTTCTTCGCCCTCGCCGTCGTCGTCGCTGTCCTGCAGCGTGTCGATGCGACCCTCGATCTGGCTCTTGGCCGTCTTGCGGTCCTGGCCGTCTTGCTCCCGTTCCAGGAGGTCTTCGAGAACGTCGATGTCCTCGATGCCCCGGACCATGTTCGCCACGTCGGCGACGGTCATGTCGTCCAGGTCGGCGTCGCTCGGGTCCACGTCTTCGTCTTCGCCCTCGACTTTCTCCAGTCGGTCCTCGATGAGCGTCTTCACTGGCGCGCGGTCCGCCCCGTCTTCCTCGGCGTCCAGCATCTCGCGCAACTCGTCGGCGTCGTCGACGTCTTTGATCTTCGGCCCGAGGTCCGCGATCTCGTGGTCGGTTGGATCGATCTCCATGATCAGTCAGCCCCCGCGTACGGTTCGAGTTCCTCGAATACCTCCGCCATCGCCCCCTCGTCGCCCGGGTCGACCATCGTCGCTTCCCGCTCGGAGGGGGCTTTCGGGATCGGATCGACGCCGGCCACGATAGTCGGCGATCCGTCCAGGCCGATGAAGTCCGGATCGAGGTTCAGTTCCGCCTGATCGTACACCTCCAGGTGGTCCTCGAAGTTCGCGGCCCGCTCCTGGGTCTCGGCCCGCAGGTCCTTGTGCCGGAGCCGATGCTCGGCCTTCCGATAGGTCGGCTCGAACTCCGGATCGGCGACGACGAAACAGGGCAGGGGTGCCTCGACCGTCTCGATCTCCTCCACGTCGCCCTCGACGAGCCGTTTGGCTCGCAGGGTGCGTTCCTCCTCGTCGATGTCCAGCGCCACGACGTGAGTGACGATGGGCCAGTCCTGACACCAGCAAGTCTGGGGGCCAGTGTGGCCGGTCTCCCCGTCCGCGGTCTTGAAGCCCGCGAACACCACGTCGGGCTCTTCCTCCAGGTGGTCGATGCCCGTCGAGAGGGTGATCGACGTTGCCCACGTGTCGGCCGCGCCCATCTCCCGGTCCGAGAGGAGATAGAGGTCGTCCGCGTAGACGTCTTCCATCCCTTCCTGTAGGACCTCCTTGTACCCCGGCGGTCCCATACTCATCAGCGATACGGTGCCGCCGTGACGAACCTTCGTCTGGAGTGCCGCCTCCAGCGCGTGCTTGTCGTTGGGGTTCATCACGGTCGGTGTCTTCCCGCGCTCGAGGTGCCCGTCCTCGTCGAACGACACCTGTCCCTCCCTGAAGTCCGGAACGCCTTTCGTAAGTACCAGTGTGTGCATAGGTATCACGCCATTTGGGTGAACATCACTACCACCGTCTTCCTGGTATTTTGCTATTGTGCTTTTTCTAAGATCTTACAAATAGCCAGAAGGCTACGGGACACTATCGGGAGGGAAAAATCGCGGCGTCGGCGAACGTCGTCGGTCGTCAGCGGTCGATCGAGGGACCGTCAGATACGGCCCGCACGACCGGGGTCCACGTCGATGGCGTCGACCGGGCAGACGTCGACACAGAGCATACAGTCGATGCACTGCTCCTCTTTGGCCGGGTCGGCCTTGATCTCGCTCTCGGGGTGGTCGGGTGTGTCGACCCACTCGAACACGTCGACCGGGCAGTCCTCCAGACACGCGCCGTCGGCGAGACAGATATCGAAATCGACGGCGACGTGTGTCCCGTGGATGCCCAGCTCTTCGGGTTCGTCGACCGGCCCCCACACTGCGTGGCCGTCGTGTTCGTCTACTTTCTCGCGGTTCTGCTCGAACTCGGGATCGATGGCCATTGGTAGCTATCCCCACCTCCGCCGGGGAACTACTTAAAAGTTTGACCGAACGTCACTGGTGGGCGTAGTACGCCACCGTCTCGTCGCTCTCGTGTCGGTCGATCCGTGCGAACCCGATCCGTTCGAACTGAACCATGGCGTCGGGGTCGTAGTCGGTGATCCCGGGTTCCGCGTGTCCCGTTACGTCACCGTCCATCGTCCGGAGCCGGAGCGGCCGGCTCTGGTCGGCGGGCACCCAGTGGATCACGTCCACGTCGCCCTCTCGTACCACGTCGATGTCGTCGTCGGTGAACTCGAGTGTGTCGCCCGCGCGGCGGACTGGTCCGTACCCCTTCAGCCAGACGCGTTCGCCCTCGCTCGGCGCGTCGTCGGGTTCCAGCAGAACGGCCTCGTCGACGGGGATGTCGCGCTCACCGCGGTCCTCGTGGTTCGGGTGGACCGGCGGATGGCCTGCGTCCGGCCCGCCATCGACGGCGAAGCGGTCGCCCTCCCGAACGAGGAACGCGCGGTCGGTGTCTTCGTCGATGATCTCGCGGTTGTTGGCGTAGATCGACGACATCGCCAGATCGACGTTCGAGGTCGAGGTCCCGAGTTCCACCATCGAGTCGACGATCGCCTGCCCGCGGATACCGCGCCGGCGGAGACTGGCCAGCGTCGGCGCGCGCGGGTCGTCCCAGCCGTCCAGTTCCCCCGCTTCGATCCGCTCCTTGATCGTCGACGTGCTCATCGACACGTCGTAGGCGTCGACCTGCACGTGCCCCCAGTGGATCACCTCGGGGTACGCCCAGTCGAAGTAGTCGTAGACGAACCGCTGGCGCTTGGCCGAATCCTGCAGGTCGATCCCGCGGATGATGTGGGAGATGCCGGTCAGGTGATCGTCGATCCCGCTCTGGAAGTCCAGCATCGGCCAGCAGCGGTACTCGCTAGCTTCCTCGCGCGGGTGTGGGGTGTCGATCATCCGGAACGCCACCCAGTCCCGCAGGGCCGGATTCTTGTGTTCGATGTCCGTCTTCACCCGGAGGACCTTCTCGCCCGCCGAGTACTCGCCGTCGATCATGGCCTCGAACTCCTCGCGGGTGGTCTCGGGGTCCTTGTCCCGGTGTGGACAGGCCTCACCGGAATTCTTCATGTCGGAGAACTCGCCCTGCGGGCAGGAACAGGTGTAGGCACCGCCGCGGTCGATCAGCTCACGGGCGTGATCGTAGTAGGTCTCCAGTCGGTCGCTGGCCCGGATGACCTCGTCGGGCTCGAAGCCGAGGTACTCGATGGCGTCCAGAATTTCGTCGTAGGCGTCCAGGTCGGGCCGTTTAGTCTCGGGGTCGGTGTCGTCGAACCGGACGACGAAGGCACCGTCGTAGCGATCCTTGTACGTGCCGATGACGGAGGGCATCCGGGCGTGGCCCAGGTGCCACGGCCCGTTCGGGTTCGGGGCGGCCCGGAGTCGGATCTCGTCGTACGCCTCGGCGTTCGGGAGGTCCGGGAGGTCGTGTTCGTCGTCTTCGTCCTCGGCGTCCAGTTCGGCCACGAGGTCGGGATCGAGTTCTTCGAGCCGTGCGCGGCGCTCCTCGGTCGACATACTCCCGATCTTGCCGACCACTGGGCCGATCACCTCGGGAATCTCGTCGCCATGTTCGCGGAACTCGGGGTTCTCGCCCATCAGCGGCCCCATGATCGCACCGACCTGTGGGTCGCTCTCGTGTTTCAGGGCGTTGAAGAGGGCGTTTTTCTCTGCCTCCTCTTTGACTCGCTCGCGTACCTCGTCGTCCATTTTGTGGAGACTCCGGTGCGCCCCCTCAAAACTCCGCCGTTCCGTCCCCGGTCAGAGCTGGACTCGCTCGCCGTTTTCGGGAATCGTCACACCCTCGACCGCCGTCGCCAGATCCTCCCGCATCGCCAGGCAGTGGTTGATCGCTTCCATGTGGTCCGCGATCACCGGCACGTCGTCGGGGACGTGCGCCCGAACCTCCCCGACATCTTCGGGCGTCATCGTGATCGGCTCGCCCTCGACGAACTGGGCCGCGCCCGCGTTGACGACCACTGCGTCCGGCTCGTGGGCGTCGACCGTCTCTGGCACCGCCTCGTACCACACCGTATCGCCCGCGAGGTAGAGGGTGCGGGACCCGTCGAGGACGTAGCCCGACGACGGCCCCATCTGCTCTGCCAGGTCCCCGTGGCCGTGCCGGGCTGGCGTCCGTGTCACGTCGATACCTTCGAAGGAAATACTATCCTCGACCCCTCGAACGTCGGAGAACCCGTCCTCACGAAAGTCGTCGGCCTCCTCGGGTTGGCAGAGGATCGGAACGTCCGTCGGAAGCTGGTCGGCCGCCGCGTCGTCGAAGTGGTCCCGGTGGCGGTGGGTGACGAGGACGGCGTCGTACTCCAGATCCACGTCCGGAAGGTCGACGAGGGGGTTCTCGCGGTCGTTGGGCGAGTTCGGAATCGGCGGAATCTCACCCGGTTCGCTCAGCATGGGATCGACGAGGAACGTGGTTTCGTCGAGGTCGAGCAAGAGTGTAGCGTGTCGTAGAAGCTGTATCGCAGCCATAGCGTTCGGGCGGCCCGAACGGACATAACTCCCAGGGTGGTTTCAGAGATACTCCCGGAGAATCACACCGAAACCAGCCGTATCGATACAGAACGCCACCAGCCCGCCGATCTCCGTCAGCGTCAACCCGGCGTTCGACGCGCCCGCGACGAGTCAGTACTCCCGTTCGATCAGATAGTCGGCGATGCCACCGAGCAGATCCCGGCTGTGGTTGTCCGGGAGGACCTCCAGGTTCGACTTGCCGCTGGCGATGAGGTCGTGGGCGGTTTCGCGGGCGTACTCGATGCTGCCGGCGTCACGCAACTCGCCGACGGCGGCCTCGATCTCGACCTCGTCGACCGCTTCCACGGTGTCCGCGTCGACCAGCCCGTCCACGTCGACGCCGTTCTCGCGGGCGTGCAGGGTCACCAGCGTCTTCTTGCCCTCGATCAGGTCACTCCCGCGTTGCTTGCCGAGTTTCTCGCTCGGCGTCGTCAGGTCGAGCAGATCGTCCTGGATCTGGAACGCCCGGCCGATGTCGAGGCCGTAGCCGTACAGCGCGTCGACCGCGTCGTCGTCGCCCAGCAACATGGCGGGGACACTCGCGGCCGCGGCGTACAGCACCGCGGTCTTGAGTTCCACCATGTCCAGGTACTCGTCGGGTTCGACGGCACTGCGGGACTCGAAGTCGATGTCGAACGCCTGGCCCTCACAGATCTTCGTGCAGGTCGTCGCTAACTCGGATAGCGCCCGGACCGATCGCTCGGCGGGCGCGCCGGTTTCGAGCATGACCTCGAAGGCCTTCGAGTAGAGCGTGTCGCCCGCGAGGATCGCGGTTTCGAGGTCGTACTCGCGGTGGACGGCCGGCACGCCACGACGCATATCGTCGTCGTCCATGATGTCGTCGTGGATGAGGGTGAACGATTGGATGATCTCGATGCTGACCGCCGCCGACATCACGTCGACGGGGCCATCCGGTGCGGGGAAGGCGTGGTAGTCCTCGCCGAGCGGGTCGGCGTCGGCGATGGCCTCCGCGGCCAGGAGGAGGATCGTCGGGCGCAGGCGCTTGCCGCCCGCGTCCAGCAGGTACCGGGACGCCTCGTAGAGGCGCTCGGGGCGAATGATCGGAAGCTGGTCGGGGATCGCCTCGTTGACGAGGTCCCGACGCGTGATGATCGCCTCCTCGACGGCCGCCTGATCCGCGCGTGGGGTCGTCATTCGTCGACGAGCGTGATCAGATTCCCGTTCCGCGTGACGTGCAGGTCACGCCCGAGGTTGTACCCCATGTTCTCCGCGAGGTCGACGTACGGCGCGAACCCTTTCATGTCCTGGTGGGCCGGGATGATGTGCTGGGGCTGGAGCGTGTCGATCATCTCGTAGTGGCCCTCCTCGCGGAGGTGGCCCGAGACGTGGATGTCGTCGTAGATACGCGCGCCCTGCATACCCAGCAGTTTCTCGCTCTGGTAGCGCTGGCCCTCGTTGGTCGGCTCCGGGATGACCCGCGCCGAGAACAGCACCTTGTCGCCGTCGTCCAGTTCGTAGGGCGTCTCGCCACGGCCCATCCGGGTGAGCATCGCGCGCGGCTCGCCCTGGTGACCCGTGACGATGGGCAGGAAGTTCTCCTTGCCCTCGTTCATGATTCGCTTGAACGTGCGGTCGACGGACTTGCGGTGGCCGTACATCCCGAGGTCGTCCGGGAAGTCGACGAAGTCAAGCCGTTCGGCGGTGCCGGAGTACTTCTCCATCGACCGACCGAGCAGCACCGGCTGGCGGCCGATGTCCTCGGCGAACTCGACGAGCGAACTCACGCGGGCGATGTGCGAGGAGAAGGTAGTCGCGACGATCCCGCCGTCGTAGTCCTCGATGCTGTACATCACGTCCTTCAGGTGGCGACGGGCCACGGACTCGGAGGGGGTTCGGCCTTTCCGGCCGGCGTTGGTACAGTCCTCGATGTAACAGAGGACGCCGCCGTCCTCGCGGGCGATCTCCCGGAACCGCTTCATGTCGATGGGGTCGCCGATGACCGGCGTGTGGTCCATCCGTTTGTCAAGCCCGTAGACGATCGAGCCTTCGGGCGTGTGGAGCACGGGATTGATCGCGTCGATAATCGAGTGGGTGACGTTAACGAACTCGAGTTCGTTGCGCTCGCCGATCTGCATCGTCTCGCCGGCCTCCATCTTCTGGAGGTCGTTCTCGACGCCGAACTTCTCCTCGCCTTTGATCTGCTGTTTGACGAGTTCGATGGTAAAGGGCGAGGCGACGATGGGCGCGTCGTATCGGTGGGCCAGCTTCGAGATGGCACCGATGTGGTCGAGGTGGCCGTGGGTCGGCACGATGGCCTTCACGTCTCCCTCGAGGTCGGACATGATCCGGTCGTCCGGGATCGCGCCCATGTCGATCAGGTCGAGACTGTGCATCCGCTCGGTTTCGACGTTGTCGTGGATCAGGACCTTCGAGAGGTTCAGACCCATGTCGAAGATGACGACATCGTCGCCCGCTCGCACCGCAGTCATCTGCCGGCCGACTTCCTCGTAACCGCCGATTGTCGCAATTTCGATTTCCATGGTTGTGTCGCCGAGACGGGCCCCGCGGAGACGGACGACTCGCGGTGACCGGCAAACAGGCGATTCTGGTCCGACGGCTGGCGACTCCCCATCCGTCGCCGTATTCCGTGCGCCACCGGGCCGAAAACGGCCCGTGACGTGCGACGGCGGACGGGAGCCGACCCGTTCCGGACACATCGAACCGCTCGATGTGTTGCCGGCCGCCGCGTCCGAGTCCGGGCGGCCGTGCGCTCGGTTATCCAGCCCTTCGACGCCCGCTTTTAAAACTGTTGGGTTTGAACACCCCCCAGGTCCTCAACGCGCGGCCGCCTCACCCCATCGGCGACTGGTGGAGCAGATGGCCGCCGTCGACCACGTAGTAACTCCCGGTGACGTAGTTCGCGGCCGGACTCGCCAGAAACAGGACGAGCGGAACGCAGTCCGCCGGGTCGCCAAATCGGTCCGCGGCCAGATCGTCCAGCAGTTGCTCGGGCAGAGACCCGCCGACCGCGCCCGCGATGCCCTCGGTCTCGATGATGCCCGGCGCGACCGTGTTTGCGCGGATGCCGAACTTGGCCCACTCACTCGCCAGTGACTGCATCAGGTTGTGAACGCCTGCTTTTCCGGCCCCAGAGTGAGCGTGGTAGGGCGCGCCGAACTCGGAGTTGGTCGCCCCCATCGAGATGATCGACCCGCCGCCGTTCTCGATCATGTGTTCACCGACCGAGAACGAACAGTAGGCCGTCCCATCGAGAATGGTTCCGACGACCGACCGCCAGCCGTTGGCGGACAGTTCCTCGGTCGGGGTGATGAAGTTCGCTCCCGCGTTGTTCACGAGGATCGTGATCTCCCCTAACTCGTCGATCACCGTCTCGGTCATCGCGTCCACCTCGTCCTCGTCGCGCACGTCGACGGTCGTCGCACAGGCGTCCTGCCCCTTCTCCTCGATCGCGTCAGCTACCGGCGCAAGGTGGTCCATGTTCCGGCTCGCGACGGCCACGTCCGCGCCGTGGTCAGCCATCGCCAGTGCAATCTCCTCCCCGATGCCCGTCCCACCACCGGTGATCAGCGCGCTCTCGCCCGCTAACACGTCCTCGGCGAACACGTCCGTACTCGGCGGCGTCGGATCGAACCCTGTCATCCCCTACACTCCCGGACAGCCACGGTAAATGCGTTTCTAATTTCTTGTGATACGTTTCCATAGAACAGGAAACGATAAACAGGTGGCCGGTTCTTGTCGTTCGGAAACAGTTAACACACTACTCGCCGTCGCTGGCCTATGATCGATTTCTCCCTGACGGAGGAACAACGGGCCGTCCAGCAGACAGCACGCGAGTTCGCCGAGAACGAGGTCGAGCCGGTCGCCCGTAAACACGAGGAGAGCGGCGAGTGGCCCGAGGAAGTCTGGCAGACAGCCGTCGACGCCGGATTGATCGGCGTCTCGATCCCCGAGGAGTACGGCGGCGCGGGGATGGGGCAGGTCGAGGCCTCGATCTTCGCGGAGGAGATCGCCCGCGCGGACGCTGGGATGCTCGCCGCCATCGGCACCGAGTTCGGCACCCGGATGATCGCGGAGTACGGCACCGAAGCCCAGAAAGAGTGGATCCTCGAAGGGATCACCTCGGGTGAACTGATCGGCGCGCTGGGCAACACCGAACCAGACCACGGGAGCGACGCCGCGAGCATCGAGACGACCGCCGAAAAGGACGGCGACGAGTACGTCATCGACGGCGTGAAGACGTTCATCACACACGGCTCCATCGCGGATTACGTCCTCACGATGTGTCGGACCGGTGTCGAGGGTCACGCCGGCATCTCCGCCATCATCGTCGAGACCGACCGCGACGGCTTCGAGGTCGAGTCGGACATCCACAAGATGGGCTGGAACGCCTCGGACACCGCCCAGTTGCGGTACGACGGGGTCAGAGTCCCCGAGGAGAACCTCGTGGGCTACGAGGACGCCGGGTTCTACCAGCTCATGGAGTTCTTCGAGGAAGAGCGGGTCGGCATCGCCGCCCAGGCGCTGGGGATCGCCCAGCGCTGTCTCGACGAAGCCGTCGAGTACGTCGACGAGCGCACGCAGTTCGACCGGAAGCTCAAGGAGTTCCAGGCGGTCCAGCACACGCTCGCTGACATGGCGGTGAAAGTCGAGAACGCCCGCCGGCTCACCTACGACGCCGCCGCCCGCATCGACCGCGACGAGAAACCGACCAAACTCGCCAGCATGGCGAAACTCTACGCCTCGGAGGTCGCCGAGGAAGTCGCCAGCGACGCCATGCAACTTCACGGTGGGAACGGCTACACCCGGGACTACCCGGTCGAACGCCAGTACCGCCACGCCAAACTCTACCAGATCGGTGAAGGTGCCAGCGCGATCCAGCGCAACATCGTCGCCAAAGAACTGCTGGGCCTCTAGTCTTTCAGATCGCTCTCGTCGAGCGGTTCCCAGTCGCCCGGTTCGTCAGTGGTGTCCTCGACCTCACCCTCTTCGATGGCGTCGTCGATGATCGTGTGTGCGTCGTCGTCGAGATCCTCCTCTTCTTCCTGCTCGAACGCACGGTCGATCACGTCGGCTTTCGCCACCTCAGAGGACTCCTCGTCGCCATCAGCGGCGGATTCGCCCTCGGGTTCGGTGAACACGTCGTCGGGACTCACTTCGTCGGTGTCGCGCTCGTCGTCGGCCGGTGACACCGCTTCGGCCTCGTCCGAGGCCGCGTCGTCGACCACGCCCGACTCCGCGTCGGTCGGTTCCTCGCCCAAGCCGCTCTCGGTCGCCTCGGTGAGCGCTCGGTCGATGTCTTCGGGCGTCGGCCGCTCGTCGTCCTCGGTGGACGACTCGTCCCCGGTGAACCCGTCGTCAGCCGTCGCCCCGGTCTCCGGGGCCGATTCGATCGGGTCGGCATCGTCCCCCTCTTCGGATTCGGCGACTGGATCGATCACGTCTGCACTGTCGTCTGTCGTGTCGTCGACTGCCTCCGGCTCGGTACCGATATCCGGCGCGTCTTCGATCGGTTCGGCTTCAGCACTGCCGTCCTGTGGCGCGCCACTGTCCATGTCCACGTCCGCATCGGTCTCGGCCCGATCCGGCTCCGACCCTGGATCGGCCACACGATCAGCCGCGGCGTCCGCTACCGGCTCGGTCGACGGGGAGGCCTGGCCGGGCTTTTTCGTCGGTTCGTCGACCAGGTCCACCGATTCCGGTTCGACCGTTTCGGTCGCCGGCTCCGTCGTTTCGGTCGCTGGCTCCGTCGTTTCGGTCGCCGGCTCGGACGCCTCGGCGTCGGGTTCGGTCCCCGACGGCGAATCGGCCGCGATCGGATCCGTGTCCGGCCGGTTCTCGCGGTCGAAGACCGTCTCCGTCTCGGACTCGGATTCGCTGGTCGTCGTTCCGTCGCTCGTTGCGTCCTCGGCCGGTGCTTGCCTCCCGGCCGTCTGGTCCGCGTTCTCGACGCCGGCGGTGACGCTGTCCGCGATCAGCTTGTGGACGAGCCCGACGGTGCCAGCGTAGAATACCACGACACCGGCGAGTCCGAAGAATCCGCCGGCGGCCAGCATCGCTGGTCGACCGGACGCCAGGAGCGACCCCTGTACGGTCAGCTCGCCGCCTGTGGCCAGCAGGCCGCCGAGCGTGAACAGGACGCCGCTGACCACCAGCAGTCCGAAGACGAGACCGACCATCTTGAAGCCGTATCTGGCCCCGTCTACGATTCTCACAGTTGTCATGTCGCTGTTATTGGTAACAATCCCCAATAAGAGTACGCCACGTTTCGGACGACGCGAGACCGCGCCGTGACCGGGTTTCCGCCCAGGCAAGTGTTCGTACCTTGTCACGATGGAGAGTATCCCGTCGCTACGATTCGTTCCGGCCGGCACCCGCGACCAGGGTCCCCGGCCGTTCGCCCGCGAAGAACGCGTCGAGGTCGGAAAGCGCGAAGATCGAGGCGGGGGTGCCAAGATCCAGCAAGGTTCGGACCTTCGCGGCCATCCCGCCGGTCACGTCGGCGGCCTCGCTCCCGCCGAGCACCGCGGCCACGTCCTCGAACGCATCGATCCGGTCGATCACCGCATCGTCGGCGTCGAGGACGCCCGGGACCGCCGAGCAAAGGCCGACCCTGTCGGCGTCGAGGCCCGTCGCCAGCGCCACGACGAGTTCGTCCCCACTGACGATGGTCGCGCCCGCCCCTGCGTGGGCGATCACGTCCCCGTGCAACACCGGGACGAAGCCCTCGTCGAGCATCGTTTCTACCTGGTCTGTCGGGAGGGTGAGTTCGCCATCGCCGTCCCGCGCGCCGGCCGACAGCGGATGGACGGGTACCGCCGGGACGCCCGCATCGGCGAGCGCGTCGACCATCGCGTCGTTCAGTCGCTGCATCGCCCCGTGAATCTCCCGTACGGCCGTCGCGTCCGTCGTCCCCTCCGCCCGGGAGACGCCGTGGCGGGTCGCGTAGTGGTGGCCGAAACTGCCGCCGCCGTGGACGACGACGACCTCCGCGTCGGCTGCGGCGACTGCCTGCGCCGCCCGCTCGATGGCCGTCTCGTCCAGCGTCTCGGGCTCGTCTTTCTCGGTGACGACGCTCCCGCCGAGTTTGACGACGACAGTCATCGCCCTTCCACCCGCACACCGTCGGTGTCCAGTTCCGCCCGAAAGGTCTCTTCGCATCCGGGGGTGTAGGACAGCGCGGTCCGCGCCTCCTCGGTCTCGTCCAGCACGACGACACAGCCGCCGCCGCCCGCGCCGGTCAGTTTCGCCCCCAGCGCGTCTGACTCCCGGGCCGCCCACACCATCTCGTCGAGCGACCGCGACGAGACGCCGAGCGCCTCCAGCAATCCGTGGTTGAAGTTCATCAGCCGGCCAAGTTCGTCCAGATCGCCCGCTTCGAGCGCTCGCTCGCCCTGCCGAACGAGATCGCCGATCGTCTCGACAGTGTCGGCCGCGAACGGATACTCCTCCTTGAGCCGGCGCACGCCCGCGACGAGTTCCCCCGTGTCCCCGGCCCCGCCGTCGTAGCCGATGACGAACGGGAGCGTGGGCACGTCCGGAATCGGCTGGCAGTCGTCGCCTTCCACCCGGACCGCGCCGCCGACCGCCGAACAGAACGTATCCGCCCGCGAGGCCTGTCCGTCCTGCACTTCGTACTCGACCTCGTAGGCGCGCTGGGCGATCTCCCGCGACGAGAGCTCGACGCCGAGTTCCCGCGTCGCCGCGTCGATGCCCGCCACGACGACCGCCGCCGAGGAACCCAGTCCTGCCCCGAGCGGGATCTCGCTCTCGATGGTGATGTCGAAGCCGGCGTCGGGGCGGTCGGCCGCGTCACGGGCCTGCGCGGCCGCGGAGTCGACGTAGCCCACGGCCGCCTCGACCAGCCGCTCCGGAACGTCTACGTCGGCGTGGTCGTCGGCCTGCCCCCCGTACTCGACGGTAAACCCGTCGAGCGTGAGGTCCGTCGAGTGGACGCGCAAGGCCTCGTCGTCGCGTTCTTCGACCGTGACCGTCGCCCGTCGTTCGATCGCACAGGGCACCGCCGGCTCTCCGTACACCACCGCGTGCTCCCCGAAGAGATAGACCTTCCCCGGTGCGCTTGAAACGACCATATCCGTCCGTTTCCCCCCGTGGTAATGGAACTACCGGGTTCGTCGAACTCCGTAGTCGGTGAGAGGTGTCAGCGGCCGTGCTGCAGACAGTGCGCGTCTGCCACAGTTCAGTCCCGGATACAGAACACGACACCACCCCCGCATACGGCTGTGCCACCCGCCGCAGGCTACCCGGAGAACCACGCGACGTGTTTCTCGACGTGAGACACTCCACGCGTGCTCGTATATTAGGACCCCGAAAACAGGATATAGTGTACTCATGAGGACGCGAACCCACACGAACGGAGTGTCGACGACCCGACGGCAAGTTCTCGTGACGAGCGGAACAGCCCTTCTGACCTCGGTAGCTGGGTGTTCTGCTATCAGAGGATTCACGAGTGACGTGGCTCTCGAAGAGGTAAACGTGTTCAACATGGCGGACCGGCGGGTCGAGGGATCGATCGAGGTCGTCGATCCCACCGGAGACACCGCACTCGAGAAGACGTTCGACCTGGAGCACGAGCAGGATCAGAATAGCGGTGGCGTGTTGGGCGCCACCGGTGAGTATGTGGTCAGCGTCGAACTCGTGAACACGGAGATAGCGGGCAGTTCGCAGGCAAGCAAGACAGTGTCTATCGACGACACGGATGCAGAGAGGATCGGTGTCGTGTTCAATACCAACGAGGAGTACGACCCCATCGTCATCCGTGTTGGCACCACACCGAAGGACTTCCTCGAGGTCGCAAACTGATACTGTCGACCCCGCCGCTGGGGGCATACTCGCTACCTGTAGTGGCAAATAGCCCACGAGCGCGGCCAGCGGTATCGAACTCACGCCCTCCAGTCACTACGCCTAGCATCAGTCGTGGAGGGTTTCGACGGAGCCGAACGACCGGGGTCAGACGACGTCCTCCGCGTACAGGTACTCCCCGATGTACCCGCCCAGCGCCGACAGCCCGACGACGAAGACGGCGAAGAAGACGAAGCCGAACAGGAGAAAGAACAGCCCCACACCGCCAGCCATCATCCCACCGCGACCCCCAAACATCGCGAACAGCCCCACGAATCCACCGAGGAAGAACATCCCGAGCACCATCGGCACCAGCGCCACCAGTCCCGCCAGTACGCCCACGCGCACGCCGTCGCGCTGATTCAGGTACCCGGCGACCGCCCCGCCGAGGACTGGCGAGAAGCCGGTAAAGGAGAGCACTATCGTCACGACACCGCCGATCAGGGCGTTCATCGTGGAATCGTCGGCCATACGCCCGGCCTCGACCGGGAGCAACTAAGCTCTTGAGGGAGTCACATATCGTCGCGCCCCGGTGCCCCGGTTCGGCCCCGTGGCCGCTGTCCGATTCCCTGCACCGAAGGACACGGCGCAGTCCACGGAGCCGACGCTATCGCTACGGAGCCAACGACATCGAAAAAGGCGAAGCAGTGGCGGCGGAAATCTACAGTTCGCTCTCGAAGTCCTCGAGCGCGTAGGCGGGTTCGGCACCGCGGCGGTCGAGCGTCTCGTTGGCCAGCAGCCAGTAGACGACCGACAGGGCCTTGCGACCCTTGTTGTTCGTCGGGACCACGAGGTCGACGTTGCTCGTCTGGTTGTTGGAGTCACACATCGCGATGACCGGGATGCCCACGGTGATGGCCTCCTTCACAGCTTGCGAGTCACCGATGGGGTCGGTCACGACCACGACGTCGGGCTCGATGTAGCCCTCGTAGTCGGGGTTCGTGAGCGTCCCGGGGATGAACCGACCGGTGCGTGCGCGAGCGCCGATGGCGTCCGCGAACTGTTCGGCCGGGAAGCGACCGTACTGGCGCGAGGACGCCACGAGGATCTGCTCGGGGTCGTAATCGCCCAGGAAGTCGGCGGCGGTGCGGATCCGCTGGTCGGTCATCGAGACGTCCAGCACGTACAGCCCGTCGGTCCGGACGCGGTGGATGAACCGCTCCATGTCCTGGGTCTTCTGCTGGGTCCCGATGTGGACACCTGCCGCGAGGTAGTCTTCGACCGGAATGAGGAGGTCCGCCTCGTCGTCGGGCATGACGTCCTCGTCCAGTCGCGGCTCCTCTTCCTCTTCTTCGGCGGCCTCTTCGGCCGCCTCCTCGGGTTCACCCGACTCGGCGTCGGGGGTCTGTTCCTCGTCGTCGGCCTCGGCGACGTCCGTGTCGGGATCGGGCTCCGGCTCCGCACCGGACTCGCCGGTCGGCTCCGGGTCGACCTCCGACTCGGCGGCGTCGAGACCCTCTTCGTCGTTTCCACTCATGCGTTGTCCTCGATTCTGATCAGTTCGTTCAGCTTCGCTGTGCGCTCGCCGCCGACCGCGCCCGTCTTGATGAACGGCGCGTCGGTCGCCACGGCGAGGTGTGCAATCGTCGCGTCTTCGGTCTCTCCGCTTCGGTGGGAGACGACCGGCGCGTACCCGTTCTCGACAGCCAGTTCGATGGCGTCGAAGGCGTCGGTCAACGTGCCGATCTGGTTGGGCTTGATCAGGATGCTGTTGGCCGCACCCTGCTCGATCCCCTCGGCGAGCCGGTCCGTGTTCGTCACGAACAGGTCGTCGCCACAGATCAGCGTCTCCTCGCCCACCTGATTCGTCAGGTCGGCAAATGCCTCGTAGTCGTTCTCGTCGAGCGGGTCCTCGACGTAGACGAGGTCGTACTCGTCGACGAGATCCGCGATGTAGTCGATCTGTTCGGCCGTATCGCGGGTCCGGTCGCCGTAGCTGTAGACGCCGTCCTCGTTGTCGTACAGCTCGGCACCGGCCACGTCCAGCCCCATCCGGACCTCGAAGCCGAACTCGTCTTCGACTCGCTCGGTTGCCTCGGCGACGATATCGAACGCCTCGGCGTCGTCGACGGAGGGTGCCCACGCGCCTTCGTCCCCCTTGCCGGCCGCGATCCCGCGCTCGGTCAGGATGTCGTGGACCTCCTGGTGAACCGCCGCATTGGCGAACACCGCGTCCGCGACGCTCGGCGCGCCGACGGGTGCGGCCAGGAACTCCTGAATGTGGGTCGCGTCCGCGGCGTGTTCACCGCCGCCGACGACGTTACCCAGGGGCACCGGGAAGTTCCGCCCCCGGAACGCACCGCCGAGGTGCTGATAGAGGGGGATTCCCTGCGTGTCTGCACCGGCCTTGGCCGCGGCCATACTGATCGCGACCGCGCTGTTGGCCCCGATCTTCGAGAAGTCGTCCGTGCTGTCGGCACCGTGCAGCGCCTGATCGACGCCGCGCTGGTCGCCGGCGAAGACCTCGCCGACGAGTCGCGGCACCGCCAGTTCGCGGGCCTTCGCGATGGCCTCGCTGGGCTCCAGTTCGATAGCCTCGTACTCGCCCGTGGACGCGCCGCTCGGGGCGGCCGCACGACCGAATCCGCCGTTGTCCGTGGTCACCTCCGCCTCGACCGTCCCGTTGCCGCGGGAGTCGAGGATCCGCCGGAGAGACACGTCGGCGATCAGCGTCACTGTTCACCCCGCCTGACGGTGAACGGCAGGACCTCAGCGTCGTACTCCTCGGCCGCGATGAGGATCGGCTGGGTCTGTTCGGTGTCGATGAGCACCGGTGCGCCGTAGGCCACCTGCAGCGCTCGCGCGCCGATGATGCGTGCCTTCTCGTATCTGTTGTCCTGTCCTGCCATGTGTCACTGATACGGTGCCACGATGTCGACGAGGTCCTTGTGCGAGACGAGCATCCGGCGACAGCAGTGTCGCTCCACACCGAGTTCGTCGAGGACCTTCTCCGGGTCCTCGTCGCCCTCTCTGGTGCGGGCCTTGAACTCCTCCCAGTGCTCGCCGACGACGTTACCACAGGTGAAACACCGGACCGGTACCATCATACTTGAATCACCTCAGCGGTAGGACTTCTGGTAGCGCGCCCGTGCGCCCGGGCCGCCCCACTTCTTGGGTTCGGTCTGGCGCACGTCGTTGACCAGCAGCGACCGGTCGAATTCCATGTAGGCGTCCCGCAGTTCCGCGTCGTTGTGGAACTGGACCAGCCCGCGCGCGATGGCAGTCCGGACGGCGTCGGCCTGTCCAGACACGCCGCCGCCCTCGACCTGCACGTCGATGTCGACTTCCTCGCGCAGGTCGTCGTCGGCGATACGGAACGGTTCCAGCATCTTCAGCTGCGACAGCTCCGGCTCGACGAGTTCGACGGGCTGGGAGTTCACCCGAACCCGACCCTCGCCGTCGGTGACCGTCGCGCGTGCGATGGCCGTCTTCTTCTTGCCTGACGTGTTAGTTACCATGTGACGTTCGCTCCGAGTTCTTCGCTAACCTCGCCCAGCTGGACGAAGTTGATGTTCGAGAGCCGATCCAGCGACGTCCCCTCGACGACTTCGGCGTCCTCGTCGTGGGGGTTGCCGATGTAGACACGGACGTTCTCGAAGGCCTCGCGCCCGCGACTTTTCTTGTACGGGAGCATCCCGCGGATCGCGCGCTTGAAGATGCGGTCGGGCTGTTTCGGGTAGTACGGCCCCCGGTCCGAGCCCATATCGCGCCGCGTCCGGTACGTCTCCATCGTGTCCTCGGCGTTGCCGGTGATGACCGCCTGCTCGGCGTTGATCACGGCCACGCGCTCACCGTCGAGCGCGCGCTGGGCCACCTCGCTGGCGACCCGACCGAGGATACAGTCACGTGCCTCGACGACGACATCCGCGTCGAATTCTGCGATACTCATCGAATCACCCGTACGTTGCCGCCGTCGGGGTTGCGTTCGAGTGCCTGTTCTAGCGTGATGCTCTCGCCTACCTGGTCGATCTTGGTCTCGGCCGTGCCGGAAAAGTCAACGGCGGCGACCGTGACATCCTTCTGCAGGACGCCACTGCCCAGGACCTTCCCGGGCACGATCACTGTCTCGTCTTCCTGGGCGTACCGCTCGATGCGGCCCAGGTTGACTTCGGCGTGCGTGCTTCGCGGCTTCTCCAGCCGGTCGGCAACGTCGCCCCAGACCTCGCCGCCCGAGTTCCGGGCGGTCGACTTCAGGTCGGCGATGAGACTACTGAGTCTCGGGTTCGTCTTACTCATGTCCTACCTCCGAAGCAAAGTGCTGACTGCTCGCTTTCACGGCTCGTCGGTTGTGACGAGCCGAACAATGCAGGGAGCAGGATTTGAACCTGCGGACCCCTACGGGACAGCGCCCTGAACGCTGCGCCGTTGGCCTGACTTGGCTATCCCTGCGCGCATATGTCAGTTCCAACTGCCCCTTCAAACCGCTTTCGATTGTCCACCGGTCGGCCCGGCCGCTCTTCAGGGGACGGGGGGCGTCATGTCGGTGTGCAGGGGCAGTGTCGATCATTATAGCTGTACTGCGTCTTTCAGTTCGTCGGCCCGGTCGTGGATCGTGTCCACCGCGCCCGTCACCAGGTCGTCGACCGACATCGAACCGTCGGTCTCGACGTGGAACACGAAGGCGTTGGGCACGTCCGATACCTCGACCTCCTTCCCCGGATACCGCTGGGTCAGGTCGTGGTCGAACTCCTCGGTCGGGACCAACTCGCCGTCCTCCTCGATGACCCCACGCAGGATGTGGGGGTCGTCGTCGCCGTACTCGTCGGCGTCGCCGACGACGTCGACGGTCTGGAGGTGACGGTAGCCGACCGCCACGCCGCCCTGATGTTTGGCGTGTTCCCGACCCACGTCGTAGACCGCGTCGGCCTCGACTTCAAGCCGCTGGGGGGTCTCGGACCCTTCCGGGTCCTTGAGGTCGATGATCGGGACGTTCTTGTCGGCCGGCTCGACGCGGTCGTCATCACAGACCAGGTCGCCCGAGTAGGCGGTCCCCGGTCCCTCGACGTCCAGCGCGAGCGTTACCGTCTCTCCGATCTCGTAGTCCTCGGGCGTGGTCAGCGGGACCAGCCCGAGCCGGAGCGCGATCTGCTCGTCGAACATGACCGACGAGTTCTCGATGACTCGCACCTCGTCGATCGAGAGGGTCGGCACGTCGGCGATCATCGCCCGCCGGATCCCGTTCGCGAACGCGGGACTCACGTCGCGCACGAGGAATCGTGCTTCGCGGTCGCGGTCGCCCCGGTCGATGAACTCCACGTCGTAGTCCGGTGCCATGTGTTAGAACCCGCTGTTCTTCGGTGCGCGTGTCCCGTCGTGTGGGGTGGGTGTCACGTCCTCGATACGACCGATCTCCAGGCCGGCTCGTGCCAGCGCGCGGATCGTCGCCTGCGCGCCCGGACCGGGGTTTGTCTGCTGGTTCCCACCGGGACCGCGCACGCGAACGTGGACGCCCTCGACGCCCTGCGCGAGGGCTTTCTCCGCGACTGTCTCGGCCATCTGCATTGCCGCGTACGGCGACGCTTCGTCGCGGTTCTGCTTGACGACCGTCCCGCCCGAAGACTTCGCGAGCGTCTCCGCGCCAGTCTGGTCGGTGATCGTGATGATCGTGTTGTTGAACGATGCGTACACGTGGGCGATGCCCCAGATGTCGTCAGGTCCTTCCTCAGCCATGGTTTACTGTTCCTCCGCGCGTTCGGGGTGGAGTTCGTCCGTCAGCGGACTCGTACTGTCGAACTCGACGGCGTCGCCTTCCGCGACGGCGACCTTCCGCGAGGGCTCGGTGACGCGGCTCCCTTCGACCGTGACGTGTCCGTGAACGATGAACTGGCGGGCCTGCTTGGCCGTGTTGGCCAGGCCCTTGCGGTAGACGACGGTCTGGAGCCGACGCTCCAGCACGTCGGTCACGTCCAGCGACAGGATGTCGTCGAGGCTGTCCTCCTCGTTGAGGATGCCGAGCTTCTTCAGCCGGGCCAGGAACTCCTGGCTCTCGGCGGCTTCGGCGTCACCCTGGGTGGCACCGAGCAGCTGCCGGGCCTCGCGCCGGTAGGATCGCAGTTCCGACTGGGCGCGCCAGAGTTCCTCTTTGTTCTTGAGTCCGTAGCGAGCGACGAGGTCGTGCTCGTCGGCGATACGTTCACCCTGGAAGGGGTGGTTCGGCGTCTCGTAGAGTTTGGTCTTGGTTCCGAGTGGCATTATTCCTCACCGCCCTCTTCGGCGGCCTCCTCGGCCTGTTCTTCCTTGATCGCCTCGACGTTGACGCCGATAGTCCCCTCGGTACGACCGGTGGACTTCGTGCGCTGGCCACGGACCTTCTGCCCGCGCTTGTGGCGAACCCCGCGGTAGGAGTCGATCATCTTCATCCGGTTGATGTCCTGCCGGCGGGTCATGCCGAGGTCGTTGCCGATCTCGTGGGTCGTCTCCCCCGAGAAGAAGTCCGACTGGTGGTTGGTCATCCACTCGGGAACCTCCTCGGCGAAGCTCTCCACGAGATCGACGATCTCCTCGATCTCCTCGTCCTCGAGCTTGCCGAAGGTGTCCCGACGGTCGATGTCCGTCTTGTCGGTGATGATCCGGGCGGCCCGGTGTCCGATACCGTTCATGTCTGTCAGTGCTTTCTCGACGGACTTCGTCCCGTCGAGGTCTGTCTGTCCGATACGGACGAAGTAGCGGATGTCCTCCTCTTCTTCCGCGTCCTCGTCCTCGGGTGGGTCTTCTGCACTCATGTGTAACCGTTGTCGGTGAGCGTCGTGGCGGGGATTCGAACCCCGGAGGCTTGACGCCACAGAGTTAGCAACCCTGCGCCTTGGGCCAGACTTGGCTACCACGACCCGCTTGTCTGTTGTATCTCCGCCCGCGAGACACCGCGTCTCAGTCGGACTCGGGGCCCGACGCCCCTACACGATCTGTACTTGCTCGTATTGCCAGGGCCTATTTAAACGCAACGGAACCGTCCCGACCGCTGGCCCCGACGGCGTGCCGATGGACCCCCTTCCCGAACATCCTGTCTTTTGAGGGAGAGGTATTTTGTACGGTCGACTGAAAGGATCGGGCGATGAAGGGGGCTCGACAGGGGCGACCGATAGCGCCGGCGACCGTACTCGCCGTCCGGTGTCGATGACGAGACCCCGATCGGAGCGAGGGCGTGACTGGCTCCAGACCGCCCTCTCCTCGTTGCCCACGTCGGCCCGACACACGCTCTCGCTCCAGGTGCGGTCGGGCAAGTTCCTCCGTGACCTGCCGTCGCTCGCGGCGCTGTATCTGGCCGTCGGCGTGCTCGCGTCGGTCGCGCCCACCTATCTCACGCCGCTGGAACTGCTCGTGGCCAAGTTCGTGGTCGCCTGCCCGGTCCTGGCGGTGACCTACCTGGCCGTGGCCGACTGGACCGGCGTCGATCCACAGTCGCCGATTTCGTTCGTGCAGGGGACCGTCGTCGGGTCGGCCGTGGTCGCCGTGCCCCTGTTGCCGATCACGCTCGCCTCGCTCGTACTGCTGGCGCTGTTGGGCGGTGACGTGGCGATTTTCGCCCCGGGTATCCCGACCACTGGGATGCTCGAGCTGTACCTGGTCCCGCTCTATCCACTGGTGCTCTACCTGCTGGTGTCCTCGACGCTGATCGTCCCCGCCGCAGTGATCGACCGCGCCCGCCCCACGTTCGCGGGCAGTCTCGGCTGGCAGGCAGTCAGGCGCGCCCGCTGGACCGTGGTCGGTACGTTGCTCGCGACCGGGCTGGTCGCGGGTTCGATCCTCGCGGGGATGGTCGGCCTGTTCACCGTCCTGCGGTGGATCTGGGCCGGGAGCGCGCCGATGCTCGACTTCGCGTTCGCGCGGCGCGTCGTCTACGAGGTGTGCAAGTGGCTGTTCGTGGTCACGCTCGGGATGCTGTACGTCGATCAGCGACCGCGAGAACGAGACGCCGTCGGCATTCGATAGGCTCCGGCGGTGCCCGCCTAGACGCCGATGTACTCCTCGTTGATCGTCCACTCGCCATCGTCGTCTTTGATCATGTACTCCCCGTAGTAGGGCACCCGCTCGTGGACCGTCTCGCGGAACGCCTCTCTGATCTCGACTTTGCTCATCTCGCCCATCGACCGCAGGTCGTCGTTCCGGTTGAGACAGCCTTTCAGGTATCTTTCGTGCGTGACGCGCACGCGATGGCAGTTCGCACAGAAGTCCGCGTTCCCGACGGGATCGACGATCTCGACCATGCCGCCCGCGTCGTCGTCCGACTCACTGTCGGCGTCCGACGAGGCCCCGCTCGACGCACTCGCGGGACGCCCGCCCACCCAGTAGCGCCGCCGGTCGTGCATATCCCGCTGTTCGACGTGGTCGGCCTGTTCTTCCAGCCAGTCGTGGACGCGCTGGATGTCGACGGCCCACTCCGGCCGGCCGGCGAGTTCGGGCATATACTCGATGAGCTGGAGCTGGAGGCCGTCGTTTTCCGCGACGTGATCGACCATCTCGGGGACGTACCCCGCCGTTTGCTCGAAGACGACCATGTTCAGTTTCACGGGCTGGAGACCAGCGTCGAGTGCCGCCTCGACGCCCTCGATGACCGCCTCGTACTCGCCGCTCTGGGTGACCTGAGCGAACGCCTCCTGGTCGAGGGCGTCCTGGGAGACGTTCACCCGGTCGAGGCCGGCGTCGACCAGATCGGGGGCGCGGTCGGGGAGGTAGGTGCCGTTGGTCGTCAGCGAAGTCTCCATCCCGTCGGGCGTGCGCCGAACGATCTCCTCCAGATCTTCTCGAAGCATCGGCTCGCCACCGGTGAACTTCACAGCCTCCACGTCGAACTCCCGGGCGACCTCCAGAAAGCGGACCACGTCGTCGGTACTCATCTCGTCGTCCCGGGCGTCCATCGGCCCGCGCGTGTCGCCCAGTCCCTCGTTGTGGCAGTAGACGCAGTCGAAGTTACACCGGTCCGTCAGCGAGACACGGACCCCCGACACTTCCCGCCCGAACTGGTCGACCAACATATCCACTGATCGGACTGCCGCGTGCTTAAATCCGCTGACGAAAACCGGGCTAGTGTAACCCTAAACAGTTACGTCGTGGTCGGTGCAGATGCACGAGTTCACAATCCTTATCGCCGCGCCGACCCCTCCTCGTGGTATGAACGAAAGCGACGTTCGGGACCGGCTCCGGAACGTGACCGACCCCGATCTGGGCGACGACATCGTCTCACTCGAGCTGGTCAACGACATCACCGTCGACGGCGACACGGTTCACATCTCGCTGGCGCTCGGCGCACCCTACTCCCCGACAGAGACGGCTATCGCCAACGACGTGCGCGAGGAACTCGCCGGCAGCGGTCTCGACATCGATCTCTCCGCGGACGTGGACAGCGGCGTCGACCCCGCCGAACAGATCCTGCCCAACGTCGAGAACATCATCGCGGTCGCCTCGGGCAAGGGCGGGGTCGGCAAGAGTACCGTCGCCGTCAACCTCGCGGCCGGCCTCTCCCAGATGGGTGCTCGTGTCGGCCTGTTCGACGCCGACGTGTACGGCCCGAACGTCCCGCGGATGGTCGCCGCCGAGGAACGCCCCAAAGCCACCAAAGACGAGAAGCTCGTCCCGGTCGAGAAGTTCGGGATGAAGCTGATGAGCATGGACTTCCTCGTCGGCGAGGACGACCCCGTCATCTGGCGGGGACCGATGGTCCACAAGGTCCTCACCCAGCTCTGGGAGGACGTGGAGTGGGGCGCGCTCGATTACATGGTGATCGACCTGCCCCCCGGAACCGGCGACACCCAGCTGTCGATGCTTCAAACGGTGCCCGTCACGGGCGCGGTGATCGTCACCACCCCCCAGGAAGTCGCCGTCGACGACGCACGCAAGGGTCTGGAGATGTTCGGCAAACACGACACGCCCGTGCTCGGCATCGTCGAGAACATGGCCTCCTTCCAGTGTCCCGACTGCGGGTCGGAACACCACATCTTCGGCGAGGGCGGCGGCCGCGAGTTCGCCGACGAGTCCGAGATGCCCTTCCTGGGATCGATCCCGCTCGATCCCCGCGTCCGAGAGGGCGGCGACGACGGCAAGCCCGTCGTGCTGGACGACGAGTCGGAGACCGGCGAGGCCCTCCGGGAGTTCGCCGCCGAAGCCGCCGATATGCAGGGAGTCGTCCACCGGCGCGGCCTCTCCATCGAGCGCTCGACGCCGGAGCACGACCACGATCACGACCACGCGCACTGAGCGGCGGCTGGGGCGGGAACGGCGTCTACCCGAGAGCCGCGAGGAGGATCAGGAACCCGCCGAAAAGCACCATCGCGACGCTGACGATCCTTGTGAGCAGGACCATCCAGTCGCTGGGTTCGACTTCTTCGAGACGCCTGTCGCTTCCGATGGCGTCGAGTCGTTCACTGAACCGGGCCGTGCCGTACGGACGGACGGTCCCCGGGAGACCGAACAGTACGAGGATGAAGCCGAACGCACCCGCGCCGGTCGGTTCACTGTCGCTGTCGCTCGGGGTCGCCGTCGGCTCCGCCCCCGCGACGGCCGGCTGGGCTGCGAGCAGTACGAGTACCGCGGCCAGACCGAGTGACACTCGGCTCGTCTGGTTCGAGAGCATCGTGGAGCTGGACCGCCAGGGCGAACGATCTATTCCCCTGCGTTGACAAAACCACTTAGATACTTCGATTGCACCCGCTCAGTCGTCTGCGGCCGCTGCGTCCCCCTCGGCCGAGAGGTCTTCGAGCGCCCAGGTGACGACGCGGGCCTCGACGAGATCGCGCACGTCGACGTGGTCGTCCTCCTCGTACTCCTCGATCACGCGGCGACTCTCCTCGCGCATCTCCCGCTCCAGCGGTCGCTGATCCGGTTCGTCGCGCACGTCGTTGAGCAGCGCCTCGAAGTCCTCGCGGAGGTCGAAGTCCGCACGGGCGGCGTTGCACCGCGAGAGCGGGCTCATACCGGCGTCGAGGACGAGGTCGACCACCGTCTCCCAGTCGCTCTCACAGAAGTAGATCGAGACCTCGCCGACGATGTCCTGCCAGGCGATGGGACCGCTGTTGTCCAGTTGCTGGACGGCGCGGGGCGGCAGGTCCAGCCGCGACTCGGTGTCGGGGTTCCCACACAGGCAACAGGGTTTCTCCGTCTTCCCCGTGTACATAGGGCCGTCTACGGACGCCCTGCGTATGAAACCCTCGCGTGCGCGGCGCGACTGACAAGGTTTTAATCGCCGGCACCGGGACTCGGAGGTATGAACACGGCCGACCGGCTGGACCTCCTGACGCGCTACACGGAGGAGGTCGTCACCGAGGACGAACTGGAGGAACTGCTCGACGGGGAGCCGACGGCGTACATCGGCTACGCCCCCACCGGCGAGATGCACATCGGCCACTTCACCACGATCCGCAAACTCGCGGACTTCCAGCGGGCCGGCGTCGACGTCACCGTCCTGATCGCCGACCTGCACGCCCACCTCGACAGCGAGAAGAGCCCGTGGGACCTGCTCGACGCCCGCAGCGAGTACTACGAGGAGTCGATCCGCGCGATGCTCGACTCGGCCGGCGGCGACCCCGAGTCTATCGACTTCGTTCGGGGCACCGACTTCCAACTCGACGAGGAGTACACCATCGAGATGTACCGCATGGCCGCGGAGACGACCGTTTCCCGCGCGCAACGGGCCGGTAGCGAGGTCGTCCGCGAGAGCGAGAGCCCGAACCTCGGGGGCCTCATCTACTCGCTCATGCAGAACCTCGACGTGAAGGCACTCGACGCCGACATCGCCTACGGCGGGATCGACCAGCGCGGCATCTATATGCTCGGCCGCGAGATCCTCCCCGACCACGGCGGCGAGGCCCCCGTCTGTCTGTTCGCCCCGCTCCTGTCGGGCCTCTCCGGCGGGAAGATGAGCGCGTCGGAAGCCGGCTCGAAGATCAACCTCACCGACGACCCCGAACAGGTCGAAGAGAAGATCAACGGCGCGTACTGTCCGCAGGGCGACGTCGAGGACAACGGCGTGCTGGAGTACGTTCGCTTCCTCGTCTTCCCGATCCTCGAACAGCGTGGCGAGGAGTTCGTCGTCGAACGCCCCGACGAGTACGGCGGCGACCTCGTCTTCGAGGACTACGACGCGCTCGAAGCGACCTACGTCGAGGGTGACCTCCACCCGGCGGACCTCAAGAACGCCGCCGCCGGCTACATCGACGAGGTCATCGCCCCGATCCGCGAGCGCCTCACCGACCGCCCGGACCTGCTGGCTGAGGCCTACCCCGAGAACTACGAGTGACTGGCTGCCGGCCGCTCAGACCGCGTCGGGGCCGCGCTCGCCCGTCCGGATCCGGTAGGCCTCGGCCACGTCGAGGACGAACACCTTCCCGTCGCCCGCCTCGCCGGTGTAGGCCGCGTCACGGATCGCCTCGGCGACCGTCGAACCCGGCACGTCCGCGACGACGCATTCGATCTTGACCTTCTCGTGGAGGTCGACGACGTACTCTTCGCCGCGCCACTGCCCCGTCTTTGCGGGCTGGCTCCCGCGCCCACGCACGTTCGAGACCGTCAGCGAGGGCGCGCCGGCCTCGGCGAGAGCCTCCTTGACCGCGTCGAGTCGGCTCGGTCGGATGTACGCCACGACCATCTCGATGTCGCGGTCGTCGCTCGGATTCTCGCTCATTCTTGGCGGAGTTAGTCCGCGGTCGCCGGTTCGGCCTCGCCCTCGACTTCGGGCGCGAGCCACTCGTCGGCCCAGGTCTCGATCTCGTCGAAGACGGGACACAGCGATGCACCCTTGTCGGTCAGCGTGTAATAGGTCGCGACCGGCGCGTCCTCTTCGAGCCGCCGGGAGACAAAGCCCATCTCCTGCAGGTCGTCCAGCACCCGCGAGAGCGTCCGCGAACTCGCGCCGGTCGACCGCTTGAGTTCGTTGAACCGCTTTTCCTCCTCCCGGAGGTCGTGCAGGACCACCAGCCGCCACTGTGACCCGATCTGCTCGATCGACCGCACGATCGGGCAGGCGCCGGGATTGTCTTCGGCTGTCATCGATGTCACCTACTATCCCTCGTGTCCGGGAACGAATATATAGGTTCGCATTGTAACCAGATATCGTGATGAAAGCAGATATCATCGTGAAACTGGATATCGAAACGGAACTGCCTGCGGCTGCGGAGGTGCTGATCTGATGGTGTTCGATACCGGGGGTGCCGGCGTCGCGTTCCTGCTCGGGCGCGTCCTGTTCGGTGCGATCCTGGCGTTTACGGGGCTGAACCAGCTCCTGAACCTCGACGCGATGGTGCCCTACGCCGATGCGAAGGGCGTCCCCGCGGCCGGACTGTTGGTACCGATCACCGCCGGGATGTTGCTTTCCGGCGGGCTCGCCGTCGCTCTCGGGGTCTATCCTGTCCTCGGGGCGGGGGCCATCGCGCTGTTCTTGCTGGTCACGACGCCCGTGATGCACGACTTCTGGGCCGCCAGCGGCGAGGAGAAACAGAGCGAGATGAACAGCTTCCTCAAAAACACCGCCATGCTGGGCGGCGCGCTCGTCTTCCTCGCGCTGGGCGGCGTCGAGTGGCCCTACGCCGTCGGCGTCGGACTGTTCTGAACAGGCAGGTTTAGAGGGGGTCGCCCCCTTCACTCGCACGTTCCACCCACCCGATCATGCAGATCGATCCCGACACGCACGACCGGTCGCTGTATCGCACGATGACGGGCGCAGTCGTTCCCCGGCCCATCGGCTGGATCTCGACGACGAGCGAGGACGGCGTCGACAACCTCGCCCCGTACAGCTACTTCAACGTCGTCAGCGTCGACCCGCCGGTGGTGATGTTCTCGCCCGCCGACAAGGGCCCCGACGAACTGAAAGACTCCGCCCGCAACGTCGTCGACACCGGCGAGTTCGTCCACAACGTCGTCACCCGACCGCTGACCGAGTCGATGAACGAGACCAGCGCGATGCTGCCCCCCGAGGAAAGCGAGTTCGATCACACCGGCCTGGAGCGCGTCGAGAGCGAGAAGGTCACACCGCCGCGGGTGGCCGAGGCCGACGTCGCCTTCGAGTGTGAACTGTACGACGTGGTCGACGTGGGTGTCGGGACGATGATCCTCGGTGAGATCGTCCTGGTCCACGTGGACGACGCGGTGACCACCGACGGGAAAGTCGACGTGCGCAAGATCGACGCGGTCGGTCGGCTGGCGGGCAACTACTACGCGAGTACCGACGACCGGTTCCGGATCGAACGACCGGACTGAGCGGCCACGACACTCCCGTCGGCACAGTGACTTTTTGTCACTCGCGTTTCGACCACTCGATACGATGGACACGACACGTCGTGCCCTCCTGTCCAGTTCCGTGGCCGGTGCCGCTTCGGTCGCGGGTTGCTCGACGATCCTCGGTTCACCGGACCCCGACGAACCGCCGGAATCGGGTGTGGCCGAGATGCCCGACCCCGACGATCACATCGCCGGAGCGAACGGTGAGTGGTCGAGCTTCGGGTGTAACGCCGCGAATACCCGTGAAGTCGGGGACGGGGACGCGCCGGTCGACGGCGTGTCCGAGCGCTGGCGGGTGTCGGTGGCACAGACCGCGTACCGCGCACCGGTCGTCGCCGGCGGTCGCGTGTTCCTGCTCGATCCCGCCGAGTTGCGCGTACTGGACGCGACGGACGGGACGACGCTGTGGACCGCTCCTGAGGTCGACGCCGTGCCGCTGGTCCGGGAAGGCGTGGCCTACGTCACGACGGGGGATGCGGTCCGCGCGCTCGATGCCGAGACGGGGGATCGGCTCTGGGAACACCGGCCGGACACGTCGGGCCGAGTGACACAACCAGCGACCTACGCCGGGGACGCGCTCGTCTGTGGGGCCGGCGAGCGCGTTCTCTCGCTCGACCCCGCGTCCGGCGACGTGCAGTGGCACCGCGACGTGTTCGGGCAGGTCCTCGACCACGCGGCGTTCTTCGAGGGCTACTGGAGCGTGGTCGCGACGGAGGCCGGGATGGTCTATCTCTTCGACGACGAGGGCGTCGGCGGGTGGCGGTGGCAGTTACCGGCCCCGCATACTGCGCCGCCGAGCGCAGGGACCGACTCGATCTACGTCCCCTGTCGGGACGGGAGGACCTACGCGCTGTTTGGCGAACAGAACGACGGGAACGACGTCCAGTGGGAAGCCGACACCGGCTGGGCGGAGCGCGGACTCGCCGTCGTCGACGATCTGGTCCTGGCGGCCGGCGGCAACCGCCTCCACGCCGTCGACGCGGCATCGGGCGACCGCCACTGGGAAGCCGAGATCGGCGACTGGCGACACACCGCGCCGGCGTTCGGCCGGGATACCGTGTTCGTCGGCGGCGACCGACTCCGCGCGTTCGACCCGACGCCCGGCGACAGCCCCGACGGCGGGCCGGCGCTCAGGTTCGAGCGGGAGTTCGCCGGTCGCGTCGGTCCCGGGCCGGTCATCGACGACGGGACGCTGTACGTCGTGGCGGAAGTCGAGTCCGATGAGTACGCGCTCCTCGCGCTGGAGTGAGGGTCGGGAGAACGGGCGGCCGTGACTACAGCGGTTCCTCGCCGTCGATGATCCGCTGGGCGCGGTCGGCCAGCGCGGGGACGCCCTCGCGCATCTTCGGGTACATCGGGTCGTCGCTGTTGCCCTCCAGGAACCGTCGGAAGAACATCTCGCCCAGCGCGGCGAGCTTGTAGACCGCAAGCGCCCGGTAGAATCGCTCGTGTTCGAACTCGAAGCCGGTCGCGTCCTCGTAGCGTTCGACCAGTTCCTGCCGGGTCATGTAGTCCGGATTCGCCATGAACGTCGTCGACAGGGTGTCCGTCGACTCGGGCGGGTCGGGGTCTTTCGCGTCCCACCAGTACGACAGCATCCACCCCAGATCGGTGAGTGGGTCGCCCAGCGTGGACATCTCCCAGTCGAAGATGCTCGCGATCTCGGGGTCGGCCGCGGGCGCGTACATCACGTTGTCGAGCTTGTAGTCGCCGTGGACGAGCGTCTCCGGGTGGTCCTCGGGGGCGTTGTCCTTCAGCCACTCCATCACGTCGTGGACGACCGGGACCTCCCGTTCCTCGGTCGTGACCTGGAAAGCCCACTCGAACTGCTCGCTCCAGCGTTTCACCTGTCGCTGGGCGAACCCTTCGGGGTAGCCGAACTCGGCGAGGCCCACAGCTTCGTAATCGACCGCGTGGATCTCGGCCAGTCGGTCGACCAGTTCCGCGCCGATCTGCCGGCGCGCCTCGGGGTTCCGGAACCGCTCGGGCTCCTCGGATCGCAGGACGGTCCCCTCCTCGCGCTCCATCACGTAGAAGTCCGACCCGATGATGTCGTGGTCGTCGGTCGCCGCGACCGTCCTCGGCACGCGAACGTCGGTGTCTTGCAACGCGTCGACCACTTTGTACTCGCGGAGCACGTCGTGGGCCTTGTCGGCGGTCTCGCCCGGCGGCGGCCGCCGGATGACCAGTTCCTGCTCGCCCCAGGTGACGAACAGCGTCTCGTTGGAGTGGCCCTCCTGGTGGTGGGCCACGTCGTACTCCTCGACGGGGCCGAGTTCGCCTTCGAGGTAGTCGGCCAGTTTTTCCTCGTCGACGATGCGGTCGAAGTACGCCTCGCTGTCGTCGGTCACAGGACTGTCACCCCGGACGCGATACCAGTGTCTGCTAACATTGTTAGCCCGATTGCGGTCCACGTATGAATAAGTGGGGGTTGCCGGGCGGACCTACCGCCAGCGAGAGGAGTATTCGGGGTGGGCGTCCGTGCGTCGTGCTGTCACGGGTGGGGGATGTTTTACAATGTTGTGTTCGTAAGGTGTGGTATGGTAGTCGAATACGAGGATTCCGACACGGCCGCCGAGTTGCGGGAGAAAGCCCACGAGTTCGTCCAGAACGAGGTGATTCCGGTCGAGCGCGAGTACCTCGGCGACGGGCCGGTGCCCCACGCGGAGATCGAGGACCTGCGCGAGATCGCTCAGGAGCGAGGGATCTACTGTCCCCAGATCGACGAGGAGTTCGGCGGCGGCGGGTACGACTTCCGGGACGTGTTGCCACTGTTCGAGGAGGCGGGCAAGAGCCTGCTCGGACAGGCCGCGATGCGCGTCGACGCGCCCGACGAGGGGAATATGCACACCCTGGAGATGTTCGGGAGCGACGAACAGCAAGAAGAGTGGCTGAAGCCGCTCGTCGCCGGCGAGATCAATTCGGGTTTCTCGATGACCGAGCCGATGCAGGGCGCGGGTTCGGACCCGAAGATGATGCAGACCACGGCCGAGAAAGACGGCGACGAGTGGGTCATCAACGGCCACAAGTGGTGGACGACACAGGGCGACGAGGCCGATCTCTTGCTCGTGATGGCTCGGACCGACATGGACGCCCATCCCTACTCGGGCACGTCGATCATCCTCGTTCCCGTCGACGCCGACGGGGTCGAGATCGTCGAGCCGACGCCCCACCTCGGGCCGTCCGTGGTCCACGAGAGCCACGCCGAGATCCGCTACGACGACGTGCGCGTCCCGGAAGAGAACCTGCTCGGCCCGGAGAACGAGGGCTTCGCCATCTCCCAGGAACGACTGGGGCCGGCCCGGCTGACCCACTGTATGCGCTTTTCGGGTATGGCCGAGCGAGCGCTGGGCATCGCCAAGGAGTATATGCAGGAGCGGGCAGCGTTCGGCGACCAGTTGAGTGAGAAGCAGGCCCAGCGATTCGCCATCGCCGAGCAGGAGACCCAGCTCCACGCGGCGCGGACGATGGTGCGCCACGCCGCCGAGAAGATCGCCCGCGGCGAGCAGGCACGCATCGAGGTCGCCATGAGCAAGTACTACACCGCAAACGTCGTCCAGGAGACCATCGACCTGGCGCTGCAGGCCTGTGGCGGCGCCGGTATCTCCCGACACCTCCCGCTGGCGGACTTCTACGAGTCGGTGCGAGCGTTCCGCATCATCGACGGGGCCGACGAGGTCCACAAGCGATCGATCGCGCGCGAGGCCTTCGAGGACGAGAACGTCCCCGAGGGCGAGTTGACGAACCTGCCGCGATTCTGACGGGTCCGGTAGGTTGAATGGAGCCGCGGCCGAGCCACCGGGTATGGGAGCCGGCGTGTTACAGATCGGGTTGTTGCGGTCGATTCCGTGGTGGCTCTGGGCCGCCGTGGTACTGGTGTCCGTGCTGGTCTCGCTGGGTATCACACTCCGGTTCGAGCGCCCGCAGGGGCGCTGGGCGCACACGCTCCGGCGGCGGTTCGTCCTCGGTATCCCGTGGGGCACGCTGCTGACGGTCGCCGCCGTGGCCGCGTTCTATCTCGTCGTCCAGGCCGGGTACGAACACCCGCGGAAGCCGCTGATGATCCCCTTCGTCAGCTGGTCGTACTTCTACCCGCTCGGGATCGTCACGTCGCCGTTCGCTCACTCCGGGCTCGACCACGTCTCCTCGAATCTGGTCGGGACGCTGACGTTCATGCCCGTGGCCGAGTACGCGTGGGGACACTTCCCCCGGCAACGGGGCAGTCAATCGTTCGCGAGACTCCGGGACAATCCGTTCGTCCGTATCCTCGCGGTCCCGGCGACCGCCATCGCGGTCGGACTGATCTCGGGCGTGTTCTCCTTCGGCCCGACGATCGGCTTCTCCGGTGTCGTGTTCGCCATCGCCGGGTTCGCGCTCGTCTCGTACCCGATCACGTCGATCCTCGTCTTTCTCGGCGCGCGAATCGTCGACCTCGCGGTTCGGGCAGCGACCGACCCGTTCACCGTCTCACAGGCCCGGGAAGTGTTCGTCACGCCGGGCTGGGCCAACATCGCGATCCAGGGACATCTCTACGGCTTTCTCGTCGGGATCGCGCTCGGTGGATATCTGGCTGTACGCCGGGATCGGTTGCCCAGCCCGGCCCGTCTGTGGCTGGCGGTCCTGATATTCGCCGTTTTACAGGGGCTCTGGCAGCTGTACACGCCAGTCGCGGGCGGTCGTTTCGTCCTCTATCGGGCCGTCGGGGTCGCCGTGATCTTCCTGCTCGCCGCGCTGGTGGCGAGCGGCATCGGCGAATACGGGGACCGAATGTTGCTGTCGAGCATCGCCCTCCCGCTGACCGAGCGGTCGATCACCGCGGACCTGCGAACCAGGGAACTCGCCGGGATCGTCCTCGGGGCCATCGTCGTCGCGTTCTCCCTGACGGCCGTCTGGACTGGGTTGTTCGTCCTCGACGACGGCGTCGACGGCGAGATCAGCGTCGACGGGTACGAGGTCACGTACGCCGAGGGGATCACCGACGAGTACGCCTCCTCGTTCGCCGTCGGGCCCTTCGGCGATGGCGGTCGGATCAACACGAGCGGCGTCGTCGTCACGAGCGAGTCCCGCGAGATATTCTACACGACCGTCGGCAAGCGCGAACTCGCGGCCAGAGGTTCAGTGACGATGGTTCTCGGGAGCCCCGGCCGGTACGAGCGGGTCGTGGCGAACCGCACAGCCTGGAATCCGGTCGGTAACGATTCGGTCTACACGGTCTCGCTCTCCCACGATGACACGCGCCGCCTGGCGTTCACCTCGAACCCCTCGACGGTAGAGCCACGGATCGCGGGTCGGCGGATCGTCCTCGCACCTGCCGACCGACAGTTCGAACTCGCGGTCGTCACCAGCAACGAGACCCTCGGCGAGACACGGGTACCGAGCGTGGGAACGAACGTCTCCGCGGGCGGATTGCGGTTCAACCGGACGGCGTCCGGAAGCCTGTTCGCGTTCACGAACGACACGCGAGTCCGGATCGCGGGCCGGGGCTAGCGCCACTCGATACGGAACACTTCCGCGTCGATGGTGCGGGCGTCTTCGGTGTGGTGATCGAACTGGTTGGGCAACTCGAAGGTGGCCCGGAACGCGTGGGTGACCTCGCCGCCCTCGTCCGCGGCGAAGGCCTCGACGAACGCGTCGCTGTTCTCGTTGTGGATCGAGTAGGACACGTCGGCGATGTCAGCGGCCGTTTCGAGGAAGGCGCGGTCGGCGTGTTCGTTGCCGGCCTGTGCGCCGAACGGCGGGTTCATCACGACCGTCGTCGGTCCGTCGGGGCAGAGCGGGGCCCGCGTGGCGTCCGCCCGGAGCCAGTCGACGGCCGACGCGGAGGCGACTTTCCGCTCGTTCTCCGTCGCCGTCGCGAGCGGTGCAGGGTCCACGTCGATCCCGACGACTCGCGTCGGCCCCCTTAGTGCGGCCCCCAGCGCCAGCATCCCGGTCCCACACCCGAGGTCGACGACGGTCCGGTCCTCGATGTCGCCCTGCAGGTCGGCCCTGTGAACCAGATGGGCCGCCAACTCCGGCGGCGTCCGATACTGCTCCAGCGACGCCGACGGGTTCTCGAACCCGGCGACGATCGCCAACCGCTGTGCGAGCCCGCTTTTCGTACTCATACCGGCTCACCCCGACAGCCAGCCCGGCGGACACCTGTGCTCATCGCTACTCTGAGATACGCTGTATTCATTGAAAAAGTTTGGTGTATGAGTGGTAATAATTCCTATTCGGTCCGTGTAGAAACAGTGGCGGACGGAGCCACCGTCTAGGTTTACGTCGTAAGTTCATCGTGGGATAGGATTAACAGTGTCGCGTTCCGTGGGCACGGTATGGCAGACCAACCACATCCGCAGGTACAGGCCGTGTTGCAGATGATCGAGGACCAGCCGGTGCCGCCGACGTACGCGGTGTCGGTCGGGGAGGCTCGCAATCAACTGGAAGCGATGGCCGCCATGCGGGGTGACGGGGAGGACGTGGCCAACGTCGAGAACTTCGAGATTCAGGGGCCTGGCGGGGCGCTCCCGGTCCGCCTCTACCAGCCCGACGGCGACGGCCCTCATCCCGTACTCGTGTACTTCCACGGCGGCGGGTTCGTCATCGGGAGCCTGGAGACACACGACGCCCTGTGCCGGTCGCTCACCAACGCCGCCGACTGCGCGGTGCTGTCGATCGATTACCGGCTCGCACCCGAGAATCCCTTCCCCGCGGCCGTCGAGGACGCCTACGCGGCCGTCGAGTGGGTGGCCGAACACGGCGACCACATCGACGTGGACACCGACCGGATCGCGGTCGGCGGCGACTCCGCCGGCGCGAACCTCTCGGCCGCGACCACGCTCGCGGTTCAGGACCGGGGCGGCCCCGACCTCGCCCACCAGGTGCTGATCTACCCGGCCGTGAGCTCACCCGTCCTCGACGCGGACTTCGACTCCTACGCGGAGAACGCCGAGGGCTACTTCCTCGAAACCGAGAGCATGGAGTGGTTCGTCGAGCAGTACGTGCAAGACGAGATCCACCTGCGCAACGAGTACTTCGCGCCGCTGCTCGCCGACGACCTCTCGGGCGTCCCGTCCGCGACGGTCCTCACCGCCGAGTTCGATCCGCTCCGGGACGAGGGGCGCGTCTACGCCGACCGCCTCGAAGCCGAGGGCGTCGACGTGACCCACGACCACTACGAGGACATGATCCACGGCTTCGCCAGCATGGTTGGCGTCGTCGATGCCGCCGACGAGGCCATCGAGAGTGTCGCCGCCGACCTCGACGACGCGTTCTGAGCGGGCAGCGCTACGGGCCGCCGGGCCCTGGCCCGGGTGTCGTCGCTTCGTCCCGGGCTTCCGACAGCCAGTCGGGCTCGGGCACGCTCTCGACGCCGAGGTCGACGAGCCGGTAGGTCACCCGCTCGGTCCCGTCGGCGGTGGGTCGGGTCGCGGTCGCGTTCCAGACGACACCCTGGTCGTCGACCAGGAGAGTCAACGTCCCCGGATTCCCGTTCCGGTCGGCGGATCGTTCGAGCGGTGCCGCGAAGGTGACGACCCGGTGGCCGTCGACCGTCTCCGAGTCCGTGACCACGAACTCGCCGTCGGCGCGACTGAAAGCCGCGGCGAACGACTCCGTCGTCGGCGGGATCGGCGTGCCCGGGACACGCCCGGTGACAGCGTACTGTTCGGTCTCGGCGGTCGCCTGCCGGGTGAACCGGTAGCTATCGTTGGCCCAGACGGTCGCCCCGCTGGTCGCCCCCTGATCGTCGGTCCCCCGCTCGACGACGAGGAAGTGTGACCCATTCGGTGTCGCCCGGAACGTCCGGTTTCGTGCAGACACTACCGACCCGTCCGCCCGCTGGGTCGCGTTTGTCACCGCGACGTAGCCGCGGTTCGAGAGGGCACTGCGATGTGATTCGAGGACCGTGGAGATGTTGGCGGTTCCGTTGGCGGAGAGCCCGGGCACGGACGTGTTCCCGGTGTCGGCGAAGTCATCTGACGGGTCGGCTGGCGGACCGGAATCGAGAGCGATGTCGCCGGCGATGTGACCGGCCGCGGCCACGAGGGCGGTCCCGGCCGTCAGGACCACCGCAACGCCGAAGGCGACGGACACGACGATTCCGACCGTGACGAGTGGCGAGCGTGACACGTTCGAAAACAGAACCCAGGGGGTTGAATGACATTCTGCGGGTCGGTCACTGCCTCCCTGTCGAATGCTTGCAGTTTCGACACACGACGGTGATCCGTGGCGGTCGGGTTGTTGCAGTATCGGTACCGAATGCCTCGTCGACCGTGCGCACCTCACCAGGTCCCGTGGAAGGTGTCGAAGGAGAGTTCGTCGAGCGGTTTTTCGCCGATGGCGATCTCGTACTCGCCGGGCGTGAGCATCGGCTTCTTGAACTGCGGGCCGTCGTCGGTCGTGATCCGCGGACAGCCAGTGTTGACGTAGGCGTCGAACCCGAAGTTCGTCAGCCGGTCGGGCGTCACCTCGTCCATCGTGATGAGGTAGGCGTTGTCGTTCTCCTCGACGATCTCCTCGGCCTGGTCCCAGCGACCCTGGCCGATCTTGGTGCAGAAGATGACGCCCCACTCCTCGGCGTCCATCGCCTTGTGGACCGCGGCGTAACGTTGTTTCAGGAACTTCTCGGGATCGGCGACGGTGATGGCGTTGTTGACCGGGTCCGCGATGACGACGTGTTTGTCGGGGTGTTCCATCGCCAGCCCGAGCGGGTGGAACTTCCCGCCGCCGACGTAGAGGATCTGGTCGGCGTCCACGTCCGCGCTGGCGTAGTTACAGCCCAGCACCTGGCCCTCGTGGGTCAGGCGGTCGTCCCCGCGGCGGGTGTGGACCTCGTAGTCGCGGTCTTCGAGCCACTCGCGCATCTCCTCGAACTTGTTCATGTGCTGGGCCGTCGTCACCAGGCCCACGTCGGGGTCCTCGTCCGGATCGGCCAGTTCGTCCAGCGACTCGGCCATGATCGGCGTGACCTCGACGTTCGAGAAGAGTGGCACGTAGATGATCTTCTCGGACTCCTTCATCGGGCTGTGGCCGAAGTGGACGAACACGTCCGTCCGGCGCATCATGTAGGTGTCCAGATCGCAGGCCCCGTAGCAGGGCTGGCCCGAGGTCATGACGGTCACGTCCTCGGGGAGTTCCGCCCGGAGGTCGTCGGTGACGGCGCTGGCGCGCCGCTTCAGCCCCTCGGGGAACTGCAACCCGACGGTCTCGGCGTCGCGCTCGGCGACGGCCTCGGTGATCCGGTCGAGTTCGTAGTCCCACTCACGGTCGTGTTTCAGGGACATTCCTGTCCCCCGGAGATCCCCCTCGGAGTAGCTCTCCGACGAATCCTGGCTCATTGCACCTCCGTAACTGCCGGGCGCGTAAAACGCCGACGCTTTCGGACCCCGTGGTCGCTAGCCAGGATTCAAACCGGCCGCCCCGGTCGCTCGTCCCGGCCGTCCCGTTCGATCCGGTCGAGGTACCGATACAGCGGCACCGAGCAGATTCCGCTCAGGAAAACCGACACCACGAGAAACACCGCGCCTGTACCCATTTCGTCGACCGCCTGCACGAGTGGCGCGAGCACCCCTTGCCGTTTGGGACCGCCCGGATAGAAACTCGAAACCGGTGCGGTCCCGTCGACGTAGCGGTCGAGCCAGCCGTCCATCCGGTGGTCGGCGACGGCGGCGACGGCGTCTTTGAAATCCGCGTATGTAACTGCCCCGTCATGTTCGTTCAACCGCCGGAACACGTCCTCCAGCGAGCGCGCGCCGTCGGTCGAGAGCCTGACCTTTCGATCGACCAGTGCGAGAACGCGCGCGCCCTTCGTGTACGGGACCGTCGGGTCGTCCCAGGAGCCTGGTTTGGTCAGCGCGGCCGTCGTCGGGGCCCCGTCGATGTGGGCTTCCATCGCGGCCCTGTCGATCCGGTCCTGTTCGTAGGCCAGCCGTGCGGCGTAGTACTCGGCGCTGGCTTCCCGGAACCACCGCATATCCGCGGCAAGCCGGAAGTCCTGACGCGTGTGGACGTACTCGTGGAGCCAGACGCTGTTGGGGTCGTCGAGCCGCGCGTCGGCGTTGACCCACCCCTCGTCGTGGACCGGGAACGACTCGCCGCCACGCCTGGCCGGACTCCCCAGCGCGAACAGCACCACCTCGTCGCCGCGGTCACCTACGTCCAGTCGGTCGGCGGCGTCACCGAGGGCCGAAGCGAGGGCGTCCTCGCCCGGCCCGAACTCCGTTCCGGCGGGGCTGACGATCCGGATGGTCCCGTCGACCGCGGCGACGGTCGTGCGACGCTGGGCACCGACCAGCGCGTACCGGTCTCCGGCCGTCTCATCCTCGGAGGTACCCCGAAGGTCGTCGAACAGCCGACGGCGCTCGACGCCCTCTCCGGGCGCGGTCCAGCGGAGTTCGACCAGCGGCACTCGACCCAGCAGCCACGACTCGGTCGCGAAGTACTCGCCCCCATCGCTGGGCCCTTCGGCCGCCGCGGTCGTCGTCCGGATGCGAACGCTCGCATCGTCACCATCGCCGGCCACCTGCAACCAGGTCCGACCGTCACGCTGAGTGGTCGTCATCCCGTCGGCCGCGACGACCGTCGAGTCACGCCCGACGACGAGTTTGACACGCTCGTACTCGGACAAACCCGTGAGCGTCAGTTCGTATCGAAGTATCCCGGACCCGCCCACTCGCTCGGTGGTCGTCGTGACCGTCGGTCCGGCCACGGTGGTCACGTTCGACCCGCCGTCGACGGGGCTGGCGACTGCACTCCCGGTCGCGACGTAGGTGAGTCCCAGAATCAACAATAAAATGCCAACGACGGCGCGCGAAGAGACGACAGTAGCCATAGAGATACCCTCTTTCGCAACGATTTCGTTACCGGACTAAAGCAGTAACTTTCAAAATATCGATACTGATACTAGAGACACCGACGGGTGTGCTGGTACCGTCGTGTCCCACAGGCACCTCCGCAAGCCGCTGGTCCGAACGGTTCGGCAGGTTGAAACCGCTGAAGGACATAGGCCACGGCGATGAGCATCGAAACGGAATCCGGCGAGTCCGCCCAGTCGACAGTCGACCAGCTCAGCCGCGACCTCGGCGAGGCGATCGCCGATCTCCCGGCCTACCAGCGATTCGAGGAGGCCAAAGAGGCCGTCGAGAACGACGAGGACGCTCAGGAGAAAATTCAGGAGTTCGAGCAGTTCCGCGAGGAGTTCATGCTCGCCCGCCAGACCGGTGATGCGACCCAGGAAGACCTCCGCGAACTGCAGTCCAAACAGGAAGCGCTCCACGACATCCCCGTGATGGCCGAGTTCCTGCAGGCACAGAACGAACTCGAACTCCACCTCCAGGAGATCAACGAGACCATCTCGGACCCCCTCCGGATCGACTTCGGCCAGAAGGCCGGCGGCTGTTGCGAAGACTGAGGCTCACGACGCCGTTCGTTTTCTCGCCGACGCCAGGGCGCCGAGCGTCGCCCGTGTCGAAATTCTCTTTGGGCGGCCCGGCGGATCCACGGTCATGGTTCACAGCGACTGGGGCGACTGGTTGCCCGCGGCCGTCGCCGACGCGGATCCCGACGGACTGGCGATCTGGTATCTCGGCTGTAACGGCTTCGTCCTGAAGGCCGACGACGGGACCACGCTCTTTATCGACCCGTATCTCGGCACGGGCGATCCGCCCCGGACAGTTCGAATGATCCCGGTGCCGTTCGACCCGACCGACGTGCGTGAGGCCGACGCCGTCCTCGCCACGCACGAACACTCCGACCACGTGCACGGCCCGAGTCAGGCACCGATCCTCGCCGAAACCGGGGCCGACTACGTGGGGCCCGACGACTCGCTGGCCGTCGCCGAGTCGGAGGGCTGGACCGACGAGTGGGCCGTCGACGACACACAGTTTCACGAGGTGAGCGACGGCGACACCTTCGAGATCGGGAGCCTCCGCGTACACGTCGAACCGGCAAACGACCCCGACGCCACTCACCCCGTGTCCTACGTCTTCGAACACGACGCCGGGACCTTCTTCCACGGCGGCGACGCCCGGCCCGGCGAGTCCTTCGAGGCCATCGGCGAGACCTACGACATCGACCTCGGCGTCCTCGCGTTCGGGTCGGACGGCCAGATTCCCGACAAGGAGACCCGAGAGCCGAAGTACACGAAGTGGTACAGCGACGAGAACGAGATCAGCGAGGCCGCCCGCCAGCTCCAGTTAGACCGGCTCTGCCCGACCCACTGGGATATGTGGAAGGGACTGACTGCGGACCCGACGGCACTGCACGACCACGTCCGAAGCCACGAGTTCCCCCGCCGGCTCGAAATCACAGAGATCGGCGACCGAACGGACCTGTAACCGGTCGTTACTGCGGGGCGACGGGCGACGGCGGAACGCGGTTGTGAGTCCCTACCACGCGGGGAGAAACGGTACGTAGCTTTAATACCGTTGGTTACTCGAAGTGTAAGCATGAGCGAATCGCAAAATTACGAGGAGGTGACCGTCACCTCGAACGGGGTTACCGTGATCAAGACGTTCGAGGCCGACGCGTTTCCTGTCCCCGCGATTGCGTTTCGGATCAACTCGGACAGGACCGAAGCGGTGACGGTCAGACTCGTCGACGACGTGCCCGAAAACGTCGCTGTGGAGGACCTGGGGTTCCATCCGGAGTACGGGAGTGAGTACTGGACGATCGAAGACGACGAGATCACCTTCGAGCGAGAGATCGAAGCCGAAGAGCAGTACACGACGGTCTACGGCATCCGGGCCACGGGGACGGACAACGTCGAACAGTTCCTCACCGAACCCGAGATTGCCGAGGTCGACCCGCCACTGGAGGACGAAGACGGTGTCGTCGGGGGAAGCGGCAGCGATGTCGTGCGTGACGTGATCTCCGGGAACGCGGACTCGGTCCCTGGCCTCGACGACGAAGAGGAGGACGAGGACATCGGCACGCTGGACCTCACCGATCCCAACGCGGAGGAGGCCGAGGCTGATCCCGAGGCGGTCGATCTCGTCGACGAGGGCGACGACGAGGACGAGACCGAGGAGGAAGACGAGACGGAAGCCGAAGACACCGACGACGAGGACGAGGCCGAGGAGGTAGACGAGACGGAGGCCGAAGAACAGGAAGCCGACACCGAGGCGGAAACTGAAGACGCCGAGGAGGCCACAGAGGTCGAGTCCGACACCGGTGGTTCACTTGACGTCGAGAGCGTGGCGTCGGCGCTCGCCACGGAAATCGAGGAAGGCGAGGTCGACGACGACGATCTCGAAGTCCTCCGTTCCGAACTCGAAATCGAGAGCGGCGGCGGGACCGGCGGTGCCGTCGAGGCTCGCATCGAGAAACTCCAGAGTGACGTGACGGAACTCGACGCGTACGTCGACGCGCTCGAGGAGTTCCTCGAAGAGAACGGGACCGGACAGGATCTCATCGAGGGCCTGCAGGACGACGTGGCGACCCTCGAAGACCAGCTCGGGGGGCTGGAAGACGACATCGAGGACAACAGCCAGCAGGTCGCCTCGCTCGAAGACAGCGTCGAGGGCATCCAGGGTGATCTCCAGTCACTGAAAGGCGACGTGAAAGACGTCGACGACGATATCGACGCCATCCAGGGCTCCATCGACGATCTCGAGGACGAACTGGACGACATCGACGAGGTCGACGACCGCGTCGACGACATCGAGGCAGACATCGTGGAACTCAAAGAGTGGCGCGAACAGCTCAGCAACGTGCTGGGCGCAGCCGACGACTAGAAACCGGACGCGTTTTACTCTCGGCTCGCGACCTGTTCGATAATGACTACTGTCCGCGTTGCCGTCCCACGCAAGGGACGGCCGCTGGAGGCCGTCCTCGAACGGCTCGCGGCCCGGACGGGCACGACCGACCTCGCCGACGACGTCATCTCGACGCTCCAGTACGAGAAAGCGATCACCAAGGACAACCAGACCGCCGAGCGGGACGTGTACGACCGACTGGCGGCCTACTCGGACACCGACGACCCGACGGCCCCGGAGTACACACTCCTGCGCGACGACCGTGCCGGAATGCCCCGTCGGATCGTCTTCGACAGCCTCACCCTCGATCTCGACGGGTACGATCTCCAGCTCGTCGGCCGCGAGGAACCGTTCCGCGCGCTCCGAACCCACGAGTTCGCGCTCGGGTTCGACAGCGCTGACCTCGTCCTCGAAGAGGTGGTCAGCCTCGATCCCGAACCCCTGACGGGGCTTGACGAAGTCAACGACCGGATCGACCCCCACGACACCGACGTTCGGATCGTCTCCGGGCTCGGCGACACCGTCTGGCACACCCTGCTCGCGACACCGGAGACCCGCCGACAACTCGACGCTGATCTCGACCGGTCGTTCGTGGGTGCCTACGAAGGAAAGATGTGTATCTCGCCCCGATACGAGCGCCTCGTCGAGGCCGTTCTGGGGACCGACGCCATCGAGAACGTGGAGTTCACCTATCCCGAAGAGAGGGCCGTCGAGGAGGCGGCTATCGCGGAGGCTGGCCTGGGCGTGTACCTGACGGTGACGGGGTCGACGGCCCACGAGTACGGACTGGAACTGGGCGAGCGGCTGTTCCCCAGCGAGACGGTGCTGCTCGAAAACACCGCGGAGACGACGGCCGCGACCCAGCGGGTGACCGACCTGTTCGTCGGTCCGGATCTGGAGACGAAAGTCGCCACCTAGAAGCGAGCGTATTCGGTTCCTGTAGTCGCGACTTCCAGTCGGAAGCGCTCCGCCGCTTCGAAGGGGCATCGACGGTGAGACGGTCCGTCCCGGGCGGATCTGGGAGTCACGTTCCGGGCCGTCGAGGGCCACGATTCGCCCGCTATCGACACGTTCTTCGGCGTCGGAATCCTATTCGCGGGATAGCTATGCGCGTCAGAGACTGGCAGGACATCCTCGAAGACGTCGTGGAGAGCGACGCGGACCCCGGTGGCTGGCGGGCCGTGGGTGGCGACCGCACGAGCGGTATCGGCGAGGACCTGTACGTCGGACACCCTGACGCCGCCGTCTACCAGCTCAAGACGTACGCGAAAAACCCCTTCGAGGTCCAGGGCGTCGGCACACGGGTCGCCCGGCGCATCGACGAGGACCTCGACGACCTGTTCCCCAGCGAGGATTCTGGCCGGTTCGGCGTCCAGCAACCCATCGAGGAAGACGACGCCGAGGACACGGCCAGCGAAATGGAGGAGGTCCTCAAGGCCCACGCCGACGCCCCGACGACGCCGGACGCGCTGTTCGACGACGTGATGGAGACGCTGGACAGCCCCGCCTTCGGGCCCGCGGACATCGAGTTCGACGACCGACCCGACGAACTCGACGACCTCTCGTCCACCTTCGAGGAGGCCGAGGAACTGCTCGACGCGGAACTGGACGACCTGGTCGAGGACACCGTCAGCCGCGGGTTCGAGTAGTCAGCGGCCGGTCGAGCGGAGGTAGCTGTAAATATCCTGCATCACCGCACAGCCGTCGCTGGTCCCCGTCTCGACGGTCACCGAGTCCTCCTGGAGGCGGACCCGGCGCTGGTTCCGGGTGGCCTCGCGCCACTCCGGCAGGCCGTCGCCGTTGGGGTCGCCGCTGGCCGCGAAGTTCGTCCAGTAGCCCTGCATCCGGTCCCGGAGCACCCAGTCGCCCGGGCCTATGATCCCCGTCGGGAGCCCCTGCTGGGTGACCGTCTCGCCGAAGACGTAGGCGAGTTCGGCGGTGTGGTACGCACCGGGGTCATCGGAGAGCAGGGTCACCGGGATGGTCGGCGTGTCGTCGAACAGGTAGCGGTAGGCGGTCCCGCCCTGTCGGGTGATGGCGTCGGTGACCGCCACGTCCGAACACAGGAAGAAGTCGTCCGTGTTCACGTCGATGTACGCCGCCTCGATGGAGTCGTAGTCGCTCACCGGGTAGGCGTCGACGACTCGGTCACCGAAGTCCCCATACACGCGCTGTAGGCGGTCGCGGTAGGCCGCCTCCGATTCCGGCACGGTATCGTCGGCGAATTCGAGGAAGAACTGGTACTCCTCGGCGTTACCGCCCAGCAGGACCGGCACGTCGTGGAACTCGCCGTCCTCGATCAGCGTCGCGGGGTGGGCCCGGACGACTTCGCCGTCGACGCCGAAGATCAGTCCCGGTAGTTCCACCCGGGGCGTCCCCCCGTCGGTGGCCTCGCTCGCGAGCGCGCCCGCAACCCCGTAGGCCTCGGCCAGTTCCGCCGGCTTCGCGTCCCGGAGACAGGCGAGCGTGTCACCGCTCGCGCAGTCGAGTTCACGGGCCGCCTCGGTCCCGCGGTCCTCCAGCTCCGCCAGCGGATAGAGCGGGTCGTTGATCGGACCGCTCTGGCTGATCGCGCGGTGGAACAGCCCCTTCGCTTCGGGGTCGGTCAGTAGCGTCAGGACGGCGTGGCCACCCGCGGACTCGCCGAAGATGGTCACGTTGTCCGGGTCGCCACCGAAAGCCGCGACGTTCCGCTGGACCCACTCCAGGCCGGCGCGGATGTCGAGGTAGCCGAAGTTGGTCGGGGCCGACGGGGACGCCGCCGTCACCTCGGGGTGGGCGAAAAAGCCCAGCGCGTTGAGGCGATAGTTGACGGCGACGACGACCACGTCGCCGGCTTCGGCGAGCGCCCCGCCGGGGAACCGGTTGCTCCCGAAGTTGTACGCGCCGCCGTGGATCCAGTACATCACGGGCTTCTCGCCGGGGTCTGCGTCCGCTGGAGCCCAGACGTTGAGGTTGAGACAGCCGTCCTCGCTCCCGACGAACTTGCCCACGTCGAGGCCGAGAAACCCCGTCGCGAGAATCGGTTGCGGTGCGCGCGGCCCGTAGTCGTGGGCACCGCGTGTACCGTCCCACGACGGCGCGGGCGTCTCCGGCGGCCGGAACCGACGCTCACCCACCGGCTGGTGAGCGTAGGGAATCCCCCGGAAGGCGTTCACGTCGCCCTCCTCGTCGCCCTCGACGGTACCGCTCTCGATCTCGACCTCAGGGTCCGAGAACCACCAGGTCGCATTCGCGCTGCCGATGCCGCTCCCTGCTCCGAACACGGACGCTCCCCCGAGCGCCCCCAGATACGTCCGTCTGTCCATTGGAAACCGACTGATACCAGATACCGGACCGGATAAAAGATTTCGGCGCGCAAACGAAGGTAATTAAGCCAATGGCCGCTGGCGCGACCAGGCGACGCAGGACAGTGTGTCCGTACCGCTGGCTGGTGAGATTACGCCAGGATCGTACTCTCTTCGAGGTACTGGTCCTCCCACTCCCGACGTGCTTCGAGTTCGCGGCGACCCCGTTTGGTGACGTTGTAGACGTTCGTCCGGCGGTCTTTCTTCCCTTTCTCGACGAGACCCTTCTCGACGAGGGTGTCGAGGTTCGGGTAGAGCCGGCCGTGGTGGATCTCGCCCTCGTAGTACTCTTCGAGGGCGTCCTTGATCGCGAGCCCGTGCGGTTCGTCGTACCCGGCGATGACGTACAGCAGATCGCGCTGGAATCCAGTCAGATCGTACACAAATCGTTGTACCAACTTGATTAAATTAAATCTATCGCCTGGCAGAAAATTGCGAGATCCCTGCCGGGCAGGATGGCTGCGTTTCGCGGGACGCCGAGTGGACTCACTCGCTGAGTCTCGTGTTCGAAGACTGGGCAGTCGAGGGGATGTCGTGTTGTGTCGACTCTGGATGGGGCCAACCCGAATCCTGCAACTGAAGTCCGCCCACGTCTACCACACTGTCATGGACGCCGCCGACACGATCCGGTCGTACTACGACGCGCTCCGGGCCGGTGCGCCGCTGGGCCCATTTTTCGCCGACGAGCGGTCGGGCGAGGATGCGGTCGTCAAGTTCGGTATCTCCGAGCGATTGGTCGGGACCGAATCGATCCGGGAGAGATTGCGGGAGCAGACCGCGACGACTGTCGACTGGGCCGTCGAGAGCAACGCCCTCCGAACGACCGAGCGGGAGCGCCACGCCTGGTTCAGCGACACGGTGGACATGGGCTGGACCGACACCCAGCGGGGGATTCGTTACGAGTTCGACACGCGCTGGAGCGGGACGCTCGAACGCCGTGACGCGGCTGGGGGGCCCGCCGATACGGAGACAAACTGGCAGTTCGTCGGGATGCACGTCAGCACGGCGGGTGAGGTCTGATGGTCGGACCGGTGTCGAACGACGAACGCGAGGCTTTCACGCGACGGCTCCAGCTCGGATTCGTCCTCCTCGTCGGCGTGTCGTCGGGGCTCATAACCCTCCAGGGGAATCCGAGTCCGACCGTCGTGGTCGGGGCAGTGGCGGGTGGCCTCCTGCTCGGTGTGCTCCTGATGCGGTTCGCCATCCCCAGCGCGGACGGCTTCCGCGATCAGGAGACGCCGGAGCGGGCGTCGGAGTCGGATGGGCACCTGGAGCGGCGGTTCGAGAGCGCGGACCGCGACGAACGGCCCCAGGAACAGCGTAACCGCTAGTCAGCGGACGCGGTCGAGCCAGGCGTTCGGGTCGTCGAGTTCGGTGTCGGTCGGCAGGTTCTCCGGTCGCTCCCAGACCGCAGACGCGCCCTCGATGCCCCGCTCGTCGGCGACGGTCTCGAAGAACTGCTTGCCACGTTCGTACTGCCGACGCTTCATGCCCAGCCCCAGCAGTCTGCGGACGAGTTGGGAGACCGGGCCCCGACCCTGCCGGCGTTCGTCGAGTTTCCGTCGGAGGTCGGCGTACTCCCCGTCGAAGGCGCGATCCATCACGAGTTCCGCGTAGCCCTCGACGGCGGTCATGGTGGTGTCGAGACTCCCCAGCGCCTCCCGGTCGAGACTCCCCTCGCCGAGGGCGTCGACCGCGCGTTCGAGGTCGGCCTCGAGCTGGTCGGCGAGCCACGGGGCGGCCCCGAACTCAGCGGCGTGGGAGACCTCGTGGAACGCGATCCAGCGGCGGAACCGCGGCTCGGACACGTCGAGCATCGTCGCCACCTTGCTGATGTTGGGGTGGACGAAGTACAGCGAGTGGGCGTCGCTCTCGGCGAGCAAGAGCGGGTCGTACTGTCCGAGGACGTTGTTGCCGAGGAAACCGAGTGCGATGGACATCGTCCCGGTGTTGACCACGCGGGCCAGCCCCGGGATCAGCCCGACCTGCTCGCCCAGCGGTGCCATCACGCGCTGGAAGGTGTCGATGTTGGCGTCGATCCAGTGGTGGCGGTTCTGGATTTCGATGGAGTCGGGCACGTCGAAGTCGATGGCGGCGACTTCCCGGATGCGAGCGCGCGCCTCGCGTACGTCGTCGGCGTACCCCTCCTGTTGTTCCGTCGAGAGTGCGATAGAGCCAGGCTCGGTCGACGCTTTGGCCGCCTCGGCGACCGCGTTCCAGTCGACGGGACCCGTCCCCGATGCTCCCGTGACCGCCTGGACGCTACGAAAGAGACCCATACTCCGGTCAAGAGGTGACCGGTAAAAAGCTCTTCTCCACTCAGCTGGTCAGTTCGATCTCCTCGTCGATCTCGATCCCCTCACCGACCTCGCTCCGGGAGACCAGCCAGGCCAGCCCCACGATGGCACCCAGCGCCAGCAGGATGTACAGCTTCCCCGCGGCACCGCTGCCGGACTCGTCGGCCGCCTCGGCCTCGGCCCCCTCGGCGTCGTCCTCGCCGCCGACGAAGGGCGCGGAGTTGGAGAACGTCGCGTCGTCGAGGTGGAGCTCGAACAGTGTGATGTCGGCCATAGTGAGCGTTCCACGCGAGCGGGCTTACGGTTTGGGGAGGCGGCGAACCTACCCAGGCCGACCCCGCCCGCCAGACTCGGACTGGTCGGTCGCCGGGTTCTTGGTCGGCCCGGTGCAGGGGACAGTATGGACGGACGACGACGCGAATTCCTCACGGCGCTGCTGGAAACCGGCGCACCGACCGGCTTCGAGACCGCGGCCCAGCGGGTCTGGATCGACCACTGCTCGGACGTGGCCGACGAGGTACGAACCGACGCTTACGGCAACGCCGTCGCGGTCCACGAGGGAAGCGGCGACGGCCCGACCGTCGTCGTGACGGGGCACGGCGACGAGATCGGGTTCGTCGTCCGCCGGATCGACGACGACGGCTTCCTCCACCTCTCTCGGGTCGGCGGGACGGACAAGACCGTCTCCCGCGGACAACACGTCACGATCCGCACCGACGACGGGTCGGTCTCGGGCGTGATCGGCCAGACGGCGATCCACCTGCGCGATGGCGACGACGACGAGGTTGCGGAGATCACCGAGCAGTACGTCGATATCGGAGCCGCGGACGAGGAGGAAGCACGCGACCTCGTCGACGTGGGCGATCCCCTGACCGTGGCTTCCGGCGTGGAGGAGCTGCAGGGCACCCGGCTCACTGGCCGGGCAATGGACAACCGCGTGGGCACGTGGAGCGCCGCGGAAGTCCTCCGGACCGCCGTCGAGAACGACGTAGACGCGACAGTGAAGGCCGTCAGCACGGTGCAAGAAGAGGTCGGTGGCAACGGCGCACAGATGATCGGCTTCGATCTCGACCCCGACGCCGCCGTCGTGGTGGACGTGACCCACGCGACGGACACGCCCGGGCTGGCCGCCAAGCGGGACGTGGACGTGGCGCTGGGCGAGGGGCCGTCGATCCGTCGCGGGCTCCCGGACCACCCGAAACTGGTCGACGCGTTGCGGACAGTGGCCGACGACGCGGACGTACCGATCCAGCTGGAGGCGGCGAGCAACACGACCAAGACCGACGCGAATTCGATCTTCGTCCAGCGCGGGGGCATCCCGTCGGTGAACGTCGGGATCCCGACCCGGTATATGCACACGCCCGTCGAGGTAATCGATACGGCGGACCTGACCGGTGCCGTGGACGTGATCGCGGCGCTCGTCGAGCGGACCGACGAGTTCGCGCCGTTTTCCGTCGAGCCGTAGCGAGAGGTCCCTGAGATCCTGCAAAGCCCGACAGATCAGTGTTCCGGGCGTTAGAATAGCGGTACGTTTATACGTGCGTCTGCACCCGGTTTCGGTATGAGTGGACGACCGCTGGATGTCCTCGAAGCGGCACTCGGTTCGAGTGTAACGGTCCAACTGAAAGGGGGCGAGATGTACGAGGGTGAACTCACCGGCTACGACCAGCACATGAACCTGGTCATCGAGGAAGGTGAAGACACAACGATTATACGCGGCGATAACGTGGTTTCGATCAACCCATGACTGGTGCAGGAACCCCGAGTCAGGGGAAGAAAAACACCACGACACACACGAAGTGTCGCCGGTGTGGCGAGAAGTCGTATCACACGAAAAAGAAAGTCTGTTCGTCCTGCGGGTTCGGCAAATCCGCCAAGCGCCGCGACTACGCCTGGCAGGAGAAGTCGGGCGAGTAACGGACGGACACCCCACCACCCACCATGCACGAGAAGTGCGGCGTCGTCGGCGTATCGCTAGAAGACCGGGACGCCGCCCGCCCGCTCTACTACTCTCTGTACGCCCTCCAGCATCGCGGCCAGGAGTCGGCCGGCATCGTCACCCACGACGGGTTTCAACAGCACTCCCACGTCGAGATGGGACTCGTCGGCGACGCCTTCGAGCAGGGTGATCTCGAAGATCTGAACGGGTCACAGGGGATCGGTCACGTCCGGTATCCGACCGCCGGCAGTGTCAACGCCTCCTGTGCCCAGCCGTTCTCCGTCTCGTTCAAGAGCGGCTCGCTCGGCCTGAGCCACAACGGCAACCTCGTCAACGCCGACGAGGTGGGCGACCAGCTGGCCGAACTCGGCCACGCCTTCACCTCCGACGGCGACACCGAGGTCATCGCGCACGATCTGGCGCGCAACCTCCTCGAAGAGGATCTCGTTCGCGCGGTCAAGCGGACGATGAGCCGGATCCACGGCTCGTACTCGCTGACGATCATGCACGACGACACCGTGCTCGGCGTGCGCGACCCCGAAGGCAACCGCCCGCTCTGTATCGGCGAACTCGAAGACGGCTACGTGCTGGCCTCCGAGTCGGCGGCCATCGACACGCTGGACGGCGAGTTGATCCGGGACGTGCGGCCGGGCGAACTCGTCGTCCTCCACGCCGACGGGACGGGCTACGACACCTACCAGCTCGTCGAACCCGAGAACACGGCCCATTGCTTCTTCGAGCACGTCTACTTCGCGCGACCGGACTCGGTGATCGACGACGAACTCGTCTACGAGGTGCGTCGCGACCTCGGGCGCGCGCTCTGGGACGAGAGCGGCATCGACTCCGACGTGGTGATGCCGGTGCCCGACTCCGGGCGCGCCTTCGCTTCCGGCTACGCCGAGGCGGCCAACGAAGACGCGGACGCCGACGGCGTCGAGTTCGCGGAGGGGCTGATGAAGAACCGCTACGTCGGCCGAACCTTCATCATGCCGACCCAGGACGAGCGCGAGCGGGCGGTCCGGCTGAAGCTCAACCCGATCAAGTCGACGGTCGAGGGCAAGACCGTGACACTGATCGACGACTCCATCGTCCGGGGGACGACCTCGAATCAACTGGTACAGTTGCTGTACGACGCTGGCGCGGAGGAGGTTCACGTCCGGATCGGCGCGCCACCCATCGTCGCCCCGTGTTACATGGGGATCGACATGGCCTCCCGCGAGGAGTTGATCGCGGCCGACCAGTCCGTCGCGGACATCCGCGACGAGATCGGCGCGGACTCGCTTTCCTACCTCTCGATCGACTCGGTCGCCGACGCGCTCTCGAAGTCCAAAGCCGATCTCTGTCTCGGCTGTGTCACGGGGGAGTACCCCTACGACATCGAGGGCGAGGCCAAAGACCGCGACGTCGACCGACCCGCCATCGGGACGGCTGCGAGTGCGGACGATTGACGGGCGGCTCGACCCCTCGGGAGAGAGCCGCCGACTGCACGAACGGTGACCAGCGGGAACCGTGAGTCGGGAGACTCGACCGGCAAGGAGAGTCTCCGACTGTGTGAGCTGGGGCGGAGCTGTCGAGTCAGTCGCTCGCGTGATCGGCCGCGAGTTCGACGATGGGGCGGGCTTCCTCGAACCGGGGTTCCTTGACGATCTCTGAGGTGCCCTGACGCCACTCGATGAGACCGTCCGCTTCGAGTCTGGGCGGGTGAACGTGATACAATTCGACGCGGGCCGACCGTGTATCGCCCTCGTCGCCGTCCGTCTCGGCCGGCCTCGTGATCCCGTCGGACAGGGGATTCTCGTCTATCCGCTCGATCAGTAGTCGATCGCCGGTTGGTTCCCGTTCGCGGGATCGACGAGGTGGTTCCAGCTAGTACAGCACGTACAACAGCAGGTAGACGACGGTCCCGAGAGCAAAGGAGACGAGCCATAGCGTCGCGGCCACGCGGCCGACCCGTGGATGGTTCGTCCCCGAGAGTTCGCCAGCGGGCCGGGTCAGCGCCAGCAGGAGGACGTAAAACAGCAAGGGGATACAGACGATAGCCAGGAGCATATGGATACCGAGGATCGGGAAGTAGACGAACTGTTCGACGGCGGCCGGTCCCGGGAAGCCGGAGGGGCCCTCGAGGCTCACCCGGTAGAGATAGAGGGCGAGGAAGGTGGCGAACAGGACGAGGCCGGCGATCATCGCGGTGCGGTGGCGGGCGACGTTCCCGTTCCGGATCGCACGCCAGCCGGCGAGGATGATGGCGATGGCGAGGACGCTCACGACGGCGTTGACGTGGGGGATGGCGGCGAGGACCCACTCCGGGGCCCGGGGGAGCGCTCGCTCGGGGATCCAGCCCAGAACGGCACCGAACACCAGCGCGAGCGCGACGACGGTCAACAGGCCGGTCAACTCGGGGACACGGTCTCGCGCGCGCAGTTCCATGATCGAACCCAGGTCCCGAACAGGAATGTGCGTTTCCGTTCGCACCGGGCGATCGACCCCGGCCGCAACTCAGGCGTAGGGTTCGGGACGCTCACCGAGTGTAAGCTGGACGGTGGTGCGACGCCCGTCGCGGATGACTTCGACGGGGATCGTGTCACCCGGACTGGTGACCAGCGCGAGATAGGTCGAGAGTTCTTCCTGGCTCCGGATCGTTTGTCCACCCATCCCGACGACCACGTCGCCGCCGGTCGGTACGCCAACGCCGTCGATGGTCGTGGTTTCGGTCGATCCCTGGAGGACGCCGCTGGCGGGCCCGTTCGGGCGAACGTCGGCGATGTAGACGCCGTCGGCGTCGGAGAGCCCTTCGGCCTGGGCGATCAGCGGTGTGACGCTGGTGAGGCTGACACCCATGAACGAGTGTTGATAGTCGCCGGTCTCGATCAGTGACGGGGCGACACGGTTCGTTAGCGCGGCAGAGATGGCGAAGCCGATGTTGTCGCCGCCGCCGGAGTTGATGACGCCCGCGACGTCGCCGTCGAGCGTCACCAGCGGTCCGCCGCTGTTACCTGGGTTGACCGGCGCGTCCGTCTGGATCGCGTCCGGGATGCGGAAGTTGTTGCGTGCGGGCAGGGACCGGTCGACACCGCTGACCACACCCGTGGTCATCGATCCGGTGTAGCCGAGCGGATTTCCAATCGCGATAACTGGCTGCCCGATGGCGACTTCGCCGCCGATGAGCGAGAGCGGTGTCGCCGAGTCCGGGACGTCTGGTACCTCGAGGACGGCGAGGTCGCTGTAGGCATCGGTGCCGACGACCCCGGCGGTGCGCCACTGCCCGTCGGTGAACTGGACGCGAATATCGTCGAAGATGGTTCCTGGTTCGAGGATGGCACCTCTCGTGTCGGTCACGACGTGTTCGTTCGTGACGATGTACCGGCCGTCGTCGTAGACGAATCCGGATCCCTCACCCACGCGACCCCGTGAGTCCGCGTAGACACGGATCAGGACGACCGAATCGATGGTCTGTCTGTACACGTCCGTGTAGACTGACTGTGACTCGGGCGACGAGTTGAGCAACTCCGTCGCGTTCGGGTTCGAGACGTTACCCGAATCCGACGTCCCCGATCTCGGGGTGTTACAACCAGCAACACCGGCGGCGACGCCGGTGGCCGCTGCCAGCAATCGCCGCCGTGTCAACTGCTCGGTACCCATACACAGCCGTTAGGAGCGCGGTGGATAAAGACCGGCGGTCCAATCGCCTACGATAGCGTAGCGACTTGGTGGTACTGAAAGAGTGAGGGAGGATGTGTGGGGTGGGTGGGTGGGGACAAGGGGGGTAAACGTAGGGTGGGTGTGGGGGTGGGTGGGGTGGGTTGGTGGTGAGTCAGTACATCACCACTGTGCCAGCACGTGTATATCTTGGGAGGCCAGTAATAAAGATACTCGTGCGATTATCTAATCTGATAACAGACTGGGTCGTCCCGGCACCGGTCAGCAGTCGGTCACTGGCGGTCGTGGGTCCGGAAACATCAGGGATAATTCAGTGAAAATTACCGCTATACCGAGTGGAACCTCATTCGGACCCCGTATTTCCCCCAATCTATTTCTTGACTTGCGGTCATACGAGGAATAAGAATGGTTCGCGAATCCGTGGTGTTGTTGGGTGCCTGCCAGTACGGCGTGATTGACAGATGAGTCAGGGATCTCCGGTCGTCCTCGTCGTGGACGACAACAGGGCTATCGCGAACACGTATACGGCGTTTCTGTCGGACGAGTACGACGTCCGGACCGCCTACAACGGGAAAGAGGCGCTCGAGGAACTCGACGAGACCGTCGACGTGGTGCTGCTCGACCGGCGGATGCCGGAGGTATCCGGCGACGCCGTCCTCGAAGAGATCGAGTCCCGCCAGCTCGACTGTCGGGTCGTCATGCTAACCGCGGTCGACCCGGACTTCGACATCATCGACATGGGATTCGACGAGTACCTCGTCAAGCCCATCGAACGCGAGGAACTCAACGAGGTCGTCAGCGAGATGTTAGAGCGGGCGACCTACGACGACGACTTCCGTCGGTTCCTCGCGCTGGTCTCGAAGAAGGCGACACTCGAGAAGGAAAAATCCAGCGCGGAACTCGAGGCCAGCGACGAGTACGCGAAGATCAAACAACGCCTCGACGACCGACGCGACCAAGTCGGCGTCGATATGTCCGACCTCGAAGAGAGTTTCTCCGACGTGTCGGGAACGATCAAGGTGACCGAGATGAGCGCGTCGGACGACCGGGACGTGCCGGACATCCCGGGCATCGACGAGGACGAGGCCGAGGAGTAGACCCCCGTTACCGTCCCGCAGCGATCGAGCCGAATCGGTCGATCGAGACGGGAATCTAGCAGGGGTCGATCGACGGCCCGGAGCGGCGAATCGTCTCGTTTTCGGTCACGAGGTAACGCGCGTTCGCGACCGCATCGGCGACGCCGCCGTCTTTCGCCCACGAGTAGGGCCGCTGAACGTCGACGACGACGCCGTGCTTCGTTCGGTTCGTGACTGTCGCCTCCGCTTCGGCTGTGAACTGGCCGATCTCCCAGTAGTCGAGACAACTCGCGTTCCACAACTGACTCGAAACGGACTCCGTCTCCGCAGCCAGTGCTCGGTCCGTCGCCGCACTGTCCGGAAGCTGTGCTGGCGCGACCGTCGTCCGTGGCGGTTGGTCCCCACTTGGAGCGCTAGTACACCCCGAAAGGAGGAGCACAGTAACTGAGAGTGCAAGGAGGGCCGTTGGGCGATCCATTGCCAACCTGTGTCGGCGCCCGGCAAGTGCTTTTTCGAGGGACTCGTCGCTGTCGCTCACCGATTTGTTCCGAAAGGAATGATGCGTGGATGCAGTCCCAAGGGGAGTGCACCCGCACTCTCGTCGCGGGCAACACCCGCAGTTGAGTGCGTGGGACTGGATTTGAACCGGTGGAAGACGGTCGGCCTCACTGCGTTCGGCCGCTGCGACTTCCAGGGTTCAAATCGGTCTTGCCCTTCGCTCACTTCGTTCGCTCATGCGCGGGACCGAAATTTGAACTTCCGTCACGTCGCTTCGCTCGTCACGGCGTTCGCGGTCGGCAAACCGATGCTCGCGGGTCACTTCGTTCCCCGCTCGCGTACCGAGGTCTCACTGTGTTCGACCTCGCACCGCTCACCGGCGGACCCCTACGGGACAGCGCCCGCAACGATGGGCCGTTGGCCTGGTTCGGACACTCACGAATGGTACGTCGCTGTCGCTCACCGATTTGTTCCGAAAGGAATGATGCGTGGATGCAGTCCCAAGGGGAGTGCACCCGCACTCTGGTCGCGGGCAACGCCCGCAGTTGAGTGCGTGGGACCGGATTTGAACCGGCGGACCCCTACGGGACAGCGCCCTCAACGCTGCGCCGTTGGCCTGGCTTGGCTACCCACGCACTGTGAGTCTGTCTGCACTCCATCGGTATCCGTGGCCGGATAAAAGGGCTTTCGTTTGCCGACGGCGAGCCGGCCCGGTCGGCTCACCGAGTCGGGGCAGTGCGTGAGCACGGGCGGTGTCGGAAACGGACCTTTCAAATACGGGGCAGCTATTACCGCCCGTATGGCCAAATACTCGACCGGCGGCGCGGGCGGAAACGCCGGCGGGAGCTGCGAACTCTGCGGAGCGGAGGACGACGACCTCCGCACGGCGAACGTCGCCGGGGCCCAACTCGAAGTCTGCGCGGACTGCGCACAGCACGGTGACGACACGAGCGACAGTTCCGACGACGACAGCAGAAGCGACAGCGACCGCAAGCGCCGCGCGGCCCAGAACACCGCTCGCATCGACGACGCACGCAAAGGCGACCCGAGCCACTGGGAGGAAGAAGGCACCGACTACGAGGACGACCAGTTGCCCTACCTGGTCACCGACTACGGCAAGCGACTCACCACCGCCCGCCAGGACGCCGGCCTCCAGCTCGAAGAACTCGCCGACGAACTCGGCATCGATCAGGCCGACCTGCTGGCCGTCGAACAGGGCCGTGCCACCCAGGCCGGCGTCGGCGGCTCCGTCATCTCCAAGCTCGAAGACCGCCTCGACGTGGAACTCGCCGAGGCCTGACCGACCCACGGTGGTGTCCCGTTCGTTTTTGTGCCGTGCCCACCAGATAGCGCCATGCACCTCTCGCCCGAACAGGAAGCGATCCGTGACACGGTTCAGGAGTTCGCCGCCGAAGAGATCCGACCGGTCGCTCGCGAGGCCGACGAAACCGGCGAGTTCCCGGAGGACGTCTGGGACGGGCTGGCCGACCTCGACCTGACGGGGCTCACAGTGCCCGAGGAGTTCGGCGGCTACGACGCCGACCGCGTGACCTACGCCGTCGTCAACGAAGCCGTCGCCCACGGCGCGCTGGCGGTCGCCACCGCGCTCTCGGTCCACTGTCTGGCGACCTCCTGCATCCGCAAATTCGGCAGCGAGTCCCTGCGCGAAGACTGGTTACCGGAGATGGTCGAGGGGCGGCCCGTCGGCGCGTTCGCGCTCTCGGAACCCGACGCCGGCTCGAACCCCGCGGAGATGACGACCGAGGCGCGCCGTGACGGCGACGAGTACGTGATCGACGGCACCAAGCAGTGGATCACCAACGGCGAGCGCTCGGGCGTGGTCGTCCTGTTCGCCAAGACCGACCGCGAGGACCCGTCGAGTGTCACGCAGTTTCTCGTGCCGAAAGACACCGACGGCCTGGAAGTCGGGAAGAAAGAGGACAAACTCGGACTGCGAGCGAGCGACACGACGACACTGGAGTTCGACGGCGCGCGGATCCCGGCCGAGTACCGGCTGACCGAGGAAGGTCGGGGGCTGTCGGCCGCGCTGTCTATCCTCACGGGTGGTCGCATCGGCATCGCCGCGCAGTCGGTCGGGCTCGCACAGGCCGCGCTGGACGCCGCGGTCGAGTATGCCGACGAGCGCGAGCAGTTCGATCAACCGATCGGCGACTTCCAGGCGATCCGGCACAAACTCGCGGAGATGCAGACCACCGTTCGCGCGGGTCGGCTGTTGACGCGCGACGCCGCGCGGCGTGCGGACGCGGGCGAGGACGTTCGCGGCGCGGCGAGTATGGCCAAGTACTTCGCCAGCGAGGGGGCCGTCGACGTGACCAACGAGGCCGTCCAGATCCACGGCGGTTACGGCTACACGACGGACTTCGACGTGGAGCGGTTCTACCGCGACGCGAAGGTGACGACGATCTACGAGGGGACCACCGAGATCCAGAAGGACGTGATCGCCCGCGAGTTGCGCTAGTCCCCGGCGCGCTTGCGAGCGTCCAGGTATCCCAGCAGGCCGAAGATATTGACGATGGGCATCGCCGAGACGTGCACCCAGATCTCGTCGACGCCCTCGCGACCGCGTGCGTCGAGGTACACCGCCAGCGGGATCAACAGTTCGACGGCGAAGAAGGCCACAGCCGCGAGCCGAAGCGAGCGGTCGTACGGCGAGGCCGGCGTCTCGATCCCGACGAACGTGCCGGCGACGACCCCGAACAGCACGAGGAGGGCTCCTAACTCCCACACCAGAAAGATCCGGAGGACCTGTGCGTCGGACTCGTTCATCCCGTTCGGTCCGTCGGTTCGTCGGGTCGGACCGAAAGCATTCGGGTCCGACAGGTGACCGGGGCGACAGTGTTGACGGGGCACCGAAGGGGCTATTTTCTGGCCTGCCTTACCGATGGCCGTGATACAGGAGTACGACGCGCTGGTCTACGATCTCGACGGGACGCTGGTCCATCTGGACGTGGACTGGGAGGAAGTGCGTCACGCGGTCGCCGCGGTCCTGCGCCCCCGCGGCGTCGACGTGGACGGTGCGGACCTCTGGTCGATGCTCGAACTGTCCGAGGAGGCCGGCTATCGACGGCTGGTCGACGAGACCATCGCGGAGTTCGAGCGTGAAGGGGCGCGCAGGTCGCGACGGCTCCCGACCGCGCGAACGGTGCCCGCCGACCAGCCGGTCGGCGTCTGTTCGCTGAACGCCGAATCGGCCTGCCGAATCGCCCTGGAGACGTACGGCCTCGACGGGACCGTCGACGTGATCGTCGGCCGTGACTCCGTGACGACCGAGAAACCCCATCCGGAACCGCTACTGACGACCGTCGAGGGACTCGGTGCAGCGCCCGAGCGAACGCTGTTCGTCGGCGACTCCGAACGCGACGAGGAGACGGCTCGACGGGCGGGCACGGACTACGTGTACGTGCGTGAGCTAGAGCGCTAACCGACACCCGCCGATCGAGGCATCGTCGCTGGCTGCTGGAATTAGGATGGGTGATACGGCGGGAGTCCAGCGGACGGTCGGCGAAGCGTGGTCCGTCGTCGCATTACATAACTTTAGTAGGTGGAACGAGACGCGGTGATATGGACACACGACAATCGAGCAACCGCCACTTCGGGCCCCACCGATGGTAAACGTCGCGCTCTCGCTGGCGCAGGTCGTCGTTGCGCTGGCGCTCGTGATACTCAACGGCTTCTTCGTCGCCGCGGAGTTCGCCTTCGTCCGGATACGGGGGACGTCGGTCGAACAGCTCGTCGAGGAGGGAGCCACCGGTTCGGGGACCCTCCAGGAAGTGATGACGAATCTCGACGACTATCTCGCGACGACGCAACTCGGCATCACCATCGCCTCGCTCGGCCTGGGGTGGGTCGGGGAACCGGCCGTGGCGTCGCTCATCGAGCCCGTGCTGGCGTCGATTCTCCCGTCGAACCTCATCCATCTGGTCGCCTTCGCGATCGGCTTCACGCTCATCACGTTCCTCCACGTCGTCTTCGGTGAACTCGCGCCGAAGACGATCGCGATCTCCCAGACCGAGCGACTCTCCCTGTTTCTCGCCCCGCCGATGAAGTTCTTCTACTACATCCTCTACCCGGGAATCGTCGTGTTCAACGGGGCCGCCAACGCGTTCACCCGAGCGCTCGGCGTGCCACCCGCGTCCGAGACCGACGAGACGCTCGGCGAGCGGGAGCTCCTTCGGGTCCTGACTCGATCCGGCGAGGAAGGGGACATCGACACGACGGAAGTGCAGATGATCGAGCGGGTCTTCGATCTCGACGACATCGTGGTGCGGGAAGTCATGGTTCCCCGACCGGACGTGGTGAGCGTTCCGGCGGATGCTTCGCTCTCCGAGCTCAAGTCGACCGTCCTCGAGGCCGGACATACGCGCTATCCGGTCCTCGATGCCGACGACGGCGATCAGGTGGTCGGATTCGTCGACGTCAAGGACGTGCTGCGGGCCGACGCGGACGGCGGGGACGACAAGTCGGTCGGCGACATCGCCCGCGATATCGTCATCACTCCCGAGACGATGGCCCTGAGCGATCTCCTGCGACAGTTCCGAGAGGATCACCAGCAGATGGTCGCGGTCATCGACGAGTGGGGGGCGTTCGAGGGAATCGCGACGGTCGAAGACGTGGTCGAGGCGCTCGTCGGCGACCTCCGGGACGAGTTCGACGTGGACGAGCGTGAACCCTCGATTCGCCGCCGTGACGGTGACGGGTACGACATCGACGGCGGCGTCCCGCTGTCGAAAATCAACGACGTGATCGAGAGAGAGTTCAGCAGTGACGAGGTCGAAACCATCGGTGGACTGGTACTCGAACAACTCAACCGGGCTCCGGAACGCGGGGATAGCATCGAGGTCGACGGGCACGTCGTCGAGGTGACGAGCGTCGACGGAACCCGAATTTCGACGGTCCGGGTCCACGAACGCGAGACGGACGATTCGTCCGACAGCGTGTAGGGACGCGGAATTGATCGGTGGCATCCGTTCGGCTGGTCCAGGACCGATCTCGATACGGGACCCGGTCGACTGCCGGGCGATCGGTCGGCTACGTCCGATGGACCGCTAGGTTTGCTCGCGGCGCGCGTAGAGGTAGACCGCGACGGCGGTACAGAACCAGACGACAGCACCGACGCGGATCGCGAAGTTCGCACGCGCCGCCCAGGTCTCGAGTTCGACGACGACCGCGAGCAGGGCGACCAGCGGCGCGCCGACGACGATGGTCGTGACGAACGTGACCTGCATCACCCAGCCGTAGTCGACCCCGTCGGGATCGGTCGTCTCGGCCGGTTCGCGGTCGATAGGTGCCACACCACCCGCTGGGGACGGTCCAAATATGCCTCTGTCGGTCCCGCGTTGCCAGTATCGGACACGTTTAGTGGCCCGGCCGACCGACTCGTAGGTATGCGAGCGAAGGACATCCGGGAGAAAGCCGGCGCGGAGCCGATCACGATGCTGACCGCCTACGACGCCCCGACGGCCGAACTGGTCGATTCGGCCGACGTCGACATGATCCTCGTGGGCGACTCCATCGGGAACCTGCGGCTGGGGTACGAGTCGACGCTCCCGGTCACCGTCGAGGAAATCGAGAGCGCGACCGCCGCCGTCGCGCGCGCGACCGAGGACGCCATGGTGATCGCCGATATGCCGTTCCTCTCGTTCGGCGCGGACGAGGCCGAGGCCGTCGAGAACTGCGGCCGAATGTGCAAGGACGCCGACGCCGACGCCGTGAAACTCGAGTGTGGTCCCCACACCGTCGAGTTGACCCGCCGGCTCACACAGATCGGCGTCCCCGTCCAGGCCCACCTCGGGCTGACACCACAACGCGAGAACGAGACCGGCCTCTTCCGGCAGGGGACCGACGAGGAGGCCGCCCGGCGAATCGTCGACCTGGCCGAGCGCCACGAGGACGCTGGGGCGTTCTCGCTCGTCCTCGAACACGTCCCAGCCAACGTCGGCGCGGCCGTCACCGAGGCTCTCGACATCCCCACCATCGGCATCGGCGCGGGCCCGGAGTGTGACGGGCAGGTCCTCACCGTCGACGAAGTGATCGGACTGAGCGAGGGCGTGGCTCCGTTCTCGAAGGCTTTTGGTGACGTGCGCTCCGAGATGCGCGACGCCATCGCGGGCTACAAGGAAGCCGTCGAGTCCGGCGAGTTCCCGGCCGCGGAACACAGCCACTACGAGGAAGATCTGGACGACGTGTACTGAGACCGATCACGGATCGGTCCCGGTATTTCACGTGGTGATCGGCCCCTGGAGTCGTGCTGAATACAGGTTTCTGCGGAGAACTCCGGCCAGCGCCGCCTGCGGCGTCGATCAGGTGTCGTCCCTGCCTCATTCGATCCAGCCCGTCACGTGGGGCGAACTCGCGATGAGTCCGTCGACGCCGCGCCGTGCAAGCGCCCAGGCACCGGGGCTGGAGTCAACGGTCCACGCGTTGACCTCCAGTCCCGCGTCGTGGGCCTCGGCGACGACGCCGGTCAGCAGACACAGCCACGCGTTCGGATGTACGAACGTACAGTCGAGGTCCCTCGCGACCGCGAGGTCGTCGTTCGGTGTCAGCCCGAGGACGTAGGCCAGGTCGACGTTCGTACTCCCTCCTGGGTGGACACCGCGGAGTGCCTCGGGGTCGAACGAGGAGATGACGACCTCGTGTGGTGTCGATTCGGCCATCGAGAGGGCCTGCTCGGTGATTGCTGGGTCCTTCAGTTCGAGATTGACGCCCACGTCGGCGGGGATGGAGTCGAGGACAGCATCGAGGGTCTGGATACCTTCGCCATTGTGGGCGTCGAGCGCGGCGAGTTCGGACGCGGTCAACTCGTCCACCTGATCGACGCCGTCGAGGCCGATGTCCACGAGAGCGTTGTGTGCGACGACGAGTTCACCCGACGCACACCGGCGAATATCGAGTTCGACCATATCCGCGTGTTGAATCGCACCTTCGACGGCCGCGACCGTGTTCGCGGAGTATTGCTCGTCGAAACCGCGATGGGCAACGAGCCGCATTAGTACAGCGTCCGCCAGCGAGCAACAAATTTGTTCCGGCCGAGTCGTCAGGCCACCGGTCGGCACTGGCCCCGTATGCCGAATTCCACCGTTTCGCCGGGCGAGATCGCGACTATTCGCCGTTTTCAACGGACCCGATTTGACAGGAACGCGTCCAGTCCCTCGTTGAACGCCTCGGCATTTTCGAGCATCGCCATGTGACTCGTGCCGGGTACCTCGGCGTACTCGGCGTTCGGGAGATTATCCACCAGATACTCCGAGAACGTCGGCGGCGTCAGCGAGTCGTTGTCGCCGACGATACAGAGCGCGGGGACGGTGATCTCGTCCAGTCGGTCGCGCACGTCGAAGGTGTCACAGGTCGAGAGGTCCCGCGATAGCATCCCGATGCCGACCTCCCGCATCAGGTCGTCGGTCGGCCCCGCAGCGGGGTGGTCCGTGTCCTCGAAGAGGACGTTCGCGTTGCGCATGAACTGGAGGATCGGTTCCACGTCGTCGCCGAGCAACGCGCCCACGTCCTCGCCGATGCCGAGTTTCGCGCCGGTGCCCGCGAGGACGACAGCCTCGGGGTCGTAGGCATCTTCGAGGACGAGCGTCTGGACGACCGCACCACCCAGCGAGTGGCCGGCGATCACGTCGGCGTCGACCTCGCGTGCGACCGCGACCACGTCCGCGACGTAGACAGCCATGGTGTCGGGGCCGGCCTCGGTGTCCACGTCCTCGGACTCGCCGTGTCCGCTGAGGTCCACGGTGACTGCGGTGTAGCCGTCCCTGTCTGTCTGCTCGCGCCACACGTCGTGGCGTTGCCCGCTCCCGTGGACGAACAGGACGACCGGTTCCTCCGTCGACTCGTCGACCCAGTACGCCGTCTCGCGACCGTCGTGTGTCACCGTCGCCATGACCACCCCTTGTCCCGACAGGGGTTTAAATCCCGACGAGACAACCGGCTCGTCGTCTGCCCCGAACCGCAAAACAGCCTCTCGGAACCGACCCCGACGCCCTTTGCCGGTTTGTCGCCAACAGATTTATATACTAAAGGAGCTAACTTAGAGTTAGTATGACTGGTCAAGAGCAGTTCAGAGCGGAGGAAGGCCCCGTGGGTCGTCGGGAGTACGACGACGGTGCAGTCGTGTTCGTCGCGGACGTTGGCGTCGGTCGGGACACCAGCGTCGATCTGGTCGGTGACACGGCCATCGTCGTCGCCGACGGCGAGCAGTACGAGTTCGACGTCGAGAACGGCGAGGACGCGCAAGCGTTTATGAAAAACGGCGTCCTCACTGTCGAGGTGAACGCATGAGACTCACCGTCAAGCCCCTGAAGCAGAAAGACGCTGGTCGCGGCCTCGCGGCCATCGACCGCGCGGCAATGTCCGAGATGGGCGTCGAGAACGGCGATTACATCGTCATCGAAGGGCAAAACGGCGGCCGCGCGGTCGCCCGCGTCTGGCCCGGCTACCCCGAGGACGAGGGCAAGGGCGTCGTGCGGATCGACGGCCAGCTCCGCCAGGAGGCCAACGTCGGCATCGACGACTCCGTCGAAGTCGAGGACGCCGACGTCCAGCCCGCGACCTCCATCACGGTCGCACTCCCCCAGAACCTCCGGGTTCGGGGCAACGTCGGCCCCCACATCCGGAACAAGCTCTCCGGGCAGGCCGTCACGACCGGGCAGACGGTCCCGTTCTCGCTCGGCCTGGGCCCGCTGTCCTCGATGTCCGGCCAGAAGATCCCGCTGAAGATCGCCGAAACCGAACCGTCCGGGACGGTCGTCGTCACCGACTCGACGGACATCCAGGTGAGCGAGAAGCCCGCAGAGCAGATCGCCGGGGAGGGCGGGGCCGGCGGTGCCGCCAGCCAGGAGACGCCCAACGTCACCTACGAGGACATCGGTGGCCTCGACGACGAGCTCGAACAGGTCCGGGAGATGATCGAACTCCCGATGCGCCACCCCGAGCTGTTCCAGCAGCTCGGCATCGAACCCCCGAAGGGCGTCCTCCTCCACGGCCCGCCGGGGACCGGGAAGACCCTGATGGCGAAGGCCGTCGCCAACGAGATCGACGCCTACTTCACCAACATCTCGGGCCCCGAGATCATGTCGAAATACTACGGGGAAAGTGAGGAGCAACTGCGCGAGGTGTTCGAGGAGGCCGAGGAGAACGCGCCGGCCATCGTCTTCATCGACGAGATCGACTCCATCGCACCAAAGCGAGGCGAGACCTCCGGCGACGTAGAGCGCCGGGTCGTCGCCCAGCTCCTGAGCCTGATGGACGGGCTGGACGAGCGCAACGAAGTGGTCGTCATCGGGGCGACCAACCGGGTCGACAGCATCGATCCCGCCCTGCGCCGTGGCGGCCGATTCGACCGCGAGATCGAGATCGGCGTCCCGGACAAGGACGGCCGCAAGGAGATCCTGCAGGTTCACACCCGCGGGATGCCCCTGACCGACGGGATCGACCTCGACGAGTACGCCGAGAACACCCACGGGTTCGTCGGCGCGGATCTGGAATCGCTGACCAAGGAGTCCGCGATGAACGCGCTCCGGCGCATCCGTCCGGAACTCGATCTGGAGTCCGATCAGATCGACGCCGAGGTCCTCGACCGCTTGCAGGTCACCGAGAACGACTTCAAAGACGCGCTGAAGGGGATCGAACCCTCCGCGCTCCGTGAAGTGTTCGTCGAGGTCCCCGACACCACGTGGGAGGACGTTGGCGGCCTCGGCGACACAAAAGAGCGGCTCCGGGAGACCATCCAGTGGCCCCTGGAGTACCCCGAAGTGTTCGACACGATGGATATGCAGGCCGCCAAAGGCGTCCTCATGTACGGCCCGCCGGGCACGGGGAAGACCCTGCTCGCCAAGGCCGTCGCCAACGAGGCCCAGTCGAACTTCATCTCGGTGAAGGGCCCCGAACTGCTGAACAAGTTCGTCGGCGAGTCCGAGAAGGGCGTCCGCGAGATCTTCGAGAAGGCGCGGTCGAACGCACCGACCGTGATCTTCTTCGACGAGATCGACTCCATCGCGGGCGAACGCGGCCGCAACGCCAGCGACTCCGGTGTCGGCGAGCGCGTCGTCTCCCAGTTGCTGACCGAACTCGACGGCATCGAGGCCCTGGAGGACGTGGTCGTCATCGCGACCTCCAACCGGCCGGACCTGATCGACTCGGCGCTGCTCCGCCCCGGACGGCTGGACCGCCACGTCCACGTCCCCGTCCCCGACGAGGACGGCCGCCGGAAGATCCTCGAAGTCCACACCCGGAACAAGCCCCTGGCCGACGACGTGGACCTCGACAAACTGGCCCGCAAAACGGAGGGCTACGTCGGTGCCGACATCGAGGCACTGACCCGCGAGGCCTCCATGGCCGCCAGCCGGGAGTTCATCAACAGCGTCTCGCCCGAGGAAGTCGGCGAGAGCGTGGGCAACGTCCGCGTGACCATGGAGCACTTCGAGAACGCACTCGACGAAGTCGGCCCCAGCGTCGACGACGAGACCCGCGAGCGCTACGACGAGATCGAAGAGCAGTTCGACACGGCCGAACCCGCCGTCGACGAAGACACGGTCAGCCGGACCTTCCAATAGGGCCCCACTTTTTACCTCGGGGGTCGCCGTTGGCGACCCCCCATCGCAAAAACTTGGGCAAAAAGGCGCGAGTCGCGTGAACCGGCGGCTTCGCCGCCGGATGCCGGTGCACGCTTCGCCGCCGGATGGTGGTGCTCGGTATACCGGGCGTCTGGAGCGTTCTGTTTTTGTCGGTGCGCTGTCGAGTCACCGCATGGTCTCGACCGGCTGGCTCGTTACGGCAGCACTCGGCACCGCTGCATCGTTCATCGGGCTGGTTTTGCTCTGGCTGGCACGCACCGGGTCACACGAGGAGCTTCGCCCGCCGGTGAACTGGGGTGCCGATCTGGGACTCGTCTCCGTCGAGCAAACACGGACAAGACGGCTCATCTGGGCGGGTTACGGTCTCGTCTCGCTGCTCGTCGGGCTGGCGTTTTTCGTCGTCCTCGTCGTCGCGTTCTGAGGCCTGCGAACGGGCAGGGTCCGCGCACGGTGAGCGCATCGGTCATATCGCGCGTTCACACCATCCGCATCGGGCCATCCGGCTTCGACAACCGGAGTCAGAAAATCAGTCGGTCGTCTCGAAGAACTCGTCGAGGAGCTTTCGCTGACCGGCCCGGAGGTGGTGCAGGAGTGTGGGGCCGGTGATCCCCAGTGCCTCGGCGACTTCCTCGGCAGTACTCCCGCGGGGCGACTCGAAGTAGTCGGCGAAGAAGGCGGTCCGGAGGGCGTTCTCCTGGCGGTCGGTGAGTCGGTCGCCGAGCGCGTCCCGGAACTCGCCGACGGTCGTCGCCTCGCGCCGGCGCTCGCGTTTCGCGACGACGGTCGCGTCGTGGGCCCGCGAGAAGGCGTCCGCGATCCGCCGGACCTCGGCCTCGGGCGGTAACTCGACGACGATCCGTCCCTCGCCCGCGTCGTAAGTCGCCGAGCGGAGCGTCGCGCCCTGCCCGACGAGCTGGCCGAGCGGCGTCGACTCGTCGAGGAGCACCTCGAACGACCCGCCGTCGTCGTGGTCCGCGACGGTCCGGGTCCCGAGGACCGTCTCGCCGTCGAGTGCGCGCTCGACAGCGCCGGGCGCGTCACCCTCGGCGTCGAGATAGCAGACCAGACGGTCACCGTCGGGAACCAGCCCCGTCACCGACAGCGACGTCTCCGTCTCGGCGGCGGCCGCGACCAGCGGTGCGTCGGCGTCGGTCAGGGAGAAGGTGAGTTCGACGACGGTGTCGGCCGACAAGAGCGAGCGGTTTCGGGCGGCGGTCACCGCGAACCCGGCCATCTCGCCGACGATACCGAAGTTGCGTCGCTCGCGCTCGGAGAAGGCGTCCCGGTCGGAGGCGTAGACGCCGACCACGCCGTGGACGCTCTCGCCGTCGGTCAGTGGGACCGCGAGCAGCGACTGGACGCCGTCGGCGAAGGCCGCCCGCCGGATCGGTTCGGGAACGGCGTCGGCCTCGCCGAGCGACTGGACAGTCTCGGGCTCGCCACTCTCGATGGCGCGCCGTTCGGGGACGCGCCCGTCGCCGTCGAGTTCGTCCGCGATGCGGTCGAGCGTCCGGTTGTCAGCCCCAGCCGCCGCGCGCATCACGAGGTCGGCGCTCCCGACCGCGCGCTCCCCGACCCAGGCGAACTCGTAGAGGTCGGTCTCGCCCAGTTGCGCACAGATCGTCTCCGCGATCTCCGCGCGGGTCGAGGCCGCCACCAGCTCCCCCAGCACGTCCGCGATCAGTTCGCTCGTGACCGTCAGCCGGTCCACGTCCCCGCGTGCGTCCGCCAACTGCCGTTCCGTCCGCCGTTCCTCGGTCCGGTCGCGCAGGTAGAGGTAGACAGTGTTCCCGTCGGGAACCAGCGATACGTCGAGCCAGCGGTCGAGATCCGGGTAGTACGCGTCGAAGGACCGCTCGCGATCGGTCGAGGTCTCGAAAAACCGCGGGACCCGTGCCTCGACGGACTGGGGGAACACCGCGTCGATGGGCTCGTCGGTCGGGTCGGCCCCACCGAAGTCCAGCAACTCGCGGGCGGCCGGGTTCAGATCCCGGACGGTCCCGTCGGGCGCGACGTCGAGCATCCCGATCGGTGCGTTCCGGGCTGGGTCGTTCATCTCGCTCGCCTCGTGGGTTCCGGGCAGTGATACTTGAGACTCACGGCGTGTCCGGTTCGATCCCGGTCACCTCGAATCGGACGCCACCCGACGCGGACTCGCCGGCTTCGATCGACCAGCCGTGCAGGGCGGCGATGCGGGCGACGATGGCCAGCCCCAGCCCAGTGCCGTGGTCGTCGGTGCTGTATCCCGGCTCGAAGACGCGCTCGCGGTCGGCCTCGGGGATCCCGGGGCCGTCGTCCGCGACGTAGAAGCCGGTCCGGTCGCCGTCGAGAGGCCCGATCGTCACGGTGACGCCATCGGTCGGTTCGGTGCCCATGTCGGGACCCATCGACCCGTGTTCGACCGCATTCCGGAACAGGTTCTCGAACAGGCGGCCGACCCGGTCGGCGTCGGCGGTCGTCGTCGGGAGTGGGCCGTCGACGGCGAGCGTCGCGTCGGCGGTCTCGACGGTCTCCCACGCGGCCTCGGCGACCGCGTCGAGGGCGACCGTCTCGTCGGGATCGACCACGTCCCGTCCGCGGGCCAGCGTCAGCACGTCCCGGATGATCCGTTCCATGCGATCGTGGGCGGCGGCGACCCGCTCGAAGTGGCCGTCGTCACCCGTCTCGCGACCGGCCCGGAGCCGGGCCGTCGCCACGTCGAGCGGGTTCCGGAGGTCGTGGCTGACCACGCTCGCCACTTGGTCCACGTCGATGGTCACCGATCCGTTGGCTCCCTCCTCGGGGAGCGGAACGAACGCGAGAACGGCCTCGCCGTCCGGCTCCGGCGGGACGGTTCGCGCGAGGTATCGCTCCGCTCCGCCGGTCGCGGCGGCATCCCCGTCGGTCCGGACCCGGACGGAGCCACCGCCGGACAGAACCGCCTCGAAGCCGTCGGGCGACACGGTGGTGACGCCGAGGTCGGCCATCGCGGTGGCCACCGGTTCGCCGACCGTCGCCGGCCCGAAGACCGCCTCGAACGGGTCGTTCACGGCGCGGACGAGCGCCGTGCCGTCCTCGAAACCGAACCGGCAGGCGGGATCGGGCCACCGCTCGATCCGGATCGGGTCCGCGTCCGCTCCGTCCCCGGTCATGCGTTCGCGTCCCTCGTCGCGGACGACGACGCGGCGGTCGATGTCTCGGTGAGCATTGGCGTTGTGCTGTGTACAAGCTGGGTCGTTTTAGTCGGTGTCGCTAGGTATACAGAGGTGACGGGGACGCTGGGTGAACGCGGACTGGCGGGGAGTGTCCCCCGGAGCTGTCAGACGTGTTCCTCGTACGGCTGAACGACGACGAAGCCGCCGGTACCGGTGAACTCCATCTGGAAGCGCTCGCCGGACTCCTGGCCGATCATGTCCGAGAGGTTGGTGTTGACCGACACGTCGGGCGTGGTTCCGCTCCAGGCGACGGTCGCGCTCGGGTCGGTCGTGACCGGTGGCTCCATCACCAGCGGGTCGCCGTGGGTCGTCAGCGCCACGTAGCCGGGCCCCTCGAGGTAGACGTTCGTGAAACCACCCGCGAACGAACCGGCGAGGCTGTCGATGGTGCTGATCTCGTAGTCGAGTTCTGGATCGAACGCCAGTACGTCCTCGCCGTTGACCGTGACCGACTCGTCGGCGTCGAGTTCGAGGATCTGGACTTTCTTCTCACGGTCGGCCAGGTAGACGTGGCCCTGGCCCTCGACGGTCATCACGGGTGTCCCCTCGCCGGTCGCGGCCTCCTTGAGGAAGCCGGTGATGCCGCCCTCGGCCGAGGCCTGGCCAGTGAAGGAGAGATCGCCCGTGTAGGCGATCATCGCGCCGGCCTTGGCCAGCAACGATCCGTCGACGGCCGCGTCGAGCGTGTAGCTGTTCTCGAGCTGGAACCGTTCCTCGGACTCGGTCGGTGCGTGTTCGGATTTGAACTGGTCGACGTCCATGGTGTCACCTCGCCGCCGCGAGACTAATAAACAGGGGGCGGCGTTTCCGGACGAGAAACGAGGCCCGGACGGGGTCGCTCACTCGCTCTCGCGGCCGATGGCATCGAAGTCGTCGAGCGCGTCCGCCGCGTCGCCGAGCAGGCGTCTGGCGCGCCGCTCCAGCCGCTCGGCGGTCGCTTGCAGTTCCCCGAACTCCTCGTGGGACGCCCGTTCCTCGGTCGAGAGTTCGGCCTCGACGACCCGCCGCTTGGACTCGACGCCGAAGTAGTCGCCGAGGACCTCGTAGCCCAGCACCGTACACTGGTGGGTGACTGCCGCCCGCACGTCCTCGCGGTCGACCGGCTTGCAGAGGTAGTCGTCGAAGGGCATATCGAGGACGTCGAACCCCGGATCGATCGCGGTGACCATGATCACCCGCCCGTCGAAGTCACCCTCGTCGAGGCGTTCGAGGACCTCGTCGCCGGACAGCCCCGGCATATGGCGATCCAAAAGCACCACGTCGAACTCGTGGTCCTCGACGGCTCGCAGTGCGTCCTCGCCTCCGTAGGCCGTCTCGACCTCACAGAGGCCCCGCAACCGGAGCGCGTACGCGTCGGCCACCTCTCGCTCGTCGTCGACGACCAGCGCCCGCGGGCGGTCCTCGTCGGCTTCGTCGGTCCCGGCACCCATCTCGGTCTCGGTATTGTTCGGTCACGGTGATAACGCCTGTCGTTCGTCTCGCCGGCGACCAGGTCTGTATTACTAGATAGTTCGGGGATCGGTCGTCTGTATAGCTAGCATCGATCCATAGCACGATGGCGTGTTTCGGTCGATATACGATGACCGGAGACACGCGGCGATACGGAACGACCGGTGGCGTACGGCGCGACCGGGAACCCGACGATGCGAACACCAAAGGAACGGTCGGCACGACCCCCGACGAACTGCTCGAACTCCTCGGCGACGAGTACACTCGGGCGGTGCTGGAGGCGATCCTCGACCGGCCGCGCAGCGGCGGGGCGGTCGCGGACGAGGCCGGCGTCTCCCGGGCGACGGCGTTCCGTCGCCTCAACGAACTGGCCGAACTGGGTCTCGTGGAGACCGAATATCACATCGATCCCGACGACGGCCACCACCACAAGCGCTACCGCGCGGTGATCGATACTTTTTCCGTCACGTTCGGGGAAGAGGGATTCGAGCTGGCCGTCGACACCGACGGCACACACGCCCAGGGGCGAGTACCCGCTCGTGCGCCGGCGAACGATTGACGACGGGAGGATTACCACGTTGCCAGGGAACCGGGACTGCATTCGACGGACGCGACAGGGGCGGCGAGGACGATGAGTGTCGCCCCCGTCGGTCACCTCGCGATCGGGATTCTGGCAGTCGTGGTCGCCGGCGCGCTCGCGGCCTCGCTGTGGCCGCGACGCGACGAGGCGACCGCGCGCTCGCTTCTGGGCGTCGCGCTGGCTCTCCTCCTCGGAAGTCTCCTCTACCTCCTCGTGGCCGGTCCGAACGGGGCGGCAGTCGTCCGCGACCTGATCGGTCGGGAGTCGCCCGACCTGCTCTGGGTCGTCCTCGGTGCTGCGACCAGCGTCGTCGCTGGGGGCCTCTGGTCGCTGTTTGCCTTCCGGTACACTGGCCGCGACCGCCGGTCGATCCGGGCCGTCGCGGCGGGTGTGGGACTGCTCTCGCTGGGGAGCATCGTCGTCTCGGTCCGGGCCGCGACCGCCGGACCCTCGGTCGCACTCGTCGACGCGCTCACCGTCGGGTATCTCCTCGTGGGATTCCTGGCGACGGTCGGGGTCTTCCTGTTACTGTGGGCGTCGGTCGGCACGAACGCCTTCCCCGTTCGGGAGCCACTGTTGCTGTCGGGTGGGGTCGTCGTCCTCCTGTCGGGCGTCCACGTCGCGCAGGTGTTCGGCCGTCCCGTGCTGTACCCCGCCTCGATCGCGCTCGCCGGCGGCGCCTTTCTCCTCCCGGTACGGCGGTATCCGATCTTCGAGACACTCCCGGCCGCGCGCGTCGCTGGCCGCGACCGCGTCGTGGACGAGTTGGCCGACGGCGTGGTCGTCGGCGACCGGCTGGGGACCGTCCAGGACCTGAACCCGGCCGCGACACGCCTGTTCGGCGTCGCCGCCGAGGCGGCCACCGGCCGCCCGGTGACTGCAGTCCTGGATCAGCGGATCGATCCGGACGAGGTGGTCGCCTCACAGGAGCCGATCCGGGTCGAGACCGGCGGCAGGACCGTCGAGGTGACCGGGTCGCCGGTAACCGACCGACGTGACCGGTCGTTCGGGACGGTCCTGCTCTGTACCGACGTGACCGAACGCCGGACCAGAGAGGAGCAACTGACTCTGCTCTCCCGGTTCGTCGCGGACGTCGTCGACGACCGGATGGCCGACGTGGCCGCGGACGCCGCCGCGGTCACCGACGGAACCGCGACAGCCGACGAGACCGCAGTGGCCGACCGCGTCTGGAGTCGAACGACCGAACTCACGACCCTGGTCGCGCACGCCCGTGAAATCGAACAGGCCATCGCCGACGGCGAGGGGGCCACCGCCGGAACGGACCTGCGACCTCGGATACACGAGGCCGTCGAGCAAGCCGCCGACGGAGCGGACGGTGACGCCGTCGAACGCGTCGTCGACCCTCCGGAGACATCGCTGTCGGCCGATCTCTCCGCCACGCTCTTCGAGACCGTGGTGAAACTCGTCGTCGAGGACACCGCCGAGCGAGCCACGGACCGTGTGACGGTCGACGCCACTGCGGAGCCGCCGACGATCCGGGTCAGCGCCGAGCCGACAGCATCGACTGATCGGTCGGGGACCGGCCGGACCGACGACGTGACGATTCCCGTCGTCCGGCTCGCAGTCGAACAGATCGGTGGCACGGTCTCGGTGACGCGGGACGGGGACCGACGGCGAGTGACGGTCGAGTTCCCGCCATCGGACGGGGGTGACCGATGGTAGCCGTCGGCTGGACGCTGGGCGCTGTCGCAGTCGGATGCGCCTGCGTCGCGACGGTCGTCCGGACGAACAGGCACCGTGACAGACCCGGAGCCATCCCGTTCGCGCTACTGGTCTCGCTCCTGAGTGGGCTGGCAGTCGCAGTGTCGCTGTGGCAGGCCGGGCTCGCGCCGGTCGGGTCGGCGGTAACCGTCGAGGCACTCCTGCTCGGTGGCTACGCGTTCACGTCCGTGCTCTGGATCGGGTTCGTCTTCGAGTACACCGGTCGGGGGCCTGTACTGACCGCTGGACGCTGGGCAGGGCTGATCGCGCTCGGCTGTCTCGCTATCGGTAGCACGGCCGTCACGTGGCTCCACGAGATCGGGCGGGTCCCACTGGGAACGGTCGGACGCGTCTCGTACCTGACGACCTTCATCCTGCAGATCGCGGTGTTCTCGCTCGGGCTGCTCGGGATCGTCCTGATCGTCCGGTCGGCGATCGCCTACGACGATCTGTCGCTCCCGCGTGCGAGCGTCCTCACCGTCGCGGGCCTGGGTATCACGTTCCTGCCGCTGACGGTGGGCTTCAGTCGGTTGTTCACACCGGGGGCGACACTGCGGACGGCGTTCCTGCAACTCTGTCTCGTGGTCGGCCTCTTCGCGGCGATGGAACTCGGGGACGGCCTGTTCGAGACGGGACCGACCGCCGGCCACCTCGCGCGGGAGACGGTGCTGGACACGGTGGCCTCGCCCGTGGCCGTGGTCGACCGAGAGAATCGCCTGCTCGACCTGAACGAGGCCGCCGCCGAGGTGTTCGCGATCGACCGGACCCGACTACGGGAGCGCTCGCTGGACGCGGTCGCGGGCGTCGACGAGGAGACCGACCTGTCGGCCCCGCTCACGATCCGGACCGCCGACGGTCGCCGGGAGTTCGTCGTCGACCGCAGCGCCATCGGCGACGGTACCGGGTCCGTCCTCGGGTACGCATACCGATTCCGTGACGTGACCGACCGGAAGACCCGCGAACAACGACTCCAGGTGCTCAACCGGATCACGCGCCACAACCTGCGCAACGACCTCGACGCGATCCGCGGGTTCGCCGAGACGATCCGGGAGGAGGAACTCGGCGACGCCGAGACGGAGGAGTACTTCGACCGGATCGAGACGCTCGCGCACGGCCTCGTCGACCTCTCGTCGGCGATCGAGCGCTCCGAACGGCTCTTGACCGATCCGACGCCGAACCAGAAGCAGTGTGATCTGACCGCAGTCGCCGAGACGGTCGCTGACCGAACCGACGGCGAGCGAATCACCGTCGACAGTCCAGCCGACCCCGTCGAGATACGGTCCGACCCGGAGATCGTCCGGCTCGTCCTCGAAGAGCTGGTCGAGAACTCGATGGAACACATCGACGGGGACGAGCCGGTAGTCGTCGCCGTCCGGCAGAGCGAGGCGGGCGGCACGCTCGACGTGCGTGATTCCGGCCCCGGAATCCCCGAACACGAGCAGGCCGTTCTGCTCGAAGGCGAGGAGACCGCGGGGATGCACGGCACGGGCGTCGGCCTCTGGCTCGTCGCCTGGGGTGTGACCCGCCTCGGCGGCCGGCTGTCCTTCGGAGACCGTGCGTCCGACGACAGCACCGTCACCGTCCACCTCCCAGATCTCGGAGCCGAACACGAACCCGAATGATACGTTTTAACACTCTCCTGACCAATGATGATACAGTTGCGCGCCCTCCCGACAACATGACTCACCCCTCCGACGCCCCGTCAGTCGCATCGTCGTGTGATCGTCGCCGGTTCCTGGGCCTCGGTGCCACAGCAGCGACGGCCGCGCTCGGCGGCTGTTTCGGCCTCGGCGGCGGAGACTATCCGAACTACACCGACTGGATTCCCCCGAGCGGGGACGGACTCCTGGTCGGGTATCTCGACTTTCGCATCACGCGGGACTCCCCGCGAGCCGACCGACTGCTCCCACTCATGCTCCCGTCGCGAGACGGCGGCGAAGCCGCCGAGTTCGTTCCGAACTTCTCGGGGCTGGACGAGATCGACGATCCTCTGCTCGGCTGGCCGCTCCAGGTCGGGGGCCGACTGATCGCCGGAGCCGCTATCGGGATCGCCGCCGGCGGCCTCGGCTACCTCGTCGACCGGGAGAAGCCGGCGCGTATCGTCGACGAACTGTTCGTGGCCGACGGGGTCGCAGTGGGCCTCGGCGAGATCGACGAGGACGAGGCCAACAGAAGGCTCCGGGAGGGGACCGACGACCTCATCGGCCAGATCGCGTTCGAGTCCAGCGGCGACTATCGTGGGTTCACGATCTATAGGCCGACCACACCCGGTTTCGACGGCGTCACAGGCCTCAGTGGGTCAGCGGTCGTGGTCGCCGACACGCGCGAGGAATTGGAAGCGGCCGTCGACGCCCAGCGCGGCGACGGGAGTCTCGCTGTCGACGAGGACGGGACCTTCGAGTGGCTGGTCGACGAAGGGGGGCGGGGCGACCTCGTTGCCGGGTGGAAGGGAACGGCCGACCCGGGCGAATATATGTTCGGTGACACGGACGACCTGATCGCGAAGGACTTGCTGACCGACCGTGATCACGTACTCGGCACCGTGGACTTCGCGCCGGACGAGAACGAGGTCACTGCGGAACTGGCCGTTCAGGACGGCGGACTCGACGGATCGGGGAGAGACCGTCTCAAGTCCGAACTGGGTACGTCGAGCGGCGACACGTCGTTCACGGGCAGTGGGAGACGACTCTCCGCGACCGGGTCGTACACCGGGGACGTGTTCGATGTCGATTTCAGCCAGCCTCCGAAGACGCCCACACCTCCGGAAAACGAAGTACCGTCGGGCGATCCTCCGCCCGTAGTCGCCGAGGCCGTGCCCGGAGACGCGGTCGAGTTCAGCTACGACGGCGGCCGCAAGGTCAAGGTCGGACTCACCGCCGACATGGCGGTGGACAAGGTGACGATGCGGGCGCTCGAATCGGAGTGGGAAGGCTCGACGACGACACCCCAGAAGGGACTCTACTTCTACGTCTACATCGATCCCGAGGGGGACGAGGTGGTCGTCACAGCGACCGTCGACGGCGAGACCGGCGTGATCGCCCGGCGGGAGTATCCCTGACCGACCCGGCGGCCCGCCGGTGTTTCCAGGCGAGAAACACCACCTTTGGATTATTGGACGCCCCGCTCGACGGGTCAGGTATGGAAGCACTCGACTCGGACCGGTGCGGCGTCGGTATCCGCGGCGTCGCGATGGCTATCGACTCGATCGTCTGGCTCGCGCTCTTCATGATCGCCGTCTCCGCCGTGGGTGCGATCACCGGTCAGACGGTGACCACTGCGAGCGGCGTCGAGACGGATCTCACCGGCACGCCCGCCGCGATCGGACTGGGCCTCTGGCTCGCGCTCGCCATCGGCTACCACACCCTCGCCGAGTGGCGGACCGGCAAGACCCTCGGCAAGTACCTCGTGAGCATCCGGGTGGTCGCCGCCGACGGGACCGCGCCGTCGTTCGGGGCCGTCCTCGGTCGCAACGTCCTCCGACTCGTCGACTGGTTGCCCCTGTTCTACCTCGTCGGGATCGTCGCGATCGCCCTCTCGGACGGCCAGCGACGGCTCGGTGACCGGGTCGGCGGCACGGCCGTCGTCCGCTCCTGAGCGACTCCGAACCGCACCTGTTGGACAGAGACCTGATACTCAAACGCCCGCTTGACATATCGCTGGTCGTTTTGTGCGCGACCGTGATGGGCCGCTGTGAACAGACGCGCGTTTCTCAGGCTCACGGGGAGTGCCTGCGCGATCGCGACGGCAGGGTGTAGCGCGCCGGGGAGAGCGGAGCCGCTCTCGAATCCCTCGGTCGCGGGGGAGTCGAGCCAGCGGAAGCATCTCAGTTTCACCGCCGACGGCGAGGAAATCGCGACGTTCGGCGTGGACGGACGCGTCGACGACGGGATGATCGACCTCCCAATCGAGATCTACCACCGGGATGGAACCACCGTGGACGCGATCACGCTCGGGGTGTGGATGCCGCCACGGGACGCTCCCGCGACCGTGGCCGTGGAGTCACCGGTGTCCGGCGACAGTTCGCCGCCGCCCGAACTCACGCTCTCGACGCCGGATCGGAAACAGGGCCAGTTGATCGAGATCTCGGATCTGGACGACCTGGCCGACGAGACGATCAGCACGCTGACCCTGCTCGTCGAGCCCCATCCCGAGGCCACGGGGACGCTCTCGATCGACACCGAGATCGAACTCGGCGGCGGGGGCGTGCTGGCGAGCGACTACACCCTCTCCGGACGACTCGACCTGGAGTTTCCCGAGTTCGCGAGTCGGTAGTCGACAGCTCACAGCGACGGTTGTTCGACGTGGGACGCCCAGAACGACTCGGACTGGTACTTCGGATAGGTCGCCCGGTAGCCGAGCGCGTTCGCGACGGGCCCGAGGACTTTCGCCATGGGGATCGTGACCGACGGCGGCGGCGAGGTAAACACGGTGTCGTCGCTCGTCGCGGCTGTCATCGCCAGCCCCTGCAGGAGCCCGGGCTGGGCGTCCTCGTCGAGCTCGCCTTCGTGGGCAAGGCCGTACAGCGTCGTGATTACGTCCTGTGTCTGGCCTGCCGGGCGGGTCGTCGTCACCGTCGCGCCCAGTTCGTCCCCGACGTTCCGGAAGCTGTGGGGGACGCCGGCCGGGACCGCGAGCTCGTCGCCGGCCGTGGCGTGTCGAACCTCGTCGCCGACCTCGAAGCGGAACTCGCCGCGGAGGACCTCGAAGGACTCCTCGTAGCCGACGTGGTAGTGTTCGGGCGGGCCGTCGTTCCCGGCGGCAAAGACGCCGAGGCCGGTGGCGTACTCGCCGCCAGTCTCCTCGGACGGGACGAGCGTCGTCACCCACTCGCCGGTGATCGGGTTCGATACCAGGGGGCCGGTGCGGTCGGCGAGACGGTCGGCGATGGGACCGTCGGGGTCGATCTCGATACCGGTGTCGGGGACCGGCTCGCCGTGCTCGTCGAGTGTCCGACCGACTGTGACTGTGGAGGGCACGAGCCCTGTCTCGCCCGTCACCGTGGAAAACGTGTCGGTGTTCGAACAGCGAGCGCGACCAATCACTCGTAGCGGAGCGCGTCGATGGGATCGACGCGGGCCGCGCTCCAGGCGGGGTAGAGCCCGGAGACGACGCCCACGAGGAGCCCGATGCCGATGGCCGCGCCGACCCAGCCCAGCGGGAGCGTCAGGGGGAGTTCGGCATATGTGACGGCGATCCAGCCACCCGCCACGCCGACGGGGACACCCAGCAGTGCGCCGCCGACGCCCAGCAACAGGGCCTCGACGAGGAACAACTGTAACACGTCGCGGTTGGTCGCGCCGACGGCTTTCATGATCCCGATCTCCTTCGTTCGCTCGCGGACCGAGACGAGCATGATGTTGGCGATGCCGATGGCCCCCACGAGCAGGGAGATGACGGCGATCCCGGTGACGAACTGGGTGAGCCGGTCGACGACGGTCTCGATGCGCTGGACGATGTCGTCGTTCGTCTGTGCGCTCACCGCGTAACTCTCGGGGGCTAGCTGTGCGGCGTCGGACTCGGCGTCGAGGTAGTCCTGCACGCGGTCCTGAACGGCTGCGGTGTCGCCGGGGTTCTCGGCGACGACGGTCACCTGCGGATAGACGTTCTGTCGCGTGCCGGTGGTCGGACTCGTGACGACGGTGTCGTAGGCACAGCTCGGCAGGTAAAACCGGGGCTGGGAGCCGAAGCCAGCCAGCGGGTTCAGGCCGGCGTCACCGTCGAGGATGCCCACGACCGTGACGTTGCGCGTCCGGTTGCCGCGCTGGGTGACCGACACCCGATCACCGACCGAGAGATTGCCGGGGAAGAGTGCGGCCGCCGATGGGGTCACGACCATCTCGGCTGGGCAGGCGTCACCCGACTCGGCATCGGCGAAGGGGCCGCCAGCGCGGAACGTGACACTCTCGAACAGCGCAGGTGTGGTCGCAGTCACCTGATCCCTCGCGACGGTCTCACCCCCGTGAGAGAGCGCCGAGGTGGCGATGGTCCCCCGCGGGACGACTCGATCCACGCCCTCGATGTCCTCGATCCGGCCCACGTCGTACTCGGTGAACACGGGTTGGGAGAGCGCGGCCGGGGGACCGCCGTCGTCGTCGGGCGAGGCGACCAGGAACACGCGGTTGGCCGGCGAGTCGTCGAACTGTCCGACGACTTCCGCTTTGACGCTGGCTCCGAGGGTGACGAAGGTGATGACGGCCGCGATGCCGATGACGATTCCGAGCGCGGTCAGGGCCGCCCGAAGTTTGTGGCCCCGGATCGACCGCACCGCGAGCCGCAGGCTCTCGGCGAGGTTCATCGGGCCGCTCCCCCCGTGTCGACCGCGTCGATACCTTCGATCTCGCCGTCCCGGAGGCGTACGATGCGCTCGGCCCGGTCGGCGATGGCTCGTTGGTGGGTGACCAGCAGGATCGTGTTGCCGGCCGCGTGGAGATCGTCGAGCAGGGCCATGATCCGGTCACCGGTCTCCGTGTCGACGTTGCCGGTCGGTTCGTCCGCGAGGACGATGGCCGGGTCAGTCACCAGCGCGCGGGCGATGGCGACGCGCTGACGCTGGCCCCCGCTGAGTTCCGACGGGCGGTGGTCGGTCCGATCACCCAGGCCCACCCGGTCGAGGAGGTCGCGGGCTCGCCCCAGGCGCTCGGCGCGCGCGACACCCTGAAAGACCAGCGGGAGCGCGACGTTCTCCTCGGCGGTCAGCCGCGGCATGAGGTTGAACGTCTGGAAGACGAACCCCACCTCCTCCCCGCGGACGCGGGCGCGCTGACGGCTCGATAGCGCCGTCACGTCCTCGCCGGCGACGCTGACGGTCCCAGCGGTTGGCGTGTCGAGACAGCCGACCAGATTGAGGAGTGTGCTCTTGCCCGACCCGCTGGGCCCCATGACGGCGGTGTAGGAGCCCCGGGCGAGCGTCACCGACACGTCGTCGAGGGCGTAGACCGGTTCGCCACGGGTGTACGTGCGAGACACGGCGTCGAGCTCGACCGCCGGCGGCTCGCCGCTGGCCACGTCGCCTGTCATTACCCGAGCCAGGAGCCCCAGACAATTGAACGCTACGCGCACCAGCCGAAGGGTTAAGCAAGTCTCGCCCCTAGGCAGGCCAGTGACACCTCCCACCAGTGACACGGACCGAGGGGTACTGTCCCTGCGGCTGGCCGCCATCGTCGCGGTACTGCTGGGGGCCGGCGTCGTCGTCGGCATGGCCGTCCAACCCGACGGGACGACCGGGCCCAGCGGCGAGGACGCCCTCGATCGCACCGCAGAGCGGTACGCCGACGCCGACAGCTTCGTCGGCACCGTCACCCTCGACGTGACCGTCGAGAACGAGACCGACCGATACGAGCGGTCGGCCCGCGCGCAGGTCCAGTACCTCGCGCCGGACGGCTACCGGATCGACGTACTCGCACCCGACCGCGTGGCGAACACGACCGTCGCCACGAACGGCTCGGTGGCGTGGCTCGACGGGCCGACCGGCCCGCCCGTCGTCCGCTCGCCCAACGCCAGCCAGTCCGAGCGGCTCGATGCACTGAACGTCTCCGCGGCCGTCGAGAAACTCGACGCGAATACCTCGGTGACCAACCGCGGCACGGCCACCGTCGACGGCGAAGAGACGTACGTCCTCGACGTGGCGTACACGGGCGCGACGGAGTTGCCCGACGACGAGCGCTACGCGAACGTCAGTGAGAAACTCGACGAGATCGAAGACACGAACCTCACGGTCTGGGTCGACACCGACGACTACCGGCTCCACAAGGTCGAAACCGTCGTGACCGGGGCCGAGGGGACGGCGACGACGACGATGCGCTTCGAGTCGTTCCGGTTCGACGTGGCGATCGACGAGAGTACCTTCCGACCGCCATCCGACCGCCGGGTCGTCTCCGGCGCGTTCGACCGGACGAGCTACGACACGCTCGCCGACGCTGACGCGGCCGTGGACTTCGCTGTCTCCGAGCCCGCGGTGCCAGCCGGCTTCGAACTCCAGAGCGCCGTCGTCGGCACGCAGGGCGACCGCGCGACCGTGACCGGCGTCTACGGGAACGGCACGGCCGAGTTCCTGGTCGTCCAGTCCGAGCAGAACCCGCTCGCCCGGTTCGACACGGACGGGGAGTCCCTGACGGTCGGGAACGAGACCGTCACGGTCGTCGAGCGCGGTGACACGACGGTGCTGTTCTGGGAGGCCGACGGCCGGACCTACGGCGTCGCCGGGTCGCTCGGGCAGGATCGACTCGCCGAGATCGCCGAACCGCTGGTCGCGGCGAACTGAGATCAGATCCCGCTACTCTTCTTGCTCGCCGGCCTGTGAGACGTGTGTCAGGCGGAATCGTCCACGGAGCGAAACGAGCAGTCCGAGACCGACGGCTGGCGCGACAATGCACAACAGGACGCGGAAGAAGCCGGCGAGTGCTGATCGTTCGCGCACACTCGATTCGTACACGCGGTAGTAGCCGCCGTCGATCCGGACCGGCGTCTCGGGGACCTCGACTGCCGCGGTGTGGTTGGCCGAGCCAGTCCGGGCAGCCGTTCGGACCGTCGGCGAAACATCGTCGGCGTCGATCGAGACGTCCTCCAGCGTCTCCCAGGGACTGACGGGTTTCTGCGCGAGGTAGATTCGCACGAGTCCGTTGTGCGTTTCGTCGCCCGAGGCCGTCGGGTCGCCCGTGGTGTAGGTCGCCTCGTAGATGCGACCGTCGACTCTGACGTACCGATACCGTTGGCGACCCGGGAGCGACGTGTAGTTCGACGAGTCCGGACGCGACTGCCACTCGGTCGGGATCGAGTGGTTCGCGGCGAGATGCGACTCGAACGCACAGATACGGGTGTCGAAGTCCCCGGAACAACCGATCTCGTCGCTGATCGGCGTGTGATCCGGCGTGTCGTCGATTTCAGTCGCGTACTCGATGGTACTCCCGTTGACCGTCACCGCGGCGCGCTCGTACTCGTGGACCCGTTCGCCCAAGCCCAGTGGAAGGCTCCAGAGCGGGGCCGCCAACAGCACGAGCGCGAACGCACACGTGAGCGCGTCCCGCCGTGCTGGCGTGAGAGGGAGGGCGGACATCCGTGTCCGGCGAGTCCACCGGATCGGGCAAAACGATTCCGTTCCGCTGACACGATCACTCGTAGGTGTACCCGTCCAGGCGGGCGACGGCGTAGCGGTAACAGCCCGAGGCCACGAGCGCGAGCAGGGTGGCCCACGCCAGGAAGCCCACCGCACGGAGCAAGTGTGCCGATCCGCCGACGAAGGGGGGCGCGTCGATCAGGACTGGCACGAAGACGGCGGCGATGCCGGCGACGGCGACGACGGTCGTCACAAAGGAGTGCCCCAGCAGGGCGGCGGTCGTCGGCGTCGGGGCCTCCGCGCCCCCGAACGCGCGGACGGCCTCGAACCGCGGCGCGAACGCACCCAGGCCCAGCGCCAGCAGACTGCTGAAGGCCGCGAGGACGACCGTGTACGCGAGGACGTACGCGAGGCTCACCGGGTCGAGGACGCTGTACCAGCCCGTCAGGACGACGGCCAGCAGGGTGAGCGGGAGCCACAGGAGCGTGCCGGCGAGGATCCGGGCGTGGGTGAGCGTCCGTCCGGGCGAGGGCGTCGTGAGGACGGCCGGAAGCATCGACCCCTCGGCACCGAGTGGGTTCAGGCCGAAGGTCCCGCCGGTGAGGAACGCGCCGAGAACGGCGACGAACACGGGCAGGATCGACGACTGTGGGTTGGAGATCGCCAGTTGCGCGATGGGGAAGGCCATAAACAGGAAGTAGGTCAGATGGACGAACTGGGCGGGGGCCCTGATACCCCGAACCCACTGCCACCAGACGAGTCGCGTGACCCGCCGGCGCGCGAGGGCGGCGGGCATCGCCGCGCGGGAGAGGCGTGCCCGGACGCTGGCTCCGTCGACCGTGACCGGATCGGCGTACCAGACGGCCGGTGCCAGGTGCCAGGTGGCCACGAGCAGGAGCGGGATCGATGCCAGGACGATACCGGCCGCGATCACCGACGGCGTGCCGACGCTGACGGCGACCGGCGAGGCGACGAGCAACAGGTCGGCGTACGGGCCGACCGGGAGGGCTCCGAGCGGTGCGAGCGCCTCCAGCAATCTGACAGGGTTCGACGGTGCGAACACGTTCACGCCGACGATGATCGCACCGGCGACGAGGAGGCTCGTCCACGCGCCGGACGGGTTCGACCAGCCCAGTCGTCGGTACCCCAGGCGAACGAGATACCCGAGTGTGAACCCGCCGGTCAGCCCGAGCGCGAGCAGGGGGAGGACACCGACGGCGGCGGCGGGGATCATGAGGGGCGTGCCCGCGCCCAGCGCGAAGGCCGCGACGGCGGCGACCAGCGGGCTCCCGAACACGACGACGACGCGGGCGTACTCCGCCAGGACGAGACCGGTGACGACCGCCCGGGGTCGCACGAGCGTCAACAGCAGGTCGGCGTGGTCGGCGTCGCCGGCCCGTTCCAGCGCCCGGAGGCCGAACACGACCGCGAGCGACCCGATCCAGGCGACGACCTGCGGGCGGAGCAGTTCGACGACGGGCAGGTCCGTCCCGGCCCGGAACCGCAGGCCAAGCGCGTATCCGCCCGAGAGCAGCGAGAACAGGACCGGTGAGAACAACACGAGCAGGAGTGCGATACCCATGAGTTGCCGGCGGCTGGTGAGGACGGCCCGGACGCTCCGGCGGACCTCGACGGTCGCGATCCGGACCCCGTGTCGCAGGTCGGTCGCCAGTTGCCCCGCCATCTCAGTCCTCCAGCACGGCCTCGCCGGGGTGGCCGAGTTCGGCCGTCAGATCGAGGAACGCGTCCTCCAGTCCCCGCTCGGTGCCAGCCTCGGCACGGTGTTGCAGTTCCGTGGGCGACCCCTCGGCCACGAGTCGGCCCTCGTTGAGGACGCCGACGCTGTCGGCCAGTTCCTCGACGACCGGGAGGACGTGCGTCGAGAGAAAGACCGTCCGCCCCTGCTCGGCCAGTTCCGCGAGGAGGTCCCTGACCGTTCGGGCGGCCCGCGGATCGAGCCCGCTGGTCGGTTCGTCCAGAAAGAGTACGTCGGGGTCGCCCAGCACCGTGCCCGCGAGCGCCGTCTTCTGGCGCATCCCCTTCGAGTACGTCCGGATCGGGTCGTCGGCATCGGCGAGCAGTCCGAACCGTTCCAGAAGCGAGTCGATCCGGTCGCGCTCGGACGCGCCGAGGTCGCGCAGATCGGCAAGATAGGAGAGCTGTTCGCGGGCGGTCAACTCGTCGTAGACCGGCGGTTGCTCGGGCAGATAGCCAACGTGCTCGACGACGGCGTCCCGGTCGGCGACGTGGTCGCCCTCGATCCAGGCGTCGCCGCCGCTGGGGTCGGTCAGCGTCGTCAGAATCCGCATCGTGGTGGTCTTGCCCGCGCCGTTCGGGCCGAGAAATCCGTAGACCGTGCCCTGCGGGATCGAGAGGTCGAGCCCCGCGAGTGCCGTCACGTCACCGTAAGTCTTCGTCAGCGCCTCCGTCTCGATGGCGGCGGGCATTGCCCGTCACTGATAGCCTCCAGCGGTATCAATCGTCCGGCGACCACACCACGTCGATACGACCCATCGGCTCCGGTCACCTGTCCAGCGGTTCCGCGGCGTCGCGTTCGACCAGCGGCTCGGCGTTGGCGGCCGGGAGCGTTACCACGTCTTCGCTGGCGAGGTCGTAGGCTCGTTCGTCGACTCCAAGTATCTCGCCCACGTCACGCGTGATCCGGACCGTTCGACGGTCGACGCCCGTATCCTCGCCACCCGACGAAGCTGTCGCCCCGCCGTCCGAACGCGGATCGGGCGCCGGGTCGGCGGCATCGCCTGGCGTCGGGTCGGCCGCGCCGTCCGCGTCCGATGGGCCCGCGACGCTCGATGGCTCCGGAGTGGCGGTCTCCGTCGATCCGGCCTCGATGCCATCCGGCTCCACCGTGTCGCCCGCCGCTGCCGGTTCCTGGGGCGGCACCGGCCGATCCGAGTCCGAGGAGTCCGCCGACGCGTCGGGGGCCAGTGAGTCGCCAGTCGGCGTGTCCTCGTTACTCCCCATCAGATCAGCGGCGTCGACGCCCGTCGACTGTTCCGATTCCCCGGACGGCGCGGCAGGCTCGGGCGCGTCGGCCCCCGACGGATCGGGCGCAGGTGACCCGCCGCCATCCACAGGTGCATCGTGGGTCACGTCCGGCGTGTCGACGGCCTCGGGATCCTCGCCGTCGAGGATCGCGAACACGCGGTCGCGGTTGTTCTCGATAGACGCGACCATGCTCTCGAACAGCTCGCGTTCCTCGGCGGTCAGCCCCTCGTCCTCGGTGGGCATATCCGCCGCGGCGAAGGAGGCCATCTTGACGAGCTTGCCGACGCGCCGCTCGTAGATGGCTTCGACCGTTTGCTCGGCCGTGTTGATGTTGTTCGTGATCCGGTTGACCTCCGGATCGTCGAAGGGGTCGTCGGCCCGCTGGGCGGCCTGGTCCCGCTCCGCGCGCAACTCCTGGATCAACTCGCCCGCGTCCGCGTAGAAGGAATCGCGCAGCTGTTGGAGGCTGTCGCTCTGGCGCTCGCGGTCCCTGACCGACTGGAGTTCGTCGAGGTTCATGCTATTCCGGCCCCTTCTCGGCGCGCCCCCGGGCCATGAGGAACACGCCGACGTGCTCTGGTACGGAATGCTCTCCCTCCGAGAGTGTAAAACTATCGCCCAGGAGCTCGACCAGCCCGCCCTCTGTCACTTCCACCGTGATCTCGTGACCGACGAAAGTCTCGGGCACCGCGTCGACCAGCGGATCGAACTCCGCGACCGCATCGCGGTCGATCCGTTTGACTTCCAGTCCGCTCCCGCCGTGGAGCGTCCCGGGCAGGCGGATCAACCGGTTCGTGTCCGTCGTGACCGGTTCGTCGATGGGTGCGTCGTCTTCCTCCACGACCGACGCGGCGATCCGCTCGGCGAAGTTCTTGACGACGGGATGGGCCGAGAGGTTCCCCCGCTCGATCTCGACGAACCGCTCCTGTGCAATCGTCCAGGCCGCGCGAGCCTTCTTCTCGCCCACGCCGTCGTACTCCTGGAGGCGCTCGATGGCCGCGTCCTCGTCCATCTCTCGGATCTCCTCGAACTCGGCGAGCAGGCGCTCGTGGATTCGCCGGCCCCAGCCGCCGTCGGTCGGTAGATACTCGTTGTGGGCCGGGCTCTTCCGTCCGACATCGCCGCCGACCGCTTCCTCGTCGATCAGGGCGTCGAATTCCATCCCGATCCCGCGCACGTAGTCCACCACTTCCCGCCGGGCCTCCCGTTCGAGGTCCCGAACCCCCGGATCGCGGACGTGAACGTGGTAGCCTCGGCCACCCGAGAAGGCGACGGTCAGGTCCCCGAAGCCGAAGTCGTCCTCCAGAAAGTCCAGCAGGCGCAACAGGGCGTCCTTGCACTTTGCCAGCATCTCGGCGTAGGAGTCCTCGCCGAGCGTCACCGAGGGGAGGTGGTCGGCGTCCAGGTCGAAGACGAGATCGGAGGAACGCCAGGTCTTCTCGCTCATCGACCCCGCGCTGGGGTCGTCGTAGCGGCCCGCCGAGAAGTAGACGTGGCGCGGGCGCTCGCGTTCGAGGAAGCCCTCGATGTCGCCCAGGTCCAGCAGCGACTTGTGCCGGACCATCGTCGTCCCGGGCCCCGAGGTCCAGGGGATGTACCCCCACTCGCGCTCGTTGGCGTCGGGCGGCGGCGTGATCTCGGCCCGGCGGTAGTAGTCGCCGAACCGGCCCCGGAGATACGCGCGGGTTCGCTCCTCCATGCTATCACTCCCGTTGCGGGGAGCAGTGCAAAAGGGTTTGCAAAACCGGCGTCCCCTGCCAGGGACCCATCAGGAGAGCAGTTGCTGCAGGCGTTCGGTGATTCCCCCGCCGGTGCCGAGTTTGAGGTAGTAGGCGTCGCCGCCGTCCTCGTAGTAGTTGTCGATGCGGCGTTTGACCTCGAAACCCAGGTGGCGGTAGAAGCCAATGGCGGGTTCGTTGGTGGTGCGGGCGTGACAGGTGACCGAGGAGTGGTCGTCGGCGACGCGGGCGATCAGGCGTTCGCCGAAGCCTTCGCCGCGGTAGCCGTCGGCGACGGCCAGAAACAGGATGTAGCCGTCGCGGCGGACGGCGGCGAAGCCGACCAACCGTTCGGTGTCGACGGGGCCGCTCTCCAGGAAGAGATAGACCGTCGACCGCCGGTAGGCGTCCCTGAAGAAGCCGCGACGCTGGCGGAGGACGCCCTCCTCCTGGCGGATAGACTCTTTCAGCGCCCAGGCATCGTCTACGTAGGCGTCCTCCCCGGCGTCCACGACCCGACTCTCGACTGTGGCGCTCACTACCCCCGTGTAGCGTGTAGACCACTATAATTCCACCGGCAGAGAGGTGCGACGAGGGGGCCGACCGCAGGCCACAACGGTTTTTCGGCACAGTGTCGTCGTCCCTGATATGCGGCTGTCTCCAGAGGTCGACGGGATCGAGCGGGTGTCGCCGCGCCAGCGTCTCAGGAGCGCCTTCCTCACCGGCTTCGCTGTGACGATTCCGCTGATCGTGACACTGCTGGTGCTGGGATTCGCGGTGAACTTCCTCACCAACACGGTCAACCCGTTCGTGGGAGTGGTCAACGCGACGTTCGGAACCGAGCAACTCCCCGAGTTAGTTATCGAAGGGTTCGTGCTGGCGGTCGCGCTGGTTTCGATCCTGTTCGTCGGGCTCGTCGCCGAACTGAGTCCAGCCAACGGCACCATCGATCGGTCGGTCACGCAGGTCATCTCCCGCATCCCCGGCGTGGGATCACTGTACCGGAGCGTCGACGAGATGAGCGAACTGCTGATGAACAGCGACACCGAGAGCTTCCAGGACGTGAAACTCGTGGAGTTTCCCGACGAGAACTCTTATGCACTGGCGTTCGTCACGGCCGACACGCCCGAAGTCATCGAAACCGCGACCGGCAACGGGGAGATGACGACACTGTACCTGCCGATGGCCCCCAACCCGGTGATGGGCGGGCACGTCATCCACGTCCCGATCGAGCGGGTCTGTGACGTCGACATGAGCGTCGAGGAAGGCGTGCAGTCCATCGTGACCAGCGGCGTCGCCGTCGACGAGACCGAGGATGCCGCTGTGGCCGATAGTGTCGGCACCGCGACGGAGGGCGAGTGATGGGATACCAGCTTCGGGAGCACACGGCCGACGTGGCCGTCGAGGCGTCCGGCGGGACCCTCGATGCTGTGTTCGCGGCCGTCGCCGACGGCCTCACGGCCGCGATGTGTGACGAGGTCCCGGCGGGAGAGGGCGACCGATTCGACCTCGACGTCCGCGCCGAGAACCGGGAAGCGTTACTGTTCGACTATCTGGACGAACTGATCTACGAGCGCGACGTGCGCGGCGTCCTCCCGGTCGACCACGAGGCGTCGGTCTCCGAAGCCGACGACGGAGACGGGGAATGGCTCTGCGAGGCCACAGCCCGGGGCGTCCCGCTGTCGGCGGTCGACGCCCGGGACGTGAAGGCCGTCACCTACTCCGAGATGGCGCTGGAACCGACCGACGAGGGCTGGCGCGCCTACGTCGTCTTCGACGTCTGATGGGATGGCGAGGTTTACCCCGTTCGGTCCACTAGCTCGGCTGTGACCTCCGGAACACGCTCGTCGCTGCTCGCAGGCGCACTCGCGTTCTGTGGCGCGCTCTGTGTGGCAGTCCTGGGGAGCCGCCCCACGCGAGCACACGTCAAGTACGTCGCCGATGGTGACGGAACGCCGACCGATCCCATCGAGTTCGCGGCGCAGGTCCTCTCGGAACCGACCAACGCCGTCCTGTTCGGCGGAACGGCACTGCTCGGCGCGGTGGGCTTGCTGGGCTACGTCTGGGTACGACCGACGATCCCCGATCTGGACGTTCTCCGGGAGACCCTCGCCGAGTACGACGTCCTGGTCCCGTGGATGCTCCGGCTCAGCATGGGCCTGCCGCTGGTCGGTGCGGGCTTTGCGGGGTACTACTTCAGCCCGGCCGTCGACGGCCAACCGAGGCTCCTCCTGCTCGGCCTGGGCTTTCTGTTGCTGTTCGGGCTGGCGACGCGGGCGGTGGCGGCCGTCGCGCTCGTGGCCTACCTCGCTGGCCTGGCCCGCTGGCCGGAACTCCTGCTGGCGATGGAGTACGTCCCGGGACTGCTGGCCGTCGTCCTCCTCGGTGGCGGGCGACCCAGTGCCGACCATCTGCTCGGTGCCATCGCGAGCGCGCCGGGGACCTACTACGGCCGCGTCGATCCAGTCCACCGGGTCGCCGAGCGGTTCCGGGCCCTGATCGAACCGTACACGCGCTACGCGCCGACGGTCATCCGGATCGGCCTCGGCGTCGTGTTCGTCTACCTGGGACTCGTCGAGAAACTCCTCCAGCCGGGCCGGACCCTCGGCGTCGTCGCGAAGTACGACCTGACGGCCGTGATCCCGGTCGATCCGGGCGCGTGGGTCCTCGGGGCTGGCCTGGCCGAGATCGCCCTCGGTGTCCTCCTGATCGCCGGCCTGTTGACCCGCGGCGTCGCGGCCGCCGCGTTCGTCGTCTTCACCCTCACGCTCTTTGGCATCCCTGACGACCCGATCCTCGCCCACATCACGATGTTCGGACTGGCCTCGGCCGTGTTCGTGATGGGGAGCGGCCCGCTCGCGCTCGACCGCGCCCTGGCCGATGCCGACTCGGAAGCCGGCCGCCCCTCGTTGGGCGAGCGGAAGGTCGCGGAGGACTGATCGACGCCGGACAGTCGAAATATATTCCGCCCTCGGCGTCGCACCGTCTTGTATGACCACCTTCGACGCCGACGGCATCACCCTCGAAAAGGTACGGGACTACGTCTGGGAGATCCCACAGGAAGGCGGGATGAACGCTCCCGCTCGCGTGCTGGCCAGCGAGGCCTTGCTGGAGGAGATCCAGCAGGACAAGACCCTCCAGCAACTCAAGAACTCGGCGCATCTCCCCGGCGTCCGGAAACACGCCATCTGTATGCCGGACGGCCACCAGGGCTACGGCTTCCCCGTCGGCGGCGTCGCCGGCATCGACGCAGAGGAGGGCTGTATCTCGCCCGGCGCGATCGGCTACGACATCAACTGTATTCCGGGCGATTCCGAGGTTAGACTCTCGTTCGGTCGGCGAACGGAAATTGGATCGCTGGAAGACAAGTTCGAGACCGAACGAGCGATGGTCGCTGGCGAGGAATTGACGGACTCCGCTATCCAGTTGTTCACCGAATCGGGAGAGAAAACGGTCTACGAAGTCGAAACAACAACAGGCGAAAAGATCCAAGCGACGGCCGATCATCCGTTCCGGACGCCTGGCGGGATGGTCGATCTGGCCGATCTCGAAGTCGGTGGCGAGGTTGAGGTCCAGCCGTTCCGGGGCATCGAATACGAGACGCCGGACGAGTTCGTCGTCCTCTCAGAGGATGACTTCGCCGACGCAAACCCGCAACTCCGGCGTGTCCTCGAAAAACGCGACGTGCTACCCCTGAAATCGACCGACGAGACGTTTCACCGACTGCTCAAGATCATCGGCTATCACGTTGGTGACGGCTCGCTCGGCGGTGAGGGGCAGATGTGGTTCTACGGAGAACCGGACGACCTCGAACGGATCCGCGAAGACATCGAGAAAGTCGGGTTCAAGCCGTCGAAAATCTACACTCGAGACCGGAACCACGATGTCGGTGGGAACGAGTTCGAGACGACCGAGTACAGTTTCAAGACCACGTCGAAAGCGTTTCGACGCCTGCTGATCGAACTCGGCGTTCCCGACGGGCCGAAAGTCTCCGCCGGATTTGCGACGCCGGACTACTTCGACCGGCTCACCGACTGGCAGCAGGCGCTCTACTTCCGTGCGTACTTCGGTGCGGAGATGAACGCCCCGGCCGCCCAACACGACAAGAACCTCTACTGTCCGAAGGTCTCTCAGACTCGGACCACAGAGACTGTCGAGGCCGGACGCGAGTTCTTCGAGGATCTGCGTGCGTTCCTCTCACGTCTCGGAATCGAGACGAACGGACTCGAAGAGTTCGAGACCGAGTCCAATGCGGACCACGACACTGTCCGTCTCCGCCTCGGTGTCAAGAACGACTCGAAGAACCTCATCCGATTTTACTCACGAGTCGGATACACGTACAACTACGAGAAGCGACGACGGGCGGTGAAGGCGATCCAGTACCTGAAAACGAAAGAGCGCGAACGTGAACACCGAGCACGCATCGCCGACGAGGCGAAGACACTCGCCGACGGCGGTACATCCGTTGAGAAAGTCAAATCGAAATTCGACATAAACGGCCGCTTCATCGAACGTAGTATCTGGAGCGGACGGGACGGACGACCGAGGCCAGGAAAGGACTTCCCGGGCTTCGACGAGTTCTGTGAGTCGGTCGATACCGGCGACGATCTCACCATCACCACCGAGATCGAATCGATCACAGAGGTCGGCGAAAAACCAGTCTACGACCTCGGCGTCGAACACGAGGCACACAACTTCCTGGCCGACCAGTTCGTCGTCTCCAACTGCGGCGTCCGGATGATGCGGACGAACCTGACCTACGACGACCTGCAGGGCCGTGAGGAGGAACTCGTCGAGAACCTGTTCAGCAACATCCCGTCGGGGCTGGGCGGGGGGGGCGTGGTCCAGACCGACGGCGACGGCATCGAGGCGATCCTCGAACGCGGGATGGACTGGGCGCTCGAAGAGGGGTGGGCCGTCGAGGACGACCTGACTCACTGCGAGGACGAGGGGGTCAGATCGGAAGCCAACGCCGACAAGGTCTCGAAGAAGGCCAAGGACCGCGGGGCCAACCAGGTCGGGTCGCTGGGGTCGGGCAACCACTTCCTCGAAGTCCAGCGGGTCACCGACGTGTTCCGCGAGGACGTGGGCGAGGCCTTCGGCCTACAGGAGGACCAGATCGTCGTCCTGATCCACTGTGGCTCGCGCGGGCTGGGTCACCAGATCTGTACGGACTACCTGCGCGACATCGAGCAGGCCCATCAGGGACTGCTGAACCAGCTTCCGGACAAGGAACTCGCGGCCGCGCCGGCGGGCTCGCAACTGGCCGAGGACTACTACGAGGCGATGTGTGCGGCGATCAACTTCGCGTGGGTCAACCGCCAGCTCATCATGCACCGCACGCGGCAGGTGTTCGAGCGCGTGTTCGACCGCGACTGGCGAGAGATGGAGATGGACCTGCTGTACGACGTGGCCCACAACATCGGAAAGAAGGAGGTCCACACGGTGGACGGTGGCGAAGAACGCGAGTTGTTCGTCCACCGGAAGGGCGCGACGCGGGCGTTCCCGGCCGGTCGGCCCGAGGTTCCGGCGGCCTATCAGGACGTGGGCCAGCCCATCATCATCCCCGGAAGCATGGGCGCGGGGAGTTACGTCCTCCGGGGCGGCGAGCGGTCACTGGCGGAGACGTTCGGCTCGACGGCTCACGGGGCGGGCCGCCTGATGAGCCGCACGCAGGCCAAAAACGAGTTCTGGGGCGAGGACGTGCGCGACGACCTCCGCGAACAGAACGAGATCTACGTCAAGGCCCAGTCGGGTGCAACCATCGCCGAGGAAGCCCCCGGCGTCTACAAGGACGTAGACGAGGTCGTCCGGGTCTCGGACGCGCTGGGCATCGGCGACAAGGTCGCCCGGACCTACCCGGTCTGTAACATCAAGGGGTAGTCACCGACAGCGTCGAACGTCGGGGGACTGGGCGGTTTCGACGCCGGTCACCTCGAAGCGAGTGCCACCGGACGCGCCGTCCGTGACGTGGATCGACCAGCCGTGGGCCTCGGCGATACTCTCGACGATGGCCAGGCCGAGACCGGTCCCCTCCGGGGCGGTCGTGTAGCCGATCTCGAACACGCGGTCGTGGTCGTTCTGGGGAATGCCGGGGCCGTCGTCTTCGACGTAGAACCCGTCGGGCAACGAGCCCACGCTGACGGTCACGCTCGGATCGCCGTGCTCCACAGAATTTCGGACGAGGTTCTCGAACAGCCGTCGGAGGCGACTGGGATCGGCGACGACCGTCGCGTCCGTCTCGACGGACAGCGAGAATCCGTCTGCGTCGACGGTCTCGCGACAGCGGGCCAGCAGGTCCGGGAGCGCCACCGGTTCGGTCTCCTCGACGAACTGCCCGTCGCGTGCGAGTCCGAGAAGGTCCTCGATCATCGCCTCCATCCGGTCCAGCGTGTCCTGTGCCACCTCGAAGTGGTCCTCGTCGCCGGTCTCGGCGGCCAGTTCGAGCCGACCCGAGAGTACGTTCAGTGGGTTCCGGAGGTCGTGGGAGACGACACTGGCGAACTGTGCGAGGCGCTCGTTTTGCTGTTCGAGTTTGCGCTCTCGCTCTTTCCGGCCAGTCACGTCCCGGACGTTGACGACGAACCCCTCGATCCGTGGGTTGTGGAACTGGTTGTTCCCGACGGCTTCGAGCCAGCGCCAGGAGCCGTCGGCGTGTCTGAACTTGAACACGGCCGTGTGGGCCTGGTTGGGGTTCGTGACCGCCTCGACGAACTCGCTCCAGACGGCGTCGGCGTGGTCGTCGTCCATCAGGTCGAAGGCGTTGCGGCCCTCCAGAGCGGCGGGTTCGTACCCCATGTGTCGGTTCCAGGCCTGGCTGACGTACTGGAACTCGCCGGTCGCGTCGACGACGGCGATCAGGTCGGTCGACTGCTCCAGGAACGCCCGGTATCGCTCGCGCTCGCGTTCGAGCAACTCCCGGGTCTGATAGGAGTCGACGGCCGTCTCGATGCGGTTGGCGAGAATCTCGAACTGCTCTCGGGACCCCGATTTCGGCAGATAGTCCGTCACCCCCCGTGAGAGCGCCCTGCTCGCAAGCGATTCCGAGCCCGACCCGGTCAACAGGATAAAGGGTAACCGTTCGTCCCGGTCGCGGACGGCCTCCAGAAAGTCCAACCCGTCCATCCCGGGCATCTCGTAGTCGCTGACGACACAGTCGAACGCCCCGTCGTCGAGTCGATCGAGTGCGTCACTCGCACGCGTCGCCGTCACGACCGTGAACTGGTCACCCTCCCGCTGGAGAGAGTCCGAGAGGGTCGCACAGAAGTCCGGATCGTCGTCGACGGCGAGGACACGGAGGGGCGTTGCCATCGAGTCGGGATTGTGTGGTTCCCGAATATTAATCCATGGTAACAATTCACGCCCAACCTATCCGTAAATTATCGGATCTGAGAACTATATCGAATTATAGGGGTTTAGTCGGTCCATTAGGGAGCAAAACAGTGATTCGCCAAAATCAAATTTAGATAACTGTGGAAGCGGACCGAAACGTCGACCGGTTCGAGCCGTTCGATCGAACGAGCGCACGCGTCGCTGATCGCTACAGTCGATGCAATAAACTGCAGGAAACGGTGCTGTTATGTGTTAGTTGAGAGTAATTTCGGATGGCACGATGGTATCAGGCTCGCGGGAACTCGAACGTATCAAAGAATCACTGGGTGAAGCCCTCTCGGAGGCGGACGAGGAGTGCGCCAAGTATCACATCAGGGAAGCCGCACAGCGGGTGGAGATTTTCCGGTATCACTTCGAAGAGGAGGAGATGACTGTCGAAGAGTAGCTCAGGGCGTACGCTCGCCGGCCTCGACGGTCGTCTCCAACCAGTTTTCTTCCGGCGGTAGCGGGCAGTCGAAGGTGTCGCTGAACGCGCAAAACGGAGAGTACGCGAGGTTGAAATCGAGCGTGACCTCGTCCCCGTCGGTCAACTCGCGGTCGGGCTCCAGTTCCATGTACCGGCCGTGCTCGTAGGTCTCCTGTCCGGTCGTCTTGTCGCGGATCGGGACGAAGATGCTCCCGTCGTCGTTCTCCTGTCGGTAGCCGTGGAGTTCGTGTGACTCGCCGTCGAGTTCGAACTCGAAGGTAACGATCCGCAGGTACCGGACGGTCCGACCTTCGGTCGTGTCCATCTCGATCGGTTCGGGTTCGTCGTGGACGGTGACGGACGCCGTGACCCGGTACTCGGGGTCGGGTGGGAAGTAGTCGAGGCCGTCGAAGCTGTCGCGCTCGCCGGGCGGGATCGGTGACTGGCGGTGTTCGGCGAAAAAGCGGTCTTTCTCTTCGCGGTTGTCCCGGAGTTGCTGGGCCCAGTCGTCGGTGTCGTCGGTCATACCCAACGGTACTGGGCCACCGGGTTTCAGTCCGGCGGCTCGCGGCCCGGCCGGGCAGCCAGGCCAGCACACGGTGTGGTTCCGCATCGACGGATCAGCGATCGGTTCGTCGACTCGGGCAGATCAGGGCCGGAAGTCGAACCGCGGTCGGTCGATATCTGGCGTCCGGTGTTCGACGCGCTCGCCGTCCTCGGACTTGCGAAAGCTGAGGTAGAAGGTTCGGCCACAGCCGTCCTTCTCCGGGTCGGGATCGTTCGCACCGCCGTCGGACCTGCGGTCCGACGAGCCCCCACTCGCTGTCCTCGCAGGGCCCCCCGGCCCGACCGCCGTGCCGTCCCCCGCGTCGCCCAGACAGACGAACTCGATGCCGTCGGCGGCCTCCCGGTCGGCCACGTCGTCGGTCGTACTTGCGTACTCCCAGCCGTCGAGGGGTTCCCGGGTCACACAGTCGTCGTCGAGATACCCCTCGCGCTCGACGCCAGTCACCGCCCCACAGTACGGGCAGTGATACGTCACTTCGACCATACCGGGGGTACGGGCTGGGAGAACTTAGCTGACTCGCGGTCGAACTCAGTTCGTCGCGACTTCCACGTCGAACTCGATGGGGACCGGGATGTCGGTCGGTTCGGTGAACCGGTCGGTGTTGTCGAACACGATCGCGTACCGGCCCGCGGAGACGTAGCCCTCGTTTTGGACCTCGTCGGTCTCGATCGCCGACAGTTCCGCGGAGTAAGAGAGGTGGCCGCCGTCGGGATATCGGTCGTAGTTTTCGCCGTCGAGAACCAGCACGTCGATGTCCCAGTCGTCGACGACCGTCAGGTCGTAGGCGATCTGCACACTCTTCGTGCCTTCGTAGGTGAAATCGAACGCGGCGTGAGTGCCAGGTTGCAGTTTCGTCCCGCCACGTTCGTCGAGGATCGTGTTGTCGAACGCCTCGCCATCGCTCGAATCGGACCCGTCGGAATCGGTGTCGTTTCGGGACGAACAGCCCGCAGTCACCAACGCACCGGTCGAGACCAGTACACTCCGTCGAGTTGGCATCGGTCACGCCCAGACACGGGGCGGGCAAAAGAGTCCGGATCGTTGCGGACGGCCGCGCTGGGCGCGAAGACGTGCCCGATGGCAAAGGTACTTGCCCCGAGGCACCGACGGATGCAGTATGATAGACGAGACGGTCGAGGAGATCGAGCAGATGCAAACCCACTCCTCGTCGGTCGTGGCCGTCAAGGCCGCCGCCGCCCTCCGGGAGTTGACCGAGGGTGAGTACCCGACGGTCGAGGAGTTCGTCGTGACCCTGGAGCGCAACGCGAACGCGCTCAAGCGAGCCAACCCGTCCCACGCCTCGCTCCAGAACGCACAGCGCGACATCGTGGCGGCAGTCAAAGACGCCGACACCGACTCGGTCACCGAGGCACAGGACATCCTCGCCGACGCCATCGACCGCGTGGTCGACCGCATCGAGAACGCCAAGAGCGAGGCGGCGAAAAACGGCGCTGAAGTCTTCGAGGACGGCATGACCGTCCTCACGCACGACTACTCCTCGACGGTGCTCGAAGCCATCGAACTCGCCGCACAGGAGGGCAAGCACCTCGACGTGTACGTCACGGAAGCCCGACCGCGGTACCTCGGTCGGAAGACGGCGCGCGTCCTCGCGGGTGTCGACCGCGTCGAACCGCACCTGATCGTCGACGGCGCGGCCGGCCACTTCCTCGCCGAGTGTGACCGCGTCGTCACCGGGATGTCCTGCATCGTCGAGGACACGCTGTACAACCGGGTCGGCACCTACCCCATCGCGGCGGCCGCCGGTGACGTGGGTGTACCGATGACCGTCGTCGGGTCCGGCGCGAAGATCATCGAGGGCGGGTTCGCCTTCGAGAACGAGATCCGGTCGCCGAGCGAAGTGATGCGGGAACCCGCCGAAGGGTTCACCGTCGAGAACCCGGCCTACGACGCGACGCCGACGCGACTCCTCGATACGGTCGTCACCGACGAGGGCGTGCGGGAGTTCTAGGCGTCGGCGCGGCGAGACCACTCCATCCAGTGTCGCATCGAGTGTTGCCAGAGGCGAGCGACGGTCTCGGCCGTCCGACTGAACGGATCGGCCAGCACCACGTCGGCACGCGGGGCCTCGCCGGCGGCGCTGTCGGTCGGAAGCGGGCGGTCCGTGATGGTGGTCGAGCACTCCGGACAACGCAGGTGTCGCGTGCGTGTCAGATAATCGTCGGTGGCGATCCAGTCGCCGCCAACGAGGCTCTCGTGGCCACAGCTCGAGCAGAACAACACGTCCTTTCTGCGACCGGGCGTCCGGCCGCCGTCTGCCGGTAACTGCGACCCACGAAGGTCGGGAGAGCTCATCGTCGGTAGTACGCGCCCGACGGCTAAAGTCCTGTTGGCATACTGGATAATAGTGACATACAGCGGCCACGTTGTCGATCGTTGCTCCACGTTTTCGAGTGGCAACCACAACCCGGTGTTTAAGTCAGCGGGACGGGATTTGGTGATATGAGCGGGCCTCCGGATCCTGGTGCGGCGGGTGGAGACGCGGTGGCCCAGGTGTCCACGCCGGCTCCAGCGGGGTCGGAAACGACGGACGTTGGGGGTGGGGCGGACGCGGGACAGGCCACCGCGAACGCCACGACAGCGGTGGGCGAGTCGGTCGAGAATTTGCTCCCCACGTCGTGGCTCCCGTTTCCGGTGCCGTCCTGGGCGGTCGACATCTTCGCGACGCTGCTGATTCTGGGGCTTGCCTGGGCCGCCTCACGGCTGGTCGTGGCGGTGTTCGGCCGCCGCATCTCTCAGCGGTTCCGGCGGCCGAGCATCACGCGGATGATTCTGCGGGCGATTCGCGTCGGGATCTTCCTCTTTGCGATCCTGGCCATCCTCCCGATCTACGGCGTGAGCCTCGGCGACATCACGCTGTCCGTGGCCGTGTTCTCGGCGGCGATCGGTGTGGTCCTGGCCCCCATCGTCGGCAGCATCATCAGCGGAATGTTCTTGCTCGCCGACCAGCCCTACGAAATCGGTGACATGGTGGAGATCGTCGACACCCAACAGCGGGGATTCGTCGACGACATCACGCTCCGGTACACCAAGATCATGACGCTCGACAACACCTTCGTAGTGGTGCCAAACGGCGAGATCCGGTCCCGAGACGTGATCAACTACTCGGCGGAGGACCCCCGGACACGCCAGACGCTGGACGTCGTCGTCACCTACGAGAGCGACCTTCCCGAGGCGCGGGACCTGATCGAGCGGGCCGCGAAGGAAGTCGATCGCGTGATCGAGGGCGGGCCGGACATTCGCGTGGGGAGCGCCCGGTACCCGGCCGCGCCGAAGTGTTACATCGAGACGTTCGGCGACCACGGCGTTCACCTGCGACTGCGCTACTGGCTCTCGGAACCGTACAAACTGCTGGCGACCAAATCGAAGGTCCAGACGAACGTGTGGCGGCGTCTCGAAGACGCCGACGTGGAGATCGCCTATCCCCACCAGCACGTTATCTTCGACGAGACCAGCGGGCAGATGGACGTGTCGGTCAGTCCGCCACGCCGACGGACGGGGCCCGGTGGCCACCCCCGGAGCCCCGACGGGGACGTTCGGAACGGCGAGGGCACGGACACCGACGAGCCCGGCGGGTCCGGGCCGACCGGTTAGACCGTGACGATCTTCGCGTCGAGTTCGGTCTGGAGGAACCGCTCGATGTCGGGATCGTCGGTGATGCGTCGGATCATTTTCCGCCAGCGACTGGCCTGTTTGCGGCCGATAACCACGATGTCGGCCCGCGAATCGGCCACCTCTTCGAGGATCGTCTCTTCGACCAGCATCCCCGTCCGCACCACGTAGCGCACGTCCGGCAGGTCGTCGAAGGCGTTCTCGACGGCGTGTTTGAGTTCGCTCCGGGAGATCCGCCGGGTGTTGTGATAGAGGTTGACGTGGAGAACAGTCAGACTGGCGGCTTCCTCCCGTGTGATCTCGATCGCCCGGCTGAGCGTGGCTCTGGAGTGCTCGGTGAGTGGATAGCGCACCGGCACCACGACCTGCGTCATCGTCGGGGACGACGCCCGCCCGGAGTGTCAACCTTTCCCTCTCCGTTGCAAGGGTACCCGTCGTGACGGTCGTTCCCGAGCGAGACACTCACTCACTGACGTGTCGAATCCGATCCTCGACGGCCGGGTCGATCCCCTGCTCGCGGGCGTACGTGGCCAGTACCTCGTACTGGGTCGACAGGCGCTCGACCCTGTGGTGCTCGTCCAGCACCGGGAACTCGTGGTCGGTGTGAAAGAGGTAGTCCGTCGTCGCAAGGGTGTAGGTCACGTCGTCCGAGAGTGGTGCCCCGTCGAGACGGACCGCCTCGACGCCGCTTCCGTTCCGTTCGATTGTGAGACCGCTGCTGACGTGAGCGTGCCAGCGGTCGGCCACCGCCTGCACGTGTTCGCCGTCGGCCTCCCGACAGAGCTGGCGGAGTTCCCGACCCGTGAGTTCGGCGACGGTCACCGGTTCGTCGAACGGGACCACACTCACGAGATCCGCGACTGTCACCTCGCCGGCAAGGGGTGGACCCTCCCGGATGCCGCCGGAGTTCTGCAGGCCCACGTCCGCGTCGGCGGCCCATCGGTAGGCGTCGGCGATGAAGTTGCCGATCCGGCACTCGCCGGTGTGTTTCACCGCCCGATCCCGGGTGATCGGGTCGTCGACGTGACCGACCACTGCGTCCAGACCGGCCGCCGAGCGACGCGTTCGCATCGCGTCGGCGACGGACTCGTCCAGCGGCCCGTCCCCGACTTCGTGGACGGTCACGGCGTCGGTCGAGGGGGCAAGTTCGAGGTCGATCTCCAGCAGACCGCGAGCGTTTGCACCGGGCCGAGTGAGCAGTGTGTCCGCAACGCGGTCGCTCCGGCTCGAGTGAACGTGCCCGCCGAGGATCACGTTCACGTCTGTCTCGCGGGCGAGTTCGTCGTCCCCACTGCCCAGGTGCGAGAGAACGACCACGGCGTCGACCTCTCGCTCGCGGAGCCGGGCGGTCTCCCGGCGGACCGCGGCGACCGGATCGGTGAAAGTCAGTCCAGTCGCGCCGGGACACATCGACCCGGTCTTCGGTTCGGTGACGCCGGTCAGGCCGACGGTCGATCCGTCGACCGCGACGACCGTCGAGGGGACGACGCCGGCCTCGTGGCCGAAGCGCTCGCCGGCGCTTTCCGCGCCCTCGGGCCCGTCGTCCGCCCACTCTACGTTGGCGCTCACCCAGGTCTGTGGCGACTCGCGCACGATCTCGGTGATCGCGTCGGGTCCGTAGTCGAAGTCGTGGTTGCCGAAGGTGTCGGCGTCGGGCGCGACGGCCCCGAAGAAGTCCAGCGCCTGGCGGCCCGTGGAGACCATCGAGAGGACGCCCGGCGCGGTGTTGTCACCGGTCCCGAGGACCAGCGTGTCGTCGGCCCGCAGCGACCGGACGAGTCCGGCGAGGCGGCCGATCCGGCTGGGGTCGTCGTAGGCGTTCTCCACGTCCGAGTAGTGGAGCAAGCGGGGCGGCATTCGGTCTCGCATACGCCGTCGGTCGGCAAATCCCCTTCGGGTCATCTCCTCCGAACCACTATGTCCGTCCCTGCCACAGCGAACGTATGGACACGTCGTCGTTCGACCCCCGCATGGCGCTGGCCGGAATCCAGATGACGGTTTTCGCGGTCTTTCTGGTCGTCTACTTCGGACAGGCCTCGCCGCTCAGCCCCCTGTCCTTCTTCATCGCCGTCGTCGGCACGTCCCTGACCGTCTTCGGCCTCCGGGAGTAGAGAGGCATTTAGGGGCGGAGCCACCAGTACACCGCATGGAAGCCCGGACGACCGAGGACGGAGAACAGCTGTACGTCGCCCGCGACGAGGCCGAGCGCGGCTCGAAAGGTCCCTTCTTCGTCGTCTACGCCGACCCCGACCGCGAGAACCGCTGGGGCTACTTCTGTTCGAACTGCGAGAGCTTCGACAACGCGATGGACGCGATGGGGCGCATCCAGTGTAACGTCTGCAGTAACATCCGCAAAGCCGACGAGTGGGACGCTGCCCACGAGTGACCCCGCGTCAGAACCGACACCCGCGTCACGCAACCCCCCGATGGCGCCGGTCCGGGGGAGTATCTATCGGTTTTCTATCAATTGAATACACTTAAGCAAGCGCGAGTCGTATGTCAAGTCGGATGGCGACTGTTACCACGCCACTAGCCGAGAAGGCAGAGGCCATTTTCACCGACCTTGGATACGTCGTCGAACGCGATGGACGGGAGTTGCGCGCGCAGCGAAAGTGGCGGATCGTAAACGTGACACCGGCCGACGAGCCGGTGACGCCGCGGGGATCCGGCGAGTTCCAGTGTCTCGTCACCTGGCAGGAGCAAGCGACGGAAGTCCGCGAACGATTACAACGGCGTGACCCCGACTACGAGTGGGCGGTTATCGGGATCGAAGAGAACGGCGAGTACGAAGTCTGTCACGCCCCGGACGCGAACGTCAGCGCTTGAGCGCGCGGCGGGCGGCGCTCGCGCCCGCATCCGCGTCGACGTCCGCGTCCAGCGCTTCGAGTGTGTTGCCGAGCGCGCTCACGAGCGCCAGCACGTTCTCTGGACGAGCGCTGTGTCCCATACAGCCGATGCGGAGGATCTCCCCGGAGAGATCGCCGAGGCCGCCGGCGATCTCGATCCCGTACTCCTCGAGGAGGGCGTCGATGACCGTCCCGTCGTCGACGCCGGCGGGCAGGCGAACGGCGTTCAGGCTCGGGAGCCACCAGTCCTCCTCGGGGTTGAGTGCCAGCCCCATCGCATCCACGCCGGCCTTGAGTGCGCCGGCCACACGGCGGTGGCGCGCCCAGCGGTTCTCGATGCCCTCCTCGGCGACCAGTCTGAGCGCCTCCCGGAGCGCGTAGACGTTCGTGATGGGCGCGGTGTGGTGGTAGGCCCGCTCGTCGCCCCAGTACTCCTGAAGCAAGGAGAGGTCGAGATACCACGACCGCACCGGCGTCTCGCGGGCCAGTACCTTGTCCATGGCCCGGTCGTTGAGCGTGAGCGGGCTGGCACCCGGCGGACAGGAGAGACACTTCTGGTCGGCGGAGTAGGCCACGTCGATCCCCCACTCGTCGACGCGCAACTCGACGCCGCCCAGCGAGGTGACGGTGTCGGCGATCACCAGCGCGTCGTGCTCGTGAGCGATACTCGTCAGTTCGGGCACGTTCGGCTGGAGGGTGCCGGTACTCGTCTCGGCGTGGACGAACCCGAAGATGTCGGGCTGGTGGCGGTCGAAGGCGGCCTCGACGGCGGCCGGGTCGAGCGGGTCGCCCCACGGAGCCTCGACGAAGACGGCCTCGCCGCCGGCGCGTTCGACCATCGCGGCCATCCGCTCGCCGAAGTAGCCGTTGCCCGGGACCAGAACCGTGTCGCCGGGTTCGGTGAGGTTGGCGACCGCGGCCTCCATCGACGCGGAGCCGGTCCCGCTCACCGGGATGGTCCACTGGTTGTCCGTCCGGAAGACGTACCGCAACAGCTCCTGCACGTCGTCCATGATCTCGACGAACGAGGGGTCGAGATGGCCCACGAGCGGCGTACTCATCGACCGCAATACGCGGGGATGCACGTCACTGGGCCCGGGACCCATCAACAGTCTATCGGGCGGCGACAGTTCCCCAACCCTCGGTCTGTCCATACCTGTTCGTTGTGAGAGACACCACCAAAAGTAGTGTGAGAGAACTGTTGGCATGGGTCAGTACCCCACCATCGAGTAGGCGGTGCCCACCGATCGGGAGAGAGCGCCGAGTGAGCGTGTCCCACGTGTCGCTTAAATACGCTCGTCACGAAGCTCGGTTGATGTTTCTGGGGCACGGACTGTTCGCGTTCGCCCTCGTCGCCCTCGGCGGCCACGCCGTCGGGTGGTCTCGCGAGCGTGCGCTGTGGCTCGGTGTCCTCGCCGGCGCGTTCGCGACCGTCCCCGACGTAGATATGCTGTACGCTCCCATCGGCTTACTCGGCGGGGCGAACGGTCTCCTCGACGCCTCCGAGGCGTTCTGGAACGCCAGCGCCGTCGTCCACCGGACGGTGACCCACTCGCTCGTCCTCGGTGTGGCCGCGGCGCTCGCGTACGGCCTGCTCGCCGTGCGGTACCGCTCGACGGTCCCGGCTCGCTACCGCCTGGCCGCCGTGACCGCCGGCGGAGGGCTGCTCGTCGCGCTCGTCGGGGTTGCGGCCGTCGTCAGCGGCGGGCTCGCGGCCGTCGTCGTCGCCCTGTTCTGTCTCGCCGGCCTCGCGGTGGCGGTCGTCGCGGCCAGACGCGGCGTCGACGCCCACCTCGTCGGCGCGACGGCGCTGATCGGACTCGGAACCCACCCGTTCGGCGACCTGTTCACCGGCGAGCCACCGGCGATGCTCTACCCGCTCGACGTGACCGTCTTCGCCGAGCGCGTGACGCTCCACCCCGACCCGACGCTGCACCTGCTGGGTGCGTTCGCGATCGAGCTGGCGACCATCTGGCTCGCCGCGTACGCACTCTTTGCTCTCACTGATCGGCGGTTCCGCGACTACCTCAGCCCCCGGGCCGGTCTCGGGACGGGGTACGCCGCGGCGGCACTGGCGATCCCGGCCCCCACCCTCTCTACGTCGTACCCGTTCGTGTTCTCGATCCTGCCGCTGGCCTCCGTCGGCGTCGTGGGGGCCGCGCGCGGACGGATGGGGCGTTCCCCGTTCCGACGATACCGGCCCACCCTCTCGGACTGGCCGACCGCGCTGGCGACCGGGCTGGCCGCCGTGACACTGGCTGCCGCGGGCTACACGCTCGCCTACCTCCTGGTTTGAGCCGATAACGTTTCACACCAGGACGCCGTACACCGGTGGTATGGACGAGGCGGGACTGAGCCGACTTCTCCGGAGTCGTCGGGGGAACGCGGTGTTGGCGTGGGCGTTCGTCGGTCTGGTACTGGTCGCGAGCCTTGCGAGTGCGGTGACGGGGAACCTGCTCTGGACGGCCTTTTCGGGCACAGTGGCCGTCATCGCGCTGCTGCCGGCCCTGCAGTTACGCTCGGTCTGGGTGATGCCACCGTGGGAGGTCGTCCTGCTGGCGACCGCGCCGGTTCTGGGCCACCTGTTCGCGGTCGAGTTGCTGACCGGACAGGCACAGAACACCGCCCGCTACGTCTCGGTCGCGGCGCTTTCCCTGCTCGTCGCCGTCGACCTCGACGGGTTCACCGCCGTCGAGATGACCGAGGGGTTCGGCGCGCTGTTCGTCGTCGTCACGACGCTGGCGACCGCCGGGGTCTGGGCGGTCGCCCGCTGGACCGCCGACGGCCTCCTGGGAACCGGCTTTCTCGCCTCCGAACACGCGCTGATGCTCGAATTCGTCGGCTCGACGACCGCCGGGGTCGCCGCCGGTCTGGTGTACGTCTTCTATCTGCGGCGGCGGATTCGACCCGACAAGCGCGTCCCCGTCGAGGTGCATTCGTCGTGAGACTGCGTGATATCGCGGGCATCTCGAGGCGGACACAAGCCCGCCTCTCGTGGGCGATGGAAGTGCTGCTGGTCGGCATCCTGTTGCTCGGGCTCTACCGCGGGGGCCCGGGCGTGGTCGTCAACACCCTCATCGCCCTGGCGGTCACCCAGTTGCCGCCCCTGCTCGAACGGGACTTCGAACTTCCGATGGATCCGGCGCTGACGCTGTGGATCACGACGGCCGTCTTCCTGCACGCGCTGGGGACGCTCGGCCTGCCCTGGTCCGACCTCTCCTTTTACCAGTCGATCTGGTGGTGGGACCACCTCACCCACGGTCTGTCGGCCTCGGTCGTGGCCGCCGTCGGCTACGCCACCGCGCGCTCGTTCGACGAACACGCCGAGGGCGTCGTCCTGCCGCCGAAGTTCATGTTCGTGTTCATCCTGCTTTTCGTGCTGGCCTTCGGCGTCCTGTGGGAAGTGCTGGAGTTTTTGCTCACCGAGATCACCGCCGTGTTCGGAATCGGCACTTTCCTCACCCAGTACGGGCTGGAGGACACGATGCTGGATCTGGTGTTCGATTCGGTGGGCGCGGTGGTCGTCGCGACCTGGGGGACGGCTCACCTCAACGATGTGGTCGGTGCGCTGGACGAGCGCATCGAGGAGTGGCTGGCGACGCGCAACGAGTGAGTCGCCGGGCTCAGAGGAACAGCGCCGGAATCGTGTTCCGGAAGATGTTGAGCGAGATCACGAACAGCAGGGCGACGACGAACCAGTTGAACTTCGCCTCGTCGATCTCCAGTCGCCGGAGGTAAGTCCCGATGAGCAGGCCGACGACGGTGACGACGGCGATGACCGACCCGAGCCACAGCCGGTAGGTCGTCATGAGGTCCGTAAAGAGGGTCATCTGGACGATCCGGACGGTGAAGATCGTCGCCAGTACCATCGAGAGTCCGCCGATGTACCGCTCTACGTCGCGCTCGAAGGTGTGGAAGTACGCCGGCAGGAGCGGCCCGAGGTTGGCCACTGCCAGCAGGAACCCTTCCAGAAACCCGGCTGTGCCGAGCGCGAGCGGATGGTGGGCTTCCCGGACGGTCACGAAGTTCTGGACGACCTGGAAGACGACGTACCCGAAGATGACCAGGCCGATCAGGAACGGGACGATGGGGCCAGCGCTGAACTCGGCGAGAAAGACCACGCCGACGACCGATCCCACCACGGCCAGCGCCAGTAGCGCCCACTCCGTCTTGATAAACTCCAGCCCGGTGTCCGTCTCCCCGATCTGGAACATATTGAGCATCCAGGGCGGGATCGCGAGGACGACGACCGCCAGCGTCGGGTCGATGACCGTCGCGAAGATCGGCGTCGTAATGAGTGCGTAGCCGAAGCCGATCATCCCCTTGACCGCGCCCGCGACGACCGCGACGAGGACGAACGCGGCGAGCAGGCCAGCCGACACGTCCGACTGGATCCCTCTCGTGACGTTGTCCATCCCCGGGAAGAAGACGATCGACCCGGCGACGACCATCGCGGTCGCGAAGACCATCATCACCTCCCGATACCGGAAGTCCCGCAGATTCGTGAGGAACTGTGCCACGTCGAGATTCGTGTTGCTCGTACCCATGGAAGACTGACGAGCGAGACCGACTCGTCGGTTGTCCGCCCTAATCGACACACCCTCTTGGACCTGCACTTGCCAGTAAGAACGGGTACCGATCCGAGAGCCGCCGTCGCGGCCGAAACGGCACCGCTGGCCGCGCTGGACCTCTTCGAGACGTGAACTCCCCGGTTCGGCGGCGACTCAGAATGCGGCAACATTTTCGATAGGCGCTGTGAGTCCCTGCGATCGCGTCCTCGACGCTGGTCCGGCGACCGGCGACGAGGGATCGGTTGCTTTTTTGACCACGCTCCGGTCATTTGTACCGAGAACTATTTCGGTACCATCGACCACCCGGGGTGACGGATCGCCGCGATCGGTCTGGTCGCTCGCGATTCTTTTCTCCGGGCTGGTGTTCGGTTCGATCAACGTCTGGCACCTGCGTGGTGAACCTGTGATCGGGATTCTGACAGGTGTTGCGCTCCCGTTCGGTCTCTCGGTCTCGATCCTGGTCGTGGGGTGGTTACTCTACGTCGACCGGCTTCCGGCCGAGTACGCGCCGCGGATGGTGATCTGGCTCGTGTTCGGCGTCGTCGTGACGGGAGGGATGGCGGCGCTGTTCGTCGGCTACGAACGGGCGCACGGGGCGATCGTCGTCCACGCGACACACGTGGTCGTCAACTCGATGTCGGGTGGGGCCGCCGCCGGGTTACTGATCGGGTACTACGACGGGCAGCGCAAGCGATGGCTCGAACAGCACCGGACCAGCGAGCAGGTGGTAGACACGATCCGGCGTGTCAACCAGCGCGTCGTCGAGGCCGAGAGCCGCGACGAACTGTTCGACGCGATCTGCACCGAGTTCGCGGCCTCGGACCCGTACGTCTTCGCGTGGGTCGGCACCGATCACGGCGAAGAGATCCGGCCCGTCGCCGCGGCCGGCGTCAGCGAGTCGTACCTCGACGAGATCGAGATCTCGTTGGCGGACGACGACCTCGCGCAGGGACCGACGGCGACCGCGGTCGAGACGGGAGAGATTCAGGTGGTCCAGTACATCCGGACCGATCCGGAGTACGAACCCTGGCGGAAACCGGCGCTGGAATACGGCTTCCGATCGAGTGCGGCCATCCCGATTCACCTCGCGGCCACTCGATACGGCGTCCTCAACGTCTACTCGGACCGACCAGAGGCGTTCACGGATCGTGAAGAGAGGGTGCTCGAAGACCTGAGCGACGCTGTGGCCCATGCGCTGTACCGCCTCGACGTGGAACGTCGCCAGCGAGAGCAGTACGAGCAACTCGAACGGGAGAACGAGCGCCTCGATCGGTTCGCCAGCATCGTCTCCCACGACCTCCGGAACCCGCTGAACGTCGCCGAGTTACACACCGATATGCTGGCCGACACCTGTGACGACGACAGCCATCTCCCCAAGATCGAAGACGCCCACGAGCGGATGGAGGAGATCATCGAAGACACGCTCACGCTGGCCCGGGAGGGAGAGGCAGTCACCGAGACGGAGCCGATTCACCTCGCGTCGCTCGCCGAGCGGTGCTGGGCCACCGTCGACACGGCCGACGCGACGCTCTCTGTCACGGCCGACGCGGTCGTCGAAGCCGACGAGGAACGCCTCCGCCACGTCTTCGAGAACCTCTTCAGGAATTCGGTGGAACACGGCGGCGAGACGGCCACTGTCACGGTCGGTCCGCTCGAAGCGGCGTCGAGAAGCGACGGCGACGGGACCGATTCGACGGCTATCGACGGCTTCTACGTCGAGGACGACGGCCCCGGCATCCCGCCGGGGGAGCGCGAGAAGGTCTTCGAGCCCGGATACAGCGACGCCGAGGACGGCACCGGGCTCGGCCTGGCCATCGTCCGGGAGATCGTCGACGCCCACGGCTGGGACGTGACGATCACCGAGAGCGGTGGCTCGGAGGCCGAACAGCGTGCGTCCTCGGGCGGTGCGCAGTTCGAGATCACCGGCGTCGACGGTCGACTGGCCACCTGACCGGCACTGGGCCAACTGCGACTCGACGTACCCACGGACACACTGTTTGCTCCGGTCGCTCGCCGCCGAAGGCACTGGCACAGAAGTCACACACTGCGGCGTCGTCGCTGACGGCCCGGTAGCGGGCGTGGTGATCGCTGTCTTCGGCTTCGAGTTCGTCGATCTATAGATTAAGACCCGTCGGCTGGCGGCGTATCGGTGCGGTCGACATCGAGCGTGGATTCGTCGACTCGAACTGTCCGACAGAACGAAATAATATGAATCACCATCTGTTGATCTGTTTCAATGCGTTCGCCGCGACATAGATCCAGTAGAGAAAGGCGGTGTCGACGGATTCTGGACTGTGCTCCGGATTACGTGGTGGTCGTCACTGCGTCGGGGACTATCGACTACGTCTCACCGGTCGTCGAGCGGGTGCTGGGGTACACTCCCGGCGAGTTGCTCGGGACGGACGCTTTCGAGTACGTTCATCAGGCCGACACGGAGCAGGTCCGGGACGACTTCGAGACGAAGCTCGAAAACCCCGGCGTCGAGACCGACGTCACGTACCGCGTTCGCGCGAGCGATGGGAGTTATCGATGGGTGGAAGCCCAGGGTCGAAACTACCTCGATAATCCGTCGATCGGGGGAATCTTGCTGGCTGTCCGGGACATCACCGACAGGAAACGGAAGATACGTGACCTGATAGACGAGCGGGACATCCGTACTGCGTTGCAGGACGCACTGGCCAGTCCGACCTCGATTTCGGAGTTTGCAACCACCGTCTGTGAGGAGTTGGCCGCCATTGACGCCGTCGCGTCCGCGAAAGTCACTCTGGGACCACCCGAAGACAGTGCAGAAACGTTCGCACGTTCGAGCGGGTCGCCACAGTGTGATGACAGTTCTGAAGTCGAGGTGCTTTCAGTCCCGGTCTCGTACGACGGCATCACTCGTGGGACACTCTACGCACGGGCGACCGCGTCCGTCGATAACTGTGAACGGGTTCGGGAGCTAGTCGAGGAATGCGCAGAGCTCCTCGGGCACGCGATCGGAGACGACGAGCGTCGGCGAGCGCTGGCAGCCGAACGCTGGGTTCAGTTCACCGTTACGGTCGACTCGGCAGCGTCGCCGCTATCGCGTGCCGTCGACGAAGTCGGTGGCCCCGTGACGATGACGGCCCTCGTCCCACACGGGGACGACGAGGCGCTGTGCTATCTGTCGCCGGAGAAGCCGTCGGCGTTCGCGTCGGCAGCCAGCGAAACGACCGGGATCGAACAGGTGCGTCGCGCTGGTGATGAGCGGGTGCAGGCGGTCGTTACGGAGCCGATACCCTGCAACGTCGTCACGAGCCACGGCGGGACGATCAGGCAAGCACACATCGAGTCGACGAGTTCGACGGTGGTAGTCCGATTTCCCGACGGAGAGGCCTTCGATCCGGTTCTCGATGCTCTCGCACAGCGATTCGACGACGTTGGGATCGCCGATTTCACGACAGCAGCGGCTGACACCGACGACGACAGCGAGCCGCTCGGGAGGCTGACGGACCGCCAGCGGGAGGTACTCGAAGTCGCCTTTCGCTCGGGATACTTCGAGAAACCGCGACCTAACGACGCGACCGCGGTCGCCGAGACGCTCGACATCGCCCGACCGACCTACGACGAGATACTCAGGGCTGCCCAGCGCAATCTCCTTTCGGAACTGTTCGACGGGGAGTAGCGAAGTTCCACTGCGGGCCGGACGGACGCGGCGGTCGAGTCCCTACTAGTGTAGGGATAGAGTCCTTGTCCCTCCTCCGAGAAGGACGTAGCAGGCGAGAGTGAACGCGAGTGTTTGCCGGAACCTGGCAAAGGGGGATCCAGCGGTGGCTGTCCGGGACGTTTCGAGACGGACTCGGAGTCGCGCTGGCAGAGTCGCAATTAGTCGGTTCCGCGACTCTGTTGAACTGGCGCCGCTGGAACGGCCGACGTTCGATCCCTGACCAATCAGTCGTGTGGATATGAGAGGGGAGAAAGTCGGTCTGACGGGGTCGACCGCCCGGCGCCGGTGGGAGAACGTGGCAGCAGGTTCTCGGGAAGCAACTGGTTCCACTCCAGACGGAGGATCTCAGCATGAGTGACATCGACGACAGACTCGACCGACTCGAATCGCAACTCGAAAAAACAGCAGCGGACGATCGAAGAGCAACGTGAGCTCATCGAGGCCCAGCGTGACCGTCTCGATGCACTGGCGACCGGCGACGAGACTGGGGCTCGTGAGGACCTGCCGGTCAGCCGTCGGTCAGCGCTGACGGCCGGCGGACTGCTGGCGCTGCTGGGACTGGGAGCAAGTACGGCCTCGGCATCGAATCCCACGGGGCAGGTCGGAACGCAGAACCGACCGATTCGGGCGTTGTTCACCGAGGAGGTGAACGGTGGTCTCACCGGGGGCGCGGCCCTGACCGACCTTCGAGGAACGGGTATCGGAATCGATGCAGAAACGTTGGCCGTCGAGGACGGGGGAATCGATACGGGACAACTCGCGAGTGATGCCGTTGGTTCTGGCGAGATCGCGAGCGGTGCTGTCGATACTGATGAGTTGGCGAGCAGTGCTGTCGATACTGATGAGTTGGCGAGCGGTGCTGTCGGAACCGCGACGATAGCGAGTGGTGCCGTCGGATCCGGTAAAATCGCGAGTGGCGCTGTCGATATTGAACAGATCAACACCTCGGACTTCGGTAGTAATACAGAACAGTGGGTGCTGGAAAACACCAACCTTGAGGTCGGATCCGGAATTTTCTCCGGGGGCGACATCGTTCCGACCGGAACCAGTTCTGCGCTGGGTTCCCCGTCGGACCTGGATAGTATGAACGCTTGGGAGAATATTTATTACCAGAGTGGCGGCCTGAATGAAGAATCCGACGGACGGTTGAAAGAGAACGTACGAGCGATCGACGGAGGGCTCGATCGGTTACAGAGTATTCGACCGGTCAGTTACGAGCTCAAAGACCGGGACGATCCAGAGACGAAACTCGGATTCATCGCGCAGGAACTCGAAGACGGCATCCCCGAGGCCGTCAACGAACCTGCGGACTCGGATGGGTATTATGGGGTCAACTACACAGGCGTGATACCCGTCACCGTCGATGCTATTCAGGAACTCGCCGAGGAACAGGAACGGCTTCGAGACCGGGTCGAGGAACTCGAAAGCCGACTGAACACGAGGGAGGAGTGAACCGATGGCTGCGGAGTACTCAGCGACCGTGGAAAGACAGGGGGTCGTCGGGACGACCCGTTCGGATCTGAATGGGGGAGGTCACGATGAGTGACATCGACGACAGACTCGACCGACTCGAATCGCTGGTCGAACGACAGCGAGAGGCCATCGAGAAACGGCGCGAACGCCGTGTGGAACTCGAAGCAGAAACCGAGCCGCGCCGCGGGGAGAACGGCCGACTACGCGAGCGCAGCGCCGAGCTAGAATCGCGACTCGACCGTATCGAGGCTCAGCACGGCGTTGATGGGGCAGACCAGCAAGGAGTGGCCGATGACTGAAAACGACACGGCGACCGGGCGAGCGCAGCGACCAACAGAGTCCGTCGTGCCGAAACTCGCCGCACTGGCAGTTACACTGTTGCTGGTGGTCGCGGTCCTGCCTGCATCCGCAACCGGAAGTGCGGCCGCGGCGGGCAACGACGCGGTGATCACCGGCGATGTGGTATACGAGACGGATTCCGGGCTGACGGTGACCGACACGACGGGTGCGGACGTCGCCGACAATCCGTTCGACGACGGCGAGACGCTGGATCTCGTGGACCTGACGCTGTCGGCAGCGAGTGACACCGGAGTCACCGTCGACCAGCGCACTGGTGACTACACGAACCTCACGGCTATCGACGCCAGCACCGACATCACCGTCGATCCCGCCGACAAACAGCCGGTCGTGCTCCAGCGCGACTCGACCGCGCTCGATTTCGCGAGCGTGGACTTCGACGCCACGAACGAGGGCGTCGACCTCACGTACGAGGCCGGGAGCACGGTCGGCCTGACGATACAGGAAACGGGGCTCCCCGAGGGAGCGACTGTCGAAGCCATCGACACCGATTCGGGAGCCACACTGACCACCGCCACCGTCGACGCGAGCGGTGCCGTCGCGGTCACCGGACTGCCAAGTGGGAGCCACGCGGTCGATCTCGAGGACCCCGCGACTCGCCCGAGTGGGGGCGGCCGAGACGCCGACACCACACCCCCGACGGCCGACGCCGGCCCGAACAGAACCGTAACCGTCGGTGAACCCGTTACCCTCGACGGCAGTGGCTCCTCGGACGACGAGGAGATCGATCACTACCAGTGGTCTCTGGCCGGGGAATTCGGCTACAGGACTGGTGAGACCGTCTCGTGGACCTTCGACGGCCCCGGCGAGTACACAGTCGAACTGTCGGTGACCGACGGAAGCTTCAACACTGATACCGACACCGTGGTCGTCACGGTCACCGAGACAGACTCGAAAACGAACGCTCCCGAGACCGGGGTCACCGATGACACGGCGACGCCAGAGACCGGTGAAACGGTGTCACCGATCGCCACCGTGGCTCCGACGACGGAACGAGCCGACAGCCAGTCACGCACCGCGTCACCCCCGTCGAGTACGGAGACGACTGATCGAGACAGACCACCGGTAGCTGTAGAGACCGAAGGTACCCCACAGACGACAGGTGACCCCCGGACCGGAGCGACTGTCACGAGTTCAGGTTCTGGTCCCGGATTCGGGGTGCTACTGACAGTTCTGGGGCTTTTTGGTACGGTCTGTCTGGTGCGACGTGGGTCGTGAACACCCTCGTCCAGATGGGTCCCTCAGGGTGATCTTCAGGAGCACGGGTAGGTGTCGCATCACTAATTGCTCCTTCCGGGTCAACGGCGGAGTCGAACCCATCGGAGGAGGCCACAAGTTGGAGGTCGTCGCCCACTTCATCGCTCTGTGAGGGAGAGATCTGGAACGTGCGATTAAACGTACCAGTGCCATTTACCATGGTTGCCTGGACACGGTACTGCCCCGCGTCGGTCCCGAGGCATCTTGTGAGTACTGAGTTGGAGCGCCGGAACACCCTGCAAGAACGACCATCGGGAGTGTCAACACTACTAACCTATGCTGTTGGAGGGCCATTGGGACACACAGTCGGTCTCTCTTTCTACACTGGTATAGACACACTCGTAGGGTTTCTCCCTCGGAAACAGCGGCCTGACCTCTTCAATACCGGGGCTGAATGTTCCAATCGATGCTATCAGTGATGAACGCGATTGTTCCGTTGCAGACCAATGGTAACGCCAACATCGAACCGCTCGCTGTGTTGGCCGTCACTATCGTGATTTTCGCCGGGTTCTGGAAAACGTTTGAGAAGGCCGGTGAACCGGGATGGGCTGGAATCATCCCGATATACAACCTATACGTACTGAACAGAATAAGCGGAAACGCATGGTGGTGGTTTCTCCTGTTTTTCGTTCCCGTAATCAACTTCTTCGCCTTGGCCAAAATCAGCATCAACATCGCTGAGAAGTTCAATAGGGGGGTCCTGTTCGGCCTCGGACTTATGTTTCTCTCGTTCATTTTCTACCCGGTTCTCGGGTTCGGTAGCTACCAGTATCAAGACACCACACAGCACAGTTAGGGGTGCTGTTTAGTGGTTGTTTGGACAGCACCCATCTGAGACCTTGTCTCAAATACGTGCCTTCTATCTCGCATACCGAACCAATCTATCGTGGAGCTATCAATTAGCGCCTGATGGATTCGAAGCAAAAAAAGTAGCACTTCTGTACAGACCGATTCGATTCACTGTAATCAGAGAGCGGTGAGTGCAAGACACGCGCTGTCTATTCAGCAGTTCAGAACGATCCCATCAATAGCTATCAGATAACAGGTGCTGCATACAGAGGATGTGGTCAGCATTAGAGCTGTATTTTTTCACGTCGAAACTCTGACCGAACTGCCCACTACTCGCTCGCGAGTTGAATTGCGTCGTATGATGGAATCTGGAGCTGGATAATAACAGTCCTTATCTAAAAGCGCTAACGAAATAGTATTGTGATGAATGGACAAAATAGCTCGGGAGGTCGGATCGGTTCGCTCACTCAGGTCCAGTGGCTAGCAGTTGCGTTAGTCGTCGTCACTGGCGTCCTCCACGTCTATGCTGGTATCGTCGAGGGGCGGATTCCCGTTGCACTCGCTGGTGTCGGCTACGCCGGTGCACTTGTACTCTTTCTCCTCGACTACCGGCGGCGGCTGCTCTACCTGATCGGGGTTCCGTATACTGCCGTGCAATTCCCCCTCTGGATCGTGGCCAAGTCAGAATACGGGATGATCGACTACGTCGACAAGGCGGTCCAAGTCGTCTTGATCCTCGTATTGCTCTATCTCTATCTGAACACGCCGTCGGAGTCGAGCGGAAACACGGCAACACCAGCGAACTGAATCAGCGAATTCGCAGGCATATCCCCCGCTCAATTATCTCGAATCACCATGATTTTCACTCGGTTTACGCCGTCGAAGTCACGAAGTCGGTAGGTCAATTCCCGAACGCGTTCACCTGTCCCCTGACAGAACAAAGACTCGAGACACCACTCTCCCTGATGAGTGTGACTCGTGTTGAGAATCACGTCCTGATAGTCGTGCTGGACACCGTGCAGTTCCTCGATCACCTCGTGATGGCGGTAGTCAAAGGCGACGAGCGCAATAACGTCCTCGCTGAGGTCCTCGAGCCGGGAATGGGACTCGATGTACTCCTGCATGGCTTCACGAACCGCTCGTGACCGATTGTCGAGTCCTTCATCTTGCCAGACCTGATCGAACTCTTCGACGACCGCGTCCGGGATATTGAAACTCGTTCGCATGGGAGGTGGTTCTCGCGCTCGGCTGAAGAGTCCCCGGTATGATGTGCCCCTCGATTCGGTATTAACAACCGTTTTCCACGCCGTTAGCGGAACCTTCGACAACGGATGATTCCACCGGATACGCTGGGTCTGTTCGTCGGCGCGGTCGCCCTCGGCGCGATTCACGGCATCGAGCCGGGTCACGGGTGGCCAGTCGCTGCCTCGTACGCCCTCGACCAGACGAACAAGTGGCTCTACGGGTTCGCCGCGAGTTTCATCCTCGGGGTCGGCCACCTCATCAGCAGCATCGCAATGGTCGCGGTGTTCTTCTACGCGAAGAGCTACTTCAGCCTGACGGAGGTCAACGAACCCATCGAGCTGGTGGCTGGCGTCTTGCTCGGTGGACCGGTCAGTGTCGTCGCCGGTGTCCTGCTCATCCTCCTCGGTATTCGAGAGTACCGCCACGGCAGCTCACACGAGGGCCACAACCATGCGGAAGATCATACCCACAGCCACGAGGGGGGCCACCGGCACGGTGACACAGCGCTACACGGGAGCGTGTTGACCGACGCGGGACACCACAGCCAAGAGAGCGGGCAAGACCACCCAAACGAGAACTATTCACACGATCACGATGCGGCCGATAGCTTTTGGGCGCGACTGAAGGCCCTCGTTCCGTTCGTCGGTGGACATTCGCACTCGGACGGACGCCTTGACGAGACACCCGACCGAGGCCTGCTCGGCATCGCCTGGTTCGCCTTCTTGTTGGGGTTCGCCCATGAAGAGGAGTTCGAGATTATCGCGTTGTGTGCTGGGTCGAACTACTGTCTCGAACTGATGAGCGCCTACGCGCTAACCGTCATTATCGGCATCGTTGGGCTAACGTTGTTGCTCATCGCGGGATACGAACACTACGAGGCGACGGTCGAACAGTACACACTGTACCTCCCGGCATTCTCTGCAACCGTCCTCATCACCATGGGTGTCGGCTTCATTCTCGGCGTGTTCTGACCGGGCTGGCCGACTCGCACCCTGTATGCAGCAATCGAACCGTGATGAGCTTCGAACACACCACACCAGGGAACGCGGTCGCTATGAATTATCTGAGAGTAATATTTATTACTTCCAGAAATGTACACCCGGAACACTACCGAGCGAGTTTCTACTAGTAGCTTTGTCTCTGTGCGATAGTAGATCGAACCTCCGGGAAGATTGCCACAGACTAGCTATTTCGGTCGATCCACGCACAGAATTCGTCGAAATCTTTCGCGCCGGCCTGCTCGGCGATGCTCCGCAACGTCCCCGTATCGACCTCGTCGTGCATCGGCACTGGAACCGTCCGCGCGTCCGAATCGTGATCCGCTGGCGGTTCCCAGCGGAGAATCGCGTGGTCGCCGTTCGTCCGGTCCCATTCGTAGATTCCACTGTTGACCATCACCTTCACGACCTCCCTGCCGGAAAACGGTCCCCGAGCCATTCGGTTACTCGAAGATATCCGACTCGTCCAGCGATCCAGCGGTGTTCTGCTCGGGGTCGATCCCCATCTCTCGGAGGTCGTCGTCACTCGGTGACTCTCCGGCACCGTGATAGCCGGCGACGGCATCGTCGAGGTTTTCGAGTGCAGCCCGTCGAGTCTGCCCCTGCGAGGTAACACCCGTGTCCTCGTCGCGGGCGACCCACACCTCGCCGCTCTCGCCCAGCGATAGCGAGATGTTGATCGGCCCCGGCTCGTCGTCGCCGGCGTCGTCGGTGTCGGTGCTCATACATAGGAAGAGGTCTGGTGGTCGAATAAATCTGGCGTGTCCAGTAGCTGATCCGGACAACCCGTGAGTGGGCCACCGCTGATCGAAGGTGTAAACGGACTTTCGGAGATCCGATATGAGTATTCTGCGGTGATGGATACAGAGCGTCTATGCAGCACTCGGTAATATTGATTTCACGTTGACATTGGCGAATCGACTGCTCAGTGTGCGTGCGTATTGCGCATCAGTCGCTAGGAGACGATTGGCGGGTGGTTGGTGCTTCGTTGTCGGTTTTGTTGGGAGACTTGTGTGCAAGCGCGACTCCAGCATACACACCGCCAATCCAGAGACAACCCAAGAGAACCACTACCGATACGTCATCCGCGAGGAACGTACTGTTCGGCGTGTATAACATTAGTGCGGGTCCCAACACACCAACGAGCGAGTACCAGAACTTCGAGTGAGGACCAGACCATCTGGTTCGATACTGGGGATATGCGAGCAACCCGTACACTGCGATTGACGCCGTAACTGCGATACTACCTCCAATCCATAAATCTCCACGCCGTATGCCGAATAGGTAGCCAAGTACGGCACCAATTCCGAGACCGACTAACGCCGAGGACCAAGACTTCATACCGGAGACAACGGCTGGCTGGGTGATAAGTTGTTTCTCTGTACTGAGCGATCTAACCACCCGTGATCGGAAGGTAACTCCATGCAAGATTTGCGCCCTCTATTCAGCAATCCAAACGTGATGAACTTTGAACACACCACACCAGGGAACGCGGTCGCCATGAATTATCTGTGAATAATATCTATAACTTACAAAAATGTACACCCGGAACACTAACGACCGACATCATCCGGGGCGGTGTGCCCTGTCAGCCGGGAAACCCTCGTGCCGGGTGGGCGGTTCCGGGAGGAACCGCCGGATACGCGAGCGGCGTCAGCCGCGAGCGCAGAGAGGCTCGTCAAAGCCTCTGAACTACGAGACGGCGCTAGCCGTCGAATTGGGGACGCCGATGGCGTCCCCGAACGTCGCGGCGACTTGTGGCCGCCAGTCGACTGTCGCGTGCCCGGGTTCTCCGCGCGGTCATCGCGCCCTGACGGGTGTGCTCGGGCGGGGACTAGAGGCACGCGACCGTGGATAGACGGCCGCCCGGTAAGAGGTTGTCGCGCTAGAAGAGGTAGTCGTTCTGTCGCAACTGGACGTAGCGTCCGGAGCCCAGGCTCAGTTTCCGGAGTTTGTACTCCGCGACCAGGCGGATGCCGCTCAGTCCCGATCCGAGTGCCTGTGACGGCGAGTACTCGCCACGGTTCAGCATATTGTCCACCAGTCTGAAGGTGTCGTCCCAGTCGTCGGGGTTCCAGCCCCGAACCATGTCCGCGAGCGAGACGTTGCGGCGGACCTCCTCGCCGATGGCGCGTTTCCACTCGCGGTTGTATCGGTCGAGTCGACCCTGGCCGGCGAGCTGGCCGGCGATCTTGCCGGTCCGAACGGCCACGTGGTCGCCACCCTCGTGGAAGGCGGAGGTCGCACCCATCGCACCGCCGACGACGGCGACGCCGGCCTCCGTCGGGGATTCGATGGGGCGAGTCGAGGAGATGGGGTAGGCCTCTGTGCCCTTTCGCTTCCCTCGATCCTCGACCAGCGGGAAGTCCTCCTCGATATCGTACTCGGGGTACTCGCGTTCCAGCAGGCGGCGGATGTACACCCGCCCCGGCGGGATCTGCTCGTCGTCGGGATCGAGCAGGGCGTAGTTCTGCGGATTCTCGACGTCCGCGAGGTCCATCCCGATGGGCATCGTCAGCCCGATACGGGCGACGTTGTTGTCATTCGGGAAGATCCACGGATAGGCCGTGTGGCCAGGCATGACGCCCCACCAGAACTTCAGCAGGCCCTCGTCGAACAGTTCCTCCGGGACCTTGCGGTGTTCCTGATAGGCGATGTGGTTCGCGATGTTCGAATCGAGGTAGTCACGGACGCTGTGGTCGTGGGGGAGGAACTGGTCGACGGCGTCGGTCGTGACGGTCCGCTGGGGGCCGTCGGCGAGGATCAGGTAACGTGCCTGCACGTTCTCGCCGTCTGAACGTTCTATTTCGTGGGTGTGCCCGCCGGTCATGTCGGTCGTCACGTCCGAGACCGAGGTGCCGATCCGGTAGGTCGCGCCGGCCGACTCGGCCCGCTCGCGGAGCCAGTCGTCGAATCGGGCGCGATGGAAGGCGAAGCCGAACTCGGGATAGGTCGCGTCGATCCCCGTATCGCGGATCGTGACCGACTCGTTGGGGCCGATGAACGAGGCTCCCTCGAGGTCGCTGAGGATGACCTCGTCGGGAATCTCCTCGGGTCGGAAGTCCATGATGTCGACCCAGTAGTCGAGCATCCCGGCGGCGTCAGTCGAATCGGGCCCCAGTCCCTCGCGGTCCGCACGCGGAACCCCCTTCTCGAGGACGACCGTCTCGGCACCCTGCACCGCGGCCTCGTAGGCAGCCGACGACCCCGCGGGGCCGCCGCCGACGATCGCCACGTCCACCTGTTGCATACCCGGTAGCCTGCGCCGAGGGGAGTTAAATGCCGTTCATTCGACGGCGCGACCCACCGTCATCTCGCCGGCCCCGTCGCCGGCCAGGCGGTTGTCGAACAGCGCCGACCAGTCGAGGTCGGTCCGCTGGACGAGGTCGTCGAGCCGCTCGCTGAGTTCCTGAAATCGCTCGCAGGCCACGCGATACTCCTCGACGGCGTTCCGGGAGGTCGCGTCGAGCTCCTGTTCCAGCCGGGCTTTCCGCTCGGCGAGCGTCGCCGATTCCGCGAGCAACCGCTCACAGGCGGTCTCGACCAACAGCCGCTCGGTCGTGGTGGCGAGCCGCTCGGGTTCGGGCTCGGGCATCGCCAGGTCAGGGTCCAGTCCCGGGCTATCGCTATCGAGGAGGACGACCCGACAGCCGCCGGTCGCGTCCCGGAACGTGCCCGGACCGAGACCGTCGCGTTGCAGGATCCCCTCGTCGGCCAGAACCACGTCGACGACGGCCCCGACCTTCTCGTAGACGTCGAGTCTGTCCACAGCAGTCCAGACGTTGTACTCCGCACCGAGCCACTCCCGATAGGTTTGCCGCCGCGACTCGTCGGCCACAGCGACGAGTACGACGCGGTTTCCCCACGTGTCCATACTCCCGATACCACAGGGGAGTCAAATCAAGTACGACGACCGTTCGTTCCGTTTCGTTCAGTTTACCGGCCCCGAATACTACTGGAAGCGAGCCAGTTCTCTCTCGAAAGATCCGACGATGATGCGAGCGGATTCGTGGGGGCCCTGGCGGCGGCTCTCGGTGCCGTCGCCCCCAGACTTTTGCCCGCCGGTACCGCCACCTCGACCATGACGCGACCGGACGATCCGAACCGGGACCTGCTGGTCCTCGGCGAGAAGTTCAACGGCCTGTCTCCAGCCGACCTCGCGACCGCGCTCCGCGACCGCCTCCCTGACTGGCGGGTCGGGGAAGCGACGACACCCGATCCGCCCCAGGAACAGGTCGCGACCGCGACGGTGCTGGTGGGACCGACCGTCGATCCCGACCTGTTGGCCGACGCACCCGCCCTGGAACTGTTCGCCTGTGCCTACGCCGGGTACGATCACCTGCCGCTCGCCGATCTCGCCGCCCACGACGTGTCGGTGACGACCGCCGGCGGCGTCCACGTACCCAACGTCGCCGAACAGGCCGTCGGGTTCGTCCTCACGTTCGCTCGTGGGCTCCACGACGCCTGGCGGCGACAGGAGCGCCGAGAGTGGCGCGTCACGGATCCTGGCGAACTGGCGGGCAGTACCGTCACTGTCGTCGGCCTCGGCGCTATCGGAACCGGGATCGCCGAGCGACTAGCCCCGTTCGGCGTCGAGACCGTCGGCGTCCGTCACTCACCCGAGAAGGGCGGCCCCTGCGACGAGGTCGTCGGCTACGACGACCTGCACGACGCGCTCGCCCGCTCGGAGTACGTCGTCCTCGCCTGTCCGCTGACCGACGAGACCGAGGGCCTGATCGACGCGGCCGCACTGCACGCGCTCCCGACGGACGCGGTGCTGGTCAACGTCGCTCGCGGCGGCGTCGTCGAAACCGATGCGCTGGTCGCGATGCTGCGCAGCGGCGGTATCCGCGGTGCGGCGCTGGACGTGACCGACCCCGAACCGCTCCCCGAGGACCACCCGCTCTGGAACTTCGAGAACGTCCAGATCACGCCCCACAGCGCCGGGCGCACGCCGGCCTACCACGACCGACTGGCCGACATCGTGGCCGAGAACGCCCGGAAACTGATCGCTGGCCAGGACGACCTCCGGAACCGGGTGCAGCGCTGACTGGCCCGCTGTGGCTTCCGACCCACAGAACAGTCCTCGGCCCCGCCATCCACAACCCGCCAGCCAGATCAGAAGTGCACCACTCACACACTCTCGTCGTGGTAAACTCGCTACGAGTGTGTTTTAACCCACTCTAATACAGTGATATTGAACAAAATTCACAATATCGTAGATAGGTTTATGTTCGCTCGGCGAGATTGTACTGGTACGTAATGTCGAGTGTTCCCGAGATCACGCCGGCGGAACTGTATCGGCGTATCGAGGCGGGCGAGCCGGTAACGATCGTCGACGTGCGCCAGCCACACGAGTACGAGAAGTGGCGCATCGAGGGTCAGGCCGCCGAGACGGTCAACGTCCCGGATCGCAAACTGTCCCGCACCGATCCAGCCGACGTGATCGAAGGCCTGCCGACCGAGAACGTGGTGACGGTCTGCGGGACGGGCAAGATCAGCCGCAGTTCGGCGCGCCACCTCCGGCGCGGTGACGTCGACGCGGAGAATCTGGCCGGCGGGATGGAGGCCTGGGCCGATCTGTCGGTCCACACGGAACTCGACACGGACGCAGACGCGACGGTACTCCAGTTCCGGCGGCCGTCGAGTGGCTGTCTGTCCTATCTCGTAATCTCAGAGGACGAGGCGGCTGTCGTCGATCCCCTGCTGGCGTTCGTCGAGGAGTACGTCGACGCCGCTCGAGAGCGCGGGGCAGCGTTGACTCACGCCGTCGACACGCACGTCCACGCCGATCACGTGAGCGGTGTCAGAGCGCTCGCCGAACGGACGGGCGCGACGGCCGTCGTTCCCGATGCGGCGACCGACCGGGGCATCGAGTACGACCAGCCCTACGAGACCATCGCGGACGGGGAGACGCTCACCGTCGGTGATAGCACGATCGAAGCCATCCACACGCCCGGCCACACGTCGGGGATGACCGCCTACTACGTCGACGATGCAGTCCTCCTGACGGGCGACGGGCTGTTCGTCGAGAGTGTCGCCAGGCCGGATCTGGAAGCCGGGGCCGAGGGTGCGCCCGAGGCGGCCGCGCAACTGTACGACTCGCTCCAGAGTCGGGTGCTCTCACTCCCCCCGGGGACGCTGATCGCGCCCGGACACTACAGCGACGCGGCGGACCCGGCGGCCGACGGGAGCTACACCGCCACGCTGGCCACGCTCGTCGACGGGATGGACGCCCTGTCGCTGTCCAGCGACGAGTTCGTGGAGACGGTGCTCGCCGATATGCCGCCACGACCGGCGAATCATACCCAGCTCATCGCCACGAATCTCGGTCGACGGGACCTCCCACGACAGCGCGCCCTGGGACTGGAACGCGGGCCGAACAACTGTGCGGCGACCGCCGACGCGATGACCGACTGAACAAGCCCCGAGATCAGTCGTCCATCGGTTCGATCAGTTCCACGACGTGGCCGTCGGGATCCTCGACGAACGCCGTCCGGGCACCCGCTGCGGGCTGGTCACTCGGTTCCTGGACGACGCCGTGGTGGTCGATCTCCTCGAAGGCCGCGTCCACGTCGTCGACCGTGACCGCGAAGTGGTCCCAGCCGTCGCCGAAGTCGAAGTCGTCCTCGCCCTCGGTGTCGGACAGCTGGAGTTCGACGCCGTTGCCGTCGGCGACGTAGACGTTCCGCGTCGTGCCGTCCTCGCTCGTGAACTCCCAGGAGCGCTCGAAATCGAGGTTCTCGACGTACCAGTCCGCCAGTTTGTCCGCGTCCGAGACGTTCATGCAGGTGTGCAGGATATCCATTGCAGTCGAGTCTTCCCGTGATGGCGGCTTAAAAGAGGTGAATCCGACCGCGGGTGGCTGTCAATGCGAACCATTATCACGTAGCATTTCGCCTAATAGAACATGAGGTACGGGACGTTCGTGCTGACGCCGAACCGGGGGTGGTTCCATCCGAAGGAAGCCGCGTTCCGCGACCACGACGTGACGATGGTCGCGATTCGAAACATCACGCTGCTCGCTGACGGCACAGTCGTGCTACTCAACGAGTTGAACGGGCCGACGAGCAGTATTCTCGACGCGCTCGCCGAGACCGAAGACGACATGATCGACTACCAGCTGACCGACACGGACGACGGGAAGTTGCTCCGCTGTCACTTCCATCCGACGGAGCTGGTGGACTCACTGCTGACGCTTCTGGAGGAGTTCGCCGTCCTGCCGGAGTATCCGCTGGAGTTCGTCGAACCCGCACAGTCGAGTCTCAAGCTCACACTGATCGCCGAAGAGGCGGCACTCCGGGAGATGATCGACGTGATCCCCGAGGGCGTGTCGGTGGATCTGCTCCGGATCGGGAGCTACGACCCCGAGAGCAAGACGCTGTTTTCGGGTCTCACCGAACGCAAGCGAGAGGTCGTCAGGAAGGCGGTCGAAAAGGGATACTACGAGATTCCACGCGAGGTGACCTGCGAGGAGATCGCCGCCGAACTCGACTGTTCGGCCGGAACCGTCGCGGAACACCTGCAGGCCATCGAGAGCCAGTTCGTGACCGAGATCGTTCCCGCAGGCTACGACACGACGGCGCGGGAGTCGATCCGACCGCTCGGTAGCTCATAAAGCACCTGCTCGTTGGGGCGAAGGACACTTATCCGGGTCCGGGGTATGGGTTGAGACACCATGACACAGGTGGAAGATACCAGCCGCGATATGCGACTCGATCCGGACTCGTTCGCCCAGGGCTATTTCAAAAACGCCGTCTACCGACACTGGGATCCCTACGGCGACATCCCGCAGGAAGACATCGAGGCCGACCGGCGGAAGTTCATCGAGGACGAACCGACCGAGGCGGAGTTCGAGGGGCTCCGGACGACGCTGGCGCTGTTCGGTGCCGGCGAGGAGGCCGTCACGGAGGACCTGATGCCGCTGGGGATGGTGCTAGAGGACATCAACAAGCAGATGTTCGTCTCCAGCCAGATCTACGAGGAGGCCAAACACACGCAGTTTTTCGACCGCTACTGGCGCGAGGTGGTCAATCCCGTCGAGGAGGAACTGGGCTTCGACGTGACCAGACCGACCGACCAGCGGTTCTTCAACGACGACTACGTAGAACTGTTCGACCGGAACGAGGCGGCGATGGAGCGGTTGCTGGAAGAGGACACGCCGGAGAACCGCGCGAAGGCGTACTGTCACTACCACCTCGTCGTCGAGAGCGTGCTGGCACAGACCGGCTACTACGGCATCCAGTCGGCCTTCTCCGATCAGGGTTCCGACGAGGTGGCGGTCCGGGCGTTCCCCCAGATGGACGGGCTGGTCGAGGGGATCACGCGCATCCGGAGCGACGAGGGTCGGCACGTGGGCTTCGGGATGCAGGAGGTCCGGACGCTGATCCACGAGGAGGGCGTCGACGCCGAAGTCGTCCAGAACACGCTGCAGGACCTGATGCCGCTGGTCGCGGGCATCGTCCGGCACTCCTCGCAGGGTGAGGCGACGAATCCGATCCCGATTATCGAGTACTCGCGGAACAAGCTCACTCGCCGGGTCGAGATTCTCACCGAGCAGGACGCGGAGATTCCGCCGGTCGACGAACTCGTGAAACTCGAAGGCGACGACGAGGCCGCGGCGGACTGAGCGCGGGGCTGGGCGGTTTGCGGTGGCGGAGCGGGTCTGCGGTGCTGGAGCGGGTCTGCGGTTGCGGGGTTGCGGTCGCAGTTTTGCGGTGCGGAGGAACGCAGCACAGCATCCGCGAGCGCGCCGTCGGCGCGCGAGCGGCCTTTTTCCCCAAGTTTTCACGAGGAGTGGTGCCGCGCACAGCGCGGCACCCGACGAAGTAAAAAGTGGGTTATAGGTAGCCTTCTTCCAGCAGCAGTTCGCCGTTCAGCACGGACGCGCCGGCCGCGCCGCGGATGGTGTTGTGGGCGAGACAGTTGAACTGGAGGCCGTTCTCGGTCTCCTGAATGCCACCGACGGCGATGCCCATGCCGTCGCTCTGGTTGCGGTCCAGACGGGGCTGGGGGCGGTCGGGTTCCTCGAAGACTTTGATGAGCTGGTCGGGCGAGGACGGCAGGTCGATGCTGGGGTACTCGCGCAGGGCCTCGGCGGCTTCTTCGACGGTCACGTCCTCGGCGGTGTCGGCCCAGACGTTCTCGAGGTGGCCGTCGAGCGTCGGGATGCGGTTACAGGACGCGGCGACCTCGGCGTCGTTCCACTGGACCTCGGCACCGTCGAACTCGCCGAGCAGTTTCCGGCTCTCGGTTTCCATCTTCTTCTCTTCGCCGCCGATGTGCGGGATGGCGTTGTCGATGATCTCCATGGAGGTGACGCCGGAGTAGCCCGCGCCGGAGACGGCCTGGAGGGTGGAGACGCGCACGTCGGTCAGGCCGAAGGCCTCGTCGAGGGCGGCAAGCGGCGGGACCATCGTGATCGTCGAGCAGTTGGGGTTCTTGACGAGGGCCCCGTCCCAGCCGCGCTCGTCGCGCTGGACCTCGATCAAGCCGAGGTGATCGGCGTTGACCTCCGGGATGGTGAGCGGGATGTCCTCGTCGGTGCGGAAGTTCGAGGAGTTCGAGGACATGACGTAGCCCGCCTCTATGAACTCGGGTTCGACGGCTTCACCGACACTGGAGGGAAGCGAGGAGAACAGCAAGTCCACGTCGTCGGGGACCTCGTCAGGGTCGGTCGCGACGACGGTCATGTCGGCCACGTCTTCGGGGATGGGGCTGTCGACGCGCCACTTGGCGGCCTCGCGGTAGGACTTGCCCGTGCTCGCGCTGGATGCGGTCAGCGCGGCGAGTTCGAAGTCGGGGTGGGGATCGATCTGCTGGATGAGTCGCTGTCCGACTGCGCCCGTCGCGCCGAGAACGCCTACGCGTACTGTCATTGGTACCCACAGCTACGGCCGGGCCGCCTCAAAACGGTTTGGAAAGCCGTCGCCGGTCGACTGGTCGGGACGGCCAGTGTCGCGACTCGTCAGCGCGGAGAATCGAAGGAGAAGTCGAAGATTACGCGGGGACTTCGGCGCCTTCTTTGCTGGTGATGTAGCCCGCGATGCGGTTGCGGACGCCCTTGGATTCGATGTTTGTGAGTTCGGTTACCAGTTCCTTGTTGTGCTCGAAGTCGTGTCCGAAGGCATCGGGGTAGCGCTCCAGCAGGGTCCGTCCCGTCTTCTTGACGTAGGCCGGTTTGATTGCCATGTTGGTCGTACGTGCTGGCCCAACTCTGAAAAAGGGTTCGAAAGGCGACCCGGAACGGCGAGCCGGCGGCCCCGTATCCTACCCGTCCCACGAGCAGTTGTCCCGAACCACGGCCATCGCCGCTCGCTCGCGTTCGCCGCCACAGCGCGCCACGACATCGGCGAAGTAGTCGAGCCGCGATTCCAGTTCCGCGCGGTCGTAGGCCGGCACGTCCAGCCGGGAGGCCGCCACGGTGGCTTCGACCACGGCGTAGTAGCCCCGGTTCGTCGTCGGGGCGGTCTCGCGCTCGACGGCAGTTTCCTCGGGGCCGAGCGCCCACTCGACCCACTGCGTGTCGTCGTCCTCGCCCGCGTCGGTCCGCTCGACGGTGACCCGCGCCCAGGCGTCGGCGCTCGGGAGGACTGGCTCGGTCTCCTCGCGGACGGTCATCGCGGCCTCGGCGAAATCGAGGGGGTCGGTCGTGAACTGGACGTACCCCTCGCCGCGCTCCCGGAAGTTCCGCCAGGTCCGGGTGCGACCCCAGGTGCGGGCAGTGACGGGGTCGTCGCTGGCGTCGTCGCCACCCCCGGGCGCGTGGAGTCCCAGCGCGGCGACGTTCCAGCGGTCGTTCGGCCCGAGCGTCGTGACGAGAGACTCGGTGACGCCCCGGAGGGCGACGGGCCAACTCTCAGACATCGAGGTCTACCTCCGGGTCGCGCTCGTACCAGCGGCGGAGCGCGCCGCCGAGGGCCCCGAACAGCGTCGCGGGCAGGGCGTAGGCGACGGCGATGCCCATCAGTCCGAGCAGGAGGAAGGTTGGCGGCGCGTCGGCCTGCAGGAACAGCGCGCCCTGGGCCAGCGTCGTCCCGACGAAGACGGCCCGGAAGCCGGTGTCGGCACTCCGGCGGAGCGACCCGCCGTCGATCCACCCGGCGACCACGGCACCGGGATACAGTCCGAGCGCGCCGGGACGCAGGACGGTCGAGAGGGTCGCCGACCGTTCGATACCCGTCAGCAGTGCGATGGCCGCGTAGCCCAGAACCGCCACCGTCACGCCAGCGCCGATGGCCAGCACTCCGCTCTCGGCTTGGATCGGGAGACGATCGCCGTCCGAGTCCGAGGACGCGCCCGGTGCTCCAGGGGGGTCGGGCCACTCCTCGTCGTCGTCACTCATATCTCCAGCCCCCGTTCGAGCGCGACGAACAGTGCGGCCGCGGTCAGATCGGCTGTTGTCCCGGGGTTGATCCCCTCGGCGACGAACTCGTTGGCTAGCGCCCACGGATCGCCGTCGGCCAGCGCGGCGGCCGCTCGCTCCGTCGCCTCGCGAGCCGTCTCGCGGTCGTGCTGTGTCGCGACGAACGTGTCTGGTTCCTCGGCCAGCAGTTCCAGGAAGACCCGCGCCGCTCGATCAGGGACCGGTCCATCGCGGTCGAGCAGTCGCTCGGCCGCCTCGAACGTGCGCGCGAACTCGCCGGTCCACTCGCGGGCGATGCCGTCGACCTCGACGGAATCGGCCATCACGTCGTACAGCGTCACGCCTCGGTCCTCGACGGCGGGGACGGCCTCGGCACCGCGGCGCACGTCCAGGGCGTCCATGCCCGCTGGCGGGTCGTCGACGGCCACGTCGACGTGCTCGAAGGCCCGGTAGAAGTCCGCGGCGTCGGCGACCGTCGTCGCCGCCGCCAGGTCGCCGGCCCGCTCGCCCGATAGCTCCCCTTCGGCGGCCGCCCGGACCAGCGGCACGAGCACGAGCAGGGCCCCGAACTGTGTGTTGCCGGCCCGTTGCTGGCTCATGCCCGCGATCGCGCGCTCGAAGGCACGGCCCAGGCGCTCGCCGTCGGCGGCCAGTTCGAGACCGCACCGTGCGCCGATGCCGCCCGCCATGAAGTGCTCGAACCGCAGGTCGTCGTGGTCGTGGGCGCGGTCGACGTTGCCGGGTTTGGGCGTCCCCGTCACCTCCAGCAGGAGCGCGAGCTGGGCGTCGTCGACGACGGTGCGCTCCGGCGGCGGTTCGACGCCGGGATCGGCGGAGCTCACGGCTCGACCTCCTCCGCGAACCAGGCCGTCGTTGCGTCGCGGACACGTTCGAGCACCGCCGGCTCGTCGCTCGGGCGGCCCACACTGACCGCGTCCGCGCCGTGGTCCAGATACTCCCGGACGCTCCCCTCGTCCCGGACCTCGTTGTTGGCGATCACGAACAGGTCGGTCGCCGCGGCCACGTCGCCGACGACGGCCTCCGAATCCATCGCGTCGACGTGGACGGCGTCGGCCCCTGCCGTTTCGAGGTGCTCGGCCAGCGACGGGAGGTCGACGCCCGGGACTTCGGTCCGGACCTTGACGCTCACCGTCGCGCCAGTCTCGGCCGCGGTCTCGACCTGTTCACACAGTCGGCCCGAGTCCCGGAGCAGCGTCTCGCCGGCCCCGGCCGCACACATCTCGTCCTGTCGGCAGTGAGCGTTGATCTCGAGGAACGCATCGCGATCGCGACAGACGGCGGCGACCTCGCGGAGCGGGTCGAGAGTCGCCGTCCGAACGTTGAACCCCGTCCGGAGCGGGACGTCTTCCAGCGCGGCCAGTTGCTCGTCGACGTATTCGACGGGATCGTCGGGCAGGAACTCGGTTCGGTCTCGGGCGACGAGTTCGCGGGCGGCCGCGCGGGTGGGGTCGTCCAGCGCGATCCCACCGAGGGCGGCCGCGCCGGCGTACTCGCTTCCGGCACGAGCCCAGTCGGCGTCGGACTCGCCGCTGAGGCTCGCCAGGACGACCCGCGGCCGGAACTCCAGCGGGGCGGGCGGGTCGGACGCGGCGTCACGGCTCACGACACCACCCCCAGTGCCTCCCGACAGGCCTCGGCCACCCGTCGGGCGTCGGCTTCGGTGTCCAGTCGCGTGTCGGTCCGGACGACCGGCCGGTCGAGGTCAGTGCCGTCCTCGCTGTCGAGGACGAACGCGTCAGCGAACTCGTAGGCCGCCGCGACGCCGGCCGTCGAGGGGTCGTACCCCTCGGCGGCCATCAGTTTCGCCGCCGGCCCCGAGAACACCCGATCCTCCACGAACGGCGAGACGGCCACGACCGAAGTCTGGCGGAGCGCCGCCTCGATACCCTCGACGGAAACCATCGGCCCGATGCTCGTGATCGGATTGGAGGGGCCGACGACGACCGGATCGTCGAGCGCGGTCAGCACGGCGTCGGTCGCGGTCGCCTCGGCACCGCCGCGGAACTCGACGGATGCGACGGCCGGGTCGCCCTCGCGACCGACCCAGAACTCCTGGAAGTGCACGGGCCCCTCGGGCGTGTGGACGATACTCGCCACAGGATCGTCGCTCATCGGCAGGACGTCCCACGGCGCGTCGAAGGCGTCGGCGAGGGCTCGGGTAACCGCGGTGAGGGTGTGGCCTTCGTCGAGGAGGCCAGTGCGGGTGAGGTGGACGGCGCGGTCCCGGTCGCCGATCAACATGAACTCCGCGACGCCGGAGAACCGCCGCCAGCGCGCGATCTCCCGGCCCGCCGTCTGGCGCTCGTCGGGAAGATATCTGGGGCCGTCCTCCAGCCCCGCGGCGTCGGCCAGTCGGTGGAGTTCGTCGTCCGTCACCGTCGAGTCGTCGGCGATGCCCCACCACGTATCGAGGTCGAGTTCGTCGCCGCCGAGAAAGAGGACGGTATCCACGTCGGGACAGACCAGGTGACCCCCGAGTTCCACGTCGTCGCCGGTGTTACAGACGACGGTGGTCTCGGCCGGCGGGAAGACGTCGTCCGCGCCCCGGAGGAGTTTCGGCGTGCCCGTGCCTCCGGAGAGAAACGTGACCATACCGGTGGTCGGGAATCGGCGCGGTAAATCCTTTCGCCAGGGGCAACCGGCCCGTCACTCGCCGGTGACCCGTTTGGCCTGATCGAGCCACGACGGTTCCCGCACCGACGTCGAACCGATCTGAGTGTAGTCGACGTTCACCACGTACCGGATACGGTCCCCCTCGGCGGCCGTTCCGGTCACGTCGTACCGGAACGAACGGACCGTGCCGTCCTCGGCGACGCGGAGTTCGGCCGAGATGGCCGAGAGGTTACTCGGTTCGAGTAGATTCAGCCCGTGTGTGTCGGGATCGAGCCGGTCCGTCCCGTTGGCCCCGTAGACGAAGACCGTCTCGCCGTCCACCTGTTCGGTGCCGTCGTAGCTGTAGTCGAGTCCACGGAGGTACCGGTTGATGTCCGGGTAGACGTACGTGTTCGCGGTGTTCTCGGCCCCGGACTGGCGGTCGTAGCCGATCTGTCCGTCACTTTGCTCCCGGAGGTAGACCGTCCCGTTCTCGTCGACGTAGGCATCGGTCGGATTCGTCGTCGTCGCGGCCTCGAACAGCCGGTAGGTCCCCGACGAGAGGGCGACCTGTGCGGAGACGTTCGTGAACTGGAGCGGTGCACCAGTATCGGCCGACCGAACGACCGCGCTCTGTCGGAAGACGAACGTGTTCGCGTCCATCAGCGCGGCGCGGTGGCGCTCTTGAATACCCGTTCCGTTGAGCGGGAGGGCGTACGGTGCCGACGTGTCGGCGGTCGTATTCGCTTGCGTCCCGTTCGCCGGCGATTGCGTTGGCGTCCCGGAGTCACCGCCGAGGCCGCCACAGCCTGCGAGGGCGACGGCGGCGACGAGGGCGATCAGGGCGACGCGGTATCGGTTCATGTCGGTCCCCACATCGGCACCCATCTTGAAAGGGGCGACTTCGGGCGGCGGGGCGTCGGTCGGCGACGCGTGAAGTTTAGTGGCGGCGGGGTAAAGTCCGGCGTAATGGATATCAAGGACAGCGTCCACGACCACATCGAGGTGCGCGGGGTCGCGACGGACCTGCTGGACACACCGCTGGTCCAGCGACTCCGACACGTCCGCCAGCTCGGCACCGTCACGCTGGTCTATCCCTCCGCGAACCACACCCGCTTCGAGCACAGCCTGGGCGTCTATCACCTCGCCGACGAGGCACTGAGCCACCTCAACGTCGAGGGTCAGCAGGCCGAGCGGGTGCGGGCGGCCGCCCTGTTGCACGACGTGGGCCACGCGCCGTTCAGCCACAACGTCGAGTCCGTCGTCCACCGCCATACCGGGAAGTGGCACGACGACGTGCACGAACTGCTGGAGTCGGGGGCGGTCGCCCGCGTCCTCTCGGATCACGGGCTGAACCCCGACGCGGTGGCCGACCTCGTGGCCGGCGACGGCAAGCTCGGCCAGCTCGTCTCGGGCGAACTCGACGTGGACCGGATGGACTACCTCGTCCGGGACGCCCACCACACCGGCGTCCCCTACGGCACCATCGACCACGAGCGGCTGGTCCGGGAACTCTCCTTCGTCGACGGGGAACTCGTCCTCGCGGAGGGCAACGTCCAGACCGCCGAGAGCCTGCTCGTCGCCCGGGCGCTGATGACCCCGACAGTGTACAGCCACCACACCGCCCGCATCTCCAAGTCGATGCTCCGACGGGGCGCGGAACGCCTGCTCGATGCGACCGACACCACCGCCGAAGCGATGCGCCGGATGGACGACCACGACCTGCTCGTCGCGCTCCGGCAGTGCGAGGCGACCGCCGAGACCGCCCGCCGGCTCACCGAGCGTGACCTCCTGAAGCGCGCGGTCTGGGCAGAGATGGGCGACGTGCCCGAAGCGTTGCTGGAGCGGGACCACGACGGAATCGCCCAGGCCGAACGCGACATCGCCGCCGAGGCGGAAGTCGACCCGGCCGACGTGATCCTCGACGTGCCCAGCCGCCCCGAGATCGAGGAGACGACGAGCCGGGTGATCGTCAACGGGGAGATCCGACCGCTGGGTGACCAGTCGACGCTGGTCGGCGCGCTCCGTGCGGTCCAGCGCGACCAGTGGCGACTCGGCGTGTACGCCCCCGAGGACGTGACCGAACGGGTGGGGCACGCCGCCAGTCGCGTCCTCGGGCTCGACATCGACGGCTCGCTGATCAGCGACGCCCGGCCCGGTGTCCACACCACGCTCGACGACTTTCACGAGGGTAGCGGATGAGCGAGCGCCGCGTGATCGAAGGCCGAATCCTTCGTGGGAAAGAGTTCGAGGTTATCGAGGGCCGTGTGATCGTCGCCGACGGACAGGTCGCGGGCATCGAGGAGGAACCCGTCGACACCGACGACATCGTCGTCCCGGCGTTCGTCAACGCCCATACCCACATCGGCGACTCCATCGCCAAGGAAGCCGGCGAGGGGCTGAGCCTGGACGAACTCGTCGCGCCGCCCGACGGCCTGAAACATCGACTGCTCCGGGAGGCTAGCCACGAGGAGACCGTCGCGGCGATGAAGCGGTCCCTCTCCTTCATGCAGTCGGGCGGCACGGCGGCCTGTATCGAGTTCCGCGAGGGCGGCGTCGAAGGCGTCCGCGCGATGGCCGAGGCCGCCGAGGGGCTGGACATCGAGTCGGTCACGCTCGGCCGCGAAGAGATCGAAGCCATGGAAGCCGCCGACGGGTTCGGCGCGAGCGGGGCCCGCGACGGCGAATTCGGCCGCGAACGGACCGCCACCCGCGAGGCTAACAAACTGTTTGGCATCCACGCGGGCGAGCGCGACCCCGACGACATCAACGGGGCGCTCGATCTCGATCCCGACTTCCTCGTCCACATGGTCCACACCGAGCCGATCCACCTGGATCGAGTCGCCGACAGGGAGGTGCCTATCGTCGTCTGCCCGCGCTCGAACCTCGTGACCGGCGTCGGCACGCCCGATATCGCCGAACTGGCCGAGCACACGACGGTCGCGCTCGGGACGGACAACGTGATGCTCAACAGCCCCTCGATGTTCCGGGAGATGGAGTTCGCCGCGAAACTCTCGGACGTGTCGGCCCGCTACGTCCTCAAGATGGCGACCCACCACGGGGCCAAGGTCGCGGGCCTGAACTGCGGCGTGATCGAGGAAGACCGGGACGCCCGCCTGTTCGTTCTCGACGGTGACTCGGACAACCTCAGCGGCTACCAGAACCCCGTCCGCGCCGTGGTCCGTCGCGCGGGCGAAAGCGACGTGCGCGAGGTCGTCCTCGAAACCGCCGACTGACGAGTGACCCCGCCCGGTTCCCAGTTACAGTTAAGCCGGCCGCCGTCGAAGGTTGGTAATAGATAACAATGTACAATTGCGTCCTCCTGCCGACGGACGGGTCGGCGGAAATGGAACCGGTGGTCGACCACGCGGCCGCGCTGGCGGACAGAGACGACGCCTCGATCCACGCGCTGTACGTCGTCGACGCGGCGAGTTTCTCCAGTCTGCCGATGGAGACCAGCTGGGAGGGAATCTCGGAGTTGCTGTACGAGGAGGGGACGGCCGCGCTGAACGAGGTCGAGCGGATCGTCGGCGGCCGCGCACCGGTCGAGCGGATCGTCGCCGAGGGCAAACCGAGCAAAACGATCGTGGAACACGCCGACGACGACGGCTGTGACCTGATCGTGATGGGGACACACGGGCGCGGGGGCATCGACCGCCTCTTGCTCGGAAGCGTCGCCGAGCGCGTGGTCCGTCGCTCGCCGGTCCCGGTGATGACGGTCCGCGTGGAGGAACCGGCCGTCGTCGACCGTGAGCCGGAGATGAAGGCCTAGACCGGCCGGAGGTGTTCACAGTCGCCGGCGCTCACGCGAACGGTCCCGTCGTCGGTCTCGACCACGAGCGTGCCGGGAAACTCGATATCCACGGCCTCGCCGACGACCTCGCCACCTGGCGTGTCGACCCTGACCCGCCGCCCGAGGGTGTCCGCGAGGTCCCGCCAGGCCGGCACCACCGAATCCAGATTCGATCGTAGCTCGTGGAACTCCTCCAACACGCGCTGGGTGAACACCCGTCGATTCACGTCCCCGTTCTCCGCACGGAGGCTGGTCGCCCCGTCGACGAGGTCGGCGGCGTCGACGTTCGCGTTGATCCCGATGCCCACGACGACCCACGAGACTCGATCCGCTTCGCCCTCCATCTCGGTGAGGATGCCGGTGAGTTTCCGCTGGCCTCCATCACCGTCGGCCACCAGCACGTCGTTGGGCCACTTGATCGCGGCGTCGACGCCGGCCTCGCGGGCCGCACGGGTCGTCGCCACCGCGGCCGCGAGCGTGAACGCGGGCGCGTCGGCGGGCGGCACCGTCGGCCGCAGGAGAATCGACAGCCAGATGCCGCCAGAGGGAGCCGTCCACGCCCTGTCGAGGCGGCCCCGGCCCCCGGTCTGCTCGTCGGCCAGCACGACCACGTCCTCGCGGCCTTCGTCGGCGAGTTCCCGAGCCCGGTCGTTGGTACTCGGGATCGTGTCGTGATACTCCACCTCGAAGGGGGCGTCCAGTCCGAATTCGACCGCCTCGCCACCGAACTCCGGTATGGAGACGAGTTCGTAGCCGTCGTCACCGCCGTCGATGGAAAAGCCCGCGTCCCGGAGCGCCTCGATGTGTTTCCAGACTGCGGCACGTGACACGTCGAGGCGGTCGGCGAGTGCCGGCCCCGGTACTGGCCCGTCGGCGATGGCGTCGAGAACGCGGTGGCGCGTCTTCTGCATGGATCGGCTTGGCCCGGCGAGGTAGAAAAACCGACGGCTCACGCGTCGTGTTTTTGCCCCCGTCGGGCCAACGGCGCGTATGCGCTACTTCGAGGACATCGCGGTCGGCGAGACCGGAACGTTCGGGGCGGAGACACTGACGACGGAGGAGATCGTGGCCTTCGCCGAGCGGTGGGACCCACAGCGGTTCCACGTGGACGAGGCCGCGGCCGCGGAGTCCATCCACGGCGAAGTGATCGCCAGCGGGCTCCACACGATCGGCGTCGCCATGCGCAACTGGGTCGACGCGTGGCTCGACGACGTGGCGAACCTGGGTGCACGTTACATCCAGCGCGTCGAGTTCCACGACCCGGTCCACCCCGGCGACACGCTCGCCGTCCGGGGCGAGGTCCTCGACGCGACGGTCCCGGACCACACCGACAGCCACGGCTATCTCGACTACGAACTCACGGCAGCGGTCGACGGCGATCCCGCGATGACGATGGTGACCGATTTGGTCGTCCAGCGACGCGGGGACGGTCCAGAAGATACCGACACCGACGGCTAATCCCGATCAGTCGATCACGACCAGCAGGTCGCCCATGTCGACGCTCTCGCCCTCGGCGATGGCGACCTGTTCGACCGTGCCGCCCGCGGGGGCGACGACGTCGTTCTCCATCTTCATCGCTTCCAGCACGCAGATCACGTCGCCGGAGGCCACCTCGTCACCCTCGGCGACGTTGACCTCCAGGATGGTCCCCTGCATCTCGGCGGTGACCTGCTGGCCCTCGGCCGCGGCGGCCTGGCCACCGCCGCCTCCGCCGCCACCGCCGCCCGAGCCGCCGGAGGGGCGCTGGGGCTGGTCCCCGCCACCGCCGTTGCCGGCGCTTGTCGGGATGGGTGGCGCGCCGCGCTCTTCGAGGTTGACGCTGAACCGCTTGCCGTTGACCTCGACGGTGAACTCGCGTTCGACGACCTCTTCGTCCCCGTCGGCGCTGCCGCCATCGTCGGTGCCCCACTTCTCCTGGGCCTCGTCGATGCGCTCGGGGTCGAGTTCCTCGTCGAGGTACTTCGTGTGGTGTTTGCCGTTCACGAACGCCTCGTCTTCGAGCATCAGCCGGTGGAACGGGATGATCGTCGGGATCCCCTCGATATCGTACTCCCCGAGCGCTCGCTGTGACCGGGTGATACACTCCTCGCGGTCCGAGGCGTAGACGATCAGCTTCGCGATCATCGAGTCGTAGTCAGTCACGAGGTCGTCGCCCTGCCGGAGCGCGTCGTCCATCCGCACGCCGATCCCGCCGGGCGGGTCGTAGGTCGCCAGTTCGCCGCCGGTCGCCGGCGCGAAGTCCTCCGCGGCGTTCTCGGCGTTGATCCGGAACTCCATGGCGTGGCCGTCGATCTCGACGTCGTCCTGTGCGAAACCGATCTCCTCGTCGGCCGCGACCCGGAGCTGCCACTTCACGATATCGATACCCGTAATCTCCTCGGTGACAGTGTGTTCGACCTGGATGCGCGTGTTCACTTCGAGGAAGTAGAAGTCCGCGTCCGCGCCCAGCACCTCGTCGGGGTCCCGATCCGGGTCCTCCTCGACGAGGAACTCGACAGTCCCGGCGTTGTAGTAGTCGGCGGCGTCGACGCCGCGGCGGGCGGCCTCGCCGATTTTCTCACGCAGTTCGTCGTCGAGGGCGGGACTCGGGCCCTCCTCGATGACCTTCTGGTGGCGGCGCTGGAGCGAGCAGTCCCGCTCGCCCAGGTGGCGGACGTTCCCGTGATGGTCGGCGATGATCTGGACCTCGATGTGGCGCGGGTCCTCCAGATAGCGCTCCAGAAAGACCGAATCGTTGTCGAAGTAGGCCTCGCCCTCGCGCTTTGCGCTCTCGAGTTGCTCCTCGATCTCGCTTTCCTCGCGGACGATCTTCATCCCGCGGCCACCGCCGCCACCTTCGGCCTTGATGGCGATGGGGTAGCCGTGTTCCTCGGCGAACTCCCGGACGGCCGCGGGTTCCTCGATGGGGTCGGTGCCGGGGATGATGGGCACGTCGGCCTCGCTCATCACGTTGCGGGCCTTGGTCTTCTCGCCCAGTCGCTCCATCGCGTCGCCGGCGGGACCCACCCAGGTGACCCCCTCGGTGGCCTCGACCTTGCGGGCGAACTCGGCGTTCTCCGCGAGGAAGCCGTAGCCGGGGTGGATCGCGTCGGCGTCGGCCTGCTGTGCGGCCTCGATGATCGCGTCGTGATCGAGGTAGGAGTCGGCCGCGCGGGCCGGGCCCACGTTGTACGCCTCGTCGGCGTACCGGACGTGTCCCGAGTGCTTGTCCGCTTCACTGTAGACGGCGACCGTGTCTATACCCAGTTCCTCACAGGCGCGCATCACCCGGACCGCGATTTCTCCCCGGTTCGCGACGAGCACCGTATCGAACATACCCTCTGTACCGGGAGTCGCCCTATAAAAGTATGCGCACGCGGCAAGGGAAAACCCGCTCCAGTCCGACCGGATAAACTACCCAATATGCGAACCCGAAAACCGTTTGTCGGGGCGTGCGGACCGTACCGATATGGAACACGTTACCGTCGAGGAGTTAGACACGTTCCCACACCCGCTGGACGCGACCGAGGGCGCGCGGGCACTGGCCGACGCGCTGGGCACCACCGACGTGGCGATGAACCACTACACGCTGGCCCCCGGCGAGGCCCCGGACGGCGGCTACCACACCCACCTCGACCAGGAGGAAATCTTCTACGTGCTAGAGGGCACGGTGACCTTCGACACCGAAGACGGGTCACAGGAAGTCGAGGCAGGCGAGGTCGTCCGCTTCGCACCCGGCGACTACCACCACGGCGAGAACAAGAGCGACGAGCAGGCGACCGTCCTGGCTATCGGCGCGCCCGGGAAGCGCCACGACTGGGACCAGCTCCGCGTGCCCGTTCCCTGCCCGAACTGCGAGGACGTGGACGCGATGGGCGTCGACATCGCGGCCGGCGACCAGGGCGGCCTGCGCTGTCCCGAGTGCGACGAGACGATGAGCGTCTAAACGTCAGTGACTGTTTGAGTCTCCGAGCGACTTTTGATAACTCCGTGGAACTGTGGTGACGTGACGGACAGCTCACCCGTTCCGCCGGCACAGTCGGTATCGACCTACGTCGAAGAAGGGGCTCGCATCGCCGCGATCTTGCTGGTCTGGGGGATCATCTCCCTCTCTTTCGCGTTCGGCCTGACCGAGATCGGCGTCTTCGGCCGCGTCTTCTGGGTACTGGGCGGCGTCTTCGCGCTCACCGGCGTCCTCAACGCCGTGGTGTACGTCCTGTTCCGCACGGTCGATTACTGGCACTGGCAGGCCTGACTCACATCCGGTCGGTCCGGCCCGCGGCCGTCCACGGATCTTTCGGCGCGTCGGTCGGCACGCGCACCGAGCGGCGACGCTTGCGCGCCACCTTGCTGGCGAACTCCCACTTGCCCTCGTCCCAGTTGGGGCCGCTATCTCCGTCGGCCGCGGCCGCTGCGGCGAGTTCCTGATCGCGCATATGTGCGCCGATGGCGGCGGCGACGGCAGCCGCTTCGTCGGCCTCGGCGTCGTCGGCCAGCGCCGCCTCGACGGCGGTGAGCAAGGCCTCCTCGCCGGTCCCTGCGGGAGCGTTCTCGTCCCCCATCTCAGAGCGGGATGTTGCCATGTTTGCGGTCGGGCGTGTCCTTGCGTTTCCCCCGGATCATCTCCAGGTCGGTGATGAGTCGGGCGCGCGTCTCCTGCGGTTCCAGCACGTCGTCGACGAAGCCGCGCTCGGCCGCCGTGTAGGGATTGGCGAAGGCGTCGCGGTACTCGTCGATGAGTTCCTGCCGGCGGGCCTCCACGTCCTCCGCACTCGCAAGTTCGTCGTCGTAGAGGACGTTCACCGCCCCCTTCGGTCCCATCACGGCGATTTCGGCCGTCGGCCAGGCGTAGTTCATGTCCGCCTCGACGTGCTTCGAGGCCATCACGTCGTAGGCCCCGCCGTAGGCCTTCCGGGTGATGACGGTCAGCAGCGGCACGGTCGCCTCGGAGTAGGCGTACAGCAGCTTCGCGCCGTGTTTGATGATCCCGTCGTGTTCCTGGTCGGTGCCGGGCATGAACCCGGGCACGTCCACGAACGTCAGGATGGGGATGTTGAAGGCATCACAGAATCGGACGAATCGCGCCCCCTTGACCGAGGCGTCGATGTCCAGCGTCCCCGCGTTCACGTGGGGATTGTTGCCGACGATGCCCACCGAGTGACCGTCCATCCGGGCGAAGCCGATGGTGAGGTTGCGCGCGAACATCTCGGCCACCTCGAAGAAGGAACCCTCGTCGACGATGCTATCGACGACGTTTCGCATATCGTAGGGCTTCTGGGGCTGATCGGGAACGATGTCCATCAGGTCGTCGGGTTCCCGTTCGGGGTCGTCCCACGGCTCGACGCGGGGCGGGTCCTCGACGTTGTTCTGCGGGAGGAACGAGAGGAGATAGGCGATATCGTCCAGGGCCGCCTCCTCGGCCTGGGCGGTGAAGTGTGAGACCCCGGATTCGGTGGCGTGGGTCTGTGCGCCACCGAGTTCCTCGAAGCCGACTTCCTCGCCCGTGACGGTCTCGATCACGTCCGGGCCAGTGATGAACATATGGCTGGTGTCCTGGACCATCATGATGAAGTCCGTGATGGCTGGGGAGTAGACCGCACCGCCTGCACACGGCCCCATGATCGCCGAGATCTGGGGGACGACGCCCGAAGCGAGCTGGTTGCGGTGGAAGATGTCGGCGTAGCCCGCCAGCGAGTCGATCCCCTCCTGAATGCGCGCGCCGGCGGAGTCGTTGAGGCCGATGATCGGACAGCCGGTCTCGATGGCCTTGTCCATGATCTTACAGACCTTCTGGGCGAAGGCTTCGCCCAGCGAGCCGCCCATCACGGTGAAGTCGTGGGCGAAGACGAAGAGCTTCCGGCCGTCGACCTCGCCGTAGCCGGTGACGACGCCGTCGCCGGGCATCTCCCGCTCGTCCATGTCGAAGTTCGTCGAGCGGTGCTCGCGGAGGGTGTCGACCTCGTTGAACGTGCCGTCATCGAGGAAATACTCGATGCGCTCGCGGGCGGTCATCTTCCCGCGGTCGTGCTGGGCCTCGATGCGGTCTTCACCACCACCGAGTTCGGCCTCGCGCTTGCGTTCGCGGAGTTCTTCGACGCGGTCCTCGATCGTCATCGCGTATCACGTCCCCGTACGTCCATCTTGGCAGTGAACACGAAGCCGGGTGAAAAATGTTTTCCGGAGTAGTGAGGCGCGACCAACGGGAGCGCCGCCGTGATAGCGAGCGGGGCGTGAAACGACCCGCGAGCAGGGAGGCGCGAACGCAGTGAGCGCCCCCGACGATGCGAACGGCGACAGCAGGGTCGATAATATTTCGTTGTCGAAACTGTCGGTCCTTCGAGCAACGAGTGGGACGGATCGGCAACGATTAGGCGGGCGGACGCCCTCGACCGAGCCATGACAGCGAACGCGCAGGCCGAGCGGTTCCGGGAAGTACTCGACGGGGAGGGAATCGTCGCGTTGCCGGGCGTCCACGACGCGCTCTCGGCCCGGCTGGCCGAGCGAGCCGGGTTCGAGGCCGTCTTCACGTCCGGATTCGGGATCGCGGCGTCGACGCTGGGACTCCCCGACTTCGGGATGATGTCGATGGCCGAGAACGTCGAACGGATCGATCGGATCGCCGGCAGTGTCGACGTACCACTCGTAGCCGACGCCGACACGGGGTACGGGTCGGCCGTGAACGTCCGGCGGACGGTCGGGGAGTGTCTCGATGCCGGTGTCGCGGGCGTCATCCTCGAAGATCAGGAGTGGCCCAAACGCTGTGGCCACATGGACGAGAAACGCGTCGTGCCGGCCGCGGAGGGCGTCCAGCGGATCCGCGCCGCGGCGGACCTCCGTGAGGAGCGTGACGAGGACCTGGTGATCGTCGGCCGGACGGACGCCCGCGCGGTTCACGGCCTGGACGAGGCCATCGAGCGCGGGCGCGCCTACGCCGACGCCGGCGCGGACGTGGTCTTCGTCGAAGCCCCCGAATCGCGGACCGAACTGGAGCGCGTCGCCGCGGAGATCGACGCGCCGACGGTCGCCAACGTGGTCGACGACGGAAAGACGCCGGAGCTGTCGGCCGCCGAACTCGACGAGATCGGGTTCGAAATCGCCGTCTACCCGCTGTCTGCGCTGTTCGCGGCCACGGAGGCGATGCAGGACGCCTACGAGACGTTGGCCGAGACGGGCACGACCGAATCCGTGGGCGGGATCTCCTTCGAGGCCTTCGAGGACGTGGTCGACGCCGACGGGTATCGAGCAGTCGAGCGGCAGTACGCGCCAGAAGAGTAACTGGCCGGACTGCCGGGAGTCGGTGGCCGAACACGTTCCCAGGATCCGGGAATCTTGACGTTGGATTAAGTTGATATCGGTCGAATCTTGTCGTGTATGTACGAGACTGTACTCCTCCCGACGGACGGAAGCGAGGTCGCCGCCGGCGCGGTCGAGCACGCCATCGACGCCGCGAGCCGTCACGACGCGACGGTCCACGTCCTCTACGTGGTCGACGAGAGCGTCGCCAACGCCGCACCCGGGCTGGCGATGGGCGAAATCAACGAGAAACTCGAAGACGAGGGCGAGCGCGCCATCGCGGACCTGGAAGAGACGATCAGTGAGGCGGGCCTCGACACGGAGGCCGCGATCCGGGTCGGGACACCCGACGAGGAGATCCTCAAGTACATGGACGATGTCGGTGTCGATCTCGTGACGATGGGCACGACGGGCAAACGGATCGTCGAGCGCGAGCGCGTCGGAAGCGTCACCGACGCGCTCGTCAGGAAGGCGACCGTCCCGGTACTGGCGGTGCCGCGGACCTGATCCGAGGGCGGGAACGGGCGGCGAACCGCGTTACTGCCGTTCGCGCGCCAGTTCCAGCGACCAGAAGAAGCCGAAGTAGGCGAGGATGCCAGCGAGCATGAACAGATAGTAGGCCCACTGCGGGCCGTCGACGAACCGGAAGAACAGTTCGACGATCGTCACCCACACCAGGGCGAACAGCAGATCCGAAACCATCCCGGAACGGTGTTCCCGGACGTGATCGCGGATGCTATCGACGAGACTCATCGCCGGTCACCTCGGATCGGCCGCGTGTGTGGGCGGGTCATGCTCGTGTGTAAGGGAGTTGGTGGCTATTCCGCTTGTGCTTCGTCGTCCTCGCCGTGGGCGTCGACCACCAGGACCGGGAGCCGGGTCCGCCGTAGGACCTTCTCCGTGACGCTCCCGAGGATGACCCGGGAGAGGCCCGACCGGCCGTGACTCCCCATGACGATCAGGTCGATATCGCTGTCCTCGACGAACTTCCGGACGGCGCGGGCGGGTTCGCCGACGCGCATATGTTCCTCGACGGTCAGCCCGTGTTCGGCCGCCCTGTCGGCGACGTAGCTCGTCGCCTCGTCGGCCGCCTCCTTCACTTCGGGCATATCGTCGAGGTTGCCCTGCCGGATGCGGTCGACCTGCTCGGTCCCCAGCGAGTAGCTGGTGGCGTCCACGTCCACGACGTAGAGGACGTGGACCGTCGCGTCGTACTTCGAGGCGAGATCGATCGCCTGGTCGACCGCGTACTCTGCCGTCTTGCTCCCGTCGGTGGGAACGAGGATGTTGTCGTACATGGCTCTAGTCGTCCGCGGGGGTCTGGCCCCCGTCGGTACTCACGACGTCTTCCGCGGTCTGTTGCTGGCCCATCGGCTTGGGGCTGTGACACTGCCTGACCATCTTCTTGGTCTTCTCCGGGGGTTCCGTGGTCGCCAGCGAGACGATGATCGTGACCGCAAAGACCAGCGGTGTCCCGGGCAGGGCCGCGCCGATGGCGGGCACGAACTCGCCGTAGACCTCGCTGAATGGCATGATGAGGTCGTTGACGACGGCGAGGATCCAGATCGTCAGCCCGGTCGTCATCCCGGCGAGTGCGCCCTGCCGGTTCGTGTTCTCCCACCAGAGGCCGAGGAAGAACATGGGGAAGAGCACGAGCGCGGCGAGCGAGAACGCGAGCGCGACGAGTTCGCCGATCAGCGCCGGCGGGTCGAGCGCGGTGAGCGTCACGATCGCACCCATCGCGACGATCGTCGCACGGCCGAGCAGAATCTGCTGGCGCTGGGTCGCGTCCGGGTTGATGAGTTCGGTGTAGATGTCGTGTGCGACCGCGGAAGAGGCCGTGATGAAGAGGCCTGCCGTGGTCGCGATCGCGGCGGCCATCGCACCGGCCGCGACGAAGCCGACCAGCCACTGGGGAAGCTCCGCGAGCTGGGCGGCCAGCACGACGATCACGTCACCTTCCGCACCGGACATCCCGCCGGCATCGGCGGCGGCGAAGACGGTGTCGGGCGAGATGTTGTTGACGGCGGCGAACAGGTCGACGCCGAGTGCGGCCATCGCGGGGGCCGACCAGTACAGGAGCATGATGAAGAACAGGCCCGAGACGGTCGACCAGCGGGCGGTCCGCTCGTTCTGGACCGTGTAGAACCGCACCAGGACGTGGGGGAGTCCACAGGTCCCGAACACGAGCGAGAACGCGGTCGCCACCCAGACGTAGAACGGGGCGTTGACGAACGGTTCGGAGAACTGGGTCGAGAGGTCGCTGATCAGGGCACCGTACTGGATCTGGGGCAGGAACATCCCCTGGTGGAACCAGCCAACCGCGAAGACGCCGACGAGGAACGCCACGATGAGGATGACGTACTGGACGGCCATCCCTTTGGTCGCGCCGAGCATACCGGAGAGTGCGAGGTAGCCGACTGTGATCGCCATCATCACGATGACCATCGGGACGAAATCCAGCCCGAACACGTACTGGCCGACCAGCCCCATGCCGCTGGCCTGCCCGACGGAGTAGACGTACGCGATGAGCAGCGTGGTGAACGCCGCGATGGCGCGGGCCGTCGAGGAGTTGAACCGGTCCCCGACGAAGTCCGGTGCCGTGTACTTCCCGAACCGGCGCATCTGCGCGGCCAGGAAGATCAGCAGGACGAAATAGCCCGTCGTCCAGCCGACGACGAAGGCCAGTCCGTAGAACCCGGACAGCGCGATCAGCCCCGCCAGGCCGAGGTACGACGCGGCCGACATCCAGTTGGCGGCGATCGCCATGCCGTTCTCGACGTAGCCGATCCCGCGTCCGGCGACCCACATCCCTTCGGTGTCGGCGACCTTGAACAGGTAGCCGATGGCGAGGAAGGAGGCCATCATCAGGAAGACGATGGCCGCCCCGAGTGGCTTGAACGAGATGTTCAGTTCGCCGGCCGCCTGCAACGGCAGCATCATTCGTTCACACCTCCGTCGGTCGCCGCCGCTTCCTCGGCTCCCGTGGGTGACCCCGTCGTTTGCGTGGAGTTGATGCCGTATTTCTCGTCGAGTTTGTCACGTCGGTGGGCGTAGATCGCCGCCAGAATCAGCGAACTGGTCGGCGCGAAGAAGCCGACCAGGAAGTAGTGGGCCGGGAAGCCCAGGATCGACAGCGACGTCATCGTCTCCGGAGCGAGGAAGGTCGCGGTGACCGGCCCCCACGTGGCGAGGATCCAGGCGATGAAACTCCCCCAGACCAGCTTCAGGTGGTCCCGCATGAACCGCGTGCTGGGTCTGAGCAGGTTGACCTCGCTGTCGAGGTAGTCGGTTTGCTGGTGGTCCTGTGCAGCCTGTGATACCGTACCGCCGTCGGGTTCGGCTACCGGGGATTCGTCGTCTCCGGTCGCCGCACCGTCCGGCGAATCGTGCGTGTCTTTGTCTCTCATATTTCGGTCGTGTGATGGTGTCGTGGGTGGTTCGTGTCGAATCGAAGTCAGGTGGGGTGGTGTCGTGAGATCGCGTGGATGAGGCGGACCTCAGTCCTCGCCGACCTTGCCGGCGATATCGTCGACGATCTCGGGGTTACGGAGCGTACTCGTGTTTCCGAGTTCCTCGCCGTTGGCGATGTCCTCGAGCAGGCGACGCATGATCTTGCCCGACCGGGTCTTGGGAAGTTCCGGCGAGAAGATGACCTCCTCGGGGCGAGCGATGGGGCCGATGGCGTCCTCGACGCCTTCGACGATTCGCTCGCGGAGGTCGTCGTCGCCCTCGTATCCGTCCTCGGTGATGGCATAAGCGTAGACCGCCTCGCCTTTGATGTCGTGGTTGCCGCCGACCACCGCGGCCTCGGCGACGCCCTCGACGCCGACGATGGCGCTCTCCACTTCCATCGTCCCGAGCCGGTGGCCCGAGACGTTGATCACGTCGTCGACGCGGCCCAGCACCGTGATGTAGCCGTCGTCGTCGATCTTCGCGCCGTCCTCGGGGAAGTAGACCCACTCGTCGGTGCCCTCGTCGGAGTACTCCTGCCAGTACTCCTCGATGAACCGCTCGTCGTTGCGGTACAGCGTCCGCAACATTCCGGGCCAGGGTTTGTCGACGGTGAGGTAGCCGGCCTCGCCGGGTTCGACGTCGTCGCCGCTCATGTCGACGACGTTCGCGCTGATCCCGGGCAGCGGCGGCCCGGCCGACCCGGGCTTCATCTCGTTGACGCCGGGGAGCGTGGTGACCATCATCCCGCCGGTCTCGGTCTGCCACCAGGTGTCGACGACCGGGCAGGACTCGTCGCCGATGTGTTTGTAATACCACTTCCACGCGCGCGGATTGATCGGTTCTCCGACGGTTCCGAGCAGGCGCAGGCTCGACAGGTCGTGCTGAGCCGGATACTCCTCGCCCCACTTCATGAACGCGCGGATCGCGGTGGGCGCGGTGTAGAGCTGGGTCACGTCGTAGTCCTCGACGATCTCCCAGAGCCGGTCCTTGTCCGGGTAGTCAGGCGTGCCCTCGTACATCACCGTCGAGGTGCCCAGCGCGAGGGGGCCGTAGACGATGTAGCTGTGGCCCGTGATCCAGCCGATGTCGGCCGAACACCAGTAGGTGTCCTCGGGCTTGATGTCCAGCACCGCGTGGGAGGTCCACGAGACGTAGGACAGGTAGCCACCGGTGGTGTGTTTCACACCCTTTGGCTTGCCCGTGGTTCCCGACGTGTACATCAGGAACAGCATATCCTCGGCGTCGCGGGTGACGGGGTCGACCGATGCGCCCGCGTGCTCGTCGATCAGGTCGTCGTAGTCGTGCTGCTCGTCGTCGAGGTCGTGGTCGAGTTCGTCGCCCAGTCGGTCGACGACGACCGTGTCCACGCCGTGCTCCACGCCGCTCAGGCCCTCGTCGGCCTTGTCCTTGTGATCGAGCGGGTCACCCCGGCGGTAGTAGCCGTCGCAGGTGACCAGATACTCCGACTCGGCGGAGTTCATCCGGGTGGCCAGCGCGTCCGCGGAGAAGCCGGCGAACACGACGGAGTGGGGTGCGCCGATCCGGGCACAGGCCAGCATCGCCACCGGCAGTTCCGGGATCATCGGCATATACATCGTCACCACGTCGTCTTCCTCGACGCCGAGATCCCGCAGCGCGGCCGCGAACTCCTCGACCTCGTCCAGCAACTCCTGGTACGTGTAGGTGCGCGTCTCCTCGGTCGGTTCCCCGACCCACTCGATGGCGACCTCGTCGCCGCGGCCGTCCTCGACGTGACGGTCGAGGCAGTTGTACGACGCGTTGAGCTTCCCGTCTACGAACCACTCGTAGAACGGGGCGTCACTGTCGTCGAGCACCTGGTCGTACGATGCCTCCCAGTCCAGCAGATCTGCGGCCCGCTCCCAGCAGTCGGGCCAGTTCTCCTCGAACTCCTCGTAGATGGCTTCGTCGGTGACGTTCGCCTGTTCGACGAACGACTCGGGCGGCTCGAAACTCTCTCCCTCCGGTAACCGGGCTTCGAGTTCACCCTCGGATTCCTCGGACATGGTCCATCATCATCATTCACGACATCGCCCTAAAGAAACGGTTCTAATTATGCTAATCCCTGACGGGCGTCCAGCGGCCGACCTGTCGGTCGAGAACACGAACGAACGGAATTCGCGTTCATCGAGCGTGGTGAACCACCACACAGTTTTCGTGTTTCGAGAGTTTCAAACTCTGAGTCGACTGATTTCGGCAGTAGAAACTGGACACTAAACAGTTAGCGATGGGGACACACGCCGGGAGTCAGTCCTCGGCCCAGGGCGACTCGTGGTCACCCGGTCGCTGATCGTCGGTGAAGAAGGCGGTGAGGAGTTTCTGCTGGGCGCGCCGGAGGTGGTTGTGGAGGGTCGGTGAGGTGATCCCGATGGCGTCTGCCAGTTCTTCGGCGGTACTACCACGGGGCCACTCGAAGTACCCGGCGTGGAAGGCGGCCTGCAGGACCGCCGACTGCTTTTCCGTGAGGGAATCGCGCAACGACGCGCGGAAGGCCGTCGGCGTCTCGGCCGGCCGGTCGCGCTCGCGTTTGGTCACCAACTTCGTGTCGGGGAAGGCGTCGGTCACCGCCGTGACCAGTCGGCGCACGTCGGTCTCGGCCGACACCTGCCCGACGACGCGCTCGGTCCCGCTCGTGGCGTCCAGCTCGCCGACCGTCGCGCCGTGGTCGACCAGTGTCGTCGCCACGTCGCCCCCAGACACGACCAGTTCCAGCAGGGACTCGTCACCGTAGTCACGAACCAGTCGCGCGTCGTCGACGGCGGCGCGGTCGGTCGCCCACGAGAGGACTTGCTCGGCACCGGCATCCGAGAGTGTGACGAAGTACACCAGTGCCCCCTCCTCGCCGGGCACGACGCCGTCCAGCGTCACGGTGCAATCGTGTTCGCTCGACAGCCGGGCGAAAAACGAGTCCGGGTCGCCGCTCTCGAAGGTGAGTTCGACGACGGTGTCGGCCAGCAGGAGTCGGCGCTGTTCGACGACGGTGATCGCCTGTCCGAGTCGCCGACCCAGATACGACAGTAACGTACGCTCGCGGTCGGTCACTGGCGCTGTGGTCCCGACACCGAGGACGGTATCGACGGACTCGCCGTTGCCGACCGGCACGACCGCTGCCCCCCGATACCCGGCCGCATCGGCGTGGTCGCGCCACGCGGCGAAGTCCGAATCCGACTGCACGTCGTCGGTCGTCCGGACGCCGTCCGTCGAAAGAACTTCCCCCACGGCCCCGTCCTCGGGCGAAATGCTGTCGAGTTCGGCCGCGTCGGTCCCCGCTTCCGTCGTGACACCCATCGAATCCCCGCGCCGTCGGCCGATCCACGCCACGGCGTAGGGGTCGCCGTCCACCAGGCGGTCGCAAGCCTGGCGCTCGATCCCGTCCCGCGTCGACGCCGTCGACAGCGCGTCGGCGGCGGCCCGGATCCGCTCGAAGGCGGCGTCGAACCGCGTGCCGACGGTCGCTCCGTCGGCGACACCCGCCTCGCCGACGCCCTCGACCAGTGAGGTCCGCTCGAACGCCGCCGCGACGTCCTCCCGGTCCAGTTCCGGGAGGAGGCGCTCGAGGCGTTCGACACTCCCCCACCCGCCGACCGTCGCGACGACGTGTGGATCGACGCCCTCCTCGGCGAGCAGTCGCCGGGCGAAAAACTGGCGGAGCGTCCGCGAGGAGACGGATCGGAACCGCTCGTCGCCGGTCCGGTCGGCCGCACGCTCACCCGTCTCCGCGACGAGCATCTGCACCCGCCGCGGCGAGACCGCCACCAGTCGTTCCTCGTCGTCGATATCGTTCGCGCGGGCGAACTGCCGGAGATCGTGTTCCACGTCCGGCGGGAGGTACGCCCGCCGGTCCGTCCCGCCGTCCCCGTCGGGGACCGCCAGGAAGTAGTGGTCGGTGCCGTCGCGGTCGTACGTCACCACGTCGTCGGGCCGTACACGGGCGATCTCGGCGGGCCGCAACCCGACCTCGCCGGCCAGCCTGACGACCAGTTCCGCGCGGAACGTCTCTGTGGCCCGCCGGAGCCGACGGTACGCCGACGGCGTCAGTTCCGTCCCGGTGTCGGTCTCCGCGGCACACATCTTTCGTCTATCTTTGGAAAACCGAAACATCAACCTTGCGGCGACAGTCCCCGTTTCTCGATTCGACCGGAGCTACCGCCGAATGCCCGCGAACGAGTTTCGGATATATAGAGAAATGCGAAACTCACTCCTCGTCGTCGAGCGCGGATTCGAGTTCGCCGACGACCTCGGGGTTGCGGAGCGCGCTGGTGTCGCCCAGATCCTCGTCGTGGGCGACCGATTCGAGCAGGCGTCGCATCACCTTCCCCGAGCGAGTCTTGGGCAGGTCGGGTGTGAAGACCACTACGTCGGGGACGGCGATGGGGCTGATGGCCGACTCCACGGCCTCGTGGACCTGCTCGCGGAGCGTGGCTTCGCCCGCCCCCTCCGCCGGACTCACGTAGGCGTAGACTGCTTCACCTTTCAGGTCGTGGGGGCCGGCGACGACCGCGGCCTCGGCGACGCCGGTCACGTCGGCGACGGCGCTCTCGATCTCCATCGTCGCGAAGCGGTGCCCCGAGACGTTGAGTACGTCGTCGACCCGGCCCAGCAAGGTGACGTAGCCGTCCTCGTCGACGGTCGCGCCGTCCTCGGTGAAGTAGGCCCAGTCGTAGCCGTCGAGGTTCGGGCGGGCCGGCTCGCGGGCCGCGAACCAGTCCTCGTCGTGGACCATCGACAGCGGCATCCCCGGCCAGGGGTCGGTGACGACGAGATACCCCGACTCGCCGGGGTCGACCGATTCACCGTCGCCGTCGACCACGTCCGCGCTGATCCCCGGGAGCGGTCGGCCCGCCGCGCCGGGTTTCATCCGGTCGACGCCCGGCAGTGTCGAGACCATCACCCCGCCGGTCTCGGTCTGCCACCAGGTGTCGACCACCGGACACTCCCCGTTCCCGATGTGGTCGCGGTACCAGTTCCACGCGCGAGGGTTGATCGGTTCCCCGACGGTTCCCAGGAGTCGAAGACTCGACAGGTCGTGCCGGTCGGGGTGTTTCTCGCCCCACTTCATGAACGCGCGAATCGCGGTCGGGGCGGTGTAGAACACGTCCACGGCGTTGCGCTCGATCAGTTCCCACACCCGGTCTTTCTCGGGATGGTCGGGTGTGCCCTCGTAGAGCATCGTCGTCGTCCCCAGCGCGAGGGGGCCGTAGACGGTGTAGCTGTGGCCCGTGATCCAGCCGATGTCGGCCGAACACCAGTAGGTGTCCTCGGGCTTGATGTCCAGCACCGCGTGGGCGGTCCAGGCGACCTGGGCGAGGTAGCCCCCGGTCGTGTGGCGGACGCCCGTCGGTTCGCCGGTCGTGCCGGAGGTGTAGATCAGAAAGAGCTGATCCGTGGCGTCGCGGGCCACGGGCTCGACGGTCTCGCCGCGGTGGGTCGCCACCAGCTGTTCGTAGTCGTGTTCACCCTCGGCCAGCGGCGTCCCGTCGCCGAGGCGGTCGACGACGACCGTCGTCACGTCCTGATCGAGCCCGATGGCGGCGTTGTCGGCCTTGCTCTTCTGGTGGACGGGCGCACCCCGGCGGTAGTAGCCGTCGCAGGTGATCAGGTACTCCGAGTCGGCGTCGTCCATCCGGGCGGCGAGTGCGTCCGCCGAAAAGCCCGCGAACACGACCGAGTGGGGCGCACCGATGCGAGCACACGCCAGCATCGCGACGGGGAGCTCGGGGATCATGGGCAGGTAGAGAGTAACCACGTCGTCTTCCTCGACGCCGAGATCGCGCAGCGCGGCCGCGAACTCGTTGACCTCCCGGTAGAGTTCGAGATACGAGTAGGTCCGGGACTCGCCGAGTCGGCCTTCCCAGGTCAGCGCGACCTGATTTTTCCGGCCGTTCTCGACGTGCCGGTCGAGGCAGTTGTAGGATGCGTTGAGCCGTCCGCCGTCGAACCAGCGGAAGGGCGGCCCCGCACCGCCGAGTACCTCGTCGTAGGGCTCGGCCCAGGAGAGCAGGTCCGCGGCCCGTTCCCAGCAGTCGGGCCAGTTCTCCGCGAACCCCTCGTATACGCCCGGATCGGAGACGTTTGCCTGCTCGACGAACGACGGTGGCGGGTCCACGGCCGCCCCGACCGCCGCACGTGCCGACTGTTCCGCCGAATCCTCGGAGGGCATCTGTCGGTCGAAACTACGGTTTAGCGCGAATAAACGTTGGCACTCGTGGCCGTCGGTGAGCCGCCGCCAGGCGATTCCTTAACTCCGTGGCCGTCCTGAGAGCCCGTGTGGAAAACGTCACGGACCGCCTGTCGAATCCGTTCGGGATGACCTACCCCTGCGAGCGGCCGGTCCCCGGGTTCGGCGACGCCAACGCGCACTTCCACGTCGTCGGGGACCACCCCGGCGTCCACGGCGGCGCGGCGTCGGGCGTCCCGTTCACCGACTGCCCGGCCGCCGCCCGCCTCCAGCGTGCCCTCGCGGCCGGCGGCCTGCTCGTAGGGACCGGAACACCCCCCGAAGTCGCTGGCACCTTCCTCTCGTATCTGTACCCCTGCGCGGACGACGCGCCGACGGACGGGGACTACGCCGCCGTGGAACCGCAATTCGACGCGGAACTTCGGGCGATCACCGCCCACGTCCTCCTCCCGGTCGGCGAGCGCGCGACCGCACACGTCCTCGAAACCTACACCCCCCATTCGGTGCCCGACGACCCCGAATCACTCCACGCGACAGAGTCCCGCGGCGGCGGCTTTCTCGTCGTTCCTGTGGCCGATCCTGCGGAGTGGACCGACGGGCAAGAGCGGCAACTGGTGGAGTCACTGCGAGAACTCCAGCGGACGGACTACCGACGGGCGGCCGACCTCGGCCGGTTCAGCGCGGACGAGTCGCCCTACTTCGTGCGCTGATCAGAAGGCCGATCCGGGCCGCCGGAGGACGGCGATGGCGGCGGCGACGCCGGCGACGGCCGCCGCGAGCAACCCCGTGGCAGGGACCGCGATGCCGGCGAGTCCGGTCAGGCTCGACAGCAGCGTGAACGTCAGGAATATCGGGAGCACGACGGCGATGGCGACCAGCCACGGGCGACCGAGCGCGCGTGCCAGCGGCCCGGCTCCGGATTCGTACTCCTCGAGTGCCGCTTTCCCGAGCACCCAGCCGTCGAACAGGAGAAAGCCCAGCAGACCGACCGTCAAGGCCAGATTCGCCACGTTGTCGGCGAGCAGGGTGAACAGATCCGACGACAGGGCGGCCCCGCTGCCGGTGACGAGGAAGAGCGCGCCAACACCCGCGGTAGCCCACGATCGGGCGACGTCGTGTTCGTCGACGAGATACGCGACGGGCACCTCGAACAGCGAGATGGACGAGGACAGCGCCGCCAGTGCCACCACGCCGAAGAAGGCGAATCCGATCAGCCGGCTGTAGGGCAACGACTCGAACGCGCCCGCGAGGCTGATGAACAGCGCCCCGGGGCCACCATCGCCGGGCGGGACGCCCAGCGAGAAGAGGACGGGGAAGATGACCAGCCCGGCCAGCAGGCCGACGACGGTGTTGAGGACGGCGATGATCGTCCCGTCGGCGGCCAGCGAGCGGTCTTCACCGAGGTAGGAGGCGTAGGTCAGCATGACGCCCGCACCGACAGAGAGCGTAAAGAGTGCCTGTCCCGCGGCCGCCGCGGCCACGTCGACGAAGTTGGTCTGCAGGTACCCCCAGTCCAGCGAGAGGTAGAACTCGTAGCCGCCGGCCACGTCCGGGAGCGTGCTCGCCCAGACGGCCAGGCCGACGAGCAGGACGACGATGCCGGGGACCATGATCTTCGTCGCCACCTCGATTCCGCGGTCGACGCCGGCGTAGACGACGCCGGCCGTCACGAGCAGGAAGACGACGTGGGCCGCGACCGCGCCGAGGCCGTAGTCGATAGCCCCGAAGAACTGCTGTGGCGCGTCGAAGTACGCGCCCGTGACGCTCCCGAGCAGGTACCGCAGGATCCAGCCGCCGACCACGGAGTAAAACGAGAGGACGACGACGGAAGCGAGCAGGGCGACGCCGCCCATCGGCCGCCAGTTTCGCCCGCCGAGAGCCGAGAACGCCCCGATGGGGTCGCTCCCGCCGCGGCGCCCGATCACGAATTCGCCGAGCAGGCCGGGGACCCCAATCAGCAGGACGAACAGGAGATACAACAGCAGGAAGGCCGCGCCGCCGTTGTCGGCAGTGAACCACGGGAACCGCCAGACGTTCCCGATACCCACGGCGCTTCCGACGGCGGCCAGGATGAAACCGATACGTGTCCGCCACGATGCTCTCGTCATCACTCGCGCCTGTGACCGGACAGCGAAAAACGTGTCGAGACGATCAGAACGGGGCGACGAAGGCCGTCTCGTTTGACAGGAATGGGAGTCGTAGCGACCGGCGAATGCGTCCGGTCAGAGCAGGGGCCAGGGAACTCGTTCCAGCAACCAGGGTCGCAATCCCGGCGGCAGAATGTACGCGCTCTCGGGCGTGTAGAGTTCGTACACGCCGAGTGCCAGCGACAGGCCGACGCCGAGCAACACGATGGTGCGGACCGACCAGAGCCAGGCGACCGCGAGGGACTCGCCGCCGCGGGTCCCCTCACGGATCTCCGCGACAGCCTCGTCGGCGAGTATCCAGCCGACGAACACGACGACGAGGAAGACGACCAGCGGCAGGAACAGGTTGACCGCGACGCCGTCGAACCAGCCCAGCCACGCCGTGTCCAGTGCCGAGGGAACACCGAGCAGGAAGATGACGGACCCGGCGATGGTCGCCAGGCGCTTGCGCGCGTAGCCGTAGTTGTCCACCATGTACGAGACCAGCACTTCCAGCAGACTGATCGCACTCGACAGCGCGGCGATCAGCACGATGAGGAAGAACACGAGGCCGAGGATACCACCGACGGGCAGCTTCGCGAGCGCCGTCGGGATCGAGACGAACACCGCGCCTGGACCCGCCGTATCGGGACTGACGCCCTGTGCGAACAGCAGTGGGAAGGCGACCAGGCCAGCGAGGACACCGATGCCGGTGTTGAAGCCCGCGATGGAGAGCCCGTCGACGCCGAGGTTCTCGTCCTCGCCGACGTAGGAGGCGTAGGTGATCATGACGCTGAACCCGAGCGACAGGGAGAACAGCGCCTGTCCGACCGCGGCCGGGATGACGGACGCGAGGTTGTCCGTGATAGCGCCCAGATCCGGCGAGAGGAAGTAGGCGTACCCCTCGCTGGCACCCGGGAGCGTCACGGCGTAGACGGCGATGCCGACGAGCAAGACGAGGATGGCCGGCACCATTACCGTCGTCGCGCGTTCGATGCCCTCCTCGACGCCGAAGGCGACGATGCTGACCGCGACGAGCATGAACAGGCCGTGGGCCGCCAGCGCCGGCAGGCCGGTCGAGACCGTCCCGAAGTAGGTCGCCGGATCACCGAAGTACGCACCAGAGAGGCTGCCGACGATGTAGCGCATTACCCAGCCGCCGATGACGCTGTAATAGGACAGCACCCAGAACCCGGTGAACACGCCGAGTGCGCCGACGACTTTCCAGGAGGGATGTCCTAGCTTCTCGAACGCGTCGATGGCGTTGAGCTGTGCCCGCCGCCCGATCACGAATTCGGCCAGAATGGCCGGGATGCCGATGAGGACGACCGCGACGAGATACACGAACAGAAAGGCCGCGCCACCGAACTCCGCGGTCTGGAAGGGGAATCGCCAGATGTTGCCCAGACCGACCGCGCTCCCGATGGCTGCGAAGATGAACCCGAGTCTCGTCTTCCAGGTGGCTCGTTCTACCATAACCCGGGCGTTGCGAGGCGGCCGCAAAAAAATTGCGGGAGAGATTCCAGATACCGACAGTTCCTCAGACTATCTCGAACACGTCGCCCTCGACGAATCCAATCAGTTTGTCGAGAAGTTCGTCGCGGTCGGCGAAGTGTGCGATGGGTACGTCGTAGGCTTCGTCCATCTCGTCGATGGAGGCGGAGGCGAACTGCGGTTCGAGGTAGGTTTGTCCGTCGCGCTCCTCTCGTTTCGCCTCGGCGAAGATCCGACAGAGTTCGGGCGGCCGCGACGGATCGTCGTCACGGAGGCCGAAGGACTCCGGGATGGCCCCGGCCTCGGCCCCCGCGCCGGTCGTCAATCCGGCCTTCGTGAAGACGAAGGCGCTGGCATCGCTGGCGGCCGCGAAGGCGACCGACTGGTCGATCACCGGCATTGCCGGACCCTGGGCTCCCTCTTCCTCGACTTCTCGCACCGTCGGGATCGTCACGTCGGTAGCGAGAAACGCCGTCACACCCGGCACCTCCGAGAGTTCGGAACAGAGACCCCGGAGCGTGGCTTCGATGTCGTCCGGGTCCACGTCGGCGTGCCCGTGATCGTGGGGTGCCAGCGGGTCCGGCGGCAGGTCCGAGAACGTCCGGTCCTCGTAGAGATAGCCGGGGTCGAGCAACCGATAGGGACCCATCACGAACACGAGTTTCGTCCCGTCGGCCGCACCCGGGACGGACTCACGGATGATCGACTCCACCGACCGTCCGTCGTGTTCCGTGAGTCCGGTCACGTTCTCACCCGGAACGGCCACGGAAATGAAGCCCGGTGGTCCCGGCCGCCGCGCACTCATTTAATTCTATTGTCTTAATTCGGGTTAAGACTTAACTCGGTCGCCCGGCAAGTGACGGATATGAGCGAACGGACCAAAGAGACACAGGCGGACGGCCAGCGGTCGCAGGCCCGTGAGCGCGTCGAGACGGAGCTTCTGGGGGACGTGCTGGACTTCGACCGCGAACTCGGTCGGCTGGCGGCTGTCGCCAGCGAGGTCCGGTTCCCCATCCTGTACCTGCTGGCCGAGGAAGACGGGCTCAGCTCCGGCGAACTGGCCGAGTTGACGGGCCGGAAACAGCGTGACCTCTACCACCACCTCGACACCCTCGAAGAGACCGCGCTCGTTCGGAAACGGACCCGGGACGGCTCCCGGTTCTACGAACTCTCGGCACTCGGCGACCGGCTGGTCGAACCGCTGTTCGAGACGCTGCGGGAACGCGCTGACGAGCGATAGGGCCGGATTCACGCCTCCCCGTACACCGGAACCGCCGCGCCGCTCGTGACGCTCGTGGCCTCCGAACACAGCGCCAGCACGGTCTGGGCAATGTCGGCCGGGTCGACCCACTCGTCGTGGTCGGCGTCGGGCATCATCTCCCGGTTCATCGGCGTGTCGATGACGCTGGGCATCACCGCGTTGGCCCGGACGGCCCCGCGATTCTCCTCGGCGATGGTCTCGGTCAGCAGGCGCACACCGGCCTTGCTGGCGCGGTAGATTCCGTCGCCCTCGCCGCCTTCCAGCGAGGACCGCGAGGAGACCGAGACGATGGCCCCCTCGCTGTCCTGGAGGTGGGGGAGTGCGTGTTTCGAGGCCAGGAACATCGTCTTCAGGTTCACGTCGAACAGGAAGTCGAAGTCCTCGGCCTCGGTCTCTTCGATGGGCGTGCCGCCGCGCCACGTACCCGCGACGTTACAGAGGTAATCGAGCCCGCCGTTCTCCGCGGCGACGGTCTCGATGGTTTCTGCGACCTCGGCCTCGGCGCTGAAGTCGGCCTGATGGTGACAGACGGGGTCAGGGTCGGCGAGGAAGTCCTCACTGTCCGGACCGACGATGTCGGCACCGCAGACGTCCGCGCCGGCCTCGTGAAACGCCTCGATCACCGCGCTGCCGAGCGCACCCCCTGCACCCGACACCAGTGCGGTCTCGCCGCTGAAGTCGAACTCGACTGGCATGATACGCCGTACCGTCCCGAGCGGCAAAAAACCACGAGTGACCGACGGGGATGCCGGTGCAGGGCGCGACAGCGCGGTTTCTGATAGGGGGAAAACTCTTTCTCCGTGCCCCTCCCAGCGGGGGGCGTGCGCTGTATTGCCCACAGGGGATTCGCCGAGGTCAACCCGGAGAACACAGTCACAGCTGTCCGGTCGGCAGCCGAACACACGGACGTTATCGAGATCGACGTGCGCCGGTGTGGGTCGGGCGAACTCGTCGTGATCCACGACGAGACCGTCGAGCGGGTGACCGACGGGACCGGCCGGGTCGCGGAGTTGTCCGCCGACGAACTGACCGCTCTCGACGTCCTCGAATCAGGCGAAGGCGTCCCGACGCTCCCGTCGCTCCTCGAGTCCATACCCGGGGGTGTCGAACTCGTCTTCGACCTCAAGGAGGACGGTGTCGCGGCAGACGCGCTGGACGCGGCCGACGACGCCGGGATCGACGTTCTCGTCTCGGCGTTCTCCGCCGACGTTCTCGAGGCCGCGAGCGAGGCGGGTGCGGATCGACTGGCCTTCCTCGCCGCCGAGGGCGACGAGCAGGGGATGCTCAACGTGGCCCGCGACCTGGGCTGTGAAGCGATCCATCCACACTGGCAACTCTGTGTCGACGAGTTCGTCGACCGCGCCCACGAGGCAGGACTCGATGTCAACGCCTGGACTGTCCCGTCGCGCCACGACACCGCGGCACTCGCCGAGGTCGGCGTCGACGGCGTCATCGTCGACCGGCCCGCCGTCTGTGACGACTGAGCCGCGACTGCTCGGTGCGAAGCGGGACACGAAGCGACCAGAAAGCGGCCGCTACCGGCGTCGAACGGAAAGAAGGGTGGGGGGATGGTGGGGGTGGCACAGAAATCTGTGCCAGTAGTTCGCTTTCAGTGTGACACAGACATAAATCTATCGCCGGTCGTGGTCGAACGAACTCTCAGAGGCCCGCCACGTTCTGCCGGAGTTTGATTGTCGCGGTCATCAGCGTCGTCGCGGTCATGATGACGAACACGACCTGAATGTGCCGGACGACGCCGACGGTGAGTCCGACCAGCAGGGTGAGGTCGACCACTAGCACGAGCAACGCGAACGCGACGACGGGGAGCAGGTGGCGCAGGAGTGAATCGAGCAGGGTGCCCCGGACCGCGGACCGGGTCAACTGTCGCCGGCCGTAGGTCAGGCCGTAGCCGGCGACGACGAGTGCGGCAACGCCCTCGACGGCGGTCAGCACGTCCGTCGGGCCGAAGATCCCGGACAGGAACAGACTCGTCGTTACCAACACCCCGAAGCCGACCTCGACGGACCGGCGGGTGGCCGGTTGGTCCTCGGCGGTCCGGCCGGCGTCGGCCAGCGCCTCGTTGGTGTTGATCTCCCGCATCGTCAGCGCGAGCGTGAGCAGGAAGGCGAGCAACACGCCGTCGCGGTACGGGGTAGTCAGGACCGCGTCGGCGGTGGTGACGGCCGTCGCAGCTTCGACGACGCCGAGCGCGCCGTACAGCGCGGCGGTCAATCCGACCAGCAACAGGTAGTTCCACAGCGTCGATTGGGCCTCGATCTCGGTACGTTCGCCGTTGAGGTACGCGTAGAGTCCGAACCGGACGCCGAGCACGAACATCAGGGAGAAGGCGATGAAAAAGACGAACGCGAGGCCGGCGTCCTGGCCGAACACCGAGGTCTGGAGCGGGACGGTCACTCCACCGCCCTCCGTTCGAGTTCCCGGGCGATCTGGGTCGCCGTCTCGTAGCGCGTGAGCTTCTGTTTGGCCATCGCCGTCCCCAACACGTCGTCGAGCCACGCCGGGATCTCGGGGTTGATCTCCGAGGGCAGCGGCGGTGTCGACTCGAGGACGCCGGTTCGTACCTCGCCGTAGGTGCCCTGGAACGGCGGCCGGCCGGTGACGAGGTAGTAGATCACAGCCCCGAGCTGGTAGATGTCGGTGGCGTGGTCCACGGCGCCGTACGCGCGGTCGAAATATTCGGGAGCGGCGAAGCGAGGGTCGAGCAGCGACGCGGGGTCGACGTACATCCGCATCGCAGTCAGCAGACCGACGTTCGAAACCAGTGGCCGCTGTCGGTTCGCGATGGTCGTGCCTGTATAGACCACACTGTAAGGATCGATGCCGGCGTGGACGACGCCGCGCTGGTGGATGGCAGCGACCGCCTCGGCGACCCTGCGTCCGCTCCAGATCGCTTCGTCGAGGGAGAGATCGAGCCGGTCGTATAGCGACTCCGCGGTGAACGCCGCCGCCATCCACAGCGAGGGATCGGTACCCCAGTCGTAGAGAGTCGCAACCCCGTCGTGGTCGGAGACGGCCGCCCAGTTTTCGAGTTGGTTCGCTACGCTGGCCTCGAACCCGGCCCCGTCTTCGGGCGGGTCGAACAGGCCCAGTGCGACGCCGTCTTCGGACCCGTCGACGGTCGCCCGCGTCCGGTAGACGGTCGCGAAACGGCCATCGATCCCGCGTGAAACGACCTGTAGCTCGTCGAACCGGCTGTTCGCGGCGATCCGATCGAGGCCGACGGTGTCTGCCACCGCCGCCAGCTCGGCCGCCTGTTCCCGGCGCTGGGCGGCCGGTGACCGGGGCGCGTCCGTGTCTTCGACATCCGCTTCGACAGCCTCGTCAGCTGTCTCACCGTCCTCGGCGTCGGTTGCCGTCCCGTCCGGTTCGTCGGCTAGCCGGTCTCGTGCGTCGTCGCCCCGGGTGTCCTCGGGCGGGCCGGCGACGGCCTCCCCTTCCTCGCGGTAGACGCGCTGGGGGCCGGGCGATCCAGCTTCGGCAGGCGTCTGCGTCCGGCCCACGTCCCGGTTCCGTTCGGGCTGCCCGACGTAGTCGCTCCGGGCGAACCCCTGTGAGAGCTCCAGATAGCGACGACGGCGGTCGCGTTCGTCGGCTTCCTCGGCCAGGTCTTCGAGGACACCGTCGACCCGGTCGGGGTAGCGCCCCCGGAGATAGCCCAGGGTGTGCCGGGTCTCCAGCTGGCGGGTGTCGGCGACCAGCCGATCCGCGAGCCGCCTGGCGATGGCCTCGACGAGATCCGGGTTCGCGGTCGCCACCAGTGTCAGCGCCCACGCAGCCGAGAGCCGCGACTCCTGGTCGCCCGCGTCCAGCGCGGCCAACAGCGTCGGAATCTGGGCCCGCTCTCCGGCTGGATCCGCCAGCACCGCCCGGACAGCGGCGCCGATCTCCGCCGACGCGTTCTCACCTGGCTCTGCCATGGAATCGTCCTGACCTGTCGTGGCTTTGGCACCATCCGTCATGACTGTTTTGCTGATTCCCGCCGACGAGGCGCCTATCGGGTCAGCTATCGAAACCGAATCGCGGCCGGACGGCCACAGGAGTTATCAGGTCTGAGAACCGCGGAGGAAGCCTTACTAGAGGACAGTCGAGTGTTTAGTCAATGACAGCGGATCGGGATTCACTCCTCCCGGCGTTCGTCAGCAAGCGATACACGAGACGGCTCGGGTTCGCACTGGCGCTAGCCATTCTCGTCGTGGTCGTTTCGGGTGCCGTGATCAACGCCCAGGCGCAGGCGACGCTCCAGGAGGACGTACAAGACCAGCTCGTGACCAGCGCCGAAACTCGCGCACAGCAACTGGACACGTGGATGGGTGCGGTGAAAGGTGACGTACGGACGACGGCCGAACTGTCGGTCTTCGCGTCCGGCGATCGGGCGGCGATCAACGACGCGCTCCGGTCGCGGGTCGCGAACGACCGCGTCCCCAAGGACGTGGTGGCGGTCCACTACCTGAACACGTCGAGCATGACCTTCGAGGCGAGCTCGAACGAGCAGTTCGTCGGGGTCAGCCCGGCCGATCAGGGCGCACCGTTCGCGACCGACCCACCGAACTTCGACGGGCCCTCCGACGTGTACATCTCCGAACCCTTCCGCGTCCCCATCGCCGACCATCCGATCCTGGCCGTCGTGACGCCGGTCCCGGGGGCCGAGGACAAGGCGCTCGTGTATATGACCGATTTGGCGAGTCGGACGGAGGCACTCTCGGCGGCGCGTGGCAACACCTCGACCGTCGTCGTCGACGACCAGGGCCGGTACGTCGCTCACCCGAACACCTCGATGATCATGACCGAACACGAGGGCGGGAGTGGCGAGACGCAGTTCATGGAGCGGGACCTGCACGGTGAGACTATCGTGATGGGCATGGCCGGGATGTCCGCCCAGGACTGGACCGTGATGGTCCACAGTCCCGCCCAGCAGGCCTACGCGCTCGGCGATCAGATCAGCGCCGACCTGATCGGGCTCATCCTGCTCGCCGTCATCAACCTCGGCCTCGTCGGCGTGACCATCGGGAGCGGGACGGCGATCTCTTTGCGCCGGCTGGCCGGCCGGGCCGAGTCGATGGCGGACGGGAACCTCGACGTGGACCTGAACACCGTCCGTGACGACGAGATCGGGACGCTGTACGACTCGTTCGACCGGATGCGCGGGTCGCTGCGCTCGAAGATTCGGGAGACCGAAGACGCCAAAGAAGCGGCCGAGACGGCCAAAAAGGAGGCCGAACAGGCACGCGAGGAGGCGGAACGCGAGCGCGAGGAGGCACAGGCACTGAACGATCAGCTCCAGCGGAAAGCCGAGGACTACGGAGCGGTCCTCGGGGCCGTCGCGGACGGGGACCTCACGGCGCGGGCCGACACCGACGCCGAGAACGAGGCGATGGCCGAAATCGGCACGGCGATCAACGAGGCGATCACGGACCTCGAAGCGACCGTCGCCAACACGCAGGCGTTCGCGGAGAACGTCCTCCAGTCCAGTCGGGAGGTCGACCAGAGCGCGACGACGGTCGAGGAAGCCAGCCAGCAGGTCCGGGAGTCCATCCGGGAGATCTACGACGGCGCGAGCGAACAGTCCGACTCGCTCCAGGACGCCGCCGGCGAGATGGAGAACCTCTCGGCGACGGCCGAAGAAGTCGCCTCCTCGGCCCAGGAGGTCGCCGACACGTCCCAGAAAGCCGCCGAAGTCGGCGAGACCGGCCGGGAGGCCGCCCAGGAGGCTATCCAGGGCATGAGCGCCATCGAGGAGGAGACCGACCGCACGGTCGAAGAGATGAACGCCCTCGACGAGGAACTGTCCGAGATCGGCGACATCGTGAGCGTCATCACGAACATCGTCGAGCAGACGAATATGCTCGCGTTGAACGCCTCCATCGAGGCCGCGCGGGCGGGCGAGGCCGGCGAAGGCTTCGCCGTCGTCGCCGACGAGGTCAAACAGCTGGCGGAGGAGACCAAAGACGCCGCCAACGACATCGAACAGCGGATCGACCGCGTCCAGAGCCAGGCCGGCGACACCGTCGAGACGATGGAGCAGACCCAGGACCGGATCACCGACGGCGTCGCGACGGTCGAGGACGCCGTCGACGCCCTGGAGACCATCGTGGAGTACACGGAGGAACTCGACACGGGCATCCAGGAGATCGACGACGCGACGGCCGAACAGGCCCGGACCGCCCAGGAGGTGATGGGCACCATCGACCACCTGACGGCGATCAGCCAGCAGACCTCCTCGGAGGCCAACACGGTGGCCGAGGCGGCCGACGAACAGACCGACTCCATCGACGAGGTGGCGAACAACGCCGAAGCGCTGCAGGCGCGGGCACAGGAGCTATCGAATCTCCTCGACCGGTTCGAGGCGGAAGCGCTCAATGCGGCCGCGGGGTCGTCGAACACGACCGCGACTACTGACGACTGACTATGACGGACATCACAACCTGGTTCACGCTCGGGACGCTCGGAATGATCGGCGGGACGCTCGCGATGGGATACGCGCTGTGGCGCGCGCCCGGCGAGCGCGCTCGCGAGGACTGGCTGCTGATCGGCGTCGGGGTGACGGCCGCAGTGGCTTACGCCCTTCTGAGCGCCGAGATCGGGACGCTCCAGGCCATGGACGGCCACACTGTATACGTGGTTCGGTACATCGACTGGCTGTTGACCACGCCGATGCACGTGGCGTATCTGGCCCTGCTCGTCGGCGTCACCGGCCGGTACCTCTGGGAGGTCGCCGGCGTGCAGGCCCTGACCATCGTGCTGGGCCTGGCCGGGGCGTACGTCGAGGGACCGCTGAAGTGGATCCTGTTCGCCGCCGGTGGCCTGGCGTTCGTCCGCGTACTCTACCTGCTGTACGGGCCGATCACCGACGCCGCTCGCACGGGCAACGAGGACGTGGCCGGCACGCACCGGACCCTGTTGAACTTCATCGCGGTGCTGTGGCTGATCTATCCGGTCATCTGGGTGCTGGCCCAGAGCGGTCTCGGCCTGCTGGACCTGGAGACGCAGGCGCTCGTCGTCACGTACATCGACGTGGTAGCGAAGATCGGATTCGGCCTGATCGCGCTCAACGGTCGCGCGGTCTCGTCGCTGGTCGGGTCCGACGACGCCGCACCCGCCGCTGAAGACGTTTCGACGGCGGACTGAGAAAGAGTCGGCGTCTTACCGGACGCCGATGGCTTCGATCTGTTCCTGGTAGCGGTTCCGGATGGTGACCTCGGTCACCTGGGCCACGTCGGCGACTTCACGCTGGGTCTTTTTTTCGTTACAGAGCAGGGAGGCGGCGTAGATGGCCGCGGCGGCGTAGCCGGTCGGGGACTTGCCCGAGAGCAGGCCCTTCTCGGCTGTCTCGTCGATGATGTCGTTGGCCTTGGACTGAACCTCCTCGCTGAGGTTCAGGTCCGAGGCGAAGCGGGGGACGTACTGTTTGGGGTCGACCGGCTCCATCTTCAGGGACAGTTCCTGAGCGACGTAGCGGTAGGTCCGGCCGATCTCTTTCTGGTCGACCCGTGACACGTCCGAGACTTCTTCCAGCGAGCGCGGGATGCCCTCCTGGCGACAGGCGGCGTACAGACAGGACGTGGCGACGCCCTCGATGGAACGGCCACGGATCAGGTCCTCGTTGAGCGCCCGCCGATAGATGACGGAGGCGACCTCCCGGACCGAACGCGGGACGCCAAGCGCGGACGCCATCCGGTCGATCTCGCTGAGCGCGAACTGGAGGTTGCGCTCGCCGGCGTCTTTGGTCCGGATGCGCTCCTGCCACTTCCGGAGCCGGTGCATCTGGCTCCGCTTCTCCGAGGACAGCGACTGCCCGTAGGCGTCTTTGTCCTTCCAGTCGATCTGTGTGGTCAGCCCCTTGTCGTGCATCGTCTGGGTCGTCGGCGCGCCCACGCGGGACTTGCTCTGTCGCTCGCTGTGGTTGAACGCGCGCCACTCGGGACCCCGGTCGATGTTCTCCTCTTCGATCACCAGCCCGCAGTCCTCACAGACGATTTCACCCCCGTCAGCGCTCGATACCAGGTTTGCTGACTCGCACTCGGGACAACTCTGCATCTCCTCGTCGTCCCCAGTCTCTTTCTCGGTCTCTCGGTCCTGCTCGCGCTCCCGCTGGCGACTCGGACGAACCATCGTTCTTATATAGAACAAGCAGGAGCATATAAAAACCCTTCGGTACGTCAGTCGGCACCAAACCACCCACCGGAGGTGGTGGGTTCCCGCAGCGACGATATCGACGGTACGGGGCCACTGCCCGGTGATTTACCTCACGAAAAGCTTACGTTCGGGGACAGAAATGTGTCCGGACGAATGGACGACCATCGGGTTCTCGGGGTGGGGCTACTGGTGATCGCGGTGCTGTTGCTCGCGAATCCGCTGTATCTCTACCCGAATCCGGACGAAGTGAACGAGGTGCGGGTGCTTGACTCGTACAACGGGACGGCCGCGGCCAACTACACGTACGAGAATCTGTCGAGTCGGGCCCAGACGCTCGTCGACCGCGCCCAGGCCGCCGACTCCGGCCGGATCACCTTCCGTGGGAACGAGAACCGACCGGCGGAGTTCACGTTCGTCCAGACCGATCAGGCTGTCCGGGTCGAAGGCGAAGTCTACCGGATCGAGCGCGGCGACGAGCAGTTCTACGTCTGGACGCTCAGCCGCCCGGGGCTGGGCACCGAATCGAACCGGTCGCAGGGACTGTTCGGACTCGGAGTCGTCCTCGCCGCCATGGGTGCGCTCTATCTCCGGCGACCACAGCCCCTCGACATCGGGGGCGGCATCGCAGGCGCGGGAGCCCTGTTGCTCTTGTTCAACCTCGACTACCGATACACCGAACTGCTCGGTGGGTTGAGCGTCCTCGGTAGCTGGGTGGTCATCCTCCTGACGCTTTTGGCCGCCATCGTCGGCCTCGGCTATCTCGTCTACCGGACGATGCGAGAGCGACGGCTTGCCGGCGAGTTCTGACACCGAACCCTCGAACCGACCAGTCCTGTCACTCGGGAGTCAAGCGAAAGGCCGTTCGGTCAGGGAGAGACGACCGAACGGGGGAAAGTGGGTGGGAAACGGGGGTGGGGAATGGGGGTGTGGCACTGTTACGTGCCAACACCATGGTCGACGAGTTTATTCGTATTTAATTTTGGGTTCAAATTATCACGTTTGAATCTGGACATAACTTTGGATAATACGGGAAGCGTTCGACGGATCGGCACGTGAGACATGTCGGTTCGTGGGAACACCGGGCAGAGACCGGGTGGATTTAAGCGGGTCGCGGGCGCTGTTGACGGTGGTAATGAAGCTCCACGAGTACCAGGCAAAACGGGTCTTCGCGGAGGCGGGTATCCCCACCCCCGACGCGGAACTCGCCGAGACCGTCGACGAGGCGGTCGACGCGGCCGAGAGCATCGGCTATCCGGTCGCGATCAAGGCACAGGTACAGGTCGGCGGGCGCGGCAAAGCCGGCGGAATCAAGCTCGTCGACGACGCCGACGAGGCCCGCGAGGCCGCCGAGGACATCCTCGGGATGGACCTCAAAGGCTACCACGTCGACCGCGTGCTGGTCGAGGAGGCCGTCGACTTCACCAACGAGTTGTACGTCGGCGTGACGATGGACCGCGGCGAGGGCAAGCCCGTCGCCATGGTCTCGACACGCGGCGGCGTCAACATCGAGGAAGTCGCGGCCGAGGACCCCGACGCCATCGCCCGCGAACACGTCGACCCAGCCTTCGGGATGCACCCCTACCAGGCCCGCAAGGCCGTCTTCGACGCCGGGGTCAACCGAGCGGTCGCGAACGACGTGGCCAGCGTTCTGACGACGCTGTACGACCTCTGGGAGGCGAAAGACGGCTCGGACGCCGAGATCAACCCCCTGATGGTCACCGCAGACGACGAGGTCATCGCCGCCGACGCGGTCATGAACATCGACGGCGACGCCCTGTTCCGCCAGCCCGAACTGGCCGAGATGCAGGAGGAGGCCGCCGAGGACGACCTCGAAGCCAAGGCCAACGACTACGGCTTCGACTACGTCCGCCTCGACGGCAACGTCGGCATCATCGGCAACGGCGCGGGTCTCGTGATGACGACGCTCGACCTCGTCGACCACTACGGCGGCCAGCCCGCCAACTTCCTCGACATCGGTGGCGGTGCGAAGGCCGAACGCGTCACGAACGCCCTCGATATGGTGTTCTCCGACGAGAACGTCGACGCCGTCGTGTTCAACATCTTCGGCGGGATCACGCGCGGTGACGAGGTCGCCCAGGGGATCAACGAGGCACTGGAGGCCTTCGACGAGATCCCCAAGCGGGTCGTCGTCCGACTCGCCGGGACCAACGCCGAGGAAGGCATGGAGATTCTGAACACGGACCTCGTGACCGTCGAGAAGACGCTGGAAGACGCCGTCCAGCGTGCGGTCGAATACGCTGAGGAGGACTCACAATGAGTGTACTAGTCGACGAAGACACCCGCGTCGTGGTGCAGGGCATCACGGGCGGAGAAGGCAAGTTCCACACCGAACAGATGCTCGAGTACGGGACGAACGTCGTCGCCGGTGCGGTCCCGGGCAAGGGCGGCCAGGAGGTCGCCGGCGTGCCCGTCTACGACACCGTCGACCGCGCGGCCCGCGAGGAGGACGCCAACGCGGCCGTCGTGTTCGTGCCGCCCGCGTTCGCGGCCGACGCCTGTTTCGAGGCGCTGGACGCCCCGGTCGATCTGGTGGTCGCCATCACCGAGGGCATCCCGACCCAGGACATGAGCAGGGTCTACCGCAAACTGCAGGAGACCGACACCCACCTCGTGGGCCCGAACTGCCCCGGCGTCATCACCCCTGGCGTCGCCAAACTCGGCATCCTGCCGGGCAACATCTTCTCGTCGGGCAACGTCGGCCTGGTCTCCCGGTCGGGCACCCTGACCTACCAGGTCGTCGACAACCTGACCGAGCGCGGCCTCGGCCAGACCACCGCCATCGGCATCGGCGGCGACCCGATCATCGGGACGGACTTCATCGACGCCCTCGAACTGTTCGAGGCCGATCCCGACACCCACGCGGTCGTCATGTGCGGTGAAATCGGCGGCGAGGACGAGGAAGACGCCGCCCGGTACATCGGTGCGAACATGGACACGCCTGTCGTGGGCTTCATCGCCGGCCGGACGGCCCCGCCGGGCAAGCGGATGGGCCACGCCGGTGCGATCGTCTCCGGCAGCGGGACCGGGACCGCACAGTCGAAGATCGACGCCCTGGAGAACGCTGGCACGCCCGTCGGTGACACGCCCGAGGAAGTCGCCGACCACGTCGAGAACATCCTGTAGCCGTCACGTCTGCCGCCCCACCCGCCGGACCCGCCGGGCTGGCGGCGCTCCCGGCCGTTCGAGGAAGCTTCCGATAGTTTTACGGGATAGATTAAACAATTGCGTTAGCAATCCAAGCACAATGACAGCCTCGTCTGCGGCGTCGCTCTCGGTCGTCGGCGTCGGGATCGACGGCCGATTGTTGAATCGGTCCGCGTCCCTGGTTTCCGCGTCGGGAGCGGCCGCTGTCGAGACCGTCGCGACAGGTGACGAGGCCCGCTCGCAGGTGGCTGCGGCCGACTGTCTCGTCACGACCTATCGCCTTCCGGACACTGACGGGGTGACGCTGATCGAGGAGATTCGAGCCGAGTACCCGAACTTTCCGGTCATCATGGTCACCGAGCAGTCCGACGACCGGGTGGCCAGCGAGGCCATCAGTGCGGGCGTGACCGACTACGTCAGGCGTGACGGCGACGACCCGGCGGTCAGATTGGCCACAGCGATCGAGGACGGCGTGGACGCCTACGAGAGCGAGCAGGCCCTGCGCGAGAGCGAACAGCGGTACCGGACGCTGGTCGAGCGCAGTCACGACGGCATCTACATCTATCAGGACGACAGTTTCCTGTTCGTCAACGAGCGGATCGCGGAGATCACCGGCTACGAGCCCGAACAGCTGTACGAGATGGAGATTTGGGACCTGCTCCACCCGGACGACCGCGAGTGGGTGAAAGAAGTCGGTGAGCGGCGTCGTGACCCGGGCGAGTCGGCACCCAACACGTACGAGGCCAGAGTGGTTCGCAACGACGGCGAGATCCGCCACCTGGAGTTTTCCGTCCAGACGACGACCTACGACGGTGAGGCGGCCGTGCTGGGGTCGGTCCGGGACGTGACCGAGCGCCGCCGACAGGAGCGGGAACTCGCCGAAAAAAAGGAGTTCATCGAGACGATTCTGGACACACTCGAGGACGTGATCTTCGTGTTCTCGCTGGAGGGAGACCTGCTGCGCTGGAACGACCAGCTCTGTGCAGTGACCGGCTACACGGACGAGGAACTCGACGAGATGCGTGCGTTCGACCTGCTCCCCGAGGAGTATTACGACGAGGCCGTCCGGAAGGTCCGGGACGCCGTCTCGACCGGGAGCGCGGTAATCGAGGCCGAAGTCCGGACCAAGGACGGGCGACTGCTCCCCTTCGAGTTCCGGGGTGCACCGCTGTCCGACGAGGACGGCGAGATCGACGCCATCGCGGGCGTCGCCCGGGACATCAGCGAGCGCCTGGCCCGCGAGGAGGAACTCGTCCAGTACCAGACCATCGTCGAGGCCGTCGGGGACGCGGTGTACACGCTCGACGAGACGGGTGAGATCACGTTCGTCAACGACGCCTTGCTGTCGGTGACCGGTTACGAGGAGGAGGAACTGCTCGGCGAGTTCGTCGGCAAAGTGATGCGCCAGCAGGACGTGGAGACGGCCCGGGAGCTCATCGGGGAACTGCTAGAGAGCGAGGAACGGACGCGAGCGACCTTCGAGATGGAGGCGATCGGGAAGGACGGCACGCACCTCACCTGCGAGGACAACATGGCGCTGCTCGTGTCCGACGGGGAGTTCCGCGGGACCGCCGGCGTCGTCCGGGACATCTCCCAGCGGAAGGAACGGGAACAGCAGTTGCGCCGGCAGAACGAACGGCTCGACCGGTTCGCCAGCGTCGTCTCCCACGACCTCCGGAACCCACTGAACGTCATCCTCGGGCGGGTCGACATCGCGCGCGACCGCCCGGGCGAGGAACACCTCGACGCCATCGAACGGTCCGCGCTCCGGATGGAGCGGATGATCGACGACCTCCTGACGCTGGCCCGGGACGGCCAGACCGTCGGCGAGACCGAACCCATCGACCTGGAGTCGGCGGTCCGGCGCGCCTGGAAGAACGTCGAGACCTACGAGGCGTCGTTGCACCTCGACGGCGACCTCGGGACGCTCCCGGCCGACAGCGCCAGGCTGGCGTCACTGCTCGAGAACCTCTTCCGCAACGCGGTCGAACACGGTGGCGAGACTGTCAGCGTCACCGTCGGCCCGATCAGTGATCCCGAAAGCGTCGCCGACGGCGGGCACGGGGTGTCGGGCTTTTACGTCGAGGACGACGGCCCAGGTATTCCCGAGTCGGAGCGCGACCACGTGTTCGATTCGGGCTACTCCACGTCCGACGAAGGGACTGGCCTCGGGCTGGTGATCGTGAAGGATATCGCCGAGGCCCACGACTGGACGCTCCGGGTCACCGACGGATCGAACGGCGCAGGCGGTGGCTCGGCGAACGACCGAAGCGAGTCGTCCGGCGGTGCCCGGTTCGAGATCGGCGGCATCGACTGGAGCGACCACTGAGTCGACAGTAAAGCAGTGCATACCGTATCGTAGTGTCCTGTTGTCCCCCCGTTCAACGGCCTGAGAATCACCCTGTGGGAACCCTCGCCTGGGCCGTCCCCACGCCTCCTGTGGATTGGAACGGATCGTTCCGCTCGAATCCGGCGGCATGAACGTTCCGGTGCAGATATAAGGTTCGATTCGAATTGTGTCTAGTATGGCTCACACCTGCAGGAACTGCAAGCGGACGTTCGCTACGGAACTCGAACTCGACCTCCACCGAGACACGTGTTCCGAGGGCCAGTTGTTCTGTGACAACTGTGGCGAACGCTTTACAGAGCGGTCGGCGACGACAGACGGGTGGCACTATCGCTGCCCGACCGAGGACTGCGACGGCGAGGGTATCGGCGAGGACATACATCAGGTAGCGAACGCACGCGTCGCGAAACAGTAATTCACTCGCAGTTCTGCGGTTTACGCCTCGGCTAGCCGTGCCAGGTCCTGCAGGGCCCGCGCACACACCGGCGCGTACCCGCCGGCCAGCACCGGAATCTCGAACACGACCCGACAGGGTCGGTCGCCCTCCACACGGTGTCCGGTCGCCGGAATTTTCGCCACCCGCCAGGTCCATCGCCCGTCCCGACAGCTCGTGATCTCGAACGGAACCCAGAGCCCACCGACCGTCTCGACCCGGCCGGTCGTGCCGGCGGCGATCTGGCGGGTGTCGCAGTCGACGGCCCGGACCGACGGCCCCCACGCCGGCCAGCGTTCGGTGTCGGTCAGGAAGTCCCACAGAACTTCGGCGGGCGCGTCGATCTCCCGGCTCACACAGAGCCGTCGCCCATCGGGCGTCCGCTCGATGCCGACACGCACGTCGCCGAACTCACGGCCGAGCATACCGGATGGGAGGCCGCCACGGGCAAAACGCTTTCCAGCCACTGATAATCGGGTGCCAAGTTATACAGTGTCCGCTTGCTTACGGCCAGAGGAATGATCGAGGTCCGGGACCTGCGCAAGGAGTACGGCGGGTTCACCGCCGTCGAGGGAAGTACGTTCTCGGTGGATACGGGCGAAGTGTACGGGATCATCGGCCCGAACGGTGCCGGCAAGACGACGACGCTGAAGATGCTGGCCGGCCTCCTGGAACCGACCGCGGGCGACGTGTCTGTCGCCGGCCACGACGCTGGGACCACCGAGATGCGCCGAAAGCTCGGCTTTCTACCCGAAGAATCGCCGCTGTACGAGGAGATGACGCCGCTCTCGTACCTGCACTTTTTCGCCGACCTCTACGACGTGGCCGACGGCGTGGCCGACCGGCGCATCCACGACACGCTCGACGAACTCGACCTCGAACACCGCGACCGCCAGCTGGGCGATATGTCCAAGGGGATGAAACGGAAGGTCGCCATCGCGCGGTCGCTCATCAACGACCCCGACGTGTTGATCTACGACGAACCCGCCAGCGGCCTGGATCCCCTCACTACGAACTACGTCATCGACTTCACCAGCGATCTGGCCGAGCAGGGCAAGACCATCGTGTTCAGCGCGCACAACCTCTATCACGTCGAGAGTATCTGTGACCGGATCGCCATCATGAACGAGGGCCGTGTCGTCGCACAGGGGGCCCTCGAGGACCTCCGAGCCGAACACGGCGAGACAGAGTATCACGTCTTCACCACCGTCGAAGTACCCGGCAGTGTCCAGGAGAACGGGCGCTATCGGAGCGTCGTCGACTCCATGGAGGGCGTCGAGCGGATTCGCGCCGACGCCCAGGCCGCCGACGGGTCGGTGGTCGACATTCGGACCGAGGAGTCCAGCCTCGAGGAGGTGTTCCTCGATCTGGCCGAGTCGGGGGCCACAACGTGAATCCCCGGAAGCTCCTGCGGATCGCGCGCTGGGAAGTGACCAAGAACGCGGGCGGTGTCGACCGCCGGACCATCGTCGTCGGTGCGCTGGCCCTGCTGGCCGTTGGGATCGCCACCCCCTACGCGGCAACCTCGGGCGTGGCCGTCGACAGCGGCATCTACCGCGTCGGCATCACGAACGAGAGTGCGTACTACGACGTGGTCCGCGAGGACCCCACGTTCGCCGTCAGGGATCCCCAGGCCGACCTCGGCGAGGAGATCGAACTGCGGATCGACAGGCTGGCGATAGACGCCGCACCCACGCCGAAAGCCGCAGCGGCACAGACGGAGTTGCGTTCGTCGGTCAGAGCGTACAACAACCGTCAGATGCGCCAGGAATCGAACCAGTCGGCCGCGTTCCCCGTCCGCGTCTCGCTGGGCTACACCGAGCGCACGCAGGTCCGTGAGGTCATCTCGACGGGCGACGGGCAAGACCAGACCGCCGACGACGAGGGAACCGGTGACGGCACCGACGGCGGTGATGGCGACGGTAGCGGCGGCGGTGACGAGGGCGGTACCGGAACGGACGACGGCAGCGGGACCGACGGCAACGGGAACGACGGGACGGCCGGCGGCGGTGGCGGGGAGAACATCGACGACGTGGCCGGTGGCACGGGCGGCGTCGGCGGTATCGCCGGCCAGCTCGCCGGCGGCAACACCTCCGGGACGCCGGCGGACATCTCGCCACCCTTCCCCTTCCAGTCGCTCGTGCTCGCGTTCCTGTTCGTCCTCCCGCTGAACTTCATCATCCAGGCCTACGGGAGCACGATGGTCTCGGAGCGGCTCAACCGCCGTGGCGAACTCCTGTTGGTCGCGCCCGTCTCGCGGTTCGACATCATCGGCGGGAAGACGCTGCCGTACCTGACTGGGGCCATCGGTATCGCCGCGGTGATCGCCGCCGCACTGGAGTTGCCGGCGGTCGATCCCGTCTCCGTGGGTATCTCGGTGCTGGCCGTCACGCCCATCGCCCTGCTCTTCCTGGGGGCGACCTTCCTGGGCGCGATGTTCGCCCGGTCGTTCAAGGAGTTGACGTTCGTGACGGTGACGGTGACGGTGTCGCTGACGACCTACGCCTTCGTGCCCGCGATCTTCACCGACGTGGGCGCGGTCGCGCTCATCTCGCCGCTGACCATCGTCGTCCGCAACCTGCAGGGCCAGGCCATCGGCCTCGGCGAGTTCGCGTTCTCCCTGGTCCCGCCCCTGCTCACCGCGGGGGTATTCTTCGGGCTCGGGGCAGGCATCTACCGCGAGGAGGATATGTTCACCCAGCGGTCGATCCCGCTGAAGGCGCTCGACGCGCTGGCAGCACGGGTCCACGGCAAGTGGTCCGTGGCGGCGGTCACCGCGATCCTCCTGCCGTTCGTGTTCGTCACCGAACTCGTCGGCGTCGCGGCGCTGTTCGCCATCCCGGACGCGCTGTCGATCCCGACGATGCTCGTCGTGGTCGTCGTCGTCGAGGAGTTCGCCAAGTCGCTACACGTCTACGCCGGCTACGCCCACGACCGGTTCGAGGCGGGCCTCTGGCCCGCCGTGGTCGTCGGCGCGTTCTCGGGGATCGGCTTTTTCCTCGGCGAGAAGATCATGCTGCTGGCCCAGCTCGTCGGACTGCCGAGCGAGGTCGTGGAGGGACTGATCGCCACCGGGACGGCGACGGGCGTCCCGTCGATTCCGATCGCCATCGGGTTCCTGCTGGCACCGTTGGCCCTGCACGTCGTCACCGCCGCGATCTCGGCGGTCGGAGCCAGCCGGAACAGGCGCGCCTACCTCGCGGCGGTGGTCGTAGCCATGGCGATTCACTTCGCCTACAACTACACGGTGGTGAGTATCGGTGGTTTCTGATCCACGCGTCGCCATCGCGCGACGCGACCTGGCCTCGCTGTCCCGGGAGAAGACCATCGTCCTCGCCCTGCTCATCCAGCTGTTCGTGGCGGCGTTCTCGTCGTTCCTCGTCGTCGGGCTGACCTCGCTGTACGACCCCGGGGCAAGCGCCCAGGGCGAAGTCGACATCGGTGTCACGGGCGAGGCAAACGAGAGTCTCTTGCGCGCCATCGAGGACACCGAGGGCGCGGAGGCGGTCCAGTACCGGAGCAACGCCACCGCCTTCGAGGGGTTCCAGAACGGCGCGGTCGACGCGGTGATGATCGCGACGAGACAGCCGGATAGCCGCATCTCCGTCCAGGCCACCGCACCGGAGGGGAGCATCCGGACGACACTGGTCGTCGTCCAGTTGCGAGAGGTCCTCCAGACCCTCGAACGCCAGCAACGCGACATTCGTGCGGCGTTCCTCGACGATCCGCCGGTCCCCCTGCCCGGCGAGGTGTCGGCCAGCCCGTACTTCGGGTTCACGTACACCATCCTCCTGCCCCTCTTGCTGTTCCTCCCACCGTTCATCAGCGGCTCCGTCGCCGTCGACGCGATCACCGAGGAGATCGAACGCGGCACGCTCGACCTGCTCCGGGTCGCGCCCGTCGATCTGGTGGACATCGTCGACGGCAAGGCCGCCGCCATGGCTGTCCTCGCGCCCGTGCAGGCGCTCATGTGGATCGTCCTGCTCTCGTTCAACGGCATCACCGTCTCGAACGTCCCGCTCTTGCTCGTCACCGTCGGCGCGATGGCCGCCATCGTCGTCGTGGTCGGCGTGACGCTCGGACTGGTGATGGGTGAGCGCAAGAGCGCGCAGTTGCTCTACTCCATCGGCGTGCTCGCGCTGTTCGCCTCCGCGGTGTTCCTGCCCGAACACCCCGCGACGACGGTGGCGAAACTGGCCGTCGACAGCGCGACCACGACGACCTACGTACTGGTCGTCGTGTACGTCGCAGTCGCCGTCGGGCTGTACGGACTGGCCCGGCGGTACACGCGCGGGCTGGACGTGGAGAGCCTGTGAGTTGCCGGCTCGACGCCACCGCGTCGAGGTAGCTTTTTCCACCCGCCGCCCGACCGCCCGCCATGGAGTACACGACCCTCGGCTCGACGGGGATGGAGGTCAGCCGGCTCTGTCTGGGCTGTATGAGTTTCGGCGATCCGGACTGGCGCGAGTGGGTCCTCGAAGACGACGAATCCCACGAGATCATCGACCGCGCCATCGACCTCGGGATCAACTTCTTCGACACGGCAAATATGTACTCGACGGGCGAGTCCGAGCGCGTTCTCGGCGACGCGCTGGCGGGCCGTCGCGAGGAGAACGTGGTCGCCACGAAGGTCTTCTTCCAGATGGACGAGGACGACCCGAATTCGGGGGGCCTCTCCCGGAAGACCGTCGAGCAGGAACTGGACGCCTCGCTGGAGCGGCTGGGGATGGACACGGTGGACCTCTACCAGATCCACCGCTGGGACTACGACACGCCCATCGAGGAGACCCTGCGCGCGCTCGACGACGCGGTGCGGCGCGGGAAGACCCGGTACATCGGGGGGAGTTCCATGTGGGTCCACCAGTTCGCCGACGCCCTGCACACGAGCGACCGCCTCGGCCTCGACCGGTTCGCCACCATGCAGAACCACTACAACCTCGTCTATCGCGAGGAGGAACGCGAGATGCTCCCCTACTGTGAGAAAGAGGGCATCGGCGTCATCCCGTGGAGTCCGATGGCGCGGGGGTATCTCACGCGACCCCACGAGGACGTGGACGCGACCGCCCGCGGGGAGAGCGAGGAGTACCTGTACGAACACCCCTACATGGAGGGCGGCGGGCCGGAGATCAACCGCCGGGTGCAGGAACTGGCCGACGAGTACGACGCCACGATGGCCCAGATCGCGCTCGCGTGGGTGCTGGACAAGGACGTGGTGGACGCGCCGATCATCGGCACGACGAGTATCGAACACCTCGAACAGGCCGTCGAGGCACTCGACATCGACCTCGCGGACAGCGACGTCGAGTGGCTCGAAGAGCCCTACGAACCCGTTCCGGTGTCGGGCCACGAGTGATGTCGGTCTGGTACGACCGGCCCGGTGATACGCCGGTCGAGGACGTGCCGGCCGACTACTACCCCACCGGCTGTGGCTCGTGGTTCGAGATTCCCGAGGGTCGTGACACGGGCAAGCGACTGTTCGTCCGGGACAGCGTCCACGGGGACGGACGCATCGAGTCGGGCCGGAGCGACGATACCGACCCGGACCACACCGTCGTGTTCGTTCACGGCAACCCCGAATCGTCCTACACCTACCGGCACGTCATCACGAACCTGCTGAACGACACCGCCGAAACGGTGCGGATCGTCGCGATGGACCACGTCGGATTCGGCCTCTCGGATACGGCCGACTACGAGATGGTCTGTATGGACCACGCCGAGAACCTCGCCAGCCTCGTCCCGGCGCTGGATCTCGACGACGTGACGCTCGTGGTCCACGACTGGGGCGGCCCCATCGGCGTCGGAGCCTTCCTCCAGTACCCGGATCTGGTCTCGAACCTCGTGATCTGTAACAGCACCGTGCTGCCGATGCCGGCCGACAGGCCGACGTACACGAACTACCCCGCTCGCTGGCTGCCCTGGGCGCGGACGCCGGACGTGATCCCCGACGCGCTCTGGGGCGACCTGGCGGCGTACGTCCTCTTTCACGCGTCGCCGATGCACCCGGCCCGCCTCTACGGGGGGTGGGCGCGCTACGCCGCGGCCCGACGACTCGGCCGCTCGCCCGCGCGGGACCCGGCGGCCCATCGCGTCTTCAGACAGCAGTTCCGCGACCCAGTGAACGTCCGCAGTTCCAAGCGACTCGTCCGACAGACGCCGTACTGGGGCCACGGGAACGTCTACGAGGATCCCGACCTGGGGCCGCGCGACACCGGCCCCTTCTACGAGCGCATCCGGCGCTCGCTCGGCAAGACGTGGGGGCCACGCGGGCGGGAGATCGGCGTCCGGGCGGTCGTCGGCCGCTGGGACCCCTGCGGGAAACCCTCGGTACTCGGGCGCTGGCAGGAAGAACTCCCGCAACTCTCGGGTAACGTCACCGCCTTCGAGGACGTGGGCCACTTCGTCGAGGAGGAGCGACCGCGTGCGGTCGCGTCGGCGATCCGCTCAGCCGTCGTGCTCTGAGTCGGCCGCGCTCTCCCGGTGGCTACCGTTCTCTGTCTCGATCTGTTCGTGCGTATGGTGGTAGAACCGTACCACAGCGCGACCGTCGTGAGTCGTCGGCTCGAAGCAGACCCGCCGGTAGCGGTCGTTGTCGAGCAGGTTGACCATCACACCCCCCTCGTGGACCGATACCGAATCGTAGGCCGTCTCACAGACCGGACACTCGACGGGCGCGTCCTCCGGAACGTCCATCGTCAGCAGTGGGGTCCCGGGCCACTCAGGCGTTTTGCCCGAATCGGTGTTCGAAGGTCCCCGTCGCACTGAACTGCCCCACGCCGAACCCGGAGAACGTGGCCAGGGCGTCGACGGTCAGGTCGAACCCATCTACCTCCGCCGCAGTGTCGCCCAGGAAGTCGAGTGTGACCGTCCCGATCCCCTGCCGGCCCAGGTCGTCGAGTTCGACCAGCGTCCGCGATGGCCCGTCCTCCTGGTGGAACGTGATCGGTGGCCACGAGTCACCCGACGGCCGTTGCAGGTAGAGGTCCACGGCCGTCTCCAGATCACCCGCCGGCGCGTGGAGGCGGTACCGGAGCCGCTGGACCCGGAGGTCGCTGTCGTGCGATACCGACAGACGGAATCGGCTCTCCCCGTCTTCGGGATCGAATCCACGCCCGAGCAGACTCATCGTCGCGACCGTCTCGCCGTCACGAGCGTACTCCAGGTGCGTCTCCGGGCCGTCGGTGGTCCGCGTCGGCCCCGAAAGCGCCGTCGTCCCCGCAACCGGTTCACCCCCGACGACACACCCGGCCAGCGGGAGCGAGAGCGCGCTCCCGACCGTGACGAGTGCCCTCCGTCTGTCCATGCCACCTCCTACCGGGGGGACTGTCAAGACGTTGTTGGCGAACTGCGGCCGGCCGGTACCGATCTGCCCTCACCGGACCGACTCGGCGACCGACCGGATCGTCTCGTAGTCCTCGTCGCTGTAGGCGATGACGCGCACGTCTCGCAGACTGGACGGCGCGAACGCTGCGATCTCCTCGCAGATGATCTCGGCCCCCTGTCGGAGCGAGAAGCCGGCGACGCCCGTCCCCAGCGCCGGGATCACCAGCGTCTCACAGTCCAGCAGGTCTGCCTCTTCGAGTGTGTTCCGGGTCGCGTCCCGGATCGAGTCGGCCGTCGCCTGCCCGCCGGCCGGCATCGCCGCCGCGTGGATCACGTACTCGGCGTCCAGATCGTATGCGTCGGTCGTCGCCACCCCACCGAGATCGACCGGCCCCTTCGAGACGGCCTCGTCGTTCAGTTCGTCGCCGGCCGCCCGCCGGAGCGCGCCCGCGACGCCCGACCCCATCCGCAGCCCCGTGTTCGCCGCGTTCACGAGGGCGTCTGCCTCCTGTGCCGCGATGTCTCCCTGCACGACCTCGAAGTCCATGTGTGTCGATTGGCTGCCAGCAGGAAAAATCAATCCCAGAACGACTGGGTGCGCGCGTACTGGCGTTCCTGGGCCAGGATGTCCCGATAGAACTCGTTTTCGTCCGCCCGGAGTTTCGAGATGATCCGGGCGGCGTTGTGCGGACCGACCCCACGGGCCGCCAGTGCGATCACCGCCTGCTTGCCGTGGCTCTGGACCAGATTCGCCGCTTTGTACGCCCGCTGGGTCTGTTTCTCCTGCTCGTCGTCTTTCTCCGGTTGCTTGACCGCCGACACCACCTCGTCGGCCCAGGGGTTCAGCGCGGCGATGCGGGTCGACCCGCAGTGTGGACACGTCGGCTGGTCGGATACCCGGGAGACCTGCCGTTTCGTCTCCCAGTCCTGGCAGTGCAGGCAGAACAGGAGGACGCGGTCGTTCTGGATGCGTTCTTTGACCGTCTGGATCACGCTGGCGTCGGCGTTTTCGGGCGCGAGCAACTCCTGGCCCGACGAGCGCCCGCCCAGCCCGACCGGCGTGCGCTCGGCGACGGTCGCGATCTCGATCTCACCAGACTGGATCGCCGCAAGAACCTCGCTGGCCCCCTCGACGGCCAACTCCTCGTGGAGCAACTCCCGAAGCGCCTCGTCGTAGATCGGCGTGTCCTCCAGTGCTTCCAGCAGGCGCCGTTTCCCGAACCCGCCGCTGGAACCGCGCTGGTAGCTCTTGAGCGCGCCGAACTTCGCCGCGACCTGCGCGAGTTTGAACTTCAGCGCGTCGGCGTTTTTCAGGGAGAGCTCGACGATCCCCGCGACGTGTTCGGGCTCGGTCTCCCGGAGCGTCGCCAGCACGTCGTTGACGGTGATCCCGCCGGGCACTTCGAGTTCGATCCGATAGGGGTCGATCTCCATGCCGACCGACGAGCCGGTGCGCTGGCCCAGCAGGGCCGACAGTACCCGGCCGAGCGTCTCGTTGATCGTGTGCCCGAAGTGGGCGTTCAGGACGACCTCGCGCCCGTGAGACTCGACGAGGATGCGGTCCCCCGAGGGGATCGGTGCGTCGTGACGGTCCAGCTGGACGAGTGCTTCCCCGACGGTGTACTCGTCCGCCGGATATCGGCGCGAGAGGTCCCGCGCCACGGCGTCGGTCCCGATCGCGCCGTCGAGTTGACTGCCTCCGACCGCGCGGATCTCACCGACCTCCTGGGCTACGTCACGGGGGACGGGAATCTCCTGTCCGATCCAGGAGGGGACCTCGCCGGCGGGGTCCTCGACGGGTGTGACGAGGACGTCTTCCTCTTCCTCGTCGACCTCCGTGATGCGCCACATCTCGCCGCGCTGGATGAAGATCTCGCCGGGCTGGGCGAAGTTCACGACGAACCGCTCGTCGAGGGTCCCGACCTGGTTTCCGCTGGCCATGTCTTTCACCTCGAAGGTCGCCTCGTCGGGGATCATCGAGAGATTGTGGTAGAAATACTGCCAGGTCCCACGGCGTTTCTCGATTCGGTCGGCACCCTCCTCCAGCCAGACCACGCGGTTCTCGGCCAGCTCGCGGACGACGGCCTTGAACTCGTCCGCAGAGAGATCCCGGAACGGATAGGCGCGGGTGACGATCTCGAAGGCTTCCATCGCCGAGAGCTCGCCGAAGTCCATGACGAGGCCGGCGATCTGGTTGGCGACCGTGTCGAGACTGCCGTGGTGGATGTTCGCCGGCTCCACGTCGCCGTCCCGTGCCTGCCGGGCGATGGCCAGCGCCTCGAAGGTGTCGTCCGGCCGGGTCGTGATCACAGTCCCCGAAGAGATCTCGTCGCGGCTGTGCCCCGCTCGCCCGATCCGCTGGAGGAGCCGCGAGACCTGCCGCGGGCTCCGGTACTGGACGACGTGGTCGATGCTCCCCACGTCGATCCCCAGTTCCATCGAGGAGGTACAGAGCAGGCCCGACAGCTCGCCGGCCTTGAACTGGTCTTCGACCTCGATCCGGGCCTCTTTCGAGAGCGAGCCGTGGTGGACCTCGATGTCGGTCCCTAACTCTTTGAACCGCGAGCCCAGCGCCTCGGCGGTCTGACGGGTGTTGACGAACACGAGCGTCGACTCGTGGGCGCTCACGATCTCGTCGATGGCCCGGACGTGACTCGCCACGTCGGCGTCGGTCATCAACTCGCTGGCCAACTGCTCGTCGGCGTCGGTCACTCGCGGTTCCCGAACCTCGATATCGAGTTCGCTCCCCACGTCGACTTCCACGACCGTACAGCCCCGGTCGCCGGTGAGGAACTTCCCGACCTCGCCGGGGTCGCCGACGGTCGCGGACAGGCCGATCCGCTGGAATGGTCCGGACACCTCGCGCAACCGCTCCAGGCCGAGCGTCAACTGCGCGCCGCGCTTCGAGGCCGCGAGTTCGTGCACCTCGTCGATCACGACGTGATCCACGTCCGCCAGCGCGATCCGTAGCTTCTCGCCAGTGAGCATGGCCTGCAACGTCTCCGGCGTCGTCACCAGCACGTCCGGCGGGTTCTCGGCCTGCTTCTGGCGCTGGTAATCGGTGGTGTCGCCGTGGCGCACGTCCACGTCGAGGTCCAGCGTCTCGCCCCACCACTCCAACCGGTCGCGCATATCGCGGTTCAGCGCCCGCAACGGCGTCACGTACAGCGCGCCGATGCCGAAGTTGTCCGTGCCTTCGAGCGCGTCGAACACCGGGAGCATCGCCGTCTCGGTCTTGCCGGTACCAGTAGGGGCGACGATGAGACCGTGGTCGCCCGCCACGAGCGGTGGAATCGCGCGGCGCTGTGGCTCCGTCGGTGTGGAAAAGCCTCGCTCCGAGAGCGCCGCGCGGACCGCCGACCCGAGTTCGGCGAAGGCCGCCGCCGACCCCGTCTCTGCCATCGACAGGCCTAGCGGTCTCAGCCGATTAAGCACACCGTTTTTTGATGCGTGGCTCGCCGTCGCCCCTCAGACCCGCCGATACGCGCCCAGCCGCGTCCCGTCCAGCAGGTAGGCCTGCCCCCCGTCCAGCCCTGCGGGCAGGAAGGGGGCGAGAAACTCCTGGCCCGCGACGTTGATCCAGGTGCCGCCCGTCAGATCGTTGACCGACGGGAAGACGACGAGTTCGCCGTCGATGGCGAGGTCGGCATCGTGAAATTCCTCGAAGGGTGCGGGATCGAGCGATCCTCGCAACCACGCTCGCTCGGCCCGCGCGCCGCCGACCTCGTCCTCCAGCCGGACCATCGGGTGTTCGTGACCCATACAGACCACGTCGGCGGTCAGCACGTCCGGCGACGGCCACGTGTGACCGTGGACGAACCCGACTCCCCCCATGCGGACACCGTGGCCCGGCGTGAGGGCGACGCCATCCCGGTCGTCCAGCAGGCCCCCGAGGTCGCCGTCGTGGTTGCCCTTGACCACCGTGACGGGCACCGAGAGCGCGTCCAGCAGGACCTCGATCTCCTCGCGTTCTTCGCCGCCGGGGTCGCCGATGGCGTGGCCGAAGTCACCGAGGACGACGAGTCGGTCGGCGTCGGTCCGGTCGAGCAAATCGAGCACCGTCCTGCGGCGCTCGTCGGCGCGACTCCGGAGTTCCACCCCCTCGTAGCGCAGGCCGACTTCGAGGCCGGCGTGGTAGTCGGCGATTACCAGCGCCCGCTCGTCGGGCAGGTCGGCAACGGCGGCGGGCTCGCCGGGTACCGGTTCGACCGCCATCAGATCGGCTTGAGCGTCGCCTCGTCGGGCTCGTAACAGCGGCCGTCCATCAGCGCGTCCTGCACGGCGTCCGCGACCGCACCGGGGTCGGCCCCCGTCCGGTCGGCGACCTGCTCGATCAGCGTCTCGCGGTCGGCCCCGTCGCCGTCGTCCAGTTCGTTCATCGCGTCCATCACAGCGTCTTCCAGATCCACGTCCTCGGCGGGTTCGTCGGTGGTTTCCTCGGCCGCCGTCTCGTCCGTGTCGTCGCTCTCGGCCGGCTCGGTCGAAGCAGCCGGTTCCGCGGACTCGGTGGCCGTCCCCGTCGCGGCGTCGGCGGGTTCCTCGGCCGATTCGGATTCGGCGTCCTCGGGGGCAGTGGCTGTCTCGCCGGTCGGTTCGACCGGCTCGGACTCGGCCGTCGGTTCCCCCTCGTCCGGTTCGGGATCGGGCGTCTCGATGTCGGCCTCGCCGGGTTCGCTCACCTCCGTCCCGGTCGAGAAGTCCGTACCGTACTCCTCCTCGATCTCCTCGCGTTCGTCCTCGTCGAGTTCGAACTCCCCGGGATCGAAGTCGCCGACCCCCTCGTCGTCGGCTCCAGCACCGCCGCTGGGTTCGAAATCGCCGATGTCGTCGTCGGTCGAACCGGGAGCGGACTCGGTTGATTCCGCCGATTCGGACTCGGCATCGACGGACTCGGTGTCCGTCTCTGCCTCGGTCTCGACGGATTCGACCGGTTCCTCGTCGGTCTCGACGCCGGGCGTCTCGGTACCGGCGTCGCCGGTGACGGGCTCCGGTTCGGACGCGTCGGTCGCCGAAGTCGCCGATTCGGCGGTTTCGGTCGATCCGCTGTCGTCGCTCGTCGACGCGGTCCCGCCGGATTCGGCCGTCGCGGTCGCCGTCTCCGCGTCGGGTTCGTCGCCCTCGCTCGGTTCGGCCGCCCCACCGGCCGAGATCTCCAGGCCATCGAGATCGGCGACCGTGACACTGCCCCGGTCGTCGGGATCGACGGTGAGCGCGTCGACTTCGTCGACGTCGCCGGAGACCACGCGGGCGGCGTCCAGTGCGGTCTCCCGGAGCGCGTCGAGATACGTCGGCGTCGTCCCGTAGTGTTCCAGTGCGAGTGCGGTCCCGGCAGCCAGCCCCTCGTCGACGCCGCTTTCGATCAGGGCGTCACTGAGGTCGTCGCCGCGTTCCTCGCGGGAAAGTGCGCCCGCCATCGTGGCGATCCGGGCCAGCGTCCGTTCGGCGGTGGCGACGGTCCAGCGGTCGCGGGTCTCGGCGTCGACCTCGTTGATGCTCTCGGGTCTGACCGAGGTGTAGACGGTATCGGCGTCGTCGGGCTGGAAGGTGCGGGCCTTGCCGGTGAGCGCGACGAACGTCGGCGGCTCCGCGCGGTCGAGGAAGGCCATCTCGTCGGGCTGGTACTGCCCGGCGTAGGCCACGAACGCGCCCGTCGGGTCGACGATCCGGGCACGGAGTACGTCTTCGTTGACCTGTTCGACTTCCGTGAGGACGCCGACGACGAACAGGCGGTTCACGCGCGCGCCGCTGGGCGTGACCACGTAGTTCGGGGCGCGCTCCTCGTCGCTTTCGGAATACGAGAAATCGGCGTCGTCGTACTCGGCGGCGAAGATGCGGTAGGCGACCTCGCGGCGGCCCGCGCCGCCCTGGTCGGCGTCGTCCTCGGAACCGCTCATCCGTCCACCTCCGCGAGCAGGTCACGCGCACGCTCGGCGGGGTCGTCGTTGCTCTGTGCGAACGCGGTCGCGTCGAGGTTCGCGCCGTACTCGTCGACCGACAGCGATCCCCGCACCGCGTACTCGTGGCCGACGACGCTATCGGCGATGGTCTCGGCAACCACGGACTGGTCCATCTCGTCGCGAGCGTGGTCTTTCGCGTCCTCCAGACCGCCGCCGTACACCTCGGCAGTCAGCTCCGCGTCGAGGACGACGGTCACGGTCCCCGTGCCGTCGTCGAGGATAGCCTTGGTCCGCAGGTCGTCCTCGCCCTCGACCGCGCCGTGGCTCCGGCACTGGCCCTTCTGGATGACGCGACCGCACTCCGGACAGCGCTCGATGAGGCCGGATCCGTCGCGGATCGAGATGACGTTGCCCACGAGTTCCACGTCGTAGGCCCCGCCGCGCTCGACGGCCTCGCGGATCGGCAGCCGTTCGGGGTCGTCCCGGGCCTCGACGCCGCCGGAGAGCGTCTCGGCGCGGGAGAACTCCGAGAGGTTCACCGAGGGCACGCCGCGGAACTCGCGAACGTAGACGTTTTCGAGGCGGACGGAGGTTCCCGCTTCCAGTTCCGGTCGGGGTTCCCAGTCGGTGAAGGGGAGGCGGGCGCTCTCGTCGGCCAGCGTCCCGCTGAGGATCTCCGTCTCGCCGTCGCGGCCGTCGATGGTCTTTCGCTCGCACTCGACGACCTGCACGTCGACGTTGACACCGCGGTCGCCGGGTGAGAGGTCAGCGAGGTCTGCGTCGCCGCCGATCGGATACTCGACGGCGACGTCCTCGTCGACCCGGGAGAGGGTCGTACTCTCCCCGAGGTTCAGTTCCGGGTTGCCCTCCCACTCGCGGACGCCGGCGTTGCCCATCTCGACGACTTCGCCGGCTTCGAGGTCGAAGTCCTCCCACGCGGTGTAGGATATCTTCCCCGTCTCGTCGGCGAGTTCGCCCTCGAAGATGACGTGGTCCTCGCCGCGGTAGTTGATCGGGCGCTTCCCCACGGTGAGGACGCGGGCCGTCACCGTGACGTTCGAGTCGTCCGGTGACACGTCGGCCACGTCGACGGCGCTGGGTGCGCCCGTCGAGCCCGTGGAGCCGTCGCCGTACTTCCGGCGGAGGCTCTGTTTGGCCTCGTCGACGGGCACGCTGTAGCTCACCAGGTTCTCAAGGTCGGATTTGACCTCCTCTTTGTCGACGCCGAGGTCGGAGGCGAGGTCCTCGGCATGATCGTCTAACTCCATGCCCGCCCGTTCGGGAGGGTGGGATAAAAATCGTGGCGTGCCAGGTCGGTCCGGGAGTCGCCCGCCGCCGTCGGTGCCGTCCCGACCGCCAAGCTTGTATCGGTGGTGGGAGAACGACCCCCGATGGCACGGAGAGACGACGACGGCGACCCCGGTGAAGAACCGTTCGAGGCCGAGTTGGCGGAGATGGCCCAGCAGGACGACCCCGCCATCGAGTTCTACGGTGGCAAAGGGGTCAGTGCGCTCCCGATCGGCCTGTTCATCGTCTGGGCGATCGTCCAGAGCGGCCTGTTCGGCATCTCCGACACGACCGGTCTCGTGATCGGGATGCTCGTCTCGCTCATCGTGGGGATGTTGTTCGTGCGCGGGGACTGGAAGAGCTACGCAAACACGATCTTCGAGGGGATGACACAGCGCGTCGCCGCGACGGCAATCGTCGCCTGGCTGTGGGCGGGGATGTTCGCCTCGACCCTGCAGGCCGGTGGGTTCGTCGACGGCCTCGTGTGGGCCGCCACCGCGCTCGACGTGGGAGCCGCGCTGTTCCCCGCCGCGACCTTCATCCTCGCGGCGTTGCTGGCGACCGGCATCGGCACCGGCTACGGGACCGCCGTCGCCTTCACGACCCTCTTTTTCCCCGCCGGCGTCCTGCTCGGCGCGAACCCCGTCCTCGTGTTCGGCGCGATCCTCTCGGGGGCGGTGTTCGGCGACAACCTCGCGCCCGTCAGCGACACCACCATCGTCAGCGCCGTCACCCAGGACGCGGACATCGGGGGCGTCGTCGCCTCCCGGTTCAAGTACGCCATCGTCCCGGCGATGATCGCGTTCGTCGCCTACGTCGTCGCCGGCAACCTGATGCCCGGGATCGAGGTCGCGGGGCAGGCCCGCGAGATCTTCGTCGATAGCGCCAACCCCGCTGGCCTCCTGCACCTGGTCTCGATGGGCGTGGTCATCGCCACGGCCGTCCGGGGCCGGCACATCGTCGAGGCCATCTCGTGGGGGCTGATCGTCGCGGTCGCGTTCAACCTGCTGTTCGAGCTGGCCGGCCCCGCGGAGATGCTCCTGTTCCGTGCGCCGGCCCGCTCGGGCGTGGCCGAGGCAGTCTCGTGGCTCCCCATCGTCGAGATCGCGGGCTCGGGCGAGTCGCCCGGTGTCGCCGGGAGCCTCTACAGCGGGGCCGAGGGCTTCTTCCCGCTGATCGTTCTCACGCTGCTGATCGTCGCCGGCGCGCGCATCATGATCCGGGGCGGCGGCTTCGCCGCACTCCAGGAGTGGCTGCTCTCCCGGGTCGCCACGACGGTCACCCGCGCCGAGACCACGATGGTCCTCGGAACCGCCGCAGTCAACGCGATGATCACGATCAACACAGCGGCCGAGATCGCCATCGCGCCGTACATCTCGACTATCGGCCGTCGGTTCAACATCAACGGCTACCGCCGGGCGAACATCCTCGACGCCAACACCTCCGCGCTGGGCTACATCTTCCCCTGGGCCGGGGGCGTCCTGGTCGGCGTCGCCGCGATGCAGGGGCTCCCCGACCAGTACGCCTGGTTCGAGCCCAGTATGATGGTCAATCCCGTCGCCGTCGTCCCCTACGTGTTCCACGGCTGGCTCCTGGTCGCCATGTTCCTGTTCGCCGCCTGGACCGGCTTCGGGCGTGAGTACGTCTCCGACCGCGAGGCCGGGGAGGTGGGTCGCGTATGAGTTCCCTCGAGAAGTTCCTGGCCGGCTGGCGGTTCCGGGCGCGGAAGCCGACTTTCGAACCGGACGCGGAACTCGTGGCCTACGTCACCGACACCGACGGCGGAACCAGCGTCCTCCGGATCGGTGACACGCGGCTCGAACTCGACGAACACGTCCCCGCGGACACGCAGGTCCGCGTTCGGGTCACCGCCTTCGACGGCGAGTCCCACCGGGGCGAGGCGGAACTGCTGGACGTGCTGGGGACCGCGACGTTCTGAGCGGGTCCCGATCCGATCGTCACCGCCCCGTCGTTCCGTAAGCGAATTGTCTCCCGCCTCGGAACGGCAGGTATGCGCGTGGTCGTCAATGCGGCGATGAGTGTCGACGGTAAGCTCTCCTCGCGAGAGCGGACACAGATCGAGATCAGCGGTCCCGACGACTTCGACCGGGTCGACCAGTTGCGGGCCGACAGCGACGCGGTCATGGTCGGCGTCGGGACAGTGTTGGCCGACGATCCGTCGCTGACCATCGACAGCGACGAGCGCAAGCAGGCCCGCCGGGACCGCGGCGACCCCGAGAACCCTGCTCGCGTCGTGGCCGACTCGCGCGTCCGGACGCCACCGGACGCCACGGTGCTGAACGACGCGGCCCACACCTATCTGCTGGTCAGTCAGGCCGCACCGACCGATTTCGTCGAGCAGATGGAGGAGGCCGGCGCGACCGTCCTCGCCACCGGCGAGGACCGCGTGAACCTCACGACCGCGCTCGGAAAACTGGAGGGCGAAGGCGTCGAGCAACTGATGGTCGAGGGTGGGGGCGAGCTCATCTTCTCGCTGTTTCAGGCGGATCTGGTCGACGAACTCTCGGTGTTCGTCGGCCCGAAGGTCATCGGCGGCCGGGACGCGCCGACGCTGGCCGACGGCGACGGGTTCACCGAGGCGTTTCCCGAACTGGAACTGCAATCGGTCGAGCGACTGGACGCGGGCGCACTGCTGGAGTGGAACGTGCCCTGAGAGAAAAGCGCGGCCGGGCGGTCGCCGATCAGTGGTCGTGGCCGGTCATGTCGGCGAAGGTTTGCCCGAACCGTTCCTCGAACAGGTCCATCGTCACTTCTTCGGCGGCCTCGACTTCCTCGCCGGGTTCTCCCTGCGCGTGGTGGATCGCGCCGTGGATGCGCTGGGCCAGCCCGATCATGGCGATGTCGCCGACGATCTTGGGGTCGGACTCCTCGCCCTCGCGGAGCATATTCAGCAGTCCCGTCGGGATCTCGAGTTCGTCGCTGGTTCCGTCCTCGGTCTCGATGGTGAGCGTCGCAGTGTCCTGATCTGCCATGAACCCCCCTTGGCAGACCGGCCTAAAGCATCTGTTGGGTCCGGCAGGACGGGGCGGAACACCCGACTGTCCCTACTGTCGGCTCTGTTCGGTACGTAGCCCTCAATATCCCTGTTAGCGAGCTATTTACCGCGGGCTCGAAATTTCGAACTATGATTGGCTCGGGCATCCTGCTCGTGTTGACCCTGCTCATAACGGTGGGCTGGCTCTACGTCGAGATTACGGACGCGCTGGGGACAGTCGACGGCGAAGCGAGTGTCCGAAACAGCGACACGGACGTCGAGGTGTAGATCCCGACCCCCGAAATCTACTTCACCGTCGCCGACGTGTCGCCGGCCGTACCAGTGGTTCGCCCGCCCCGCGCGATGGCCCTCCTCCTCGCGCTCGCCGCGCTCGCGGTGGTCCCCGCCACCGCGGCTCCGCCGCCGGAGTCGGTCTGTGCCCCCTGCCAGGAGGGGTTGGAGTGGAACGCCCATCGCTACGACATCGCCCTCGACGTGACACACAGCAACGCGACCGTCCGGGTCCACCCCAACGGCAGTGCCACCTGGACCGTCACCAGCCAGTTCGAGCACCGAGTGCCAGACAGGTACACCACCGGCCCGAACGAGTCCTTCGGTGATCCGTCGTTTCTCTCCCGGCACAGGGACCTCAGACGAACGGTCGCCAGCGAAGCGGCCGATCACACCGACGACACCGTACCGGAGGAGATCCGCCTCCAGTCGGTCACCGTCGCGAACGACACGATCCGGTTCCGGTTTCTGGAGCCGACGGTCGCGCGACAGGCCCCGGGCGGCGTCGTCCTCGTCGACGAGTTTCGCCCGGACGGCCCCCACACCGGTTGGTTCGTCGACGTGGACCGGCTCCGGGTCGTCGGCCCGTCCGGGACGACGCTGGCAAACGATGTCGAGAGCGCGGTCGGCGACCACGGGGCCGTCGACGGCCGAACGCTCACACTGACCGGGAACGTGACCGATCCGCCGGCCCTGCCCGGCGACCAGTTCTTCCTCGCGTTCGCGCCGTCCGGGCAGTGGGCCGGCACAGTCGCCACGTTCGCCATCGCCTCGGTGACGGTACCGCAGTTCCTCGGCGGACTGGTGGCGACGCAACTCGTCGGGGCCGTCGCGCTCGCACTCGCGCTGGGGACCGTCCTCTGGCTCCGTCGTCGCCGCGGTGAGTCGCTGGATCGGAAGTCACTGGCACTCTGGCTCGGCGTCGCGGTTTCGCTGTACCTGCTGCCGACGCTCTCGCTGTTCGGGCTGGTCTACCGGCCGGTCGGGCTCTCCCTGGGACCGCTTCCCGACCTCGTCCGGGTCGGGGTCGCTATCGCAGTGGGAGCAGGCGGCTGGTACGGGTATGGCGTACTCCACGACCGGAGTCGAGCCGAGGCAGCCACCGCCGAAACATAGCTCAGGCTACAGAAAACATATACCGCACTGTCGACCAGCGTCGAGCGTGCGACGGACACGACTGGCTGTCACTCTGGTCCTCCTCGGCCTCTCGCTTGTGGCGAGCGCCGCCGCGAGTCCCCAGCCTCGACCGATCTGTGCGGCCTGCGGACCGGCTTTCGGCGGCGAGGTCGCTGACCGAGACCGCAACGGATCACTCCACTGGAGCACGGCGACGATTCGGATCGACGAGGCGGGAGCGGCCCACTGGACCGTCCGGAACCGCCTCGCCAACCACTCGACGGTCGAACAGTTCCGCGAGAATCCGGCCCTTCTGGACCGGGTAGCGAAAGACACGCTCGACCACGGAAATGGACTCCCGGTCGAGCGAACCGGGTCCGTCGGGAACGTCTCGGCGACGCTGAACGCGTCCGGCACCGCCGTGATCCGGTTCACCGACCCGGACGCTGGTGCGACGTATCCCGGTGGTATCGTTCGCGTCGACTATCTCTACCAGGGTGGAATCGGTGCTGGGTGGCTGCTCGACGTTGATCGGCTGACGGTCGTCGGCCCGCCGGGAACCACGATCACGAACGATCCGGGGTTCCACAGCGCGGTCGACCTGCACAGTTACGAGGTGGCCGCCGACGACAGGCAGTTCACGGTGACGGTCCCGGACGGCTCCGACCCAGAGTACGGTCCAGTTCTCTACGAGGAGGGATTCCTCGTCTTCGGCCCCGACAGCTGGGCCACGGGCCCCCTGACGGCGGTCGCTGTCGCCGCCGCGCTGGCTCCCCTCGTCACAGCGACGTTCGTCGCGGTTCATCTGCTCGGCCTCGTCGTACTCTCGGGGCTGCTGCTTGGCGTCCACTGGAGCAAACACGAACGGACTGACTCCAGACGGGCACTGGGTGCCTGGATGCTCGCCGCCTGGTTGTTCTATCTGATCCCGGCACTGTGGGTCGCGCCGCCGGTGCGACCGTACACCTTCGCCCCGCTGTTCACTGCTGCGTTCGCCGTCTACGCTGGCGTGCTCGGAATCGTCGCAGGATTCCGCTATCCCGCCTGATCAATCGTCGGCTTCCGCACTGACTTCCTCACTCTCCGCGACCTCGGCTGTCACCGCCTCTTCGAGGTAGTCGTCGGCGTCCAGCGCGGCCTTGACGCCCATCCCGCCGGCCGTCGCCGCCTGCTGGTAGTGGTGGTCGACCACGTCGCCGGCCCCGAAGATGCCTTCGACGGCAGTCTTCGTCTGGCCACCGCCTGTGCCGCCCTGCGTCTGGAGGTATCCGGCGTCGTCCATCTCGACACCCGTGCCTTCGAGGTAGTCGGTGTTGGGCGTGTGGCCGATGGCGAGGAAGACCGCGCCGACGTTCAGTTGCATCTGCTCGGTGTCCGGATCGTCGAGTTTGTCGGTCGGGTGGCCCTCGGGGTGGCGGACCAGATCGACGTGATCGACGCCGTCTTCCTCGGAGCCGTGGATCTCGACGGCCTCGGTGTTCTTCATGATCTCCACGTCGCCCTCCTCGACTTTCTCCTCGATCCGGTCGACCCAGTAATCTTCCGCGCGGAACTCCTCGCGGCGGTGGGCGATGTAGACCGTGTCGGCGAACTTCGTGAGGAAGTTCGCTTCCTCCATCGCGGCGTCGCCGCCGCCGACGACGAGCATATCCTCGCCGCGGAAGAACGCACCGTCGCAGGTCGCACAGGTCGAGACGCCAAAGCCCATCAGGTCGTCCTCGCCGGGGATGCCCAGCGTACGGGCGCTGGCACCCGACGCGACGATGAGCGCGTCGCAGGTATAGACGGTGCCGTCACGGAGTTCGACGCGGAAGGGTCGGTCGTCCGCGTGCACCGACTCGACGATCCCGTGGTCGATCTCGGCCCCGAACTGCGTGGCCTGGTCTTTCATCTTGTTCACCAGATCGGGGCCACTGATCCCGTCGGGGAAGCCGGGGTAATTGGCCACGTCGGTCGTCAGCGTGAGCTGTCCACCCGGCTCGTCGCCTTCCAGCACGAGCGGGTCGTTGTTCGAGCGAGCGGCGTAGATCGCGGCGCTCAGGCCCGCGATACCCGAGCCAGTGATGATGAGTCTCCGGTGTTCGACGGCCTCGTCAGTCATGTGAGACGATAGTCGACGGTGGCGTATTAAGCCTACGCTGTCCTGTACGGCTCGAACACAGCCGCCAAGCACCCCCACGAATCGGGATCGCACTCGTGGCCGCGTCGACACGCTTAGGACCGGACGAACAGATGGGTGGCGTATGCCCGCCGATCTCGCCGAGAAGACCGACCGCTACGAGGACCTGCTCGCCGAAGCGCTCGACGCCGCGGAGATCGCGGTGCCGCCGGACTCGCCGCTTGGTGATGCCGCCGCCGAGTGTGAGGAGATGGCTCGCTCGTACCTCGAAGACGGCCGCCACTTCCGGGCCGACGACGACCCAGTCAACGCGCTCGCCGCGTTCTCCTACGGCCACGCCTGGCTCGACGCGGGCGCGCGGATCGGCCTGTTCGACGTGCCCGACGAGGGGCACCTCTTCACGGTCTGACCGGACTGCACGACGGCGGCCTCCGGACGCGTGTCGGTATTATTAATTAGCGTGGGGGCGCTTTTTCCGTGGGAATGGAGGGTGTCCTGTGGTACGTGCTGACTGGGACGCGTGGCGGTGCGAACCGGGCACGCATCCTCCAGACGATCGAGGCCCGTCCGCGGAACGCGAATCAGTTGGCCGAAAAATTGGACCTGGACTACAAGACCGTACGCCACCACCTCGACGTGCTGACCGACAACGGCGTCGTCGAGAAGAGCGGCGACGACTACGGTGCGGTCTACCTCCTGACCGACCGGGCACGACATCACTGGGACACCATCGAAGAGATCATCGCGGAGGTCGACTAGTATGGCCGAATTTGGGAAAGACTATATTCGCGGACACGACGAACGGAGGGACAGATGGGAGTCTGGATGACGGCGGCGAGCGCCGCCACCGCATTGAACGTGGTCCTGCTCGTGGCCTTGCTCGCGATCTGGGCCCGCAACTACCGGCAGTTCCGCTCGAAGCACGCCCTGGCGCTCTCGCTGTTCGCCGTCCTCCTGCTCGCGGAGAACGCGCTGGCCTTCTACTACTACGTCCTCGATCCACAGGTCGCGGCGCTTCTGAACAGCGCCGCACCCATCGCCGGTCGCGCGATGATGTTCGTTCAGATCCTCGAACTCGGTGCACTGCTCGTTCTCACCTGGTCGGCGTTCGACTGATCCGTACGGTCCGTATCCGCCACCGCTGTCCGATTCCCGACGGTTTCTGCACGAATTTGGGTGAGAGTGCGGTGGGTTTCCGGCAAATCCCCTTTTGGGAGTCTCCGCTCTACCCTGACGATGGCAGACAGAACACGGCGACGCGTACTCGCAGCACTGGGTGGAACAGTCGCGGTCGGCCTGGCGGGGTGTAGCCAGGGCGGTGACTCCGGGGGCACGCCCACGGAGACCGACGGGATGACCAAGACCGGCGGGATGACCGAGGAGATGGACGACGAGATGACCGAGGGCGAGATGGACGGAGAGATGGACGGCAACGCGTACGTCCGGGTGGCACATCTCTCGCCGGACGCGCCCAACGTAGACGTGTATGTGGACGGGTCGGCCGTCCTCGAAGACGTGGCGTTCACCGACGTGAGCGGCTACCTCGAACTCTCGGCCGGGACCCACACCGTCGAGATCACGGCCGCGGGCGACATGAGTACGTCCGTCTTCGAGCAGGACCTCGAACTCGCCGCCGCCGACTACACCATCGCGGCGGCCGGCGAACTGGCCGAGGACGGGGAAGCGTTCTCGCCGCTGGTCCTCGAAGACGACCGGGAGAGTCCCGGCGGGAACATGGCCCGTGTCCGACTCGTCCACGCGGCCCCGGACGCGCCCGCGGTCGACGTGACGGTGAACGCGACCGGGGCCGCCATCTTCGACGACGTGGCCTACGGCGAGACCAGCTCGACGACCGTCGAAGCCAACGACTACACGATCCAAGTCCGGGCGGCCAACGAGGACGACGACGGCCAGGTCGTCCTGGATCAGGACCTCTCGCTGAACGGCGGGACCGGCTACACCGTCTTCGCCGCCGGGTACCTGTCACCCGACGACGAGCCGACCGACGAGGCCCTCCAGCTGGTCGTCGCACAGGATACCCAGTAACCGACGCCGACCCCGCCCCGTTCCCCGCTGGCCCGACCCCGGCGAACTCGCCGGTCGTTCCGGATTGTGACCGTAAGCCGGGTGAAATCGTCCGACTGCGCCACGACAACGAACCGCACACAGGCCGTGTATGACGCGCGGACCAGCGAAACGTTTATATGCTTTTCGCACTTACTGATAGTTAGGAAGTCGCCGGCAATTTCTTATGGCTTTCGCCGCCGGCAACCCATGACAACCCCCCATGAGCGACACCACAACCCGGACGATATCGAACGAACGCACAGAACAGGAGATCACGGAGGAGACGAGCGAGACGGAATCGACCACGACCTGCCCGGAGTGTGGCGGGAAGCTGGTGACCGACACGGAACACGGCGAGACGGTCTGTGGAGACTGCGGACTGGTCGTCGAGGAAGACGAGATCGACCGCGGCCCCGAGTGGCGCGCCTTCGACGCCAGCGAACGCGACGAGAAGAGCCGGGTCGGTGCCCCGACCACCAACATGATGCACGACAAGGGGCTCTCGACCAACATCGGCTGGCAGGACAAGGACGCCTACGGAAACTCCCTGTCCTCGAGTCAGCGAGAGAAGATGCAGCGCTTGCGGACCTGGAACGAGCGGTTCCGGACCCGTGACTCCAAGGAGCGCAACCTCAAGCAGGCGCTGGGCGAGATCGACCGCATGGCCTCCGCGCTGGGCCTGCCGAAAAACGTCCGCGAGACCGCCAGTGTCATCTACCGCCGCGCGCTCGACGAGGATCTCCTCCCCGGACGGTCCATCGAGGGCGTCGCCACCGCGGCGCTGTACGCCGCGGCCCGCCAGGCGAACACGCCCCGGAGCATCGACGAGATGATCACGGTCTCCCGCGTCGGTGAGATGGAGATGACACGGACGTATCGGTACATCGTCCGCGAGCTGAACCTCGAAATCCAGCCGGCCGACCCCGAGAGCTACGTCCCCCGCTTCGCCTCGGACCTGGACCTCTCGGACGAGACCGAGCGCCGCGCCCGGGAACTGCTCGACAGCGCCCGCGAGAGCGGCCTGCTCTCGGGCAAGTCCCCGGTCGGACTGGCGGCCGCCGCCGTCTACGCCGCCTCGCTGCTCACCAACGAGAAGGTCACCCAGTCGGAGGTCTCGGAGGTCGCGAGCATCTCCGAGGTCACTATCCGCAACCGGTACAAGGAGCTCCTGGAAGCGGAACACGACCTGACGGCGGCCTGAACGGCCGATGCGGTCCTGAGCCGGACACGACAGGCGAACCAGCGACAACCTTTTTGACTCTGCCGCTTGTCAACAGGGCACACATGACCGAGACCTACGTCCGGTTGCTCTGCCCGGAGTGCAAGAAGGGGTGGGAGTCCTCGCCCACCGATCTGCCCTCACACAAGCGGACGTTTCACTGCCCGAACTGCCACGCGAGCCGGCGGCTGGCGGAGTTCACCCGAACTGAACACGATCTGGAGACGCTGAAGACGCTGAGTTAGCCGCTCGTCGAGGAGATCGCACCGCAGGCCTCACACCGCAGTACCAGCGCCCCGCGCTCCCGTTCGAGTTTCGTATCGGGCAGTCCACACTCCGAACAGAGGACGAACTCGTCGACGTACTCGTCGAGCGCATCCTGGATACGACTCTGGCGGAACTCCCCCGTCAGCCGCGCGCGCCCGCTCTCGTCGATGTGGCCGCTCGTCCCGAGTTCGTCCTGGAGGAACTTCATCACGTGATCGTCCTCGCGCCCGAGGCGTGACGTCGTGTCCTGGAAGTTCTCGTAGACGGTCATGTTCCCCTCCTGTCGGACCTCCGGCTCGGGAACGTCGAACCGGTCGCTGTTGCCCTCGATGTCGGGAGTCTGTTCCATCGCCCGGTCGAGTTGGTCCTCGTAGTCCATATCGGACCATGCCGTGCGCGAGCCAAAAACCTTTCAACCGATCGCGCGCCAGCCGCCACCCCGAAAATACACCGATCGTCGGGGAGTAAACAACTCGTTGCCGGTTTCGGGCCGGTTGCGAATCACTTGAAAACCCGTGTATGGACGGCGCTACGCAAGGGCCGTGTGTTAACGGGCCTCAGAGTAGTACTATAACCCTTCAGTTGTAACGCATGGGTGACCATGAAAAAGCAGGAGCTCATCCATCTTCACGGCCTGCTTGCACAGGTGCAGAACCACTACGAAGAGCGGACAGGTAACGAGGTCGAACACGACGAGTACGAGCGCGTAAGCGTTCGACCGACCTCGATCCATATGTCGAAAGACGACCACAAGGACGCCGTCTTCGCGCTGGCCGGGGGCATCGTCTCCGAGATGGGCGAAGAGAAGTCCGAGCAGGTTCCAGCCGCCGCCGACTGAGCTGTCTCTCCGTTCTCGCGATACCCACAGCCCCGGAGCGACGGCTACAGACGTAGCTCCGATAGAACCTTATCCGCCGAAAAACGGCGCTATTCGTCGATGAGCTCCTCGAACTCCGGTAACACTTTTCCGTCCTCACCCTCCCGCTCGCCGATGTCCGTGTCCGACGTAATCTCGTCCGCTGTCGTTTCGGTCTCGGTCGTCTCCGGCTCGGACTCTTCGGTATCGTCTTCGTCCGTCTCCTCGTCGATGGGTTCGATCTCGAGGACATCCAGTGGGATGTTCTCCAGGCGCTGCCCGATCTCTTTGCGAGCGATCCGTGCGGCGTGCTCCTCGCGCTCTACGTTGAAGACTGTCATCTCCAGTTCCAGCGCGACCAGACTCTCGTCGGCGGCGATGAAGGCTGGTTCCTGTTCCTCGCCGCAGTGGGGACAGGAGCGCTGTCCCATGTTGATCTCGACGTAGTTGAGATCGGGGTTGAGCATCTCACCGGTTTTCGAGATGGCGATCCGGACCGCCTCGTCCGGTGTTTCGACGTCGTAGACCGGAACTGCGGCCTCTACGACAACTCTGCAGTTCATAATTTGCTGTTAGCTGTCCAACGGTAAGAAGATTGGTGTCCGTTCACGCGGTATTCAGTGCCTTCTCACGGTGGCCACCCCCGCTCCGTCGGCGACATCGAACTCGAAACCCCCAAGCCGGTCCGATCCCTTCCAACCGACGATGCAACGCGGCCGAATCGACGCGACGACGCTCGCTGGTGGCGTCGATCTCCAGTCGACCGTCGAGAGCGGCCAGTCGTACCTGTGGGCCCGCGAGGACGGCACCACCTACGAGGCCGATCGGGCACACGGCGGCGACGCCTGGTACTGGACCACGATCCGACCCGACAACCGGAGCGAGCCCGCCGTCCTCCGGGTCCGAGGGACCGACGGCGCGCTGGAGTGGGAGTCACACGTCGACGCCGAGCCTCACCTCCGGGACCTGCTCCGACTCGACGACGACCTCGACGCCATCCGCGAGGCGACGCCCGGGGACCGACTGCTCCGGGCGGCCTTCGAGACCTATCGCGGGATGCGGCTGGTTCGGGACCCACCCTTCGGCGCGCTGATCTCGTTCATTTGCTCGGCGCAGATGCGTGTCGGTCGCATCCACGATATGCAGATGGCGCTCCGTCGGGAGTTCGGCGTGCCAGTCGAGTTCGACGGCGAGACGTACCGCGCCTATCCGACGCCGGAAGCGCTAGCCGAGGCCACGGAGGCCCAACTCCGCGAGGTAGGCCTGGGTTACCGCGCCCCATACGTCCAGCGGAGCGCGGAGATGGTCGCCGAGGGGACGGCCCACCCCGCTGAAGCACGGCGCTTGCCCTACGAGGACGCTCGCGAGTATCTCACACAGTTCGTCGGCGTCGGCGAGAAGGTGGCCGACTGCGTGTTGCTGTTCTCGCTCGACTTCCTGGAAGCGGTTCCTCTCGACACGTGGATCCGGACGACCATCGAGGAGTACTACCCCGACTGCGACCGGGGGTCCTACGCCGAGACCTCGCGGGCGATTCGGGCGGCCTTCGGCGACGAGTACGCCGGTTACGTCCAGACGTACGTCTTCCACTACCTCCGGAACGGCGGCGAGTGACCAAGGTTTTCGTCGGCGGCGAGAGAAGGGTTGGCTATGAGCGAACGCGTCCGCGCACACGTCCACGTCACCGGGAAAGTACAGGGGGTCTACTACCGGGCGAACACACGCGACACCGCCCGCGAAACGGGCCTCGACGGCTGGGTCCGCAACCTGGACGACGGCCGCGTCGAGGCCGTCTTCGAGGGCCCGGAGGGGGACGTGGATGCGATGGTCGAGTGGTGTCACGACGGGAGTCCCCGAGCGCGGGTCGACGACGTAGCAGTCGAGTACGGGGACCCGGAGGGCCTGGACGGCTTCGAGGTGAAGTGGTGATGATGGGCGTCGAAGACCAGGCCGTCCTCGACGAGAACGCCGCGGCGCTGGGCGTTCCCCGGAAACAGCTGATGGAGTCGAGCGGCAACGCCGTCGCTCGGGTCGTCCGCGATGTGGCCGAGTCCGGCAGGGAAGTCGCCGTCGTCGCGGGTCGGGGGAACAACGGCGGCGACGCCTTCGTCACGGCTCGCTTTCTGAAAGCCTACGACGTGACCGTCCACCTGCTGGGTCGCGCCGAGACCATCACGACCGACATCGCCCGGGAGAACTGGGACGCACTCCAGCGCGCCGCGGTCGACGCCCGCGAGGTCCGTGACTCGACCGACCTCGATCTCGGCGACCCGGACGTTGTGATCGACGCGATGTTGGGCACCGGCGTCACTGGCGCGCTCCGGGAACCGGAAGCGACGGCGGCCGAGCGCATCGGCGAGACCGATGCCACGGTCGTCGCCGTCGACGTCCCCTCGGGGATCGACGCCGACACCGGCGAGGCCGCGGGGGCGGCTGTCGACGCCGATCACGTCGTCACCTTCCACGACGACAAGCCCGGCCTGGCCGAGATAGACGCCGAGGTGACCGTCGCGGACATCGGCATCCCGGAGGCGGCCGAACGGTTCGTCGAACGCGGCGATCTGCGCCGGCTCTCCCGGGACCCACAGAGCCACAAGGGCGACCACGGCGAAGTGCTGGTGATCGGCGGGGGCCCCTACACCGGCGCGCCGGCCCTCACCGCGCAGGCCGCGTTCCGGGCCGGGGCCGACCTCGTGCGGGTGGCCTGTCCCTCCTCGGTCGCTCGCGAGGTCCAGAGTTTCTCCGAAGGCATCATCGTCCGGCCGTTCACGGGTGACCTGCTCGAACCGGGCCACGTCGACCAGTTGCTGGATCGGGCCGTCGAACACGACGTGATCGTGATCGGTCCCGGCCTCGGAAACGCGAAAGGGACGCTCGAAGCCGTCGGGGAGTTCCTCGCCGAGTTCGACGGGCGGGCCGTGATCGACGCCGACGCCCTGCAGGTCGTCCCCGAGGTCGACACCGACGCGACCCTGCTCTGTACGCCCCACCAAGGCGAGCTTCGGACGATGGGCGGCGAGACCGACGCCGACTGGGAGACGCGCACCGCTCTGGTCGAGTCCTTCGCCGCCGACCTCGACCAGACGCTTCTCGTCAAAGGTGCCTACGACGTGATCAGCGACGGCGAGACGACTCGCGTCAACCGGACGGGCAATCCCGGCATGACCGTCGGCGGCACCGGCGACGTGCTCGCGGGCGCATCGAGCGCACTGCTGGCCACGCAAGAGCCGATCCACGCCGGCGCTATCGCCGCCTACGCTAACGGTCGGGCCGGCGACCTCGCGGTCGAGGAGTACGGCCACGGGCTGGTCGCGCCAGACCTCGTGGACGCGCTACCGACGGCGCTGTGGGGTGAGACCGATGAGTGACGAGACCGGAGACCGTGACGTAGCAGACGACGAGGACCCCCTCGACGAAGTCGGGGCAACCGCTGTGGAGGGCAGCGAGGAGTTGACCCACACGGACGACGAGGGCGACGTGCAGATGGTCGACGTGAGCGACAAACCCGACACGGAGCGCCGGGCGGTCGCTCGCGGGGAAATCGGGCTCCAGCCCTCGACGATCGAGTCGATCCGGGACGATCAGGTCGAGAAGGGCGACGTGCTTGCGACGGCTCGGATCGGCGCGATTCAGGCGGTCAAACACACCTGGGAGACGATCCCGATGTGTCACCAGATCCCGATCACGAACGTCGACTGCGAGTTCGACGTGCGCGAGGAGCGGGTGATCGCGACCGTCGCGGTCGAGACCACTGGCAAGACGGGCTGTGAGATGGAGGCCCTGGAGGGCGTGACGACGGGCCTGAACGTCGTCTGGGACATGGTCAAAGCGGCGGAAAAAGACGACGACGGGCAGTACCCCGACACGGCGATCCGGGACGTGCGAGTGGTGGAGAAGCGAAAGCAAGAGCTGTAGCGGCGGCCGAACCGGTAGCCAGCCGCTCGACCCCGTTCTGGGCCTTGGAGTACTTTGTGGTTCCCTCCCCGACCACGAAACATAAGTTCGCGAACGACGAACTATCAGCACAGCAATGCGCAACCTAGGACTCAAGGTGCGAATGGCGATCGTCGGCTCGATCCTGTTCGCCTTCTACACCATCGCGATATCGTTCTTTTACCTGACATTCCAGGTACCGATACCGCTACTGATCGGGCTGAGCGTCGTCTTCGTCTTCGCCCAGTACAAGATCAGCAAGTGGTTCACGCTCCGGTCGCTGAAGGGGCAGGAACTGCCCGAGGACCAGTTCCGGGAACTCCACCGCTTCGTCGAGCAGACCAGTCGAGACATGGGGATCGAAAAGCCCGATCTCTACCTCGTCGAGATGGGCGTCCCCAACGCCTTCGCGCTGGGTCGCCGGGGGAACGGGACCGTCGCGGTCTCCCGTGAACTGCTCGGCGTGCTCGAACAGGACGAGGTCGAGGGCGTCGTCGCCCACGAACTGGCCCACCTTCAGAACCGTGACTCGATCATCATGCAACTGGGGCAGGGGATCGCCTCCATCATCGGCTTCGCCGCGTACTTCGCGGTGCTCATGTCGGGTGACAACGAACTCGTGGACATCTTCATCGGCATGATCGTGAGTAACATCGCACAGATGCTGGTGATGGTCTTCGTGTTCGCCGTCTCCCGACACCGCGAGTTCGTCGCCGACCGCGACGCCGCAGAGGTTCTCGGTCGTGGTGACCCGCTCGCCCGTGCGCTGGAGAAAATCTCGTCGAACGCCAGTCGGGCCGAGCCGACCCCCGAAGCCAAGGAGGTCAACGCGCTCTGTATCTTCGGGAGCGACACCAGCCTGCTGTCGACCCACCCATCCACCGAGAAGCGTATCGAACGCCTCCGCAGCTACTGATGGTCGCCCGCGAGCTCATCGCGGCCGTCCTCGGCGTCGGCTTCGGACTCGTACTCGTCGCCTTCCCACAGGCGTTCATCCGGTCGTGGACCGCCGGCCGTCGCCGACCCGACCGCACCGGCGGCGAGTACGGCGAGGACGGGACGTTCGAGGACAAGTGGCTCTGGGTGGTTCGCGGTCTCGGCGCGGTCGTGGCACTGATCGGTCTCGGATTCGGTGCGACGCTGTACCTCTAGGCCGACTCGGCGGCCACGAGGTCGCCCGCCTTGGCCCGTGACTGCTCGACGACCTTCGGCCGGGCCTCGAACTCGATTATCACCTGTTCGCCGTAGTCGACCTCGTCGACGTGGGCGTGATTGTGGATCCACGAGACCACGCTCATAGTGTCGTCGGTCATCGGCATCACGAGGCGTTCGCGCTCGAACGGCGGGAGTTCGCGGTCGATGCGATCCCTGAGAGCGTCGACGTTTGCGCCCTCCTTCGCGCTGATCGCCACCGGATTCGGAGCCAGCGCCGACAGCGCCTCCCGTTTGCGTTCGAGTTCCTCGTCGTCCACCCGATCGATCTTGTTCAGGACCGTGACGATGGGTGCCTGGTTACGCTCCGAGAGCGTGTCGTGGCAGGTGACGAGTTTCTCGCGCATCTCCTCGATGGGTTCGCTCACGTCGACCACGAGCAACACCAGATCCGCGCGGTAGACCGCATCGAGCGTCGACTTGAACGACTCGACCAGCCAGTGAGGGAGGTCCGTGATGAACCCCACCGTGTCGGTCACCAGCACGTCCCGGCGATCCATCTCGGCTTTCCGGGTGGTGGTGCCAAGCGTCGTGAACAGACGGTCCTCGCTCTCGGCGGTCGTGTCGAGGTCGGGATGCAACTCCTCGTTCTCGTCGATGTCGAGGTCCTCGGCCAGCCGACGCAACAGGGTCGATTTGCCGGCGTTGGTGTAGCCCGCCATCGCCACGAGGTCGAAGCCGGACTCGCGGCGCTGTTCGCGCCGGTGTTGCTCGGTCTGCTCGATATCTTCGAGTTCGTCCCGGATGCGAGAGATGCGGGCCTTGATGTCCCGTTCCCGGCTCTCGTCGTACTCGCCCAGCCCCATGAACCCGGGCCGTTCCTCGCGTTTGGCGAGGCTGGCCTTGGCCTCGGCGCGGGGCAGTTCGTACCGCAACTCCGCGAGTTCGACCTGGAGCTGTGCCTTCCGGGTCTGTGCCCGCTGGCCGAAGATCTCGAGGATGAGGCGGAACCGATCGATCACCCGCGTGTCCTCGGGGAGGACGTTGCCGAGGTTGTACGTCTGGTAGGGGCCAAGCTGGTTGTCGAAGATGACGACCGTCGCGTCCTCGCGGACCGCCGTCGTCGCGATGGTCTCGGCTTTCCCCTCCCCGACGTGCATCGCGGGGTCCTCGGTTCGAGTCTGGGTGACTTCACCCACGACCTCGTACCCGGCCGCCCGGGCCAGGTCCCGAATCTCACTCGTGTCGGCCGTTCCCGAGTCCACGCGCTTGGCGATGACCGCTCGCTCCGTATGGTTCGCCGTCACTCGTCCGAACCTACGGCGCGATGCTATTTAAACACAGGGCCACCACCCACCGACACGTCCTGTCGGTCCCACGGGATATGCCAGCCGGCGGTCGCGTCTGACGGACGGCAGCGGTGCGCAGACGGGCACAAAAGTCTTATACTGGCGTACTCAGTTAGCTGATGTGACATGGTAGATCCAACGTTGCTACAGGTCGCCGGGCTGGACCCCCAGCAGATCGGCCTCGAGGTCGGGGGCGGCGCGGTCATCGGTGGCGTCATCGGCTTCGCCGCCAAGAAGGTCGCCAAGATCATCGCCATCATCGTCGGCCTCGAACTGGCCCTGTTCAAGTTCCTCGAAACCAAGGGTGTCCTCCAGGTCAACTGGGGTGCGATCACCGGCGCGGCGAGCGACGGCGCGGATCAGGCGGCGGAGGCACCTGGCTGGATCATGAGCCTGCTCGCCGCACTCCCGGTGACGGCGGGCTTCAGCGGCGGCTTCCTGGTCGGCTTCAAAAAAGGATAACCCGGATTTTCAGGGTGCTGCCGGCGTCGCCGTCGTCGGTGGCGTGGTGTCGTTCGTCGGTGGTTGGCCGGCCGACGGCGGACGTGGCTGGCCCGGCCTCGGCGGAACGCCCGAACGCTGTGTCTCCGGCATCGGTTTCGGCTCTTTGTCACCGGACACGAGGAACGCGGCGAGGTTACCGGTCAGCACCTCGTTGTCCGCATACTGGTAGTTCGAGGGCGTCAGGAACGACGTATCGCCGATCAGTGCGACGTTGCCGTTGACCGCGGCGACGGGATACTCGCCCTGCTGTCGAGTCGTCGACAGCGCGGTGCGATCGGTGGCCGACAGCGCCACCGAGGCATCGCCGCCGACGGCGACCTCCGTCGCCCGGTCGAACAGCACTCTGTCCACGCCCTCGGTGAGCGGGCCGTCACCGGACGCGGTGGCGTAGACGTTCTGGAAGTTGTTCCCGTTCTCGTACATGTTGTACAGGTAGCCCGTCGACAGGCTCATGCCGAACCGGGAGGACAGCGGCGTCATCTGGCTCGTGGCGGTCGGTCTCGGTGCGGGACCGAACAGGCTGACGACAGCCGGACTGGGTGACGTGGGCTCGCCCAGCAGGGCGACGCGACCGCCGCGGTCGGCGAAGTCGGCGATACCCCGCCGCGCCGCGTCTGTGAAGGGTTGACTGGGCGATATTACGACGAACGCGTCCGCGTCACGAAGCGACTGGTTGAGCGGACTGCTCGACCCGGGACCGGCCGAGGGCGGTGCACCGCGGGATCCGCCACCGCCGTGGAATCGAACCTCGTAGCCCTGCGCGACCAGCGCGTCCACCATCGGTTCGATCTCCTCGCGGTCGAAGTCGTTGCCGTGTGCCCGGTCGATCAGAACGACCTTCTCGCCACTGCTGGCGTCGATACTGACCGACCCATTCTGGCTCAGGTCCTGTGGGACGATCTCCCCGGGCTCGAACGAGGCCGGGTTCTGCGGTCTCGGGTTCGCGTCCCCGCCCGGCGAAGCGACCAGAGGGACGGCCGCTGCGACGGCCAGCACGAGCACTAACACGAGCGCGAAGACGCCGACGAGTTTCGGAACGTTAGCCATCGGCGCTCACCTCCCCGCGCTCGGGTACCCCGTACAGGGCCAGATAGTGCGGCGTCTCGACACCCTGATAATCGAACGGCGATTGCTCGACGACGACCGTCCGGGTTGCAGAGTCGTTCCTGACGGAATCCTGACTACCGAGGACGATCCCGAGGCCGGGCTGTTCCGGCGGGTCCATCCGGGTGACGGCGTAGTCTTCGAGGTCGGCGTTGTCGGCGGCGCGCTGGATCGCTGCGTCGGTGCCGCCGATCTCGTCGGCCACGCCGTTGCGCTGGGCGACCGACCCGGCGTAGACCTTCGCGTAGGACAGTTCCTCCCGGCTCAGGTCGAGGCGGTCGCCGCGTTCGTTCATGACGGTCGTGACGAACTGCCGTCTGAGCATCTCGACACGGTCGCGGAACTCGGCTTGCGTCCCGCCAGCGCCCTTGTCCGGACCCGTGATGATCCGACTCCCGGCCGCGCCACCGGCAGGTTGGGAGCCGATGACACCCACGCTCCCGACGATGGATCCGGGTGTCACGTAGATGCGGCTGGCGGGCATCATCGCCCAGTACGCGCCCGAAGCACCCTGCCCGTTGACGCTCGCGACCACGGGGATGCCGGCCGCTCTCGTTCTGTTCACCGCGAGGTAGAGCGCCTCGCTCGCGGGGACTGTGCCACCGGGGCTGTCGACGTCCAAGACGACAGCCTCGATCGAGTCGTTTCGACGGGCCTCGCGCAGGTTCGCGCTGATCTGGTCCGACGTGGAACTCGTGATCGGCCCCTCGATCGGGACCACCGCAACCGAATCCGGCGTGTCCTGGCCGGCCCCCTGCGTGAGGCGCATCGCCTGGGGAGCCAGAAACACACCGATCAGGACGGCGGCGACCGCGACCGCCACGTACAGCCACGTGGGGGTCCCGCCCGCCTTATCTTCTGCTGACATGATGCAGGCCGACCCTCGGGGCACTCACTTAGAAGGTTTACTAAACTAACAACTGGTTGCCGAGCGTTTCCGGACACGGAACGGATTCGTCGCCAGTAATACGTCAGGCAGGCTGTCAGCTCATTCTCAGCGCGTCGGGATGTCGTCCTCGTCGGAGATGATCCGGGTCTCGGCCTCCCCGCTCGTGTGTTCGTTCACCACGTCGTAGAACTCGTTTTGCATACCGGCTGGGAAGGTGATGACGCCGACCCAGGAGCCGTCGGCCTGCCACTCCTCGCGTTCGAGGTCGCCGAACTGTCGGATCTGGGCCTGGGCCGACCCGGCGTAGTCGGCGGGCACCTGCACCGCGACGGTCATCTCGTCGAACCGGATCGGGATCACCGGCCGAAGGAGGTCGAGTGCCTCGTCGACCTGGTTCTCGACGGGCTCCATCGGGTCGATCTTGAACCCCGCCTCTTCGAGGGCGTTCTCGATGCGTTCGGGCGGGTGTGGAGCGTCGTCCATCTGCGGGTTGACGGCGTTGCGCGTGATGTGCTGGACGAGCTGTTTGTGTTTCTGTTCCTGCATCTCCTTGCGCTGTTCGGCCGTGATCTGGATCTCGCCGTCTTCGACGACCTGCGGAATGATCTCCAGTGGGTCGGTAGTGTCGAAGACCTCTTCGAGGGCGTCCTCCGGCGGGCGGTCGCCACGGGAGGCGTCCTCGAACACGTCCTCGGCAGCGATGACGTCTTCCAGTTCGCCGTCGAACTCGCCGCGCTTGATCGCGAGCGCCGCGTCCGGATCGATCAACACCTCGAATCGTTCCCCGTGGGACTCCAGTCGGGCCGTCACCGCCTCGTCGAGCGAAATCATACCCGAGGGTTGTGTGGCCCGGTTAAAAGGTGTTTCCCGGTTCCCGACCGGAGTTTTCGTGGTGTGGCGGCGAGAAATCGTGGTCGACTGGGCTGTCGACGGCCCGTGACGACGCTACTCCTCGGTGGTCTCGTCGCCCGTCTCGTCGTCGCCTTCGGCGGCCTCCTCGTCGGCCAGCAGGTCCAGATCGACGAGGTAGTCCTCGACCTCGTCGTCGGCGAGCCGGCTGAACTCCCGGTCGTCGAGACCGACGGTCGCCAGCCCGACGGCCTCGGGTCGGAGGGCGTCGTCGTTGACCGAGCCAAGCGCCGAAAGCGCCAGCCCGACGGCATCGTCCAGATCGATCCCTTCGTCGTAGTGCTCCTCGAGGTAATCCCGGACCTCGCCGCGGTCGGCACCGACGGCCAGTGCCTTCCACTCGTAGGGCGTCCCCGAGGGATCGGTCTCGAACAGACGCGGCTCGCCGTCGGCGTCGATGCCGCCGATGATGAGCGCGACGCCGAACGGGCGTGCGCCGCCGATCTGGGTGTACTGCTGGATGTGGTCGGTAACGTCCTTCGTCAGCGTCTCCACGCCGATTGGCTCGCCGAAGCGCAGCTGGTTGACCTGGGCGTTGCGACGCGCGAAGTCGATCAACTGGCGGGCGTCGGCGACGTGGCCGGCACTGGCGATTCCGATGTGGTCGTCGGCCTTGTGCAACTTCTCGACGCTCGACCGTTCCATCAGCGGCGATCGGATACGCTTGTCGACCGCGAGGACGACGCCGTCGGCGGCGCGGATGCCGATCGAGGCGGTCCCGCGCTTGACGGCTTCGCGTGCGTACTCGACCTGATAGAGGCGGCCGTCCGGGGAGAAGATGGTGATCCCCCGGTCGTAGGCCTGCTGTTGTGATTGTCCCTGCATGGTTACAAATCGAGTGTGGTCGCGCCCGCGAACGCCGATTCGAGCCGGACGTCGGCGCGGCCGTCCCGCACCACCGCCGTCCGCTCGGCGTCCTCGAAGCCGACCGTTCTCTCTGTGATGATTTCCGGAGCGCTTCGTATATACTTTTCTTCACAGGCACGGACGGTCCCGCTCACGCCTGCCACTCGCAGGCCGACTGGCTGTCCGTCGATGTCTTCGACCGCCGCCACCGCGGCCCGGGCCCGGTCGACCTCGTCCCGGCGGGTCCGCACCGCCGCCCAGCCGTCGCCGTCCGCGAACGAGAAGCGAACCACCGTCAGGTCCACGTCCGCGCTCGCCGCGTCGCCCAGCAGGTTCTGGGCGGCGTACCAGAGGTGGCGCTGAAAGTCCCCGCGGTCGAACTCGGCGTCGGGCCAGCCCTCGATGGCCACGGCCAGATAGCGCCAGCGCGGCCGCAGATGTTTCGGGAGGTGTTTCATCTGTCCTGGGGTACGACAGCCCGTTCGGCGGGGACTCGTTCCGCGACCAGCACGCCGACCTGATCGTGGACTCGCTCGACTCTCGTCAGCGCGAACCCGCCGTCGGTCAGGGCATCGGCCAACGTCCCGACCGTCGCCGGGTCGTCGACCTCGGGAGTGTAGAACGGGTCGTCGGGATCGGGTTCCCCGAAGAACATCACGTCACCGAGGACGAACCGGTCGGGGTCGAGGTCGGCGATCACCGCGATGGCCTCCCGTTTCTCGGCGTCGCTGAGGTGGTGCATCGCGAAGTTCGTCGTCACCACGTCGACCGGTTCGTCGACGTTGGGCTCGCGGAACCGTCCCTCGCCGAATGCGACGTTGTCGATCCCGCGCTCCGCGGCCTTCTCGCGGGCCCGGTCGAGCATTCCGTCGCTGATGTCCCGACCGATAACCCGACCCGCGTCGGGCGCGATCTGGAGGGCGATAGCGCCCGTGCCAGTCCCCAGGTCCAGCACGGTGTCGTCGGCCTCGGCCGCGGCGAGTTCGACGACCAGTCCCGCACAGGCGCGGTACTCGGGGGTCTCGTCGTCGTCGTAGGCCTCGGCCTTCTCGTCGAAGCGGGCGGCGTGTTCTTCGAGACTCTTCTTCATACTCGCGCCAGGGCGGGCCCGCCAAAAAGTCTGCTGACGGCGATGCGAGGCCGGACTCGACCCGCCGCTCCGACCGAACGAGTTAAAACTGAGTTGTGGTAACCACACTGGCATGGAACTTCGGGTGCGTCGTCCGTGCGGCTGATGCTCGTTGCAGGAACGACGCGGACGGCCGAGATCGACGGAATCAGCGCGGCCGGTGCGGATTCGGACCTGCTGGTCCACACGCCGAGCGCGGACGCGGAGATCGTCACGTACGGCGAGCCGATCCGCGCGCCGGTCGTCCCGGTGAGTCCGAGCGGCTGTCCGACGCCGGCGGTCGTCACGCGGGCCGTCAAGGAACTGATCGGACTGGACGTCACGGTGGTCGACGGCGGCCTCGCGGAGCCGACGGGCGCGCCGACCGTGACCGTCGGCGCTCGTCCCGGGGACGACGTTCGCGAGCAGGACCCGGTGTCGACCGCACCGGGCGCCCTCGCGGCGGCCCGGAAGTTCGGGCGGTCGATCCCCGACGACGAGGTGTATCTGGCCGAGACCGTCCCCGGCGGAACGACGACGGCGCTGGGCGTCCTTCGCGCGCTCGGTGAGGAACCGGTCGTCTCCTCGTCGCTCCCCCAGAATCCCCTGGCACTCAAACAGGAGGTGGTCGAGGAGGGGTTGCAGGCGAGTTCGCTCGACCCCGGCGACGCGGCGGACGAACCGGCCGTCGCGCTCCGGCGGATGGGCGACCCCGTGCTGGCGACGATCACCGGTCTGCTCGTGGGGCTGGTCGAGGGCGACACCGCGGTCACGCTCGCCGGCGGGACGCAACTGCTGACCGCCGCCGCGCTCGCCCGTCACGCCGGCATCGAGACCACCCTCCCGCTGGCGACCACCACGTTCGTCGCAGACGACGACAGCGTCGACCTGCGGGCGGCGGCCCGGGAGTTGAACGTCGACCTGACCGTCACCGACCCAGTGTTCGAGAACCGGGACCATCCGGCGATGAACGCCTACGTCGCCGGCGAGGCCAAGGAAGGGGTCGGCATGGGCGGCGCGCTGGCACTGGCCGACGCCGCCGGCATCCCGATGGCCGACGTGCGGGAGCGAATCGTCACCGTCTACGACCGTCTGCTCGACGGTCGGGAATCGCCCGAGCCGGAGACATGAGAGGGCTCGTCCTCGGCGGCACGAGTTCCGGGGTCGGCAAGACCGTGGCGACGCTGGCGGCCATCCGGGCGTTCGAGGACGCCGGGCACGCCGTCCAGCCCGCCAAGGCCGGCCCTGACTTCATCGACCCGAGCCATCACGCCGTCGTCGCCGACCGCCCGTCCCGGACGCTGGATACGTGGCTGGAAGGAACCGACGGGCTCCGGCGCAACTACCGCCGCGGCGAGGGCGACTTCTGTCTCGTCGAGGGTGTCATGGGCCTGTACGACGGCGACGGCTCCAGCACGGCGATGGTCGCCGAGGCCCTCGACCTGCCCGTCGTCCTGGTCGTCGACGCGAAGGCCGGCATGGAGAGCGTCGCGGCGACGGCGCTGGGTTTCCGGGAGTACGCCGCCCGCGCGAATCGGGACATCGACGTGGCCGGCGTGATCGCCCAGCGCGCCCACGGCGGCCGCCACGCAGAGGGGATCCGCGAGGCCCTGCCCGAGGAACTCACGTACTTCGGCCGGATTCCGCCGACGCCCGACCTGGAGATTCCGGATCGGCACCTCGGGCTGGAGATGGGCGACGAATCACCCGTCGACGCCGACGCACTCGCGGCCGCCGCCGATCACCTGCACGTGGCGGAACTGCTCGACACGGCGCGGGAACCGCCCGAACCCGAATCCGAGGGAGAGCGTCCCGCCGACCCGACCGACGCCCGGATCGCCGTCGCCGCCGACGACGCCTTCTGCTTTCGCTATCCGGCGACGCTCGAACGACTGCGGGACCGGGCGGAGGTGGTGACGTTCGCGCCGACGGCGGACGACGACCTGCCCGACTGCGACGGCGTCTACCTCCCCGGCGGCTACCCCGAACTCCACGTGTCGGAACTGGCCGCGAGTCCAGCCCTCGACACCCTCAACGACCGAGCCAGCGAGGGCCTGCCGATCCTCGGGGAGTGTGGCGGGCTGATGGCACTCGCCCAATCGCTGACGACGGCGGACGGCGAGACGGGCGAGATGGCTGGCGTCCTCCCCGCCGAGATCGAGATGCGCGACCGCTACCAGGCGCTCGATCACGTCGAGCTACGGGCCACGGAGGGGACGCTGACCGCCGACGCTGGGCAGTGCCTACGAGGGCACGAATTCCACTACAGCGAGGCGTCGGTGGGTCGGGACGCGCGGTTCGCCTTCGAGATGGAGCGGGGCGACGGCATCCACGGCGAGCGCGACGGGCTGACCGAGTACCGGACGCTTGGCACCTACGCCCACGTCCACGCCGAGAGCGGTGCCTTCGACCGGTTTCTGGATAGTATCGAAAGATAGTCACGGTTGCGCTGTCGGAATTCGAGTTCGCTCTCGAACGGCTGGCGGCCATTAGATCCTCGGCGTCACGTCGGTTGTAGTTGCGCCCGGTGACAGTTCTTACAAACACCATCTCGGAGGTCGGGAAAGTGTGATCCGCAGTACTGGCACTCCCAGTCGACGTTCCTGACCTTGGCAGGCTCCAACTGTGCTCGATTGCAGTTCTCACACACGCCGTCGTCCAGTTCGGAGAAATAGGAGCCACAGTACTGACACTCCCATTTTCCGCCTCTCACCTGCACCGGCTCTAACTGGGCCCGGTTGCAGCCCTCACACACGCCGTCATCCAGTTCGGAGAAGTGTGACCCGCAGTACTGACACTCCCAGTATTCCGTGTTCACCCGAGTCGGCTGTAATTGCGCTCGATTACAGCTCTTACAGACTCCGTCACCCAGATCGGAGAAGTGGGATCCACAGTACTGACACTCCCAGTACTCCGTGTTCACCCGCGCCGGCTGCAACTGTGCCCGGTTGCAGTTCTTACATTCGCCCTCGTCGAGTTCCGGGAAGTGTGACCCACAGTATTGACACTCGTATATGTCTGGCATATCGCCGAGTGGAGACTGTGTGATATAAACCTCGTCGTCGTATCAGCTTCCAAAGCTGACTCGAACCAGCTGGTTCGAGGCATATCGAAAGGTGATCGACGAGTCTTTTGAGAGACTGACTCGAAACCTGACTGCCGCTCTGAGGTCCGGTTGGCGTTCAGTACACGTCCTCGAGGAACTCCCGGATCGCGGCGTTTGCGGCCTCGGGGTTTTCGGTGTTCGAGGAGTGGCCGGCCTCGGGGATCAACTCCATCCGAGCGTCGGGAAGCTGGTCGACCATCGGCTCGGCGCGTTCGGGTTCGATGGACACGTCCTCCGCGCCGTGAGTGATCAGGACGGGCACGTCGATCTCGTCCAGGCGCTCCTCGACGCCGGGGCGGTGGAGCCAGGAGTTCACTTCGTCGTGGACGGCCTCGCCGGGGTAGGTCAGCCAGCGGTCCTTCCAGTGTTCGACCAGATCGGTGCGCTCCTCGATCGAGGTCTGTCCGAACAGCATATGCGAGACCGCTTCGGCCATCGAGTCGGGCACGTCGCCCTCCGCTTTTGCCGTCTCGACCATGTCGCCGTACTGCTCCTGTTCGGCCTCGTCGTGGGGGGTCGCCATGCTGTCGATCAGGACGATGCCGTCGAGCAGGTCGGGGTATTCGAGCGCGAAGCGCAGGGCCATGAACCCGCCCATCGACATCCCCGCGAGGACACAGGAGTCGATTCCTTTGGCGTCCATGAGGACGCGGCAGTCCTCTGCCAGGTCGTCCAGGTCGTACGGCCCCTGGAACCGGTCCGTTCGGGCTCGGAGGTTGTAGGCGATGGTCCGGTAGTCGTCCGAGAGGGCCTGGAGTTGGGGTTCGAACATCGTCCAGTCCATCAGGGTCCCGTGGGCGAAGACGATGGCCGGACCCGAGCCCCGTTCTTCGGAGACGGTCTCTGTGCGGTGTCGGTACAGCTGTGTCGCCGGGCCTGGGTCCTCGGGCAGGTCTGACATACCACGGCCCACGGAGGCAGGGGGTAAAAGCGCTGTCTCCGAACGCTGGGGGTTCCCATCGGGGACCGGAACCGGTCCCGCGAGTCAGACGGACGGAAGACGGACGGACGACGAGGCCACAAAACTTAATCGGGTAAGGTGGGTCGATACAGCAATGAGCGACTTGCGTGAGCTACTCGGGGGTCTCGTGTCCGAAGTGGACGCTGTCTTTCTGTTTTCTCCGAGTGCATCGTTCTACGAGTCTTTCGAGGACGTGGACGACGCGCTGGTCGTGGTCGTCGCACCGGACGACTCGGTCGGAGCCGAGGAGTTCGTCGAACTGCCACTGGAATTCAGCGACGTGTCGAGCCGCGTCCGGTACGGGGTCGAAGGCGCGATGGACCAGGAACTCGTCGACGACGGGGACGAGATCGTCTGCGCCGTCAAGACCTTCGACGAGGACATCGACACGGTGATGCGAGTCAAGGCCAGCAACTTCTCGCCCTCCGGCGTCTACGGCCTGTTCGTCAACTCCCGGGCCGAACCCGCCGTCATCCGTGACGTGCTCGAAGTCGCCGTCGAACTCGGCAAGAAAGGCCAGAAGGGCAAACCCGTCGGTGCGCTGTTCGTCGTCGGCGACGCCGGCAAAGTGATGAACAAGTCCCGGCCGCTCTCCTACAATCCCTTCGAGAAGTCCCACGTCCACGTCGGCGACCCCATCGTGAACGTGATGCTCAAGGAGTTCTCCCGGCTGGACGGGGCGTTCGTCATCTCCGACTCCGGGAAGATCGTCTCCGCGTATCGCTACCTCGAACCCTCCGCGGAGGGCGTCGACATCCCAAAGGGGCTCGGTGCCCGGCACATGGCGGCCGGGGCGATCACGCGGGACAGTAACGCCGTGGCTATCGTCCTGAGTGAGAGTGACGGCCTCGTCCGAGCGTTCAAAGGCGGTGAACTGATCCTCGAACTCGATCCGGAGGAGTACTGATGTCACTGCACGAGCCGGTCCTGCGGTACCTGACGAGTTCACCCTTTCTCGCTGCGAGCGCGATCTTCATCGTCGGGCTGATCTCGGGGTACCTGCTGGGCCAGTTCGTCAAGCGAGCCCTGCGGGCGATCGGCCTGCCCGGAGTGGTCGAGGGAACTGCCTTCGAGCGAAGCGCGCGGGGGCTGGGCACCTCGACGGTCGGCCTGCTCTCGCAACTCGTGGCCTTCTCGGTGTATCTGGGGACGACCATCGCCGCGCTCGACGTGGCAGGGGTGCTGGTGATGGCCGCCGTCCTGCCCTTCTTCGCGGCCTTCCTCCCGCAGGTGTTTATCGCCGTCCTCGCTGTCATCGCGGGCCTGGTCGTCGGGGACAAGGCGGCCCTGCTGGTCAGCGAACACCTGCGGGGCGTCAAACTGCCCGAAGCCGGCCTGATCCCGACGCTGGTCAAGTACAGCATCTTCTACATCGCTGGCCTGATCGCGCTGAACCAGCTCGGGGTCGCCACCCGCGCGCTCTTGATCCTGCTCGCCGCCTACGTCTTCGGTATCATCTTCCTCGGCGGCCTGGCCTTCCGGGACCTCCTCTCGGCCGGCGCGGCCGGCGTCTACCTCCTCCTGAACGAACCCTACAGCATCGGCGACGAGATCCGCGTCGGTGACCGCACGGGAATCGTCCAGGAGGTCGACCTGTTCGTCACCCACGTCGAGAACGACGGCACCGAGTACATCATCCCCAATCAGCAGATCCTGCGCGAAGGGATCGTCCGGATTCGGGATTAAATCTCTTCGGCCGGCACACCGGCGACGGTCGTCTCCGGCGGGACGTCCTCGGTTACCAGCGAGTTCGCCGCAACCTGTGCCCCGGCACCGATCTCCACGCCCGGCAGGACGATTGCTCCCGCGCCGATCATCGCCCGCTCGCCGACGACGACCTCGCCGGTCCGGTACTCCTCCTGCAAGAACTCGTGACAGAGCAAGGTCGCGTCGTAGCCGACGATGGCGTGGTCCTCGACGGTGATCAGTTCCGGCCAGAACACGTCCGGCGTCGCCTCCAGTCCCCACGAGACCCCTTCGCCGACGGTGACGCCGATGCGGCGCAAGAGCCAGCTTTTAAGCCGCAGGCTCGGCGCGATCCGTGCGAGCACGATCAGGACGTAGTTGAGACAGACCCGGACGAAACTGCGCGCCTCCAGCCAGTGCTGGAGGGAATTCTTGGGCCCCACGGTCGGGTGGACGGTCGTCGCCGCGTGTCGTTCGGGCCGGTCGGTGTCACCGGTCGCGTCGCGCCCTTCGTCCCCCGACCCGGTCGCTGGATCGTCGGTCACGGCCATCCGTTCGTCGGCGAACGATATCAAAGGTACCCATCGGCCGGAGCAGGGAACCCCCTCGCCTAGTCGCGCAACTCGGCCATGTGGTCGATACGGCGCTGGACGAGATCGGGTTTGCCGATGTCGTGGCGGACGCGCAGGCCGTCGGTACCGGCCCGCTGGAGGGCGTCCTCGGCGACTTCCTCGGCCTCGGTGATCGAGTCGGCGACACCGACGACCGCGAACGAGCGGGAGGTCGTCGTGTAGATGCCGTCGTCGCGCTCGTCGACGGAGGCGTAGAAGAGGATAGCCTCGCCCGCCGAATCCGCATCGATCTGGACTTTCGCTCCGGCCTCGGGGTCGGTCGGGTAGCCGTCGGGGACGGCGTACTTACAGACGGTAGCCTGGCGCTGGAACTCAAGTTTCGGGAGTTTCTCGCCGTCGCGGGCCGCGGTCAGCACGTCGAGGAAGTCCGTGTTCAGTACCGGCAGCGTGTTCATCGCCTCGGGGTCGCCAAAGCGAGCGTTGAACTCGACGACCTTGATCCCCTCGGCGGTGAGCATGAACTGACCGTACAGCACCCCTTTGTAGCCCTCGAGCGCGTCGACGACGGCCCGCAGTACGTCCACCGCGTCGTGGTACTCGTCTTCGGTCATGAACGGGAGTTCCAGCGAGCCGTCGCTGTAACTGCCCATCCCGCCGGTGTTGGGCCCCTCGTCGCCCTCGTAGGCGCGCTTGTGGTCCTGCACGGCGGGCGTGACGCGCAACTCGCCGTTGGCGACAAACGCCTGGATCGTGAACTCCTCGCCGATCAGACGCTCTTCGAGGACGATCCGGTCGTAGTCCGAATCGCGGATGTACGCCTTGGCTTCCTCGGCGTCAACCTGGTCGCCCATGACCCGAACGCCCTTGCCGCCGGTGAGGCCGGCGGGCTTGATCGCGAGGTCGCCGTCGTACTCGTCGATGTACTCGCAGGCGGCCTCGGCGTCCCGGAACTCCTCGAAGTCGGGACAGCCCGGCACGTCCTCTTTCTCCATGAAGCGTCGCTGGAAGCCCTTGTCCGTCTCGATGCGGGCCTCCTCTTCCTGCGGGCCGAACGTGTAGATACCCGCGTCGTCGAGCGCGTCGGCGACGCCGGCTTCGAGGGCCGCCTCCGGGCCGATGACCGCGAGGTCGGCCTCGACGTCCTCGGCGTAGGAGACGACCGCAGGCGGCGTCGTCGTGTCCAGTGTCTCGAATCCAACCGCGATCTCCGCGATGCCGGGGTTTCGATTCCCGGCACAGGCGTACAGGTCGGCGTCGGAATCGGCGAGCGCGCGAGCGATGGCGTGCTCGCGACCGCCACCGCCCACCAGCAGCACGGTCTCTGTCATACGAAAGCCCGCGAACTACGCTCACGTAAGCGTTGCCATAGCCTGCTGTGGGCCCCCAATCCCGGGTCCCCGCCCTCAAGTGCCCGGCGTGCCTACCCCGTCCCATGACCGACGCGGCTCCCACCGACCGCAACCGCCTCGACGACGAGGAGAGTCCGTATCTCCGCCAGCACGCCGACAACCCCGTCAACTGGCAGCCGTGGGACGAGCAGGCACTCCTGGCCGCCCAGGCCCGTGACGACCCGATCTTCCTCTCGATCGGCTACTCGGCCTGTCACTGGTGTCACGTGATGGAAGACGAGTCCTTCGAGGACCCCGAGATCGCCCGCAAACTCAACGAGCACTTCGTCCCGATCAAGGTCGACCGCGAGGAGCGCCCCGACCTGGATTCGATCTACCAGTCCATCTGCCAGATGACCCAGGGCACCGGCGGCTGGCCCCTCTCCGTGTTCCTCACACCCGAGGGCGAGCCGTTCTTCGTCGGGACGTACTTCCCGCCCGAATCCAAGCGCGGGATGCCCGGCTTCGGCCAGTTGCTCGAAGACATCACCGAGAGCTGGGAGACCGAACGCGACGGACTCGAACAGCGCGCCGAGAAGTGGACGAACGCGGTCAAAGGCGAACTCGAAGAGACGCCCGAATCGGTTGGCGAAGCGCCATCGGAGGCCCTGGACGCGGCCGCCCAGGCCGCCCTCCGCGGTGCCGACCGCGACCACGGCGGCTGGGGCCGCGGCCAGAAGTTCCCCCAAGCGGGCCGCGTTCACGTCCTCCTGCGGGCTCACCGTCGGACGGGCCGCGAGGAGTTCCGCACGGTCGCCACCGAGGCGCTCGACGCGATGATCGAGGGCGGCCTCTACGATCACGTCGGCGGCGGCTTCCACCGCTACTGCACGGATCGGGACTGGACCGTGCCCCACTTCGAGAAGATGCTGTACGACAACGCCGAGATCCCCCGTGCGCTGCTGGCGGGCTACCAGGCGACCGGCGACGAGCGCTACCGCGAGTACGCACTCGACACGCTCGACTTCGTCACCCGTGAACTCCAGCATCCCGACGGCGGCTTCTTCAGCACGCTCGACGCCCAGAGCGAGGGCGAGTCCGGCGAGCGAGAGGAAGGTGCGTTCTACGTCTGGACGCCCGCGGAAGTCGAGGAGGCCGTCGCCGGGGCGGATTTCGATACCGTGGACCCGGACACCGCCGCAGACCTGTTCTGTGACCGCTACGGCGTCACCGAACCGGGCAACTTCGAGGGCCGGACCGTGCTGACCGTCGTCGCGGAGATCGGCGACCTCGCCGACGCGTACGACCTCGACTCAGACACGGTGGAGCGCGTCCTCGACGAGACGACGACCGCCGTCCACGCGGCCCGCGAACAGCGACCGCGGCCCCGCCGCGACGAGAAGATCCTCGCGGGCTGGAACGGATTGATGCTGTCGGCCTACGCCGAGGCCGGCCTCGTGGCAGGCCCCGAGGCCACCGAGCCAGCCGTCGACGCACTGGCATTTCTCAGGGAGCATCTGTGGGACGAACAGGAAGAACGGCTCGCCCGGCGGTACAAGGACGGCGACGTGAGCGTCGACGGCTACCTCGAAGACTACGCCTTCCTCGCGCGGGGTGCCTTCGACCTGTATCAGGCCACGGGCGACCTCGACCACCTCGCGTTCGCGCTGGATCTCGCGCGGGCTATCGAGGCGAACTTCTGGGACGCCGACGCGGGAACGCTGTACTTCACGCCGGCCGACGGCGAGGGGCTGGTCGCGCGACCGCAGGAGCTCACCGACCAGTCGACGCCCGCCAGCGCCGGCGTCGCCGCCGATCTGTTGCTCGCGCTCGATCACTTCCGCCCCCGTGACGGGTTCGCCGATATCGCCGAGACCGTCCTGGCGACCCACGGCGACGAGATCGAGTCCGACCCGCTCCGGCACGCGTCGCTCGTACTGGCCGCCGACGGCTACGAACACGGCGGTCACGAACTCACCGTCGCCGCCGACCCCCTCCCCGAGGACTGGCGGGCGGCCGTCGGCGAGGCCTACCTCCCGGGTCGGATCCTGACGCGCCGGCCGCCGACCGCCGACGGGCTGGCGGAGTGGCTCGCCCGACTCGATCTCGACGAGGCGCCGCCGATCTGGGCCGACCGGAGCGCACGGGACGGCGAACCGACGGTGTACGCCTGCCGGGCGTTCACCTGCTCGCCGCCGCGCCACGACATCGGAGCGGCGCTAGAGTGGTTCGAGACAGGAGATTGACGGGTGCCGCCGTGCTTTTGTGACCGCGCTGTGAGCCATCCACCCGAGAACGGGTGATTCCCCTCGATGTCGTCGTCGGCTGGCTGGTGGTCTGTCTCGTCCTCGGGCTGGCCGGTGGACTGATCACGATCGGACCGCTCGCGAACCTCGGCCGCTACGCGCCCGCCTTCGGCGTCCCGGCCGCACTGTTCGTGGTTGGTAGCGTCGCGCTCTGGATCGGCCACCGCTCGATCACGGCCGGGCTCGTGGCCGGCCTCACAGTGCTGGGGCTGGCCACTGTCGTCACGGCCCGCCGGACGGACTGGCGCGACCGGTTCCGGGCCGGCCTGCCCGCCTACGGTCTCTTCGTGCTCGCGTTCGTCTTTCTGCTCACGCTCCGTGCCTTCGATCCGGCCGTCGACCCGGCGAGCGGCGAGAAGTTCCTCGATTTCGGCTTGCTCCGTGCACACCTCAGAGCGACGGCCCTGCCGGCCGAAGATATGTGGTTCGCCGGCGAGCCGTTCAGCTACTACTACGGCGGGCAGTTCACGGCCTCGCTGCTGGCGCGACTCACCGGCACGCCCGCACGGCTCGCTTACAACCTCTCGCTGGCCACCTTCTACGCGGCGCTGGTGACTGCCGCCTACGGGCTGGCAGGGGCCATCGGCCGGCGCTGGGACGCCGGTCGCACCGCCGGGCTCGCCGCTGCCTTCTTCGTCGGCTTCGCGAGCAACTTCCTCCCCACCGTTCGCTTTCTCCGGAATCTCGGAACCGGCTCGGTCACCGCGGCGATCGGGGGACTGGACTACTGGCCAGCCAGTCGCGTCGTGCCGGGAACCATAACCGAGTTCCCGCTCTTTGCCTACCTCAACGGCGACCTGCACGCGCATATGCTCGCGGCACCGTTCTCGCTGTTGGCCGTCGCCTGTCTGTACGCGTACTTCGGGACGAACGCGGAGAAGCGACGGTACCGACAGGCCGTCGTGTTCGGACTGGTCCCGGCCATCGCCGGCTTCGTGACCGTGACGAACGGCTGGTCGCTCCCGATCCTTCTCGGCCTCGTCTGGCTGACACTGTACTTTACCCCCGCGTCGCCCGTGTCGCTGGGCTTCGACCGCCTGCGCGAACGCGTCCCGCTGTCCGGCGACGCTCCGGTCGTCCGGTTCGTCCGAGACGGGCGCGCGCTCGCGACGACGCTGTCGACAGGCCTCGTCGCGCTCCTGGCAGTGGTGTGGTCGCTGCCGTTCTGGTCGGTCTCGGCGACCACCGGCCTCTCCGTCGCCGTGCTCCCGACCCGGAGTTCGCTGGGATCGCTCCTGCTCGTCCACGGCCCGTTCCTCGTCGTTCTCGTCCCGTACCTGCTGGTCCGGTTGACGCCGGACACCGAGGTCCGCACGAGCGCCGGCATCGTCGTCGGCGCAGTCGCGATGGTGAACTACCTCCTCTCGGGCTTTGCCGGCGTGATCGTGTTCGCCATCCTCGTGCTGGTCGCCTGGTTCGTCCTCCAGCGGGCCCGCCGCTCCGACGCCGACACCCCGGTCGGCTACGAGGCGGTCCTCGCGCTCGCTGGCTTCGCCCTCGTCGTCCTGGTAGAACTCGTCTACCTGAACGAACCGACGAGAATCGGGCGCGTGAACACCTTCTTCAAGACCTACGCCGAGGTCTGGCTGTTGTTCGGCGTGGCCGCCGCCGTCGTCGTCGGCCGCCTGCTGTCCGACGGCGACGGGCCGTCACTCCCCAGGGTCGGTGGGGTCGATCTCCGGCCGGTCGTCGTGACACTGCTTGTCCTCTCGACCGGTCTCTACGGCGCAGCCGCAGTGGTCGAGTGGACCGACGGTGACGGCGAACCGCACAACAGCGTCGCGGACCCGACACTGGATTCGCTCGGGTTCGCCGAGGAGCGATATCCGGACCGGATGGCCGCGATTACCTGGCTCGACGATCAGTCGGGGACGCCAACGTTGCTGACCGCGCCCGGCTCCGGGACCGGCCCGGACTACGACTGGATCAACGCCCCGTCGAGTCTGACCGGCGTCCCCACCGTGGCCGGGTGGGCACACGAGGCTGGCTTCCGAGATTCCGACGCCTACTGGCGTCGTGTCGACGACGCTGATGTCATCTTCAACGGGAGCCGATCGGATCGCCACCGCCTCCTCGACCGCTACGGTGTCCGGTACGTCTACTACGGTCCGGAGGAACGCGCACGGTACGGCACCGACCGGTTCGACGACGACGACGCCACTGAACCCGTGTTCGAGAACGACGCCGTGACGATCTATCGTGTGAACCAGTCGACGCTCCAGTACTGACCGGGGTCACTGCGAGCCGCCGGCCGCCGCCGAATCAGTCCCACCAATCGTCGTCATCGTCGTCTTCGTCGTCTTCCCACCAACCACCGTCGTCAGCATCGGTGTCTTCGTCGTCATCTTCCTCGTCGTCGTCCCACCAGCCTCCTTCGTCATCGTCCTCGTGGTCGTTTCCATGATCCTCCTCTCCACCGTCGTCCGATTTCTCGTCGTCGTCCGTTCCCTCCTCGTCGCCAGTTTGCTCGTCTTCGTCGTGTTTGCCGTCGTCTTTTTTGCCGTCCTCGTCCCACGCCTCGCGTTTTTGTTCCCAGTAGTCTTCGTGGTCGCGGTGGCTGAAGACGTCCTTGAAGAAGTTCGCGCCCTCGTCCATCCAGAGCGTGTGTCGCTCGGGGTCGTCGAGACGGCCCGAGAGGACTTGCCACTTCTCGACGCTGCCCTCGTACTCATCGCCGTAGAGTTCGGCGTCCTCGTTGAACGACGGGTCGATCCGGAAGTAGAGGTCGTCGTCGAGCGGGCCGTACGCGCCGCCGTCGTTTCGGCCCCCTTTCCAGGTCCAGTGGACGGTCTGGAGCAGCCCCTCGGTCTCCCACTGGTCGAAGTTGCTCGGCGCGTCGTACTCGTCGTCCTGCACCACCCAGGAGCCGTCTTCCGGCAGGCCGAGGAAGGTGAACGACGCCGCCCCGCCGTCGTTGTCGCCCGTCCACTTCTCGTGGACGATCACCAGACTCACGTCCCCCTCCGGTCCCTCGTAGAGAAAGAGCGTGCAGGTGTCCTCGCGCTGGAGCGGTTTCGTCCCGACGGAACTGTAGTGGGTCCGGTCCCACCCGTACAGCTCTTCGACCGGGATCGATCCTTTCAGTGGCGTGATTTCGACGAACTTCTTCTCGAAGAACCACCGCTTTTGCAGACAGTAGTAGGTCTTGTCGGATTCCCCGGCCGCGACCTCGTCGAGGTCCGGGGTGTCGTGGTCCTTACAGCCCGCGACTGCGACCCCTGTCGAGGCGAACGCCCCCGCCCCCGCCGCGACGCCACTGATGAATTGCCGCCTGTCGAGACCCGCGTTCGTGTTCCGGCGCATCGATTGACCTCCTCCTCCGCGTGAACGCGGAGGAATCCCGCCACGGGATTTCAGGCCGAGTGTTGCGGCCTGTCGGTTTCAAGACGCATTCGTTCCACGCGTTACCTGCTGGGTTTCAGCATTGTCCCCAGAAATCGGAGATTTCTGGTGTGCGAACGAATCGCTGCGCGATTCGTTAACGGCGTGGCTGTCTTGTGGCCCGGTCAAAGAGGCCCCATCCGTAGCCGAGTCATCGTCACCGGCCTTCTGCCGGGAACTCCGGTCGCTTCGGCGGTGACTCTCTCCACTACGGTAGCGGTCTGCAATGTTTATCGCCCCGTTCACGTCAGCCTGGTACTCACCGACCCAACAGTCGTCACTCAAGCATCGGAACGTTGCCTGTCGTGGCCGGGAGCCATGTTCACCGCAGGCGTGGCACGCCTTCGACGTGTTGCGGGGATTCACCGTCTCGATGGGAATCCCCGTCTCGGCGGCTTTGTAGCGAATCTGTGCATGGAGCTTGGCAAAGCCCCATCCGTGCAACCGTCGATTCATGTATGCGCCGTAGTCCATGTTCTCGCGGATGTCCGTCAGGTCTTCCAGCACCAGCACCGGGTTCTCGACGGACTCTGCGTATGCCACAACCTCGCGGGTCACGCGGTGAAATATATCGTCAATCTGGTCCCACAGAGCGTCACCGAACGAGTCTGCGATTCGCTCACTGCCGCGCTGCTGCAGGCGTCTTGTGGCGGTGAAGTAGGTTTTGCGGAGCCGACGAACGGCCTTGCCGTCGTCGGCCCACAGTTCGGGGCGAACAGGAGAACCAGAGTCGTCACGGTGACACACCGTGACGAGACTCGCTTCTCCAATGTCTACACCGATGGGCGTTTGCTCGTCGGCGGACGCCGCAGATTGCTCGGCCACGTCGCGGGTAGCAGTGATGTGGAGATACCACGTTCCGTCGCGCTTGAACAGCTGACTTTCACCCATCTCGGCATCGTCAGCGTACACCGCTTCCAGCCACTCTCGCTGATCGGGATTGGCGCGTACTGGAATCCAGAGGTGGTAATCCTCGTGGTGCGGGACTTTGACGTACCACTCGATCGCGTTCTGTGGCTGATGGTCGAGTTGCAGTCCCTCGTTGGTGAACCGCACCGGGTGGTCGTCGTGAAGCTCGTCGGCGTCGTAGCTGTTGTGGAGTTGTGGGACGTACTGCTTGAGGGCGTTTTTGGCGTAGCCACTCAGGTCGTACTCGACAACCACGTCGTTGGCCGCTGACTGTGTGTCACAGCCAGCGGCGAAGGCGGCCTGAAGCGCGTTCTGGTAGGCGTCCCGTGTCTCACGAAGCTTCCGCCGCTTGTGGAGGGTCGGGTCCACAAGCTTCAGTTCAAGCGTTTTCGTGACCTCGCCCATCGTCGCCGTACCCCATCTCTGGATTGTGAGAGACATATATCTCAGCCATCCAGGGTGAAAGTGAAATCGTGGGAAATCCGGCACTGCAATAGAACGGTGGACTGTCCCACCCTGCTGTCCGCTCGACCCCCGCCTGTTCGCTCCTCGGTTCCGACAGAGCGTCGGAACACTCGTCACTCACGGGAAGGCGGGAGTATGCGCTCTTATCTCTATCAGTCTCTCTCACCGACGCCCTTCGTTATGTTCCGAATAGTACAGGTCAGTAATCGTGTACTCCCCACCTCCGAGACAGGGAGCCGGGAGTACGATGTTCCTACGGAGTCCGGGAGCGTGGCTAGGCGCTGGCTACCAGTTGGTCACCGACTGTTCGTTCGTTGGTTGCGGATCGCGTCCGATTCGGTTATCGGCGCGCTCAGGCCGTCGTTTCGACATCGGCGAGGTCGTCGGCGAGGGCGACCGCGATGGGGACCTCGGCGTCCTCGACGAACCGGGCGAGTTCTTCGCCCGTCTCCGCGTCCTCGACGACGACCGTCGGGATGTACTCGATACCGTACTCCGCGACGCCGGGACCGGTCTTCGATCCGTCGTCTTCCTTCTCGGTCGGGTAGTGTTCGATCCGGTCCTCGGCGATTTCTGCCGCCTGAAGCGCCGCGCCGAACGCCGGGAGCTGCGACCGGCAGTCCTTGCACCAGTCGCCGCCCCAGACTTTGAACACCACGCTCTCGTCGAGGTCGCGCAGCGTCTCGACCGTCTCCTCGTAGGAGTCTTCGTCCCAGACCGGGTCCGGTTCCATCGTCGTGAGTCGTCCGTCGCTCATACCCCCACCAACGCGGTCGGCGGCCTTAACCGGTGTGTTCCCGACAGGCGACCGTCAGATCCCATCGGCAAGCCGTTCGTCCAGCAGTTCGACCAGTACGTGTCGATGACACCGCTTGTCTTCGCCCTCGAAACAGACGAGGACGACGGTCTCGCCGTCTCGAACGCGCTCGGCGAGGTCGTCGAGGGCTGCCTGCGCGTCGGCGGACTCGCGGACGTGACCCCGGTACCGTTCCTCGAACCCCACCTCGTCCCAGGCCGCGTTGTGCGCGCCCTCGTCACAGAGCCCCTGCATCTTCAGGTCCTCGTGGCGCTGTTTCGTCTCCGCCAGTAGCTCCTGGGGCGGCCCCAGTGCCGGCCGATTCTCGTCGACCGCACCGTGGAACCAGCCCGTCGGCTGGCGGACGACGCCGACGAGTGCGGCGTCCTCGAACGCCACCAGATCGTGCTGGAGGGCGGCGACGTAGGTCTCGGCGACCTCGCCGGCGGCCGACGGTCGTGCCATGGTACCGTCTCGAACGGCCGCGCGCAAAAAACCCGACGGCCGGCCAGGCGTCAACGACCGAGGCACGCCCTGCCGGCGGCAGTGGGCACTTAAGCCGGGGTGGCATAGCGATTCCAAATGCACTCGTCGATTCTGGAGACCGTCGGGTCGCCGCTGGTGCAGGTGAAGTCCCCGCCGGGGGCGACCGTGGCCGCGAAGATCGAGTCGAAGAACCCGGGCGGATCGGCCAAGGATCGCCCGGCGCTGGCGATGGTCGAGGCCGCCGAGGCCGACGGCGTGATCGAACCCGGCGACCACCTCGTCGAACCGACGAGCGGCAACACCGGGATCGGCCTCTCGCTCGTCGCCGCCGCCAAGGGCTACGACATCACCATCGTCATGCCAGCCTCCAAATCCGAGGAGCGACGCAACCTCATGCGAGCCTACGGTGCGACCCTCGAACTCGTCGAGGGCGAGATGGACGAAGCCAAAGAGCGGGCCGACCGCCTCGAAGCCGAAGAAGGCATGGTCCAGCTCCGACAGTTCGAGAATCCCGCCAACCCCGAAGCCCACTACCGCACGACCGGTCCCGAAATTCTGGCGCAGTTGGGCGACCGCACCCCCGACGCCTTCGTCGCCGGCGTCGGCACCGGCGGCACACTCTCCGGGACCGCGCGCCGCCTGCTGGAGGAGTTTCCCGACATGGAGGTCGTCGCCGTCGAACCCGAGGCCAACGCCGTCCTCTCGACGGGCGAACCCGGCTCCGACGACTTCCAGGGCATGGGCCCGGGCTTCGTCAGCGACAACCTCGACACCGACCTGCTGGATTCGGTCGAAACCGTCGGCATCGAGGAAGCCGAAGCGGAGTGTTGTCGTCTCGCCCGCGAGGAAGGGATTCTGGTCGGGCAGTCCTCCGGCGGGACCAACGTCGTCGCCCGACGGGTCGCCCAGCGACTGGCCGACCCCGACGCCGAGTGCCCACCCTCACCCGACGAGGGGGGCCCCGACACGGGGATCGTGATGGACGGCGACGGCCCCGCCGACCCCGGAGCGGAGGCGTTCGACGACTGCCCGCTCGTCCTCACCGTCTTCTGGGACTCCGGCGAGCGGTATATGTCGACCGGGATGTTCGGTAACTAAATTTTTACTGTCGTTCGAGAGAGCTTCGCTCGCTCGTGACGTCGCCAGAAGTCGAAGACTTCTGGCTGCAAGCGGGAAATCGGAGATTTTCGGGATGCCACGAGAGCCCCGCTCTCGTGAGCACTCGAAAGTCCCAGCCCGCACAGCCGAGCGAAGCGAGGCGAGCAGGATCGTCTTTCGGTGAACCGGCGCGCTTTGCGCGCCGGATGCGTGCCGACTCCGAGACCGCGACAGGCACATCTACCGCCTCCGCCACTCGCCCATGATTCGACCTGTCGGTGGCGATAAATCTACGAACTGTAAACTCTAAATAACTGGTTGCGGACTGACTAGTACGAACGGCTGTGGTGGGACGGTTCGCCTGGGTGAGGGCACGGTCCGTCACAGCCCGGAACGACTATGACAGGGAAATCGGCGTTCGATGCCACGATATCGCAGGCTCTGGTCGGCGTCCTGTGTTGTCTGCTCGTCGCGGTTCCAGTTGCGGGCGTCGCGGGGGGACAACCGACGGCAGCGGCGGCCGGTCACGCGCCGTCCGCGACGGCCGGTGACGGAGGCGGTGGGTCGTCACTCGAGGCGGGACTGCTCGTTCGCCAGACGAACGAATCCTCGACCGACGATACCGACGCTGGAACCGGGAACGGGACGAACGGCGACGAATCGGATGGCAACACGAATCGGACCAAAAACGAAACGGCCGGGAACGGGACGGCCGAAAACGAGACTGCAGAGAGCGAGGCGGCCGACGAACCGGCGTTGATCGAGTCCTACACCGCGACCACAGCGGGGACGACCCTCACCGTTCGGGTCGGGAGTTCGGAGCGGCTTCGGCAAATCGCCCTCGCCGTCTACGACATGGATGGTGACGAGGTGGCCGACCGCGAATCGAACTTCCACGTCGGCACGGCGTACGTGACGACGTTCAATCTCTCCAACGGAACCTACAGAACGAGCCTCGTCACCGCCAGGAGCTACGACCGGCGGGTCGACGATCCGACGAGCCACTTCGCGCTCGTGACCGTCCCCGAATCCGGGTCGAACGAGACGGACCCGGCGGCCGACGGGAATGAAACGGACACCGAGCCTGACGGCACCGATCCGGCGGACTCGGACGCACGGGACGAGCGAACGGAGACCGGGACGGAAACTCCTGGCGGGAACCGAACCGCAACATCGGACTCGGGGTCGGCTGAGACGACGACGGCCACAACTGAACAGTCGACGACCCTGACGCCGGTACCGACGACGAGTGGGTCCCCCGAGACGGATATCAAGACGAATCGGGAATCCCAGCGGATGGCAGGGACGACGCCACCGCCGGAGACCCGCGCGACGCCCGCGGATGATCCCGGTTCGGAGCCCCGGCCCCGAACGCAGGGTGCGCTGTTGGGATCGCCGTTCCTGCAGAGCGTCCTCACACTGGTTGCTGCGGCCGTCCTGGCGTTACTCAGCGTCGTGCTGTGGGTGCGCGGCTATAGTAGACACTAGAAGTAATTGCTCACTTTAGGAACAGAGAGTTTGTCGAGAGCGGTGTCGATCGCTGTTGTTAGCTCGTCGAGCGAGTCAAAGAAACGGTTGCTAAGAGCCTTTTGCAGCTGTCTCCAGCATTCTTCGACCGGATTCAACTCCGGTGAATACGAGGGTAGCGTCACGAAGGCGAGGTCGTCACGGGCCGCTAGGTCCGTGACGGCCGACGCCTGGAAATACGGTGCTCCATCAAGCACCACAATCAAATCATCTTCGAACTCTTCACATACAGCTAAAATGAAATGTTTTGCGTGGTCGGCGGTGACG
>NZ_FOCX01000119.1 GCF_900110215.1 Halorientalis persicus | reverse complement strand
ATGTTACTATTGCCCCTGGCGAGAAAGTGACCACCACGATCGATGGGTGGGATCGCGGTGACGTGACAGTGTATCTCGCGGAGAAAGTCGATGACAACAACACCCACGTTTATACTACAATAAAGACGTGTTCAAGACCCGGGCAAGAACATAGATTAACGTTTGAGGAAGACGGTGGTATCAGCGGCTTCTCAAGGTGTGCCTGATCGTGACCTAATCAGAGCAACGATGAAATCAACGATATCTGGACGCGATGATCAATCAGATGGCTTCGCATCCAATTCCTTTGTTTTGGCGGAGACAAGTATCCCAAGAACGACAGCGTGGACCGGTGCTACCACGGCTGTACTCAAAAACCCACCGACGTGTGGTATTTTCGCGAGCCCCCAGTAAGAGAGTCCAATGACGATGATGAGACCCGCAATGGTCATACCGTATCCACGGGACCAACGGTAGCTCAATCTGAGTGCGGCGAGTAGTCCATTTCCAGTGACCAGATTGGCTGGAAATAAGAATATATGGACGGCGACAATCAAAAATACAGCCAGCAGTCCCAGTCCAAGCAGGAACCGATCGGTTGTGAGGAAAGAGGAGCCCCATAGTTGAGAAAGGATCAAGACTGCAAGCATCGTGAGCAGATACCTACTCAGTCCACCGAGATGAGGAGATGTATCGAGTGTTCGGGTAATCGTCATCCATCCCGCGATGGCGACTACAAGTACCACAGCTAGTTCAAGTCCAACTCCCCACAGAAGATATGGCATCTTCAAATCGATAATAGCGCCCACGTGTCGAGCCGTACGAGCAGTTCCCTGCGGCACCACCGAATATTGAACACTGATTGTTTGACTGAGTCCATCCGTCGATGCGACTGGGAGGGGGTCATGAGTACGAAGCCAGTCGGCCAGTGCAACGACAATCCCCGCGACAATGAACGGGACCGCGAGGAACGGATCATGACGGATGCGTCCGACCGCGGTCTTCAACACACCCAGAGTCGACCGTTGTGCTGACTGGGCTGGCTGCCCGGACTGCGTGTCCGTATCACAATCGGCACGTTGCTCTCCGGACATTATGCCTCCTCCAGG
>NZ_FOCX01000006.1 GCF_900110215.1 Halorientalis persicus | reverse complement strand
GAATTACTCCACACAAAGCTTGAACCGGTGAGAACGAACGCTCTCGCTCACGCATTCTTTGCCGAACTCCGCGAGAAACACGACGTGGACGACGCTGTGTTTCTCGTCGATGGTGCAGCACCACTGAAAGACGCCTGCCAACGACACGGCCTCGATTTCAGATACGAGCCCCATGGAAATCGGAACAGTGTCGAACGTGTCTTTCGTGAGGTAAAACGCCGCACCTCTTCGTTCTCAAACTGTTTCAGCAACGCCGAGCGAGAAACAGCCGACGACTGGCTCCAATCGTTCGCCTTCGCATGGAATCAGCTAATCTGAACACTACCTTACACACCGTCCAAGCATTAAACTCGTCCGGCGATATTCGAGCCCGTGTTCTGAGATCACGATGCCTATGCGACGACACGGGGGGAACCGGCTGGGAGCAATCGGTAGTCTCGGTACGTCCGGCCCCGGGACGACAGGGGATCCAGCTGAAACGGCTGGAGAGTGAGCGCTGGCCATCTTTCCTCGGTAACAAAACTCATATAAGCGCCGACCAGAACCCTTAATCAGATCGCGGCGAACGGTTTTCGTTCTTCCGCAGTCACTGCCGTCTGAACACACCAACGGACAGTCTATGTCAATTCGACCACCGCAACACCACGAGAGTTCATGAGTTCGAACGAACCCGATTTCGACACCCTCCGGGAGCAGATCGCGTCGGAGATACCGGCCGACCTGTCGATCACTCGCGTCGCCTACGAGGGGCCACAACTGGTAATCTACACCGATACGCCCCGAAAGTTCGCCGAAGCCGACGGTGTCATCCCCGAACTGGCGAGTTCGCTCAGAAAGCGAATCACCGTTCGGCCGTCGCCGGGGAGTCGCACACCGCCGGCCGACGCCGAGAGCCATCTCCACGACCTTCTCCCCGACGAGGCCGGCGTGAGCGATCTCGAGTTCTATCCCGAGACCGGTGAAGTCCTCATCGAGGCCGAAAAGCCGGGACTGGTCATCGGTCGGCGGGCGAGCAAACTCGACGAGATTACCCAGCAGATCGGCTGGACGCCAGAGGTCCTCCGGACGCCACCGATGGAATCCTCGACGGTCGCCAACGTCAGGAACTTTCTCGTGCAGGAGCGAGCCGACCGGCGGGAGCTACTCGAACGCATCGGATCGAACATCTACGGCCCATCACCTGCCGATCCGGAGTGGGTCCGGATCACGACACTGGGATGTTGTCGCGAGGTCGGCCGAGCGAGTTTCATTCTGAGTACACCGAACACGCGGGTTCTCATCGACTGCGGTGACAAACCCGGTGCCGAAGGCGAGGTCCCGTACCTCCAGATGCCAGAGGCGAATCCGATCGCCGACCTGGACGCCGTCGTCCTGACACACGCCCACCTCGACCACAGTGCCCTCCTCCCGCTGCTCTTCAAGTACGGCTACGACGGGCCGATCTACACGACCGCTCCGACGCGGGACCTGATGGGGTTGCTCCAGTTGGACTACCTGAACGTGGCCGCAAAGCAGGGCCGGACGCCCCCTTACGAGAGCGAGATGGTCCGGGAGACGCTCAAGCACACGATCACGGTCGACTACGGTGACGTGACCGACATCGCACCGGACATCAAACTCACACTCCACAACGCGGGCCACATCCTCGGTAGCGCAGTCTGCCACTTCCACGTCGGCAGCGGCTTCCACAACGTCGTGTTCTCGGGTGACATCCATCATACCGACACACGGCTGTTCAACGGGGCCGAGAACGACTTCCCACGGGCCGAGACGCTCGTCATGGAGTCGACCTACGGGCGCAAGGGCGACTACCAGACCGATCAGGAAGACTCCGAGCGAAACCTGATCGAGCTGATATCCGACACCTACGACGAGGGCGGGAAGGTCGTGATCCCGGCCTTCGCGGTCGGTCGCTCCCAGGAGATGATGCTCGTCTTCGAGGAGGCCATGCGCGAGGGACGGCTCCCGACGATGCCCGTGTATCTGGACGGGATGATCCGGGAGGCGACGGCGATCCACACCGCCTACCCGGAGTTCCTGCGGGACGGCCTGACAGACCGGATCCTCCACCAGGACGACAACCCCTTCATGGCCGAGCAGTTCCAGCAGGTCGACGGTGGCGAGGAGATGCGCCAGGACATCGCCGACGGCGAACCCTGTATCATCCTCTCGACGGCAGGGATGGTCAACGGCGGACCAATTCTCTCGTGGCTGGAACTGCTCGGGACGGACCCGGACAACGCGCTGATCTTCGTCGGCTATCAGGCGGAGGGGACCCTCGGTCGCCAGATTCAGGGTGGCCGGCGCGAGATATCGCTCGGCGACGGCGGGCGTGGAAGCGACCGCCTGCAACTCGAGTTCGACATCGAGTCCGTCAGTGGGTTCTCGGGCCACGCCGACCGGAACGGGCTGGAGAACTTCGTCCGGACGATGCACCCCCAGCCCGAGGAAGTGCTCTGTGTCCACGGGGACGAGACGGCGACGGACCAGTTCTCCTCGGCTCTGTACCAGAAGCTCAACTGCCGAACCTACGCGCCCAAGAACCTCGAAACCTTCCGACTCAGGTGAACGAGCGGTCCGTCAGTCGAGTCATTCGCTGTTCGAATGCGGTCGTGTCACGATCTCCTGTACAGTCTCGTACTCCGGCGTCGAGTACGCGATGACGCGAACGTCGCGCACCGTCTCGGGTTCGTACTGCCGGATCACTTCACAGACGACCTGCGCGCCGGTCTCGAATTCGAGTCCGGTCGCTCCGGTGCCGAGAATCGGAACGACGATGACTCACAGCCCAGTTCGTCGGCTTTCGCTAACGTGTTCGCTGTCGCCTCGCGGATACTCTCTGTAGTCGCCCGTCCGACGCCGTAGTGTGGCATCGCGGCGGCGTGGACGACGTGTTCGGCGCCGAGTTCGTACGCGTCGGTGACGGCGCCCCCTCCGAGATGGGCGGGCCCCTTCGAGAGGGCGTCTTCGTTGATCGGCCCGCGTGCGCCGCGACGGAGCGCACCCGCGACACCGCTCCTCATCCGGAGGGGCGTTCCGGCCGCGTTCACCAGTGCATCGGCACTCTGATCGGCGATGTCGCCTTCGATCACCGTGAACTCCATATGGTGCCGTTTGCCGTTACTACAGTACACTTCTCAGGAGCGGTGGGAGCGCTCACTCCAGCAGTGCGTCCGAAATGGTTTGCTCGTGATCGAATGGGGGACGGTGCAACTGTCGGGTCCGGAGCAAGAACGGGACGTCACTGTGCCGGAGGAGCCGACTCTGGAGGTGGAACTGGAACGGTTGACGGACTCCGAAACCGGTGAACAGCGGTACGGGCCCGAATACGAGATTTCCTGGAGCGAGTGATCGCTCAGCAGCGGTGGCCCGTCAGTCGGTCATCACCGGAATCGCGTCGCTCGTGGCGCTCTCGGTGTCGCGGTCGTCTCGGGGGAAGTTGTCGATCGTGTCCGCGCGGAACGCCGACTCGTCGAACTCGTACTCGCCCTCGAGGAAATCGAGTAGCGTGTGCGTGTCCCGCATCGCGTTCTTGAGACACGTCGAAGCACCCGGCGAGGGAGTGATATTGAAGATTACGTCGTCACCGACGATCTTGGCCTCGCCCATGTCCAGGGACTTCTCGCTCGTGTCGACGATCTGTGGCCGGACGCCGCCGTACCCCTCCGCACGTTCGATGTCGTCGAGTTCCGCGTTGGGGACGACCTTCTGAACCTGGGGCAGGAACTGTCGCCGACCGATCTCCGGCAGGTCGTACACGAGGTTCCGGAGGACGTACGGCAGGAGGATCCGATCCGAGAGGATGTTGGCGTAACTGAGGAATGCGGCGGCGTTCAGGCCGAAGACGTCGAGGAAGTCGCCGACTGTCGAGAGCCGTCCCCGCTCCAGCGTCGGGACGAGTTTCGCGGTCGGGCCGAACCGCGTCACGCTCGGGTCGTGGACGTCCGCGTCGCCGTGGACCGCGGCGAACGGGAGCTTCTTCATCTGGAGGGTGTACACCTTCCCGTTCAGGAAGTCGTCCGCGAGGAAGAACGATCCAGCGACGGGGAGCAAGACCTTGTCTTGCCCGTAGCCGAGTTCCTTGGCCATCTGGAGGCTGTGGGAGCCAGCCGCGACGACGGTCGCATCACTGTCGAAGCGACCGTCGTCCGTCTCGATCGTGTAGCCGTCCACCGTCGGGGTGATGTCCGTGACCTCGGTCCCGGTGTGAACGTCGACGCCCGGTTCCTCGGTGGCCTGTTCGACGAAGGACCGGGCCGTCATCCCGTAGTCGACGACGTACCCGTCCGGGGTCTGGAGCGCGAGCATTTCCGTGTCGGAATCCCGACCCGCGACGACGTTGGGTTCGATCTCCGCGATCTCGTCGCGACCGATGGGTCGGAGCTTGGGATAGAGGTCGCCGAACCCCTCCTCGTGGTACCGTTCTTCGAGGGAGGCGACCTCTTCGTCGCCGACGCCGAGGACCATCTTGCTTCGCTTTGCGTGCATCTCGCGGTCGGAATCGTAGTTCTCCAGGTAGCCCGCGAGCAGTTCCGCGCCTTCCTTGACCTCCTCGGCCTTTTCGAGGGTGTAATTCGTCTCGATGTCGCCGAAGTGTAACGTCTGGGAGTTGTTCGACCGATGGGTGTTGATCGCGGCAATCTCCGACTCCTTCTCGATCAGCGCGATCGAGTCGATGTCGGTGAACTTCGCCGTCGTGTACAGAAGCGATGCCCCGCTGATTCCGCCGCCGACGATAACCAGGTCGTAGTTGCCAGACATATGTGGCCGTCACCTCCACGTCGACACCCCCCACGGATAACTCGCACCTTTCGGATATCGACGAGAGACGTGTGTGGTATTCGACGACTCTAGTCGATCCTCGAACCGGAAACACACACTGAGAGGACAGGCGACTTGGTACGCAACGGGACCGACGATGGGAGCAGAACCGATCAGCAACCACCAGGCTCCAGCAGTCTCTCCTTTATTCTGGCAGTGACTCCCCACACGCCGGGCAGTTCGACTCGTCGTTCACCGTCTCGAGCGCTGACTCGGGACCCGTCCACCCACAGACCGGACACTGCTGTGCAGTCGAATCGGTCACACTGTGGGTTCCGGGCGCTAGACCGAAAAGCGTGGTGCGGGAGCCTGATCGGTCCGGGCACGGATTACGGTGAGCGGGTCGAGAACTCGTCTCGCTCGATTGCAGACTGATTGACCCGGAATACGGTCACGACATCGTTTTGGAAGCCGGGGGCGGCTGCGGACTCGTTGCGAAACAGGTCACTCCCATAGCGGTTCCGTTCTATTGGCCCGTAGAAGACGTACTGCACGTCGTATCGCGCCAGCTGCCGATAGCGTTCTCGACGATTCCGTTGAACATGAGCCCGACGTCGTCGACGCGACCCCAGTAGGTGTCGAATCCGCCGGAGCGCAAACCCGACGAACTCTGGATCGTCCAGATCAACCCCCAGGAGTTCGAGGGTGAACCCGACACCGGAGAGCGATCATCGACCGGCGCAACGAACTCTCGGGAAATCCCACTGAATCAGGAACTCCACTTCATCGAGCGCGTCACCGACTGGGTCGACGACGGCTTCCTCCCCGAATCGGAGTTCTCCCACACCGAGATCCACCGGATCGGGATGGGCGAGCGGTTCCACTGCTCGACGAAAGTCGACCGCGACAGGGACTTTCTGAACGAGTTGATGGAACTCGGTCACGAGCGGGCGGCCGCGTTTCTCGACGGGAAATAGACCGTCGATCCCGACCCACGCGGTGTATTCAGTCGGCACCCTGCTCAGACGGTCTCGGTCGGTCCGCCCGAAGCGGGTCCGCCGAAGCGGTCGCAGTCACCAGCCGCAAGAACCGTCCCGCGTTCGTGAGGAGTTTGTTCTCCGCCTTCCGAAGGTGTTCTTCGTACGTCGACTTCGAGACGGATGTCCGGCCGGCGATGTCACGGAGAGATGTCTGCCGCGGTTGTTCGTAGTATCCGTGTTCGAGTGCCAGCTGGAGCGCCGCTAGCTGGCGGTCCGTGAGGTCGTCGAACAACCGGTCCACGGGCGTCAGCATACTGTGTGGGATCCGTTTCTCCGCGATCGCGGTCTTCGAGAGCAGTTCGATGTCCCTGTCGGCACGGAGATCGCCGAGCAACGCCCGGACATCGTCCTCGTCGAACGCGATGACCGTGTAGTGTTCCCAGCCCTGTCGATAGATCGTCGGCGACTGGTACAGGCAATTGTGGTCTTCGAAGCGGTCGACGATCGACTCCTCGAGCGAGCACAGACAGGACTGAGTCACGACGTGGTAGCCCGAATCGTCCGCCGACTCGTGAAGTACCGTTCCGAGGCGGTCGATGTCTTCCATGAGCTGGCCCGTCGGCGTATCTTCGGTGGAGATTTCCAGAACCTGGCAGTCACTCAACGGCCACTCGCGGATCGTGAGGTCCGGGTGGCGCTCCGAGATCTCCCTGTAGGGACACTCGTGTTTCACCCGGAGCGACGCCTCGTAGAGCACCATATCGGATAACGTGGCTCGACCTGATTAACGGTGCCGGTCATGTCCGGCAGTGCGTATTACCGGTCGCTACGTCTACGGAGTGATACAGATGACAGAGATCGCGCCGGCGGAGTTGAGCAGGCGGTTACAGCGTGACGACGAGGACGTGCTGGTCCTGGATATCCGTCACAGCGAGGAGTTCGAGGACTGGCACATTCCAGGGAGTGTGAACGTCGACGTGTACGACCGACTCGTGGACGACCCCGAGAGTGCGACGGGCCCGCTCGCCGACCTTCCCGACCACGACGAGATCGTGACGGTCTGTACCGAGGGGGTCGTCTCACAGACGGCGACGGACGTGTTACTGGGGATGGGCTACGACGCCGCGACCCTCACGGACGGGCTGCGCGGGTGGAGTCGGGTCCATCGACACGCCACGGTTCCGGTCGATATCGGCGGGGAACTGATCCAGGTCGCCCGTCCCGGGAAAGGGTGTCTGTCTCACGTCCTCGTCTCGAACGGGCAGGCCGTCGTCTTCGACGCCTCCCACTACCTCGACGCGTACGAGGCGATCGTGGACGAGTACGACGCCGAACTCGTTGCCGCGCTCGACACGCACGCCCACGCCGATCACGTCTCCGGCGGTGCGAGACTCGCAGCCCGCAAGGACGTGCCGTACCACCTCCACCCTGCGGACGCGCTCGAGATCGACGCCGTCCCGCTGGAAGACGGTCAGACGATTACGGTCGGCGGAGCCGACATCGCCGTGATCCACACGCCCGGCCACAGCGAGGGGAGCGTCTCCTTCGACGTGGGCGGCGAGGCGTTGCTCACCGGGGACACCCTCTTTCACGAGAGCGTCGGCCGGGTCGAGCTCGGCGTCGAAGCCGGCATCGAGGACTCAGACGTCGAGGAAAACGCCGTCACGCTGTACGAGAGCCTCCAGCGCCTGCTGTCGTACCCGGACGAGGTGCTCGTCCTCCCGGCACACGATCCGGGATCACCCGACCCGCCAGTGACGGCGACGCTCGGCGACGTGAAAGCGCGAAACGCGGACCTGCAGCGGGATCGCGAGGAGTTCGTCGAGACGCTCGCCTCGGACATCCCGGACCATCCGCCGAACTTCGAGCGCGTCAAGGGGGTCAACGTCGGGCAGGAGTCCGTGGCCGACGAGGAACTGGCCGATCTGGAACTGGGGCCGAACAACTGTGCGGCGGAGTGACCGATGAGTGAGACCGAACTGAAACAGGGCATTCGCGAACACCTCGGTCAGTTCTCGCTCCACGTCCTGCTTGTCTTCGCGACCGGGCTAACCATCGGGTCAGAGCGTGCTGTCGTCCCCGTCCTCGGACGGGACGTGCTGGGCGTCGAGTCGCTGTTCGTCATCGGCTCCTTCGTCGTCTCGTTCGGGATCGTGAAGTCGATCCTCAACCTCTACGCTGGCAAGTGGGGCGAAGAATTCGGCCGCAAACCGGTGCTCGTCCTCGGGTGGGCGACGGCACTGCCGCTGCCGCTCATCCTCATCTTCGCGCCCAACTGGGCGTGGATCACGGTCGGGAACGTGCTGCTCGGCGTCAACCAGGCGCTCACCTGGAGCATGGCGATCAACGCCAAGATCGACCTCGCAGGCCCCGACCAGCGCGGGCTCGCCGTCGGCATCGACGAGGCGTTCGGCTACTCCGGCGTCGCCGTCGGCGCCTGGGTCACGGGTCTCATCGCGGGTCAGTGGAACCTCCGTCCGGAGCCGTTCTACTTCCTGGCCGTCGTCGTGGTGCTGGCCTTCCTCATCTCGATCTTCCTGATCGAGGAGACGCTCCAGTTCGCACAGGCGGAAGGTGACGACGATCACCACGACGCGAACCTGCCGTTCGTGGCTGTCCTCAAGCGTGCGACCTACGGCGATCGGACGCTGTTCGCCGCGGCCCAGGCCGGGCACATCGAGAACTTCGTGGACACGCTGTTCTGGATCGCCGTCCCGCTGTATCTCACGAGTCAAGGACTCGGCATCGAGGCGGTCGGCGTCGTGGTCGGCGTCCACAGCGCGATGTACTTCCTCCAGATCGGCACTGGGGGCCTCGCCGACCGGATCGGTCGGCGGCCACCCGTGATCGTGGGGATGTTCCTGGCCGGCGGCGGCGTGCTCGGGATGGCACTCGTCGACGGCTACCTCCCCTGGGCCGTGCTGGCCGCTGCCTCCGGGCTCGGGATGGCCTTGCTGTATCCGAACCTGATGACCGTGCCGAGCGACGCCGCCCACCCGACGTGGCGGTCGGCCGGCATGGGCGTCTACCGGATGTGGCGCGACTCTGGGTACGCCGTCGGCGCGATCCTGATCGGGCTCGCGATGCAGTTCGTCGACATCGAAGCCGCGTTCTACATGACGGGCATCCTGATGTTCCTCTCGGGCGCGATCGTCATCGTCTGGATGGAGGAGACCCATCCGGAGTTCGGGACACACGAACCGCCGGCACCCGCGACGGAACCCGGAGCAGGGGCGGTGCCAGAGGACTGATATCCCCTGTGGTCTCGGATCGGCGTTCGCCGACCCCGGCCACCCCTGGGGAACTCGCCATTCAAGGCCGCGGAGCGACTGGTCCTTTGCATGGAGGAATACGACTTTCTCGTCGTCGGATCGGGCTCCGGACTCGAAGTCGCCAACATCGCGGCCAGACAGGGCCAATCGGTCGCCGTCGTCGAGAAGGGGCCGCTCGGCGGCACCTGCTTGAATCGCGGCTGTATCCCCTCGAAGCACCTGCTGTACCACGCGGACGTACTCGAAACGATCGAGCGCGCCGCCGAGTTCGACATCGAGGCGACCGTCGAGGACGTTGCCTTCGCCGATATCGTCAGGAAAGTCAACGAGGAGGTCGGCGAGGACGCCGAATCGATCCGTCGCGGATTGCAGTCCTCGTCCCAGCACGACCTCTACCAGGGTGAAGGGCGGTTCGTCGACGACCGGACCGTCGAAATCGTCGGCGGGGACGACGACGGGGCGCGACTCCAGGCCGAGACGGTCCTGATCGCGGCGGGAACGCGGCCCGCGATTCCCGACATCGACGGCATCGAGGAGGTACCGTACCTGACGAGTACCGACGCGCTCCAGCTCGAAGATCCACCGGAGCACCTCGTGATCGTCGGTGGCGGCTACATCGCGGCCGAACTCGCGCACTTCTTCGGGACCTTCGGCAGCGACGTGACGATCGTCGGTCGGCGGCCGAACCTGCTCCCCCAGGCCGACTCCGAAGTCGCGGCGGCGTTCACCGATATGTACGCGGATCGGTTCACCCTCCACACCGGCCACGCGGCGACGGCCGTCTCGGCCGACGACGGGAGGATAGCGGTCGAGGCGCGCCCCTACGAGTACGGTGACGACGGCGGCCTCGTCGGAAACGCCGACGGCGTGACGGTCACCGGCGACGAGTTGCTGGTGGCGGCGGGACGGACGCCGAACACGGACACACTGCGACTGGACCGGACGGCTATCGAGACCGACGCGCAGGGATTCGTCGAGACGGACGAGTACCTGCGGACGACCGTCGACGGCGTCTGGGCGCTCGGCGACATCGTCGGTGAGTACCTGCTGAAACACAGTGCCAACCACGAGGCTCGCGCGGTGGCACGGAACCTGTTCGGGAGCGAGCCCGAACCGGTCGACTACAGCGCGATGCCGTTCGCCGTGTTCGCCTCGCCCGAGGTCGCCGGCGTCGGCGCGCGGGAACGAGAACTCCGCGAAGCGGGTCGCGAGTACGCCATCAACACCTACCAGTTCGCGGACACCGCCCGCGGCGACGCGATGAACGCCACCGGCTTCGTGAAAGCGATCATCGATCCGGAAGGCGAGATCCTGGGCTGTCACATCGTCGGCCCCGACGCGTCGACGCTGATCCAGGAGGTCGTCGTCGCGATGAAAGCGGGGACCGGAACCGTCCGTGACATTCGTGAATCGATCCACGTCCACCCGGCACTCCCCGAGGTCGTCCAGCGTGCGTTCTCCGGGCAGTTCAGCCGTGGGGACAGCCACCAGCACCACTGAGGCCGCCCAGCGGTTACACGGATGTCAGCGGGTTACCCGAACGTTCGGGTGCGGTTTAGTAACTCACTACGGTATGGTAATCCGCAATGGCAAACGCAGCGATCGTAATCCTCGCGGGGACGGAATCGCACGCGGACACCGGGGTGTCGGACGCGACGTGACTCATCAGCGGTTTGCAGTGGCGCGACCGGGTGGACCGACTGGGAGGCGAGTCGGTACTGTGGCTCAATCTGTCGTCGACGCGCCCTCGAACCGGCTGGCGGGCAAGAGGAGTTCGTTGACTCCGGGGAGGTACTTGACGTTGAAGACGATCTTCGCCTCGTCGGAGACGGGCGCGCTGATACAGGAGAGGCGGATGCCACGGTCGAGCATCTCCTGGGGGAGGATGTGGTTGGTCGGCGTCGGCATCTCACCTTCGACGACGGCGACGGCGCAGTTCGTGCAAGCACCGCCCCGACAGGCGAAGGGCCAGGCGTGGCCGTCGTCCTCGGCGGCCTCCAGCAACGACTGGTTGTCCTCGACTCGCAGTTCGCCGTAATCCTCGTCGTCGAGGTACGCATCGGCGGCTTTCTCGAAGAGGTCCTCGTCGGAGAGTTCCCAGCCGTGGTCGTCGAGGACTTCGTAGTTGAGGTACTCGACGTGGTGACCTTCCTGTTCGGGTTCTGGATTCGGCTCCTGTGGGGTTTCCGTGGATCGTGGTTCCGGAATCCGATCGTCGGGCTCCCATCCGTTCTGAATTTTCTCGTAGGCTTCCTTGACGCGCTGGAACTCGCGCGTGGACCCGCCGCGGTCGGGGTGGGCTTCCTTCACCCGCCGACGGTAGGCGTCGCGGATCGCCGCGTCGTCCGCGTCAGGGTCGAGCCCGAGAACGTCGAATGGGGAGTCCACGTGTTCGCTACGGCTCTAGCGTATAAATCCCCTCCTTCCGCAACAAGTTATTCCGGCTGGGGGACGTGGGCATATACCACGGATCTGAGCGCCGGGGCTCGGCACGGACCGAAATCCACAACGAATAGGTGGCACGCCGACGGAGACCGGGGTATGAGCGACACCGACGACAGCGAGTTCGCGGCGGAACTCGAAACGACGTTCGTCGAGGAGTTCGAGGCCGACGAGGAGACGGCGGCGGCCGCGGCGGAGAAGGCCGCGGCCTTCCGCGAGGAGTTCCACGAGGATCTCACGGTCGCGGAGTTGACCGACCGACTGGCCGACGAGAGCTACGACGCCTTCGAACACCGGTTCGACTACGCGGTGGGCAACCTCGCGGCCGCCGTCGAGAACTGCACCGACTCGCGACAGTTCCGGATCGCCGGCTTCGGCGACCTGGCGGCCGATCCCGAACAGGGGGCCTGATCGCGCACGACCGGCCGCTCAGAGCGGCCAGCCTTCGTCGTCTCGTTGGAGAAGTCGCTCGCGCGTGTCGGCGGGGAGCGAGTAGGTCCCGTCGTCGTCTTTCTCGATGTCGCCCGCACGAGTCAGGTGGTCGAGGTGAGCAGACGCTTCACCGGGCCCGTGGAGGATGTGGATGCCGTCCAGTTCGCCGAACAGGTCGGCGCTGACTGTCCAGGCGTCGGCCGGGCCGAGGTCGTCGAGTGCCCGGAGGACGCGGTACGCGCGTTCCTGATGGTGGTGGATGATCTCTTCGGCGCGGGCCGTGGGGTCGTCGATGGGATCGCGGTGGCCGGGCCAGGCCCGGTCGAACTCGGCGTCGGCGATCCGGCCGAGGGTGTCGAGGTACCGCTCCAGCGGGCGGTCGACGCGCACGTCGGCACCGCCAACGTTGGGCGTGTACACCGGCAGAAGCGCGTCGCCGGTGAAGACTTCGTTCCGCTCGGGCATGGCGAAGGAGGTGAGCCCGGCGGTGTGGCCTGGCGTGTGGACGACTTCGAGCGTCGTCTCGCCGAGGTCGAACCGGTCGCCGTCCGCGAAGGTCTCCACGTCGGCGCCGGCGGTGTGGTGGTCGACACCAGCCTGCATATACGTCTCCAGTACCTCCTGGTCATCCTCGGGCATCCCCCACTCCTCGAACGCCGCCCGCTGGCGGGATTCGAGGTCGTCCCAGGCATCGTCGTCGCCGGCGATCAGCGCCGCGTCCTCGGGGTGAGCGTAGACGGTCGCCCCGCTTTCCGCCTGAATCTCGGCGGCGAGGCCAGCGTGGTCGGCGTGGTAGTGGGTGAGAAAGATCGCGTCGATGTCGGCGAAGGCGACGCCGTGGTCGGCCAGGCCGTCGGCCAGTTGCTCGCGGGTATCAGCGGTCGCGATTCCGGTGTCGACCAGCGTCGTCTCCGCGCCAGTGAACAGATAGGCGTCGTTCTCGCCCTCGAAGTACGTGTTTCCCAAGGTGATTCGATGCATACGATAACCGATACTCTCGACGGGAACGAACTTAAACCCGGCGAGTATCTTAACGGCGTTTCGTCTGCCCGGAACTTATTTTTCCAATGGTAACGAACGGCCGGTATGTCGTTCCGGCTGACAGCGGAGCAACGGGCCGTCCGGGAGGCGGTCAGGGAGTTCGGCGAGGCCGAGATCCGTCCGGTCGCGCGCGAGTACGAGGCCGACGAGCGGTATCCACACGGTCTGCTGGAAGCGGCCGCCGACCTGGACTTCGTCGCCCCGAACGTCCCCGAGGAGTACGGGGGAGCGGGGATGGACCCCGTCAGCGAACTCCTCGTCACCGAGGAGTTGTGGCGGGCCGACCCCGGCATCGGCGGGTCCATCTCGGCCGCCCGCTTCGGGACCGAGATGCTCCTGGAGTACGGCGACGACTGGATGAAAGAGCAGTGGCTCCCGAAGATCACGGCCGGCGAGACACCCATCTGCACGGGCATCTCAGAGCCGGCCCACGGGAGCAACGTCGCCGGGATGGAGACCACTGCCGAGAAAGACGGCGACGAGTTCGTCGTCAACGGCCAGAAGATGTGGATCACCAACGGCACGGTCGCCGACGTGGCGATCATCATGGCCCGCACAGGCGAGAAGGGCCACGGCGGCATCTCCGCACTGCTGACGCCGACCGACGTGGACGGCTACGGGGCGACCCGCATCGACAACAAACTGGGCATCCGCGCCCAGGACACCGCCGAGATCGTGCTTGACGACCTCCGGATCCCCGAAGAGAACGTCGTCGGCGAGGTCGACCGGGGCTTCTACCAGCTGATGGAGTTTTTCGCCCCGGCGCGGGCGGACGTGGCCGCACAGGCCACCGGCGTCGCACAGGCGGCACTGGACGCCGCCCTGGAGTACGCCGACGAGCGCGAGCAGTTCGACCGGAAGATCTCGGAGTTCCAGGCCATCCAGCACAAACTCGCCGAGATGGCCACGAACGTGGAGGCTGCCCGGTCCATGGCCTACCGTGCGGGCGCGGCCATCGACTCGGGCGACGACGCCCTGGCGACGAAACTCGCCAGCATGGCGAAACTGTTCGCTTCCGAGCGGGCCGTCGACGTGACCGACGAGGCCATCCAGGTCCACGGCGGGGCGGGCTACGTCACCGACCACCCGGTCGAGCGGTTCTACCGAGACGCCCGCATCACCAAGATCTACGACGGCACCAGCGAGATTCAGAAGAACATCATCGCGGAGCACCTGTAACGATGAGCGAGACGCGCTACACACACGAGGAGTGGTCCAGTGAGCAAAGCGAGGCGTCCGTCACGGTCGACGGCCACGACCTGTCGGTCGCCTTCTTCGATTCGGCCGACGAGGGCGAGGCCGACACGGCGAACGACGATCCACCAGTGGTCTTCCTGCACGGCATCCCGACGTGGTCGTACCTCTGGCGGGACGTGGCCCCGGCGGTCGCCGAAGCCACGGATCGCCGGGTGGTCGTCCCCGATATGCTCGGGTACGGGAACTCGGCGATGCACGACGGGTTCGACCGGTCGGTCAGGGTACAGGAGGTGATGCTCCGGGACCTGCTCGACGAACTCGAGATCGACGAGTTCGCGCTGGTCGCCCACGACATCGGCGGCGGCGTGGCGGTCCGGTACGCCGCCCACCGGCCCGGCGAGGTGACCGATCTGGTGATGGCCAACGCGGTGTGTTACGACTCCTGGCCCGTCGAGTTCATCTCGAATCTCGGCCTGCCGGACACGGCCGAACAGGACCCCGAGGAGTTCCAGGCGATGCTCGACGGGGCTTTCCGGCAGGGGCTCTACGACGACGATGTCGACGAGACGTTCGTCGAGGGAATCGCCGCGCCGTGGACGACCGAGCCCGGGCAGGTCTCGCTCAGTCGGAACGCGGTCGCGACCAACACCAACCACACGACCGAGATCGACTACGGCGAGATCGCGGCCGACCTGCTCTGTCTCTGGGGTGGGCAGGACGTGATGCAACCCCTGGCGTACGGTGAACGGTTGGCCGAAGAGGTCGGCGGCGACGTGATCGAACTCGACGCCTACCACTGGGTCGTCGAGGACCGCCCCGAGCGGTTCGCCGAGGAAGTATCGCAGTTTATCGCCAAGTGAAAAGGGTAAAATGAACGTACAAACCACCACTCAAACGATGGAGGGAGACGGATGAGCGCCGAACAGAATCCACCGGACTGGGAGTTCAAAGAACGGGACGTACTGATACTGCGGGAGCTATCGCGGGACCCACAGCTGTCCTCGCGTGACCTGGCGCGCATCCTCGAGACCGAACACGACATCGAGGTGTCTCACGTCACCGTCAGCGAGTCGATTCGCGGGATGCGCGAGGAAGGCGTCTTCCGCGAGGCGATCATCCCCAACGAGGAGTACTTCATCTTCGGGATGTTCGAGTTCAAAATCAACCCCGAGCAGTTCGAGGAGGGGTGGCGCGACGCCATGGAGTACATCCGTGACTCGCCCAACACCCTGATGTACTTCCTCTCGGACGGCGAGTACCAGTGGAAGTCGGTCATGATGTTCCCCGACCGCCAGACCGAGTCCAAGTGGATCCACGACTTCTACAAGGAACACGGCCACGTCGTCCACAACATCCGCAACTCCGTGGTCCACAACGTCCTCAAGTTCCGGACCGATCCGGAGATTCTGGAGACGCTCCACGAAGAGGACTGACGATCCGCAGGTGCCGCTCTTTCGCGTCAGGTCACCAGCGACAGCATCTCACAGGACAACACGGTGTCGCCGTTCTGCGTGACGACCTCGATGTCGTACCGGACGACGCCGGTCGCGACCGGATGGTCGCGTTCCTCTTTGTCCAGCACCTCGATCTCGACGTGGATCGTGTCGCCGATGAACGTCGGCCCGACGAACCGCACCTCGTCGATGCCGTAGAACGCGACGACGGCGTCGCGCTCTGTCTCCGACCGGGACTGCCAGAGCAGGCCCGTCGCGACCGAGAACACCAGCATCCCGTGAGCGATCCGCTCGCCGAAACTCGACTCGGCCATCGTCTCGGCGTCGGTGTGGAGGTGGTTGAAGTCGCCGCTGACGCCGGCGAAGTTCATCACGTCCGCTTCGGTGATCGTCCGTGCCTGCGTCTCGCGCTGTTCCCCGATCTCGACCGTCTCGAAGTAGCTCTCTGTCATAGTGAACTGTCCGTGAAGAGTCGATACGTCGTCGCGCCGATGGCAACCACTTTGCGGTCGCCCTCGTCGGTCTCGCCGGTGACGGTGACGCGGGTGACGCCGGTCGACGTACCCGAGCGGATGACTTCGGCCTCGACCTCGACGTCCGAGGTCGCCGGTCGGACGTACTTCACGTCCAGATCCGTCGTCGCGAGCGTCGTCTCCATCGGGTCGTCCATCGTGGTTCGGAGCGCGAAGGCGCTACAGGTGTCGATCAGCGTGGCCGTCACGCCACCGTGGATCGTCCCCGTCACCCAGTTGGCGAGTTTCTCCTGGTAGGGGAGGTGCATGACCGCCCGGCCCTCCTCCAGGTCCTCGACCGTGATATTCAGCCACGAGAGGTAGCCGTGGTTCTCCAGCACGTACGCGGCCACCTCCGCGCTGGGCGCGTCCGGGTCGATATCCATCGGCCCCTCGGGCCCGTCGTCACCGTCTTCGGCCATCTACTTGCCCTCGAACTCTGGGTCGCGGTCCTCGGCGAACGCGGAGGTGCCTTCGAGCACGTCCTCGGTGCTCAGGAGGAGGCCGAAGCTCTGGCTCTCCATGGTGAGCGCGGCCTCCAGACTCGCGTCCTCGCCGCGGTTCATGACCTTCTTGGCGTAGTCCAGCGCGACCGGCGGCCCCTCGACGATGTCGTCGACGAACTCGGCACACACGTCCTCGAACTCGTCGGCCCCGACGGCCCGGTTGATGAGCCCCCAGTCCTCGGCGCGCTCGGCGGAGATGCGCTCGCCCCGGAAGACCAGTTCTTTCGCGCGGGCCTCGCCGATCATCCGCATCGTGCGCTGGGTGCCACCACCGCCCGGCAGGAGTCCGAGGTTGATCTCGGGGAAGCCGAACTCCGAATCCGTGGTGGCGATCCGGAGGTCACACGCGAGGGCGAGTTCGTGGCCACCGCCCAGACAGAAGCCGTCGATCTTGGCGATGGTGGGCTTGGGGAAGTCGTTGACCGTCTCGAACATCGAGGTGATGGTGCCACGCTCCCAGGGTTTCGCGCCGGCGAAGCCGCCGATGTCCGCGCCGGCACAGAACGCACGGTCGCCAGCACCCTCGAAGGTGACCACGCGGACCGCCTCGGGGTCCGCGTTGTTCAGGACGTGTTCGATCTCGTCCATCAGGTCCTCGTTCAGGGCGTTCATCCGCTCGGGCCGGTCGAGTTCGATCGCGAGGACTTCGTCGTCTTCGAGGACGTTCAGCGTGCGGTACTCGCGGTCGCCGTCGTCGCCGCCGTACTCGTAGAAGCCCTGGCCGGCGTCTTCGCCGGTGTGACCGTTGTTGACGAGTTCGACGAGGTAGTCGGCGGGCTCGTACCGGTCGGCTTCGGTCTGTTCGTGCAGGGTCTCCAGCTTGTCGAGGACCTGCTCCAGTCCGATCTTGTCCGCCCGCCGGCACGGCCCTTCGGGGAAGCCCGCGCCCAGGCGCATCCCGGTGTCGATGGCGTCGGGCGTGGCCACGTCGTTGCCGATGAGCTTGGCGGCCTCGTTGACCATCCGGCCCTCGATGCGGAGCCAGTCGAAGTCCTCGGACACGTCCTCGTGGCCGTAGTCCGCGCCGTCACCGTCCTCGTAGTCGTAGTAGCCCTTGCCCGTCTTCTGGCCGAGTTCGTCGGCCTCGACCTTCTCCTCGACGATGGGCGGGACCGGCTTGCCGGCTTCCTTCCGGACGTGGTAGCCGATGTCGATGCCAGTCAGATCGCCGAGCTCGAAGGGGCCCATCGGGTAACCCCGCTCGTGGACCATCGTAGCGTCGGCCTCGCGGATCGTGGCTTCGTCGGCGCTGACCATCCAGCCGGCCTCGTCGCCGAACGGACCCAGCACCGAGTTGACGACGAAGCCGTTCACGTCCTTCCGGACGTAGATCGGCGTCTTGTCGATGGACTCGACGAAGTCGTAGGTCGTCTCGGCGGTCTCGTCGGTGGTCTCCTCGCCGTAGATGACTTCGACGAGGTCCATCTTCACCGGCGGATTGAAGAAGTGCATCCCGACGACCTTCTCGGGTTTGTCGGTGGCCGTCGCGATCTCCGTGATCGACAGCGAGGAGGTGTTCGAGGCGAGGATGGCGTCCTCGGGTGTGAACTCGGTGAGGTCGCCGTAGATCTCCTTTTTCAGCTCCATCTGCTCGGGCGCGGCCTCGATCACGAGGTCCACGTCCTCGACGGCGGTCTCCAGATCGACCTCGGTGTCGATCCGGGCCATCACGTCGTCGGGGTCCTCGTCGACGATGCCCTTCTCGGACAGCTTCTCGAGGCTCCACTGGATGTCCTCGTAGCCCTCGTCGACGATCTCCTGTTCGATGTCCCGCATCACCACGTCGTAGCCGGCGATGGCGACGACCTCTGTGATGCCGTGCCCCATGTTTCCGGCGCCGAGCACTGCGACTCGCTCGATGTCGTCAACTGACATGCGGGGTAGCTGTACCCCCACCGGTATAACTCCACCGGAGCAGTGGAACAGTGTTAGATTAATTCAGAAGCCACTCGTCTGTCGTAAAGTAGAGAGGGGTGAGCAGGTGATCGTGTTAAGACCTGCCTGGTACACCGGGTACGGGTTGCAACCCAACAATGCCTTCCAACGTTTGGTATATATGCTTTTCGTCTTCCATCGGAAGGAATTACTACCAGGCCTTCGTGGAGCGTTAATGGTATGTACTGGCAACACAGATCCGGTCCGGTCGCCGTGAGGTGGTCGAAATGGTCGTGATCGACGGACACGGCGGCTACGTGCCGCTGTATCGCGTCGACAGGAGCGAAGTGGCCGCCCAGCACGGCGGCCGGGGCCGTGGCGAGAGCGCCGTGCCGGCCCGCGACGAGAACCACGTCACGATGGCCTGTGAGGCCGCCGACAACGCGCTCGCGCGCAGCGGCGTCGAGGGCGGCAACCTCGGTGCCGTCGTCACTGCGAGCGTGAGCGATCCCTTCGCCGAACACGGGATCGCGGCCCACGTCGCCGCTCGACTCGGTGCCACCGGTGGCGTGCGCACGACCGACCTGCGCGGGAGTCGATGCGCGGCCACAGACGCGCTTGCGACGGCCCAGGAGTTCGTGGCCGCGAACGACGCGCCGGTTCTGGTCGTCGGCGTGGACGTACTCCCCGCAGACCCCGAGAGCGACGAGGTGGCCGAAGCCGGCGCTGGCGCGGGTGCGGTCGTTCTCCGTCCGGAGGCCGACAGTCCCGCCGCCGAGTTCGCCGGAGTCGGTCAGGAGACGACCGGATTCGTCGAACACCACCGCCGGCACGGCGAGGCCGGCGAGACCGGCGACGCCAAGTTCGAGAGCCGGCACGGCGTCGGCGAGGCCGCACCTGCGGCCACGGAGCGGGCGCTCGACGGGGCGACGCCCGCGAAAGCCGTCGCCGCGGCTCCGAGTGACCGACTCGCCGGGGCCGCCCTCGGTGGCGTCGACGTCGAACAGGTATCGACTCGCGACCGGGTCGGTGACGCTGGCGCGGCCGCCGCGGTGCTGGATCTGGCGCATCTGCTGGAGACTACAGAGGCCGGTGAGACCGCGCTCGTCGTCGCGTACGGCGCGGGCGGTGCCGGTGCGGTCGCACTGGAGACCGCCGAGGGCGTCGGGACCGCCGACGCGAAGTCGGTCGCCACCTACCTCGACGCCAGCGAGGAGACGACCTACGCGAAACACCTGGAGTACCGCGAACCCGTCGAGTACGAGGGGGTGAAGACGCCATGAGCGGCCCCCGCTACGAGCGGACCAGACGCCAGGACCAGCACCTCATCGGCTTCGAGTGCCAGGCCTGTGGCTGGGTCTCCTTCCCCGAGGAGAAACGAACCTGCAAGCGCTGTGGGGACGCCCCGGCCGAGATGACGGAGGTACAACTGCAGGAACGGGGCGAGATCCAGACCTTCGTCGTCCAGCAGTACCTCCCGGACGACATCGAGACGCCCCAGCCCGTGGCCATCGTCGACCTGCCACAGGCGGGCGAGGGCGAACCGGCACGTGCGTACGGCCTGCTGACCGAGACCGACCTCGAGGAGATCGACGTAGGTACCGAGGTGGTCGCGCGCTTCCGCGAGCTGTTCAGCGACGGCGAGCGCCCGATCAACTCGTTCAAGTTCAGCGTTCCGCGGGAGGAGAAAGCATGACGGACCCACACGTCGTCGGCGCGGGGATGATCGACTTCGGCGAACTGTACGAGCAGAGCTTCGACGACCTGCTCGAATCGGCGTACCTCTCGCTCATCGAGAACGTCGACAAGGGCGTCGACCCCAGCGACATCGACGCCGCCTGGTACGGCACCATCGACATCGCCAACGAGGGCTCCTCGGGCTCGGCGGTCGCCCACGCCACCGGCCTGTTCGAGACGCCGATCACCCGCGTCGAGAACGCCTGTGCGACCGGCAGCGACGCCTTCCGCAACGCCGCGCAGGCCGTCAAGGCCGGCGACGCCGAGGTCGCACTGGTCATCGGCGCGGAGAAGATGACCGACTCCACCGAGGGGCTGATCGCCAGCGCCGCCCTCGAACGGCTCTGGCGCGGCCGGGGCGTCACCATGCCCGCCTACTTCGGGATGCGCGCGACCCGCCACCTCGAGGAGTACGAGACCACCCGCGAGCAGATCGCCGAGATCAGCGTCAAGAACCACGAGAACGGGACGAAGTACCCCCACGCCCACCAGCAGTTCGAGTGTTCGGTCGAGGACGTGAAGGAGTCCCCGACGGTCTCCTACCCCCTCAATCTCTACGACTGCTGTCCGGTCACCGACGGGGCCTCGGCGGTGCTGGTGACCAGCGAGGACCGCGCCCGCGAGTTCACCGACGACCCGATCCGGGTCGCGGGCTACGGCCTCGCCAGCGACACCTTCCAGCGGGGCGCGCCCGAGGCGCTGACGAACTTCCCGGCCACGCGACAGGCCTCCAGCCAGGCGTACGAGCGGGCCGGCCTCGGTCCCGAGGATGTCGACGTGGCCGAGGTCCACGACTGTTTCTCCATCACTGAGCTGATCACCTACGAAGACCTCGGGTTCTGTGAAGAAGGGAAGGGCGGCCAGTTCGTCGAGGAGGGCCGACCCCACCTCGACGGCGACAAACCGGTCAACCCCTCGGGCGGCCTGCTCTCGAAGGGCCACCCCATCGGCGCGACCGGCGTCGCTCAGATCGCCGAGATCTTCGAGCAGTTGCGCGGTGAAGCCGGTGCCGTGCAGGTCGACGAACCGGAGGTCGGCCTCCAGCACAACATCGGCATCGGCCGCAACGCGACCGGCGCGGTCTCCTGTGTGAACGTTCTGGAACGGCCCTGAGACGCGGCGTCTCAGGTTTCGAGCGGCTCGGGTTCGGGCACCGTCGGCACGGTCTCGTTGTAGTCGGTGAACCAGGTCACCATCGTCGCGCGGCCGATCTCGGATCGGTGCCGGAACTTGAGCGTCATCTCGACCCGCTGGATGCGGTGTGTGGTCCGGTTCACGTGCATCTCGTAGGAGCGGTCCAGTACCGTCACCGACGCGGCCCGCTCGATCCCGTTTCCGGGCTGGTCGGCCAGGATTCCGGCGAGCGTGCTGTTTCGCGGAGCCAGTTCCAGCTGGTAGGTCAGCCGGCCGTTCGTCCGTGCCCGCTGGAGATCGGTCACCTGCGTGTCGCTCAGGCGAGAGGCCTGGGCGCGTGCGGGGTCGCTCACCGCGGCGGATTCGTCGGACACCGGCTCCCAGCCGTCACTGGTGTTGCGGTAGACCCGGTCGCCGACGGCGTGGGTGGTGTAGTTGCTGTCCGTGCTGTAGACGCTCGCGGTCGCCGTGGATCGGTTGACCAGCGTCGTCACGTTCGTGAACGTACGGTTCGCGCCGATCGATACGTCCATGTTCGTGACCGCTCGGTAACTCTCGACGGCCGCCATCGCGTCGAGCGTGTCTGACTGGGCCGAAACCGCCTGCTCGCCGACCGACGTGGCCCCCGTTCCGGGGACGATGCCGACACTGCTGACGAGGACGACGAGCGTCAACAGGGCGGTGAGTGTCGCGTGGTGGAGGGACGCCATCTCGTTCGAGACAACCACACTCGGAGGTCATCAACCCATTGGTTCCCGAACAAATTCAACGAACGGGAACGTTCCCGTCGTTTCAGGGCGCGATGCGACTCGCCGGGGATGCGTCCCGCCCGACGTGTCCGGCTCAGAGTTTGCTCTCGGCGTCCTCGGCGAGCTCCTTCATCCGCTTGCCGATCCGTCCGGCGTCGGAAAACTCGTCTTCGCTCATCGCGGTGGCCAGCGCGTTCCCGAGGACGAAGACGGCGTGTTTGTGTTCGCTTTTCGATTTGTGTACGTCGTTGGGCGTCACGTCGAGTTCCTCGTACGGGTCGAAAAGCTCCGAGTCCACGTCCTCCAGATCCGCAAAGTAATCTTTGATCTGCACCATGTGATCGTGCAGTTCGAGCAGTTCGTCTTTGTGCATCTATACTATGACATACGCAAAAGCACTGTTTAAGGGTTTTTGACAACCCGTGTCACAGGTCCGCATACGTCGCGGCGGGCGGGCCGAGCGAACACAGCGTCCACTTCCGGCCGAAGACGACGGGGCCGAGCCAGTGGCGGGCAGGTCCCGGCGACGCCGTCGATCTCAGAAGACGTACTCGTCGTCGTGTCCCATCATCCCGTCGTCTTCGAGCCCGGCCTCCTCGTCGTCGTCGACCGGACCGCTCGTCTTGTACGCCTTGATGCCGGTCGAGAGGAGATCTTCGATGGCTTCCTCGCGGTTCAGGAACTCCCCTTTCTCGACCAGCTGGGCGATCTGCATCTCGAGGTGCTCGGGGACGGTTATCTCTGCCTTCGGCATTTGAACGTCCGTGGTTTCGACTGAGGGGTATTTAACTCTGACGGGGGTTCTTCGGTTCGTGTAAAAGATATCATTATCATTCACAAACTTCTCTTTTCGGATACGGGCGTTTCGTTTCCAGAGACCGGCACTCGGATTCAGCAAACGGCAAGCGGCAGCCGAGTCGATACGTTCGACGGGCCGGAGCCGGCACGCATACGTAGCTGTGGGCCGTCAGGTCGGCTGTGCCTGTCACCGACGTTACGGACCTCTACGAGGAGTTCGGCGACGAGCGACTCCCGCCCGGCCAGCACGAGACCAGCGACTTCCCGGTCCTCTCGAAGGGGAACACGCCGTCGTTCGATCCCGACACGTGGACGTTCCGGGTCAGCGGCGCGGTCGAGGAGGAACTGGAACTGTCCTGGGAGGAATTTACCGGTCTCCCCAGCGTCACCCAGCGCCAGGACTTTCACTGTGTGACCGGCTGGAGCCGGTTCGACTGCGAGTTCACCGGCGTCCCGTTCCCCGAGCTGGCCGAGCGCGCGGGCGTCCACGACGACGCCTGCCACGTCATGTTCACCGCACTGGACGACTACACGACGGACCTGCCCCTCGAGGACTGTATGCGCGAGGAGGTGCTGTTCGCTTACGGGTTCGACGACGACGACCTGCCCGCCGACCACGGCGGTCCGCTCCGGGTCGTGACGCCACACAAGTACGCGTACAAGGGCGCGAAGTGGGTATGTGGTGTCGAGTTCCTGACCGAGCCCGAACGCGGATTCTGGGAGAAACGGGGCTACTCGGTTACGGCCGATCCGTGGGCCGAAGACCGGTACAGTTGATGGGCGAGCGCGGCGTGTGCAGGGCTGGCGACTCGTTCTCGCGCGCTGGAAGGACAGTCTCAAGAGGGACCAACCCTGAGAATTAGGGGAATGGAACCGGCCCAACGCGAGGAGAGAGTGGGTCCACGCGCGGGTGCGGTGCTGGTCAGCCGCTCCTGTGAGGTACCCGACGTGTCCTACCGGGCGTTCCTGGCCAGCCATCCGGCCCCGCGACTGCACTGGGCCGCGCCGGACGGGCTCGAAGTGGTCGGCAGCGGGGCGGCGGTGACGCTCACAGCGCACGGAACGGACCGGTTCGACAGACTCCGCGAGGACGCCGCGACGGTCTTTCGCGACGTGGACCGGACTGGCCCGGCCGAGACGCGCCCGCGATTCCTCGGCGGGCTGGCGTTCGACGGGACCCACGACCCGGCGCCGCCCTGGACGGGATTCCCCGCGGCGGCGTTCTCGCTCCCCGAAATCCAGGTGACCCGTGCCGACGGGACAACCTGGCTGACTGTCCGGGCGTACGGACGGGACGTGTCCCCCGACGACGTAACCGAGCGACTGGACCGAACCCGAGAGGACCTGGAGACGCTCCCGTCGATGTGTCCCAGCGGCGGGTCGCCGGGCGTCGAACGCACCGAAGTCACGCCCACCAAGGCCGAATGGACCACACAGGTCGAGCGGGCCATCGACCGAATCGCCGACGGGGACCTCCGGAAGGTCGTCCTCGCGACGGCCCTGTCGGTCGACCTCGCCGACGAGATCGACGTACCGGGCGTCCTCGAACGGCTCCGACGGACCTACCCGAACTGTTATCGGTTCCTCGTCCAGCCGACCGACGAGGCGGCCTTTTTTGGCCCGCCACCGGAACGGCTGGTGAAACGGACCGGCGATCGCGTCGAGACCGAGGCGCTGGCCGGGTCGGTCCCGCGGGGCGAGACTCCCGAGGAAGACGCCGATCACGCCCAGTCCCTGCTGGAGAGCGAGAAGCTCCAGCACGAACAACGGCTCGTCGTCGACGCCATCATGGACCAGCTCGAGCCGCTCGGCGAACCCGCCGAGGGCGAGCAGGGCGTCCGAAAACTCACGAACATCCAGCACCTCCAGACGCCCATCGAAGCGACGCTGTCTGGCGACGAACACGTCCTCACCATCGTCGAGGCGCTCCACCCGACGCCCGCCGTGGGCGGTCTCCCGCCGGGACGGGCGTGGGAGGTCATCCGCGACACGGAGACCTTCGAACGCGGCTGGTACGCCGCGCCCGTCGGCTGGTTCGACAGTGACGGCGACGGCGAGTTCGCCGTGGGCATCCGCTCGGGCGTCGTCGGCGGGCGACGGGCGACGCTGTTCGCCGGCAACGGCATCGTCGCCGATTCCGACCCCGACGAGGAGTGGGCAGAGGTCAAACACAAGTACCGCCCGATCCTCGACGAACTCGAACGAGAATGACCGCGCCCAACCGCAACACGCTGTGGGGCCGGGTGATCGCCGACGAACTCGCCGCGGCCGGCGTGTCGGGCGCGGTGCTCTCTCCCGGCAGTCGCTCCACACCGCTGACCGTCGCGATCGCCGACCACGACGGGATCGAGACCTTTTCTGTACTCGACGAGCGCTCGGCGGCGTTCTTCGCGCTCGGTCGGGCCCGTCGAACCGGCGAGCCGACCGCCGTCGTCTGTACCTCCGGGACCGCCGCCGCGAACTACCATCCCGCGGTGATCGAGGCCAGTCAGTCCCGTGTGCCGCTCCTGCTTCTGACGGCCGACCGTCCGCCGGAGCTCGCCGACAGCGGCGCCAACCAGACCGTCGATCAGGAGAAACTGTACGGCGACGCGGTCCGGTGGTACCGCACGCTCCCCGAACCCGAGCCACGGGACCGCAAACTCCGCTCGCTCCGGACGACGATCGACCGGGCCATCGGCGAGACCACCGGCGTCCCGGCCGGGCCTGTCCACCTCAACTGTCCGTTCCGGAAGCCGCTCGAACCAGTCGAGGTCGAAGGCGACGTGCCCGCGGACCTGGCCGAGCGCGCCCCCCTCGCGGTCGAGGGGCGGGACGGTCCCTTCGTCGAGCGAACCGCGGGCCGCCCGACGCTGACCGAGGGAGAGATCGAATCGGTCGCCGCGACACTCGACGCGGCCGACCGCGGCCTGCTCGTGGCCGGACCGTCCGACGCACCCACCCTCGACACCGACGCAGTGGCGGCCCTCGCCGCGGCGACCGGCTTCCCGATCCTGGCCGACCCGCTCTCGGGACTCAGGTTCGGCGACCACCTCGACCGCGAAGACGTGACCGTCTGTGGCGGTTACGACTCCTACCTCGACGGCGCGAGCGAGTGGCCCGAGCCCGAGGTCGTACTGCGGGCCGGCGCCTCGCCGACCTCGAAGGTCCTCCGGCAGTACCTCCGGGACCACGCCGACCGGCAGTTCGTCGTCGACCCGGCCGGCGGGTGGCGTGAGGCGGAGTTCACCGCGACCGACCACCTGGTGGCCGATCCCTCCCGGCTGGCGGCCGGGCTGGCGGCAGAGATCGGCGACGACGCGGCCGGTTCTACCACCGACCGCTACCGCGAGCGCTTCGCCGCCGCCGAGCGGGCGTACTGGGACCTGATCGACGACGCCCGCGCCGACGAAACCTTCGAGGGACAGGTGCTGGCGACGGTCGCCGAACGCGTCCCCGACCCCGCTACCATCTTCGTCTCGAACAGTATGCCCGTCCGCGATCTGGACCGGTTCGGTCGGCCACGGGCCGCCGATCTCACAGTGCTGGGCAACCGCGGTGCCAGCGGCATCGACGGGATCACCAGCACGGCACTGGGCGCGGGGAGCGCGACCGACGATCAGCTGGTGCTGGTCACCGGCGATCTGGCGTACTACCACGACACGAACGGCCTGCTCTCGATCGCCCGGTGTGGCGTGGACGCGACCATCGTCCTCGTGAACAACGACGGCGGTGGTATCTTCCACCTCCTTCCCATCGAGGACTTCGACCCGCCCTTTACCGAGCAGTTCCGGACGCCCCACGGACTGGACTTCGAGCCGACGGCGGACCTCTACGGGCTGGCGTTCCAGCGTGTGCGGCCCGACGACTTCGCCGACGCGTTCGAGCCGTCACAGGGAATGGACGGAACGCAGGTGATCGAGGTCGTCTTCGACGCCGAGGCGAGCCACCGGACGCGCGAGGCGATCCACACGCGGGCGGTCGATCAGGTGGAATCGGACCGCTGAGCGAGCGAGGCCGCCGAAACCGTCGATCACAAACGCCAGCGTCAAGTATGACCGGGTGTGACCACTGAGTAATGCAACGACGCACGTTTCTTTCGCGAGCGGGACTCGCGACGGCAGGACTCGCGGCGACGGCTGGGTGTATTGGCGACGCCCCGAACACAGGTTCTGGCGACGGGACACTGACGGTCGCGACGTACAGTTCGTTCACGGGCGAGGACACGGCGGGCAACTGGCTCAAGTCGGCCTTCGAGGAGGAACACTCCGACGCGACCGTCGAGTTTCAGACGCCGGAGAACGGGATCAATCGGTTCGTCCAGCGGAAGGCGTCGGGCGCGTCCATCGACGCCGACCTGTTCGTCGGGCTGAACACGGGCGAACTCGTCCGCGTCGACGAGCAACTCGACGAGCAGTTGTTCGCGACAGTCGAAGACAGCGTCGAGGGTGCGGACACGGTCGATCCGTCGCTGTCATTCGATCCCGAGGGCCGGGCGATCCCCTACGACACGGGATTCATCAGCCTGGTGTACGACGAGGACGCGGTCGACGCGCCCGGCACCTTCGACACATTGCTGGAACCGGCCTACGAGGACGGACTGATCGCCCAGAACGCCCAGCAGTCCGATCCCGGCCGCGCGTTCCTGCTGTGGACGATCAAGAACAAGGGACCCGAAGGGTACCTCGACTACTGGCAGGACCTGGTCGACAACGGCGTGCAAATCCTCTCCGATTGGCAACCGGCCTACCAGGCCTACACGAACGAGGAAGCGCCGATGGTCGTCTCCTACTCCACGGATCAGGTGTACTACCACGGCGAGGGCGTCGACATGTCGCGCCACCAGGTCGGGTTCCTGAACGATCAGGGCTACGCCAACCCCGAGGGAATGGCGCAGTTTGCCGACGCCGACGACCCGGAACTGGCCAAGGAGTTCATGTCCTTCGTCCTGAGCGAGGAGGCACAGAAGGAGATCGCGGTGCGGAACGTCCAGTTCCCGGCGGTCGAGGGCGTCGAACCGGGCGGTGACTTCAGTAAGTACGCACTCAGGCCGCCCGAGGCGGTAACGTACAACTACGACGAACTCGTCGGCAAGGTCGACGGCTGGATCGAGGAGTGGGCACGTCAGATCGCCAGCGCCTAGCGATGGCACGCCGGGACGGCTGGGCTCTGTGGGCCGGTGTCGTCGCGACACTCGCGACGCTCGTCGTCGTCTTCTACTACCCCGTGGCGAGCGTCTTCGCCGACTCGATCACCGCCGGCGGCCGACTCTCACTCGCTCCATTCTTGTCGGTGCTGGGCGACCCGTTCTACACCGGCGCGGCGCACACGCTCGTGACCGATCCCGCGGCGGTGCCGTCGGGGATCGCCCAGTGGCTCGCGGCCGGCGCGCCAGCCGTCGAGTTCGGCCTGTTCGGCTTCACCACCTACCAGGCACTGCTCTCGACGCTCGTCAGCGTCCTGGTCGGCCTCCCCGGCGCGTACGTGCTGGCCCGGTTCGAGTTCCCCGGCCGGCGATTCCTCCGGTCGGTGACGATCCTCCCGTTCGTCCTGCCGTCGATACTCGTCGCGGTCGGCTTCCTCGCGATGTTCGGCCGGACCGGGCTGTTCAACGACCTGCTCGCGGTCGTCGGACTGGGGCCCGTCGAGTTGACGTTCACGCTGGAGATCGTCGTCCTCGCCCACGCCTTCTACAACGCGCCGCTGGTGACGCGACTCGTGACGGCGGCCTGGGAATCGGTCGACGCCGACCGCGTCGAGACTGCCCGGACGCTCGGGGCCTCGCCCCTGCGGGCGTTCCAGGACGTGACGCTCCCGCAACTGCTCCCCGCGCTGGCGACGGCCGCGGTTCTCACCTTTGTGTTCACGTTCATGTCGTTCCCTATCGTCCTCGCGCTGGGCGGGTTGGAGCTGGCGACGGTCGAGGTGTGGCTGTTCGCCCGCGTCCAGAGCCTCGACCTGACGGAGGCTGCGACGCTGGGTGCCATCGAGACCGCACTCTCGCTGGGCCTGCTGTACGTCTACCTGCGCTACGAGGCGCGCCGGACCGAACCAGGAGGAACGAGTCGGGGACTGTCCCGCCGGCCCCTCGTCGATGGCGTCCGGTCGTTGGTCGACCCGCTCCGACTCGCCATCTTCGCGTACGGAGCGGTCGCGCTCGTGCTGTTCGCGGGCCCACTCCTCAGCCTCGTGATCGAGAGCGTCACGACGCCCGCAGGCCAGCCCACGCTCGACTACTACGCGTTCCTGCTCGCGCGGCAGGCCTCGACGGCCGCGGGGACGGTCCGGCCGTTCCCCGCGGTGGTCAACTCCCTGCTGTTCGGCGTGGGGACACTCCTCGTGGCGATTCCGATGGGTGTCGTCGTCGCCGTCGTCGCGACACGCGGGGGCCGTGGCTCTCGCGCGGCCGAGGCGTTGCTGACCGCCCCGCTGGCGGTCAGCGGGATCGTCCTCGGGCTCGGAATGTTACAGGCGCTCGTGTTCGGCACGACCCTGTTCGGCTACCGGCTCACCGTCACCGGGCCGGTCGCCATCGTGGCCGCCCACGCCGTCGCGGCCTATCCGTTCGTCTCCCGTACTGTGACCCCGGCGCTTCGGTCGGTCGACGACCGGCTGGGGGAGGCCGCGCGCTCGCTCGGGGCCGACCGGACGACCGTGTTGAAAGACGTGGAACTCCCGCTGGTCGCGCCGGCGCTGGTGGCCGGTGCGGCTTTCGCCTTTGCGATCAGCGTCGGCGAGTTCGACTCGACCGTCCTGCTCTCGGCCGGCGTCGATACCGCGACGATGCCGGTCGCGCTCGAACGGTACGTCGGCGACCGCTCGCTGGGTCCGAACCTCGGCCCCGCGACTGCGATGGGCACGGTCCTGCTTGCGGTCACGACCGTCAGTTTCGTACTGATCGACCGCGTCGGCGGGAGGTGGGAGTGATGACCGACTCAGACGGCGGCGTCGACGTAGACGGATTGACGGTCAGGTTCGGCGACGTGGCGGCGCTCGCGGACGTGTCGCTGTCCACCGACGACGGCGAGTTCTTCACGCTCGTCGGCCCCTCGGGCTGTGGGAAGACGACGCTGTTGCGCACGGTGGCCGGCCTCGAAACGCCGACCGCGGGCAGGGTCCGGATCGACGGCCGCGACGCGACCGACGAGCCACCCGAACAGCGTGGCGTGGGCGTCGTCTTCCAGAACTACGCGCTCTTTCCACACATGACCGCCCGAGAGAACGTCGCTTACGGGTTGCAGTTCCACGACCTCCCGGAACCCGACGGCGAGCGGGTGGCGGAACTGCTCGATCTGGTCGATCTGGCGGGCGTCGCGGACCGCGAACCCGACCAGCTCTCGGGCGGCCAGCAACAGCGGATCGCGCTGGCCCGCGCGCTCGCCCCGAAACCCGACGTCCTCTTGCTCGACGAACCGCTGTCGGCGCTGGACGCCAGCCTCCGGAAACGGCTCCGGGTGCAGATCCGCTCGATCCAGCGCGACCTCGACATCACCACGATCTACGTCACCCACGACCAGGCCGAGGCGCTGGCGATCAGCGACCGCCTGGCCGTCGTGCGTGACGGCCGGATCGAACAGGTCGGGACGCCGGAGCAGGTGTATCGGGAGCCGGGCACCCGCTTCGTCGCCGAGTTCGTCGGCGACAACAACGTCTTCGACGGCGTCGTCACCGAGGCGGGCGACCGGATCGCCGTGGACGGCACGGCGACGCTCCCGCTCCCCGGCGAGGCGGACGCGACGGCTGGAGCGAGTGCGACGGTCTCCGTTCGACCGGAGGCGATCTCGGTTCACGATGGGGACGGGCAACACCCCGATGGCAACGGGTCGACGGTCGGCGGGCGTGAAGCGGGCACGGTCACCCGATCCGCGGCCGTCGAGACCGTGGAGTACCTCGGGGACGCCTACCGCGTCCACTGCCGGTGGAACGACCAGCCCGTCACGGTCAAGACCGACAGTACGAGTCCGCCGGAGGGGACCGTCTCGCTGGGGTTCCACCCCGACGCGGTTCACGTCCTCTCGAACGGTGCCCGCGCCACGGCGACTGGAGGTGACCGATGACCGACCTCGGGAAGATCGATCGCGACGTGTTCCGGGACGTGATCTACCCGGCGCTGGGCGCGGACCGGGACGACGTGGCGCTGGGCCCACAGCACGGGATCGACTTCGGCGTGATCGAGATTGGCGACCGCGCGGTCGTGATCGCGGCCGATCCGATCTCGCTACTGCCCGAACTCGGGCTCGAACGGGCGGGGCGGTTCGCGCTGGAGATCGTCCTGACCGACGTTGCCGTCTCCGGAATCGCACCGACCCACCTCGCGATCAGCCTGACGCTCCCGCCGGACTGGAGCGACGAGGACCTGGCGGCCGTGTGGACGGGACTCGCGGATCACGCCGAACGGCTTGGCGTGAGCATCGTCACGGGCCACACCGCCCGATACCCCGGCGTGGACAGTTCCTGGGTCGGCGGTGCGACGGTGCTTGGCGTCGGCGACCCCGAGGACCTCGTCCGACCCGACGGCGCGAGACCCGGCGACGAACTCGTCATGACAACCGGGCCCGCGGCGGAACTGGCCGGCCTGTTCGCGACGCTGTTTCCCGAGCAGTTGGAGCTGGACGCCGCGACCGCGGCCACAGCACAGGAACGCGTCGACGACATCGCGGCCGTCGCGGACGCCCGAGCGGCCTTCGAGGCTGGCACCGTCACCGCGATGCACGACGCGACCGAGGGCGGCGTCGCCGGCGGGCTGACCGAGATGGCTCACGGCGCAGGCGTCCGGTTCGAGATCGAATCCGACCGGGTACCGGTCGCGCCGGGTGTCGAGGCGGTCTGTGACGCGGTCGACGTGGACCCGTGGACGGTGTCCAGTGCCGGCACGCTCCTGATCGCGGTCGAGTCGGGCGACGGGCAAGCGGTCGCCGAGGCGGTGCGACAGGGTGGAACCCGCGCGGCCGTCGTCGGATCCGTGACCGACGGCGCAGGCGTCGCCGTCGACGGAAAAGAACTCGAACCACCCGACAGCGACCCCGCCTGGGACGCCTTCGACCGCTTCTCGTGATCGACGTGGGCCTCCACGCAACCCGACTCGTCAGGTTCGCAACGCGGACCGGGTCAACACCGAGAGTCCGAACGGGACCCAGCACGCCGTCAGTGCGACGACACCGACCAGCGAGACGATGCCGACCTCGGGCAACGCGAGCAGGACCGCGGGAGCCAGCACGCCCCAGCCGCCGAACACGACCATTCCGACCTCCGGGATCGAGAGGAGATAGCCGATCACGAACAGCGTGCAGAGCCCGACGACGAGGTTGACGACCGAGGGGAAGGCGGGAAAGACGGAGGCGAACAGGAACAGTGGGTAGAACGCGAACATCGTCCCGACCTGGATGAGCGACTGGGGCGTCAGCGGCACCCGGACGCGGTCGAAGGACTGTTCCTTGTAGTCCGTCCGCGTCGCGTAGCCGGCCGTCGTCGCGCTCGCCCCACCGCGCTGACTCCCCGTCTGCTGCCAGTCGGCCGCGCCGTCGGGCCCCCGTGATGCGGCGTCGGCCGTGCCATTCGATCCGCCCGCAGCGGTCGCCCCTGCCGATCCGGCCGACGTTTCCGCCTCGCCCGTGTCGGCGTCAGCACGCCCCGACGAGCGGGTGCCGTCGGTCGCGTCGCCGGTCGCGTCGCGGTTCGCCCCGTCACTGGTTCGGGTCGTCTCGCGCTGATCCGTCGCCCCGTCGGAGGTGGTCCCGTCGCGGGTTCGGGTCGCGCCGCCGTCGTCGGCGGCCCAGCCAGCGCCGCGGACGTACTGTCGGTGCCCCAGTCGGTCGTAGCGCGCCCGTTCGTCCGGGTCCGTCAGGACCTCTTTGGCCCGCGTGACGCGTTTGAACTGTGTCTCCGCATCGGGGTGGTCGCTCACGTCTGGATGGGTCTCCTTGGCCTTCTCGCGGTAGGCCGCCTGGATCTCCTCGCGAGACGCGTCGGGGGACACGTCGAGCACGTCGTAGAACGTGGGCTGGGCGTGCATCGGGGATGTTCGGGGTGGGTGGGTGGGTGGGGTAGTTGCGGGGCGACACCGAGCGAACGCGCCTGTGAGGTTCGTTCAGATTGAGTTACGGGAGCGCAGTGATAAATCCCGGGCCACGTTCTCTCGGGTGATAGCGACCGACCGGGAAGCTATTTGACGGCACCGACCGGAGTGCGCGTATGGTCTCGGCACTCTTCGACGACGACCGCTGGGAGGCGGTCGACGAGTTCGATTTCGAGGATATCACGTACCACCGCGCCCGGGACACCGGCGCGGTCCGCATCGCCTTCGACCGCCCCGCGGTCCGCAACGCCTTCCGCCCGCCGACCGTGGACGAACTCTACGTCGCGCTCGACCACGCCAAGCGCCAGACCGACGTGGGGTGTGTCCTGCTGACCGGCAACGGCCCATCCCCGAAAGACGACGGCTGGGCGTTCTGCTCCGGCGGCGACCAGACCGTCCGGGGGCCCGATGGATACCAGTACGACGAGGAGGGGAAAACGGGCCGACTCCACATCCTCGAAGTCCAGCGACTGATCCGGTTCATGCCCAAACCAGTCATCTGCGTGGTGCCGGGGTGGGCCGTCGGTGGCGGCCACTCCCTGCACGTCGTCTGTGACATGACCCTGGCCAGTGAGGAACACGCGAAGTTCCTCCAGACCGACCCGGACGTGGCCTCCTTCGACGCCGGGTTCGGGTCGGCGCTGCTCGCCCAGCAGATCGGCCAGAAGAAGGCCCGCGAGGTCTTTTTCCTCGGGAAGACCTACGACGCCGACGAGGCCGAAGACATGGGCATGGTCAACGAGGTCGTCCCCCACGAGGAACTGGAGGAGGTCGCGCTGGCCTGGGCCGAGGCGATCAACACGAAATCGCCGACCGCGATCCGGATGCTCAAGTACGCCTTCAACCTCGCAGACGACGGACTGGTCGGCCAGCAGATCTTCGCCGGCGAAGCGACCCGCCTGGGCTACATGACCGAGGAAGCCCAGGAGGGCCGGGACGCCTTCGTGGAGGGTCGCGACCCCGACTTCTCGGACTTCCCCTGGCACTACTAGCCATCCGTCGCCGGGCCACGGATCACGTCCGCAGTGGCAACCTTCACACGGCTGGACCACCAACTGTACGGCAATGGCAACGGCAGACGCGGAGGTATCGCGCACGAAGGCGTGGTTGATGGCTGCACGGCCCCAGACCCTGCCCGCGGGGGCCGCCCCTGTCGTCGTCGGGACGGGGCTGGCGCTCCACGACGGGGTGTTCGCGCCGGCCGCGGCGATAGCCGCACTGCTTGGGGCGCTCCTCCTGCAGGTGGGGACCAACTTCGCCAACGACTACTACGACGCCGTCAAGGGGACGGACTCGGCCGACCGCGAGGGGTTCACCCGCGTGACCGCTGGGGGGTTGATCGAACCCGCCCGCGTCAAGCAGGCGATGGCCGCCACCTACGCGCTGGCGGTCGTCGTCGGCCTCTATCTCGTCTACGTCGGCGGCCTCCCGATCCTCGTGGTCGGGCTCTCCAGCATCGCCGCCGGGATCGCCTACACCGGCGGCCCCTACCCCTACGGCTACCGGGGCCTGGGCGACCTGTTCGTGTTCCTCTATTTCGGCGTGATCGCCGTGGTCGGGACCTACTACGTGCAGGCGGCCGTCTCGCTCCCGACGGTCCAGCCGCTCGCGACGGGGATCCCCGAGGGGACCGTGACCGCGGCCGCACTGGCCGCCAGCCTCCCGGTGGCCGGCCTCTCGACCGCGATTCTCATCGCGAACAACGTCCGCGACAGGGAGGAAGACGCCGACGCGGGCAAGCGGACGCTCGCGGTGATGTTCGGCTACACCTTCAGCCGGATCGAGTGGCTGGCGATGGTCGGCATGGCCTACGTGGTTCCCGTCCTGTTCGCACTGGACCCGGCGTTCGGCCTCCCTGCACTCGCACCGCTGGTGACGCTGCCACTCGCCGCCAGGGTCGGCGCGACGGTCATGGACCGGACCGACGGCGCGGCACTCAACCCGGCGCTCGAACGCACCGGGAAACTGCTGGCGGCCCACTCGGCGCTGTTCGCGGCCGGGCTGGCACTCACATGATCGACATCGAACCCTACCACCTGGACCTGGCACGCCCGCTCTCGACCGCCCGCGGCGAGATCGAGGAGCGCGAGGGCTTCCTCGTACGGATCGAGTACGCCGATCAGGTTGGGCTGGGTGAGGCCGCGCCGCTCCCGGGCTGGACGGAATCCCTGGACGCCTGCCGAGAGGCCCTGAAGTACGCGCCAGAACTCGCTCGCGACGAGGACTGGGGGGTCGCGCTCGGCGAGACCTCCGCGCCGGCGGCCCGACACGCGCTCGCGCTGGCGCTGGCCGACGCGCGGGCGAAGCTGAACAACACGCCCCTCTATCGCTATCTCGGCAACGAGCGACTCGTCCGCCGGGTCCCGGTGAACGCGACCGTCGGCGATGCCGACGCCGAAACGACCGCCCGAAGAGTGACCGAGGCCGTCGAGAACGGCTTCGAGTGCGTAAAGATCAAGGTCGGCGCACGGAGCGTCGCGGAAGACACCGACCGCCTCCGGCGAGTCAGGGAGGTGGTCGGCGACGAGGTGGCGCTCCGGGCCGACGCCAACGGCGCGTGGGACCGCGAGCAGGCCGAGCAGGCCCTGGAAGCGGTCGAACCACTGGATCTGGAGTACGTCGAGCAACCCATGCCCGCCGAGGAGGTGGCGGCCCACGCCGGCCTCCGGAACGGCGGCAACGAGGTCCCTATCGCCCTCGACGAGTCGCTGGCCGAGCGCCCCGTCACCGATCTGCTGGCCGCCGAGGCCGCGGACTACCTCGTCCTCAAGCCGATGGCCCTTGGCGGCCCCGACAGGGCCAGAAACGTCGCGCGACAGGCCAGACAGGCCGGCGTGACGCCAGTCCTCTCCACGACGGTCGACGGCGTCGTCGCGCGGACCGCGGCCGTCCACGTCGCCGCGGCGATCCCGGAGATTCCGGCCTGTGGCCTGGCGACGGCAGACTGGCTGGCCGACGACCTCGGCCCCGACCCCGCGCCGGTCGCCGACGGCCGGATCGAAGTCCCACAGGACAAGGGCCTGGGCGTCGACCTCGGTGACGAGTGATGGACTGGCCGACCCAGGACCTCGTCGCCGCCCGCGCCGCCGCGACGCCCGACCGCACTGCCCTGATCGACGCCGACCGCGACGAGTCGATCACCTATCGGGAGTACGACGCGGCGGTCGGGCGGCGGGCGGCGGCGCTGAACCAGCTGACCGACGACGACCCCGACCGGATCGCCGTCCTGCTCGACACCCGGCCAGCGTTCGCCGAGCTGTTCTTCGCGGCCATGCGACTGGGTGTCTCGGTCGTCCCGCTGAACGTCCGACTGACGCCCGCCGAGGTGCGCGAGCAGGTCGAGCGGACCGAACCGGACGCACTGCTCTGTGAGCGCGAGACGGAAGCGACGGCCACCGAGGTGTTCGACGGCCCGATTGCATCCGTCGACGACGCGGCGGCGGCCGGTGTCCAGACGCTCGACGATATCGACGGTGCCCCGTTCGAACCGGCGACGCTGACCCCCGAGACCGAACAGCTGGTGCTGTTCACTTCCGGAACCACGGGCCAGCCAAAGGGCGTCCGGCTGACCGTCGGGAACCTGGTGGCGAGCGCGACGGCCTCGGCCTTCCGGCTGGGTGTCACTCGGTCGGATCGGTGGCTCTGTTGCCTCCCGACCTACCACATGGGCGGGCTCGCGCCGGTCGTCCGGTCGGCGCTGTACGGCGCGACGGTCGTGATCCAGCGCGAGTTCGACGCCGCGGAGACGGCACGGATCCTCGACGAGTCCGGAATCACCGGAGTCTCGCTCGTCCCGACCATGCTCGCCCGCCTGCTGGATGTGGGCTGGGAACCGTCCGAGCAGTTGCGGTTCGTCCTGCTCGGCGGTGCGCCCGCCAGCGACGACTTGCTCGCTCGGGCGCGCGAGCGGGACGTGCCGGCCTGTCCGACCTACGGCATGACCGAGACGGCGTCACAGATCGCTACGGCAACGCCCGAGCAGGCGGCCGGACACGAGGGAACGGTCGGGCAACCGCTCGTCAATACGACCGTCACGGTCGTCGACGAGGACGGCGATCCCGTCGGGACGGGCGAGACGGGCGAGATCGTCGTCTCTGGCCCGACCGTGACGCCGGGCTATCTCGATCCCGCGGTCACCGAGGACGCGTTCGGCCCGGAGGGCCTGCACACCGGCGACATCGGGTCCCGGGACGAGGACGGGCGGTTGTGGGTCCACAACCGCGTGGACGACCGGATCGTCACCGGCGGGGAGAACGTCGACCCCGGCGAGGTCGTGGCAGTCCTGCGCGAGCATCCGGCGGTCCACGAGGCCGCAGTCGTGGGACTGGACGACCCGGAGTGGGGTGAACGGGTCGCGGCGCTCGTGGTCCCGGCAGATGGCGGAGATCCCACCGCCGAGGAGATCGAGGGCCACTGCCGGGGGCGACTTGCTGGGTTCAAACTCCCCCGGACGGTCGCGTTCGCCGACGAACTCCCGCGGACGGCGTCGGGAACGGTCGACCGCGGAGCCGTGCGGAAGCGCCTGCGCGACCGGCAGGTGTGAGAGGGGTAGCGCCCGCTCACCGACTGCTTAAGCGGCCGGAGCCACTACCCGAGGCCGTGTGTACACTCGCTCTCGCCTGGCAGGTGTTCGCCGACACGCCCGTCGCCGTCGCGGCGAATCGTGACGAGATGGTCGACCGCCCCTCGGAGCCACCACAGCGGATCGACGACGAGCCCGCGGTGATCGCGCCGCGTGACAGTGAGGCCGGTGGCACCTGGATCGGGCACAACGAACACGGCCTGTTCGTCGGCATCACGAACCGCTGGACTGACGCCGAGCTCGCGGGCGACCGCTCCCGCGGTCTGCTCACGCGGGACGCCCTGCGGAAAGAGAGCGCGGAGGACGCCGCCCGCTTCGTCGAGAGTGCGGTCCGCGACCACGAGTTCGACGGCTTCAACCTCGTCGTCGCCGACGAGAACGCCGCCCTCCTGCTGGAGTGGGACGGCCAGCTCGCCGTTCGAAACTTCCAGCCCGGCGTCCACGTCGTCGTCAACGTCGGCGCGGACGGCGACTGGCACATCCCCGAGGAGCGACCCGAGGACGGCCGAAAGCAGGGCGAGAACGCCGCGGCAGTCCGGACCGAACTCCAGCCCGAACCCGGCGAGCAGGCCGGCGCGTGGATCGAGCGCGCGGCCGACGTGATCAGCGACCACGAGTACGGCGTCTGTATCCACCGTGATCGGTTCGGGACGCGCTCCTCGTCGCTTTTGACCATCGGTCCCGAGGGGAGCCGCTATCGATTCGCCGACGGCCCACCCTGTGAAACCGAGTACCGGCCGGTCGAAAGCCAAATTTAAACCACAGACGGTCCCAGAGAGGGATATGGTTACGCCCGAATCCGAACTCACCGAGGACGAGCGCGGCGGCCTCGAACTCGTCCGGGAGACCGGTGGCATCCACCAGAGCGAATTCTGGAAGGAACTCGACGTCTCCTCCCGCAAGGGGAGCCGCATCGTCGAGTCACTGGCCGACAAGGGTCTCATCCAGCGCGAGGAGACCATCTACGAGGGCCACAACACCTACCATCTCACCCCCGCGCCCCGCGACCTGGACTTTTCCCTGTTGATGGCCGGCGATATGCTCTCGCCGTTTATCGGTGACGAGGAGGTCGATCCCCACTCCGACGCCTTCTCCCAGTGGGTCATGAACCTCGCCTACGAGGAGTAGCTGAGCGACGCGCCCGCGGTAGATTAGTTCGCGGCGCTACATATTAATACGACGGCGCAGTTGTTAGTAATATGAACACAATGGGCCGTCGGCAGTTCCTGCTCACCGGGTCGAGCGGAGCGATCGCACTACTCGCGGGATGTATCGGCGGTGACGAGGACGGGTCAGACGGGACGCCGACGGACGAGGACGACGGCGACAACGGCGGCACGGAGACGGCGGACAACGACGACGCCGACGGGACCGAGACAGCGGAGTCCGATTCGAATGTCGGCGGCGGTGACAGCCGAGCACTCGGGGAGACGATCACCTTTCCGTCGTCGTATGCGCTGGACATTACGACGAGGTCGAACGGCCAGACGATGGAGATGAGCGGTCGCTTCCACGAAGGGGATATGTATCTGGAATTCCAGCAGCAGGGCCGGACGATGGACTGGTACCTCGTGGGGGGACAGACGTACATGGTCTCTGATGGGAATTGTTTCACCGGGATGAGCGAGGGCGAGGGCGTGAACGAAGAACAGGTGAACCCGGGCACCCACGAGCGCACCGCGACGAACAACCCGGACCTCACACCCACCGGTACCGAGACCATCGACGGCCAGGAGGTACTGGTGTACGAGGTTTCCCAGACGGGCGGATCCAACGCCGACACCGTCACCTACTACGTCCTGGCTGATTCCGGCTACCTGCGCCGTATGGAGACTGGGCCGACGACGTGGGACATACACTCCTGGGGCGAGGGAGACCCCGTCTCCGAACCCGACATGAACTGTCGGAGTATGCCGAGTCGCTGACGCGGTGCACCCGCTGACTACGAGGTGTCCCCCACCCGGATCCCTTCTCCCAGTAGGTCATGAACCTCGGCTACGAAGAGTAACTGTCATCAACCTGGTGTGAGCACGGCCGAGTATGGTCGCCCGCGGCTGGTCCCCCGGCGAACGAACGCGAATCGGGTTCTATCTCGTCGTCGGCCTGTTGCTGGTGTTGAACCCCATCGCCGTCGGGGCGCTCGACCTCGGCGGTCCGCGACACCAGTATCGTGCCTACGAGGTCACCGTCGAGTCCGACAGGATCGAGTTCGCGGACACCGACCGGACCATCTTCCTGCTGGTCGGCGGCGTCGAGGGCATCGACTGTTCCCTTTTCACGGTCTCGCCCGACTGGCGGTGCACCCTCGAAGAGCACGTCGTCCGGACCGGGAACGTCAGCGTCGACACCACCCGGTACGATTCGAGGCCGGGAGACCCGTTCGTCCGACTCGATGGCGGCTACTATCGACGCGTCGTCGAGCAGGGAAACGACACGACGACGCTGGCGTACGAACCCGTCACCGCCGAGACGGTCCTGGAAAGCGTCAGTGAGGATGTCGGGTCGACACGCGACCCGGTTGCCCGAGCCGTCCGGTCGGGAACGGCACGTTCGACCGTCGAACTCGAAACCGGCCGACTCGTCGGGGACGGCGACCGCTACTACTACGTCACCCGGGTCGGACAAACCGACGGCGTCCCCGGCGGCTGGGGCCTGTCGACGCTCGGCGCGCTCGTGGGACTCGTGCTACTGGCCCGCGGCCACCGGCTTCGCATCGAAGGCGGGACCAGTAACTGACACACATTCGTGACACTGAGATGATCGAAACCGCCGGGCAGCGACGCCCTGTGGATTGCTTGCTTCATTACATTCAATACAGTGGGTGAAATTACCATACGCCATGGGAATCGGTGACGTGCGTCGTGTCGAGACGGAGAGTTGCGCCGATCTATACTACGTCGACCCTGGCGTGTACGAAGTGCCGGGGCACACCTCGGTGTATCTGCTGGACGGCGAGGTGCCGACGATCGTCGAGTCGGGGATCGGCAAACACACCGACCGCGTGTTGGCCGCGCTGGACGAACTGGGCATCGGGCGCGAGGAGATCGAAGTCCTCGCGCTCACACACGTCCACCTCGATCACGCGGGTGGGGCGGGGGAACTCGTCGCGGCGTGCCCGAACGCCGACCTGATCGTCCACGAACGGGGCGCGCCCCACCTCGTCGATCCCTCGACACTCGTGGCGGGGACGAAACAGGTCGTCGGGGAGTCGGGCTGGCAGTTCTACGCGGAACCGGAGCCCGTGCCCGAGGGTCGGATTCGCGAGGTGACCGACGGCGACGTGGTCGATCTGGGCGACCACGAACTCGTCGTGCATCACGCGCCGGGCCACGCGACCCACCAGGTGGTCTACCACGATCCGGCCGACGACGCGGTGTTCACCGCCGACGTGCTGGGCTGTTTCTACGAGCAGTTCGACACCGCCCGGGTCGCGACGCCGCCGCCGACGTTCGATCTGGACCAGTGTCTCGACGACATCGAACTGCTCCGCGACATCGACGCCGAGACGCTCCTGTACAGCCACTTCGGCCCGCGGCCGGCCGACGGCGCGCTCGACACCTACGCCGACGTGCTGAAGGCCTGGGTCGCCCGCGTCGCACAGACTCGTCGCCAGCAGGACGACGACCGCGCGGCGTTCAAAGACCTGCTCGACGCGAACGGCGTGCCCGAGAGCTGGAGCGACGACCTGGAGTACGGCGAACTCCGGATGAACTTCTCCGGTGTAGTGACCTACCTCGACCAGCAAGCGACGACGACGGACGAGCAGGAGCGGCCGGCAGCGGAGTGACCGGTCGGGACAGGATCTGGCGTCCCGTTCGGCTCGAACCGTGAGTCAGTCGCGACAGTTTTGAGCCAGACCGCGAAAGTGCGGGACAGGACATGGACGACTGGCGACAGCGGCTGGGGCGCGGGACAGACATTCTCACACGGCAAGCCGTTCGGGTGCCGTTGCCCGACGAAGCCGCCGAGCGAACACTCCACGAGAATATGCACCGCATCGCGGATGCGGGTGACCGGAAAGCCGAGTTACTCGCCGACCCGGACGTGCCGCTCACCGACGCCTACGAGTACGAACTCGACGAGATGAGTCAGGGATTCAAGCACCGACTCCAGCAGATCGCGGGCGAGGAGTACCACGCCGTCGCGGACGAGTATCTTCGCGGGGAGCGTGACGACTGGGTCGGCGCACTCGCCGTCTACTACCAGGAGTGTTACTGTCGATTGCAGGAACGATTCACCGTCGACGACGACATCTGCGTGCTGACCGTCCTCCGCTACCCCGACAGCTTCACGGTGAACTTCAGTTTCTTCGACGGCGACGTGGCCGACGACGCGATCCGCTACGAGTCACCGAAACACGACGACACGGATCTCGATTCCCGATACCGCGACCGCTACCACGCGGAGTGCCAGTACTCACAGCGAAAGGCGGCGGAGTACATCCACGAACGGACGAACCTGATCCGGGCGGCGTTCCCTGACCCGGCGGCGTCGCGGCCCCGAGACCGACGGTCCGGTGGCTTCGTTCACATCACCGGCCGGGACGGCCCCGTGTTCTCGGAGGTCCTCGACTCCGTCACGCCGAATCCGGACCGCTTCGAAGAGCCCGCGACGACCCCCGGGTTGGTCCCGGAAGGCCCGGAAGTCGAACGTATCCGTTCGGAACACCTCGACGACGCCGAATTGATCGTCTGATCGGGCCCCGAACCACGCGAAAACGATCTGTCGGAGTGTCGCCTACGCCAGTGCGCTCCCAGCCCGAATCATCTCGGTCTCGCCGAAGGCCGGTCCAACCAGTTGCATTCCGACGGGGAGCCCGTCGTCGGTCTCGCCCGCCGGGACCGAGATAGCGGGCAGGTTCGCCAGGTTGACCGGCGTCGTGTTCGCGTCGGCGAGGTACATCGTGAGCGGATCGTCGAGACTCTCACCCATCTCCATGGGCGGGACGGGCATCGTCGGCGAGGCCAGCACGTCCGCCTCCGAGAGGGCCTCGTCGAAGTCCTGTTTCACCCAGGCGCGAGCGTCCTGGGCCTTCTTGTAGTACTTGTCGTGGTAGCCCGCCGAGAGGGCGTAGGTACCCAGCAGAATGCGGCGCTTGACCTCCTCGCCGAATCCCTCCTCGCGAACCCCTGCGAACTCCTCGTTCCAGTTGCCCTCGTAGTCCGGACTCGGCCCGTACCGGACGCCGTCGAACCGCGCGAGGTTCGAGGACGCTTCCGACATGGCGATGACGTAGTAGGCCTCGACGGCGTGTTCGACCGACGGGAGGTCGACCTCGTGGTAGCTGGCCCCCTGGGCTTCGAGGTCGTCGATGGCGTCCCAGAAGGTCTCGACGACCTGCTCGTCGGCACCCTCGACCAGTTCCGTCGGAATCCCGATCTCCATCCCCGCCACGTCGCCGTCCGCGGCGGCGGCGTAGTCGGTGTCCGCACCCTCTGCCGCGGGATCTCGGGTCGTCGCGTCGTGCTCGTCGGGCCCGGCGATGACTTCCAGCAGTTCGGCGGCCTCTTCGACGCTCGGTGCGATAGGGCCGATCTGTTCCAGCGAGTTGGCGTAGGCGATCAGGCCGTACCGGGAGACCAGGCCGTACGTGGGCTTGATACCGACGACGCCACAGAACGCGGCGGGACAGCGCACGGAGCCGCCGGTGTCGGTGCCGAGCGCGAAGTCGGCCTCACCCGCTGCGACGGCCGCCGCGGAGCCACCGGAGGAGCCGCCGGGAACGTGACCCGGGGCGGCTGGGTTCTCGGTCGGGCCGAACGCGGAGGTTTCGGTCGTCGTCCCCATCCCGAACTCGTCCATGTTGGTCTTGCCGGTAATCGTCGCGCCAGCCGATTTGAGGCGCTGGACGACCGTCGCGTCGTAGGGCGGGACGTAGTCGTCGAGCATCGCCGACCCGCAGGTGGTGCGAACCCCGTCCGTGGAGATGTTGTCCTTGACGGCGACGGTCCGTCCGGCCAGCGGGCCCTCATCGTCGCCCTCGATCCGTTCGTCGGTGATGTAGGCGTTGTGCGACATTACGAGACCTTCGGCCCCTTGAAAAAGCCCGCTTCACTCTCGGGTGCGTTGCCCAGCGCCTCGTCCTGATCGAGGGAGTCACGGACCTCGTCGGCCCGCATCACGTTCGCGAGGTCCGTCTCGGAGTCGACTGCCGGGACCTCGTCCAGCGTCTCGAAGTAGTCGAGGATGTCCGCGAACTGCTCGACGAACCGGTCGACCTCCTCGTCGTCGAGGTCGACGCGGGCCAGCGAGGCGACGTGGCGCACGTCCTCGGGTTCGACGGCCGAATCGCTCATGTTCGCGGCGAGGCCCGGACCGGCGGTAAGGGTTTCGATACTCGGGCTTTCGCGCCATGTTCCCGGCCTTCGCGGGCGCGCTCGCGCGAACCGGCCGTTCAACGGCCGAAATCGGCACGCACGACCGCTCAAAATGCCGGAAGTTTTAAGTCGCCGGACCCACAACATAATAACGCATCAGAGAGTTTTCCGGGCACCAGCGCCCGCCGATTCAACCAATGACCGACACCACCATCAGAGAGTATACGGGCGAGCGCGAGCGCACGCGCGAAGAGACGACGGAATCGGACGAACGGGAGAACGAAGAGCAGGTCGCCTGTCCGGAGTGTGGCGGCTCGCTGGCGACCGACTCCGAGCGCGGCGAGACGGTCTGTGAGGACTGCGGACTGGTCGTCTCCGAAGACGAAGTCGACCCCGGACCGGAGTGGCGCGCCTTCGACGCCAAGGAGAAAGACGAGAAGAGCAGGGTCGGTGCCCCGACCACGAACATGATGCACGACAAGGGGCTCTCGACCAACATCGGCTGGCAGGACAAGGACGCCTACGGCAACTCCCTATCCTCGCGCCAGCGCGAGAAGATGCAGCGACTGCGCACCTGGAACGAGCGATTCCGGACACGGGACTCCAAGGAGCGCAACCTCAAGCAGGCGCTGGGCGAGATCGACCGCATGGCTTCGGCACTGGGTCTCCCCGAGAACGTCCGGGAGACCGCCAGCGTCATCTACCGCCGCGCGCTCGATGAGGACCTCCTGCCGGGACGCTCCATCGAAGGCGTCGCAACGGCCTCGCTGTACGCTGCCGCCCGCCAGGCCGGCACGCCGCGCAGTCTCGACGAGATCGACTCGGTCTCGCGAGTCGACAAGGACGAGATCGCCCGGACCTATCGCTACGTCGTCCGGGAGCTGAGTCTCGAAATCCAGCCCGCAGACCCCGAGAGCTACGTCCCCCGCTTTGCCTCCGATCTGGACCTCTCGGAGGAGGTCGAGCGCCGGGCGCGGGAGCTGTTGAGTTCCGCCAAGGAGAAAGGCGTCCACTCCGGGAAGTCTCCGGTCGGCCTCGCCGCGGCCGCCGTCTACGCCGCCTCGCTGCTGGCCAACGAGAAGGTCACCCAGTCGGAAGTCTCCGAAGTCGCATCCATCTCCGAGGTCACCATCCGTAACCGCTACCACGAACTGCTGGAAGCCGAAGATACGGTCTCGCAGTAACCGGCACCTCACCGCCGGACAGAACCCGGATTCTTTTGTTCTATCGCTAGCAGGAGTCGGCCGTGTCGGACTCGTTCACCAGACGTGCCACACTCGGGGCCGCGGCGTCCGTCCTCGGGTGGACGGCGCTGTCGGTCGGTAGTAGCGGACAGGAAGGCGGCGGGGGCGGCGGCGGACAGGGCGCGCCGCCCGATTTCGGCGGCTGGCTCGACGGCGCGAACAACTACGACGGGACAGTCGTCGACCGCCGCGGGCAGGCGGACGTGACGGTCCGGGTCGCCGCCGGCGAGGACGACTTCGGGTTCGATCCCGCCGCGGTCCACGTCGACACCGGCGCGACCGTCCGCTGGGAGTGGACCGGCGACCACGGCTCGCACACGGTCACCTCGACGAACAGACGGCCGCTCAACTCGGAACCGTTCCAGGAACCGGGCGTCCACTACGAACACACCTTCGAAGAGGACGGCATCTACCCGTACCAGTGTCTGCCACACAAGGGACTGGGAATGAAAGGGGCAATCGTGGTCGGTACCGACTATCCGCGGCGAGCGGTCACGGCGACGCCAACGCCGACACCCCGCCCGACGGCTGAGGGCGAGTGGCCGGCCGCGTCAGGAATCGCCTGGCCGGAAGCGGGCTTCGACGCGGCGAACACCCGTTACCTCCCCGCCGGCGGCCCGAGCGAGAGCGTTCAGGCGAGCGGACGGCTCGAAGTCACCGAGCCGATCCTGGGGATAGTGTCTGGCGACGGGATGCTGTTCGTCAGCCGCCCCGAGAAGGTGATGGCCGTCGATGCGACGACGGGGCAACGCCGGTGGGAGCACACGGCCGAGTGGCCCCTGGCGTACAGGGACGGCCGGCTCTATGCTGCACGGAATCCCCGCTGGACCCGCGAGCGCAGCGAGACGAACACGCTCCGGGCGCAGGTCGTGTGTTTCGACGCGGAGAGGGGTGGTCTGCGATGGCAGCGACAGATACCTAACGGGCCGATCAGCGCCCTCTCGCTGGCCGACGGCCGACTGGTGGTCGGTGCGACCGGCGGCAACGGCGTCCTCGACCCGGCGACCGGCGACCAGCGGTGGTGGAAACGGACCGAAGACACTGTGTCGGGCGTCGCCGTCCGCGACGGCCGGCTCTACGTCAGCGCCAGCGCGAACTTCGGGACGAACGGCCGGGACCCACGATTGCGTCTGCGGGCCTACGACATCGAGAGCGGTGCGCGTCAGTGGCGGTTCGAGCGGGCGTCGTACCCGCCGACTGCACCGGTCGTCGCGGACGGCCGGGTCTTCGTCGGCAGTGAGTCCCACGCCGTCCACGCCCGCGACGCGGCGAGTGGCGACGCCGTGTGGACCGCCCGCCTCGGGAGTGCGGTGACGGGGCTCGCCGTCGCGAACGGACGTGTCTACGCCGGCTGTCACGACTACCACCTCTACGCGTTCGCGGCGGAGTCCGGTGACCGGCAGTGGCGGACCCGGACCCGGGGGACCGTGGGCCCACCGACGGTCGGGAGTGGCGACGACGGCTCCTCGGCGGCCGGCCTCGTCTACGCCGCCAACCTGGGTGCCGTCGGCGGATTCGACGAGGACGGCGACCCCGAGCGGACCAGAGCTGTCCACGGCTTCGATCCAGCCACCGGGGAACCCCGCTGGACGACCGAACTCGGCCGCTGGCAGGATACCGGACAGACCCCCGCCGACGTGCACATCGCTCCGTTGCTCACGGACGGGACGCTGTACGTCCCGGAAAACCGGACGCGGGATCCCCACCGGCTGCAGGTCGTCACCGGCGCGAGCGCCCGAGGGGACGAGGAACGAACGGCGACACCGGCTGACGCCGCCACCAGCACCGGCACCGGCGCGGGCTTTACCGCCGTCGGGACCGCGCTGGCGATGCTCGGCGTGGCTGGCCTCCGGCAGTGGCGCGGCGGCGACTAGTCCACCAGCGACCGGACGTACTTCGTGACGTGATCGTCCATCCGGCGCTTGAAGCCGGCCTGCCGGGCCAGCCGATCGAGTTCTCTGGCGACCAGACTGCCGTACTGGACGGCCTTCTTGTCCCGCGCGGAAACCTCGTCGGGGAGCCACGACGCGGCCGCCCGGCGGAGCGCGACCTTCCGCTCGGCGTCACCACGGTCCTCGCCCGGGGCGGGGTCGGCCACTAACAAGTGCCCGGGAAGCGGGAGCGCCGCTTCGATCACCCGGTCGGAGAGGAGTGGCGCGACGGGTTCGACCCCCGCGGCCCGCAGTGCGAGCACGTCCCGCTCTAGCTGGTCGGGCAGGGTGGTCACGACCTCGCGGCGCGCCCCCCGGACCGTGTCGGCGTCGACGCGCGGGTCGTCGGGGGCTTTCGCAACCTTGGCGTAGCCGCCGAACAGTTCGTCGGCTCCCTGTCCGACCGCGAGCCGGTCGAAGCCGTCGGCGGCGACCCGTTCGGCCACGAGATAGAGGGGGAGCGCGATCTGTACGTCCATCGCGTTGGTCCGACCGATGGCGTGAGCCAGTTCCGGCACCGCGCGTTCGAGGTCGTCGTGGGTGAGTTCGACTACGGTGCAATCCCGATCCATCGCCGCGGCGGCCGAGCGGGCGGCTTCCACGTCGTGGCTGTCGGGAAAGCCCGCGACGTACAGCGGCGCGTCGAGTCTCGCGGCCAGGACCGCCGAGTCGACGCCCCCGGAGAACGCGACCGCGAGACCGTCGGTTTCGACGGCGGCGGTACTCGCCTCGACCGCCGCCCGCACTGCCGTGATCGCCACCGCGTCGTCGTCGGTCGCGGGCGGGTCCGGGAGCGGCCAGACCTGCTCGTCGCCGTCGGGGGTTCGGACGTGGCCCGCCGGAACGGGGTCGGGATCGGAGAGGTCGGTCGGGTCGACGCTCCACGCCGTCGGATCGTCGGCCTCGGAAAAGCAGGGATACCGGCCGAGAACGTCCCGAACCAGCAGGGCCGATCCGTCTTCGGTGTCGAGTCGCCCGGCGAACCCCCGAGTCCCGGGGAGGGGGTCACCGGAGTCGAGCGCGGCGCGAACGGTCGCCGGGTCGGCACCGTCGATCATCGCAGGTCGGAGAGTCGGCGCGCGACGCGGCGCTTGACGCCCCCGGCGGCCTGCCGGAAGCTGATCCGCCAGGGCGTGCGCTTGCCCTCGACGGTGGTGTGACCTTCGCGGATGGCCTCCAGAATCGCGTCGACGGAGCGTTCGGCCGCGTCGATGCGGGTGACGGCCTGACCGACCATCTCGCTGATGTGGGCGTCGCTCCCGGCGGTCATCGGCATCCCGTTGCGACGGGCGAACCGTTCGGCCTGGCGGTTCGACCGCCCCGTCAGCAGGCGGGAGTTGTACACCTCGATGGCGTCGGCGGCCGTCAGCGTCTCCCGAGAAATGTTCGCGAGGACGCCGCTGCGGGACTCCTGAAACGGGTGTGGAACGACGGCGATGCCGCCGAGCCTGCGGATGCGGTCCAGCGTCTCGCCGAAGGAGAGTCCGGGCGGGACCGCCTCGCGCACTCCCAGCGCGAGGACGTGGCCAGCGGCCGTCGAGACTTCCATCCCGGGGATGCCGACGAGCCCGTACTCCTCGGCTTTCTCGACGGCCGCCAGACTGGCCTTGATCTCGTCGTGATCGGTGACGGCCAGCGCGTCCAGTCCGACGGCCTGGGCCTGCCCCAGAAGCAGATCGACCGGATCACGGCCGTCGTGAGACAGCGACGAGTGAGAGTGCAACTCGGCGGCGAGCACGTCCCATCATTGACCCGGGCCTGTCAAAAGCGAACCGGTCCGTCAGTCACGCGTCCGTCATCACTCCCGGAACGGACGACGAGCAGCATCGACCATTGACACGACGGGGAGAACTATAACTGGGTCGAACATATTCACTGAAACGAGGACCAAACCCGGAGGCACGGCCGCTATCGGCGGTCGTGTGTCGGAGCGATTATAAGCGTCGGCCCGCCAGTTGTGGACACATGGTCCGAGACCCGTTCGCGGACGAGGACCAACCGGATCTACAGGACGTGCTCGACGCGCTGGACGACCCGAAGTGTCGAGCCATCGTCCGGAACCTCGACGAACCCATGACAGCTGAAGAGATCTCGGAGGTCTGTGATGTCCCCCTCTCGACCACCTACCGAAAGCTCGATCTGCTGACCGAGGCGTCCCTGCTCCGGGAGAGCATGGAGATTCGCCCCGACGGACAACACGCCAGCAAGTACGAGGTGGACTTCGAAGAGGTCGTCGTGGGCCTCGACGACGGCGACCGGACGTTCGAGGTCGGAATCAGCCGGGTCCCACGGACCGCGGACGAACGACTGCGGGATCTCTGGTCGGAGGTGCGTAAAGAAACGTGATCGAACTCCATCCCCTCGTCCACCTGCCGACGGTCATCACCGCGCTCAAGACAGTCACGCTCGTGCTGGGTGCGATGATCACGTTCTTCTCGTACAAGGCCTTCCGGCGGACCGGCGCGAAACCACTCGGGTTGCTCGCGTTCGGATTCGCGGTCGTGACCCTCGGGAGCATCCTGGCCGGCGTGTTCGACCTCGGCCTGTCGCTCCCCCGGGAGTACGCCATCATCGCCGAGAGTGGCCTCACGGCACTTGGCTTCGGCGTCATCGTCTACTCGCTGTACGCCCGGTAGTTTCGGCCGTCGGCGACAAAGACGGATCTCAGGCCTTTCTGAGGCGGTTCATCGCGTCCGGGAGCTCCGAGGCCGCCGTCGAGGTCGCCTCGTCGCCCCGCCAGAACCGTTCGACGTAGCCGTCGGCGTTGACCAGCAGGATCAGCGACCGGTGGGTGAACATATACCCGTCACCCTCGGCGGCCGGCGTTCCCGTCGCGGTTTCAGTCGCCGTCGACGGCGTCGACCCACCGGTAGCCGTGTCGGTCGCCGTCGATCCGGTTGCCGTCCCGGACGATCCGGGGTCGGTCTTCTCGAAGTAGACGCCGAACCCCTCCTGAACGACTTCCTTCGCCCGGGCTTCCGTCTCGGGACGGAGGAACGTCCAGTTGCCGGCGTCGAGCGCGATGTTTCGTTCCTCAGCGTAGGTCCGGAGCCTGTCGGCCGTGTCCCGCGCCGGATCGAACGTGATCTCGGCGAACGCGACGGCGTCGCCCCACCCCTCGTCGAGGGCCTTGCCCTGGGCCGAGACGAGCGCCTGCGTCAACAGCGGACAGGCCGTCATGCAGTTGCTGAAGATGAACGTCAGCGCGAGCGGTTTGTCGAACCCCCGCGTCGACAGCTCACCGTCACCCAGCGCCCTCGGGAGCGTCGCCGACGGGATCCGCTGGCCCCACGCCGGGAACCGGACGTCTTCGGCGTCGAACGCCATCTCCTGTTTGGGCAGTTTCGTGTTGGGGTACTGGTCGGCCGAGCCGTCCCCGCCGCCACCGAGACAGCCTGCGAAAGCCGCTGTTCCGGCGGTCGCCCCGAGCGCGGTCTGAAGGTACTGGCGTCTGTCCATTAGGAAGACGTTGTGACTGAACGGAGTAAAGGGTCGCGTTCTCCTGCGATCGTGCGGGCCGAGAGCACAGGCGGCGATTCTCGGAGTGCTGGAATCTCGACGGATACTAATCCGGGCGAGTACCAAGAGTGGGGTATGACCGATCATGTGTTGGTCCCGCTCGATGCGTCGCCGCTGTCCGAGCGGGCCGTGGAGTTCGCCCTCGAAGAGTACGCCGACGAGGCGACGATCACCGTCTTGCACGTTCTCGATTTCGTCGAAGCCGGCTACGGCGCGCCGATGGAGGCGTCGCTCCCGGGCTACTGGGAGGACTGGTACGAGAGCGAGGAGGAAAACGCCGAACAACTGTTCGAGGACGCCCAGGCGACCGCCGACGAGTACGGCGTCACCCTGGAGACGGAGACGACGATGGGGCAACCGGCCCGCAGCATCGTCGAGTTCGCCGACACCGAACCGGTCGATCACATCGTGATGGGGAGCCACGGCCGCTCGGGCGTGTCCCGGATATTGCTGGGCAGCGTCGCCGAGACGGTCCTCAGACGGGCGCACTGCCCCGTCACGATCGTCCGCTGACACCGCCCGGACCGTCCGGCGACGGAGTATGAAACGAGTTCCCAACCCCTGTCACGTTTAGTCGGGCTTATACAGGATGGTGAAAAACCGACGGGTATGCATACCGAACGTTCGAGCGAATCCGACGGGTCGACGGCCAGTCGTCGCGGCTTTCTCCGGACGGCGGCGGGCGCGGCGACCGCAGGCGTCGCGGCCGGTGCGGCCGGGACGGCGACGGCACAGGAAGGGACGGAGTCCGGCGGACCGACGTTCGACGGCTGGCTGTCGGACACGTCCAACTACGACGGCGAAGTCGTCGACGAGACCGGTCAAGACTCGATCACCATCGGGGTCGGCGGTGACAACGAACTCGTGTTCGATCCGCCGGCGGTCCGGGTCGACCCCGGGACGACGATCACCTGGGAGTGGCAGGGCGGCCGACACAACGTCGTCGGCGAGAATCGCGAATTCAGTAGTGGCGACCCGACCGACGAGATGGGAGCGACCTACGAGCAGACCTTCGAGGAGGAAGGCGTCGTCAAGTACCTCTGTGAGCCCCACGTCGGCGTCATGCAGGGCGTCGTGGTCGTCGGCGACGTGGAGCTCGGCGCTGGCGGCGCGGGCGGTGAGGGCGGCGACCACGGAGGGGGCAAACTCGTCTTGACCGACGGCCTGCTGGCGATGGGCGTCGCCCTCGTGCTGGGTGTCATCTCGCCGATCCTGTTCGCGCTCCACCTCTCGAGGAACAGCGACAAACTCGGCGGCGGCGGTAACTCCGGCGACGGCGAGCTCAAGCGGATCGACTCCTGAGGGCCGACCCGCGGTCCCGGACGGGTCTCGCCGGCGACGAAAGGGTTAGCACCGTCGCCCCGTAACCCGGGGCGTGGACGAGACGATCAGGTGGCTCCGCGACCGCCCATACTACGACGGGCAGATCACCCACCAGGAGACGGTCTCCGGCCACGAGGCCACCTTCGCGGAGCTCGACCTCCCGGATCGGCTGGCCACTGCCCTGGACAAACAGGGAATCGAGCGGCTGTACGGTCACCAGGCCACCGCCGTCGAGCGCGTCCGTACCGGCGACGACGTAGTGCTGGCGACCGACACCGCCAGCGGCAAGAGTCTGGCCTACACCGTCCCTGCCTTCGAGCGCGCGCTCGATCACACCGGCTGTACCCTCTATATCGCCCCACAGGTCGCGCTCATCGAGGACCAGACCGACGCCCTCCAGGACCTCGCGCACGGCCTCGGCTTCGGCAGTCGCGTCACCGTCGCCCAGTACACCGGCCGCCAGTCCAGATCCGAGAAAGAGGCCATCAGAGACCGCCAGCCCACCGTCTTGCTGACGACGCCGGATATGCTTCACTACGGTATCCTGCCCCACAGCCACCGGCTCTGGGAGTGGTTCTTCCGGCGGCTGGAGACCGTCGTGATCGACGAGGTCCACGAGTACCGCGGCGTGTTCGGCAGTCAGGTCGGGCTCGTCATGCGTCGCCTCAATCGGGTTTGCGAGCGGTTCGACGCCGATCCACAGTACGTCTGCTGTTCGGCGACCATCGGCAACCCGATCGAACACGCCGCGACCGTGACGGGCCGACCCGAGTCCTCCTTTTCCGCACTCACCGACGACGAGAGCGCGACGGGACCGACCCACTGGCTGTTCTGGAACCCGCCGGAGTACGAGGAGAGCGGCTGGGGGAGCGGCCGCCGGAAGTCGAGTCACACCGAGGCCAAGCGGCTGTTCGTCGACCTCGTGAGCCGCGGGTTTCAGACCGTCGTCTTCACCCGCTCCCGGCAGACCGCCGAGCGCTACGCGACCGAGAGCGCCGACGAGTTGCGCCGGCGGGGCGACCGCGACGCCGCCGAGAGCGTGACGGCGTATCAGGCGGCGCTGACGGGCGAGCGCCGCCGGTCGGTCGAGGACGGACTCCAGTCCGGCGAGATCCGTGGCGTCTGGAGTACGAACGCGCTGGAGCTCGGGGTGGACATCGGCGGGCTGGACGCCGTCGTGCTCGACGGCTACCCCGGCACCCGGATGCAGGCCTTCCAGCAGGCCGGCCGGGCCGGCCGCGGGACCGATCCGAGCCTCGTGGTGCTGGTCGGCGGCGAGGACCAGCTGGACCAGTACTTCATGCGGAATCCGACCGAGTTCTTCGATGCTGATCCGGAGCGAGCCATCTCGAACCCCGGGAACCGCAAGCTCATGCCCGGACACGTCTGCTCGGCCGCCCGAGAGACGTGGCTGACGCCGACCGACGACCGCCACTTCGGCGAGGGCTTCCCGGACGTGGTGGCCGAGTTGACCGAGGCGGGCGACCTCGACCGGCGGGAGACCGACGCCGGCATCCGATGGCTCTACGACGGCGAGGGGAGCCCCCAGCACGAGATGAACCTCCGAACCGTCGACGACCGGCAGGTCCAGCTCCGGGACCGCGCCAGCGGCGACACGATCGCGGAACTCCCCTTCGGCGACGCCCTGCGGGACGCCCACCCCGGCGCGATCTACCACCACCAGGGCCGGACCTACGAGGTGGTCGATCTCGACCTCGATCTGGGCGTCGCGAACCTCTCCCAGACCCACGCCGACTACTACACGCAGGTGCTCCACGACAAGACGATCACCGTCGAGGAAGACCACGCGGAGACGACGATGCCGGGGCGGTCCGACAGCACCCTGCGGCTGGCCGACGTGACGATGCGCAAACAGATCACGGGCTACGAACGTCGGGACGGCTCCAGCGGCGAACCGCTCGGGCGGTTCGGGCTCGACCTGCCGGAGACGACCCTGGAGACGCGAGCCTTCTATTTCACCGTCCCCGCCCCGGTCGAGCGGGCGATGCGCGAGCGGGCGGACGAACGGAGCGAGACCGCAGACACCGACGAGGCGTTCGGCGGCGGCATCCACGCCGCCGAACACGCCACGATCGCGATGATGCCCGCGGAGTTGCTCTGTGACCGTCGGGACGTGGGCGGCCTGTCCACGCCCCTGCACCCCCACACCGACCAGTCGACGATTTTCGTCTACGACGGCTATCCCGGCGGCGTGGGTCTGACCGAACGCGCCTACGCCGACATCGGGTCGCTGGTGACGACGACCCGACGGATGGTCGCCTCGTGTGACTGCACCGCGGGCTGTCCGGCCTGCGTCCAGTCACCCCACTGCGGGAACGCCAACGACCCGCTGGACAAGGAACTGGCACTGCACCTCCTCCGGGAACTGGACGGGAACCGAGACAGCAACGTCGACTGAGACTCAGTCCGCCGGTTCGGGGCCAGTGTCGAAGACCGGATTCTGCCCCTCGATCTCGTCGTCGTGGAGGTAACACTGCGGGTCGGGGGCGAAGGGGTCGTCGTGGACCGACAGCGCGCGTAGGCGGGAGCCGCCCCGACAGACCGACTGGTAGGCACAGTCGGCACACTTGCCCTTGAGGTGGTCCTCGCGGTTGCGCAGTTTCTGCAGGAACTGGTTCGACTCGTCGTCCCAGATCGCGCCGAACGGCCGATCGCGGACGTTGCCCAGCGAGTAGTTCTGCCAGAACTGGGTGAGGTGGACGTTGCCCTGGTAGTCCACGTCGGCGACGCGCTCGCCGGTCGGGTCGCCGCCGTTGACCTGCAGGTACCGGTAGATCCGCTCGGCCGCGGCCTCGCTCAGGTGCTCGCGGGCGTACTCGACGAGGTAGCCGGCGTCGGCGTAGTTGCCCACGAGCAGCGTCTCGATCTCCTCGCCGCGGGCGTGGTACTCGCGGGTCATGTCACAGACGGTCCGGACGGCCTCGCGCCGCTCGGCGGGCGTGAGGTCCACGTCCTGAATCTCGTCGCCGCGGCCCCCGTAGTCCAGATGGTAGAAACAGAACCGGTCGAGGCCGGCGTCGTGGAGCAACTCGACCACGTCTTCGAGGTCGTCGGCGTTGTGTTTCGTGATGGTGTACCGGAGGCCGGTCTTGAGGCCGGCCGACTGGCAGGCCTCGATGCCCCGGAGCGCGGCGTCGAAGGCCCCGTCCTGCCCGCGGAACGCGTCGTTTCGCTCGGGGAGCCCGTCGACGGAGACGCCGGCGTACTTGAGACCGGCCGCCTTCAGATCGCGGGCACGCTCCTCGGTGATGAGCGTCCCGTTGGTCGAGAGGACCGGACGGATGCCGTTGTCGGCGGCGTAGGCGACGAGTTCTTCGAGGTCCTCGCGGACGAGCGGTTCGCCGCCCGAGAAGAGCACGACGGGCACGCCGTAGTCGGCCAGGTCGTCGAGCAGGCGTTTCCCCTCGGCCGTCGAGAGTTCGCCAGGGGCACACTCGGTGTCGGCGGCGGCGTAGCAGTGGTCACAGTAGAGGTTGCACTGTTTCGTGGTGTTCCAGACGACGACCGGGCGGCGCTGTTTCTCCTCGCGGATCTGCTCGCGGTCGGACTCGTCGGCGGCGTCGTAGCGCAGGCCGTCCCCCTCCGCGTCCAGATCACAGAGGAGTTTGCTGACCGAGATCATCGGGTCACCTCCGCCGTCGGCGACCGGTCACGACCCACGATACTGCGGGCGTCTGTCTGCAGTCTCGGCGACATACGTGATCGAAGGGAACACGTTCACAAACAGCCACTGTACGTTTTCACACCCTGGGAACGGATCCTTCTCTTTACCCGTGTTCATCCCTGAGTCTCTACCGAGGTGACCAGAGACATGGAGAGACGTACGTTCGTGCGTGGTATCGGAGCGATGACAGTGGCAGGCGCGCTCGCGGGCTGTAGCGGCGGCGGTGGGAACAACGGTGACGGTGGCGGGGACGACACCCCGACCGGCAGTGGCGGCGGTGACGAGACCGTCAGCGCCCCCAGCGAGGTCGACACCTACCTGAACGAGAACGATGCGAACGGCTACGATGGCAGTGCAGTCGACATGACCGGCCAGGATTCCATCGAGGTCAGCGTCGGTGTCGGCGACCTCGGCTACGGATTCGATCCCGCCGCAGTCGTCGTCTCCCCCGGAACCGAAGTGGTCTGGGTCTGGACGGGCAACGGCGGTTCACACAACGTCATCTCGAACGACGACGCCTTCGAGAGCGAACTCCAGTCCAGCGCCGGTTCGACCTTCTCACACACCTTCGAGGAGACGGGGAACTACACTTACTACTGTAACCCCCACAGCGCGAACGGTATGCACGGCGCTGTCGTCGTCGAGTAACAGCGTCGATCTTCTACATTTTCGGGTTGCTCGCAGCGACCCACCGGCTCAGCTGACGACCAGCACGAACCCCGTCACGAACATCAGCAGCGCGATCCCGGCCAGGACGAGAAAGAGCAGGTCTTTTTCGGACATTACTACTACGTAGGAAGTGAAACGGCTAATTACCTTCGTCTCCAAGTTCGGTCAATGACAGACACGGTTACCCGTTCCCCGACCGATCGTCCGGGCAATCGCGTCGTGCTGTTCATCTACGTCGTCATCGTCGCCATCGCCGGCGTGATGGGATTCATACTCGGGAACGCCCGGCCCGAGGACCTGGATCCGGAACTGCTCGGGTTCATCCAGTTGCCACCGAACGCGTTTGGAACCGCCCTGTACGGGATGCTGACGGTCGCTATCGGCCTGGGCATCATGCTCGGGCTGGTGATCTACGTCTCGGATCGGTACGCGAGCAGCGACTGACGCTCTAGCCCTGCCCGACCATGCTGTCCTCGTCGTCCCACTCCTGCTCGCGCAACTCGTATTTCTGTATCTTCCCCGTCGCCGTCGTCGGGAGTTCCTCGACGAACTCGAACCGGCGGACGACCTTGTAGCCGGCCAGCCGTGACTCACAGAACTCCTTGAGTTCGTCCGTCGAGACCGGCGGGTTCTCGGGGTCGTCGTTGGCCGGGACGACGAAGGCCTTGGGCGTCTCGCCCCACTCCTCGCTGGGCGCGGGGATGACCGCGACCTGACTCACCGCGTCGTGTTCGTAGAGCGTGTCCTCGAGTTCGATGCTGGAGATGTTCTCCCCGCCCGAGATGATGATGTCTTTCTTGCGGTCCTGGATCGAGATCATCCCGTTGTCGTCGACCACGCCGAGGTCGCCGGTGTGATAGTAGCCCTCGATGCGGTCGGTGAAGGCCTCCTCGGTGGCGTCGGGCTTGTTCCAGTACCGATCCATCACCTGGTTGCCCCGGACGACCACCTCGCCGATTGTCTCGTCGTCCCAGGCGACTTCCTCGCCGTTCTCGTCGACGACGCGCACGTCGGTCCCGAGATAGCCAAGACCCTGTCGCTTCTTGACCTTGAAGCGGGCGTCGCTGTCGTCGTACAGCCGACGAGCGTCGGACGTGGTGATGAGCGGGCCGGTCTCGGTCGCGCCGTAGACGTGTTTCAGGTGCCAGCCGAACTCGTCTTCCACTGTGCGGATGGTCGCCTCCGGCGGCGCGCTCCCGGCGGTGGCGATTCGCACGTCGTTCGCGCCCGTAGTGGCCACGTCGCCGTCCTCGCTCTCGTAGTGATCGGAGAGCATATTCAGCACCGTCGGCGCACCACAGAGGTAGGACACGTCTTCCTCGGCGACGGTCTCGAAGATCCACCCGGCGTCGACCCCGCGGGTACAGACGTGGGTCGCACCCATGCCGGTGACGGCGTAGATGTGGCCCCAGCCGTTGACGTGGAACATCGGCAGCGTCCAGAGGTACACGTCGTCGTCCCGGATCTCCTGATGGACCGAGATGAGGTAGGCGTGGAGCGTCTCGGTCCGGTGGGTCCGGACGACGCCCTTGGGGTCGCCGGTCGTCCCCGACGTGTAGTTGATCGTGATGTCGTCGTCCTCGTCCATCTCGGGCCGGTCGTAGTCGGTGCCGGCGGCGTCGATCACGTCGTCGAACGACTCCCAGTCGCCGTCGACGGCCTCGGGGTCGTTCGTGACGAACGTCTCGGTCGGCACGTCGTCCCGGACGGCCTCGATCCGGTCGGCGTACTCGTGGTCGGCGTAGATCACGTCGACCTCCGCGTCGCGCAGGATGTACTCGAAGTCCTCGGGAACCAGCCGGTAGTTCAGCGGGGTGTGGACCGCACCCACCTGCATACTCCCGTAGGCGGCTTCGAGGTGGTAGTGAGTGTTCGGGTCCAGTACCGCCACGCGGTCGCCCTTCTCGATACCGCGATCCTGCAGAAACGCCGAGAACCCGTCGGCGCGTGCGCCCAGTTCGTCGTAACTGTACCGCTCCCCGGTCGTCGCGACGACGGCTTCCTCGTCACCGTAGTGGCGTCGTGCCCGGTCCAGAAAGTCCGTGACCAGCAGTGGTTTTTCCATCGCGGCTCGCAAAACGGGGGAAAACCTAATAGTAGTTTTCGACGGTCCCGCCTCCTGGGAACGACCGTTCGACTCTCAGCGGTCGGCAGTCGCGCCTGGACCGACGGGGAGCGACATCACCACGACCGACCCGTCCGGGCCGGCCTCGGGGACCGAGATCGAGCCCCCGGCGGCGGTGACGACCCAGTTGGCCAGCCACAGCCCGAGCCCGCTGCCGTGATCCAGCGGCGTCTCGGAGCCGCCCGCCAGCACGGCTCGGTCCTGTTCGGGGAGGCCGGGCCCTTCGTCGGCGATCCGGATCGTCACCGCGTCCCCGTCGCTGTCGATGTCGACCTCGACGGTCGGCGCGTCGGTGGTCGCGTGCTTGATCGCGTTCTCCAGCAACTCCCGGACGGCCACGTCGAGCGTCGGTTCGACGGCGGCTACGGCGTCGGCGTCACCCCGCACGACGAGCCTCGCGTCGGGGTACTCGGTGGTCAACGAGTCGCGGACCCGGTCGATCAGCGGGCCGATCTCGACGCTGTCGGCGTCGGGGTCGCGGTCGTCGAGTTGCCCGAACGTCCGGGCTTTCTCACCCAGTTCGGTCAGGTTCCGGGCCGTCTCGAGGATGCGCGCGAGGTGGGCCTGCTGGTCGCCCGACGCCAGCGCGTCTTCGAGCATGGAGGCCCGGCCGATGATGACGTTCATGTCGTTGCGGATGTTGTGCCGGAGGACGCGGTTGAAGACGCTCAGGGCCTGTTCGCGGTGGTTCCGGTCGCGCACGTCGCGGATGCTCGCGAGGACGTGATCTTGCCCGTCGAGTTCGAGTTGGGCGGCCGACACCTCGACCGGGATGCGGCCGCCGTCGCGGTGCCGGAGGAGGAGGTCGTCGGCTCGCGCACGGCCGGCGTCGAGTGCGGTCGCCACGAGTCGCCGGAACTCCTCGAGGTCGTCCCGACAGATCGTCGAGAGCGCGATCGTCCGCAGGTTCGACCGGTCGTAGCCCAGCAGTTCACACACTCGGTCGTTGCAGTCGACGATGGCGTCGGCGTCGGGCTCGACCAGGAGCAGGCCGTCGCTGGCCGACTCGAACATCCGCCTGAACCGCTCGCGCGCGGTCCGGAGCCGGTCGATCCACTCGGTCCGTTCGAGGGCAGCCACGACGTTGGATCCGAGCATCCCGGCCATCGACCGGTGGATCTCGTCGAAGGCCGCGGTCGTCCCCGACCCGGCGACCAGCACGCCCTCGGTACCGAGCGGTACGACCAGCAGGCTCCGGGAGGTTCCGGTGAATCCGGTCCCGTCCAGCCCGTCGGCGTCGTGGTACTGGCACAGTTCGCCGCCGTCCAGGGCTTCCCAGAGGCGCTCCCCCTCGCCGTCGGCCCGGTCGAGCGGGTCGGGGTCGGTCGGACAGCCGTGGCTCGCGGCCGCCCGGAGTGTCGTCCCGGGACCGTCGTCCACGAGCCAGACACGCGTCCGTGGCGCGTCGAGGGTGGCCACGGCGACCCCGGCGGCCGTGTCACAGACCGACTCGACCGTCGTCGCCCGCATCAGATCGGCGGTGCCGTCGTGGAGCGCGTCCAGGGCCGCCCCCCGGCGCGTCCGTTCGAGTTCGTGGCTGAGCCAGCGGGCGACGAGGCTGACGAACGCCTGCTCGGCCTCGCTGAAGGGGCCGTGTGGCGACCGATCCATGAAACAGACCGTGCCGTACAGCGATCCGCCGACCGTGATGCGGGCCCCGAGATAACACTCGATGTCGTGTTCCTCGTAGGCCGGGTCGTCAGCCCAGCCCTGCTCGGCGGCGTGGTTGAACGCCAGCACGTCCTCGGACTCGATGGTTCGCCGGCAGAACGTCGTCGGGAGGTCCATCAATTCGCTGGGTTCGATCGGTAACTGGCCGACGCTCGCGACCACCTCGTACCGTTCCGGGTCGCGGTCGATGGTCGAGAGGTGCGCGTTCTCGACGCCCAGCCTGTCGAGGCCGATGCCGAGGATGCGGTCGGCCTTCTCCTCGAAGGGGAGCGTCTCGTCGGTCGCCACGTCGTAGAGGTCACGGAGGTACCGACCGTCGGCGGGCACGTCGGGAGCCGGCGAGTCGTCGCAGGTTCGCCGTCCCTGAACGACGCCACGCACACGATTGGCCAGCGCCGTGTAGCGGTCTTCGTCGGCGACCACCAGGTCGGTGGCGTCGACTTCGGACGCCCGAGGGCGAACGCTCGGCGCGTCGGACGGCGTCGTGAGCACGACGAGCGGCACGCCATCCCTGTCACCGAGCGCGTCCCACTCGGAGTCCGGGAGCGGCGCGACGGCGACCACACAGTCCGGCGTCGTCCCGTCGTCGGGGACAGCCACATGGTCGTAGACGGTTTCGAGGACCCGAAGAACGTCACTGCGGACGGGATCGGCGTCGGCGACGATCCGCGTCGTGAGTCGCGCCGTCATCCCTGGGCTGCAACCCGAGTGCTGGCGTGACGAGGGCCACCTGCAGACAGGATAGAGCGCGTCGTTCGGTCAGTCATGCTCTCCCCGAGGAACGGAACCAGCATCAAAGTACGGGACAGTTCGGCCCGAGACACACTCAGGCCAGTCCGACGGTCTCCTGATAGGAGCCGTAGTGGTCCTCGAAGACGCCCATGATCTCGCCCATCGTCGCGTAGGCCTTCACGGCGTCGACGATGGCGGGCATGACGTTCTCGTCGTTCTCGATGGCCGCGCGCACGTCGGTCAGGGCGTCGTCGACCGCGCCGTCGTCGCGCTCGGCTTTCACCGCGCCCAGGCGCTCACGCTGGCGCTCGCCCGTCGTCTCGTCGACCCGCAACAGGTCCGGCGACGTGTCCTCGTCGATGGTGTACTCGTTGACCCCCACGACGACCTCCTCGCCCTCGTCGACCCGCTCCTGGTACTCGTAGGCCGCGTCCTGGATCTCGCGGTGGAAGTAGCCGTCCTCGATCCCTTTCAGTACGCCGTCCCGGACCGACCCGTCGCCCATCTCACGGATCTCTTCGAGATACGCCATCGTCTCGGCCTCGACCTCGTCGGTCAGGGCCTCGACGGCATAGCTCCCGCCCATCGGGTCCACGATGTCGGCCGCGCCGGACTCCTCGGCGATGATCTGCTGGGTCCGCAGTGCGACCCGGACCGCCTCCTCGCTGGGCAGGGCCAGCGCCTCGTCGAAGCTGTTGGTGTGGAGGCTCTGGGTCCCGCCCAGCACACCCGCGAGCGCCTGGATCGTCACGCGGACGATGTTGTTGAGCGGTTGCTGTGCGGTCAGGGACTGCCCCGCCGTCTGGGTGTGGAACTTCATCTGTTTGGCGGCGTCGCTCTCGGCGTCGTACCACTCGTCCATCAGCCGGGCGTAGATGCGCCGGCCCGCCCGGAACTTCGCCACCTCCTCGAAGATGGAGTTGTGGGAGTTGAAGAAAAAGGACAGCTGGGGCCCGAAGGCGTCGATGTCGAGCCCGCGGTCCAGGCAGTCCTCGACGTAGGCGAAGCCGTCCGCGAGGGTGAAGGCCAGTTCCTGCACAGCGGTCGAGCCGGCCTCGCGGATGTGATAGCCCGACACGGAGACGGGCTTGAACTTCGGGGTCTGGTCGACGGCGAACTCGATCACGTCCGTCACCACGTCCAGCGAGGCCGCCGGGGGCACCACCCACTCCTTCTGGGCGATGAACTCCTTGAGCATATCGTTCTGGAGAGTGCCCCGGATCTCCTCGCGGGGGACGCCCTGCCGGTCGGCCAGCGCCAGGTACATCGCGTAGATCACCGGCGCGCTCGGATTGATCGTGAAGGAAGTCGAGACCTCGCCGAGGTCGATCCCTTCGAAGAGGATCTCCATGTCCCGGAGCGTGTCGACGGCGACGCCCTCACGGCCGACCTCGCCCTGGCTCATCCGGTCGTCGCTGTCCAGGCCCATCAGGCTCGGCATATCGAAGGCCACCGAGAGGCCGGTCTGACCCTCGTCGATCAGGTAGTGGAAGCGCTCGTTGGTCTCTTCGGCCGTGCCGAAGCCGGCGAACTGCCGCATGGTCCAGGTCCGGCCCCGGTACATCGTCGGGTATACCCCGCGCGTGTACGGTGCTTCGCCGGGGAAGCCGAGATCATCGCCGTAGTCCAGATCGGCCACATCTTCGGGGGTGTACAGCCGGTCGACCTCGTGGTTGGAGACGGTCGCGAATCGATCTCGTCGCTCGCCGTGTCGGTCGAGTACGGAGTCGAGCGTCTCACGCTCCCACGCCTCGCGGTCTGCTCGGATGGCCGCGAGGTCGTCCTCGTCGTACATGGCAGTCAATTACACACGGGGCGCGCTTAACGGTTCTGTCGGAGTGGCGGGGTCGGACTGGCCCTACGGGTGCCGCCGCGGTGCATCCACGTCCCGGTCCTCGTCGGTCGCCGCGGACACGTTCGTGATCGCGACCGTCACGTTCCGTCCACCCGGGACGGTGTAGGGCCGACCGTTCTCGTCGACGATCCAGTCGATCCGGTACCGGACGGTGTTCGTCGAGGGGCCCTCGGGGTCGACGGTGCGCGCGTCGGCGGTGACGCCGAGCGTCCCGACGGTGACGGTGCCGGTCGACGTGTTCGCGTCGAACGCCTGGGCGGACGCGTCGGCGTGGTCCGTCGAGCGACCCGCGCCCGCGCTGGCGGACGTGGCGTTGACCATCGTCTCCATCGAGAGGGTGACCGCCGGCTGGTCCGTCCGGTACGCGCTCATCGACATCGCACCAACGCCTGCCGAGAGCCCGTCGACCGTAACGTTCGCGGCCGCGCGACCGTCGACGGGCAGTTCGAGCGAACTCCGGTTCAGCGACACGGTGATCGGCCGCGGTGACGCGTTTCCGACCACGATTCGCGTCTCCGCCGTGGCACCACCATCGGCCGTGTCGGTGGCCCGGAACCGGAGGTCGTACAGCCCGGCGTCGACGCCGTCGACCGCGACGGTGACGTTCGCCTCGGCGTCGACCGAGAACCGGGCGGTGGGCGTTCCGTGGACCGTCTCGATCCCCTGGAACGCGTCGTTGTCCGCGAACATCGCGCGGAGCGTCGCGGCGTCGGCCTGCTCGCCCCGGAACCGATCGGCGCTCACCGACAGTCCGTAGTCGGAGCGATCCGAGTCGACGACGAACGTGATGTCTGACTCACCCGCCGCCCGGTCGACGTAGGTCGCCTCGTCGCTGCCCCGGGCCACGGGATACGGGCCGGGTTCGCCGTCCCGTGTCTCCCGCACGTCCCACGGCGGCGACCACGCCCGAACGTCGAGGGACTGTTCCTCGACCTCGAAGGTCGCGTCCGTTGGGTCGTCGGTCCGGTAGGCCGCGTCGTCGTAGAGGGCGACCGGGTCGCCGTCGGCCGTCCGCAGGTAGTACCGGCCGGCGTCGAGCGTCGCCGACTCGACGGCCATGGGCTGGTTCGGACGGCGCTCGACGCGTCGGACGACGTGGGGCTCGAACTCGTCGTACTCGCCGGGGACCGCGACGAGTTCGAAGCTGTCACCGAGACGCTGTGGCACCGCGAAGCGGAGGTCCTGCCCGCGGTAGTACGATTCATCGGAGGCGGCCTGCGCGTCGGGGTCGAGACCGGTCCCGTCGGTCGCGGCCGGCCACGTCACGTCGCGGACGACGCTGGCGACCGTCCCGTCGGGCACGGGGGAGCCGTTCCAGCCGACGAGGGTGACGCGCCGGTCGTCACCGGGGACGACGGTGGGCCGCTCGACGCCCCGGACCGTCTCGGTGAACTGCTGGCTCCCGTCGGCACCGACGCCGACGAACGTGGTCGCCGACGACTCGTCGAAGGCGTCACTGGCGACGAGCGCGACCCCGTCCTCGGTCGGAAACACGTCCTGTACCGAGTCCGACTCGCTCGTCGCGTAGACGCGACTCCAGCGCGGCACGCCGTCCGCACCGACCGACGCCGCCCACGGGTTCGCCTCGCCGAAGTCCGCGCGGTAGGTCCCGGCCACGACGAATCCGTCGTCGGTCGGCACCACGCCGGCGACGGTCTCGGGATCGAGGCCCTCGAAGGTCCGGTTCGTCGTGACCGCCCCGGACGCGTCGGTCCGCATGACCCAGGGATCCGAGAAACCGACCGTTCCGGCCATCAGGAACCCGTCGTCGGTGGCAGTCAGGGTCCGCGGCGCGGCCCGCACGTCGTAGGTCCGGTTCCAGACCAGGCTCCCGTCGGTCCCGTACTGTGTCAGTTCCAGTCCGTCCTCGTCGGGTGCCGCCCCGACGAGTGCGGGGCCGGTCTCGGTCACCGCCAGCCCACTGGTCGCGCCGACGGTCCGCGCTCCGTCGAGGGACTGCCGCCAGGACAGGTTCCCGTCGGGCGACGCCCGGATCAGCGAGAGCGCGTAACTTCCAGGCGTCGGCGTCGCCGAGTCGCCGACCGAGAGCTGCAACAGGTAGAGCGAGCCGTCCGGCCCCGGCTCGACCGCGACGACGCTGCTCCGGTTGTCCGTCTCGTACCGGCGCGTCCACGCGGTCGACCCGTCCGCCGCGAGTTTCGTCAGGGTCGCGTTCCCGTGACGGTAGTCAGTCGTGCCGCCCAGGACGAGCCCGCCGTCGGCCGTCCGCGCCGCACTGAAGACCGCCGTCCCGTCCAGCGTGCGATTGATCTCGGGCGTCGCCGTCTGTGCGTCCGCCGACGCTGTGCCTGCCGCCGGGCCGACGGCGACGAGACAGAGCGCGAGCAATACGACTGTCGATCCGACCGCTGTGCGTGTGGATGGAGGGCTGAACACGCCCGGCGTGTAGTTCCGGCCGACGCATAATAGTTCGCAAACGGAGATGTCGACGGGACGGCAGCTCCCGTCTCAGGTCCCGCCAGCGCCGTCGTCCGACTCGTCGATCCCCTCGCCGTGTCGGCCTTCGCCGCTGGCGAAGCGCTCCGCGCCCTCGTGGGCTGTCGACAGCGATCGACTCCCGTGCCAGGCCTCGACTTTCAGGCCCTCCTCCAGCGGGAGACCCGCGCCGTCGTACACCGCTGCTCGATCCGTCCGGACGGTCTGCTGGGGGAACTCGGCGATCGTCTCGGCCATCTCTCGGGCCGCGTCCAGCGCCGTCCCGTCCTCGACGACGCGGTTGACCAGCCCCCACTCGCGGGCCTCCGGGGCGTCGACCGGCCGTCCCGTGAGGATCATCTCCAGCGCTCGGCCCTGTCCGACGACCCGGGGGAGCCGCTGGGTGCCGCCGTCGACCAGCGGCACGCCGAACCGACGCTCGAAACAGCCGAAGGTCGCGCCCTCGCCCGCGACGCGCAGGTCGCACCACAGCGCCATCTCCAGCCCGCCAGCGACACAGTGGCCCTCGACGGCCGCGATGGTCGGCTTGTCGACCGTGGTCCGGGTGAAGCCGAGCCATCCCTCGGGGCCGTCTTCGAGGTCCATCTGCTCCAGATCCGCACCGGCCGAGAAGGTCTCCTCGTCGCCGGTCAGGACGCCGACGGCGGCGTCCTCGTCGTCGTCGAACCGTTCCCAGGCGGCCCGGAGTTCCCGCGCCGTCTCGCCGTCGATGGCGTGTTTCGCGTCCGGGCGGTCGATGGAGACGACCGCGACCGGGCCGTCACGCTCGTAGGTTACCATGGTACGCGCCCACAGAGCGGGCGAACGATGAAAGAACCACGGGGCGACACGCCCCGTCAGGCCTCGTCTTCTTGCAGGCGCTTGGTCGTCTCCACGAGCGGATGGTGGGCGTACTCGACTTCCTCGATGTCGTCGATGGAGTCGAGATTCTCCTTCCGTGCAGTCTCGGCCATCCCGAGTTCGACCCGCTGGTCGATGACGATGACGTAGGCATCCATCTCGTCGATTCCGAGGCTATCGGCGGCCTTGACGCGGTGGTGACCGTCGGCCAGCAGGAACTCCCCGTCGTTGTCGATGACGACGAGAGGCTCGGCCAGCCCCCGCTCCAGTTCGTAGCGCCGGCCCTCCAGTTCGTCGGCGTAGACCCGGCTCTGGGTGGGCGTGAGTTTCTCCAGGGAGACCTCGCGGCGGTCCTCGCGGGCCTCGATGCCGTGGATGGTTTCGAGGGTGCGCTGGAGTTTGTCCACCTTGCCGGGCGTGGCGCGTTCGATCTGACTGCGGATCACGTCGGCGTTGGAGATGATCCCGACGAGGTTGCCGGCGTCGTCGACGACGGGGAGCCGCTGGATGCCCGACCGGAGGATGACGCGGCCGGCGTCGTTGAGCTTCATGTCCGGATGCGCGACCAGCAGATCCTGTGTCATGACCTTGAAGATGGGTTCGTGGTCCTCGGCGAGCAGGAGGTCGCGGGCGCTGACGAACCCCTCGACGTGACGGCCGTCACAGACCGGGAACCCGCTGTGGGTGTCGTCGCTGTCGGCGATCCGACGGGCGACGGTCTCGACCGTGTCGTCCGGCGAGACGGTCGCCACGTCTCGGGTCATGTAATCTTTGACGCGTGGCTTCTCGTCCTCGGAATCCATCGTCCGTGACATCTCCCCGCGCCGGGAAAACCCCTTCGGCGTGTGGCCCCACGATCACCAGTGCGAGCCCTCGTCGGCGAACGGCTCCCCGAGCATCAGCCCCGTCCGCTCGCCCGGCGGCCGCTCCCGGAGCGCCTCGAAGAACCGCTCGGCCACGAACTTCTCCAGATCATCGACGAGTTCGGCTCCGTCGACGCTCTCGTCTTCCCCGTTCGCGACAGCGGTCTCGTCAGGGCTCCCGTCGGCGTCTGTGGTCTCGACTGCCGCCGCGGCGTCCTCGCCGTCGTCGTTTCGATCGAGCGCGTCGCCGTCGCTGGCCGGGTCCAGCGCGGTGTCGGTGACGGGGATCTGTGCGCCGGCCATGTCGGCGTGGCCCCCGGCGCTCCCGATCTGGTCGAACGCAGAGCGTAACGTCTCGCCCAGGTCGAGATCGGTCCCGCGGGCGCGGCCGGAGACGTAGATCACGCCGTCGATGATGCCGTAGACGACGGTCGCCTGCACGCCCTCGAGATTCAGCAGGCGGTCGGCGGCCTGGGCCAGCGCGTCCCGGTCGTTCAACTCGCCGACGCAACTGGTCAGGACCGGCCCGCGGCGGTCGCGGTTGCCGATGGCTCGCGCGATGGTCTCGAAGGTGCCGCCGCTGATCGACGGTGATTCGATCCGGTCGAGCGCGCCCATGTCCGCGGTCCGGACGACCGTCGCGGCCGCCTCGAAATCCGCCGTCGAGACCTCGCGCGTGAAGTCGTTCGTGTCGATCCGGATACCGAACAGGAGGCCGGTCGCCACGTCCTCCTCGAGGGTGATACCGAACTGGTCGAGGTACTGCACCAGCAGGGTGCTGGTCGCGCCGACGTTGCTCCGGAGGTCGACGAAGCGGGCGTCCACCGGAGCCCGGGGCGGGTGGTGGTCGATGACGATGTCGACGGGTGTGTCCTCGGGCAACTGGTCGTTGACACCCGGGCGAGAGTGATCGACCAGCGCGAACCCGCCGAATTGCGAGAGATCAGCGTCGTCCTCCAGTCGGGTGAGGTCGAACTCGAGGAGGTTGACGAAGGCACGGTTTTCCTGATGGGAGATCTGCCCGTAGTAACACACTTCGGCCTCGACGCCCAGCACCGCTGCCAGCCGCTGGAGTGCAACCGCGCTCGCGATGGCGTCCGGGTCGGGATTGTCGTGAGCGACGATGGCCAGCGGTTCCTCGACCTCCCAGAACGCCTGGCGGAGCTTCCGGGTCTGGAGCCCCTCGTCACCGATCCGGCGACTCAGGAAGTCGGCAGTCACAGCTCCCGGTTCGACTAGCGTGTCCGTCAGCGAGCGCAACTCCGAGAGGATCGCTTCGTCGGGTTCGAGGCCCGCGAAGGCAAAGAGCATCGCGTCGGGGACGGCCTCGCTGGCGACAGTCGCCCGACGGTAGTTCTCCCGGGGATCGTCACCCGCGACGACGACCGTGTCGACGCCGTCGGCGTGTTCGGCAAGCGTCGCGGCGTCGAGGGACTCCACGTGGGTCGCGGCGACGCCGTCCTCGCGCAGGCGCTCGACGCGCCGCTCGCTCGCTTCGAGAACCGACACCTCGCCCGGCCTGTCTGCGAGCGCCGAGACGAGGTCGTAACCGACCGATCCACACCCCACGACCAGCCGGGTATCCATGTCTCGCAATGGCGGGCGAGCGGGTATAAACAGTACGCACCGCGTCCACGGAGCCGGGTTACTTCAGCCGTTCCTGGAGGAAGGAGGGGTGAGCGGCGGCGACGCCGTCGCGGGCGACGATTTCCTCGTTGATCACGTCCCCCAGCGCGTCACCGTCTGGAGCGTGGACCTCCGCCATCAGCGTGTGGTCGCCACTGGACGTGTAGAGGGAGTCGATGGCGTCGATCTCTTTGAGTTCCCGGGTCACCTCGACGTAGCGTTCGCTCTCCACGTCGATCCCCACCAGGGCGATGGACTTGGAGGCGAGTTTCTTCGGGTCCACGTCCGCTGAATAGCCCACGATCACACCCTCGTCTTCGAGTTGCTGGATGTATTTGCGCACCGTAGGCTTGGACACGTCGGCCCGCTCGGCAATCTCTGCGTAGGAGGCCTGTGCGTCCTCTTCGAGGACGGACAGGATGCGCTCCTCCGTGGACTCGGCAGCCATACTGGTAGGTTTTGCGTCCGAGAAAAAATATCTTCCGAACCCGAAAACGGGTCGAAGGGGCCGAAAATTTCGCCTCACGAACCGAAAGCCGTCGGAATTTCAGCGGTGGTGGTGGAGCAGGTCGGCCGAGCGCTCCCACTCGCTGTCCTCGTCGAGATACCGCTCCGCGAGGGGGGCTTCAGGCATCTCGTCGGTGGCCTGTTTCTCCTCGGTGTAGGACGGCCGTTCCTCGTCGACGTAGAACCGGCCAGTGAGGACCTCACCCTCGTAGAGGCGGGACTCGGCGTCGTACATCGCGTCGGCGGCCTCGCGCCGGTCGGTCACGTCGAAGTCGAACTCATCGGAGTCCTGCACGTCGGTGTAGGGGACGTACTGCTTTGCGTCCTTGTTCCAGGTGGGACACTGCGTGAGGAAGTCGACGTGGGCGAACCCGTCGTGTTCGATGGCCTCGATCAGGATCTCCTTTGCCTGGTTCGGGTTGACCGCCGCCGTGCGGGCGATGTAGGACGACCCCGACGCCAGCGACAGCGACATGGGTCGCACGGGGTCCTTGGCGCTGCCGTGTGGCTGGGTCTTTGACTTGTGCCCTTTCGGACTGGTCGGGGAAGTCTGGCCCTTCGTCAGCCCGAAGATCTCGTTGTTGAACACGATGTAGGTGATGTCGTGGTTCTCCCGGGCAGTGTGCATGAAGTGGTTGCCGCCGATGCCGTAGCCGTCGCCGTCGCCACCGGCCGCGATGACTTCGAGACCGGGGTTGGCCAGCTTGGCGGCCCGGGCCACCGGCAGGGAGCGCCCGTGGATGCTGTGGAAGCCGTAGCTCTCGAAATAGGAGGAGAGCTTGCCCGAACAGCCGATGCCCGTCACGAGAAGGGTCTCGTCGGGCGTCCGGCCCACCTCGGGCATGGCCTGTTTCAGCGCCTTCAGGACGCCGAAGTCGCCACAGCCCGGACACCACGTGGCCTGCGGTTCGATGCCGGGTGTGAACTCGTCGCGGTCGATCTCCCGTTCCTCGCCGATCGCACTGAATACACTCATGATTAGTCACCTGCCGCGGGGACGAACTTCGTTCCCTCCGGGATCGCGGCGTCCCGGGAGACGATGCGCTCGAACCCCTCGACGACCTCGTAGGGCTCGAAGGGCTCGCCGTTGTACTTCAGGAGGCTGTTGAGTTTCGGTCCGAACCGACCGAGTTCCTTCTGGGTCAGCCCCCGGAACTGCGCCGAGGCGTTCATCTCGACGACGAGACAGGACTCGACCGATTCGAGGAAGGCCGAGACCTCGTCTTCGGGGTAGGGCATGAGGTCGCTGACGCCGAGTGCCTTCACGGACCCGCCGGCCTCGTTGAGCTGGTCGACGGCCTCGAAGACGGTGTCCTGCTGACTGCCCCACACCAGCAGGCCGTAGTCGGCGTCGTCAGGGCCGTAGTGGGTCTGGTGGGACTCGTCGCCGCCGTCGAGTTCCTCGCGGATGGAGTCGAGTTTCGACATCCGGCGGTCCATCTGGGCGACCCGGTTGGTCGGACTCTCGCTGATGTGGCCCTCCGGCGTGTGCTCGTTGCCCGACGCGAGGAAGCGGCCGTCCTTCTGTCCGGGGATCGAGCGCGGACTGGCCCCGTTCTCGGCGTCGTGCTGGTAGCGTTTGAACTTCCCCGACTCGTGGTGGGCCGCCTCGCGGATCTCGTCCTCGGTGAGGACGCTCCCCGGGTCGGCGTTTGGCTCCCGGTCGAAGAAGGACTCGTCGACGTTGCGCATCTCCCCGGAGAGTTTCTGATCGATGATCACGATGGCCGGAAGCTGATACTCGTAGGCCAGCCGGAAGGCCGCGCGGGTCTGCTCGTAACACTCCCGGACGTTGGCGGGCGCGAACACGACTCGACAGGAGTCGCCCTGACTCGTGTAGAGGATGTGTTCGAGGTCGGCCTGTTCGGGTTTGGTCGGCATCCCCGTCGAGGGGCCGGCCCGCATCGCCTCGATCAACACGATGGGCGTCTCGGTCATCTCCGCCAGCCCGAGCGGTTCGGACATCAGCGCGAACCCGCCACCGGAGGACCCGGACATGGCCTTGACGCCGGCGTGGGAGGCTCCCACGGCCAGCGACGCCGCGGCGATCTCGTCTTCGACCTGTTCGGCGATGCCGCCGAACTTGGGGAGATGCTGGGAGAGAATCGTGAACACGTCGGTCCAGGGAGTCATCGGGTAGCCCGAGATGAACCGGCAGCCCTCGTCGATCGCGCCGTAGGCGACGGCGTTGCTCCCGGACATGAGCACCTGCTGCTCGTCGTGGTCGCCGGTGGGGACCCGGAGGTCGTGGGAGATCTCGTACTCCTCGCGTACCGAGTCGTAGGCGCGTTCGAGGATGTCGAGGTTCGCCTCCAGCACGTCGCCGGTCATGGCGTCTTCCATCAGGTCCTCGATGTGGTCGAGGTCCATGTCGAGCAAGGCGGCGGTCGCGCCCACGCCGGCGGTGTTTCGCATCACCTCGCGCCCGTGTTCGCGGGCTAGGCCGCGCAGGTCGAGGGGGTAGACGTGCCAGTCGTTCTCCTCGGCCCTCGCTTCGAGGTCGAGGTCGGCACGTTCTAAGGTCTCCTCGTCGAGTAACCCCTCGTCGTAGACGATCACGCCGCCCTCGTTGAGGTCGTCTAAGTTCTCCGCGAGGGGCTTGATCTGCTCGTTCCCGTAGACGGTGTCGGTCCCTTCCTGTGGGTTGCGGGCGAAGCTGTCGCCCAGCGCCAGCAGGAAGTTGAAGCCGTTGCCCCGGGACCGGACGGGGTCTTCGTCGGCCCGTACCTCCACGTAGGTGTGGCCGCCCCGGATCCGTGAGGGGTAGTGTCGGTGCGTGAATACGTCGAGTCCCGCGCGCATCAGGGCCTTGGCGAAGTTCTGGCTCGTGGAATCGATCCCGTCGCCGGAGCCACCAGCGATGCGCCACATTAGGTCTGTCATGATAAATCAGTGGCCGAATCGGCCGCCATAGCGGGGAAACGGCGCGCCGGGACAAAAGGGTTTGCGACGCGTTACCACACATTAATCATGACAGTTGCACTGGGCTCGTGCGGTCGAACGACAGTCCGGAGGGGATCGATCCGGAGATCGGCCCACTGGTTCGAGTTCCGAGCCGTCCGGTGGTGCGTCAGTGTCTCGCAAACGATTTACGCGCCGAGGACGTGGGTCGGACGAAGCGAATGTCCCTTTCGGAACTGATCGCGGGTGTCGAGGAACACGAGAAGACGCTGACGGTTTTCAACGCGGACGAGGACGTTGTCACGGCGTTTCGCGAGCGGTTCGCGGACCGAAACGTGACGGTCAGACCGGAGTCGACGCCGAGCGGGAGGCCGGGCGAGTTCGTCACCCTCAGCGAGGACGGTGAGGTGTTGACGGCCACGAGTATCACGGATCTCCAGCGGATGATCGAGGACGCAGACGTAGCGCTGGGCCTGGGGGAGAGTCCGTACCAGCCGATCCTCGATTACATGGACGAGACCATGTTCACCTCGTGGAGCATCGACCAGATGGTCGCGGCCTCCCGGGAGATCGAGGACCGGGCCTGGCGCGTCGGCGAGGGATCGCTCCACGCCGGCTTCCAGTACCTCTCGACACTGCGCGGCGAACTCCCCGTCTACGAACGACTCGGCTCGAAGAATCTGGACGTCCACGCCTACGCCGCCCCCGACGAGGACCCGCCCGAACACGAGGGGTTCACCCTCCACATCGAGCGGGCCGAAGAGATCGAGAAGTCGTGGTTCGTGGTGTTCGACGGCGACGGCGTCGACGAGAACAAGTGCGCCCTGCTCGCCGAAGAGCGCGAACCTCGGAAGTTCTACGGCTTCTGGACCTACGACCCCGACACCGTCGACTGGATAATCGACCACCTCGAATCCACCTACGGCGTCCTCGAACAGTGATCGGTTTCGGCCGCTGTGTCGAGCGGAATCCGTCTGGGAGTTCGACCGTCAGCCCGAGCCACGCATAGCGGGTCCGTTTTCACCCGTTTGCTGCCACGAGACCGTACACGCGCAGACCCAGCCCCACTGCTCGCCCGCCGCCGGGCGGCCTGAGTGTCGACCGGAAAACCCATCAATTCGGGTGCACGACGCCCGGTATGGACGGTCCCCTGTCCAGTGCTGCCCCTCCACGCACAGCGACGGTGAACGATCCCGACCGGCCGCGACCGGGGGTGCCCTGACCGTGGCCACCATCGAGACACACGGGTTGACGAAATCCTTCGGGGACGTGGACGCCGTCCGCGACCTCGATCTCACGGTGAACGAGGGCGAAGTGTTCGGCTTTCTCGGCCCCAACGGCGCGGGCAAATCGACGACGATCAACCTCCTGCTCGATTACATCCGGCCCACCAGCGGGAGCGTCGAGGTGTTCGGGATGGACGCCCAGAAACACCCGGCGAAGATCCGCGAGCGCGTCGGCGTCCTCCCGGAAGGCTACGGGTTCGACGACCCGCTCACCGGCCGCGAGTATCTGGAGTGGGCGATCCGGACGAAAGACGCCGACGACGATCCCGAGACACTGCTCGATCTGGTGAGCCTGACCGACGACGCCGAGCGGATGGCCGCCGACTACTCGAAGGGGATGCAACAGCGACTCGCGTTCGCGATGTCGCTGATCGACGACCCGGACCTGTTGATCCTCGACGAGCCCTCGACCGGACTGGACCCCAACGGTATCCGGACGATGCGGGAAACCGTCGCCGACGTGGCCGCCGAGGGAACGACGGTGTTCTTCTCGAGCCACCACCTCAACGAAGTCGAAGCGGTCAGCGACCGGGTCGGCGTGATGAACGAGGGCGAACTGGTCGCGGTCGACAGCATCGACGGCCTGCGCGACAGCGTCGGCGGGCACGCGACCCTCGAACTGGAGTGTGCGACACGGCCGACCGACCTCGGCGTCGGATCGGTCGAGGGCGTCGTGGAGGCGACTGTCGACGGGCACACCCTGTCGATCACGTGTGCAGATCCGACGGTGAAGGTCGACGCGATCACCTACGTCGCCGAGCGTACCGACGTGGTCGACGTGCTCTCGACGACGGTGTCGCTGGAGACGCTGTTCAACGAGTTGACCGAGGGCGGCCGTGAGGGCGAGGCGACTCAGGAGGTGGTACAGTGAGCGTCGAGAGCATCTTCTCGAAGGATCTCACGAGCGTCCGCCGGTCCGGGGCGCTGTGGGGAGTCACGGTCTGTCTCGCGCTCGTCGCGGCGATGATGGCGTACGTGAACGTCGGCCGCGCGGCCCCACCGCTCAGGGAAGCTCAGAACGCGTACGGACTGCTCGTCGGCCTGATCGGCGTGCTGGTGCCAATCGTCGCCATCATCGCCAGCTATATGTCGATCACCGGGGAACGCGCCAGCGGCGGCATCAAGTTCCTGCTCGCGTTCCCGAACACGCGACGGGACGTGTTCGTCGGGAAACTCCTCAGCCGGCTGGGCGTGGTCAGCGCCATCGTCCTGTTCATGTTCGTCGCGGCAACGGCCATGACGGTCGCGAGATACGGGGTCTTCCCCGCCGGCGTCGCCGTCGGTGTGCTGGCCGTTACGCTGTTGTACGCCTGGACGTTCGTCGCGCTCTCGGTCGCTTGCTCCTCGGCAGCCGCGACCCGCAGCCAGGCTATCGCCGCGACCGTCGGGTCGTACTTCGTGCTGGTGATCCTCAACCTGACCTTCCGGTTCTCGCAGGTCGTACAGCTGGTCCACGACGTGATCCTCGGACTCGAGCCGGACCCGCACCTCTACGCCGCCTTCGACTACGCCAGCCCGTACATCGCCTACCAGAAGGCGGCCAACCTCGTCTACCCGACGGCGATGGAACGGAACGTCTTCCGGTTCCGCGAGGAGGCCCGGGAGTCGATGCCGGCGTATCTCTCCGACGAAGTCTCGCTCGTCGTGTTCGCGGCGTGGCTGGTGATCCCGCTCGCGCTCGGCTACCTGCTGTTCCAACGGAGTGATCTGCAGTGATCGCCCGCTCGCGGATCTCGGCGGCGTTGCTGGTCGTCGGAGCCGTCCTGCTGATCGCCCCGGCCCTCGCCCCGGTCCAGCCCGTCCTCTCCCACGAGGTGGGCGGCACGATCACGGCCGAGCGGAGCGACCTCCGAGAGGAAGACATCGACGTAATCACCTACGAGAACCTCTCGGATCGCGGGAAGGAACTGTACGAACAGGCGCTCCGGAACGGCGGGAGCTATCGGGTCCCGGTCGGCGAGGGCGCGTCGGACTTCCAGTACCGTCTGGAACCCGATGCCCAGCGCGACGACGACTCCACACGCCCGTACGGCCCGCGAACCGTCGCTATCGAGCGGCCAGACGACCCGGACTTCCCGGCTGTCGACGACCGGAGACCTCAACGCCGTCCGCCCGAGGGCGCACAGCGCGAGACCGGCGCGACGGGCGACAGCGCCGGGTCGAGCGAGCAGTCGGCACAACGGGAACAGGAGCGCGAGCGGTACAACATCGTCCAGCCCAGACTCACTCAGCCGCCGTTGACGGACTCCGGGAACCTGCTCCGGTTCGTCTCGGTCCTCGCGGGCGTCGTCATGCTGGGAAGCGGCGGGTATCTCCGGTCGAAACCGTAGCGCCGCCCCTCGACTACCTGTCGCGGGCAGTCACCACTGGCCGTAGATCAGGTTGCGCTGAATCTCGTTGGCCCCTTCGTAGATGACGGGGATACGCACGTCCCGATAGACCCGGGAGATGCGATTCTCGGTCAGCACCGAGCGGCCGCCGTGGAGTTGCATCCCGCGTTCGGCACACATCGTCGCCGTCTCGGTCGATTTCACCTTCGCCTGTGCCGCCCAGAATCCGGAGTTGTCGTTGTTGGCGACCTTCTCGGCGGCCCGCCAGTTGAGCGAGCGGGCGGCCTCGAACTCCGTGCGCATATCCGCGAGGATGTGCTGGACCTTCTGGAACTCGCTCACGTCGCGGCCGAACGCCTGTCGCCCGTGCGTGAAGTCGTAGGCTTCCTCGATGGCCGCGGCGGCGAGGCCGAGACCGTGGCCGCCGACCACCACGCGCCCGTGGTTGAAGAAGTCCGCGAGCATATAGAAGCCCGTCCCCTCGGTTCCGATGACGTGGTCCTCGGGGATCCGAACGTCGTTCAGGTGGATGTGAGCCTGCTTGGAGGCGCGAAATCCCATCTTCTCGGGGATGTGTTCGGCGTCGTAGCCGTCGGTGTCGGTGGGGACGATAAAGAGCGAGAAGTTGCCGTAACGGTCGTTTTCGTCGTCGTCCGTCCGGGCGTACAGCGTCACCCAGTCGGCCTCGACGCCGTTACCGATCCAGTACTTTTCGCCGTTGATGACCCACTCGTCGCCGTCTTTTTCCGCGGTGGTCTCCATGCCCGCGAGGTCGCTCCCCGTCTCGGGTTCGGACACCGCCAGCCCAGTCAACTGCTCGTTCTCGGCGACGGGGCGCAGATACTCCTCTTTCTGCCAGTCCGCGCCGTACTCTTCGAGCATCTCCGCGCCGAAACTCGCGAGCTGGAGGGTCAGTGCGATCCCGGCGTCGGCCCGGTAGAACTCCTCGGCCATCGCGAGGATCTCCTCCAGGTCGAGTCCGCGGCCACCGTACTCCTCGCCGATGTCCTGGGCGACCAGTCCGGCGTCCATCCCGGCCTCAAGCACCTCCCAGGGGTACTCACCGGATTCGTAGTAGTCCGCCGCCACCGGCTCGATGTGCTCCGCCGCGAACTCCCGGGCCTCCTGTTTCACGTCGCGGGCACGCTCCGGCACCACGTCTTCCGTTAGCAGTTCCATGACCGAGAGTTAACAAGGCCTGCACAAACAAAAACGGATTGGAACATTGTAAATTGTGAACGGAGTTCGAGTTTCTTTCGGCGTCTGGCTGGAGATCGGAGTGCACGAGACGCGTCGCTGTCGGTATTCATATCACGGAGCCGAACACCGACTCGGGTAATGACGGACACAGGTCCGCTCGACGGGACGGTCTGTATCGTAACTGGTGGCGGCCGCGGCCTCGGCGAGGCGACGGCCGAGCATCTGGCCAGCGAGGGCGCGACGGTCGTCGTGAACGACCTCGGAACCTCGTTGCAGGGCGAGGGCGCGAGCGAGGAGCCGGCGGCCGAGACCGTCGCGGCCATCCGCGACGCGGGTGGCACTGCGATGGCCCACTTCGGGGACGTGACCGACCTGGAGTACACCGAGGAACTGATCGACGACACGGTCGCCGAGTACGGTCGCGTCGACGCCGCCGTCAACTTCGCGGGCGTCCTGCGGGATGCCTATCTCACGGAGATGACCGGCGACGACTGGGACACCGTGATCGACGTGCACCTGCGGGGGCACTTCGCCCTGCTCCGGAACCTCGCGCGCCACTGGGACGAGACGGCCGACGAGGCCGACCGCGAGCGGGCCTTCGTCGGCGTCACCAGTCCCTCCGCGCTGGGGAACGCCGGCCAGGCCAACTACTCGGCCGCCAAGGCCGGCGTGCTGGGGCTGATCCGCACCGCCTCCGCCGAACTGCCCCGTTACGACGCCCGGGCCAACGCGCTCATGCCCGTGGCCTACACCCGCATGATCGAAGACATCCCCGAGGAGAAACGCCCGTTCGGCGAGGACGATATGCCTCCCGAGAAGGTCGCGCCCGTCGTCGGCTACCTCGTCAGCGAGGCCGCCGAGGGCGTCAACGGCAAGACGGTCCGCGCACAGGGCGACATGGTGTCGCTCGTCGCCGATCCGACAGACGAGAACTCGATGGTCGATTCCGAGGGCTGGACGGTCGAGAAACTCGAAGAGCGGTTCGACGAACTCCTATAGCCAGCCGTCGGGCAGATCTTCCCGGTGGTCGTGGATCAACTCGAGGATCGGTGCGACCTCGTCCCACTCCGGGCCGGTGCTGATCTCGCCGCTGTCCCGATCCCACCGGATGATCTCCATGGCGTCGAGTTTCGGCAGGTGGTTGTGGACCAGTTCCGACTCCAGCACCGTGCTCTCCCGCTCGGTCTCGGCGACCACGTCCAGCGGGTCCAGATCCGCGTCGTCCTGCGGGTTGTGATCCAGAAGCGCGACGAGGAGCTGTCGCCGGTACGGGTCCGAGATCGCGGTGAGCAGGCTCTCCCACGTGTCCTCCGCCATCCGGGACGCGTCTTCTCTCATAGAGCCCATACAAGTCCTGGAGTCAAGACTGGATGGCATGGCCTATCATGCCACGATTTGATATAGAAATGTGGTGACGTTTCTCCCGGAGACGGGAACCGAGCGGGCAAAGCACAGGTCGTCGACGCCGCCCGGAGACGCGACGGCCAACGGGAGAGGCGAACCGACGGGTCGTCCGGAATGGATCCCGACCGTTCGGCGGTCGTCTTCACACGAGCGGGCTGTCCGGGAGCGACAGTCTCGTTACTCTTCGTCGGGGGCAGCCTCTTCGGGGACCTGCCCTTCGACGAGGTCCTCGTCGGCGTACTCCTCGCGGAGGTCCTTCTTCGAGAACTTGCCCGTCGCGGTCTTTGGCACCTCGTCGATCTGGATGAAGTCGTCGGGGAGCCACCACTTGGGGTAGTCCTCGGAAATCTGCTCGCGGAGTTCCTCGGCCAGTGCGTCGGGGTCCGCGCCCTCGGTGGGGACGATGAAGGCGACGGGTCGCTCCTGCCAGCGCTCGTGGGGGACGCCGACGACGGCGGCCTCGGCCACGTGGTCGTTGGCCATGATGGCGTTTTCCAGTTCGAGCGAGGAGATCCACTCCCCGCCGGACTTGATCACGTCTTTGGCCCGGTCGACGATCTTGATGTAGCCGTCCTCGTCGACGGTCACCACGTCGCCGGTCTTGAGCCAGTTGCCCTCGAAGTCGTTCTCGTTGGCCTCGGGTCGCTCGAAGTACTCCTGGGTGACCCACGGGCCACGGACGTACAGTTCGCCGAAGTCCTCGCCGTTCCAGGGGACCTCGTTCCCGTCGTCGTCGATGACCTTGAACTCCAGACCGGGGACGATCAGCCCCTGCTTGGCCCGGCGGTCGATCTGTTCCTCGTACGTGAGTTCTTCTGCCAACCCGGACTTGAGGTGGGCGACCGAGCCGATGGGTGCCATCTCGGTCATCCCCCAGGCGTGCGTGACCGAGACGCCGTGTCCGTCGAACCACTCGATCATGGCCTTCGGTGCCGCCGAACCACCGATGATGACGGTTTCGAGTTCGGAGAGGTCCACGTCGTTCCCGGCCTGCATATACTCCTGCAGGCCCAGCCAGACGGTCGGGACGCCGGCGGTGATGGTGACGCCCTCCTCTTCGATCAACTGGGCGAGATCTTCGGGCTCGGGCGACGGACCGGGGTAGACGTGTTTCGCGCCGGCAGCGGTGGTCGAGAACGGCATCCCCCAGGCGTTGACGTGGAACATCGGGACGACAGGCATCACCACGTCGTCGTCCTCGATGCCAAGCCCCATCGGCGTCATGGTCGCCATCGTGTGCCCCCAGAGCATCTGCTGGGTGTACTCGACACCCTTGGGTTTGCCCGTGGTACCGGAGGTGTAACACATCCCGGCGGGCTGATCCTCGTCGACGACCGGCCAGTCGTACTCGGTGTCGTGGCCCTCGATGAAGGACTCGTAGGCGACGGCGTCGAAGGGCAGGTCGGGGACCGAGTCGCCCATGATCACGAACTGCTCGACGCTGTCGAAGGAGTCGGCGTCGTACGCGCCGGCCAGTTTCTCGGCCAGCGAGGGGTCGACGAAGATCGCCTTGTCGGCGGCGTTCTCGACGATGAACTGGATGTGTTCGTCGGGGAGCAGGGGATTGATCGTGTGCAGCTGCGCGCCCAGCGTCGGGATGCCGAAGTAGGTCTCGAAGTGGCGGTGGTGGTTCCAGCAGAAGGTCGCGATACGGTCGCCCTCGCCCATGCCCGCGTCGGTCAGGGCGTGGGCCAGCTGGGCCGTGCGGTCGCTGTACTCCTCGTAGGTGTAGCGCTCGATGCCCTCGTGTGTCCGGGAGACGATCTCCGTGTCGGGGTAGAGGTTCTCCGCACGCCACAGGAACGGCCGCAGTGTCTGGTCAGTGCCTCCTGGCATGGGCTATTCAAGCGGCGCATATCATATCATAGTTCCCCTCGTATGTGACGGGAAAACGGCAAAACGGCTCAGACTTCCAGCCGTTGCATCAGGCCGACGAGTTCTTCGAGCTGGGGAAACGTGTAGACCTTGACGTTGATGTCCTCGTCCTGAGCGTGGACGCGAGAGTCGAACATGAGCGCCATGTCGCTGTCGCGGTCGCCGATGATCTCGTCGACGGTGCCGCTCCCGGGCCCGAACGTGAAGTTCGGCGTCGACATATCGATGGTCGTCTCCAGCACGTTGGCCCAGCCGTCGATGAACCCGCTGGTCATGATGTTGCCGATCTCCTGGATCGCGCTCTTCTCCATCTCGGTGAACCCCTCGGCGTCGGGGTCGGTGCCGCCCATGTCACCGAGCATCCCGGCGGCCAGGCGCTTGGCGCTGTCGGCGTTGAACAGAAAGAGGACGTGGCCGTGCGGTGGCTCCTGCATCTCGATGTAGATCCCGATCTGCTCGTCGTCGCCGACGTGTGTCTTGATGTCCGGGATGTCGATGAAGTTGATCTTCGTGATCTCCATCTCCGTGTTCATCCCGGTCATCTGGCTCATGTGGTTGGCGACCGTGTTCCCACCCTCCTTGGCCATCTTGTTGAAAATACTCAACTTCCGTATATCGATCATCAACTCGCTCATGTGAGACTCGGGGTTGCCGGACCTTCCGGGCCGCCGTATATAACTGATGCCCAGCGAGTATCAAATGCTGTAATTCACACGGCCGAACCGCGGGTCCGGTCAGTCCACGCGGTGGCTGACCGCGATTCCCTCGCCGAGGGGAATCAGCGCCGTCTCGAAGGCCGGGTCCGCGCCGACCCGGTCGAGGTACTCGGCCACGCCGGCAGTGTGATCGTTCACCTCGTCGGGGTCTTCGCCCCGGACCAGCGCCGAGAGCGCCTCGAAGTCGATGGGGCCGGCCGTCACGGCGTTGTCCGCGATGACGACACCGCCCTCGGCGATCTTCGGGCGGACGGCCTCGAAGGCCTCGCGGTAACGGTGTTTCTCGTTGTCGATCAGCACGGCGTCGAAGGGGCCGTCGTACGCGTCGACCGTCTCGATAGCGTCGCCGAGTTCGTAGCTGGCGAGGTCGTCGAACCCGCCCCGGGCCATGTACTCGCGGGCCTGGTCGAGTTCGTCCTCGTCGACCTCCGTGAGGACGATCTCGCCGTCCTCGGGGAGCGCCCGGGCGAACCAGTACGCCGAGTAGCCGAACCCGGAGCCGAACTCGAAGACCCGGCGGGCCGAGACCATGCGCGCGAGCATCTGGAGCCACCCGCCGACTTCGGGGCCGACCGTCGGGAACCCGTCAGTATCGGCCTGTGCGTCCATCTCTCGAATCACGTCGTCCGGTTCGGGTCCGACGGCGCGAGCGAACTCGGCAGTGGCGTCGGGGAGACTCTCGGCCATGTGCCCGCGTTGGACCCTCGCGAGGAAAACCCTGCCCCTATTCCCCCTCGGCGTCGTCGTCCGTCGCCTGGCGCTCGCGGCCGCCGCGGGCCCGGGCGACCAGATAGAGGACGCCGAGGATGATCGCGGGGTACCCGAGCGCGGCGAGGTAGGGATAGCTCGCGTCCATATCGAGAGCTGAATCCGTCCCGACAGTAAGCGTACCGGCGATTCTCGGACATCGGGATCGGCCCTCCGTCGCTCACTCATCCGGCGCGGCCGCGACTAGCGCCCGGACCCGATCCCCGTCGACGGGATTCGTCGTCACGCCGTTCGCTTTGAGCGCCGTCCCGACGATGGCACCGTCGGCCACCGACAGCAGGTCCGCCACCGAATCGGCCGTGACGCCGCTCCCGACGAACACCGGCACGTCCGGATCGGTGTCGTCGCGGGCGGCCACCACGGTCCGGAGGTCGTCGGCGTCGGTCACTTCACCCGTCGCCGGGCCGGAGACGACGAGGCCGTCCGCGCGGCCGCGGTCGATCGCATCTGCGACCGCCGTCCCGAGGTCCTGTTCGCCCAGCGGTGCGGAGTGTTTGACCGCCACGTCGGCCAGCACGGTCACGTCGGCGTCGAGTCGCTCGCGCAAGCGGAGCGTCTCCGCCGCCCGCCCCTCGATGACACCCTGATCCGTCACGCGTGCGCCGGTGTGGACGTTCACGCGGACGAACGCTGCGCCGACGGCCGCCGCGACCGACAGCGCCGCGGCCGCGTCGTTTCGGAGGACGTTGATCCCGACGGGACAGTCGACGGTCTCGGCGACTGCGGTGGCCACCCGCGTCATCTCTGCGACGACGTGTTTGGGCACGTCCTCGGCGTAGAACGGCGCGTCCCCGTAGTTCTCGACGACGAGGCCGTCGACGCCGCCGTCGGCGAGTGTTTGGGCGTCCGCCCGGGCGCGGTCCAGCACGGCTTCGCGGCCGTCGTTCGGATCGTACCTGGGCGACCCGGGCAGGGGCGGGAGGTGGACCATGCCGACGACCGGACTGGCCGTCCCGAACGTCGCGGCGAGATCGAGCACCATATGTCACCGTTCAGTGACGACCCCCATAGTGGCTCCGCCGGTTCGGTGGGCGGCGAGGGGATATCCGAAGGTATTCGGAACGGAATTTAGGGAATTCGCCCGATTTGCACCGTCGAACGGAGTATTCTTACGAGGTGAAAACAGCATGATCGTTTGTTATATACCAGTCGAATAGGTCTACGTGTAGAGGTGCGATACCAATGGCAACAAACGTCGACACACGGAACGTCCTCGGCGAGGGCGTCTCGCTGGAGCTGTCGGGCACGTGGGCCGGCTACTGGGTCGCCATGTTGCGATTCCTGACCGGCTGGTGGTTCTTCCACGCAGGGATCACCAAGTACGCCAACCTGTGGACGAGCGCGGACCCGTTCACGGCGACGGGCTGGCTGACCGGCGCGACACAGGGCACCGTCGTGGCACCGATCACCGTCTGGTTCGGCAACAACGCCGCGTGGTTCGTGAACTTCATGATCCCGCTCGGCGAGACGCTGATCGGGCTGGCCCTGCTCCTCGGGGTTCTCGTCAGGTTCGCGGCCTTCTGGGGCGCGTTCCTGATGGGATTTTTCTACCTCGGGAACGCCGAGTTCGCCCACGGGTTCGTCAACGGCGACCTGATGGGCCTGCTGCTGTTCGTGACGGTGATCGTCCTCGGCGCTGGCCGGATCATGGGCCTCGACCGGTACATCGAGAACTGGGAGCTGGTCCAGAACCACCCGCGCCTGAAGTACCTGCTCGGCTAACGAGGTGACAGAATATGACAGACACACCCACGATGTCCGCAATCGACAGAGCGGCGATGCTCGTCGGCGGTGCGCTGATCGGCCTCGGCACCGTCGTCCTCGGCCTCATCGAGACGTTCGTCGGCAACCCGAGTCCGGTTGCCGTGACCACCGAAGCCGGCGAGGTGATCGCCGCACCGACCGTCCCGCCGAACGTTCGGGCGGGGCTGATCGGCCTCGGCCTCCTGATCTGGGGGCTCTACGGCTTCTACAGGCTCGCCACCCCGATGGGCGGCGAGACCACGACCGCCGGGACGACCACGGCGACGAAATGATCGGCGCACCGCTCCGGTGTGACATCGGCGTCACACCCGCGAACAAAAACTAGTTCGTCCCCGCTCGCGCCAGACTCGACCGCGTAGCCGCAGCACCGGGTCGCTCAGTCGTCGTTCCACTTGATCGAACAGCCCCGGGACGGCCTGAACTCGTCGTCGATCGTCTCGCCGGCCAGCAGGCGCTCCACGATGTCGCGCATCTCCAGTTCTGTCGGCTCGTCGTCGGGGTTCAGTGCGTCGTCGATGCGGCCGTGGTAGACTAACTCGAAGTCGTCCCCACGATTCTCGAAGAGGAACGGATCGGGCGTACAGACCGCGCCGTACTCGCGGGCCGTATCCTGTTTCTCGTCACGGAGGTAGGCGTCGTACTGGATCGTCCCGTCGGCAACGAGGTCCTGCATCTTCTCGAAGGAGTCGTCGGGGTACTCGTCGGCGTCGTTGGGATTGATCCCGACGACGGCGAGGTCGTCGTACGCGTCGGCGAGGTGGTTCAGCTCGTCGACCTTGGCCTGTGCGTACGGGCAGTGGTTGCAGGTGAACACGACCAGCAGGGCCTCGCGATCGGTGAAGTCCGACAGCGAGTAGGTCTCGCCGTCAGCGCCGGGCAACTCGAAGTCGGGGGCCGGTTCGCCGCGCTGGATGGCGTCGTCTTCGGAGTCGAGTGCGACCATGACGGACGAATATACGCGTGTGGCCGACAAAAAGGGTCGAGTCAGTCACTCGACGGCGGTCAGGTACACCGCCGCGACCGCCAGCGCGATCCCGAGGACCTTCCGGGCGGTCAGGGATTCGTCGAGGATCGCGATCCCGAGGACGGAACTCGTGACGATGAACAGCCCGAAGATCGGGACGACGACGCTGACCGGGCCGGCCGCCAGCGCCCGGTAGTACGCGAGGATGCCGACCGCGAGCGCGAGCCCCGCGCCGTACGCATAGACGGCCCGGTCGTAGGAGAGGTACTGGACGACGGGGGTGTCGGTGGCCACGACGACACCCGTCGCGACGAGCACGAGCATCCCGTTCGAGATCAAAAGCACCACGGTACTCGGAATCTCCGCCGTCGCGATCTTGGCCAGCGGCGCGACCAGACTGTACGCCAAAAGTGCCAGCAGTGCCCAGAGGAGATAGCTCACGTTCCGAGAGCGCGGACAGAGCGACATATCGCCTTCGATCCCTCCGAGGCGACAGGTCGAAACGCGTAGCGCACCTACCTTCGACCATGAACGCACCGTCGCTACTGGAGATGCGCTGGGCCGACGTGCTGTTCGCACACTGGAGCGTCGAACCGACGGTCGTCGACGCGAAGCTCCCCGACGGCCTCTCGGCAGACACGTTCGACGGCGCGGCGTACCTCGGCGTGGTCGGCTTCCGGATGGAGTCGATCAGGCCGCGGGGTGCGCCCGTCGGGCTCTCCTTCCCCGAGTTGAACCTCCGAACCTACGTCGACGGTCCGGACGGGCCGGGGATCTACTTCTTCAACCTCGACGCCGACGACTGGCTGGGCGTGACCGTCGCCCGCCGACTCTTTCGCCTGCCGTACTACCGGGCCGAGATGCAGGTCACCGAGACCGACGACGGATTCCAGTTCCGGAGCGGGCGCACCCACGCCGGCGCGCCGCTTGCGGGCTTCGACGCTACCTACCGGCCGACGGGCGACCCCACCGAACCCGAACCCGGCACGCTGGAACACTTCCTCACCGAACGCTACCGCTTCTACGTGGCCGACGACGGTGGCCGTGTGTACGTCGGCCCGGTCGCCCACCCGCCGTGGCCGTTGCAGGGTGCGGACCTGGAGATCCGGGAGAACGACCTGTTCGCCGCCAACGGCTTCGAGAAACCGGCAGGAACGCCGCTGGTCCACTACAGCCCCGGCGTCGACGTGGAAGCGAGCGCGCTCCGCCCCGTCGACGGGTCGAGCCTGCTCCCGCTGTAATCGGTTTGCGCCAACCGAAAGGTGAAACGGGGAGGACGGTGACCCATCAGGTATGCCCTGGACCGTGATGCCGGACTTCGAGTCGCACTCGACCGCGCGTGAAACGTTCGAGTGGGACCTGCCCGACGAGTTCAACCCAGCGGTGGACTTCCTGCGGAAACACGACGACCCCGACAGCACGGCCCTGGAGTATCTGACACCCGGCGGCGAGCGGGCATCGTCCTCCTTCCAGGACCTGGACGAGCGATCGGACCGGCTCGCGGCCGGGCTCCGGGAACTGGGCGTCGGCCCCGGTGATCGGGTCGGCGTCGTCGTCCCGCAGAAGCCACAGAACCCGATCACCCACCTCGCCAACTGGAAACTCGGCGCGCTGTCGGTGCCCCTCTCGGTTCTCTACGGCCCCGACGCGCTCCAGTACCGACTGGCCGACGCGGAGGCGAAAGCCGTCGTCGTCGATCCGACAGTACGGGCGGAGATCGACGAGGCCCGCGCGGGCTGTCCGGCGCTGGACCACGTGATCGAGATCGAGACCGATACGGCGGCGGGCGACGCCGTGGCCTTCGCGGACGTACTGGCCGATCACGGTGCGTCGGTCGAGCCCTACGACGCGACACCGGACACCGAGAGCGCCATCCTCTACACGAGCGGATCGACGGGCCCGCCGAAGGGCGTCCTCCACTCCCACGCCCTCTGGCTGGGTCGGGCCGCGGCCTCCTACAACTACATGGATCGCGGGCTGGGGCCGGACGCGACGGTCTGGACCCCCTCGGACTGGGCGTGGGGGTCGGCGCTGGGCGGCACGCTCTTTGCCACCTGGCACCACGGCGGGACGATGGTGGCCTACCCGAGCGAGAAGTTCGACCCCGCGGCCGCCTTCGAGTTGCTGGAGCGGTTCGACGTGACCCAGTCGTTCATGCCGCCGACTGCACTCCGGTTGCTGATGGACGTGCAGAATCCGACCGAGCAGTACGACCTCTCGCTGGAGACGGTCGCCGCCGCCGGGGAGCCGCTGACGCCCGAGATCCTCGACTGGGCCGCGGAGGAACTCGACGGCGTGGCGGTCAACGAGTACTACGGCCAGACCGAACTCAACCTCGTGGTCGCCAACTCCTCGGGCTGGTTCGAGACCAGACCGGGGAGCATGGGCAAACCGCTGCCGGGCTACGACGTGGCGATCCTCGATCCCGAGGCCGCCGACGCGGGCGAGGTCGAGCGCCTGCCGCGGGGCGAGCCCGGCGAGATCGCCGTCCGCCCCCACGACCGGTCGGTCTTCTTCGACGAGTATCTCGGACTCCCCGAGAAGACGGCGAAGAAACAGGTCGGCGAGTGGTTCCTGACCGGCGATCTGGCCGAACGGGACGAGGAGGGGTACATCTGGTTCAAATCGCGCAAGGACGACGTGATCATCACCGCGGGCTATCGGGTGGGGCCGATGGAGGTCGAGGAGGCGATCCTCGAACACGACGACGTGGCACAGGCCGGCGTCGTCGGCGTCCCCGACGAGACCCGCGGGGAGATCATCAAGGCCTACGTCGAACCGGCGGCCGGCGTCGAGGGCTCGGACACGCTCCGTGACGAGATTCGCGAACTGGTCAGGGATCGACTGGCCGAGTACGAGTACCCCCGCGAGATCGAGTTCGTCGACGAGCTCCCGCAGACGACGACCGGGAAGATTCGGCGGACGGAACTGCGCGAGCAGGACTAGCGGTTCGCCTCGACCGCTTGCTCGAATTCGCGGGCGGCTTCGAGGACCGGACTGTCGGCGTTGACCGTGTAGTAGACTTCTTGGTCCTCGGGATGGTGCCTGTCCAGCAGCCCGAGGTCGACGACGCCGTCCACGTCGTCCATCAGGTGGAGTGTCTTCAGGGCGATCCCGGTCTCGTCGGCCAGTTCCGAGCGGGTGTAGGTCTCCTCGGGATCGAGGTCGAGGAGCGTGTCGATGATCGTCGCCATGGAGTCGTGGTCGGCGACGAATCCCCAGCCGCTGTCGGCCCGTGTATCACGCTGCATATAGCTGGGACATCGGTAGGGACGACGCCGGCTTAAAGCTAGGAACGGTGTTCGCTGTCGAGTTCCCGACGGAAGGGGAGACAGCGGCCGGGTTCGACCGGCGGGATAGCAAGTCTTTAGTCCGCGCTCTGGTGGGGTTAGGTATGAGCAGTCGCGCCGAGATACTGGCCTTGCTCCGGGAGAACGCGCGCTACTCCGCCGAGGACATGGCGCGCCAGACCGACCTCGACCCAGCCGACGTCGAGGACGTGATCGCAGAGTTAGAGGCCGACGGCGTCATCGCAGGTTATCAGGCGGTGCTGAACTACAGCAAACTCGACGACGAACGCGTGCGCGCGCTTGTGGAACTCAACGTCACGCTGGACCGGGAGACCAGTTACGCCGACATCGCCGAGCGACTGGCGAAGTTCCCCGAAGTCGAGGGGCTGCGGCTGGTGAGCGGGGACTACGACTTCGACATGGAGGTCGAGGGCGACTCCATGAGCGAGGTCTCGCGGTTCATCAGCGAGAAGGTCGCGCCCGTCCCCGAGATCACCCAGACGGTGACCCACTACGTCATGGAGTCCTACAAGGAACGAGGTATCGAATTCGGTGACGGCGACGACGACGACCGCCTCTCGGTGTCTCCGTAACCATGCAGGTGTCAGACCGCGTCGAGAGCGTCCCGCCGTCGGGTATCCGGCGTTTTTTCGAGCTCGCCGAGGAGATGGACGACCTCATCTCGCTGGGCGTGGGCGAACCGGACTTTTCGGCCCCCTGGAGCGCCCGCGACGCCGCGATCGCCTCGCTGGAACGGGGCGAAACGTCCTACACCGCCAACCGCGGGAAGCGGGAACTCCGCGAGGCCATCGCGGCCCATCAGTCCCGGAAGTACGGGCTGGAGTACGACCCGGACGACGAGATCATCGTCACGACCGGGGCCAGCGAGGGGCTCGATCTGGCCATGCGTGCGCTCGTCGACCCCGGCGACACCGTGGCAGTGGCCCAGCCGAGTTACGTCTCTTACGTGCCCGGTGTCAAGTTCGCGGGTGGCGAGCCACTCCCGGTCCCGACTCGGGCCGAAGACGAGTTCAAGCTGACCCGTGCGGTGTTGGAAGACGCGGGCGCGCAGGAGGCCGACGCGCTGGTCTACTGTTACCCGAACAACCCGACCGGCGCGACGATGACCGGCGAGGAACTCCGGGAAGTCGCCGCCTTCTGTCGCGAGCACGACCTGATCGTGCTGGCCGACGAGATCTACGCGGCGCTGACGTACGAACACGACCACACGTCCATCGCGACGCTCCCGGGGATGCGCGAGCGGACCGTCGTGTTCAACGGGTTCTCGAAAGCTTACGCCATGACGGGGCTGCGACTGGGGTACGCGATGGGCCCGGCCGAAGCCATCGGGGCGATGAACCGCGTCCACCAGTACACGATGCTGTCGGCCCCGACGACCGCCCAGCACGCGGCGCTGGACGCGCTGGAGAACTGCGACGACGACGTCGCCGATATGCGCGACCAGTATGACCGCCGCCGGAACTTCGTCCTCTCGCGCTTTGCCGAGATGGGCATCGAGTGTTTCGAGGCATCCGGGGCCTTCTACGCGTTCCCCGAGTGTCCCGCCGACGACAGTCAGGCCTTCGCAGAGGAGTTGATCCAGGAGAAGAAAGTCGCCGTCGTCCCCGGCGACGTATTCGGCGCGGGCGGGTCAGGCCACCTCCGCGTCTCGTACGCGACGGGGCTGGACGACCTCAAAACGGCACTGAACCGCATCGAAGAGTATATCAGCTGACACGTATTGGGCACATTACACCGTTCCCTGGGGAATGAGGAATCCCCTGTTAGAAAATCGGAATAAAGCCACAGATCGGCCGAGCGACCGGTTAGTTGGCATCTCCGCCGGTCGTAACGTCGGCTTACGGCTGGTAATGTGGACATAAACTTTTTTCCCTCGTAACAGCAGAGTGATGTTCAATGGCAACCGATGACAAAGAGGGGGGCGATGCCGATCCCGTCGACGCCGAGGAGACGAGCGCCGACGCGGAGGAGGTACTCGCTCGGGTCGAACGTGCCACAGTCGGAGAGTACACGTGGGAGGACTTCCGACGCGAGTTTCATACCGGTGGTCCGTTCGACCGGACGGAGTTTCTCGGGTTCGATCCCCGGAAGACGGAGGACAAGTTGATCCAGGGAGCGAGCGCCGCCAAGGGGCTGAGCACGCCCTTCGAGCGGTTTCTCGATCCGACCAAGGCACCCGTCGTCAAGGATACCTACAAGTGGGAACATTACAAGCAGGAATACTACTACACCGACGGGCAACCGCCGACGAACGCCGAGGGGGAGACCAAAGAGTTCGATCCGGCCGGCGCGCTCGGATTCGATCCGGACGAGATCGAGGGCGTTCTGAGTTTCGGTGAGGGACTGGCCTCGGAACTCGACGAGATGGTCGAAGAACGGACCGTCGACGTCAACGAGGAACTCGACGAGGATATGTTCTTTTCGACCGTCGACGGCAAGACGACGGTCGTCAACCGATACGATCTGGAGAAGTCCGTCCCGCAGGCCAAGAAGTCCCACTTCGAGGAGATCGAACGGTACTGGGTGAACAAGCCCTACGCCTACGTGATCCTCTTTCACTCCAAGAAGGAAAACGAGAAGAAATACTACGTCATCGAGCCACACCTCAATCCGATCGAGGTAGAACTCCGGGAGTTCCTGGCGGGCAAGCTCCGGACGGCGATCAAATACTCCGAGGACGACGTGGTCGTCGAGGGCAGCGAGGAGGACCGCGCGGAGGTCATCCAGCGCGAGGCACAGCGGTTGCTCGACCGGTACGACCTGTTGCGTGACGACGGCGCAGTCGATCCGGATCTGGGCACGATGGACAAGTTCAAGCAGATGATGGGGATGGACGTCGAGTTGCCCACCACGGCGTCGGGTGACCTCTCCGGGATCGCGGCCCGACCGGAGCCGGCCATCCTCGAGGAGGATCCCGACACCATCAGCGAGTACCAGGTCGAGAAGTTGCTGTACTTCCTCAAGCGCAACTTCATCGGCTACGCGCGCATCGACCCCATCAAACACGACATCAACGTCGAGGACATCTCGTGTAACGGGTACAATTCCCGGGTGTTCGTCTACCACACCGACTACGAGCAGATCATCTCGAACGTCGAACACGGCGAGGAGGAACTGGACGACTTCGTCGTCAAGCTCGCCCAGCGGTCGGGGAAAGGCATCTCCAAACGCCAGCCACAGGTCGACGCGACGCTCCCGGACGGCTCGCGGTCCCAGCTCACGCTGGGCCGGGAGGTGTCCGATCACGGGACCAACTACACCATCCGCCAGTTCAAGGACGTCCCCTTCACGCCGATCGACCTCATCAACTGGAACACCTTCAGCCTCGACCAGATGGCGTTTCTCTGGCTCTGCATCGAGAACAACAAGAGCCTCATCTTCGCCGGCGGTACGGCGTCGGGGAAGACGACCAGCCTGAACGCGGTCTCGCTCTTTATCCCCTCCAGCGCCAAGATCGTCTCGATCGAGGACACCCGGGAGGTCGAACTGCCCCAGCGGAACTGGGTCGCGAGCGTCACCCGGCCCTCGTTCGGCGAGGACGACACGGGCGACGTGGACGAGTTCGACCTGCTGGAAGCCGCACTCCGTCAGCGTCCCGACTACATCGTCATGGGTGAGATCCGTGGTGAGGAGGGTCGGACGCTGTTCCAGGTCATGTCGACCGGTCACACCACCTACACTACGTTCCACGCCGACTCGGTGGGCGAGGTCATCAAGCGGTTCACGACGGAACCGATCAACGTCTCGAAGACGCTGTTTACCGCGCTCGATCTGGTCTCGATCCAGACCCAGACCCGGACCGCCGGCCGCAAGGTCCGCCGGAGCAAGACACTGACCGAGATCAACGAATACTCCGCGGAGAACGACGAGATCAACGTCAGGGACGTGTATCAGTGGCAGGCCGAGACGGACACGTTCATCCAGATGGGCCAGTCCAACACGCTCGAAGAGATCAAGTTCGACCGCGGGTGGGACCAGGAGAAACTCGACGAGGAACTGTTCAAACGAAAGGTCGTCCTGGCCTACCTCATCAACAACGGGATCAACACCTATCAGCAGGTGGCCGCGACGATCCAGGCGTTCATCAACGACCCCGACACGATCCTGACGCTGATCGCTCACGATCAGCTCGAACAGAGCCTCGAAGACCTCCGGGAGATGGAGTCGGTCAAGATCAACATCGATCCCAAGAAAGAGGAGATGGTCCCGCGGCCGGACGCCGGCGAGGAGATCAGCGAGGAGACCAGCGACATCCTCGACAACGCCACGCCGCTGTTCGACCGGTACAAGAGCATGGAGACGCCCGAGATCGTGAAGGCGCTATCGGGCATCGAAACCGAGGAGGACGTGGTTCCCGACGAGGAGGAAGACGACGACGCCGAGATCGACTTTGGGCAGTTCGTGACCAAGGCCGGCGCGGAAGCAGAGGAAGGGGACTAACATGAGCCTCGACACGCGAAGCGGGCAGACGGTCGGCAGCACGAGTACCCTCGGGGATACGTTCTATCCCCTCTACGAGTCGCTGTTCGACAGCGAGGGCGACTTCGTCAGTAGCGTCGAGAACAAACTGGCCCAGGCCCGGATGCCACAGAACGTCGAGATGTTCCTCTCGCGAGCGCTCGGCGTCGGCGCGCTGGCCGGCCTGACGCTGTGGATCGTCGGCTCGCTTTTGGGCTATCTCATCTTCGCGCTGTTCCTGCCCGACGCGCCGGTGTTGCTCGGTCTCGCCGAGAGTCAGATCCCGCCAGTCCTGTTGCAACTGAAGATCCCGTTCCTGGTGTTCGTCACCGGCATCGTCTTCGGACTGATCGGCTTCGGCATCGGGTTCGGCTCGATGGTCTCGATTCCCTACTTCCGTGCTGGCGCACGCAAACGCGAGGTCAACGTCCTCCTGTCGGATTCGATCTCCTTTATGTACGCGCTATCGGTCGGGGGGCTCAATCAGCTGGAGATCCTGCAGGCGATGGCCCGCGCCGACGACACGTACGGCGAGGTCTCCAAGGAGTTCCAGTCGATCGTGCTGGAGACGGAGTATTTCGACACGGACTACCGGACCGCCATCCGGAACCAGGCGTTGCAGACGCCCAGCGACGAACTGGCGCAGTTCCTGACGGATATGCTCTCCATCGTCGACTCGGGAGGTGACATGACAGGCTTCCTCGAGGACCAGAAGGAGAAACATATGCGGACGGCAAAGCAGGAACAGGAACAGGTGCTCGAGACCATGGAACTGTTCGGGGAGATGTACATGACCCTTTCACTCTTCCCCCTGCTTCTCATCATCATCCTCGTCATCATGTCGATGATGGGCAACTCACAGCAGTTCCTGCTTCTCGGTACCGTGTACGGCCTGATCCCGCTCACTGGGGTCGGCTTTCTGGTACTCGTCTCGACGGTCACACAGGACGAGATCGGCGACGGCTACCTCCGGCCGGAGGGCGGGCGCGACGACGTGGTCGTCCGCGAGGGGCTTGACGTGCTGAACCTCGGTCTGGTCGAGAAGTACACCGGAGACTACGGGGTCTTCGAGAAGATCAAGGGCCGTGAGCGCTCCTACGAACTCGGCGAGATCCTCGGGAAGCCACACATCTTCTTCCGGGACAACCCGACGGTCGTGCTGGGGGTGACGGTGCCCCTCTCCATCGTCGCGGTCGTGCTGAGCGTGCTGTACGGCTTCGCGCCGCTGTCCCCCGAAGGGTTCGTCGAGAACCCGGTCGGCTCGACGTTCTTCTGGTTCTACGTCCCGCTGTACGTCAACTTCGTCCCGCTGATGATCTTCTACGAGTGGAACGTCCGCTCGCGGCGGGGTGTCGTGAGCCAGCTTTCCGAGAACCTCCGGAAACTCTCCAGTGCGAACGACACCGGGATGACGCTACTGGAGTCGTTGAACGTCGTCTCCGAGACCTCCTCGGGGAAACTGTCCGACGAGTTCGAGACGATGTACGCGAAGGTCAACTACGGGACGAACCTGAAAGACGCCCTGCGGGAGTTCAACAACAAGTATCACATCCCGCGACTCGCCCGGACCGTCAAACTCATCAGCAAAGCACAAGAAGCGTCGAGTCAGATCGAGGACGTGTTGACGACGGCGGCACAGGCCTCGGAGAACCAGGACGACATCGACCGCGACCGGAAGTCCCGGACGCGGATGCAGGTGGTCATCATCATCATGACTTACCTGACGTTGCTCGGCGTGATGGCACTGCTGAAGACGCAGTTCCTCGACGTCATGTCCGGCCTGGCCAATCAGGTCGGCGGTGGCGGCGGGACCAGTTCCGCGGCGGCCGGCGGCGGCCAGTTCGGCTCGAACGTCGACACCGGCCTGCTGTCGGTGTTGTTCTTCCACGCGGTGACGCTACAGGCGGTCCTGTCGTCGTTCATCGCGGGGTACATCCGCGAGGTCGATCTGATCTCGGGCGTCAAGTTCGCCGTGATCCTGCCGACGATCGCGCTGATCACCTGGATGGCGGTGGGGTAACGGAGTGTCGACAGTGGGGGAGACAGAAGTCATGGATATCGAGACAAAACGGGAGTCGTCGGACGACAGGCGATTGCTCGGAGACGGGCGTGGACAGACGAATCAGGACTACATCATCGGGATCACGTTCCTGCTGGTCTCGGTGCTGTTCGTCTTTGGATACGTCCCCGGACTCTACGCGTCGTACGCCGACCCGGTGGACGGAACCGAGTTCACACAGGCAGATCGGGCCGCCGAGTGGCTCGTCGAAAACTACAGCGTCGACGGAAAAGAGAACGTGCTAGAGTACGACGCGACCGATCCCTCGGTCGGAATCATGGAACTCAAAGATCCCCCGGGGTCGGAGTTCGAGACGTTCCGCAATGAGTCGAGTATCAACACCACGACGAACAGACGAGCCAAGCCCAACGTCAACGTCATGATCGTCAACAGCAGTCAACTCAACGCCCAACAGTTGTCGGAGCCGATATTAAACGCCAATGGCGATCCGCTGGAGTTCGGTGACGACTACGCAAACCAGTCGGCCGCGACCAGCAGGCGAGTCGTCGATCTCAACAGGACGGACAAAGCGGCCGAGGCGAGGGGCGAAATCAACGGCACCGACAAATACTGCACGCCGTCGTGCTGGCTGATCGTACGGATCTGGTGACACAATGTCGAAGGATACCTCACACAGAGCACAGGCGTACACCCTGGAGGGTGTCTTCGCCGCGATCATCGTCCTCACGTCGCTGGTATTTGGCCTCCAGATCGTCGATATCGGGCCGTGGGCCAGCGACACGAGCGAGCAGACCAGCGCCCTGGAGACCAGAGCCGAGGACGTGCTGGCCCTGACGGCCAACGACGGGAACCTGAGCAAGATCGTCCGCTGCTATCAGGTCGGTGCCCAGAGCTTCCAGGGCGCGACACTCGACGACGACGCGACCCAGTTCGAGCGACTGTTAAACCAGTCGCTGAGCAATCAGAGCGTCAGCTTCAACGTGTACTTCCGATACCAGACCGAAGACGGCGAGATCGAGTCCGAAGCAGTGTCACAGGAGACGGGCGATCCACAGAGCCTCATCGCACCCTCCGACACGGCCGTCGTCGCGAGTCGGACGGTGGCGATCTACGACGACGAACCGGTCAGGATCAGTGGCGCGAGCGGGACGGCCTGCGGTGACACGTTCAGTAACGCGCCCAGAACCGTCGAGCAGTGGTCGGAGCAGCGACCGTACTTCATGCCCGACGTGGCGCCGAACTCCGACCTGTACAACATCGTGGAGGTGCGAATCGTCGCATGGTGAGTTTGAGCCTCCCCGACGACGAACGCGGGCAGTTGTTGCTCGTCGGCGCGGCAACAATCGCCCTGGTCATCGTCGGCTCCGTCATCCTGCTCAACGGACTGAAGTTCACCGATACGGTCGGGACCGAAGGGAACTTCGACGCCACGGACGAGGCCCAGCGCACCGCGGAGATGGTCCGGGGCGATCTGTCGAAGATGGCCGACCGTGTACGCAATGACACCGGGCTGGTCAATTTCGAGACGGCCATCCGGCAAAACATCTCGATCTACAGCAACCGATTGTCGAACATGACGTTCGCCGACAGTGCGACGTACGTGAACGTCAGTTTGAACAAAAAGAGGTCTGAGATGGATGGATCGGGAGTTCTTGTCAAAGAAACCAATCCTGCGACCCGCTTTACTCACCCGTTCGGAGCGTCGGATTTCAACGACCCATACCCCGTTGCGGAGAACGCGTCCGTGGTCAGTCCGGCTAATCTGACGATCAAGGACTTTTCCTGTAGTGGGACCAGTGCCGGCGTCCGAGTAACCGTGGTGGATCACAAGACGGGGACAGATTACTGGTCGATGCAGATTACGTGTCAGACGACTTCCGACACCGAACTGATTCAGGTAAGGGAAAGCCCGTCCGGTCCACCGATACTTCGACTGGAGGGGGGAAGTGACTTCACCACGACGAACAATGTCGATATCGACATCCGGAGTGGAACGGTCAACGGGAATCAGTGGGATGAGCTGAAATTCGAGTCGGCTGTCGACGGTCCCTACGACATTTCCGCAAAATACGACGGCCCACGCGGACAGGCACTGGAGGGATCGTATATGTTCGGGAGTGACAGCGAATACTCGGCGGTGAACAACCCAGATAAGGAGCGGATTTCGGTGTACCGCCCAGCGTTCACCTTCGTCTACGAGCGACCGGGGATCACGTACAACACGACGCTGATCGAGGAGGGAGGCGCATGAGCTTCCGGGGCGACACCCGCGCGGCCTCGATCGCCCTCAACCACGCACTCACGCTGGGGATCACGGCGATCTTGATCTCGGGGCTGATCATCGGAGCCGGCCAGCTCGTGACCCGGCAGGAAGAACGCGTCAGCGAGCGGGGCCTCACCGACGTGAACGAGGTACTGATCAGCGAGATCCACCAAGTCGACCACCTCGCGACCACCGGGGACCCGTACAATGTCCGATCGAGCGTCTCGCTCCCGTCCCGGGTCGGCGGCGGTGGGTACAACATCGAGTTGGCCGTCAACGGCAAGAACGACGTCGTCCTCTGGACGAACACGACGACGTACACCGTTCCGGTCAAGATCAGCAACGAGACGGCGGTCTGTGAGCGGGCACTCTCGGGCGGCCCGACGAGCGTCAAGTACGATTCGGGCGAGGACTGCATCACGATCGAATCGGGGGTGCGATAGTATGTTCGACGGGGACACACGGCGGCAACGGGCGGTGTCGGATCTGGTCGCGTTCACGCTCACGTTCGCGATCATCGTCAGCGGGATCGGGTTCGTCTACATCAGCGGGTTCGACGCGCTCAACGACCTCCAGGCCGGCGAGAGGGCCAACAGCGCCGACCGGACGATGCAGGGGGTCGCCCAGACCTACGAGGAGATTCACGAGGAGGACATTCCCGGGCGGGCGCTCGAAGTCGAACTCGGCGGGAGTTCGCTCCGGACGACCGAGTCGAGACTGTTCGTACGGATCAACAACACGACGACCGACCCGGAAACGCCGATCATCGAGCGGACGCTCGACCCCAGGGCACTCGTGCTGGATTCGAAAGACGTCCCGACGCGGTTCGTCTACGAGATTGGCGGGTTGTTCCGGCTCGGCCGGCAGGGGCAACTCGTCCGTCATCGACCGACCTTCGAGTGTCGACCGGAGAAACGGGCGACGCTGTCGCTGATCTCACTCCGCGGGAACATCAGCCTCGGTGGTCAGACCTCAGTCGTGCTGGTCGGGCAACACGTCGACGAGGGCTCGGCGAAGCTGTTCCCGGGGCCGGACCCGAACGGCAACCAGTACTTCCAGCCCACAGACGCGGGGAACGTCTCGATCAACGTGTCGGAGATGGCCGCGTCCGACGCCTGGGACCAGTACTTCAGTCGTAGTGGGTGGGAAGAGAGCGCCCGTGATGGGGAGTTCTACTGCAAGGTGGACGAAGGCGGGGACCACGGTGGGACCGTCTTCCTCCGGCGGACGGTCATCGAACTGTCGACGATCTACTGACGCCTGACGGTCCGTTGTTTCCGCTGGTTTTGCCGTGTCACGTCTCAGCGCTCTCTCGGTGCACGCCGAGGTGCCCCAGACCTGATAGGCTCGGATCAGGCACCAGTTGGCCGGCATATCGGACACTGTGTCACGGCCAGCGTGACATCCGAAATCGTTGCACTTCGGAGCCATGGGCCGTCCGGGATCCACCGCCGATCCACGATACCGAACCCGCTCGACGACAGTCCACACTGCCGGGAAGTATAGCCGTTCCAGTGACGGGACGAATCACAGCGAGAAGAGGGATGGATTCCAGCGCCGACGCGGCCAGCGAGGATGGCGGACATCTCCGACCGGAGGATAGCCAGCGAACGTTACCCGCCGAGCGCGATGACGTTCGCGTCGATGGAGATCAGGTCGGTGTCGAACGACGCCTGGGACCGGGCGTTGTCGGGGACGAAGAGCGTCCCCGACTCGGTATCGTCGCTCGTCGAGATCTCGTAAGCGTACACGCCCGGATCAAGCGTCGTGTCGAGGTCGACGGTGGAGATGTCCGCACCGGCCCGAACCTGAACGGAGTTGCTCTTGTCGATATCGGGTGCTCCGCTCGGGCTAGTCCCCTCCCAGAGTTTCACCGAGAGCGAACCAGACTCGGCGATCAGTTCCGGATTGTTCACCACGATGTCGAGGCGTTGCGGTGCCACGTCCAGATCCGTCCGGGCCCCGGGTTCGAGTTTGGTCACGCCGACGTAGGCCCCGTCGATCCGCAGTCGCGGCTCCTCGACGTTGACATCCACTGTCGAAGTGGTGTTGGCCGATGACACCGCGACTTCGAACCGCCCGCGTGTGTTGTCGTCGGGATCGAACGTCATCTGGACCGTCTTCGTCTGCCCGGGCGAGAGCGTGAGACCGCTTCTGGTCTGGGTGGAGTCACCGACTGCGACGGTCCCGGATTCCGGCGTCGCAGTGAAGTCGATGTCCTGTGTCCCGGAGATCGACCCGACGTTGGTCACCTCGGCGGCGATGGTGAAGGTGTCGGTCTGCTCGACGACCGTGTCGGTCGCCGAGGAGTCGACGTTGACGACGAAGGCGTCGTACGAAGAGGTCCCGACGTAGATGCTCCGGGTGACGCTCTCGTTGTTCGCGCTCAGATTGATCGTCAGCGTGTGGGCCCCGGGTGCCATCGTCGGCGCTTCGAGCGAGACGGTCTTGGTCTCGCCCTCAGAGACGTTGACGCTACTCTCGGTCGCCTCGACGGTCCCGTCGACGGCAAGCGTCACGTTTGTCGTGTCGGGGGCCGTTCCGATGTTGCCGACGGTGACGTTCACCTCGGGCGTGTCGGTCGGCGCGACTTTCGCGGGCGCGTCGGTGTCGTTGATCTGGAGCACCGGATCGCCGGGTGCCGACGGGTCAGTCGACGTGTTCAGCGCCCGGAAGAGCACGACGGCGTCGTTGAAGTCCGGGTCGCCAGCGTAGTACGCGTTGTCCGGATCGGCGTCCGCCTCGGAGAGTTCGTACATCAGCACGCGCTCGTTCTCCCGCAGGTCGAACCGCCCGTTGGGCGTCGTGTGGTTCTCGATGATCTCGGCGACGCTCCGCTGGTCCTCGCTGGCGGCCTCGAAGCCGGGGACCCGCTCACCGTCTTTCTTGATCACCAGATTCGAGGGGTTCTGGCTCTGGCTGATCCCGATCCACGGGTTCACCCAGTCGGTACAGACGAGGCGGTCGGCGGTGACCCAGTTCGGCTCTCCCCACTCCCCTCGATCCGGATTCGGGATCCACCTGTATCCATCTCCGTTCTCGGGAATGTCGACGTCCTCGTAGTTGCCGGGTCGGATGAACTCTCCGCCACCACACGTATAGGATTTCGCGAACACGGAGACGTTCGTTCCGGCACCGACCGTCGTAGTGTAGTTGAGCGACGGATCGTCTTGCATCTGGAGGACGCGCTTCGTCGGCGTATTCATGTCCTGGGTCCCCCACGGTCTGTCGATCCCGTCCGGGTTCGAGTCGTTCTGGAGCGCGACGTACATCTCGATAGGGCTACGGAAGATGTCGTAGCTCCCGTCGTACCCGGCCTGCGTGTTATCGGAGAGACCCGTCAGCGCAGTCCCTTCGACCGTCAGGCTGATCGTCATGTTCCGCGTGATGCCGATCGACGTGCCGTTGTCGTCACCGATTCCCGGACTGTCGGGGACATTCTCAGTCACGTAGACATCCTGAGTCAGCGTCATGTTGTCTGTCGAGACTGTGACCGGATACGTCCCGTTACTGGTCCCCGACGGAATCTCGTAGGACCCCTCGACGACGGTTTCGTTGTCGACGTCGAGCCACTCCGTCCCCGAACTGATCGTCGTCCCGTCGAACGCGATCGAGTACGACATCGACCCGTTGGCCACGCCCGTGTTGACGATCAGCGCAGAGACGTTCAGCGACTCCTCCGGTTCGACCGGGTCCGGTACCGCACCGGCCTCCTGAACGAGGAAGTACGCCGCCTCGCTGTCACCGGCAGTGAAACTCCCGGTGGCAGACTCGTTTTTGGTGACGACCTCGTACGTGTGCACACCGCCCTCGTCGACTTCGAGGTCGTCGAAGGAGATCGTCTGTGTGCTACCGCTGGGGATCGTTTTCGTCTTGGTCTCGGTCGTGACCACGACCCCGCTCTCGTTGCGGACGTAGAGCTCGATATCCTGTTTCCCACCGGAGCTCCCTTCGTTTTTCACGGTCGTACTGATGTCGAAGTCGTCGCCGACGACCACCGCCTTGCCGCTCGGCGGTGTCGTCCCCTGAATGCCGAAGTACTCGTTGTCTCCGATCAGAATATCGGTCGAGTCGATTTCGGCCGGACTGCGACGGTTGTCGACCGCGAACGTCGCGTTCAGGTTCCCCTGCAGGTAGGTCGGAATGTCGTAGGTGAGAGTGCGGGTCCCACCTGCCGAGAGAGTGAGTTCCCGCGATTCGAGAACCGTCCGATCCGAACCATCGGCGTCGGGGAAGGTGAACTCGACGGTCTTGGTCGCCTCGACTGTCCCCGTGTTCGTGATCTCGGCCGTGATAGTCTCGCTGTCGGACGCCTGCATACTCGCGGGTGCGTCCGTGATCGTGGTCTCGAACATCGTGAGATCGCCGGTCGACGGGACGATCTGCACCGTCCCGTTCCGGACCTGATCACCGGTGTCGAGACTGTATCTGTAGGTGTTCCCGCTGGTGAGGTTGTCGTGCTCGACCCGGAACGGGAGGGTGACGTTCTGGTTGTTCAGCAGCGAGAGGTTCCTGTATCCGGTCACGTTCGACGCTTCGAGGGTCCACGAGCCGCCGCCCTTGCTGTACCAGTCGAGCGTCACGTTCTGTGCGCCGGTCAGTCGACCGGTGTTGTTCACCGTCGCGTTGACCCAGAAATCCTCCGAGTCCGTGTTCGTCTGGTAGGCCACGAGTGCCGGCGGGTCTTCGACGACGTAGGTAGGTTCAACCCGTTCGCCGATTGTGAAGGTGATCGAGACGTTCTCGCCAGCGTCGACGGTCGAATCGGGTGTCTCGATGGTCGTCCGATCCGGTGAGAAGTTCCGCTTGGCGTACGTGTGCCAGGCCGTCGCGAACGGACTGTTCTGGATCGAGACCGTCATGTTGGACAACACCCGCGGATCACAGGTGATGTCGGACGGCGTCACACCCGGGTTGGCCTCGATTTCCTCGAAGTTCTTGTCGGTCAGCAGTGCCTTCTGCAGGTACTCGTTTTTCAGCTGTGAGCCCGACTCGTTGACGGTCGCGACGAGTCGATCGGAATCACTCATGTGGCCGTCGAAGTCCGCGAGTTTGATGCCGATCTGGCCCTCACGGTAGTTGAGCGCCGGCGGCGACACGACAGAACTGCTGCCACGTGAAGATTTGCGCCAGACCCCACCGGCCTCGTAGCCGATTATATCGCCTTCTTCCGTCTCCGCGAGTAGTGTGCCGATAGAGATTGGCCCGGTGTAACAGACGTTCCCCCCACTCGCGACATCTGCGTTCTCACCGACGGAGAGATTGATCGTCGTCCGTTCGATCGTCCGAACGTCCCCGCCGAGATTCGACGGGAACTCGAAGGCCATCCGGTTGTTGTTCTCGAGATCGTCGATGCGAGACGAAATCTCGCGCATCGACTGTTCGGCGACCTCGACCTGGTTCTGGTTGTTCACATCCTGAACGATACTACCACCGAGAACCACGACGACGAGGGCACCAAGCGCGACGATGCCGACGAGCAACGCCAGTCCAACGACTGGCGAGACGGCTCTGTCACCCGTTGGCATCCCTTCCCCTGGGGCTGTCATATCACCTTTAATTCCCGGTAGTTGAATAAAAACCCATCGACAGTTATGATCGCTGTGCCCAGTATGGATCTAAAAAACAGCCAGTTACTCGATTTCGGTTTCTGATAAGGAACCGACCGTTGGAGTCTCAGATTTCGAAGTGGAGAGTTGCAGTACCCGGAGTCAGGGTGTCGGGCCCGGAACGGGAACCCCACCTCGACACCGGCCTCTCAAGCCGGCGGAACGAGACCACGGCCGGCAAGCCGATCGTACAGCCAGACCGAGACCGGAAGTCCGACGATTCGGCTCATCTGGTCGGTTCCATGGGCCGGTACCGGACACACGGCAAAACGCGACTCGGCAGTGTCGTGGCCGCCACATCAGGCCCCCAACCGTCCGCCGTTCTGGAGTGCCGCCGTCACGATGCCAGCCGTCTGTCCGAGTCCGACGACCGCCAGCCCCGCGACCGCAACCGTCGCGTCGCCCAGCAGTGCGGCCCCACCAGCCGCGAACAGCCCGAGTCCGAGGAGCGACAGCGCCGCACCCACCAGATAGACGTGTCGGTAGGCGGGCCCCGACATCGCTGTCCACGTCCTGATGTAAGCAGCCGCCGGGAGGACGATCCAGGCGTACAGCGCCAGCGCGGCCAGCGGATCACTCCCCGGCGTGACGACCAGATCGACCGTCCCGAGGATGGTGACGACGCCCCCGACCGCCAGGACACGCTGCCACGCGCTCAGGACCGGACCGGTCATCTCCGACAGCGTCGTCACGAAGAAAATCACGAGTAACACGCTCATCACTGTCATAGCGATCAGGACGGTCCGGGCCGTGACCACCCCGAGAACCGCCGCGGCGGCGAAGATCCAGGCCGCTGGTACCAGTCCCGCCGGTCCCACGTCTTTCAGCACACCCATGCCACGTGCCAACGGACGACGGCGTGTTGTGTATTCCGGTCGACCACTGGTATCGGTGTCCCTCGACCACGCGTGGAAAGCGCCGCCCGACTGGCGTCGGACACGCCGAAGGAACGGAAGTGGACTCGCGGGGGTCCCGCGAGCCGAGCGAGTGGGACCACGCGAGGGAACGAACGACTGACGGAGCGAAGCGACGGAAGGAGTGAGTGGACTCGCGGGGATTTTGAACCAGAGGAAGACGGTCACCTCGCGCTGCTCGGTGCTGCGACTTCCAGGGTTCAAATCCCCGCATCGACGACAATCTGCGCCGCTCAGAACGATGAGCGGCGCAGAATAATGGACTCGCGGGGGTCCCGCGAGCGGGGCGAGTGGGACCACGCGAGGGAACGAGTGACTGACCGAGTGAAGCGACGGAAGGAACGGAAGTGGACTCGCGGGGATTTGAACCCCGGGCCTTCCCCGTGCCAGGGGGATGATCTACCGCTGATCTACGAGCCCGCGCACTCATCGCTACCCGTCGAGTTTTCTTAAACCCATCGAAGGAGTTGCTCCACGGGGAGACAACTCACAACACGTTGGGTCGGCCAAAACGGTTATATGCCAATAACGACGGCCAAAACCCCTATTACGCCAGTTCCGTGAGTGACGATAGTCGAAAGTCCCAGTCGGCGGCGGGACGAGAAGTGAGCACGAACGGACGATCGTGTGGCCGAATTCGGACGAGATTCATATGAAACGCTGGAGTATGTCCGATCGGGACGGCACAGCCGATAGCCGCGAGTCGGGCTCGGACCGACCGTCGGTCGAAATGACGAGCGGGAACCGGAACCGCGCACAGACCACGCTCGATTTCACGACTGGTGTCGTGCTGTTCGTGTTCGTCCTGGTCGCGATTTTCGCGTTCGTGGCGGGAACGATTCAGCCGTTCACCGCCGGTGATCAGGAGGACATCGTGGCGGTCAACAGAGTCGCCGACGGGCTGGCAAAAGACACGCTCGGCGATCCGGACACGCCCTACATCCTGGACGCGGACTGTACGGTCGCGTTTTTCGAGGGCGGGAGCCCACCCCCGGACTGTCGGTTCGGGAGCCCGCCCCTCAGAGAACAGGTCGGCGTGACCGACAGTGCGTTCCTCAACGTCACGCTTCGCGGGAACGTGAGCGGATCGAGCTCGCCCAACGAGTTGCTCTGCTGGGACGAGACAGCCGGGAAGCTGGTCGAACAGGGTACGACGGACTGCACCGGGACCGACGTGGAGACGCTCGCGGTCGGCGACGATGCCGCATCGGGGGCCCAGTCGTCGGTGACCGCACGGCGCTCGGTGTCGATCAACGGGACCAGCGTCTCGCTGGTGGTGAAACTATGGTGAGCGAGCGCGGGCAGGTCCACACGCTGGAGGCCATCGTCGCGGGGCTGTTGCTGATGTCGAGCATCGTCTTCGCGCTCCAGATGACGGCGGTGACGCCGCTGTCGGCGAGTACGTCGAGCCAGCACATCGAGAACCAGCAAGAAGCCAGCGCCGCGGGCGTGCTGGCGACGGCGGCCCGGAACGATTCGTTGCGCGAGACGGTGCTGTACTGGAACAGCACGGAGAGTCGGTTCCACGGTGCGACCGTCAACGGGTTCTACACCAGAAAGCTGCCGACGGAGCTTGGCCGGAGGCTCCAGCAGACGTTCGGGGACCGCGGCATCGCGTACAACGTCTACGTGACCTACTACAAATCCGGGCGGCCCCAGCGCAAGCCGATCCTCTACCGAGGGGAACCGACCGACAACGCGGTGTCGGCGGGCAAGACCGTGGTCATCGCGAACGAGACTCGGCTGTTGCACGAGAACATGACTCGCGGGCCGCGAGTGAACAACTCGAACTTCTACGCCGACAAGAACGGCGAGGGACCAGTCTTCGACGTGGTCCGCGTGGAGGTGGTCGTGTGGCGGATCTGAGAAGCGACGACCGTGCGCAGGTCCTGCTGGTCGCGGGGTTCGTCCTCGCGGCGTCGTTCGTCGCGCTGACGCTGGTCTTGAACTCCGTCATCTACACTGAAAACCTCGCCACCCGCGGGGACGACGCCGGCGGCGGGGACGCGATCAGCTACCGCAACGACGTGGCCGACGGGCTGGAGTCGATGGTCGAGTCGGTCAATCGGAACGGCTCGACACAGCCGGTGCTTCGGGACAAACTCTCGCGGGCGGTCGTCTCGACGAGTCGTCGGGCCGCACAGTTTCAGGTGTTGCGCGGGATCAGTGCCAACGCGACGCTGGTCTCGGTCGAGTGGGGGACCCGTATCGGCCAGAATCGGACGACGGGGAACTTCACGAACTCGACCGTGCCGGCCAGCGCCGACGTGGCCAGCGACTGGACGATCGCCACGGGCGTCGAGGGAACGCGCTCGGCACGGATCAACGTGACCGACTCCTCGGAACTGGCCCTGTCGTCCAACGACCCCCTGGAGGTGCAGGTTACCGACGGCACGCCCTGGACGCTCACGCTGTTCAAGAACAACAGCGCCGGCACGACGACCGCGATCAGGGCCGACCCGCCTTCGGGGCCGTCGCGCGTCTGTTCGGCTGGGTCCGACCCCACCATCGGACTGACGGCGGGGACAATCAATGGAACGGACTGTCCGGCGCTGGAGTACGGTGAGGGTATCTCGACGCCCTACACCATCGCCGTCGAGAACGGTCGACAGTTCCAGGGCACCTACTCGCTGGTGGTGGACGAAGTGATCGACAGTACGGACATCGAGCACGACAACTACGGGACAGCGCCCGACGTGCCGTTCGCACTGCCGGCGGTCTACGCGGCGACGGTCCACGTCGAGTACCAGTCCACGTCGCTGTCGTACGCGACCGATACGCGGATACACCCGGGTGAGAGCGATGACTGAGGGAGCGAAGCGGACGGCGACGCGTGACGACCGCGGCGTCTCGACGACGCTGAACTACGTGCTCGGGCTGGCCATCGCGCTCATCCTAGTCACGGGTCTGCTGTTGGCGGGCGGGACGTTCGTCGAGAACCAGCGCGATCAGAGCATCGAGACGGAACTGGAAGTGCTGGCCGAACAGGTGAGTTCCGACGTGGAGATGGCCGACCGGCTGGTGGAGACGACGAGCGACAACGAGTCGGTGCAGGTCGGTCGCGACCTTCCGGCACGCGTGGCCGGAAGCACCTACGAGGTCAGGTTCGACGGCGGGACCGACCCGCAGGTCGTGGTTCGGACGACCGATCCCGAGATCGCCGTCAGGGTCCCCGTGAAAACGTCGACGCCGATCGAGTCGTCGTCGGTGTCCGGCGGAACCATCGCGGTCAACTACACCGCGAGCGACGAACTCGCACTGGAGGACGAATCGACATGAGCCGAAACCGTGCAGTGAGCGACGTGATCGGATTCGTGATCGTGTTCTCGCTGGTCGCGGCGACCGTGGGTATCGTCTCGGTCAGCGGCATCAGCATCTTACAGGACGCGCGCGACGCCGAGCAGGTGAACAACGCCGAGCGAGCCTTCGACGTGCTCGCGGACAACATGACCGACATCCACCAGGAGGGTGCGCCGAGCCGTTCGACCGAGATCAAACTCGACAACGCACGGCTGGAGGTTCGGTCACCTATCAGAATCAACGTCACCGGCGTCGATCCGGGCGGAGAGAATCCGAACGTCTCCTACTCGGCGACGCCGATCATGTACGAGGGGCGCAGCGATACGGCCATCGTCTACGAGGGCGGTGCCGTCTTCCGTGACTCGCCACAGGGCGGCGTCGTCAGCCAGGAGCCACCGTTCCGGTTCACGGACGGCGAAGTGATCATCCCGATCATCCAGACCAAGCAGATGGGCAACGCCACGAGCGTCAGCGGCGGTACGGTCCGAGTCCGGGCCGAACGGGCGGTCCGGGAACCGTTGCCCGAATTCGTCCAGCGGCAGGCCGACTACGACGCCCTGATCGTCAACGTTACCTCGCCGCGGTACCGGCTCTGGCGGCGCTACCTCGAAGACGACGCCGACGCCACCTGCAAGATAACCCGCCCGGAGACGGTCCAGTGTCGGATCGACGATCCGAAGCGGCTGTCGGTCACGCGGACCCTGATCAACTTCGAGTTCGAGACCTAGTCGAAGTCGACCGCGATCTCGTTTTCCGTCACGTGGAGGTACGTGATGTACTCCGCGCCGCTCGCGGTCTCGTAGGTGAGCGTCCCCGAGGAGGCGTCCTGCACGATGGCACGACTGTTCCCCGGCCCCATCTGTGAGGTCATGTCGATGTCGGGGCCCATCACCGAGGTGTAGTGGTTGACGATTTCGTCGAGCGTGCGCCCGGTCGCGGTGTCTCCCGCGGAGTACTGAACGGTCGGCTCCCAGCCGACGCCGGCCCCAGCGTGCTGGTCGAGCGTCGCGTCGCCGTGGGAGTAGTCACACTTGATGTTCTCACCGAAGCGCCACTTGTTGCCGCCGTTCCCGCAACTGATCCCGGGCGCGTCCTGGTCGTAGTCCATGTCGACAGAATCGGAGAGCATATCGATCGACAGTTGCGGGCCGTCGCTGGTACAGCTCCAGCTGATCGCGCTGTTCGAGGGGTCGATCTCGGCCTCCCAGTACTCGTACTCGCCGGAGCCGTCACCGGAGTAGTAGTACATCCCGACGTACACGTCCGAGTCCGGCGGTGAGCCCGGACAGCTACTGTGGTAGTTGTTCCCCGTCGGGAGGACGTGTAACTCGTACTCCTGATTGTTCTGCTCGTCGTACAGCGAGAAGTGGTCGTTGTTTCCGTTGGTGTAGACGATGTCGAACTCGAACGTTTTGAGCGGGTGCCCCTCGGCGATCCCGTCCGCCGGGACGCTCTCACCCTCTTCGGGGATGGTGAAGGACCCGGGCGGGCCGCCGATGGACTTCAACTGGAGGCGGACGGTTCGGTTGCTGTCCCACACGGTGACTTCGCCGGTCGTTCGCTCCCGGAAGTACGTCGCCCAGGCCTCGTAGTAGTCGCTCCGAACGGAGACGTTGACCGTCCCGTTGCGGATCGGGTTCGTGTAGTTGCGCTCGGTGCCGTTGTAGGGGACGCCGATCTCGTCGCCGACGGTCGGCGGCGACCTGGCGGGGAAGACCAGATCGGCCTGCGTCTGTGGCTGGATCGAGACGTCGACGCTCCCCTTGGCGTTGCCGCCGCCGAGCGTACGGATGATCGGAAGCGTCAGCGTCGCGCCCCGGTAGTGAAACTCCGGTGGGGAGATCATGCGGGCCTCGCCGTCGGGGGCGTGCCGCCAGACGCCGCCCCCCTGGTATGCCAGCGACTGGTCGCCGTTCTCGTAGAGCAACGCACCCAGCGACTTGTTGTAGATCACCTCGCGCTCGTCGTCGTCGTCTTCGGAGTAGTTGTTGTGGACGATACGCATCCACCCGGACTCGTCCTGGACCGAGAACGTACCGCCGCCCTGCCCGAACGAGATCGTCTGTCCGTTGGAATCGCCCAGCGCGACCATCGCTGCCCGGGAGTCGAAAAGCGTCATCGAGTGTTCGGCGCGCTGGATTTCGGACTGGGATTGGGTCTCCGAGAGTCCACCGACGCCGATGAGCACGATGATCGCCATCCCGGCCATGACGATGGCGAACACGAGGACGTAGCCGATCGGCCCGGATTGTGCGCGCGTTCCCGGCCGCCGCGTCCCTGCTACCATATTGCCACAGGTTGCGTACCGAGGAGCAAAAGCGCTCTGGCCGTATTCTCAGAACTGGGCGAAAGAAACCCAGACACGCCGGATTCGAGTTCGAGAGTGACGCCGATACGTAGGGGGCGTCCGGAACCGCGAGTAGAAACCGTAAAGTGTGAGAGCGGGAAGGTTGGGGTGGGAACAGCACGACCGCAAATCCGACGCGCCGCTACGTTCACTTTCGCGGCTTGGGATTGCGGTAGTGTTTCGGCAGTCCGCCGGCCCGCGGTGTCGGCCACCGAGGCCAGCACCGCCTGCCGGCACGCCGGACAGCGGTCGATGCGGTTCCAATCACTCAACAATGGCACGAATGCACACACGCCGCCGCGGCTCGTCCGACTCGGACAAGCCCGTGGCAGACGAACCGCCGGAGTGGAGCGACGTCGACGCCGACGCCGTCGAAGAACGCGTCGTCGAACTGGCAGAGCAGGGGCACAGTCCCAGCGAGATCGGGCTGAAGCTCCGTGACGAGGGCGTCCAGGGGACGCCGGTCCCAGACGTGGCCCTCGCCACGGACAAGAAGATTACCGAGATCCTCGAGGAGCACGACGCCGAGCCCGAGTTCCCCGAGGACCTGCGCAACCTGATGAAGCGGGCCGTCCGTCTGCGCGATCACATGGACGAGAACCCCAACGACCATCAGAACAAGCGCGCGCTCCAGAACACCCAGTCGAAGATCCGCCGCCTGGTCGATTACTACCGCGGCGACGAGCTCGACGCCGACTTCACGTACTCCTACGACAAAGCCAAGGAACTCCTGTAGATGTCCACCGCCGACCGTCCAGCCGAGTCAGCCTCGGCCGCGAGCGACGTGGCCGCCGTCTGCCGCGACGCCGAGTTCGTTCGGCTCGTCGCGACCGCCGACGGCGACGCCCTGGCGGCGACCGGCGTTCTCGCGCGGGCGCTCGCGGCGACCGACCGGCCCTTCCAGGCCAGCGTCGTCGCCCCGACCGCGACCGCCGAGCGGGCCACCGAGGCCGACGCGACGATTACGCTCGGCCGCGACGACGCCACCGTGGACGCCGCGATTCCGTCCGGCTCGCAGCCGATCAGCGAGGTCGCGTTTCGGGCCGCCGAGGAACTCGGTAGCGCCGACGCCGTCCTCGCGCTGGCCGGTGCGACCGTGGCCGCCGCCACACCGAGTGGCCACCTGCGCGAGGCCGCGGGCGTCGAACGCCGTCCGGGCGTCGCGACGCCGAGGACGGACCTCATCGAGGGACTGGCCTACGGCACCCGCCTGCACGCACCGTTCTCGGGCGACCCGGACGACGTTCGGACCGCGCTGGCCGACTGCAACCTCATGCTCGCGGCCGAGGACGCCGACAGCATGGACGAGGACGAGCGCAGACGGCTCGCGTCGATGATCGCACTCCGCACCGTCGGAGCCGACGACGCGACCCAGCGCGCCGCCGAGTGCGTCGAGGACGCACTCTTTCCCCACGCAGGCGGTCCCTTCGGGACCGTCGAGGGGTACGGTGACGTGCTGGACGCCGTCGCCCGGGAAGCGCCCGGCACCGGCGTCGCGCTGGCGCTCGGTCACGACGCGCGCGATGCGGCCCTCGACGCCTGGCAGACCCACGGCGAGCGCGCCCACCAGGCGCTCGCGAACGCGACGACGGGTCGGTACGACGGCCTGTTCGTCGCTCGCGCTGGCGCGGACGACCTCGACCTCCCCGATTCGGCGTCGATTCCGGTCGGGACAGCCGCGCGCCTGTGCCGGGACTTCCGGTCGCCGGAGCCGGTGGCGCTGTTCGTCACCGACGGGCAGGCCGCCGCAGCGGCGGTCGAGGACCGCCAGCTCGGCGCGACGATGGACGCGGCAGTCGAGCGCGTCGGCGGCCGTGCGACCGGGACGAGCCGGCACGCACAGGCCGGCTTCGAGACCGACACCGCCTCGTTCATCGAGGCGTTCAGGGAGGCACTATGAGAGCCGTCATCGAGACGACCCACGACGATGCCGAGCGGGCCGCGATGGTCGCGGCCGCGCTCGGGCCGGACAACACCGACGAGATGGAGACGACGGTCGACGGCGAGACGGTCAGGACGGTCATCGAACGGGAGTCGACCGGCGGGTTGCACGCGACGGTCGACGATTACGTGGTCAACTGCACAGTTGCGGACGAACTAACCCAGACACAATCATGAGCGAACGATCAGTTTCACGACAGAAGCAGGGCAAGCAGTGGTACACCGTGTTCGCGCCCGAGCAGTTCGAGCGCGAGGAACTCGGTGACACGCCCGCAGAAGAATCGGAACAGGTCCTCGGACGGACCATCGAAACCACGCTGGGCGATCTGAAATCGGACGCCAGCGAGAACAACAAGAAGCTCACCTTCCAGGTCGACGAGGTGGCCGGTGACTCGGCCTACACCCAGTTCGACACCTTCGAGCTGACACGCGACTACAAGCGCAGCCTCGTCCGCCGGGGCTCCTCGAAGATCGAGGCCTTCGTCACCGTGCTGACGACCGACGACTACCGGCTGCAGATCCAGCCCGTCGCGTACACGACCAAATCGGCGGACCACAGCCAGGAGAAGGCCATCCGCCGGACGATGATCGACCTCGTCGAGGAGGCCGCGAGCGACCGCACCTTCAAAGACCTCGTCGACAGCGTCGTCGAAGGTCGCCTCTCCTCGGCCATCTACAACGACGCGAAGCTCATCTACCCGGTGCGCCGCGTCGAGATCCAGAAGACGACCCTCGAGGCCCGCCCCGAGGAAGTCGCCGCCGAAGAGGAGGCCAGCGTCGACGTGGACGAGGACGACACCGACGTGGCGGCCGACGAAGACGTGGACGACGAGGCGTAATCCGACCCGATTTTCGATTTTTTCACGCGCCGAGAGTGACGACGCCGGTCGAGGCCTGTCCGTCCGCGCGCGTCACTCGGCGTCGGTCCCGGCTGCCGTCCCGTGCGTGGTGGTCACCGGCGTCTTCGGTGTGCGGGTCGCGTTCTCGGTGACCTCGATGGTGCCGACCATCCCGGTCTTCTCGTGGGGGATGCAGAAGTACTCGTAGGTGCCGGGGACGGTGAAGGTGTGTTCGTAGGTCTCGTTGCTGGAGAACCCGCCGCCGCTGTTTTTCAGCCAGCCGTCGCGGGCGGCCTGCGTGCTCTCGAACCCGCCGGAGGCGAAGAAGTCCGCCTCGTCCGGAATACCGCTCTCGTAGGCGGTGACGGTGTGGGTACTCTTGCTGGTGTTCTTCCAGACTACGGTGGTACCGGGGGCAACCGCGAACTCCGCCGGGCGGAACGCGGAGGTCGACATACCGATGTCGTACTCGTCGTCTGCCGTTCCGGCGCCGCCCGAGCCGAGACAGCCGGCGACCGAAACTGTGACGGCCGTACCACCGACGCTCGCGAGGAAGGCCCGTCTGCGCATACTCTGGGGTCAGGACCGGAGCGTGATATGTCGCGCGGTTCCGGACGGTCGCCAGCGGCAGGAAGCCGAGTGCGCGGACTTTTCTACCCGGCGCTCGGACGAAGCGGTATGGAACGGACGCAGTTCGGGGCGGGCCTGCTCCTCGTCGGGCTCGCGACGGTCGCGGCCGCCGCAGTGGAGTTCGGCACGAAGATTCCGCGACTGACCGGCGTCGGCGTGGGCGCGGGCGCGGTCGTGGCGCTTGTCGGCCTGGCGAGCGTCCTCGGCTACGGGTTCGACCCCGACGGAGACAACCGGATCGCGGGCGTCCTCGTCGTGTTCGGGACGGTCGCGGCCTTCGGGTTGCTCGTGACGGGGCTGATGCACGCCATCGAGTGACGGGGTCGTATCGAACGGACTAAGGCGGCGGTCCTCCGACCGGGAGGTATGCAGCCGCGGTTCGTCGGCCGGCTGGGACTCGCCGACCTGGTGACGGTGGCAAACGCAGGGCTGGGCTTCGCGGCCGCGGTCGCCGCCACTGCCAGTCCGGCCCTGGGCGCGCGCCTGATCCTGCTGGCGGCCGTCGCCGACGGACTCGACGGCGTCCTCGCCCGGAAAGTCGGAAGTACGCCGGTCGGGGAGTTCATCGACTCGCTGGCCGACGTGGCTTCCTTCTGTGTCGCGCCCGCAATCTTCGTCTTCAGCGTCGCCAGCGCGGAGTGGGGCCTGACCCTCTCAGGGTCCGATCCGCCGGCACTGCTGGCCACCGCCCTCGTCGTCCCCGCGCTGTTCGTCGGGTCGGGCGTCGTCCGACTCGGGATGTACACCGCTTACGACATCGGCAGCGACGAGACCGAAGGGGTCCAGACGACGCTGGCGGCCACGATCCTGGCCGTCGTCTATCTGGCGGGGGTCCCCGGCGCTCGCGGCGCGACGGCGTTGCTCGCGATGACGGCCGTGTTCACGTACCTGATGATCACGACGATAACCTACCCGGAACTGCGCGCGTCCCACGCGCTGGGGATGGGCACGGTCCAGGCGGGGGCCATCGTCGCACCGACCGCCTTCGGTCGGCTATTTCCCCGGGCCCTGCTGGTGGGCGCGGTCCTCTACCTCATCGGCCCGTGGTTCTACCGGCGGTACCTCGTCGACGCGCCCGAGGAGGGGGCCGAGGAGAGTCGCGATCCGACCCCAGGCGCGGATACCGAATAGAAACGCCTTTTGTGCGGACAGTCGAGTGTTCGGGTATGAGCAACGGCGACGACGGGGACGGCGCGAACGAGGCCGACACCGACGCCGAGACTGCACCCGAGGGCGGGGCCGACGTACCCGCGGCCGACGCGGCGGCCGTCGGGAACCGGCTCGACTCGGTCGAGGACGCACTCGAGGACGCCGAGACCGAGGCCGACCTCGACGCAATCGACGCTGACCTCGACGCCATCGAGGAGGCCGTCGAGGCACTGGAACCCGACGACGAGGACGAAGAGAACGAGGAGGCCGCGGAGCTGCGCGACCGCCTCGACTCGCTCCGTGAGGACGTGGAGAGTCAGCGCGGCCCCTACGCCGAGGACGTGACCGAGACGATCGACGCCGCGGCCGACACCGTCGAGACCACCGAGTGGACCGAGGACGGCGAACTCGAGGTCATCCCGGCCGTCGAGGAGTTCCTCGACAGCGCCGGCAGTCAACTCGTCGAGACGTTCGAGCCCGACAGCGACGAGATGGCCGACCTCGCGGCGGAACTCCGCACGGTGAGCGAGATCGTCGACGACACGAACCTCGACGCGGACGACGACGCCGAGACCATCGAGACCCTGCTCGAGGCCGCCGAGGGCCTCGAAGCCGATCTCGACGACGCCGAAGAGTGGGACGACCTGCTCGTCCGGGAACAGCTCGACGCACAGGGCTTTTACGACCCGCTCGACCCCGAGAATCGCAAGGACTTCCCGGCCGAGTGGAACGCCGTCAAACTCCACGAGAAGGCCTACAAGGACGGCGACGAGGAGGCCGTGGAGATGATCCTGCTCGGACTGGAGACGTTCGAGTCGGACTTCATGGAGGAGAACGTCCTCGACTCGCTAGAGCGGATCGCCCCGCCCGAGGCCACCGAGGACCTGCTGGCGATGGCCGAGAAACGCAACAAGCAGGCCATCCGTATCCTCGGCCGGATCGGGGCCGAGGACGCCCTGGACACCATCGAGGAGTACGTCGAGGGCGGCGACGTGGCGCTCCGAAAGGTGACCCTGCGCGCCATCGGTGCCATCGGCGCCGAGCGCTCGACGCAGGTCGTGGCCGACCAGTTGGTCGACGACGACGCGGAAGTCCGGTCGACGGCGGCCCGCGCACTGGGCCTGCTCGGTGATACTCGCGCCATCGACCCGCTGGCCGACGTGCTGGCCGAGGACGACGCCGACGAGGTGCGGGCCAGTGCCGCGTGGGCGCTGAACCGGATCGGCACCGAGCGCGCCCGCGAGGCCGCCGCCGACTACGCCGACGACCGGGCCTACCTCGTGCAGGTCGAGGCCGAGAAGGCCGCCGAATCGACCTCGGCCTGATCCGGCGTCGGACTCGCTCTGCGAACCGCCATTCCGTTCCGCAACGCCAACTGTTTCCCTGCTCCGGTCGCTATCACCGTCTATGAGTTCCGAGTCGGGAGCCAGCGGTACGTCGTCGGGCGACCCCAGCACCGACGACCGTGCGGCCTACGACTACCAGGGCGGCGACGTGGCGCGGCCGGGGCTGGTCGCCGACCTCCAGTCTTTGATCGACGGTGAGGTCCGCTTCGACGAGTACTCCCGGGAGCAGTACGCGACCGACGCCTCCATCTACGCGATAACGCCCGTCGGCGTCGTCTTTCCGACCTCGACGGCCGACGTGGCCGCCGTCGTCGAGTACTGCGCCGACCGCGGGATTCCCGTCCTCCCGCGGGGCGCGGGGACGAGCCTCGCCGGCCAGACCGTCAACCGCGCGGTCGTCCTCGATTTCTCGAAGCACATGGACGCCCTCCGCGACATCGACGCGGACGCACGACGGGCCCGCGCGCAACCGGGAATCACGCTCGGCCACCTGAACGCCGCGCTGGCCGACGCGGACCTGAAGTTCGCGCCCGACCCCGCCTGGGGCGACAAGTCGGTGCTTGGCGGGGCCATCGGCAACAACTCCACCGGCGCTCACTCCCTGCAGTACGGCAAGACCGACGCCTACGTCGAGGCCTGCGAGGTGGTACTGGCCGACGGCTCCGTGACCACGTTCGAGCCGGTTCCCGTTGCGGAACTGGACGAGCGGGCCGATCCCGACGGCGACCTCGAAGGCCGGATCTACGCCGCAGTCGGGGACCTGCTGGACGACGAAGACATCGCCGACGCCTATCCCGATCTCAAGCGCAACGTCTCGGGCTACAACCTCGATTACGTCATCGAGCGCGCCCGCGAGGACGGCGTCGTCGATATGCCGGGTCTGCTCGCGGGCAGCGAAGGGACCCTGGCGGTCGTGACCGAGGCCGAGGTCTCGCTGGAACCGGTGCCCGAGACGAAGGCACTGGCACTCCTGCGGTACGACGATCTGCTCGAGGCGATGGAGGACGTGGAGCCGATCCTCGACCACGACCCCGCCGCGGTCGAAGTGCTGGACGACGTACTGCTCGATTTGGCCCGCGACACTGCCGAGTTCGGGGCGCTCGTCGACGAGATGGTCCCCGCGGGGACCGGCGCAGTCCTGCTCGTGGAGTTCTACGCGGACGACGACGCCGAGGGCCGAGAACGAGTGGCGGACCTGCTCGCGGATCGGGTCCCGGGCACCGAGACGCTGGCCGATCCCACGGGCGAGGGCGTCGAGACGGACGCCACGGTCCGGGCCGCGTCGGCCGACGAAGCCCACGACGAGAGCAAGCGCGAGCAGTTCTGGAAGCTCCGAAAGTCGGGCCTCCCAATCTTGCTGGGTCGGACCAGCGACGCGAAACACGTCGCGTTCGTCGAGGACACTGCCGTCCCGCCGGCGAACCTCCCCGAATTCGTCGCGGACTTCCGGGCCGTTCTGGAGGACCACGACACGTACGCGAGTTTCTACGCGCACGCGGGCCCGGGCGTCCTCCACATCCGGCCGCTGGTGAACACCAAGACCGAGGCCGGCGTCGCGCAGATGGAGTCCATCGCCGACGACGTGACCGACCTCGTCGTCGAGTACGGCGGGTCGGTCTCGGGCGAACACGGTGACGGCCGCGCGCGCACCCAGTGGAACCGCAAGCTGTACGGCGAAGCGGTCTGGGAGACCTTCCGGGACCTCAAATCCGCGTTCGACCCCGACTGGCTCCTGAATCCGGGACAGGTCGTCGCCCGGCCCGACGAGCCGACGGACGTGACCGAACACCTCCGATTCGACCCCGACTACGAGTTCGATGCAGGGTTCGAGCCCGAACTCCAGTGGGACGACGAGAACGGGCTCCAGGGGATGGCCGAACTCTGCCACGGCTGTGGCGGCTGTCGGGGCCATCAGGACACGACCGGCGGCGTGATGTGCCCGACCTTCCGGGCCGCCGAGGAGGAGTCGCTGTCGACGCGGGGGCGCGCGAACAGCCTCCGGCGGGCGATGTCGGGCGAGCTCCCCGAAGACGAACAGTTCTCAGAGGAGTTCGTCACGGAAGTGCTGGACCTCTGTATCGGCTGTAAGGGCTGTGCTCACGACTGCCCGAGCGAGGTGGACATGGCGAAACTGAAGGCCGAACTCACGCACGAACACCACCAGCGCGAGGGGACGAGTCTACGCGACCGACTGTTCGCCAACGTGGACACGTTGTCGGCGGTCGGGAGCGCGCTGGCCCCGATCTCGAACCTCGCGACGAAGGTCCCGGGGGCGCGGACGGCCATCGAGAAGACCGTCGGTATCGCCCGCGAGCGGTCGCTTCCGACCTTCCGTCGAGGGACGTTCGCGAAGTGGTTCCGCAAGCGCGGGAGTCACGTTCCGGCCGACGAGGGCGACCGCCGGGTGCTCCTCCTGCCGGATACCTACACCAACTACAGCCGCCCCGAGGCGGGGAAAGCGGCCGTCGAGGTGCTGGAAGCGGCGGGCGTCCACGTCGAGGTGCCCCCGGGTCTGACCGACAGCGGGCGAGCGGCGTTCTCGAAGGGATTTCTCGGTAAAGCGCGCGAGACGGCTCGGGCGAACGTCGCCGATCTGGCACCGCGGGTCGCCGAGGGCTGGGACGTGGTCGTCGTCGAGCCCTCCGACGCAGTGATGTACCAGTCGGATTACCTGGACCTGCTGGGCGACACAGAGGACGCGGCGGCCGCCGAAACCGTCGCCGAGAACGCATACGGTGTGCTGGAGTACCTCGACGTGCACCGACTGGACGAGGCCATAGACTTCGCGGCTCGCGACGACCACCTGACCTACCACGGCCACTGTCATCAGAAAGCGACGGCCAAGGACCACCACGCCGTCGGCGTCCTCCGGCGGGCCGGCTACCGGGTCGATCCGCTCGACTCGGGCTGTTGTGGGATGGCCGGTTCCTTCGGCTACGAGGCCGAACACTACTCGATGAGCCGTGCCATCGGCGACATCCTGTTCGAACAAGTCACAGACAGCGACGGCGAACGGGTCGTCGCCCCGGGCGCGTCCTGCCGGACGCAACTGGGTGACCGCCCCGACGCGGACGGGGAGCCACCCCACCCCATCGAGACGGTCGCCGACGCGCTGGCGGAGTGAGAGCGCCGGTCACGCAGTCGTCTCGAACTCGAACCGGGCACCGCCGTCCGACCCTTCAGTGAGCGACACGCTCCACCGATGGGCGCTCGCGATGTCGGCGACGATCGAGAGTCCAAAGCCCGTGCCGCCCTCCCCGTAACTGACGCCGTGTTCGAGGACTTCGTCGCGACGGTCCGGCGGGACCCCCACACCGTCGTCCTCGACGTAGAAGCCATCCCTGTCGGGGAGTGCACCGACAGTTATGGTTACGTCGTTGCCGCCATGTTCCACGCTATTTCGGAACAGGTTCTCGAAGAGCTGGGTCACGCGGCCCGGATCGCCGTGAATCGTGGGCACCGCGTCCGTGACGGTCAGGGACGCCTGGTCGGTGTCGACGTATCCCCACGCCTCCGTGGCCGCAGCGTCGAGAGCGATCCGTTCTGGATCCTCGACCGTCGACTCGCCTTTGGCCAGCGTCAGGAGGTCGTCGATCAGATGTTCGATCCGGTCGTGGGCCGACGCGACGCGCTCCAGATGACTCAGCTCACCGGTCTCCTCGGCGACTTCCCGGAACCCCTTCGCGACGGAGAGCGGGTTCCGGAGGTCGTGGGCCACGACGCTCGCGAACCGGTCGAGGCGCTCGTTCTGCCGCCGCAACTCGTGTTCACGCTCGGCCCGAACCATCGCCGCCTCGACCGCCGCACCGAGTACCCGGAACAGATCGACGTCCATCTCGGTGAACTCGCGTGGTTCCGTCGCACCCGTAGACATGAGTCCCTGGTCGCCGAGCGGGAGGAGGATCTCGCTCTGGATCGGCGTCTCGGCGTTGTGTCGCCCCTCGACGTCGGATACGTCGTCGTACGTCCGGAGTTCGCCCGCTTCGAAGGCCGCCCAGGCGAGGCTGTCGTCGGGCGTGAACCGGGGCGAGTCACCGATCACCGCCCGTGCGCTCTCGGTCTCGGCGACCGGTTCGAGTGCGTCGGCCTGTTCGTCGTAGGCCCAGATGCCCGTGAGATCGAGACCGAGGATGTCGGTGGCCGCGTTCACGGCCATCTCCCCGATCTCGTCGGTGGAGCGGGCGGTCGCCAGGTCGCTGGCGACCCGCTGGAGGGCACGGAGATTGCGTTCGAGCCGCTTTCGCTCGGTGATGTCGATCAGGTACCCGAGGTAGTGGGTAATCTCGCCGTCCTCACGGACGATCTTCGTGTTGTCCGTGACCCACTTCACCGCACCGTCGGCCGTCACCATGCGGTAGGGGTCGTGACTGAACCGCTCGGTCGTGTCGTCGCTGTTGGCCTCGACCTCTTCGACGACACGACCGAGGTCGTCGTCGTGAACCAGATCACCGTACGGAACGGCACCGGACTGGAGCTGTTCGGGCGTGTACCCGAACGTCTCGGTGACGTTGTCCGAGACGTACTCCACTGGCCAGCCGTCATCGTTACCCCACTTGAACACGACCGCCGGTCCCTCGGCGAACATATCCCGCTCCTCCTCCAGCGAGGCCTCGGACGCTTTCCGCTCGTCGATGTCGATGTGGATACCGACGGCCCGTTTCGGGGTCCCGTCGTCGGCGCGCTCGAACACCTTTCCGACGTCCCGGATCCACAGCCAGTCGCCGTCTTTCGTCCGCATCCGGTGTTCGGCGTCGTAGTAGTCGGTCTCGCCGTCGAGGTGGGCCTGCAGTTTCGCTTCGGTCTCCGGCAGGTCCTCCGGGTGGGCCCGTTTCTCCCACTCGTCTATGTGCGACCCGATTTCGTCGGGTGCGTAGCCGAGCATCTCGGCCCACTGGTCGTTGAAGACCACCTCGTCCGTCTCGAGGTTCCAGTCCCAGACGCCGAGGTTCGCACCGGTGACTGCCAGGTCGAGCCGCTCTTTGACGGCGTTGAGTTCACGTTCGCGTTCCGTCCGGGCCGTGATATCGCGGGCGATGATAGCCGCTTTCACCTCGTCTTCGTGCCGGAACGACGAGAACATATACTCGACGGTCCGGGCCCCAGCCGGGGAGTCGATATCGAGTTCCACGCGGTCGTGGGGGATCTCGTCACCCGCGAGTGCGGCCTCGAGTGCGTCCGCCAGACGGTCGCGGGCCGCAGTGTCGTCGGTGACCTCGCGTGCGAGTGGCATGACGGAGCGACCAACCAGTTCCTCCCGCGTAGACTCGGACATGGCGACGATCTGTTCGTTGACGTATTCGATCCGCCGATCGCTGTCGACGACCACCGCACCGGTGTCCATACTCTCGACGAGGGCCTCGTACCGCGCGAGTTCCCGCTCACGGCGTTTGCGTTCGGTGATGTCCGTCGCGACCCCGAGGACGGCGTCGGCATCGGCGTCGATGGGTTCGTACGGGATCTTCGTCGTCTCGACGACGCGGCGCTCGCCGTCAGCGGTCGTGAGTGGTTCTTCGGGGATGTGTTTGGGCTCGCCGGACTCGATGACCTCCAGGTCGTCGGTCTGGAACCGCTCGACCTCGTCGGGGGAGGCGGCGAAGGCAGCGTCCGTGGCCCCTTCGAGTTCGTCGACGGCGGTCCCGTACGCCTCCGCCAGCGGTTCGTTGGCGAGCAGGTACTCGCCGTCGGCGTCCTTGACGAACACGAGTTGCGGAAGCGTGTCGATTATCTGGCGCAACCGATCGCGGCTCGCTTCGGCCCGTTCTTTGCTCCGGCGACGGCTCAACTCCGTGCCGACCCACTGGGCGAGCAGGCGAACGAGTGTCGTCTCGAAGGCGCTGAACGGTCGATCACGGCCGTCCGGACTCGAGAAGTTCAGGGTACCGTAGTGAGCGCCGTCGACGGTGACCGGCGCACCGAGGTACGACTCCAGCCCCTGTTTCTCGTAGGCGGGGTGTGTCTCCACGTCGCCCTGGCTGGCGCTCCGGAAACTCACCGGTTCGCCCCGGTCGACGACCAGATCGCAGAACGTCTCGCCGAGATCGAACCGGTCACCGGCGCTGAGCGGACTCTCCGGTGCCGAGACGGCGGTGATCTCGTAGTCGCGATCCTCGATCCTGGCGAGGATTCCAATGTCGAGCTCGAGGACATCACGGGCGCTCGACAGCACTTGTTGCAGGCGGGCGTCCGTCGTCAGATCGCGGTCGGCCATCACGCGCTGGATCTCGCCGAGCGCGTCGCGCTCGCGTTCGAGTTGGGTTCGAGCCTCGCTCTGGTCGGTGACGTCGCGCGCCACCACGAGCACCTGCCGAACGTCGGCCGCCTCGAACGGCGTGAGCCGCACGTCGAAGGTCCGGTTTCCGGCCCGCGTCTCCAGGCCGATTCGGAGGTCGAAGTCGTACAGTCCCGTGAGGCCGCCGTCGGATTCGGCATCAGTCCCCGAGAGGGTCCGGCTCACTGCCGTCCGAAACTCCTCGACTGCCTCGGGGGTCGCCATGCCGCCGACGAGCGTCGCCAGCGATCGCCCCTCGATGTCGGCGGGACTGTCCTGCCCCAGCAGCCGAGCGGCCGCCGAGTTGGCGAAGTGGACGTCGAGGTCCGCATCGACGGCGAAGACCACGTCGTGGACGTTCTGCAGGACCCGCTCCTGGCGTTGCAACTCCAGCTGGCGTTCACGTCGACCCGTTATCTCGCGGGAAAACACCGTCAGTCCGTCCTCGTCCGGGAACGCACGCACCTCGACCCAGTAGTCGTAGGGCTCGTCGATATACTGCTCGAACGAGACCGGGTCGCCCGAGGCCATCGCCGCCCGGTAGTTCGCTTCGAGGTCCGTCCCGACGACGGTCGGAAACTGCTCCCAGAGGACGGTTCCGACGGCGGCCTCGGGGTCACAGTCGACACGCGTCGCCATCCGTTCGTTCATGTACTCGATGCGCCAGTCGGAGTCGACGGCGTAGATCGCGTCCGTCGTCCGTTCGATCGTCCGACGGAACCGGTTGGACAGGGCATCGGCCCGCTGTCGTTGTCGGGCCGCGTCGACCAGCGTCTCGATGCGCGCCGCGAGAATCTCGAAGTCGTCCTGTTCGGACTGGATCGGAATGTAGTCCGAAACTCCCGCCTGAGTCGCCTGACTCGCGATCCGCTCGCTCCCACGGCCGGTAAACAGAATGGTCGGAACGTCGTCGTCACGCTCCTGCACTCGCTCGATGAGGTCGATCCCACTTCCGTCGGCCACCGAATACGCGGTGACGACACAGTCGACGGTCCCCTCCCCCAGCCGATCCAGCGCTGGCTCCAGGCCGTTCTCGACAGTGAGTTCCACACTGGGGGCGACCAGTTCGAGTTTCGTTCGTACGAGGTCGGCGAACGCCTCGTCGTCGTTCACGTAGAGAACACGTATAGGCGCATCAGATTCGTCGCTTGGCGTCGACACGGTTACGCAAGTTAGCAACCGCAGATAGATGAATCGTTCTCCCCGTTCTACAGTATGATAACCCGAGGGTCACTCGGCTGACGACCGGGCAGGCGTCTCGCGGCACGTGGCCGAATCGATATCGCGGCCGAGGGTTTATCACTCAGACCGGGACCACCCACGAGCGTGCCCCGATGCAGAGCCCTGGTTGCCGCGTTCGCGCTTCTAGCGGCCGGGATCGCCCTCACCGTAGCGCCGGCCGCCGGATTGGCCGACGGGCCGAAACCGGTAGCCGGCGTCGCTCCGACAGCGCCGATCAACGAGACGGGACCCGTCGAACTGATCGGCGTCTATCCGAACCCCGTCCCCGACGGCGACGCCGGCGAGTTCGTGATACTGAACGTCACCGCACCGACACCGCTGGCGGACTACACACTGACGGACGGAGAGGACCGTATCAGACTTCCGAACCGCACAATCGAAGATCGAGTCGCGCTCACGACCGCCCCGAATCTGACGCGAACCCGGACGGACGCCAGTATTCTGGCGCTCGACCAGGGGTTGGCGCTCGCGAACGACGGCGATCACGTCACGCTCGCGCGCGACGACGAGCCAGTCGACACACTCCGGTACACTGACGCGCCGGAGGGAGAGGTCGCTACTCCCGGGGTCGACGGCGTCACCTGGCGGCCGGTCGGGGCGACGGACTTTCCGGTCGTGACCGCACCGGGCGAGTCGACCCGGGCGTTCGTTCTCCCCGATGGCGCGTCGGTCCCGGCCGAGACGCTCGCCGACGCTGACGAGCGAATCCTGCTGGCCGGCTATACCCTCACCTCGCCGCGGGTAGAGCGGGAACTGATCGCCGCGAGTCGTCGCGGCGTCGCGGTCCGGATTCTCGTCGACGGCAGTCCGGTCGGTGGCCTGTCCCGACGGTCGGCACGGACGCTCGATACCCTCGCCGAACGCGGAGTCGACGTCACCGTCCTCCCCGGCGAGCCCGCACGGTACGCCTTCCACCACGCCAAGTACGCCGTGGTCGACGGGCGCGCCCTGGTCACCACGGAGAACTGGAAACCGGCCGGTACCGGCGGCCACGCCAGCCGCGGTTGGGGCGTCGTCGTACAAGCGGATCGAATCGTCTCCGCGCTGGCAGTCACGTTCCGGGCGGACGCGAACGGGCTGGAAGCGGACTCCTGGCGTCGGTATCGGACGGGGAAGCGCTTCGAGCCGGCGGACGGTCCCCCAGCGAACGGGACCTTTCCGCGACGGGTCGACCCACGACGGTTCCAGCCCGAGCGAGTCGAGTTACTGCGAGCGCCCGACAACGCCGAGCGTCGCGTCCGCCGTCTGCTCCGGAACGCGGACGAGACTATCCGCATCGAACAGGTCTCCATCGGGAGCCGTCGCCAGCCGTTCCTGCGTGCGACCCTCGCGGCCGCACGGCGAGGCGTCGACGTACGGATCCTGCTCAGCAGGGCCTGGTACGTCGAGGAGGAGAACCGCGCGCTGGTCGAGTGGCTGAACGAACGGGCGACCCGCGAGGACCTGCCGCTGTCGGCCAGGCTCGCCGATCCGAACGGCCGGTTCGAGAAGATTCACGCCAAGGGCGTGATCGTCGACGACGATCAGGTACTGGTCGGATCACTCAACTGGAACAACAACTCCGCGCGCGACAACCGCGAGGTCGCGATTCTGGTCGAGGGGGAGGGTGTCACCGGCTACTTCGTCGGCGTCTTTCGGGCGGACTGGCAGGGTGGCGACTGGCGGCTCCCGGCCGGTGTAGTGCTCGCCGTGGTTCTGGCCGCACTGACCGCCGTACTGGTCGCTCGCCGGTTCGAGTTCGAGGATCACCGGGCGACGTGAAGGGTGTGCGTAAACCGATATCCGCGATAGGAAATCAGGGGCCGGGTGCGACAGCCGCCAGTTGCCGGAGTGACTCGCGCAGGTCGACGACGAGGTTGTACTTGGAGATCGCGATGGTCTGGGCCTGCGAGCCCTGCGGAACGGAGTTCAACTCGGCGGTCGCCTGCTGTTGGTGGGCCAACAGTTGGCGGTCGAGTTCTGCGAGTTGGTCGTGCAATCCGGGCGGTTCCGGCTGCTTCGGGCGACCCGCGGCCGGCTGGTGGCTCGTCCGTCGAGTCTCCGGGGGCGCGGTTCGCCCGCGACCTGCCGGTGGCCGTGGGTGACCTGCTGCAGTCGGTTGTGACGGTAGACCCCCTCCCTGCCCGCCGGGTTGGGACTGGTCGCTCGGCTGAGACGGTTGTACATCCGACGCCGGTGGCTGTCGGGGTGACTGCTGCGGTGGCTGGGACGCTCCGGTTCGGCCGGCCGTCGGTGGCTGGCTCCCGGTCGACTGTGGCTGCGCTGAGGGCTGTGTCGGATCAGCCCGGGACCGAGAGACTGGACTGCCAGTCGCTGGCTCAGGGGGCTCCGGGTCGTCCGCAGGCCGACCGGATTCGGCCGGTTCGAGGCGGTCGGCGAAGACCCACCGGCCATCGATCTCGTCGGCGGCGAGGTCCGACCGATACTGCTCGACCAGTTCCGGTTCGTGTGCGGCAGCGATCTCCTCGAACGAGAGGTCGTCGTCATCGTCCTCGCCCGCCATCGAGCGTCTGATATCGGAGGCGTACCCCCGCGACGACCCCGTGAGGTCGCTCACATCAGTCGTCTTCCCCTCCGGTCCGACGGCGATCCAGGCGTTGATCAGTCGCTCTTTTTTCGATAAGTCCGTCCCGGTGACGGCCTCGCTGTCGGTCATGGTCAGCGGTTCCGTCCGGCCACGCTTCGTTATGGGTCGCGTAGCCAGGATAAGCCGGTCCAAATCACCAGTAACCACTGGATGACAGGTAGCGGTCGACAGCGAAACAGAGTACGCCGGCCCCAATCACGTGTTCGGGGATCGCGAGCGGCGGTTACTCGTCGGGCAGCGTCGCGGCGAGGTCCTCGTCGAGTTCCGCGTCGGCCATCTTTTCGACCAGCGCCGAGATGACGTCCTCGCGCATCCCCTCGACGAACTTGATCGAGCCGACGACGAGGTGGCCGCCGCCGGAGACGCCGCCGCCGTCGATCTCGTCGACGAGTTCCTCGACCATCTCCGGGATGTCCAGCCGGACGCCGTCGGATCGGAGGACGGCGAAGTCCGGACCGTAGCCGATAGTGATGACGGGATCGCCCGTCTCCTCGACTTTCCGGTCGTGAATCTCGCCCGTCGTCTTCCCCGGCGCGGGGTAGGTGAAGCGATGGGCGTAGTTCTCCACGTCGATCCGGTAGAGGTGGGCGTCGTTGTCCAGTCGCTCGTGTTCGACGTGACTCATCGCGGCGTCGAGCTGTTTGTCCACGTCGCGTTCGGCCCGGGAGGCCAGGAAGTCGACGAGTTCCTCGTGACGCTCCCGATCGTCACAGGCGACGTTCAGTGCGTCGTTGATGAGTTCGCGCCCGTCGTTGTACTTCAGCCAGTGGGTGGCGTAGTCCAGGGCTTCACCCACGTCCCGGAGGTCGGCCTCGGAGTAGCCCTTCTCGGCGGCGAGTTCGACGAACTCGTCCATCACCTCCGCCTGCGAGCGGTCTGCGAGGCCGGCGACGGCCGGCACGTGGCCGAGTTCGTCGGTGAGCGACGGGTCGATCATCCGCGCGAGTTCGACCGACATCATGCCCGTCGTGATCCGGTAGTCCTCGTCGTGGAGGTAGGGGTTGACGTGTTCGTCCACCAGCGGGGAAACAGCGTCGGGGTCCGGGTGGTGGTGGTCGACGACGACGATCGGCACGTCGTAGTGGGCGAGGTTCCGGTACGCCGGCGTGTCCTCCTCGGTCGACCCGTTGTCCAGCATCAACAGGAGCGGGAGCTTCTGCCCGTGACGCTTGCGATTCTCCAGCGCGAAGTTGAGGTCACGGGTCACGTCCTCCATCTCGTAGAAGGGAGCCTTGCTCGGGAGCCGCTTGAGCAGGTGCCGGGGCGCGTCGGGGTCGTGGTGGTGCTCGCTGATGAACCGTTCCAGCGCGAGCTGGAGGGGCACCGACGCACAGAGGCCGTCGCCGTCGGCGTGGTGGCGCATCCGGATCGGCCGGCCTTCGAGCACTGCCTCGCGGAGCCGACGGGCGACCCGTTCGAGGTCGGGTCGGAGTTTCTCGAAGGCGTCCCACTCGACCATGGGCTCGACGGCGTTGGGTTCGGCGTACTCGTCGAGCGCGTCGTCGAGTCGTTCGCGTGCCTCGTCGGCGGCCTCACCCTCGTAGCGCTCCAGACTGTCGACCTCGATCTGGACGGCGGCTTCGCGCATCTCGACCCGGCCAGTGAGCCGGACCACGTCGTCGAGTTCGATCTCGGGGTAGGCCCTGACGCCGGCTTCCTCGAAGGCCGCACAGGGGACCACGCCGGACTCGTCGCGGACGTGGAAGATGGTGGGACCACCGGTCTGTTTGATCTGGACGACTTCCCCATCCAGCGTGACCGTCGAACCGACGGCGTCTTCGAGGTCGGCGACGGCGACCGACTCGCCGGCGTCGACGCGGTCGGTCTCGTAGTCGGCCAGTTCGACTTCCTCGAAACTCACGTCGCCGTCCTCGCGGACTTCCGAGAGTTCGACGAGCAACTCGTCGCCAACGTCGTAGTCGCCCAGCAGGTTCGACTCGTGCACGAGGCCGGAGAGGCCGTCGGTGAGGTCCACGAACACGCCGTAGGCCACGACGCCGTTGACCGACGCGTGGTAGTACTCGCCGGATTCGACGTCGTCCAGCGAACAGCCGTCAGCGAGGTCGTAAACCGTAGGAACCCCGTCGGCGGAGACCTCCGCCCCGTCATCGGGAGTTTGTGGAGACATTTGACTGCGATTCGGCGCTCGCGCGTTTTAACCTTTGGAAACGCTGACGAGTCGGCCCGCGCATCCGGAACGCTTAGAAGGCAACCGGCCCGAGAATGAGCCATGCGGCTGTTCCGGTCGGGCGAGATCCTCGGGATCGCCGAGCAAGCCCTGGAATTCGCACTCGAAGCCTCCGAGGACGCACACCCCAACGAGTACATGGGACTGCTCCGGGGTGAAAGCGCCCGCAACGTCGGCCTCGAACGCGACGGCACCGTCATCACCGACGTGCTCGTCATCCCCGGCACCGAGTCCAACCCCGTCAGCGCCACCGTCAAGACGAACATGGTTCCGAACGATATGCGCGCGGCCGGTTCGGTCCACTCCCACCCCAACGGCGTCCTCCGCCCGAGCGACGCCGACCTCCAGACGTTCAACAAGGGCAAGGTCCACATCATCGTCGGCGCGCCCTACGGCAAGACCGACTGGAAGGCCTTCGATCAGGAAGGCGAGCCACGGAAACTGGACGTGCTGGACATCGACCTCCCCGAGGAGGAGTTCTTCGATTTCACCCAGGCGGACATCGACGCCGAGTTGCGCGACGAGGAGTTCGACGGGGGCTTCAGATGACGACCGTCGTCGCCCAGGGCACCTTCGACATCCTCCATCCCGGTCACGTCCACTATCTCGAAGCGGCCGCCGGGATGGGGGACGAACTCCACGTCATCGTCGCCCGCCGGGAGAACGTCACTCACAAGGAGCAACCGATCCTCTCGAACCGCCAGCGCCGGGACATGGTGGCCGCGCTGGACGCCGTGGACGAGGCCCGCGTGGGCCACCCCGAGGATTTCTTCGTCCCGATCCGCGAGATCGACCCCGACGTAATCGCGCTGGGCTACGACCAGCACCACGACGAGGAGGAACTCGCGGCCGCGCTCGCGGAGGCTGGCCTCGACTGCCGGGTCGAACGCGCGTCGGGTCGCGAGGAAGTCCGCGAGGACGAACTGCTGTCGACGGGCAAGATCATCGACCGGATCTGCGAGGAGCGCTGCTAAATTTTACACCTCGCTCGCTTCGCTCGCTCGGGCAAAATTTAGTACAAAACGCTCCTCGCTCCCGCTGGTCGCTCGTCGGCGTGCGCTCGCGCGGCGAAGCCGCGCTGCGCGTACAACGCATTTTCAGTCGTAGATCCAGTAGTCGACCGACCCCACTTCGATTCGGACCCCGGTGTTCTCATCCCAGGCATCCTCGTCAGCGCCGTACTTCTCGTTGAGGCGGCGGTTGATGCGCTCGCTCTCTGATTTGACGACATCCGCCGTCCCGCGGACGGTCATGCCCCACCTGGGGTCACCGTCCTCGTCCTTCTGAATCGAGAGCGCGACGGCAGGGTTGTGGCGGATGTTTTCGAGTTTCGTCCCGGTCGTCGCGATCTCGATCAGGCCGTCGCGGTAGACGTACCAGATCGGCGCGGCGTGGGGCCGGCTGTCCCGGCAGGTCGCGAGGTGGGCGACGAGCGGTTCGCTGGTGAGCAGGGCTTCGGCCTCGTCGGAGACGGTGGCCATACGTCCGGTTCGACGTGCAGCCACCTGAATCTGGTTCCGATCCGGGACGCACAGCGAGTATCGCGATAACAAACGTGTTCCGCTTCGCGAAATGTCCACCAAGACTGATACGGCATCGGAAGGAACGTCGATTGATGATCTCCCTGAGCTCCGTCGCATTTGTACTCCCCCTCCTCCTGGCGGGCGTGTCGACCGGAGTCTGGACGCACTACGACGCGTCGAATCGGAATGCGGTGTATGCAGAGACCATCGCAGCTATCGTCACGGTGTTCGTCCCGGCGGTTCTGGTGTACCTGTACTATCGGGACCGAATCGGGCCACGAACAGAGAGTCCCAGTACTACCGAAAACGTCGCAGGTGCGATCGCCGTCGGGAGTCTGACTGCGGTGATACTCGGGCAGTTCGTCGCACCACCGGATGCCGGAACCCTCGGACTGGCTCAGAGTTCTCTCCTCCCGGTCGGGATCGCCTTCGGGTTTCTGTGGGTCTACGAGATCTCGCCTCGGATTCTCGAGGCAACGTAGGGTAGCACCGTAGCCGATGTGTTGCCGTGTCTCCGTCACGAGGTGAGAGACACTCGCCAGTGACGGGCGATTGCGGCAGGAAAACGGCGGTCGGTCTGCTCTTTAGATGTAGCCGTGCTCTGCCAGTCGCTCGACGCCTTCGCGCAGGCGCTCCTTGCTCGCGGCGTAGGACAGCCGCGCGTAACCGGGCGTGCCGAACGCGCTCCCGGGCACCGTCGCGACGTGGGCGTCCTCGATGGCACCCTCACACCAGGCCTGATCGTCGTCGTCGACCGGGAGCATCATGTAGAACGCACCGTCGCCGACGGGCACGTCCACGCCGTGGTCGGCGAACAGGTCCGCGAGCATATCGCGGCGTTCCTCGAAGGCGTCGCGCATCTCCACGACGGCTTCGTCGGTGTTCTCCAGGGCCTCGACGCCCGCGTGCTGGACGAAGTTCACGGCACAGGACACGGAGTGGCTGTGGAGCTTGCCGGCCTGATCGATCAGTTCCTCGGGACCGGCGAAGTAGCCCAGCCGCCAGCCAGTCATCGCGTAGGCCTTCGAGAAGCCGTTGACCGTGATCGTCCGGTCGGCCATGCCGTCGAGGGTACCGAGACTCGTGGGCTCGACGCCGTAGGTGATCTCCTTGTAGATCTCGTCGGAGATCACGGTGATGTTGTGTTCGACGGCCAGATCGCGGACCCCTTCGAGGGCGGCGTCGGAGTAGACGGCACCGGTCGGGTTCGACGGGGAGTTGACGACGAGCAGTTCGGTGTCGTCCGAGACGGCCGCTTCCAGGTCGGAGAGGGCAGGTTCGAGCTGGAAGTCGTGGGGCGAGAGGTCGACGCGGCTGAGCGTCCCGCCGGCCATCTTGACCATCGCCTCGTAGGAGACCCACGCGGGGTCGAGCAGGCAGACCTCGTCCCCGTCGTCGATCAGGGACATGAAGATCTCGAACAGGGCCTGCTTGCCGCCGGGGGTGACGATGACGTTCTCGGGGTCGTGGTCGAGGCCGTCGTCGTCGAGTTTCGCGGCGATGGCTTCTTTGAGTTCGGGGATGCCGTTCGAGGACGTGTAGCCGGTGTGGCCGGCCTCCAGTGCGTCCTCGCCGGCGTCTTTGACGTTCTGTGGGGTGTCGAAGTCGGGTTCGCCGACCGAGAGGTCGACGACGTCGACGCCGTCGGCTTCGAGTTCGGCGGCGAGGTTGCTGATCGCGAGGGTCGCGGACGGTTCCACTCGTTGTACGCGGGATGCAAAGTCCATAGTCATAGTTCCTCCACGAGGTCGACGGCTCCGTCCAGTGCGGCAGCGCCGTAGTCGGTACGGGCGCGGGCTTCGTCCATGCTCATGCCGGGGCCGGTGACGCCGAGCGTCACGGGCGTGTCCCGGTCGAGGCTCACGTCGGTCAGCCCCTGGGCCATGGCGTTGCCGATCACCTGATCGTGGTCGGTGTCGCCGGACTTGATCGCGCCGACGACCGCCACGGCGTCCACGTCGTCCCGGCGTGCCAGCCGGTCGGCGGCCAGCGGCGAGTCGTACGCGCCGGGGACGTGAACGGTCTCGACGATCTCCACGTCCAGCTCGTCGGCGCGCGCCTTCGCCGCCGCCTCCATCTCCTCGGTGACGTCGCGGTTGAACTCCGCGACCACCAGTCCGAGCCGTACCATGTGGTGGCGATAGCAACGCCGACCTAAAGAAATACCGTTCGGCGGTCGCCGGCCCGCTCTCCAGTTCGAGGACCGCTCGTTTGCAACCAGAAGGGTTCTTAATCCCCGGACAGACTGCATCGACAATGGCAACGGTCGAGGACGACGATTCCACGACGGAATCCGCCGCCCAGGGGTCCGAGTCCGCCCTCCCCACGCGGTTCGGTGTCGACCGCCTCGTGCTGGTCGTCGCCGGGATCACCGCGTTCGCGCTGTTCGCTCGCTTCCTGTTCCTCGGCGAGCGCATCGCCCACTGGGACGAGGGGCGCGTTGGCTGGTGGATCCTCCAGTACGTCCACACCGGCGACTACGCGTATCGGGCGATCATCCACGGCCCCTTCTACCACCACGTCAACGGCCTCCTGTTTAGCCTGTTCGGAGCCAGTGACTTCTGGATGCGGGCAGTCGTGGCGCTACTCGGCGGGCTGACACCGCTTGCCGCGCTCGGCCTCCGGCACCGCCTGCGCGACATCGAGGTCGCCCTGCTCGCGCTCTTTCTGACCGCCAACCCGCTCTTGCTGTACTACTCGCGGTTCATGCGAGGCGACCCCATCGTCGCCTTCTTCATGTTCGGGGCAGTCGTCGCCTTCGTCCGCCTGCTCGATTTCCGGCAGGCGCGGTACCTGTTCCTGGGCGTCGCGGGCGTCGCGCTCGCGCTCACCGCCAAGGAGAACGCGATTATCTACCCGGTCACCTGGATCGGGGCCGTCGTCCTCCTGCTGGATCACCGACTGTTCCTCGCACGCGAGGGTGAGCGCGCGTGGACAGCTATCCTCAAGGACCGCCTGGTCGGGTTCATCTACGGCGTCTGGCACTGGCTCCACTGGATCCTGCTGGCGGTCGTCGAGTTCTTCGCGATCGTGGTCTTCTTCTACGGGCCACGGGACGGCGACCCTGGCGACGTGGGGCTGTACAACGCCATCGGCCAGGCAGACCTCGGGATGTTCGTCACCGTCGTCGACCGAGCGACCGTCGGCGCGTGGAAGGAGTTCTACGGCCTGTGGGTCGACGGCGGGATGAGCGACCACGCGTACATCCCCTACCTCGGGGACCTCGCCGAAACGCTCGGGTACGGCGCGCTCGCGCTCGTCGTCTTCGCGGTGATTGGATTCGTCGTCGACCGCTACGCCGGGGAGCGACCGCGAGATCTCGTGGCGTTCTCCTTTTACTGTGGATTCGTCTCCGTCCTGGGCTACCCCATCGTCACCGACATTCAGGCCCCGTGGGCGGCGCTTCACGCGGTGGTGCCGCTGGCGATCCCTGCGGCGGTCGGGCTGGGACTCGTTCTCCGGTGGGGGCGGGACGCGCTCGCCGACGACGATCCCGTCGGGATGGGGGCGGCCGCGGTCGTCGTGATCGTCGCGGTCAGTTTCGTCGTCGGCATGGGCGTGTACGGGGTGTACCTCGCCCCGCAGGCTCAGGAGGGCGAGAACGCCATGGTTCAGTACGCACAGCCGGGCGACGACGTACGGCCAGCGCTGGACAGCATGGCGATGGCCGCCGCCGCCAACGAGGGGACCGACGTGTTGCTGTACGGCGACTTCTTCGTCGACCGCGGGACCAACGCCACGACCGACTTCGTCTACGACGGCTACCCGCGGGACTCCCAGTTGGTCCCGAACGAAGAACGTGGAATCACTCTCGCCCCCGCGTGCGCGGACTGGTTCAATTCCCTGCCGCTTCCGTGGTACTTCAACACGAGCGGGGCGGACGTGAGCTGTGCCGACGGCACCATGGAACTCGAGGACGCGGCCGAGTCGGAACCGCCGATCGTCATCGTCGGCGCGCACGACGAGGACGACGAGGACAACCAGGAAAACGAGGAGGCACAGGCACGCGAGCAGTTCCCCGAGTACTGGAGCGCGACCTACGAACTCCGGACCTACGGAACGGAGACCGTCTTCCTGATCCACCCTGACTACGTCGGCGAAGTGAACGCGTCGGCGACGCCACCCGAGTGATCGGCGGGGCGACCGTGCCGGTCGCCTCCCGGGTTGACAATGCTTAAGCGCGTGCCCGGGAAAGCGCCGGTCGATGACACTCACGTCGCCAGGGCCGACCCTCGGCGTCGTCGGGGGTGGCCAGCTCGGCCGGATGCTCGGCGAAGCCGCGGCACCGCTCGGGGTGGAACTCGTGGTGTCGGACCCGACGCCGGACGCGCCCGCCGCGCCGGTCGTCCGCGATCAGATCGTCGGCGACTTCGACGATCCCGAGACGTTGCGCGCGCTCGCCGAACGGTCCGACTACCTCACATTCGAGATCGAGTTGGCCGATCCCGACCTGCTCGAAGCAGTCAGCGAGGAGACCGGCGTCCCGGTCCACCCCGCGCCGGAAACCCTGCGGCTGATTCAGGACAAACTCGTCCAGAAAGAACGCCTCCGAGAGGCGGGGATTCCGGTGCCCGAGTTTCGACAGGTCGACTCGGTCGCGGACCTGCAGTCGGCACTGGACGACCTCGGGACGCCTGCGATGCTCAAGGCGCGACAGGGCGGCTACGACGGGCGCGGGAACGTCCTCGTCGAGACCCGCGCGGACGCCGAAGCGGCGATGGCCGAGATCGCCGGGCCGGCGATGGTCGAGGCGTTCGTCCCCTTCGAGCGCGAACTGGCGGTGATGGGCTGTAAGGGGACCGACGGGACCGACACCTTCCCCGTCACCGAGACGATCCACGAGGAAGAGATTCTGCGGGAGTCGGTCTCGCCCGCCCGGGCAGCCGACGAGCGGATCGACGCCGCCCGCGAGGTCGCTCGCGACGTGCTAGCCGAGATGGAGGGGCGGGGCGTCTACGGCATCGAGCTGTTCGACACGGGCGAGGAGATCCTGCTGAACGAGATCGCGCCGCGGCCCCACAACTCCGGCCACTGGACCATCGAGGGCTGTCACGTCTCCCAGTTCGAGCAACACGTCCGGGCCGTCACCGGCCGGCCGCTGGGTTCGACCACACGGCGAGCGCCGACGGTCTCGGTCAACATCCTGGGCGACGGCGACGAGCGGCGGGAAGCCCGGCTCACCGGCGAGGAAGCGGTCTTCGAGCACGACCGGGCGCACCTCCACTGGTACGGCAAACGCGAGGTGTACCCGCTCCGGAAGACGGGCCACGTCACGCTGACGGGCGACAGCGAGGACACCGACGAGCTACTGGCATCGGCACGCGACCTGCGCGACGGACTGACCTTCGAACCATGAGCGACAACGTCGACACACTGATCGAGGAGCTACGCGAGGAAGCAGAACGCGACAGACCGACCGAAGACACGCCAGAGATCGGGATCGTCATGGGCTCGGACTCGGACCTGGACGTGATGGCGGGCTCCGAGTCGGGCCGCCCCGGGGCCTACGACGCCCTGACCGAGAAACTGGGCTTCGCGGAACAGACGAGCTACGAGGACCCGCCCGAGGCGCGGTTCACGTTCGAGACGTTCGTCGTCTCGGCCCACCGGACGCCCGAACTGATGTACGCGTACGCGGAGACGGCCGAACAGCGCGGGCTGGACGTGATCATCGCCGGCGCGGGCGGCAAGTCGGCGGACCTCCCGAACATGACCGCCTCGATCGCCTATCCGCTGCCGGTGATCGGCGTCCCGGTCCAGGAGAAGTCGGTCGACTCGGTGATCGGGATGCCACAGGGCGCACCGTTGACCGCCGTCGACGCGGGGAAGTCGTTCAACGCCGCGCTATCGGCGGTCCAGTATCTGGCCCGCCAGCACGATGAACTGCGCGATCGACTGGTCGAGTACCACGAGGGACTGCAGGACGGCGTGGGCGAGGTTTCACGGGACCTCCACGAACTCGGGACGCCGGCGTTCAAGCAACGGGACGAGTGAATCGCCGGCGGATGGTCGATCCGGATCCGGCCCGGGTGAGAACTGACTGATCCCATAGGCTTTTCAACTATTCCGACAAAGCCCGGGTATGCCTAGTATTGGCAACCGACAGGTCATCGTCGCGATACTGTTGGCCGCGACGATGGTCCTGGCAGGGTGTTCGGGTGGTGGCGGTCCGGCGACGACGGAGGCGCCGGACGACGAATCGACAGACGCGAACACGACGACAGGTGGCGAGATGACCGCGAGCGTCGAGGGTGAGACGAGTGCCGAGGGGGATATCCCGGCGGTTGACTACCAGTGGCAGGAGGGGGAGTCCTACACCTACGAGAGCGAGGCCTCCCAGGGAAGCACCAGCGAGTACTCCTGGACGGTCTCGGACGTGAGCGACGGGCAGGTGACGGCCGAACTGTCGAGCGGTTTCGGTAGCCAGACCCAGACGTCGACGCTCACGGGACCACAGGGAGACGTCTTCAGCGGCTCCAGCGATAACCTCCAGGCGTTTACGTTCGTACTGATGCAGATCCCCCAACTGGTCGTGCAGGGCCAGGAACTCTCGCCGGGGAACACCTGGACGGTGTCGAGCAGTGAGTTCGAGTCGAGCGGACTCCAGGGGCAATCGCAACCCCGGGATATCGACGTGAGCGTGACCGGTACCTCGCAGGTCGCCGGGACCCAGTGTTACAACGTCGAAGCGACTGGCGGGAACCAGACGATCAGTGGGTGTGTGAAAGAGGGGTGGCCGTTCGCGCTGTCGGCCACGTTCGAGCTCCAGACCCAGACGACGACCGGTGGCGAGACACAGACGAGTTCGTACGTGCTGGTCGATTACAACCGGCCGTAGGAACGTTTCCTGCCGTGTTTTTTCACCGGCTGTGACTATGCAGTAAAACTAAACACCGGACTGCAGTAGGGTATTCTATGGGGACGTTGCGGACGCGGACGGTCGGGGGTACAGTACTACTGGCGCTGTTGCTCGTTCTCGCTGGCTGTAGCGGTGGCGGTGCCGAGCAGACGCCAGGGGTGACCGCCACGACGACCGAGGGGAACACGACAGGGACGCCGATGGCGACGGCGACGGCGGCCGAGGACGGGACCGACGACGGCGGAGCCGGCACGGGGCCGGTGGACCTGCAGTACCTGTTCAACGACAGCGAGGGGTACGGCTACCTCGCCGACCTGCCAAACGGGACGACCAAGATGTCGTGGGTCGTCACGTCGACGGACGACGGGGATCCGCGGCCGTACACGGACGTGACGGTCGACGTCGGCTTCGGCCGGTTCGGGACGAACGTGACCACGGTGCAGGGGGGCATCTTCGAGGCGGTGATCAGCGACGGGTCCGTCGGCGGGCCGTTCTACTACGTGCGGACGCCGGTGGTTCTCGCCGCGGGCCACGACCTGCGCGTGGGCAACGAGTGGACGGTCCGTGGCGAGAACGTGACGGTCGGTGACGATTTCAGTGTCGGCTGGTCGGAAGCGACGGTGGAGATCACCGGGCAGGCGACCGTCGCCGGGGAGACCTGTTACGAGCTGGCGGTCCGGACCGACGGGAACGCGACCGGGCCGCGCAGTTGCATCAAGCACGACTGGCCGTTCGCGCTGGCGGTCGACACGCCGGACAGGGACTTCCAGCTGGCCGAGTTCGAGCGACCCTGACGGGCCGGTGGGGGAACCATCGGACACCTGTCAACGGTCGAAACCGTGGTTTTCCGGCGCGTGGAATCTATGAACCCTTATATGGCACCGTTCCTTACCCGTAGAACGATAGGTGTACACGGATGGGCAATCCATGGATAGCCATCGGGGCGCTGGCGCTGGTCGGTCTTCTCATCCCAGTCGGGATGATGGCGATATCGAAGCTTCTCCGGCCGAGCGTTCCCGAGCAGGGAAAACGTTCCACCTACGAGAGCGGTGAGATTCCGACCGGGGACACCCGGATTCGGTTCAACATCCAGTATTACATGGTCGCGCTGCTGTTCCTGATTTTCGACATCGAGACCGTCCTGATCTTCCCGTGGACGGTCATCTACCGCAGCGCACTGGAGAACGGCGTCGGGCTGACGCGAATCCTCGGCCCCATGCTGGTGTTCATCGGAATCCTCGTCGTCGGTCTCGGGTGGGCGTGGCGCAACGGCGCGGTCAAGTGGGTCCGCTCGCCGCGGGCCGAGAAACGCAAAGATGCCAGATAACACATGAGTAGTCAAGACAAGCTAACGGACACGGTCGGTGCCGACACCCAGTCGACACAGGACGCCCGGATGGGCGAGGGTGCAGACAACCGGTTCAACTCCCCGCTCCGGAAGGCGCTGGGCTCGTCCCCGTTCATCCTCACGAAGTTCGACAAGTTCATGAACTGGGTGCGGGGCTCGTCGATGTTCATGCTGCAGTTCGGGATCGCCTGCTGCAGCATCGAGATGATGCACACGTACTCGGTCAAACACGACCTCGACCGGTTCGGGGCCGGCGTCCCGCGGGCCTCGCCGCGACAGGCTGACGTGATCATCGTCCCGGGAACCATCGTCTCGAAGTTCGCCCCGCGCATGAAGCGAGTGTACGACCAGATGCCCGAGCCCAAGTTCGTCGTCGGCATGGGCTCGTGTACCATCTCCGGCGGGCCGTTCCAGGAGGGGTACAACGTCATCAAGGGCGCGGAGGAGGTCATCCCGGTCGACATCCACATCCCCGGGTGTCCGCCCCGCCCCGAGGCGCTGGTCTACGGGATCGCCAAACTGCAGGAACGGGTCGCGAACGGCGAGTCCGCGCCCGTGACGGTCAAACCGTACGAGCTTGAGGAGTTCGGCGACCTCGAACGGGACGAACTCGTCGAAAAGCTCGCCGATCAGATCGACCACGACGATCTCGTCATGCGGTACAACTGGGTTGATTCGCCATGAGTTTGGAAGAACCGGGGACACGCGACGTGGGCCTCACGAAAGCGGGCGAAGTCAACTACGACGAACTCGAAGCCCTGCTGGGCGACGCCGTGCTGGGTCGGGAGACGCACCTCAACGCCGAGGCGTTCGTCATCCGGCCCGACGCCGTGCAGGACACCCTCTCGACGCTGAAGGAGGAAGCCGGCTTCGACTTCCTGAACTGCGTCACCGCACAGGAGTACCAGGATCGGTACGAGACGATCTATCACATGACCAAGTACGACGACCGGACCCAGGAGGTCGGCGTCGTCGTCCCCACCAGCAAGGACGATCCCGTCTCGGAGTCGGCCGAACCGGTCTTCCGGACCGCCGACTGGCACGAGCGGGAGGCCTACGACCTGGTGGGTATCGAGTACGCGGATCACCCGGACCTCCGCCGGATCCTCCTGCCCGAGACCTGGCAGGGCCATCCGCTCTCGATGGACTACGACCAGACCAAGCCCCAGATCGTCACCCTTCGGGAGAACAAGAACCCACTTCAGGAGGACCAGCGGCTCAACGACGACAGCGACACGATGTTGCTCAACATCGGGCCCCACCACCCGGCGACCCACGGCGTCCTCCACGTGGAAGCCACGCTGGACGGGGAGCAGGTCGCCGACGTCGAGCCCGATATCGGGTACATCCACCGCTGTGAAGAGCAGATGTGTCAGCAGGGGACCTACCGCCACCAGATCATGCCCTACCCCGACCGCTGGGACTGGGGCGGCGCGGGCCTGCTGAACGAGTGGGCGTACGCCCGGACCGCCGAGGAACTGGCCGACATCGACGTGCCCGAGTACGCACAGGTCGTCCGGACGATGTCTGCCGAACTCTCGCGGATCCTCTCACACATGCTCGCGGTGGCCGCGTACGCGCTGGACACGATCGGCGACTTCACCGCGACGTTCATGTACGGGATGCAGGACCGGGAAGTGGTTCAGAACATCCTCGAGGACCTCACCGGTCAGCGGCTGATGTTCAACTACTTCCGGCTGGGCGGGGTCGCGTGGGACCTACCCGAGCCCCGCGAGGAGTTCTTCGAGAAGATCCGGGCGTTCATCGACGACCTGCCCGAGAAACTGGAGGAGTACCACAACCTGCTGACCAGCAACGAGATCATGCAGGTCCGGACCGTCGACACGGGGTATCTCGACCCCGAGGTCGCCAAAAACTACGGCGCGACGGGACCGGTCGCGCGTGGCTCCGGCATCGACTACGACGTTCGCCGGGACGATCCCTACGGCTACTACGACAAGCTCGACTGGGACGTGGTCACCGAAGACGGCGGCGACAACTACGCGCGCCTGCTGGTGCGGCTCCAAGAGGTCGAGGAGTCGGCCAAGATCATCAACCAGTGTGTCGACCTGCTTGAGGACTGGCCCGAGGAGGACCGCACGATTCAGGCCAACGTTCCCCGGACGATCAAGCCCGAACCCGACACGGAGGTCTACAAGTCCGTCGAGGCCGCGAAGGGTGAACTCGGGATCTACATCCGCTCGGACGGCACGGACTCGCCCGCGCGGTTCAAGATCCGGGGCGGATCGTTCTCCAACCTGCAGACGCTGCCGGAGATGGCCGAGGGCGAGTACATCGCGGACCTGATCGCGTCGCTCGGTAGCCTGGACACCATCATGGGCGAGGTGGATCGGTAATGACGCTCTCGGACACCATCGCCGGATTGCTCGGGTTGAACGCGAACGACCCGTTGCAGTTTTTCCTCGCGGCGATCATCGCGTCGGCCATCGTCGGCACGTTCATGCTCGTCAACGTCGCGATCGCCGGCCCGTGGGCGAAACGGAAGATCACGGCCGCGTTCACCGACCGGATCGCGGTCAACCGGATCGGCCCGTTCGGCCTGATGGTCATCGTCGCCGACGCGGTGCGCCTACTCTCGAAGGAACTGATCGTTCCCGAAGAAGTCGACCGCCCGGCGTGGGACCTCGCGCCGCTTGTCATCGCGGGCTCGGCGCTCTTCGGGTTCGCCGTCATCCCGATGGGGAACGGCATCCAGGTCGCCGACCCCGAGGCAGGGTTGGCGTACGTGTTCGCGGTCGCGTCGCTGGCGTCGCTCGGCCTCGTGATGGCGGGCTACGCCTCGAACAACAAGTACTCGATGCTGGGCGGACTGCGCGCGGTCGCGCAGAACCTGGCCTACGAGATTCCGCTCGTGCTGACGGGCGTGTCGGTCGTCATCTTCGCCGGCACGCTCCAGATGAGCGAGATCGTCGCCGCACAGACCGGGACGCTGGCGACGATCGCCGGGATCCCGATCCCGTCGTGGTACGCGTTCGTGAACCCGTTCGCGTTCGTCCTCTTCCTGGTCGCGAACCTGGCGGAGGTCGGCCGGAACCCGTTCGACACGCCGGAGGCCCCGACCGAGATCGTCGCCGGCTACCAGACCGAGTACTCCTCGGTCTATTTCGTCCTGATGTACCTCGGGGAGTTCATCCACATCTTCCTTGGCGGGGCGATCATCGCGACGATCTTCCTCGGCGGGCCGGCCGGCCCGGTCCTGCCCGGGATCGTCTGGTTCCTGATCAAGATCTGGGCCGTCTTCCTGTTCACCCAGTGGGCGCGGTCGGCGCTGCCCCGGGTTCGTATCGACCAGCTCATCGAAATCGGCTGGAAGGGGATGCTCGTGCTCTCCTTCGCCAACCTGATCCTGACGGCTATCATCGTCGGGGTGGTCGTGTAACATGATCGGACTGCTCAAATCCATGGCGACGACGATGAAACACGCGCTCGACGGGGAGACGTTCACCGTCGAGTACCCCGAAGAAGCACCCGAAGTGAGCCCGCGCTTCCGCGGGGTCCACAAGTTCAGCCAGGAGCGGTGTATCTGGTGTCGGCAGTGTGAGAACGTCTGCCCGAACGACACGATTCAGATCGTCACCGACGACCAGCGCAACGGCGAGGAGTACAACCTCCACATCGGTCAGTGTATCTACTGCCGGCTCTGTGAGGAGGTCTGTCCCGTCGACGCCATCCTGCTGACCCAGAACTTCGAGTTCACCGCCGACACGAAAGACGAACTCGCCTACAACAAGGAACAACTCAAGAACGTTCCCTGGTACAAGGACATCGATCCGCTGGAGTCCCGCGAACCGGACCGGGGCGCGTGGATCGGCGAAGGCGAAGGCGAACTCGACTACCAGTAGCCACGGCCGGCCGCGTCCGGGTGCAGCTTTTTACCCGACCGGTCTGAACGACACGTAACACCAGACACACATGACATACGACAATCACAACGGCGGGAGAACCGACGCGTTTCGGTCGAGAGGCCGATCTCCGAGACGTGCGCGTGAATCGGATAAAGAAATCTTCAAAGGCCCGCCGATTGGAGAGTGAAGTAAGATGGCACTGCCAGAAACTATAGCATTCGGGTTGTTCGCGTTCGTCACGATCGCGAGCAGCCTCGGCGTCGTCCTCTTACGGGACATGTGGCACTCAGCGCTGATGTTGGGTGTCGCGTTGCTCAGCGTCGCGATCCACTACGTGATGTTGCGCGCGGAGTTCGTCGCGACGATGCAGATACTCGTGTACGTGGGCGGCGTATTGATCCTGATTACGTTCGCCGTGATGCTTACCCGCAAGGACGAGCCGGCAGAGTCGGCGGAGGTGACGACATGACGACTCGACCGCGACTGGCTGACGACGCCAACTGGGTCGCCGGCATCGCCGCGCTCGGCCTGTTCGCCGTGCTGGCGATCGTGTTCCTCGGGTCCTCGTTCGGATCGGCGGCCGGGTTCCCGGACGTGTCGATCACCGCGGGCATCGGGTACGCGATGTTCGATCTCATCGGCCAGACGGTGATCGAGAGCGAGGAGTTCCTGGTGTCGTTCATCGTCATCGCGATCACGCTGGACGCGGCGCTCGACGTGGCGCTCATGCTCGCGTCGCGTGACGAGGACTCGGCGAGCGCGATCACGGACGGCGGGCGCTCGACAGGACGGGGTGACCACTGATGGTCCCGGCCGAGTACTACCTGCTCCTGTCGGCCGCGATGTTCTGTATCGGGCTGTTCGGGATCCTCACCCGTCGCAACGCCCTGCTGTTCCTGATGTCCGTCGAACTGATGCTCAACGCAGCCAGCATCAACTTCGTGGCGTTCTCCCTCCAGTGGGGGAACCTGACCGGGCAGGTATTCACGCTGTTCCTGATGGCGCTGGCCGCGGCCGAGGTCGCCATCGGGATCGGTATCATCCTGGTGCTGTACCGTAACTTCGCGGACATCGACGTGACCAAACCGACGACTATGAGGTGGTAAGATGGTGAGTGCATTCGAGTTCGTTCCGGCGATCGCGGTGTTGCCACTCGTATCGTTCGTGGTCGCGCTGGCCTTCGGCAAGTGGATGCCCAAGAAAGGTGCGCTGGCCGGTATCTTCGCGACGGCCGGCTCCCTGTTGCTCTCGATCTGGACCGTGCTGACGGTCGCGGGCATCCTGGGCTCGGAGACGGCCTACCACGAGGAGATCTGGCAGTTCGCGACGGGGATCGGCACGTTCGATCTCCACCTGGGCGTCTTCGTCGACCCGCTCTCCTCGCTGATGCTGTTGATCGTCTCGCTGATTTCGCTCCTCGTGTTCGTCTTCTCGCTGGGCTACATGAACGACGAGAACGAGACCGGGCTTCCCCGGTACTACGCCTCGCTCTCGCTGTTTAGCTTCAGCATGCTCGCCTTCGTCTTCGCGGACAACATCCTGATGGCGTTCATGTTCTTCGAGCTGGTGGGCCTGTGTTCGTTCCTGCTCATCGGCTTCTGGTTCCGCGAGGACGCGCCGCCCAGCGCCGCGAAGAAGGCGTTCCTGGTCACCCGCTTCGGTGACTTCTTCTTCCTGATCGGCGTCGTCGGCATCTTCGCGACATTCGGGACGGGCCTGTTCGTCACGGAGGCGGGCTTCCCCGCGATGGCCGAGCAGGCGATCAGCGGCGAGATGCCCGGCACGGTCGCCGACTTCCTCGAACCGCTCGGCATGGGTGCCCAGGGGTGGTTCACGATCCTGGGACTGCTCGTGCTCGGCGGCGTGGTCGGCAAGTCGGCGCAGTTCCCGCTGCACACGTGGCTGCCCGACGCGATGGAAGGCCCGACGCCCGTCTCCGCGCTGATCCACGCGGCGACGATGGTCGCGGCCGGTGTCTATCTAGTCGCACGTATGTACGGGTTCTACCTCCTGACCCCGACGACGATGGGCATCATCGCCCTGATCGGTGGCTTCACGGCCCTGTTCGCGGCGACGATGGGCGTCGTCAAACAGGAACTCAAGCAGGTGCTGGCGTACTCGACCATCTCCCAGTACGGGTACATGATGCTCGCGCTGGGGTCGGGCGGATACGTCGCCGCGGTCTTCCATCTGACCACCCACGCCGTGTTCAAGGCGCTCCTGTTCCTCGGCGCGGGGTCGGTCATCATCGCCATGCACCACAACGAGAATATGTGGGACATGGGCGGACTCAAAGAGAAGATGCCCGTGACCTACTGGACCTTCCTCTCGGGCTCGCTCGCGCTAGCGGGGATCTTCCCGTTCGCGGGCTTCTGGTCCAAGGACGAGGTGTTGTACGAGGCGCTGATTCACGGCCTCGGCGACCCCGTCATCCTGGTCGCATGGGCGATGGGCCTGCTCGCCGTCTTCCTGACCGGCTTCTACACCTTCCGGATGGTCTTCCTGACCTTCCACGGTGAGCCCCGGACCGACGACGCGGAGGACCCTCACGGCGTTCGCTGGAACGTCAAACTGCCGCTCGGCGTCCTCGGGGTCCTCGCGGCGACGCTCGGGTTCATCAACATGGTCCCGGTCGCGAAGCTGACCGGCGCGCACATCGACTTCCTGCACAAGTGGCTGGTCGGCTCCGAAATCGTCAACGCGGAGTTCCTGACGGGCCTGCACGTCTACGAGGACCTGCTGCCGTACGAGTCGGCCTACATCGCTGGCGGTGAGGTTCCGACGCTGCTGATTTCGGCAGCGCTGTCGCTCGGTCTCGCACTGGCCGGCGTCGGGCTGGCCTACCGGCTGTACGCGGTGCCGGAACCGGTCGAACACACGAAGAAACTCGGCGGACTGCGGACGCTGCTCATGCACAACTACTATCAGGACGAGTACCAGGTGTGGCTGGCGGAGGGCGTGACCCTGCCGCTGGCCCGCGTGGCCGACACATTCGATCAGGGAATCATCGACGGCGTCGTCAACGGAATCTCTAGCGTGAGCCTGTTCTCGGGCGACCGCATTCGGCGGATCCAGACCGGCGTCGTCTCCAACTACGCGGCCCTGCTGACCATCGGGCTCGCGCTCCTGTTGATCGCCTTCGGCATCGTCGGGGGGTGGTTCTGAATGCTGGTCGAACTGCTCATCGTCTTCGCGCTGATGGCGGCGGGACTGGTCTTGCTCGCCCCCGACGAGTACGCGGGTCAGTTCGCGGCCGTCCTCAGTCTCGTGCCCGTCGGCGTGAGCCTGTGGATGTACAGCGTCTTCGACGGCACGGGCAACGCACTGCTCTCTGGTGGCCAGCCCGCCTTCGAGACGATGGCGAGCTGGATCACGCTCGGGCCGTACGCGATCAACTGGCACGTCGGTCTCGACGGCGTGAGTATGCCGCTGATCGTGTTGACGACGATCCTGACCACGCTCGCGATCGTCAGCGCCTGGACGCCCATCGACGAACGGGAGTCCCAGTTCTACGGGCTAGTCCTGTTCATGCAGGCCGCGCTGATCGGTGTCTTCTCGGCGCTCGACTTCCTGCTGTGGTTCGTCTTCTGGGAGGCCGTCCTCGTCCCGATGTACTTCCTCATCGGCGTCTGGGGCGGGCCGCGCCGGAAGTACGCCGCGATCAAGTTCTTCGTCTACACCAACGTGGCGAGCCTCGTGATGTTCGTCGGCTTCTTCACGCTGGTGTTCGGACTCGGCGACTCCATCAGCACGCTGGGCCTGCCGGCCATCGCCCAGGCGCTGAACGCGGGCCAGCTCGGGAGCGTCGCCGGTTTCAGTCCCGACGTGATCAAACTGGCCGCCTTCGTGGCGCTGTTCTTCGGCTTCGCGGTCAAGGTGCCGGTCGTCCCCTTCCACACGTGGCTGCCGGACGCACACGTCGAGGCACCGACCCCTGTGTCGGTGCTTCTGGCGGGCGTCCTGCTGAAGATGGGGACCTACGCACTGCTCCGGTTCAACTTCACGATGCTGGCGGACATCGCGCGGGCTAACGCCACCTACATCGCCATCTTCGCGGTCGTCTCGGTGATCTACGGGGCCCTGCTGGCGCTGGCCCAGCAGGACCTCAAGCGGATCGTCGCGTACTCCTCTATCTCCTCGATGGGCTACGTGATCCTCGGCCTGATCGCGTTCACGCCCCACGGCGTGGGTGGCGCGACCTTCCAGATGGTCAGCCACGGCCTGATCTCCGGGCTGATGTTCATGGCAGTCGGCGTCATCTACAACGAGACCCACACCCGGATGATCGGCGATATGTCCGGGATGGCCGACCGGATGCCCGTGACCGCGGGCGTATTCGTCGCGGCCGCGTTCGGCTACATGGGCCTGCCGCTGATGAGCGGGTTCGCGGCCGAGGTGCTCGTGTTCATGGGTGCCTTCGAGTCGACGACGATTCCGGCGGCCCCGCTCTTTACGGGGATCGCGATGTTCGGCATCGTGATCGTCGCGGGCTACCTGCTGCGTGCGATGCAGAAGACGCTGTTCGGGCCCTTCCGGCTCGAAACCGACTACGACATCGGGCGTGCCCCGCTACAGGACGTCGCGCCGCTGTTCGTCCTGCTGGCGCTGGTCATCGCACTGGGCGTCGCGCCTGATCTGTTCTATCGGATGATCCAGGACGCAGTGTTCGAAGTGACGGCACTGGGCCTGGGAGGTGGTGCCTGATGATTCCGCTCCAGACACAGAGTACGTTGCCCGACTGGGCGGCGCTGGCCCCGGCGATACTGCTCGGGCTGACTGCGCTGACCCTGTTCCTGATCGACAGCATCGACCCGAACGACGAATCGCCGAGCCTGCTCGCTGGCGTCGCGACGCTGGGATCGGTCCTGGCGATGGTCGTCACGGGCTGGTATCTGGTCGCCGGGACCGGGATGCCCCGGACCGGCGGCGCGATCGAGTTGTTCAGCGGGCAGCTGGTCGTCGACGGGATGAGCCTGTTTTTCACGTTCATCTTCACGAGCGTGACCGCGCTCGTCACCGTCGCCAGCTACGATTACCTCTCGGGCCGACCCAACCAGGCCGAGTACTACGCGCTCGTGTTGCTCGCGGCCACCGGGATGTCGGTGATGGCCTCGGCAAACAGCCTCGCGACGGCCTTCGTCGCGCTGGAACTCTCCAGCCTGCCGTCCTACGGGCTCGTGGCCTATCTCAAGAACGACCGCGGGAGCGTCGAGGCCGGGCTGAAGTACTTCCTGATCGGCGCAGTGTCCTCGGCGGTGCTCGCGTACGGGATCAGCCTCGTCTACGCGTCCTCCGGTGCGTTGCAGTTGGACGCCGTCGCGGAGGCGCTGAGTATGGGTATCCAGAACACCGGCGTCCTCGGCGTGGGCATCCTGATGGTCGCGGGCGGCTTCGCGTTCAAGACCGCCTCCGTGCCCTTCCACTTCTGGGCCCCGGAGGCCTACGAAGGCGCGCCCGCACCGATCTCCGGCTTCCTGTCCTCGGCGTCGAAGGCCGCCGGGTTCGTGCTGGCCTTCCGGGTGTTCGTCACCGCGTTCCCGCTCGAAGTCGTGGCGGGCACCATCGACTGGACACTGGCCTTCACCGTGCTGGCGCTGGTGACGATGACGCTCGGCAACTTCGCCGCGGCCACCCAGGACAAGGTCAAGCGGATGCTGGCGTACTCCTCGATCGGACACGCCGGCTACGCGCTGATCGGCATCGCCATCGTGACTGGGACGGCCAATCAGGGCTACGCGCTGGGAGCGAGTATGCTCCACCTGTTCGTCTACGGGTTCATGAACACCGGGGCCTTCCTGTTCGTCGCCCTGGTCGAGTACTGGGGCGTCGGCCGGACCTTCGAGGACTACAACGGGCTCGCGAAGCAGGCCCCCGTCGCCTGTTTCGCGATGACGATCTTCCTGTTCAGCCTCGCGGGCCTGCCCATCGGCGGCGGGGCGCTCTCGAAGTGGGCGCTCCTGTCGGCGACGGCCAGCGCCGCCACGCTGAGCGCGTGGCTGCTCGCCGCGGCCCTCATCGTCAACAGCGCGCTGTCGCTGTTCTACTACTCCCGGGTCGTCAAAGCGATGTGGATCGAAGAGCCCGCGGGTGACTTCGAGGTCTCGTCACACCCGACCGGCCTCTACGCGGCCGTCGTCGGTGCCGCCATCGTGACCTTCCTCCTGTTGCCCGCCTTCGGCGTCGTCTCCGGGACCGCCTTCGACGCCGCGGCCGCGCTGTTCTGAGGCCACGGGCCTGTCTTTTGCTCGCTCGTTCGGCGACGCTCACCCCGTTCGCGTCGCCCTGCTCACGGCTCCTTCCAGTCGCCGTTCACACATCCGGAAGCGTTCCCTGTGGTCACGCTTCCCGCTGCTCGGGGGCGAGGCCCGCTCGCTCGCCTGTCCGGAGAGACACCCTCCGTCGTCTCTGTTAACCGACACCCTTTCCGTACACGGGTCCCTCTATCAGCCCGATGAAGTGGCGGTGTGAGCACTGTGGGAAGCCACACGAGCGCAACGATCCGCCGTGTGACAACTGCGGGCACAGCGAGTTCGAGAAAGCGGTCGTGCCGATGGCCCCCGAAGCCGAGGACGAGGACGCCAGCACGACATACGCCTGGATCTGCACGGAGTGTGGCAACGACCACCCCAAGCACACGCCGCCCTGTGACCGCTGTGGGAACGCGACACTGGAACGACGGGAGTTGAGCTACGACGAAGACGAGATCGTCGAGGAGATGCTCGAAGACAGCTCCGGGCGGACCCCCAGCGCCGACGTGAGCTATCTCGACGTGCTCGACGCCAAACTCGTCTTGCTCTTTCTGGGCGTCGCCGCGCTGGTGGCCTACCTGGCGCTTGGATTCCTGGGTATCGTCCAGATTCCGGGGATCTCCCCGACACCGCCGGTCCCCGGGAACGCGACGGCCGCGGACGGGCTGGTGTTCGCGGACGTCGAGTCGGCCTACGTCGACGAGTTGAACGCGCGCCGGTCCGAGCAAGGGTACGGGAATCTGACCCTCGACGAGAATCTGGACGCGGCAGCGACGGCCTACAACCAGCAACGCGTGCGCCGCGACTACGGAGAGATCGATAGCGCCAGCGAGGATCGAGCACGGAGCGAAATCGGGGACGTGTGTGGTGATGCGACACCGGTTCTGGTCACCTTCCCGCCGGATCTGCAACTCGGAGAAGAGGGGATGGAGTTCGAGACCGAGCGGGAACTCGCACGGCTCCTGGCAGAACCGGGAACCAACACGCGAGAGCCACTGGTCGAAGCGGAGCGAAAATTGACCGGCGTCGACGTCCACGTCGCGCCCGACGGCGTGCTCTACGTGACCCAAATCGTCTGTTAGGCCGCCTCGTAGGCGGACCGGAAGTCGTCGGCTTTCTCCATGACGCGTTCGGCACCGGCTTCCAGTGCGTCCAAGGCGTCCACGTCTTCTTTCGTCTTGACCGTCAGGATGGGTTCAGTCTGGCCACCGGACTGTTCGGGGTTCACGTCGTAGGTCGCGGCCTCGACGCCCTCGGCTTCCAGCAGTGCGCCCTTCAGGACGTTCATGAAAGTGTGATCCTCGCCCGCGATCTCGATAGAGAGTTCCGTGTCGGTCTTCTCGATGACCCGCAGTTCCATGCTCTCCCGTCCACACTTGGCGGCATTGAAGCTTACGAACACGGGAGCGACATCGCCCCCTATTCGGGGCCCGCTCGTCCGGTCCGTTCCCCTCGGCACCGGGTCATCGGTGACCGACCGCGTTTTCCCCGCAAAGTATTAGGACCGCATGGGACTTGTTCTTATCAATGACGACACGCGCGGTCGAGCAGGTCGACGACTGGGACTCCCGGCCGTTCTCGGGCGGGTACCGCGGCCTGCACGACCTGGCTGACGACGACTTCTCCGGTATCGTCGCGGCGGGACCGACGCGACTCTGCATGACCTCCGGCCGGGTGATCGGCATCCTCGACGGCACCATCGAGGACTTCGAGGACGCCGAGGGGACCGCCTACGAGGCCCCCTCGCCGGCGCTCCCCCTGCTCTCGGTCATGCAAGAGCGCAGTGACGAGGTCCGCGCCCAGTACTACACCGAGGAGACGAGCGTCGAGGAAGTAGACCGGACGCTCACACAGGGGAACTTCACGGGGTACGTCGAGCTGTCCGAGAACGTCCTCAGCGGCGACTACTATCTGGTCTATCACCAGGGCCGGTCGATGAGCGTCGCCTGGGTCGGCGCGAGCGAAAACCTCCTGATCGACGACGAGGCCTTCGATCAGGCCAACGGCGAGGTCGGTATCTACGAAGTGCGACCGGTCGACATCGAAGTCGTCGAGATTCCGGAGCCGACCGAGCCCGCGACCGAGGAGACGGCGCCCGCTCCCGACGCGGGCGCGGCGGCCGCGACGACGGCCGAGGCCGACACCGAAGCTGAACCGACCAGTACAGAGCCAGCCGAGGACGAGCCGTCCGAAGCGGAGTCGACAGCCGAGCCGTCGGCCGCCGACGACACGGACGAGGAGGTCCCAGAGACGGCTGTGGACACCGGAGCGACGGACTCTGGTGAGCCCACTGGGAACGAGCCTGGTGCCGGACGAGCGGAACCAGAGGCCAACGCGGAGGCGAACACGGCGGACCGATCCGGCGCAGAATCCGCGACGGAACCGACCGAGACGCCCGACCGGGGGGACGACGGTGCGTCCAATGGGACGACCGGGACGGACACTCGCGACGACCGGACCCGGGCCGAACCGGAGGAGCGGGAGTCGAGTGGCTCGCGGCGCGACAGCCGACGGTCCGAGTCTGCGGGCACGGACCGACAGCGAGAGCAGGCCGACCGGAGCGCGTCGTCACGAGGCGGGGAGACTCGGCCCGGACAACAGCAGCCGAGCACGTCGGAACCGACGGCGAGAGACACACAGCGCGATACCGGACCACGGAACGCTGACCCCACCGGCGGGACTGCGGGCGCGAGCGGGCCACGGTCGGAGTCCCCCGACTCCAGCCGAAGCCGCCAGCAGGGCGGGCAGAAAAGCACCGGCAAGGTCGGCGAACTGGAGACCAGGTCGATCCCGTCGCTGGATCCCGACCGGACGAGCGAGCCGGACGACGGAAACGGGCAACAGGGACCGGCGGCCGCTGGATCGGGCGCGCGTTCCGAACCGGAGCCAGGGCCGGCCGGGAATCCCGGCGGCGAGCCACGGCGCGGATCGGGACCGGCGAGTCAGGGGGCCGATCCCGCGCCGCGCCAGGGGACGCCCGAGCGGGCACAGCCCGAACGAGCGCCGGCCGAGGGACAGCAGGGCGAACCCCGCCGGGAACCGGCCGATACCGAGCCGGAACCGGACCCGGACCCCGAAGGGGGTCCCACCCCCGCCGAGATCGAGGAACTGGAAGCGAAACTCGATGACAAGGAGGCCGAGATCGATGATCTCGAAGCGAAACTGGAGACGGCCGAGGACGAGCGCGACGAACTGGAGGCCGAACGCGACGAGTTGGCGGCCGAACGCGACGAACTCCGAGAGCGGGTCGAACAGCTCGAACGTCGGATCGACGAGCTCCGGACGGAGGAGGGCGGGGAGTCCGTCGCGGACCGCGAGCGCCTCAGCCCAGCCGAGGCCATCGAGGGGACGAACCTCTTCGTCCGGTACCGATCGAAAGGCGACGCGACACTGGAGGCGGCCCACGCCGGGAACGCCGAGGCGGGTGCGGTCAACGACAATATGCAGATCCAGTACCACACCCAGTTCGAGGCCGAGGACGTGGCCGTCAACGGCGAGCCGTTTGCGGCCTACCTGCAGGACACGATCCAGCACAGTTTCGTCGAGTGGCTCGTGCGGGTCCTCCCCTACGAGATCCGCGATACGGGCCACCAGGAGGCGCTGGGGCCACTGTACGACGCGCTCCCGAAGATCGACCGGGCGGAGCTGAACGGAGCGATCACCGTCCAGTACCAGGAAGACGGCGAGGAACACCGCAGTCAGGAAAGTTTCGACGTGGTGTTGCGCGACCGGATGGGCAACCCACTGATCGTGGCGAACATGAACGAGTCCCGTCAGCCCGCGAGCCAGAGCATGATGGAGGGACTCATCTCGGCGTCACAGCGCGTCGGCGAGTCCAAGGAGTCACTGGCCGGGTCATTCCTCGTCACGTCGAGTTTCTTCGAGCCGGAAGCGATGGAAGCGGCCTCGGACGCGACGGGGAGTGGCCTGCTCAGTCGCGACAAACGCGAGAGCTTCGTGAAACTGTCGCGAAAAGACGGGTTCCACCTCTGTCTGGTGGAAGCGCGCGAGGAGAATTTTAACCTCTCCGTGCCCGAAATCTGAGAGAGCAGTCAGTTTTCGATTTCGGCGACGTCTTCGATCTTCATGTCGTCAAGTTTCTCGATGATGCTGTCGATCTTCTCGTCCAGATCGTCGACGAATTCGGAAGTCTGTTCGGTCGTGATGGCACCCTGGCTGGAGGGCTCGATGAGGTTCTCCTCCTCGAGGACGCGCAGGGAGTACCGAACCTTGTGGTGTGGGTAGCCGGTCTCGTTCGACATCTTGACGATGCCGATCGGCTCGTTCTCGATCACCATCCGGAGAACCTGCAGATGGCGCTCGAGCATATCTACTTCCTTCTCAAGCCTGTCTATCATGGCAATTGTTAACTTGTGTTCGCAGGTTTTAAAGGTTGCTGTCCGGTATACTTAAAGAGCAGCCTCAAATTACGTGTTCGGCGGGTACAGTTTTAAACCTTTGTCTGATACCCCACGGCACGGGCCACCCGAGCGGGCGGCGCTGTGCGCGTGCAGTGGACGATTGCGAGGGGACCGTAACCTGTTTATCGGGACCGGCAGAAACCTCGGTCATGACCGTAACTATCGTTGGGTCCCAGCTGGGCGACGAGGGCAAAGGCGGTATCGTCGACCTGTACGGCGACGCCGCCGACGTGGTCGTCCGCTATCAGGGTGGCGACAACGCCGGTCACACCGTCGTCGAAGGGGACGAGGAGTACAAGCTGTCGCTCGTCCCGAGCGGAGCCGTCCGCGGCAAGGTCGGCGTCCTCGGCAACGGCTGTGTCGTCAACCCGCGGACGCTGTTCGAGGAACTCGACGCGCTCCGGGACCGCGGACTCGACCCCGACGTGCGGGTCGCTCGCCGCGCACACGTCATTCTCCCCTACCACAGGGTTCTGGACGGTATCGAGGAGGAGGCAAAGAGCGAAACCGACGACGAGGTCGGCACCACCGGTCGCGGCATCGGCCCCACCTACGAGGACAAGGCCGGCCGCCGCGGCGTCCGCGTGGGCGATCTGCTCGACGCCGAGGTCCTCCGTGACCGACTGGAGTACGTCGTGCCCCAGAAGCGGGCCATCGTCGAGGACGTGTACGGTCTCGACGTGGCCGACCTCGACGATCCCGAGGCACTCGACGTCGAATCGCTGTACGAGGAGTTCCGGGAGTTCGGTCGCCGACTGGAGAGTGAAGGCATGACCGTCAACGCGGGCGAGTTCCTCACCGACGCCATCGACGACGGACAGAACGTCATCCTCGAAGGTGCCCAGGGGACGATCATCGACATCGACCACGGCAACTACCCCTTCGTCACCTCCTCGAACCCGACCGCCGGCGGAGCCTGCACCGGGACCGGGCTCTCCCCGGGCGTCGTCGGTGACGGCGAGGTCGTCGGCATCGTCAAGGCCTACCTGACCCGCGTCGGGAGCGGCCCGATGCCGACCGAACTCGGCGGCGTCGCGGGTGACACGCCGGGCTACGACGAACAGGGGGAAGGCGAAAACGAGGAACTGGCCACCTACATCCGTGAGGAGGGTGACGAGTACGGTACCGTCACCGGCCGGCCGCGCCGGGTCGGCTGGCTCGATATGCCGATGCTCCGTCACGCGACCCGCGCCAGCGGGTTCACCGGCCTGGCGGTCAACCACGTCGACACCCTCGCCGGCCTCGACGAACTGCAGGTCGGCCACACCTACGAACTGGACGGCGAGACACTAGAGACGATGCCGGCTACCACCGAGCAGTGGGCCGACTGCGAGGTCAACCTGAAGACCTTCGAGGGCTGGCCCGAGCAGGACTGGGCCGAAGTCGCGAGCGAGGGGTACGACGCGCTCCACGAGAACGCGCGGGCGTATCTGGACTACGTCGGCGACGAACTCGACACGCCGATCTACGCGGTCGGCGTCGGTCCGGGCCGTTCCCAGACTATCGTCCGGGAACGACCGTTCTAGCCCCCTTCTAGCGACAGAGAACGTCGTCTTCGAGTCCCCGTACCGCCGCGATCACCTCGTCAGCGTCGGCCTCGTCGGCCCCACAGGCCGCCAGTGCCGCCCGGAGGTGTGAGACGACCGTCTCGAAGTCGTCCTGCGTGAGATCGAGCTCGCGGTGGGCCGCGCGCATATTCTCGCCGCTGTACTCCGCGGGACCGCCGGCGACCTGGCTGATGAACAGCGCCTGGTGTTGCCGCTGGCGCTCCATGTCCACGTCCTCGAAGAACGGTTGCATCTGCTCGTCGTCGAGCATCCGGTCGTAGAACTCGTCGACGACGGTCTCGATTCCGTCGGCACCACCGAGTCGATCGTAGAGGGTCGTTGCCTCCATGTCCGGGGAGGGCAGTGGGCTGGTGAAAAGAGTGCCGTAAACGGCCCGTAGAAGGCGCGTACGTTGCGAATACGTTCGGGAGTGGATTTATACGTGGTGTTCGATCGGTGCGTGCGTCGGTCCGGCACGTTTTTGCCCGGCCCGGCCGGAGAGAGCAGTATGCGCGAGGACCTGATGGACATTATCTGCTGTCCACTCGACAAACACGAACTCGATCTGGAGGTCATCCGTCGGGACGACGACGAGATCATGGAAGGGCGACTGGTCTGTACGGAGTGTGGCGAGGAGTATCCCATCGAAGACGGGATTCCGAACCTCCTGCCGCCGGATATGCGGGAAGAATCACCGGCGTAGACTGAACCTTTTTGCCCCCGCCACGCGCAGGTGGCGGTGTGCCCGACGAGTTACCCGTCGACGTGAACCGCCGGGAGCGAAACTCCCTGAACGTCCCGGCGTCCATCGAGACCGACGATTCGTTCGTCGTCAGAGTCCGGAACCACGGGAACGCGAGCCGGGTCCACGTCCACCTCGACGAGAACCTGTCGGCGGTCGCCTCACTCGACGAGACCAACCACTACGTCGAGGCGAACAGCAGACGCGACATCCCGGTGAGCGTCCACGAACACGGCGTCGTCCACGGGAAGATCAAACTCTCGGCAGGGTACGGTGCGACGACGCGGTGGGTCGACGTGAAGCTGACCGAACCCGACGACACCGGGAGCGTCGAGGTCGACGAGAGCCTCGCGGAACCCGGCGGCGGCGAGCGCGAGCCGACGGACGAAGAGAGCGACGGGGCCGCGTCCGGATCGATGCTGGCCGATCGTCCGGCGTTGCCGGTACTGGCGCTGGGCGCGCTGGCGGTCGCCGTCGCTATCGGCGCGGCGACGGTCTTCGAGAGCGGAGTGGTCGCCGCCGGCGCGGCCGTGGTCTTCGTCGCCGTCCTGCTGGCCGGCTATCTGCTCGTCCGCTAGTCCTCAGTGTCGACGCCACAGAGGTTACCGTCGTCGTCGAACAGTTTCGCCCGGAGGTATCGCGTGCGGTAACGGTTCGCGTCGTCGTACACGTCGGCTTCGCGGATTTCGTCGCTACGCCCATCGGCGACCGCGTCGATGATCGCCTCGATCTGTGCTTTCTCGCTCGGCGTCAGCTCGAACTCGTAGGTCCGTGACTGCTCGCCCTCCAGTTTCGTCCACTGGCGTGCGGCCGAGACGACGAGCGAACACGGCTCACGGCAGGGGAACTCCCCGTCGCCGCCGTCCACGTCGAGGTCGGTCTCGTCGTCGTACTCCCACTCGCGGCGCTTGAGACACTGGGAGTCGTCACAGCAGGCCTCGGCCACCCAGTCGACGTGTTCGTGCCCCTCGCCGCGGTCCCAGGTCTCGATGACGCCGTAAATACCCGACTGGCGACCCATGGTCTCCGTCCAGTGATCCACGTCCAGGTCGCCCTCACGCTCGCGGTGCCAGTTGACGACCGTCGCCGGGTAGAAGAAATCGACCGCGCTGACGAGTTCTTTTGGCTCCAGATCCGGGAACACCCAGCCCGACCGGAGCGTCGGCGCGGTCTTCAGCGGCCGGTAGCGGTCGCGCTCGTCGTGTTTCGCAATCGTTCGCGCGTCGAGGGGATCGTCGTGGCGTTCCAAATCCTCGATCGCTGCGTCGGCGTCGTCGACGTGTCGGATCTCGTAGCGACGCAGGCCGTCCTCGTCACACTCGACAGTGAGACGCAACTGGCCCCACTCCGTGGCGATCCCGTCTGCCAGCCTGTCGTACCGTCCGGGAACCGCCGTCTCCTCGGCACCTTCGAGCCAGCGCAGGTACGCCCGGTCGGCGGGCGCGTCGGGGGCCGCCCGGGTCCAGAAGTCCCAGTTCGTGACGTAGGCCGGGTTCGCAGCGGCGACTTCGCGGAACTCCGCCTCGGAGAGTCCCTCGCGGTCGATGTCGGGCGTCCGGAAGCGATAGCCTGCCTCCGTCGCTTCAGCCCGGAGGCTATCACAGTCGACGCCGCCCTCGCTCGCGGCTTCCGTCAACCGGCGAACCGCCGTCTCGGTCATACCCGAGTCGAGGGCCGCCAGTCGAATAAACTCCGTCTTTCCGTCCCGAGCCGCCGGGGTTTTGCTTCCCGTATTTAAATTTTTGGCCGAACTTCCGGGTCGGAAACGTCGATTCCCCCTTTTTTGTGCAGGGGGATATAGATAGCAGTGCATGGTCTCACGCTGACGGTGATGGTTGCCCCCTGTCAGCGGTTCCCGCGACCATGCTTCGGCCCTCCACGCTTCGGCCCCCTCTCGCCCGCGACCACCGCCCTTTCCCCAATCTTTCCACGAATGATATCGCGAACACCGCGTGGTACTGACGGCGTACGAAAGCTATTTCGGCCTCGTGTCGTGTCGTTCAAGCGTACCAATGCCGTTCGATAAGCCCTCCACCACGACGGTAGCCGTAATCGTCGGCGTCCTCGCCGTCGCCGCGGGCGTCGGCGCCGTCGGACTACTGACCACCGGCAGCGAGGCGTCACCGCCCGTCGGACACAACGCGTCGGAACGGTACGCCGAACTCGACGGAGTGACGGCGACCGTCGAAACGACGATCGAACGCGGCGGGGAGAGCAACCGGACCGTGCGGGACGTCGCGATGCGCCCCTCGGCGGGACAGGTCCGGCTGAAACCGACCGGAGACGCGGCGACAAACGACACCGTCGTCGTCGCGAACGGCTCGACGAAGTGGTCCTACGACCCCGACACGCGACTGGTGAGCCGAACCGACGCCGGCGCGTTCAGCGACCGGCTGCAGACTCGCGGCGAGCGGATCGAGCGACTGTTCAACCGGGCGGTCGGGTCCGACGGGACCGATTCGTCACCGAGCGATCGGACGCCGGGCGTCTCGCCGCTCCCGGCTGTTCCGCACGCCCCCGACACGCCCGAGGCACCCGCGACCAACCGCAGTGACGGCCAGTTCGCCGTAACCTACGACGGGACCGGGACAGTGGCCGGGCGCGAGGTGCACGTCCTGCACGTCCGCCCGCGCGAGGGCGCGGAGACGAACGTCACACAGACGCTGTGGATCGACACCGAGTGGTTCGCGCCGCTGAAGTACCGGACCGAGTGGGTCGACGACGGGGAATCGGTCACCACGACCGTCGAGTACCGGGACGTGACCTTCGAGCCCGGACTCTCCCAGGCGCGGTTCGAGTACGAGCCACCGGAGACCGCCGCCGTCGTCACGCCCGACCTCGGCGTGAACGCGGCCGATCGGATTCGATCGATCGACGGACTCACCGCCACGTTACACCGGCGAATCACGGGCGTCGGTAGCCTGGCTAGCAACGGCACTGCGGACGAGCCAGTCGAGACCGTCCAGCGGGTGCAAGCGGTGCCGGGGACTGGCAAACAACGCGTTCAGGTCCTCGAATCGTACACCAACGAGAGCGAGAGCACCGACCTGCGTGTCACCAACGGATCGGTCTCGTGGCAGTACAACCGTGCGACGAACAACGTGACGCGACTGCGTGTGACCAACGCCGGTCAGCAGTACGAGCGGATCGAGCAGTTGTTCGCCCGGTTGAACCGGGATCGGCCGACGTCCGACGACGGTGACACGACGGGGCCGAGTCCCGGGCTGTCCCCGATGCCCGGGACGGGTCCGATCGGCGGGAGCGGGCTGACGACGCCACAGCTCCCGGCCGGGCAGTTCGGCATCTCCCTGGAGCGAGCGGCACAGGTCGACGGTCGGACGACGTACGTCCTGCAGATCGAGCCCGAGTCGGAGGGCAACCAGTCACGGCTCCAGAACTACACCCAGACGCTGTGGATCGACGCGGCGACGTTCTTCCCGGTCAAGCAGTACACCGCGTTCGGGACCGACGAGGACCGATTCTCGGTTACCGTGACCTACCGGAATCTCTCGTTCACCGACGGCTTCGAGCCGGGGACGTTCACGTTCGAGCCGCCGGCGGACGCGAACGTCACAGAGACGAACCCCCTCGGTGAGAGCTACGACAGCCCCGAGGAGACCGTCGAGAATGCCTCGTTCCCGGCCGCGGAACCGACGGTCCCGCCTGGCTTCGAGTTCACGTCCGGTCAGACGACGGAAACGGAGGTCACCGAGTTGCTGATCCTGTCCTACCGGAACGAAACCTCGCGGCTGTTCGTCACGGCGTCCGTGACCAACGAGTCCGCGCTCCCGGAGAACCTGACGGCGGCCAACGGAACGGAGCCCAACGGGACCGGAGACGACGCCCGTGACGGCGAGCGGATACAGGTCGGGAACCGGACCGTCCGGTACTCGGCAGGGCTGTCGAAATCGGTCTCGTGGAGCTGTGGCGAGGTCGAGTACAGTGTCGGTGGGTCGTTCGTCTCGAAACCGCTCCTGATCGAGGTGGCCGAATCGATGCCGTGTCCCTGAACCGCACGTCTCGAAACGACTATCAACACGTCTCGACCTCTAGTCGAACGATCAGATGTCTCGCGGAACCGTCACAGCGAAACAGATCCTCGGGGGGATCTGTCTACTGGCACTCGTCGGGGGCGTTCTCGCGGTCGGGTTTCTGTCGTCGGACAGTCCTGACCGACCGGAGCCACGGCAGATCGGCGCGAACGCCTCGGACCGGTACGCCGCGGTCGACGGTATCAACGCCACGCGGACCACCATCAACCGGGACGGTGACGAGGTGAACCGGTCGATCCATCGCGTCTCGATGCGGCCGGGGACGGACCAGTTCCGCGAGCGGTTGCAGTACGGGCCACAGCACCGCCACGACCTGACCGTCTCCAACGGATCGATGATGTGGTGGCAGAACCGAACGTCGGGCGCGGTCGAACGCCTCGATCTGAGCACCCCCGACGTCTCGGTCCAGCGCACGGAGGGAGAACGGATCGAACGGTTGTTCGATCGGCTCAACGTGACCGATGGTACGGACCGAACCGCCGCGACGCCGACGCCGGGGATCAATCCGCTTCCGGCCGTCCCGCAGTCGGGAGATGTCCCGGCGGGACAGACCGGCGAGCGACCGAACGGGGTCGGGAACGCGGCCTTCGCCGTCAGTTACAACGGGACCGAAACGATCGACGGTCGGTCGGTCTACGTCCTGAAGATCACGCCTCGCAACGGGTCACTGGTGGGTGACTTCCGGCAGACGCTCTGGGTCGACACGGAGTGGTTCGTCCCGCTCAAACGCCACTCGGAGTGGCACTCGAACGGCGTCCAGCACGCGAAGACGGTCGTCTACGAGAACGTCACGTTCAATCCGGGGCTCGACGACTCGGTGTTCCGGTTCGATCCCTCGGCGAACGTCACGGTCAAGCTGGAGGACACGCCGCGACGGGATTTCTACTCCTCGACGGCGGCCCTGCGACGGGTGACGAACGTCTCCGTCCCGACGCCGGACCTCCCACCGTCGTTCCAGCTCCAGTTCGCCTCGAAAACCGAGAGTCCACGAATCACGAGCGTCGGCCAGAAGTACGTCAACGCCAGCACGGAGATCTCCGTCTCGAAGGTCGAGGGGTACTTCTACCCACCGACACCCGATCGGTCGACCCGGGTCGCCGGCCAGCAGGCGAACGTGAGCGTCGGCTACACCACCTACGTCTCGTGGTCGTGTGGTGGCTACGATTATCAGGTGTCCGGCAAGGCCGTCTCGCCGAAACTGCTGATCGAGATCGCCAGGTCGGTCGGCTGTGAGTGAGTGTCCCGTGTCCGCCCGGCCGGATTAGCGCTTGTGCAACGAGTAGGCGATGAAGAAGACGCCGAGGAACTGGAGCAACCGCGTCAGGAGCGTCAGCGGTTGCTGGAAGGTCTGTGGCGGGAGGATCTGCATCTGGAGCAGCAGTGAGCCGACGAAGGAGAGCCCGAAGGCGACGGCCGTCAGCAGGAACAGGCCGATCGAGAGGTACTGCATCGGCCGGCTGTCGTGGCGGCGGAACCCGCGGTAAGCCTGATAGCCCACGTAGCTCCCGACGACGACCGACCCGGCCGAGAGGGCGAATATCAGCCAGTACGCGAGTTGGTTGGGCCCGAGCATATCAGAGGTTCTCCCACATTTTGGTGAACCGGTCGGCGGTGTCGTCGGCGTCTTCCCCGGGGAATTCGGCCCGGGAGGTCCGTTCGATGGTGGCCTCGTAGCCGCCGTCCTCGAGGTCCATCGCGAACTCGTCTAAGGTCGCCGAATACACCTTGTGATGGTTACCGCTCAGTTCGACTTTGGTGCGTTCCTCGATTAGCTCGTACTCCTGGAGCCACTCGATCCGTCGGTAGACCGTGGGGAGGGACGCGTCACACTGTTCGGAGAGCTGTTTGGCGGACATGGGTTCGACACTCGTTGCCGCGAGGATTGAGCGGGCGTACTCGTCGCTGAGCAGGTCGAGGACCTCGGCCAGCTCCCAATCCTCACTCACGAGTCGAGCATGGGACCAGGAGGGGTTAAAAGTCCACAGTCGCTTTCCGACTCAGAAAACGGGCGGAACGCGGTCACCGACGAGCCGGTCATTCCGTGACTACCCAGTCTCGCGGCTGCGCCGCTCGACCGTTCGGCGACGCCCCCGTTGGTTGCGTCGCCCGTCAGTCGTCCGCCGTCACTCGCCCGCCGCCGGTCTCCTCGCGGACCCGCTCGATGGCGTCGGCCACGTCGGCACCGGCGTCGGCCGCGCGTTCGAGGACCACGTCGGCCAGCAGGGGTTCGGTGCCGACCGCACCGGAGTACCAGATCCGATGCCCGTCGACCTCGGCCGGCGTCTCCCAGCCCGTGCGATAGTCGTCGGTCAGCCCCATGTCCTCGGGGATGTCCTCCTGGGTGTGGTAGCCGTCCGCGATGAAGAGCGGGACGACCACCACGTCCGTAGCGGAGAAGAAGTCGGTCACGTCGTCGACTTCGGGGTCCTCGTCCATGTAGAGGGCCTTCACCTCGTCGAACCGGCCGCGCTCGCGGATGTTGTCGGCGTGGTACTCGATGGCCTTTGCCGAGTTCTCGTTGCGCTCGGTGCCGTGGCCGACGACGGCGAGCCCGAACCCGTCTCCGACTTCGGGGTCGCCCGTCACGGACTCGGCGCGCTGGACGATCACGTCGCTCATCGCGTCGTGGGTCCCGACCGGGCCACAGTAGTGGACGGTCTGACCCGTGTCGGTCGCCGTCAGGGTCGTGTGGGTGGCTCCGGTGCCGTCCGAGTCCCACTGGTCGACGTCCCACTCGTCGAGGCGGAACTCCCGCGGGATGACCTGCTCGGTAAAGTAACCCTCGCTGACGAACAGCGGCACCAGATACACCTCGTCGGATTCGAGCGTCCGGAGCGCCTCCCGGAAGTGGGGTTCCTCCTTCCAGAAGCTCTCGCGGACCTCGTCGAACGCGCCCGCCCGCCGGATCGTGTCGGCGTGATCGAACGTCGGCGTGCTCGACTCCGCGTTGAGGTGTGAGCCGTGGGCCGCGATGACCAGCGCTTGCATACTCACGCCTAGGTGCAGGCGAGGCTTAGGGGTTCGGATGTCCCCCGCAGAACCGTTTCGGCGTGGGTACTCGGCTGCGAAAGAAACCGGCTCACTCCGGCCCGAACGGGCACCCCTGCCCCGGATTGTCCAGGAACTCCTGTACCAGCGACTGTTCGAGGTCGTGGTCGCAGGCACCGCTGACAGATTGCTTGTACGGACAGTTCTCCGCGCAGTTTGGAATCGTGGTTTCCGGCATTGTGAGTTCAGTCGGGCACTCCCCCCGACACGTCCATGTGGTTCGTCCCCATGGGAATAGCTGAACTGCCACAAAGTTACGGGTATTTTAATAGCCCGTCGAGGCGGGGCGTTTTTTGTCGCGGCGAGCGCACGGGTGGTATGTCGCTGGCATCCCGTACACGTGAGGCCGTCCGCAGCCATCCGTTTCTCTACGACGGGCTGCGAGCGGGCGTCGTCAACTACACCGCCGCCGCCCGATTTCTCGACCTCGGAGCGGACGATCAAGACACCGTCGGACAGGAGTCCGACGAGCCCTCGGTCGCTGACGCCCCCGAGGAGGCGGTCGTCGCGGCACTCAGACGCTACGCCGAGGATCTACCCGAGTACGAGTCCGATGGAACCAGTGCACGCGTATCGATGGAGAGCGGACTTGGCGACGGCGACCCCGCGGACGCGCTCCTGACCGTCGGTGACACCGCACTCGTCCCGGGCGGGGGGCAACTCACCGGCATCCTGGCCACCGGGGACGTGGACGCCACGGCACTGGCACACGTCCTGACCCACCTCCGGGCCGAGGATGTGGCGGTGACGGCCGCCGGAGTCGGCGGTGATGCCCTGCTGGTCGTCGTCGAGCGCCGGGCCGGGGCCGACGCCGTCAGGGCGGTCGAGGCGGCGCTAGAGACGACGCCGGCGACCGGGGACTGAGCGCGAGCGGTGGCTTTCCGACGCATTGAAACCGTCTCCCGCGCTCCACTCCGGTAATGACCCTTCGCGTGACGAACACGCTCACCGGCGAGCGCGAGGCGTTCGAGCCACGGGACCCCGACTCGGTGCTGCTCTACTACTGTGGCCTGACGACCTCCGACCCGGCTCACCTGGGCCACGCCCGGGGCTGGGTGCACGTCGACGTGATGCACCGCTGGCTCGACCACCTCGGGTACGACGTGCGCCACGTCGAGAACTTCACCGACGTGAACGAGAAGATCGTCGCGCGCGTCGGCGAGGACGGCGACAGCGAGGCCGACGTGGCCCGCACCTACGTCCAGCAGGTGATCCGCGATATGCGCTCTTTGAACCTCCTGCGCGCGGACGTCTACCCCCGCGTCTCCGAGCACGTCCCCCAGATTATCGACCTCGTGGAGACGCTCCTGGACCGGGACTACGCCTACGAAGTCGACGGGTCGGTCTACTTCGACGTGACCGCCTTCGACGACTACGGCAAACTCTCGAACCAGCAGGTCGACGAACTCGACTCCCAGGGCGAACACACCGGCGAGAAGCGCAACCCCGCGGACTTCGCGCTCTGGAAGGCCGGTGGCGTCGACCCCGACGACATCGCCGACCACCAGCACGAGGACGCGGCCCCGCCCGAGGAGGCCTGCGAGACCGCCCAGACGTGGGACTCGCCGTGGGGCGAGGGCCGGCCCGGCTGGCACATCGAGTGCTCGGCGATGAGCACGACCCACCTCGACGACACCATCGACATCCACGTCGGCGGGCAGGACCTAGTCTTCCCCCACCACGAGAACGAGATCGCACAGAGCGAGGCCGCAACCGGCCAGCAGTTCGCCCGCTACTGGCTCCACGTCGGGCTGCTGGAGACGAAAGACGAGAAAATGTCCTCCTCGCTGGGGAACTTCTCGACGGTCGCGGAGTTCGTCGGTGAGCACGGCCCGAACGTCGCACGAACCTTCCTGCTGTCGACGGCATACCACAGCAAGGCCACCTACAGCGCGGAGACAGTCGCGGAGGCCGAGGAGCGCTGGGAACGGCTCCAGACGGGGCACCGCCGGGCCGTCGAGGCCACCGACAGCGTCGACGCCCACACCACGGTCGAAGACGACGACCTTCGGAGCACCGTCGACGAGGTCCGCGAGGCGTTCACGGCGGCGATGAACGACGACTTCAACACGCGAGAGGCGACGACGGCCCTGCTGGACCTGGCGGGCGCGGTCAACCGTCACGTCGACGACCACGACGCGTACGACTACGTGGGCCTGCGCCGGGCCATCGAGACCTTCGAGGACCTGGGCGAAGGCGTGCTGGGACTCAGTTTCGGCGGCGAGAGCGAGGGTGACGTCCGGGTCGCCCAGGAACTGGCCGACCTGCTCCTCTCGGTTCGGGAGCAGGAACGCGAGGCGGGCAACTACGAACGGGCCGACGAGTTGCGCGACGAACTCGAAGCGCTGGGTGCAACGGTCGAGGATACCGACGACGGGCCAGTGGCGCGGTTCTGACTGTCCCGAACCCGGATCGTGGGGAGTCCGGCCGACCGTTCAGGGCAGCGACCACGAGGCGGTGATGTCGAGCGTCACGTCGACGGTGAACGTGTACGCCGTCGCGTCGGACGGGACGGTGAACACCACGTATCCCGATTTCGTCTTCCCGGGGTCGATAGCCCCGAGGGGACCGCGGTTGTAGGTGTCGTCGGCGGTGTAGGATCTGGGATCGGCGTCCCAGTCGTCGCCCACGAGCGACATCCGACTCGGCCTGATCGCGCTGATTAGCTCGGTCCCGACGTTCTCGAGGGCCAGGTCGACGAGGACGTACTTCCGGCCCTCGGGCGGCGGATCGACGGTTGTCTCGTTTCCGGAGAAGGTCGTCTCGAAACTCCCCGTCTCTTCGCGGACGTTTCGGACAGTGACGGCCATGCCCCTGTTCTCGTTCCCGATCGTCGCACTCTCGCCGGGGTCCAGTCCCTCGAAATCGTGCGTCTGGGGAGTGAGGCGGCTCACGTCGATGGCCCACTCGCTGGGCTCGTCGTCGAATCCCCACTCGGAGAGGTCGGCGACGAGCGTCCCCGCCGTCGTCGAGGGCGGGACGACAAACGCGACCCAGACGGACTCCTCGTCGCCGGCCTCCAGTTGGTGTGGGTACTCGTCGGGAATGGGGAACGTGTACACGGCGTCGGTGTGTTCGAGCGGGACCCGCTCGTGTTCGGACCCGCTCTTGGCCTCGAAGGAGAACCCCTTTGGGTACGCCAGCGTCTCGTCACCGGTGTTCTCCAGGCGGAGGTTCACCAGCAAGAAGAGATGGTTCTCGTTCTCCGAATCGGTAATACCGCCGTCCGGTGCGATGGATTCGAGCCGTCCGCCGTAGGTCCCGACGACGTAGTCGGTCAGCCGTGCGTCGGTCGCCGCCAGCCTGAGTTCGCCGTCGCCCTCGGTGTACGTGACGAACTCCCCGAGGTCCCGACCGCTGACCGCCGCGCCGTCGGTAGTCTGACCGTCACCCGGTCCAGAATCGCCGGCCGGCGGCGACCCACCGTTCGGTGTGTCGTCTGAACCACCGCCCGTACAGCCGGCCAGACCGATCGCGAGACCGCTCGCCCCGAGCGTTCGGAGCCATCGTCGTCGTGTCCGCATACCGTACAGTACGGTCAGTCGGAATATATCACCGGGTATCGTTTCCCGGTTCGAAACCTGCAACACCTGCGGTACGGCTCCCGGAGTGACGGAGCGACGTGCCGCCGGAACCGGCGGCACGTCCCCTCTACAACAATTGAGAATCGGGAGCGGATTTTTATAAGGAGCGGTGACCGACCACCGGTAGTAGCGATGCATCGAAACGACCGTCCCGCGGCGCTCTGTGTGACAAACGCCAAGGGCGGGACGGGGAAGACGACGGTGGCGATCAACGTCGCGGGCGCGTTGAACGAGCGCGGGCGGGACGTGCTGTTCGTCGATCTCGACCCGCAGGGCAACGCCACGGAGGGGCTGGGTCTGGTCGAAGCCTACGACGCGGCACCGCCGACGCTGTTCGACGTCCTGACCGACCCCGACCAGCGGTCGGCGGTCCACGACCTGATCCGCTCCCACGACGAGATGGACGTGTTGCCCAGTAGCATCGATATGCTCCAGGCCGAACACGAGTTGACGCTGGCCAACGTGATGACCAAGCTCGACGCCGACCCGTCGCTGGACGTGGATCCCGCGGTGCTGGAACCGCTGACGATCAACGTCGGACCGGACACGATCACCGGCGACACGGCACTGGACGGGTTGGAGCAGGTACTCGACGAGCTCACCGACTACGACTACGTGATCGTCGACTCGCCGCCGTTCTACGGCCAGTTGACCGACACCGCGATCTACGCGACGGGCAACGTCTTGATCCCGGCACTGACCGAGGCCACCTCCGAGCGGGCCATCGAACTCCTGTTCGACCAGATCGCGGCGCTGGAGGATCGCACCGGGGAGACGGTGCGGGAGGTCGGCGTCGTCGCCAACCGGGTCGAGTCGACCAACGAGGACGCAGAGATGCTCGACTGGCTGGAAGCCGTGTTCGAGGACGTGCCGGTCTGGTCGGTCCGCAAGCGGGTCGCGCTCCAGCGGGCCTTCTCCAGCGGCCAGTCGCTGTTCGCGTACGACCCGACGGTGGACATGGCCGACCGATTCCTGGAGATCGCCGCCGATCTGGACAGGCAGTTCGGATTCATAGAGGAGATACCACAATGAGCGACGAGGACACCAACGACCGGATGGAACGGGCGAACCGCATTCGAGAGATGCGCGAAGGACGACGCCGCGCACCCACGGACGACGAGAGCGACGACGCGGACGAGTCCGACGCGACCGCCGACGGTGGCGAGACCGAGAGTGAACCACCGGCCGACGAATCCGACGCAACGGACGAGGCCACGGCGGATACTGAACCGGCCGCTGCCGAGACCGACGATATCACGGGAGCCGACGACGACGCCGGATCGACACCGACGATCGACGAGACGGTCGATCCGGCCGCGGACCCACCGGCAGACGCCCCGACGGACGCGAGCGATACCGCCGGCGCGGCCTCGGCCGACGAGGACGCCGGATCGGCGGACCCAGCGGCCGACGCCGGCGGTGTCACGGAGACCGAGGACGCGGCCGATGCCACAGCCACCGATACCGACGATCGGGGCGACAGCGAGAACGGGCGGGAACACGCCGCTGACGAATCCGACGCCGTGGCGACGAGTGGCTTCGAGTTCGCGGAGTCGGCCGCGGACGAGGACGGCGACGACACGGCGAGCGACGACAGCGACGATGAGACGGCGACCACGGAGGCGGCGACCGAGACGGCCGAACGAACGACGCCCCAATCCGGCGTCGCGTCGACGGTGTCCTCGGCCGACGCGGCCGAAGCTGTCGACGCACTGTCGGGAAGCGGGACCTTCGCCATCCCGGATCAGGCGACGACGGTCTCGGAGGACGACGAGCAGTCGATGCTGGACGCCGAGGGGACCGTCGCCGCCGCACGAGCGGCCGCGGCGGGTCGACGCACGGCCCACGCGAGCGACCGAACGCGGGTCCTGGAGTTCGAGTTGGGCGAGGAACGGTTCTGTCTCGACATCGAGTACATCGAGGAGATCGTCGAACTGGAGAACATGACCCGGGTTCCCAACTCGCCGTCCTACGTCGAGGGCGTGGTCGATCTGCGCGGGCAGGTGACGGCGATCATCAACCCCAAGGACGCCCTCGCGGTCGAGGACGAGGGCCGTGGCGACCTCATCGTCGTCTTCGACTCCGAGGAGATGGACGAGCAGGGCCACCTCGGCTGGGTCGTCGACGAGGTCCGACAGGTCACACCCGTCAGCGACGACGAGGTCAACGAGTCGCCCGACGAGGAGGACGAACACATCAACGGCATCATCAACCGCGAGGACGAGGACGACTTCATCGTCTGGACGACGCCCGACCTCGCGCTGAACTCCTCGTCCTAATCGTTGCCGTCTTCTTCCTCGTCGACCGCTACGTCCACGGCCGCCGGTTCGCCGTCTTCTTCCTCGAATGCGTCGACGGCCTCGTCCGGAACGCCGTCGAGATCCAGTTCTTCACCCACGAGCCCGACGGCTTTCCGGACGGCACCGACCGAGGTCAGGTAGCCGACGCCGACGGTCGCCTTCAGCGCGACGGCGGCCGGGCCGGTCAGGACCGTCCCGCCGACCTGTGCGACCGCGCCGTCGCCGACGCTGACCAGCCAGCCCGGCGAGTCGAACTGGAAGTCCTCGAGGCGCGGCTCGAATTCGCCGTTACTGTCCCCGATGCGGTGGTCGACGAGTTTCTCGATGTTCGCCGCCGCCACGCGGGCCTCGCGGATAGCCGCCTGCGCGCTCGCGGGGACGGCCTGGCCATCGGCATCGACGACGCGGGCGGCGTCGCCGACGACGAACGTGTCACCGGCTAGCTGGAGCCGACTCCGAACCAGCGGGCGGTCGCCGGCCAGTGCGTCCGGCCCGCGGATGCCCCCGGTCCAGACGAACACGTCGTAGTCGATGGTGGTCCCGCCGTCGAGAGTAATCGTGTTCCCGTCGGCCCCATCGACGGCCGCGTCCGTCCGAACCGTGATCCCGCGGTCCCGGAGCTGTTGGTCGACCGCACGCTGGAACCGCTCGGGGAAGTTCGGCGCGACGGTTTCCTGCTGTTCGAGTAACGTGATCTCAGCGGCGTCACCAGCCCCCACCTCGCGGGCCAGCGCGGCGAGTTCGCCCGCGACCTGGATCCCCGACAGCCCGGCCCCGCCGACGACGATCCGGGCGTCGCCGGCGTCGAACGCTTCGAGCACGTCGGCCCTGATCCGCTCGGCGTCGTCGAGGCGTTTCAGCGGCGTCGCGTGGGCCTCGACGCCCGGCAGGTCATAGAAGGCCGTCTCTGCACCGAGACAGACCGCCCCGACGTCGTAGGCGAGTTCCTCGTCGCCGTCGAGCGTGGCGACCCCCGCCTCTGCATCCAGGTCGGTAACCCGAGCCTGCCGAATCTCCGCACGCTCGAAGCACTCCGTCAGCGGAACCGTAATGTCCTCGGCGATGGACGGCCGACGGATCGCGCGGTGGAGTTCGTGCTGGACGAGGTGGGCCTCGTCCTCGTCGACGACGACCAGATTCACCTCGGGCGGGAGCTGTTGCTCCAGCCGTCGAGCGAGCGTCAGGCCAGCGTAGCCGGCCCCGAAAACTGCGATCTTCATGTTTCTCTGTTGGGTCGCCGGTGGGTAAAGCGCTCCCCCGCTCTCGCGAGGCGGGACACGCGGACTCAGAACAGGGCCGCGCTCTCGTCGAGCAGCTGTGACGGACCGCCGACCTCCCAGACGCGGGTGTCCACGCCACAGTCGGCGACGGCACCCTCGACGCGGTCGACGTGCTCGGCGGTCGTGTTGACGTAGACGCTCGCGCCCGTGTCGACGGAGAAGTAGACCGGCACGTCCGCCTCGCGGAGCTCCCGGACCGTGTTGAACATCTCGATGGTCCGGGGCTGCCAGTAGACCCAGCCCGCGGGGCCGGTCATCGTCGTCGCCGCCAGCGACAGCGAGTCGTGTTCGGCCAGCTGGAAGGTGCGGTGGAAGTCACCCTCGCGCAGAGCGTCGCGCATCTCCGCGATCTGTCCGTGGATGTGGGCCATCCGCGCATCGAACATATGACTGTCTGCGGCCTCGCGGTGGGCCTCCTCGGTCTCCTTGTAGGCCGGGACCTCCGCGCCGATAATCCGGAGGTCGTCTTCGAGGTCGGTCTCGATGCGCTCGGAGCGACAGTCGGCGTCGTTCAGTCCCGTCCGAAGATGGGAGAACGCGCCGGTCACCGCCCGTGCGGCCGAGGCCGAGCCACGGCGCGCGACCGTCGAAATGTCCGGGAGCGTCATGTCCAGGTCCGTCGCGCCCACCAGGGCCCGCGCGGCGGCGGCAAAGCCCGACGACGACGACCCGAAGCCGATGTTCGTCGGGAAGTCGTTCTCGGACTCGAACCGCACCGCGTGGTCGATACCAGCGAGGTCGCGGACGTGATCGACGACGTTCTCGATGCGCTCGCGCCCCCGCCCTTCGACAGTCTCGCCGTCGATCAGGAACACGTCCTCGTTGCTGTCGGGTTCGAACTCGACGGTCGTCACCGTCCGGCTCGGTGCCGTGCTGACGCTGATCGAGTCGTGGTACGGCTGGCGCAACTGTTCGTCGCGCATCCCGTGGTACTTCACCAACCCCTGAATCGGATGTGCCTTCGCCGTCGCTTTCATACCTCCTGATTCGGGCACCGGAACTTATTACAACCGGAGTTCCGCGCCGCCACCTTTTTGCTCGTCGGGTTCGCCTCCGGCGAACCGCTCCTCGAAAAACGTGGGCGAAAAAGCCGAGCGCTCGTTGCACTCGCGCTCGGTACAACGCATTAACTACAACCGCACCGGCACCCCGCGCTCGTCCAGATACTCCTTGGTCTCCTGGATCGAGTACTCCCCGAAGTGGAAGATAGAGGCCGCGAGCCCGGCGTCCGCGCCAGCATCGGTGAACACCTCGTATATATCTTCGGGGCCCCCACAGCCCGAGGAGGCGATGACCGGCGTCGAGACGGTGTCACAGACGGCTTTCGTCAGCGGGATGTCGTAGCCGTCCTTGGTCCCGTCGGCGTCGATGGAATTGACGAACAGTTCGCCCGCGCCGCGTTCCTCGGCCTCCTCGGCCCAGGAGAGCACGTCGATGTCGGTCCCCTCACGACCGCCCTTGACCGTACACTCGAACCAGCAGGACTCGCCGTCGACCTCGACGTAGTGGTCGCCCTGCTCGTCGAACCGGCGGCGGGCGTCGACGCTGATGACGATACACTGACTGCCGAAGGCCGCCGCGCCCTCCTCGATGAGTTCCGGACGCTGGAGTGCCCCGGTGTTGATCGACACCTTGTCCGCGCCGGCGCGCAGGGTCTCTTTCACGTCCCCGCGGGTGCGGATGCCGCCGCCGACGGTCAGCGGGATGAACACCTCATCGGCGATGGACTCGACGACGTGGAGCATGGTCTCGCGGCCCTCGGCCGAAGCGGTGATATCGAGGAAGACGAACTCGTCGGCCCCGGCCTCGTTGTACTTCTTGGCCATCTCGACCGGGTCGCCGGTGTACTCCAGATCCTCGAAGTTGACGCCGGTGTACACCGCCGCGTTGCCCTCGTCGTCTAAGTCCACGTCGATACAGGGAATGATCCGTTTGGTGAGGGTCATCAGTTGCCTGCGGCTACGGCACCGCCCGACAAAAGGCGTCTGATTCCCGCAGTCGGGGCTCGCCGCGGGTCGGCCGCTGTGTCGCCTGGACCGCGGTTTCGACACATCGAAGTACGCCGATTCCAAACAGCCAGTTATGAGCGACGATCACGACGAGGACCGACCCGAGTACGATCCGGAGAGTCCCGAGATCCCCGACGGGGAACCGCCGCTGCGCAGCACCGCCCCGCAGAGTGACTTCACGATGAGTCAGGTCGGCTTCGGCTTCGTCGTCCTCGTAATCGGCCTCGCGGTCACCTTCGGCATCCCGTTCCTGCTGTAGCGCAGTCGGTGACGTTTTGTTCGTCCTGTTAGCATCGCAACTATGGAGCGACGGGAGTCTCTCTGCCTCCTCGTCAGTGTCGGCTGTCTCTCGGTGAGTGGCTGTCTGGACGGTGTACTCGGCCCGGACGGAGTGATCGTCGACCACGTCGAACTGGTGAACACGACCGGCGTTCCCATGGACCTGACCGTCGAAATCGCCGAAGACGGCGCAACTGAGTTCTCCGAGACGGTCACAGTACTCGGGGGGTACGATACCCGGACGCGCGTGGTCATCCCGGCCCCGGTCGACGAGCGGGGAGAGTACACGGTCACCGCGCGGCACGAGGACACCGTCACCGACGTAGACGCCGTGGACTTCGCCGGTGACGACCGGTTCGTGTCGGTGACGTTTCGCGTCCGCGAGGACGGCGATATCAGCGAATGGATCGGTTCCAGCGACGACCCAGACTACTACCGCGAGTGACGGTCGCAGTTCTGGTGAAAATTCGTGTGGGTTTTGTAACTGGTTCGAGTACGGCCAATCGATGGACAAGATCAACGAGTCCGAACTGGACTGGAAGACCTACGACCAGGACGAGGCGACGTTCCACCGGAAGGAACTCGGCGCGGCCGTCGGGGCCGACGACCTGGGTTGTAGCCTCTACGAGATGCCGCCGGGGACGCGGGCCTGGCCCTACCACTACCACACCGCCAACGAGGAGGCGATCTACGTGCTGGCCGGCGAGGGCCTGCTTCGGGCCGAGGACGGCGAACACGACCTCCAGGCGGGCGATTTCGTCACCCTTCCCGCCGACGAGTCCGGCGGCCACCGCGTGGTCAACGACGGCGACGACACGCTCCGCTACCTGATGGTCTCGACGATGCACGAACCGGACGTGACGATCTACCCGGAGATGGAGAAGTTCGGGGTCTACGTCGGCTCGCCGCCCGGCGGCCGCGACGAGCGCCCCTTCAAGGGGTACTACCCCATGGACGACGAGGTCGAGTACTGGCCCAGCAAAGAGGAGTAACTACTCCAGTTCCCGCTCGATGACCGAGCGCAGGTCCGCGATCACGTCGGCCCCGTAGTGGAGTGTCTCGTCGTTCGCCGTCAGCGACAGCGCCCCCGAGTCGTCGGCCGAACCGACTCGCTCGACAGGGGCGATCCCCTCGAAGGCCGCTTCGACGGCGTCGGCGTCGTCGGTCTCGATCACGACGCGACCGGGCTGTTCGTGAAAGCAGAGTTCGGCGGCGCTTCCGTCGCCGTCCAGACGCACGTCCGCGCCCGCATCGTCGGAGACCATCTCGGCGAGCGTCACCGCGAGGCCGCCGTGGCTGGCGTCGTGGACCGCGAGCGTGGCGTCGTGATCGGCTACGTCCGCCAGCGTCTCGACGAACGCAGCGCGGTCGTCTGGAAGTTCGGGGAATCGGCCGCTCCCGCCGTGCTGTGCGAGGTACGCCGATCCGCCGAGTCGGGGTTCGGACCCGTCCGAGAGCGCCCGGTCGTTGACGACCAGTAACTCACCCTCGCCCGAGAGGGCCGCCGGGGGCGCGTCGTAGCCGTCCTTGGTGCCCACCAGCGCGAGCGTCGGCGTCGGCGGGATCGGGCCGGTGTTCGAGTCGTTGTACAGCGAGACGTTCCCGCCCACGACTGGCACGCCGAGTTCGGCGCACATATCGGCCAGCCCGTCGACGATTCCCTCGAACCCGCCGTACACGTCGGGTTTCTCGGGGTTGCCGCCGTTGAGACAGTCGACCGCGGCCAGCGGCGTCGCGCCCTTCGCGGCGACGTTGGTGGCGTTCTCCAGTGCGACCGCCCGCGCGCCGTCGTAGGGTGCGGCGTCGGTCCAGTTGGGGTCGGCTCCGGCGGAATACGCCAGTCCCGTCTCGGCTTCGCGAATCGCCAGGATCGCGGCGTCGTCGCCCGGTGGCGTCGCCGTCCGGACCTGCACCTCGTGGTCGTACTGCCGGTAGACCCAGCGCTTGGAGGCCGTGTTGGGACTGCCGACGACGGCCTCGAAGGCGTCGTCGAGGTCGGTCTCCGGGAGGTCCCGCTCGGGCTGGCTCGGCTCCACGGAATCGAGGTCGTTGAACGGCGCGCCGTCGCCGAGGAACTCCGCGGGCGCGTCGACCACGACCTCGCCTTCGAACTCACAGAGGTAGTTGCCGTCGGTCACGTCGCCGATGACCGAACAGCCCAGATCGTAGCGGTCTGCGATCTCGGCCACCCGGTCGACGTTCTCGGGTTTCACCTCGTAGGCCATCCGTTCCTGGGATTCCGCCAGCAGGATCTCCAGGGCGTTCATGTTGGGCTCGCGCTGGTGGACCCGCTCCAGTTCGATGTGGGCACCGAGGCCACCCTTGGCGACGAGTTCGCTGGTCGCGCCGCCCAGCCCCGCCGCGCCGAGGTCGCGCGCGGACTCGACCAGGTCCTCGTCGATCAGCGCCTCGTTGGCCTCGATCAGGAGTTTCTCCGTGTAGGGGTCGCCCACCTGCACCGCGGGCCGGTCCTCGGTCTCGGCGTCCTCCGCGAGGTCCTCGCTGGCGAAGGAGGCTCCGCCCAGCCCGTCCCGACCCGTCGCGTTGCCGACGAGGACGAGCTTGTTGCCCGGCTCCTGGGCCTCGGCGGTGACCAGCCGGTCGGGATCCTCGATCAGGCCGATACAGGAGACGTTCACCAGCGGGTTGCCCTCGTAATCGTCGTGGAAGGCGACACTGCCCGTGACGGTGGGCACGCCGATGCAGTTGCCGTAGTGGCTGATCCCTTCGACGACGCCCTCGAAGAGATAGCGGGAGTGTTCGCGGTCGAAGTCGCCGAAGTACAGCGAGTCCGCGAGTGCGATGGGGTAGGCACCCATCGAGAGGGTGTCCCGGACGATGCCGCCGACGCCGGTCGCCGCGCCGTCGAACGGGTCGACGTAAGAGGGGTGATTGTGGCTCTCGATACCCAGCGTGATGTAGGTGTCACTGTCTGGCAGGGCGACGACGGCCGCGTCGTCGCCGGGCCCGACGACGACGTGCTCGCTCTCGCTCTCGAACGCCGAGAGCAGCGGTCGTGAGGAGCGGTACGCGCAGTGTTCGCTCCAGAGGTTCTCGAAGAGCGCGGCCTCGGCTGCCGTCGGCTCGCGGCCGAGTTCCGCGGTGACGAGATCGTGGTCCTGATCGGACAGACTCATTGGACACGGGTAGCCACAGGCCGGCTAAATCGCTTTCCATGTCGCGCGTGCGGCGCAGAAAAGAGCCGCGAACGGCGGTCGCGTCGCCCGTCAGTCGTCGGCTCGTTCGACGTCCGCGTCGTCACCGTCGGTGGGCCTGCCACCGTCGGTCGCGACCTCGTCCTCGCCCTCGCCGCCGTCCGTGGCGATCTGGGTTTCGAGGCGGTTCTCGTGCCAGGTGAACTCGCGGCCGAACAGTTCCGGCGCTTCCTCCTTGAGGTTCCAGGGGTCCGGGCCGACGCGTGGACCTTCCAGCCACGACTGGACGAGGTTCCAGACGAAGATGATCTGGCCGACAAGCAGGATCAACGCACCGACCGAAGCCAGCTGGTGGAAGGTCGTGGTCGTCGCCAGGGGCGCGATCGCCGAGTCGAACTCGTAGGTCGCGTACCGGCGGGGCATACCCAGATACCCAAGCGCCAGCATGGCGAAGAAGGTGATGTTGGTGCCGATCATCGACAGCCAGAAGTGCCACTTCGCCAGCGTGCGCTGATACATCCGGCCGGTGAAGATCGGGAACCAGTAGTAGATTCCCGCGAAGACGGCAAAGCCGATGGCACCCATGACGATGTAGTGGAAGTGACCCACGACGTAGTAGGTGTCGTGGAGGATCATGTCGACGGGGATCGACGCGAGGAACACGCCGGTGACCCCGCCGAGGATGAAGTTCGAGACGAACCCGATACAGAACAGCATCGGGGCCGCCAGCCGGATCTTCCCGTTCCACATCGTCGTGATCCAGTTGAACGTCTTCACCGCGCTCGGTATCGCGATGGCGAGTGAGACGGCCATGAAGCTAGCTCGGAGCCGCGGGTCCATCCCGGTCGTGAACATATGGTGAGCCCACACGCCGAAGCTCAGGACCCCGATGGCCAGCGTGGAGTAGACGACGAACTTGAACCCGAACAGCTTCCGGCCCGAGAAGCGAGGCAGGATGTAACTCACGAGTCCCATCGGCGGGAGCACGAGGATGTACACCTCTGGGTGGCCGAAGAACCAGAACAGGTGTTGCCACAGCATCGTCCCACCACCCTCGACGGCGAAAAAGAGGGTGTCGAAGTTCCGGTCCAGCAGGAGCATGATCAGCGCGCTTCCGAGCAGCGGGAAGGCAAAGAGGATCAGCGCCGACTGGGTGAGGACGGTCCACGAGAAGATGTCGAGGTTCGCCCAGGTGACGTCGTCCCCACGCTCGGTGAAGATGGTCGCGATGAAGTTGATCGCACCCATCGTCGCCGAGACCCCAGTGAGGTGCAGGCCGAGCATCATCAGGTCGGCCCCCACCTGGGTCTGCTCGACCGACAGCGGCGGGTACATCACCCAGGAAGTCTGGGCGGTGCCGATGCCGGGGATGAGGAAGCCGCCCCAGACCAGCAGTGCGCCGGGTGGGAGCAGCCAGAACGCGATGGCGTTGATCCGGGGGAACGCCATGTCGTCCGCGCCGATCAGTAGCGGGATGAAGTAGTTCGAGAACGCCGCGAGGATCGGCGTCCCGAACAGGAACAGCATCGTGATCCCGTGACTGGTCAGGATGGCGTTGTAGAAGCCGTTCTCGATGACGGCCCCGGCCGGCGTGATGAGTTGCAGCCGGATGAGGACGGCCATGATGCCACCGACCGCGAACGCGAGCACCCCGTAGGTGCCATACAGCATCCCGATGTCTTTGTGGTCGACGGTCGTGAGCCACCGTACGATTCCGCCGGGCTTTTCGTCGTGCCCGTACCCCGCTTCCTCGCCGATGGCACCGCCGCCGGCGAGTGGCGTGTACGAGCGCCAGTCCTCGATCCGTGTCAGCAACGCTGCCACGGCGACGAGGAACACGCCCATCAGCACCGTTAGTGCGAGCTGTCCTGCAGCCATTGATACTCGACTCTCAGGACTGGGGGCTAAAGAAAGATTCCCTTTGGGTCCTCTCGAACGTGTTCGTCCGGGGACAACGCGGCGGTTCAGGCCCAACGCGAGGTCACCACTCTCGAGTGGGTAGCGCCCGCGAGAACAAAGAGATCCAGCACCGAGTCAGGCCGTGTGGTCTTCGTCGCCTTCCATCTCGGTTTCGGCCTTCGAGATCGCTTTCCCGGAGTAGTAGGTCAAGATAGCCAGCAGGACGAACGCGGCGATCAGGATGCCGAACTGGAGCGACGAGATGACGTTGTCCCAGCCGAAGGGGTTGACCAGGCCAAAGGCCACGATGAAGAACAACAGGATGCCAAGCGGGATCATATTGACCGTGAGGTCGAGGATGGTTTCGCGGTCGAATGTACTCGGGAGCATACCAACCGGTTTGGAGACGACGATAAATAGGTTGTCGGAATCGTCGCGTTATCGCGTCGTCGTTCCGAATCGTCGCGGCTAGCGAGCGTCGACGTTCCGTTCGAGCGCCTGAACGGTACCCCCAGCGGCGAGCAGGATGATGCCGGCCAGCGCCACGGCGAGCGCGCGCGGGACGATGAGTCCGAAGTCACCGGGTGCGGCGACCACGTCGATCAGCACGCCGGGGTCGACGCCGACGCGCCAGGCGACGACGGCGAGGCCGATCGCCGCGAGGACACCGCCGAACGCGAGCAGGGAGCCCCACAGCGTGTCGACGTACGCCGATTCTTTGAGGATGCCGGCGACGCTCCCGCCGAACAGCAACAGGCCGCCGACGGCGATCGAGAAGATGCCGATGATGATGCCGACCTCCGAGAGGACGAACCCGAGCGCGACGAACATGGGCCACGGGCTGGCTTTCCGGTACTGGTCGCTCAGGCCGGGCTCTTCTTCCATACCCCACGAATAGGGCTCACGCGTAAAATGCGCATCGAAACCCCGAGCCGTCGACTCGGAACCAACATATTCACTACCACCCCCTTCTAACGCCCGAGCATGAGCGACCGTTCGGAGGACGTGTCACGACGGGGTTTCCTCATGGCGACGGCGGGCGGCGCTGCGGCCGCCGGCGTCACGGGCACGGCGGCTGCCCAGGAGACCACCCAGACGGGCGGCACCGCAACGGCAAACGGAACGGCGACCAACGGGACGGCCACCAACGGGACGAGCGCCCCCGAAGGGACCGAGGGCGGCGGTGGCGGCGGTATCCCGGACCTCGGCGGCTATCTCGACGACGCGAACACCTACGGCGGGAGCGTCACCGACAAGACCGGCCAGAGTACTGTCACGGTGCAGGTGGGTGCTGGCGACGGGTTCGCGTTCAGCCCCGCGGGCGTCCGCGTCGACAACGGCGCGACCGTCGAGTGGGAGTGGACCGGTGAAGGTGGCGCGCACAACGTCGTCTCGGACGGCGACGGCCCGCTCGACTCCGGCACCGCGGTCGGCGGTTCGGGCGTCAAGTACGAGCACACCTTCGAGGAGGACGGCATCTACAAGTACTACTGTAGCCCCCACGAGGGACAGGGGATGCTCGGTGCGGTCGTCGTCGGGACGGACTACCCCACGGTCGAACCCGAAAGCGGCGGTGGCGGTGGCGGCCCCGCCCTCCCCGGCAGCGCCAAGACCATCGGCGTCGCGACGGCACTCGTGATGAGCGCGTCACTGGGCCTGTCCTACGTCTTCATGAAGTACGGCGGCGATTACGAGATTAACGAGTAGAGCGCTTCTTACACCGACGTATCGACGGTTTCGATTTCGAGGTCGACCTCGCGGTGACGGCCTTCGAGGTCGGCGACGATTCGCTCGACCACCCGCTCGGCCTCGGCCTGGATCTTCGGTTTCGCCTTCTCGATCACCCAGTCCATCGAGACGAATCGCGGGAGATCCAGCACGCCCGAGTCGGCCGAATCGGGGTGGAACGTGACGGTCAGGCGCACCCGACAGGCGTGTTCCTGACTGTCGGCGCGTTCCTCCGGGATCGGTTCGACGGTCCAGCTCCCCGCTGCGTCGATGTCTTTCGTTATCTCCCAGTCGATCCGGTTCGGCGGGTCGGTGTCGGTCACTCTCGAGTGAGCGGTGTAGGTGAGTTTCCACCACGCGAAAGTGAGGAAGTAGCGCGTCCCTGGACTGCCGTCGCCGTCGCTACGGACGTCCTCGAGGTACTTCGAGTACTTGGCGTACCCGGGGAAGTCCTCGAGAAACTCGTAGATCTCCTCGGGTGGCAGGTAGACGACGGTGCTGACCTCGACTCTGTCCACACCCACTCTGGGGCCGACCGGTCCGTAAACATTCCGCAGGCTCACGGCGTCGACCAGTCGGCAAACAGTAGACATATGTGCGTCCCCGAGACTGAGAGCGACATGAGCGAACACGACGGCACTGACGCGGCGTTCGGTGAGTTCGGCGGACGCCACGTTCCCGAGCCGATGCAGGAACCGCTCGCGCGGCTCGCGGCGGCGTTCGAGGACATCGCGAAGACCGAGGCGTTCCACGAGGAGTTCCGGGCGATCCTGGAATCCTACGCCGGCCGCCCCACGCCGCTGTACCACGCCGAGCGCCTCTCCGAGGCGTACGGTGCCGAGATCTACCTCAAACGCGAGGACCTGCTCCACGGCGGCGCACACAAGATCAACAACGCCATCGGGCAGGCCCTGCTCGCCGAGAAGGCCGGCAAGGACCGGCTGATCGCCGAGACCGGGGCGGGGCAACACGGCACCGCGACCGCGATGGTCGGCGCGCTGTTCGACCTCGATACGGAGGTCTACATGGGGGAGAAAGACGTCCAGCGCCAGCGGATGAACGTCTTCCGGATGCGGCTGATGGGCGCACAGGTCAACCCCGTCACGCAGGGTGGCGCGGGGCTGGCCGACGCCGTCGACGTGGCCCTGGAGGACTTCATGGAGAACGTCGACGACACCCACTACATGGTGGGCTCGGTCGTCGGTCCCGACCCGTTCCCGCGGATGGTCCGTGAGTTCCAGTCGGTCATCGGCAAGGAGGCCCGCGAGCAGGCCATCGAGCAGATCGGCGAACTACCCGACGCCTGCGTCGCCTGCGTCGGCGGCGGCTCGAACGCCATCGGCCTCTTCCACGCGTTCCGCGACGACGACGTAGCCTTCTACGGCGGCGAGGGCGGCGGGGAAGGCGGTGACTCGGACCGTCACGCCGCACCGCTGGACTCGGGCAAAGAAGACGTTATCCACGGGATGCGTACGAGAGTGATCGACGACGACGTGGAGGTCCACTCGGTCTCGGCGGGGCTGGACTACCCTGGCGTCGGCCCCGAACACGCGCGCTTCCGCGAACTGGGACGCGCCCAGTACCGCGCGATCACCGACGACGAGGCCCTGGAGGCGTTCCGGGAACTCTCCCGCACCGAGGGGATCATCCCCGCGCTGGAGACGGCTCACGGGCTGGCGATGGCCAAGAAGGTCGCCGCCGAGACCGACCACGAGACCATCGTCGTCAACCTCTCGGGCCGGGGCGACAAAGACATGGAGACTGCCGCCGAGCACTTCGATCTCGACTAGCCCCATCATCTGGCCACGGGAACTGGCTCGTCCGGCGTTCCGAGATCCCACGTTTTATCAGCGGACGGTCCGGTTGGCGGGACGATGCGAGTGAATCGGCGTCGGATTCTGCAGTCGCTCGGACTCCTCACCGCCACGGGGGTCGCGGGCTGTGCCGGGCAATCTGACTCGACACCGCCACGAGACGACGATGCCAGCGACAGCGGCGATCGGGCACGGGAGATCGAGCGGAAAGCGACGAACCGGGCGGCGATGTACGGCCACTTCCGCGAGACGTTCTCGCGGGAATACACCTACGACGAGCTGGTTTCACAGGCGCTGACGCCGCTGGGAACGTTGCTCGAAACCCTGGAGATCACGGACCGGATGAGAGGGGATCCGCCCGCCGTCGCCGCAGCCGTCGCGATCGCACCGCTGCCCGACCCGATCGACGCGCTGTCGGAAGCCAAAGACGTGATCGTCGGCCGACGGTACAGCGCGGCGAACGCGATATACCAGTGTGGCGCGTACACGGACGCGCTGGATACCGCCTGTATGGATTCACCGGAGGCACGGGTCAGGGAAGTCAGAGACCGAAACCGAACGCTCCGGACGAAAGCGCAGGCAGTGGCCGACGCCGCCGGAGCGTATCGCTCGTCACGAACCGACGAGAACCGGGCGCGCCTCGTCGCCGCGTTGCGCGCTGAGTTCGAGCACACCGCCCCGCTGCCGGCACTGGCGGCCTGGACGGAGATCGACGCGTCAGCGTACGCGAATCGAACGCAGTGGGAAAGGCAGGGCGCGAAGTACGTCAGAAACCTCGCCACCGCGAACGCGAGCAGCATCGTCGCGGCGCGAGCGGCGCTCGACGAACAACTCAAGTGGACCGATGGCCCCGCAGACGACCAGCCGACGAACACGCCGACGGAGCCGCGAACGGAGCCCGCAAAAGACACGCCGAACCCGCAGTACGAGTCACCGAAAGCCACCGTCAAAGCGTACTACGCCGCCATCGAAGCGGGCGACAGAGCGGCGGCGAGCGAGTACACTGTCGACGGAATCGACGTTCCACGGAGTCGAATGGAACGGGTACAGGAACAACTGCAGGAGTTCGATGATACGGGATTCCTCATCGACAGCAAGACGGACCGGAGAGCCGAGGTAAGCGTCGTGTTGACCAAACCATACGGCGGGGAGGCGGGGCAGGAGATGGGCACGGTCAACCGCTATACGCTCCGCAGACAGGACGGGCAATGGCTCATCAGCGAGTTCTGAAAGGGTCTCGCCACCCGGAACCGAACCATTCTATTCGGGGGCCGGTCAACTACCCGCTGTCATGACCGAGACCACGGACGTGTTGATCGTCGGCGGCGGCGTCGCCGGGCTGAGCGCCGGCGTGTTCACCGCCCGGAACGGGCTGGAGACGACCGTCGTGAGCGACGGCGAGTCGCTCCTCCGGCGGAACGGCCACCTGGAGAACGTCCCCGGATTTCCCGCCGGCGTGAACGCCCGGCAGTTCCTCGACTTGCTCGAACGGCAGGCCCAGCAAGCGGGCTGTGCCTTTCACGAGGGGGAGGTGACGCAGGTGGCGGTCGACGACGAGGGCTTCGACGTTGCGACGGCCGCCGGCGACCAGTTCTGGGCCGACTACGTGATCGCGGCGACGAAGAACACGGTCGAGTACCTCCGGGGGATCGAGGGCGTGGGCTTCGTCGACCGCGGGAAGATGTACGTCGACACGGACGAGCGCGGCCGCACCGGCGTCGACGGCCTCTACGCCGCGGGGCGACTGGCCGAGAAACCCCACCAGACGGCGATCTGTGCCGGCCACGGGGCCGAGGTCGCCGTCACGCTCCTGGAGGAGGACGACCGGCCGTTCTACCACGACTGGGTCGCACCCGAGGGGTATTTCTCGGACCGGGATCGGGACGTGCCGCCGGGCTGTGAGGAGATCGACGAAACCGAGCGGGAAGTACGCGAGCGCGAGGCCATGGACACCATGACCGAGGCCTTCGCCGAGCGCCATCCCGACGAGCCGACCCAGCATCCGAGCGTGGCCGACGATAGTGAGTGAGTCCACGCCGTAGTTTCTTCTGTCACCCGCTCGTATCACCGGTGGAGGGATACTGTGAGTGACCTACGACTGGTGAGTCCGGCCTTCGAGGACGGGGCGACGATTCCCGAGCAGTACGGCTACACCGAGGACGACGTGAACCCGCCCTTGCGCGTCGAGAACGTGCCCGGCGGGGCCGAGTCGCTGGTGTTGATCGTCGACGACCCGGACGCGATGGAGCCGGCGGGGAAGATCTGGGACCACTGGATCGTCTGGGACATCGACCCCGATATCGGTGAGATTCCCGAAGACTGGGCGGCCGACGACGCCACCGAGGGGCAAAACGACTACGGCGAACACGGGTACGGCGGCCCGAACCCGCCGGACCGGGAACACACCTACCGGTTCCGGCTGTACGCCCTCGACGCGACGCTTTCCCTGCCGGTGTCGACCGACAAGGACGAACTGGAAGACGAGATGATGGGGAAGGTGCTGGCGAACGCACGGCTTGAGGGTACGTACGCGCCCTAAGAAAGACGAATTTCGCGCGCCCCACCCCCACGGGTGCCAGGCGCGGTTCGGCCGATTCGCGATCGGCGTGAAACGTCTAGTACTCCTCGTGTGCGAACACGGAGTCGACTTCCGTCGCGCACTCGGTCAGCAGCGTCGCGGCGTCGGAGTACTGGAGGATCTTCTGCATATCGCCGTCCAGCTCGAACTTCCCGGACATCATGCCGTCGACGGCACCGATGTTGCCACGGGTCAGCTCCACCCAGTTCTCGTAGGTGCCGGTAAGCTTGAAGCCGTTGTCGACATCGTCTTCGGACTCGATGAGGTAGGCGTCGGTACACTCACCGTCTTCGAGCCCGACGAACGTCTGACCGGTGTAGCCTTCCGATGTCTCGGAAACGTACTGATCGAGTTCTTCCTGAATGTGCTCGGGCATGGCCTCGACGTCGATGTCGTCGAGGGGCATATCGGTCATCTTGAAGATGAAGTCGCCGTTGAAGTCGACCCCCCAGCCGGCGGACTTCTCCGAGTACTCTTCGTTACCGTTTACCTTTGCTTGATAGTCTTCGAACCATTCCGAACTCGGGAATATGAGTCCATCTGCCATAGCATCACCACGTGAGACCCCAACCCTAGTAAAACTTCACGGGGAAATCTACGGCCTCTTTTTAAGCACCCCCAAATCGGGGGCGCCCTATACAATCCCCTACGGATTTACCCCACCGGGGCAAACGGATAGCTAATGCTTTCCGGAGTGAACGTCGCGCTCGGGGTCACCGGGTCCATCGCGGCGGTCAAGACCGTGGAGTTGGCCCACGAGTTACGCCGTCAGGGGGCGTCGGTCCGCGCCGTCATGACCGACAGCGCCACGGGGATCGTCCACCCGTGGGCGGTCGATTTCGCGACCGACGAACCCGTCGTCACCGAGATCACCGGACAGGTCGAACACGTCGAGTTGTGCGGGCGGGAGGGCTGGGCCGACGTGTTGCTGATCGCGCCGGCGACGGCCAACACCGTCGGGAAACTGGCGGCCGCCGTCGACGACACACCGGTGACGACGACGGCGACGACGGCGCTGGGCGCTGGCGTGCCCGTCGTCGTCGCGCCCGCGATGCACGAACCGATGTACGACCACCCCGGCGTCCTCGAAACCATCGCCCGCGTCGAGTCCTGGGGCGTCGAGTTCGTCGACCCGCGCATCGAAGAGGGCAAGGCCAAGATCGCCAGCGAGGACGCCATCGTCACCGGTGTCGCCCGCGCGACGACGCCCGACCCGCTGGCGGGCGACCACGTGATCGTCACCAGTGGCGCGACCACCGAGGCCGTCGATCCCGTCCGGACGCTCTCGAACCGCGCGTCGGGCAAGACCGGGCGCGCGGTGGCGCGGGCCTGCCACGTCCGCGGGGCCGACGTGACGCTCGTTCACGATGGCGAGGACGTTCACTACGCCGACGTGGAGCAGGTCGAGAGCGCCGCGGAGATGCTCGATGCCGTCCAGGCCCACGCCGACGACGCCGACGCGCTGGTCTCGGCGGCTGCCATCTCCGATTACACCGTCGAGGCGGCCGGCGAGAAGATCAAGTCCGGGAAAGACCAGTTGACGCTCGAACTGACACCGACGCCGAAACTGATCGACACCGTCCGAGAGGCCTATCCCGACCTGTCCATCGTCGGGTTCAAAGTCGAGACGGAAGGCGACGAGGCGACGCTTATCGAACGCGCCCGCGAGACGATGGAGCGGGCGGGTCTGTCTTTCGTCGTCGGGAACCACGCGGACGTGATGGGCGAGGCCGAAACCAGAGCGCTGGTGATCCGACGGGACGGGTCCGACGAGTACGCCGGGAGCAAGGCCGGCCTCGGCGCGCACGTCGCGGCGGAGCTCGCGGCGGAACTGTAGCTCCCGGATATCGGGAACGTGTAGCCGGGCTTTTGTGTCCGCCGACACGACATCGAGGCGACGTGACTGCCGAGCGCGAACGGACTGGGGCGGCGTACGTCGAGATCGAGGGCGAGCGACAGCTCCTGCTCCCGACGGCGCTCGACGCCTGCGACGGGTTCGAGCCGGTCGAGATCGCCACGGACATGGCGTGTGACGACAGCGGCCCCATCGACGGCCCCTGGACCGGACTGGACCTCGGCGACCTCCTGACGGCCGCCGAGAGTCCGCCAGCGGCCACGCACGTCCTCGTGACCTGCCGGGACGGCTACCGGGTCTGTCTCGACGTGACCGACGCGCTGTCGGCAGTGCTTGCCTACCGGCGGGACGGCGACCCGCTCGACCCCGACGAGATTCGCGTGGTCGGACCGGGGATCGACAGCGGCCGGAGCGCGAAGGGCGTCGTCCGGATCGAGGCCGTGGCGCTCGACGCCGGGACTGATCCGGCGGAACTGGAAGCACTGGAGCCAGCGAGCGACCCCGCTGTCGAGCCGTGAGATCGTCGGAAGACCTTTGCGGGACTCCTTCGAGACACGCCCATGCTCGACGACCTCACAGCCTTCGTCACCGGGGCGAGCCAGGGCATCGGCCGCGAGATCGCGATCACCCTCGCCGACCACGGCGCGACCGTCGCGCTGGCCGCGCGGGGCGAGGGCATCCACGACACCGCCGACGCCATCGACGACCCCGACCGCACGCTCGCCGTCGAGACCGACGTGACCGACGAGGCGTCCGTCCAAGCCGCCATCGAGGAGACCGTCGACACCTTCGGCGGCCTCGACTGTCTGGTCAACAACGCCGGCATCGCGGGTCCCGTCCAGCCCTACGACCGCGTGGAGGAAGCCGACTTCGAGCAGGTGCTGGACGTGAACCTGATCGGCGCGTGGCGCTGTATCAAACACGCCGGCGCACACCTCCGGGAGAGCGACCAGGGGAGCGTCGTCAACATCGGCTCCATCGGCGGGAAACGCCCCTACGCCAACCGGACGCCATACAGCGCGTCGAAGATGGGGCTGGTCGGGTTGAGTCGGACGCTCGCCGCCGAGTTAGGGCGGGACGACGTAACAGTCAACGTAATCCAGCCTGGCCCGGTCCAGGGCGACCGGATCGACGACGCGATCCAGGAACAGGCCAAACTGGCCGACGTAGAGAACGCCGAACCCGCCAGCGTCGGCGGTGACGACTTCACGCTGCCCGAGTACTTCATCGATCCCGAAGACGTGGCCGAACAGGTGGCCTACCTCGCAGGCCCTCACGCCCGGAAGATTACGGGGCAGGAGATCGCCATCGACGCCGGCGGCACCTGTTTCTGAGACGGGGGCGCACCGTCGCGGAGGGTTCAGGCCGCCCCGGTCGCGTTCGTCGAAGCCCAGTCGGGTTTCTCGACGGGGGTGGCCGCCGTCCACACGTACTCGTCGTGGTAGCTGGTGTCGGCCGTCTCCCAGGTTCGGTCGAGTGAGAGCACACGCCCGGACGCGGCGACAGTGACGGTCGCGTCGTACGTCGTGACTGGGCGCGGTCCGCGGTAGGTTCCGTTTCTCGCGACGAGCGTGGTCACTCGTCGGCCGTCGCGTTCGGTCACGTTCGCGACCTCGTAGTCCGCGTTCGACAGGGTCGGGGTCACGATACGGCTCTTGGCCGCGGCGGAGACGACGACCCGTTCGAGGGTTGCGCTCCGATTCTGTACGTTCACCGTCACGTTCCCGTCGGCACTGGCGACCCGCGAGACGAGTACCGACTCGTTGGCCCAGTAGCGCTCGTCGAGGACGCTGCTCTGGTTCCCGCGAGTGGTGTTCGCACCGACCGTCCACTGGAGCCGTGTGGCCCCCGGCGCGAGACGAGCGGTCTCGTTGCCACGGACGCGGATCGCGGTCCCGTCGACGCTCCCGTCGGTCCGGACCGTGGTTCGCATCGTGGCACCGTCCGCGACGACGCTGGCTCGGTGGGCACTGACGAGTGCTGTCACGTTCGCCACACCGTCGGCCGACACACCGGATGGGTACGCCCCCACACCGGGTGCCGTGTCGTTCGATGGGCTATCCGGGGTCGACGGTCGGTCGGTCGCCGTCGCGTCCGCTGTCGGTCGGTCGGTCGCCGTCGCGTCCGCTGTCGGTCGGTCGGTCGCCGTCGGGTCGGGTGCGGACCCGTCGGTCGACGTCGGTGACGCGGGGGCTGCATCGGGTGCAGTGGTCGTTGTCTGTCCGCTCGGTCCGCTACAGCCGGCGACCAGCAGGAGGGTCACGACTGCAACAGTCTGGAGGGCTCGTCGCACGGGGCGATGCAGGGCGTTCTCGGATTTAAATCGGTTGAGACAGGTTCGGTGGATCCCTTCGGGCACAACCTCACAGCACCACGATAGCCACGGCCAGCGCAACCACCACCAGCAAGACACCGAAGCCGATGGTGTCCTGCCGAGTGAGTCGGTCGACGGTCGCATCGTCGATCATCGTTCGGGGGTCACGGACGAGACGGATCGTCGTCCGAGTGGCCCGGACCACGGTGCGGTCGACCGCGGCGTACAGTTCGGTGACGCTGACGACGAGGCCGCGGGTGCCGTACAGCGTCCCGGGGTTGTAGAGCCGGTCGATATCGGGAATCTTCGCCACCCGCGAGAGCGGGGTCTTCAGCAGGACGAACCCGATCACGCCGGCGGCCGCCAGCGCGACGCCTTCGAGGACGTGCTTGAACGTGAAGACGGTGTACTCCAGTTCGGCCGCGCCCGGCAGGATCTCGTAGAGCGCGGGCGGGTAGACGCCGAACAGGACACACAGCGCGGCGACGGCGACCATCGGGACGGCCTGCCCGAGGCTGGCGTCCCGGACCGTCCCCTCGTACTCGCCGTGGAGGAAGGCGTAGTAGCCGAGTTTGATGAACGAGAGGAAGGTCCCGACCCCGCCGGCCAGGAGCAGGTACCACAGCAGGTTGTAGTGTTCCTCGTGGGCCGCGACGATCACCATCCCCTTCGAGACGAAGCCGTTGAAGCCGGGGAAGCCGGCGATGGAGAACGCGGCGACGAAGAACGTGATCGCGGTGATGGGCATCTGCCGGCCGAGGCCACCGAGTTTCTTCAGGCTCTCCTCACCCGTTCGGTAGATGACGACGCCGACGGTCATGAACAGCAGGCTCTTGTAGAGGATGTGGTTGAACACGTGGCCGAACGCGCCGGCGGTCGCCAGGTGGCCGGCGATGCCGACGCCCGCGACCATGTACCCGACCTGAGACTGGATGTGATAGGAGAGCAGGCGACGCATATCGTTCTGAAGCAGTGCCATACAGGCGCCGAAGACGGCCATCGCGCCCCCCATGTACGCGATGGCGAGTTCACCCTCCGGGAACGCCCGGTACATCCCGTAGACGCCGGTCTTGGTGGTGAACACGCAGAGGAAGACGGACGCGGCGACGTGGGGCCGCGGGTAGGTGTCCGGGAGCCACGCGTGCAGGCCGACGAAGCCGACGTTGACGCCGATGCCCAGCGCCGCGAGCACGGGCGCGACGGCACCGGCCATCCCGGGTGCGTGCTCGACGCCCGGGAGCGACCCGAACAGGAAGGTCCCGACGGCGGCGTACTGCCAGACGATCGCGGCCAGGAGGAGCGTCCCGCCGATGCCGTGCAGCAGGGCGTAGCGGAACGCGGCACGAACGGCCTGCCCGCCGTAGTGCCAGACGAGCAGGGTCGAGGTGACGGCCATCAGCTCCCAGAAGAAGATCAGGGTGAGCCAGTCGCCGGCGAACACCGCGCCGAGGCTGGTCCCGACGTACGAGAGGGCGAAAGCCGTCTGGACGGTGTCGGCGTCGCTGGCCCACGAATAGGCGACCGCGACCGCACCGATGAACCCGAAGATCAGACCCATCAGCCGCGAGAAGGCGTCCACGTGGAGGATGACGGTCTCGAACCCGAACAGGTCGATCCCCGCGAGGTAGACGCCCTCGGGCAGCAGCCAGACGTAGGGCACGACGGCGGCCGTCGCGAGGATACCGAGCGCGTGGGCCGCGCGCCGGCCGAGATACTTCCCGACCAGACCCAACAGCAGGGTCACGAGCAGGACGGGGACGAACGGCGGAATCGCCGGGAGCGCGGTCGCGTCGACCATCAGACGACCACCCCCGTCACGTTCTCGACGATCAGGCGGACGATCTCGAGGAACACGGCGGTGTCGGGGACGATCCCGAGCACGACCGAACCGAGTGCGGCGAAACAGATCGGTCCGAGCATGAGCCACGTGGACTCCTCACCGATCCAGCGCCGGTGTTCCCAGTCGAGGCGCTCGTCGGGGCCGTGTTCGTGGTGGAGCTGTTCGGCCGCGTCGATCTTGTCCTCGATGCCCTGTCCCTCGTGGCTCTCGGCGAAGCCGTGGTCGGTATCGGCCTCGTCGTCACTCGGGTCGCCGCCATCCGTGTGGCGGTCGTCCCGCCCACCGTCGGTCACCAGCCCCTCGGCGGTCCCGGGGTCGGTCCCGGCGAACCGGCCGCCGAGCGGCCCCTCGACCAGCGGCTTGGGATCGCTCTCGGTCGGTTTCTCGAAGAAAGCGGTGTAGACCACCGGCCAGAAGTACGCGATGTTGAGTACTCCCGAGATCAGCAACGCGGCGGCGAAGATCACGTTGCCGGCCGAGACCGTCCCGATCAGCAGGAAGTACTTGCTGACGAAGCCCGCCACGAGCGGGATGCCGGCCATTCCGGCCGCGGCGACGGCGAACGCACCCATTGTGACGGGCATCCGATGCCCGATCCCGGCCATGTTGGAGATGTCGTCGGTGTGGGTCTCGACGTGGAGCGCGCCCGCACAGAAGAAGAGAGTGAGCTTCATGAACGCGTGGGCGGGGATGTGCAGGAGGCCACCGACCAGCGCGTAGGCCGAGGCTCGCCCTGGTGCGGCAGCCGCTCCGACCGCCAGTCCGAGGACGATGTAGGACAGCTGGCTCACCGTCGAGAACGCGAGCCGGCGCTTGAGGTTGTCCTGGCGGAGCGCGATGATGCTCGCCACCACGAGGGTGAACGCGGCGACGGCGGCGAGGATCGTGCCCATTCCCAGTTCGCCCACGAGGCCCGGGCCGTAGATGTCCAGCACGACGCGGGCGATGCCGAAGACGCCGGACTTGACGACCGCGACTGCGTGGAGCAGGCCCGAAACCGGCGTCGGCGCGACCATGGCGTCCGGGAGCCACGAGTGCAGGGGCATCAGCGCGGCCTTGACGCCGAACCCGCCCGCGAGCAGGGCGAACGCGACCCGGGCGATCATCGGGTCGGCGGTGGCGAGGGCCGCGATGCCGCCGGGGGTGAAGGCAGTCGTGCCAGCGGCCGTGCCCCCGGCTGTGAGCCAGAAGACAAGCACCGCGCCGGCGAAGACGGCGACCCCGCCGCCGAATGTGTAGGTCAGGTACTTCCGGCCGGCGGCGCGGGCCTCCTCGGTCTCGTCGTGGGCGACCAGCGGATAGGTCGCCACGGTCAGCAGTTCGTAGAACACGAAGATGACGAACAGGTTCCCGGCGAACGCGACGCCGATCGCCGAGGCGACGCTGGCGGCGAAGGCCGCGAAGTAGCGCGTCTGGTCGTGTTCGTCCAGCCCGCGCATATAGCCCATCGAGTAGAAGCTCGTGATCACCCACAGCAGGCTGGCCAGCAGGCCAAAGAGGATGCCGAGCGCGTCGGCCCGGAGCGTGAACTGCACGCCGGGCAGGAAGGCACCCAGCTGGGTGGCGTAGACGCTCCCGGAGAGGACGCCGGGGACCATGCTGGCGACGATGCCGAACGCGCCCAGTGCGGCCAGCACCGTCCAGGACTCCCGGAGGTTTGGCCGTCGACCCGACAGCAGGATCGGAACGATGGCGATTGCGGGCACCAGTACCGCCGCGAGCGGTCGGAGTGAAGGCGTAATCTCGGTCATGGCAGGAGCAGATCGATGGTCGGCTGCAGGTATTCGGCGAACGGAACGACGGCAGCACCGAGCGCCACCGCGAGAACGGCGGCCACGACGACCACTACGTACATCCCGACGGAGGGCCGGCCGCCGTCGGCGACCACCGCGTCCGGCCGGGTGTCGGCGGTACCTTCACCCTCGGCGAGGTCGCCGGTCGCGGCCGGCTCGCGGAAGTACATCCGCTCGACGAGTCGGGCGAAGTACGCCAGCGTCAGCAGCGTCGAGAGGAGGATGACCGCGGCCAGCGGCCACAGCTGGGCCTGCACGGCCCCGACGGCGATGTACCACTTCCCGACGAACCCGACCGCCGGCGGGACGCCGACCATCGCGAACGCGAGCACCGCGAACGCGCCGGCCGCGTAGGGCATCCGCTCGCTCAGTCCCTCGTACTCGTGGACCTCGCGGGCCCCCGTAGCGGTCGCGATCAATCCTGCCGCGAGGAACAGACCGCCCTTCATGATCGCGTGCCCCACGAGGTGGACGGTCGCGCCGATCAGCGCGGTCTGGTTCAGTACTGCGAGGCCAGCCAGCACCAGGCCGAACTGCGAGACCGACGAATAGGCGAGCATCCGTTTGATCTCGGACTGTGAGACCGCGAGCGCGCTACCGGCGACGATGCTGACGACGGCCCCGACGATCAACAGCGTCTGTGCGGCGTCGACCGCGGCGAAGAAGTCGGGGGTGAACACGGTCAGCGAGATGCGGATCAGCGCGTAGGCGAACGTCGTCGAGACCAGCGCGGAGATGAACCCGCTGACGCTGTCGGGCGAGCCCGCGTAGGCCTCGGGCTGCCAGGTGTGCAGCGGGAACACCGCCGTCTTGATGAACAGGCCGATGGCGATGAACGCGAAGGCGGTCTGGACCAGCGTGGACTGATAGCCGAGACCGTCGGCCACCGTCGGGAGCGCGGCCGACAGGTCGGCCATGTTCAGCGTCCCGGTCCCGATGTAGGCGTAGCCCACGCCCAGCAGGTACAGCGACGCGCCGACGGTCCCGACGATGAGGTACTTCAGCGCGGCGACCGCCGATCGACCCGTGTCACCGCTTGCGACCAGCGCGTAGGCCGTGAGCCCGGAGATCTCGATGAAGACGTACATGTTGAACACGTCGCCGGTGATCACGACGCCGGTCAGGCCGCCGACGAGCAACAGGTACGTCGCGTAGAACGGGTTTCCGCGCGGGCCCGCCGTGCGTGCGAATGCGAGGACACCAAGCGAGACGGCCGCGATGAGGACGACGACCGAGGCCGACAACCCGTCGATCACGAGTTCGATGCCGTAGAAGGCCTCGTACCCGCCGACGACGTAGCTGGTCGGCCCGGCCGTGAACACCTGATAGGCCACGTAGCCAGCGAGGCCGAGTTGGCCGAGGCCGGCCATCGCTGCGATCGGCCACCCGGTCTCCGAACGAACGAGGCCGGCGAACAGGACGACGACTGACGCTACCAGCGGCAGGGCAACGAGGAACGGCGGCAGGTCAGTCATCGGAACGCACCTCCTGGAGCACGTCGGCTTCGAGCGTACCGTACTCGTTGTAGATGCGGACGATGAGCCCGAGCGCGACGGCCGTGAGGCTCACCCCGACGACGATGGCGGTCAGGATGAGGACGTGTGGCAGTGGGCTGACGAACGGGCCAGTTGCTTTCGGGCCGACGATGGGGTTCTGTGCGCCGTCGACGTAGGCCGAGGCGATGAAAAACAGGAAGATACCGGTCTGGAAGATGTTCATGCCGATCACTTTCTTGACGAGGTTCGGGCTGGCGATCATCACGTACGCGCCGATCCCCAGCAGGAGGAAGGTCCCGGCGTAGTACGACCGGGTGGCGAGCAGGTCGACCGGGCCGGCGGCGAGGGCGTCGATCATAGCAATCCCTCCCGTTCGTCGGCCTCACGGTCGGCGCTCCCCTCGCCGCTGGCACCAGCCGCCAGCCCGAAGAACAGGCCGGTGACGATGCCGGAGACGATGACGCCGATGCCGAGTTCGAACAGTTCGATCCCGTACTTCGTGAAGTGGTAGATCGGGACGACGTCGTACTGGAGGAAGCCGCCGCCGAGCGCGACGGTCACGATACCCATCAACAGCACGACGGAGACACCGATTCCGACGATGGCCACGAGTCGCTCGGGCGTGACCCAGTCCCGGGTCGACTCGACGCCGAAGGCGACGGCCAGCATCAGGATGACCGTGCTGACGATGACGCCACCCTGGAACCCGCCGCCCGCCGAGTCGGCCCCGTGGAACATGATGAACAGTCCGAACGTGAACACGAACGGCGCGACCACTCTGACGGTGGCCATGATGATCGGGCTCTCGACGTACAGCGAGCGGTTCTCTCCCGCTTCGACGGCCCCGTCGCCGTCCTCGGAGTCGTCGACGCTCATGCGAACACCTCCCGGCCGAGGACGACCAGCAGGCCGACGCCAGCGGCGAAGACCACGACGGCCTCGCCCATGGTGTCGAACCCACGGTAGGCCGCCAGCACCGCCGTCACGGCGTTTTTGACGTGGGTCTGCTCGTAGGCATTCTCGAGGTAGTAATCGGTCACCTGCGACTGTGCGACGGGCGTCTCCGCCGACCCGACCGGCGGGAGCGCCCCGAGCGTCGACGCGAGGACGCCGACGATCAGGACGGCGACGAGTAGTCCCTTCGGATCGACCGACTCGAAGATGGCGTCGCCCGGCGGCCTGACGGTCTTGGCGATAGTGAGCAGGAAGAGGACGGTCGTCACGCCCGCGCCGACGGCCGCCTCCGTCAGCCCCACGTCGGGGGCCTGCAGGAGCACCCAGATCATCGCGATGCCGAGGCTGTAGGCCGCGAAGGCGATGATCGCGGCCAGTACGTCACGCAGGACGGCGGTCGCCAGCGCGCAGGCGATCACCAGCCCGAGCAAGGCCAGCGAGACCACGTCGATCATCCGTCGTCACCCCCGTCTTCGGTCGTCCAGGGCTCGATCCCCTGATCGGCCGCCGCCCGCGAGATCGCGTGTGCGGCCGTCGGATTGGTGATGAACAGGAACACGAGCAGGAGGACGGTCTTGACCGTCGGCAGCCCGGAGCCGAAGACGACGGCGGCGGCGGCCAGCGACAGGCCGGAGCCGAGCGTGTCGGCCTTCGAGGCCGCGTGCGCCCGCGTGTAGAGATCCGGCATCCGGAGCAATCCGACGGCGGCGACGATGCCGAAGAAGACACCGCCGGCCAGCAGGGCGAGGACGGCCGCCTCGTAGAGGCTGACCATCTACATCACACCTCCGCGCTCGACGGTGAACTTCGAGATGGCGATGCTCATCAGGAAGTTCAGCAGGGCGTACACCAAGGCGATGTCGAGGACGCCGGGGGAGTCCAGCGCCGCGGCGAACAGCGCGATGATGACGACCGTGTTCGTCCCGACGACGTTGACCGCGATCACCCGATCCTGCATCGTCGGGCCGCGGACGATTCGGTAGACGATGACGACCGACAGGACGATGAACGCGGCCGCGGCCGCCAGCAGGGCGTCGGCGATCAGCGTCACGAGTCTTCACCTCCGTCGTCGCCGCGCTCGCGGGGCCCCGGTCCGCGGGCGGCCGCCCGCCCGTAGAAGACGAACCGGACCGCGCGTTCGAGGCCGCCGTCCAGCAGGTCGTCACGCGCGCCCTCGGTGAGCGTGTGGACGACGAAGTGCTGGCGAGTCACGTCGACCGTGAGCGTCCCCGGCGTGAGCGTGATGCTGTTTGCCAGCGTCGTCACCGGCAACTCCGACCAGACGGCGGCGTCGAACTCCACCACTTCGGGATCGATCGGCAGTGACGGGTGGAGGACGACGTAGGCGATGGCGAGGTTCGCCACGACGATCTCGTAGAGGAGATAGGGTGTGTAGACGAGCATACGCGCGATGCGGGCCAGGAGCCGGCCGGGCCGGACCGGCCCGGTCAGCGAGATGCGCCACAGGACCGTAGCGACGATGCCGGCGCTGATCGCGCCGGTCACGAGATCGAAGGCGGCCAGCGACCCGCCGATGAGCAGATAGAAACCGTACGAGAGGCCGGCGAGCAAGACGAACTGGCCGAGGCTGGCACGCCTGACGAGGCGTTCGCGGCGTGTGCCGCGCTCGACGGGAGCCGTCTCGACGCTGAACCCAGCACCGTCGAGTTCGGCCTCGAGTGGCGGTAACAGCGGCGTGTTCTGGCCAGGATTGAACTCGGGGTCGAGGAGGACCGACCCGATCCCGTTGTCCTCGGCGTACCCGGCCAGCAACTCGACGTAATCACCAGGGCTGAACAGATAAGCGTCGACGCCGATCAGCGCGGTCTCGACGGTGAGGTCGGGGTCGTCCTCGCCCAGATCCTCGCCGGCCCAGACTTCGACCCGGTCGAGGAGTTCGCGGGCGCTCTCGACGTACTCCTCGCCCGCGATGCGGCGCGAGGCGGGAGAGACGAAGTGGACCGCGTCGTAGCGGTTCTCGCCCTCGACGGCGTTTCGGACGGCGTACGCCACCGTATTCCGGAGCGTCGAGGACTCACTGACGGGGACGAGCAGTCGCTCGCCCGTCACGGTCGGCCCCCCGCAGTCGCGGGCCGCCGGACCGCCGACCGGCCTGGCTCGGCCGCTGGATAGTTGACAGCAGTCACTGTTGTCGTGATGCTCATGGAAGGTCCGAATCAAAGCCATTGTGTTTTCAGCCGACCGACCCACGGCCGACCCGCGCCCGAATCGACCCCGACGGCCCGACGACCGACCGGCGAGCGACAGGGTTTTCAGATCTGTGATACGTTATGGCGAGCCACAGCGTGGCTCGCGTCGGCCGAGGAGGGCACCGGAGCAAACCGGGGGACGGGAAGGCTGTGTTTCAGCAAGTAGAACGCCGCGAGGGGGTGTAAACGGACGTTAAAACAGTACGAGCCTTTATGTAACGCCACCGCCTTGTCAAACTGTAAGCACGCTCGCTCCCCACGGGAGCCCGTCCGTCCGGGCGATTCGAGTCCGGTCGGGACGACCCGAACGGCGCGCGTGCCCCCATACCCACCCCACCCATGCAACTGAAACAGTTACTCTCAGACGACGACGCCGTGAGCCCCGTCATCGGGGTCATCCTGATGGTCGCGATTACGGTCATCCTGGCCGCAGTAATCGCAACCTTCGTGCTCGGTCTCGGTGAACAGGTGAGCTCTACTGCACCGCAGGCGAGTTTCAACTTCCAGTTCGATGAGACAGACAGTAATAGCGCTGGTATTCTGACGATGACCCACGATGGCGGAGACTCCGTGAAGTCCACGCAGTTGTACGTTCGTGGACAGAACGGCTCGAACGGGGCAGCCGATCACGGCTACAATTCCAACTGGAATACGTTCCTCACTGGGTCGACCAACAACAATGCAGACAGTAGTGGTACCAATGCAATCGACGGGACTGCAAGTGGTTCGATCGGTAGTACGAGCGCAGTCACGGGCGGTGACTATCTAACGTTCCCGATCGGAACGGACGGCCAGATCCGGCTCATCTACGAGTCCCAGCAGGGCGACTCCTCCGCGACGATCGCTACGTGGGAAGGCCCCGACGCGTAACTGACCCGTTATTTTCGCGTTTTTAATCCACAATTACAGGCCGCTGTCTGGCGATTGTCCCGACCTTTTTCTCACCGCAGCCGGACATTAATGGCCGCTTATGTCGAGTCAAAATAGATAAGTAATGGTCAGAGTAACAGGTCTCCCATGCAGGTACGCCAACTGCTGCAAGAGGACGACGCAGTCAGTCCGGTCATCGGGGTCATCCTGATGGTCGCGATCACGGTCATCCTGGCTGCGGTCATCGCATCGTTCGTGCTGGGACTCGGTGGCAGCCAGCAACAGACACCGCAGGCATCCTTCAGCTGGGAATACAACAACGACTCGAACTCCGACGTGACAGAGGGGATCGTCGAGGTGAGTCACGACGGCGGAGACTCGATCAAACACAACGAACTGGTCTTCCGCGGGAACGGCTTTACTGATCCGTTCGACCAGGATCCGGATACGCCGGACGGAGTGGATGCATCTGACCAGCCAAGTACAGAGTATCCACAGCTCGTGGATTCGGGTCAGAACTGGGACGCAAAGAACGCCTCGGGCAATATCGGAGACACTTCGGCAGTAGTCGGTGGCAATACGATCACCATCGGAGCCGAGAGCGACTTTGAGTTCACCCTCGTCTGGGAGCCCCAGGAAGGCGACACCTCCGCCACCCTCTCCGAGAAAACCGGCCCCGACGCGTAATTCACCCTGTTTTCCCCGCTTTAAGACGGCGTTAACGCATACCTTCAACCACTCGTTTCTTCCTCCACCAGAGACCGATTTGGTCGCTGAGTTGACCCGAATGTATAAGACAAGCACCAAATAACAGGTGTGGTATGCAGGTGCGAGAACTGCTACGAGACGACGATGCAGTGAGTCCGGTCATCGGGGTCATCCTGATGGTCGCGATTACAGTCATCCTGGCCGCCGTGATTGCCTCGTTCGTCCTGGGGCTAGGCGGGAGCCAGCAACAGACGCCGCAGGCCTCGTTTAGCTGGGAATACAGCAACGTCACCGGAACGGACGTTGGAGAAGGGATTGCCGAGGTGAGTCACGACGGCGGGGACTCAATCAAGCACAACGAACTGTACTTCCGTGGCACTGGGTATGTGAACCCGGCGGATGGCGGTGGCGACCAGCCGAATGGGGTAGCGGCGATCTCGAACGGCACTGAGTACCCGCAAATTAGCGGCTCCGGCAAACAGTGGAACGGCGCGAACGCTTCGGGCAGCGTCGGAGACACGTCCGCAGTCGTCGGCGGAGACACCATCACCATTGGTGCCGCGAGCGACTTCGAGTTCTCGCTGGTCTGGGAACCCCAGGAAGGCGACACCTCCGCCACCCTCTCCGAGAAGACCGGCCCCGACGCGTAACGGCGCATTAATTCCTTCTTTCGGTGCAACGGCCGATTAAGCCCTCATTTCTCGACACGACTTATTTTCATTATTTTGGCGATGGAACCGCTCACTCGGCCGTTGAGCCGACCCGAACGTATAAGTTAGGGAGTAAGTAACAGACTCCCATGCAGGTGCGCCAACTGCTAGAAGAGGACGACGCAGTCAGTCCGGTCATCGGGGTCATCCTGATGGTCGCGATCACGGTCATTCTGGCTGCGGTCATCGCATCGTTCGTGCTGGGACTCGGTGGCAGCCAGCAACAGACACCGCAGGCATCCTTCAGCTGGGACTATACCCAATATAACGATACTGCAACTGGTGACCAACCAGAAGGTCTCGTGGAAGTGAGCCACGACGGCGGTGACTCGATCAAGCATAACGAACTGGTGTTCCGAGGCACGGGCTTCCGTAACGCCGGAGACACCGATTCCAACATTAGCTCCGGCAATGCCGGTGAGAACTGGCCCGCAACGGCAGCCAGCGGATCGATCGGCGACACCTCCGCGGTCGTCGGCGGTGACGTGGTCGGGATCGGCGCGACGAGCGACTTCGAGTTCACGCTCGTCTGGGAGCCCCAGGAAGGCGATACGTCGGCCACCCTCTCCGAGAAGACCGGCCCCGACGCGTAACCGAGCACACTTTTCGTTTTCTTCACACCGGCCAGCGACAGCCATCGACGAGTCACACGCGCGGCAGGTTTATGGGGCCGTTACACCAGTCACAGCATAGATGGATTTCGCCTCGTCCGTGCCCTCCGTCGCGGCGGCGCTGATTCTCGTCGGGATGCTCGCGTCCGGTCCGCTGGCGCTGGCCGACCGCCCGGCCGAGCAAGCCAACGAGATCGGGACCGGGTCGGTCACGATCAGCGAGGTTCGACTGCCCGCGACGGCGACGCTCCGGCAGGGCCAGTTCGGCGAGGACAGTTTCTACGTCCAGGTACCCGCGGCGACGGTGCTGTTCGACGGGATCGAAGGCCGGCCAATTTTGACCTACAAACTGGAGATTTCGGCGCTGGGGTACACCCGGGAGTCGGCGTTCTTCCTCGGGCCCGACACCGGCGACCGGATGCAACTCTCCCTGGAGCGTGACGAACTCCCGCCGGGCGACGTACAGAACGACTCGTACGCGGGCACGTTGCGCGTGGTCGACCGGACCGGCGAGGAGTCACGGGTCGTGGCCGAGCGCAACATCACGGTGGAGGTGCGGCGATGAGTACGCTCGACTCGGGGCTCGGGACGCGACTCGCCGCGCGGACCGCGGCCGTCCGGACGGGCGTCTGGCGAGTGCTGTTCGGGGACCGGCGCGGCCTCGCGCTCTTTCTGTGTGGCCTCTGCTTTTTCGGCCTCTACTGGCGGATGGGGATCTACATCACCGACGGGAGCGCGATCGCGAACACGCTCGTCAACGTCGCCGAGGGACGGGTCGTCCTGACCGAGGTGCCCTACGGGAGCGGCCTGGAGGCTCCGGGCACCTACGTCGGGACCGACGGGCCGGTCGGCCGCAACTACGGGATCGTCGTCCTCGCGGTGCCGGTCCTCTACGCCCTGCAGGGGCTCGGCGCGGTGCTGGACCTGAGCGTCGTGTTGATCGGCGTCTGGTCACTGGCGCTCGTGGGGGCGGCGACGACCGTCGGCCGGCTGGTCGACCGTGAGTGGGTGGTCGTCGGCGGGAGCGTGCTAGCGGTGGGAGCCTTCCTCGCGAACGTCGCATTTGCGACGCCGGTCGCCCCGTCGCTGTATCCCGTCCTCGCGCTCCAGATCGTGGGGATGGTCGCCGCTGCGCTCTCGGGCGTGTTCTGTTACCGGCTGGTGGCGTGTCTCCACGGCCAGCGGATCGGCGTCGCCGCCGGGGCGGCCGTGCTGGTGGCCACGCCGATCGCCTTCTGGGCGGCGCTGTTGAAGCGCCACTCGTTCACCGTGCTGTGCATCGCGGCGGCGCTGTACGTGCTGGCCCGCAGTCGCACTGCGGCGGATGCCGACGACGTGCGCCGGTTCCGCGCGTTGGCGTACGTGCCGGTGGCACTGCTGGCCTGGATCCACGCCGCCGAGGCACTGCTCCTGTTCGTACCCCTCGTCGTCGTCGACTTCGCGACGGCCACCCGGAACGACCGGCGGACGATCGCGGTGATCGCGGGCACCTTCGCGCTCGCGCTCGTCCCGTTTTTCGTCACGAACCTGCTGGTCGCGGGGAGTCCGATCCAGCCCCCGCGGATGCTCCCGTCCTACGGGGCGGCGGAGGGGCTCGATTTGAGCGGCGGTGGCGGTGGCGGTGGCGGCGGACTCCTGACTGCGATCCCGCTCGTCGGCGGACTGGTTCGGATCGTGACGCGATTCGTCTCGTTGCTCGCCGAGGGTGCCGTCGTCGCACTCACCGAACCGGGCCGGTGGTTCCGCACGTTCCTCCGGGGTGGCTACATCCCCGCAGTCGCTTCGGAGGACGGGTTCCAGGCGATCCGACTGACAGTCCTCGAATCCGCGCCGATCCTCGCCGGGATCGCCGCGGCCCCCGTCGCGGCTGGCCTGTGGGTCCGCCGCCGGAGTCAGGCCGAACTCGGATCACACCTCCGCTCGCCGGCCGGCGTCGTCGACACCGTCGCACTCGCGTCGGGGGTGCTGTTCGTCTGCCTCTTCCTCCCTCGGCTCCCGCTCCACGCACAGGTGACCGTCCGGTATCTCCACCCACTCTTCCTGCTCGGCGTGTACGGCCTCGCCAGACTGCCAGCCGTCCGATCCGCCGTGACGCACCACTGGCGGACGACCGGACTGGCCTACGGTGGGACTGTGTTCATCGGCGGCCAGCTCGTCGTCATCGCGCTGACGGCGATCGAGCCTGGACTCGGTGAAGCCGTGCAGTTCCACGCCCTCCTCGCGCTGGCGACCGCGGTCGTCCTCGCGGTCTGGGCCGTCGCGCGAACCCTCTCCGGGACCGTCCCCGAGCGCGCGGGCGCGGTCCTGCTGGGTGTCACGGCGGCGGTCGGCACGATCTTCGTCCTGCTGTCGGGGATCGAGTACTTCGCGTACGCGGGGGAGTTCGCGCTCCCGGTCGTCAGGTGGCTCTCGGCGGCGCTGCCGCTCGCGTGACGAGGGCCTTTTACTCGTCGGGGGCAAACTCGCGCGACATGGATCGACTGCAGGAGTCACTTCGCGAGGCCCCGATCGTCGAGAAGGACGGCTATCACTACTTCGTCCACCCGATCAGTGACGGCGTCCCGATGCTCAAACCCGAACTGCTCCGGGAGATCGTCATCAAGATCATCCGCAAGGCCGAACTCGAAGACGTCGACAAGATCGTCACGCCCGCCGCGATGGGCATCCACATCTCCACCGCTGTCTCTCTGATGACCGACATCCCGCTGGTGGTCGTCCGCAAGCGCCAGTACGGTCTCGACGGCGAGGTCGCGCTCTCGCAGGTCACCGGCTACTCCGAGAGCGAGATGTACGTCAACGACGTGTACGAGGGCGACCGCGTGCTCCTACTCGACGACGTCCTCTCGACCGGCGGCACCCTCAGCGCGCTCACCGGCGCGCTCGAAGACATCGGCGCGGACGTGGTCGACGCAGTCGCCGTGATCAAGAAGGTCGGCGGCGAGAACAAGATCGAGGACTCGGAGTACCAGGTCAAGACGCTCATCAACGTCGACGTGGTCGACGGCGAAGTGATCGTCGTCGACCAGTACGGCGACGGCTGACGGGATGCGACTCGTCCTGGCCTTTGCTGCCCTGTTCGTCCTCGGACTCGCGGGCACCGGCTACGTGATCGTGACTGCCCCCGAGCAGGCGGCCGGCACTCAGACGCTGGAACTCACGCGCACCGACGCGCCCGATAACGCCACAGTCAGGGACTTCGAGAACCTCTCGGACAGCGATCGCCGACTCGTCAGTAGCGCCGTCGAAGCGAACGGCTCCACCCGGATCGAGCCCGGTCAGCGCCCGAACCCGAGTTACGTCCACTACGATGGCTCGGTCTACCGCCTCCGGGTCGTCGTCGGCGACCCCGAGGCAGGGGCCGCCATCGCCCACCTCGTCGCCGTCGGCGTGGGCGGCCTCTCGGCCGTCGTCGGCGCGCTCGGACTGGTCGGCCTCCTGTTCCAGGCGTGGCAGCGCGACCGGCGACGTGCCTGACGCGCGACGAGCCCGGTTCTCGCGACTGACCGGGCACCACGAGCAGGACCCGCACCGTCAATCGTCGGACAACAGCAGATCCGCGAGCACCGGCAGGTGATCCGAGGGGTAGCGCCCGTCGTCGTACGTGTCCGAGCAGATCCCGTGCTGGATAGCCGTCGTATCCGGATCGACCAGCACGTAGTCGATCTTCTTCTCCGGGACGAGATTGCTGAACGTGGTCATGCTCGTCGTCGGCCCGTGGTTCGACATTCTCGCGGCCGTCGCGGCATCACACAGTCGCGGGCTCTCGGCCGCCGATACCTCCGTGAGTCGCCTGTAGGGTCCCGATCCCGGTCGGCAGTTGAGATCCCCCGTCACGACGACCGGCTCGTCGGCCGCGATGTCCCCGATCCGTCGCCGGAGGAGGGTCGCGCTCTCCGCCCTCGCGGTCGCCCCGCGATGATCGAAGTGCGTGTTGAAGTGATAGAGCGTCCCGTCGGTCGCCGCGTCGCCGAGACGGGCGTACCGCACGAGACGGGTCAGCGCCGCGTCCCAGCCCCGACTCGGCGTCTCCGGCGTCTCCGAGAGCCAGAACGACCCCTCGTCTTCCAGCGTGAACCGCTCGCGCCGGAACCCCAGCGCCGGATGGTCGCCGTACTCCTCGTCCCCCGCTCGCCCGGCTTCGAGCCACTCGAACGCCGGCAGTGCCGACCGGATGTCCGCCACCTGCGAGTGGAACGCCTCCTGCAGGCCGACGACGTCCGGCCGGTGGAACCTGATCGTCGTCGTCACCGGCCCCCGGCGACGCTCCCAGGCGTGTGGACCGCCAGGCGGCGACGGATGCCGGACGTTGTACGTCATGGCCCGGACCGAAACCGGCCGATCGTCGAGTTCGGTCACGAGTACAGTTGCTCCGCAATCGCCGACTCGTGTCGGCCGACGACCTCGCGGACGCGATCGAGGTCATCGGCCGTCAGGTTCGGGTTCCCTCCCTCTCCGACCCGTACCATCGACAGGCGACTCGTCACGTAGTCACAGACCCAGAACCGGCCACTGTCCGTGAGCTGGGATCGGTTCCGAACCAGTTCCACCCCTGGGTCGCCCTCGCGCAGACACTGTGCCATGCTCGTCGAGAGGTTCTCCAGTATCGCTTCGAGGTACGCCTCCTCGTACTGTTCCATAGTCGACTCACTACCACACTTGGACGGGTAGCGATTGTGCCACCCTCAGCCGAGCGACAGAATAGAGCGGGCAGTGGGTTTGTACGCCCACGTCGGTCACTTCACTCTCTCGTGGTCTACTTCAAATCGACACAGCTGATTGTCGCGACTCACGGATTTGTTCGCGTCGAGAAGTAGCGGGAGGTAGATTTGAACTACGCGAAACGCTCGCTACGCTCGCGTTTCTCTCGTTCAAACTACTACGGCCTATGTTCGTCGCTCACGGATTGTGAGCGACAGAATATAGCGGGAGGTAGATTTGAACCACGGTCGTTTCGCTTCGCTCCACTCCCTGGTTCAAATCGACGCAGCATGATTTACTGCTCACGTATTGTTCGCAGTAAAATCATAGCGGGAGGTAGATTTGAACTACCGATCTGCGGGTTATGAGCCCGCCGGAATCTCCTGGCTATCCCATCCCGCTACATCTTCGTAAACCCGACCGCCAATTAAGGGTTGTGATTCCGAAGCCGTCCGTCAATTTCTCCCGTGGTTACTCCGCGTGAACACGCCACGTGAACAGACTCTCGAACGCGTAGTTGACGAACATCGCGATCCCGACCGCGATCCACTTCGAGAACAGATACCACACGTCGTTCCCGAACAGCGTCACCGAGACCCCGACGAAGGTCACCAGCCCGTAGAAGATACCGTACTGCACCGACGATCCGACCGACCGCACGGCGTGGGACTTCACCAGCCGCCGGAGCAGTTTCCCCGGCTCGCCCACGTCCGCGAACGTCCAGCGTTCGTTGACCGCGAACATCACCAGAATGGCCGCCTCGATACTCAACAGACCGGCCAGCCACGGCTCGACGCCGACCAGTTCCGTCAGCGCAACGAGCGTGATCGTGTCCGCGATCAGGCCCACGACGCCGACAGAGACGAACTGCCCGAACCGGACGCCGGACAAAAGCGAGTCTAGTTTTCTGGGGAGTTCCCGATCGCTCATCGTTTGTCGATCAACGCCTCCTCGTCCGCCCGGCGGTCCGCGATCGCGGTGTGCAGGCGGCTGTCCCGGACCCGCTCGACGCGGTGCCGGGCGGTGAACAGCGCCGTGGCCATCCTGATCGAGGTCCGGATCGGCTCGACGGTCGAGCCGGGCTGGTCCTCCCAGGTGATCGGGACCTCCTCGATCCGCAGGTCGAACGCCGCCGCCATGGCGACGAGTTCGATGTCCCAGGCGAACCCGGCCTCGTAGAGGTGTTCGCGGATTCGCTCCCACCCTTCGCGCGTGATCGCCTTCGCGCCACACTGGTAGTCGTGGAGCTTCGCGTCGAGTAACCGGCGAGCGAGCCAGACGAAGCCCTCGCCGAGCCACCGGCGCGCGGTCGTCTGGTGGTCCGATACTGTGGCCTCGGGATGGCGACGGGACCCCACAGAGAGGTCCGCCTCGCCCGTGCGGACCGGCTCGACGACGGCGGCGGCCGAGTCCGGCGTCGTGCTCCCGTCGGCGTCGAAGAAGGCCAGCACGTCGGTCGAGAGCGCCTCGAAGCCGGCGGTGACAGCCGCACCTTTCCCTCGCCGGTAGGGGACGACGCCGAGCGAGACCGGAAGGGACCGCAACTGTTCGACGATCCGGTCGTCGGCGGCGTCGAGTTCGATGCGGATGGCTGCCGGGTCGAGTCGCCGGTCGATGGCCTCGACGTAGGCCGACAGCCGCTCCACATCCGGGCGGTAAGCGGGGACGACGATACCCAGAGACCGACTCATCGTCCCCAGAATTCCGCGGGGTGAGTAAAAACGGTTCGTCTCGATCCGGTGGCGAACAAGAAAAGGTATACGGACGGGGGCGTCTCCCACAGGTGATGGAGTTCCTGCTCGTCGCCCTGTGGTTGGGGGTCTTTCTGGCCCTGCTTCTGGCCGGGCTCCCGCTGGCCGACGCGCTGTTCGATCGCCTCGCCGACCGCGGTGTCGGCGTGGCGCTGGTCTGCTCGTTCACCGTCGTCTGGCTCGTTGCCTTCTGGGTCGGCCGCGTCTCGCTCGACGCCGCGCCGTTCGTCGCCGTTGCCGTCCTGCTCGTGCTCGCGGGCGGCCTCGTCGCCTGGCGCGGTATCGAACTGGATCGCCGCGTCCTCGCCGAGACCGCCGGCGTGTTCACCCTCGCCTTCCTCTTTCTCGTCGCGGTCCGGGCGGTCGACCCCGCCGTCCACCCGCCGGGCGGCGAGAAGTTCCTCGATTTCGGCCTCCTGCAATCACTCCTCCGGACCGAGACGCTCCCGCCGGAAGATATGTGGTTCGCCGGCGAACCGGTCAGCTACTACTACGGTGGGCACCTGCTGGCCTCGCTGCTGGCGCGACTCACCGCGACGGAAGCCCGCTTCGCCTACAACCTCGCCTTGGCGGGCTACTTCGCGGCGTTCGTCACCGCGGCCTACGGCCTCGCCGGCTCCGTCGCCGCCAGTCGTGACAGTCCGCGCTGGCTCGGCGGCGTCTTCGGTGCCTTCTTCGTCGGCATCGCGAGCAACCTCACGACCCCGCTCCGGCTGGTCGTCGCCCTCGTCGACGGGTGGGCGACGGCACTGAACGGGCTGGACGGCGTCGTCGGGACGGTCCTGACGCCGGTCGGACTGGTCTTTTCCGCGCTCGATGGCCTGATCGGTGCGCTGATTGGGATCCTCGGCGTCGAGACGGACGGACTCGCGAACGGACTCGACCAGTTCGACTACTGGGACGCCAGCCGCGTCATCGACGGGACGATCAACGAGTTCCCGTTTTTCGCCTGGCTCAACGGCGACCTCCACGCCCACATGATGGGGCCGCCGTTCCTCCTGCTGGCGGCGACGGTGTGTCTCACGTACTACCTGACACCGGCCGAGGCGGTGTGGCGACGGCGCGGGCTCCTGTTCGGCGCACTCCCACCGCTGGCCGGCCTGCTGGCGGTCGTCAACACGTGGTCGTTCCCCAGTGTCGCCGGACTGGCCGTGCTGACGGTCGTGTTCGCGCCCGCGGCGGCACGAACGTTGTTGCCCACCCCGGTGGCCGAGTGGCTCGATACCGACGACTGGCGACTCGACGAGCTCCTGACGCTGCTGATCGGCACTGGTTCCGGAGCCGTCGTCGTGTTCGGGGGACTGGTCGTCTCGGCCCCGTTCTGGCTGGTGGCGGCCAGCGGGCGCGAACTCGCGCTGTTCCCGTCCCGGAGCGGCCTCGGCGCGCTCGTGCTGGTCCACGGGACCTTCCTGCTGGTGTTCGTCCCCTACCTGCTCCGGCACGCGCTCCCACGGCTTCAGGACGGCTGGCGTACGGCCGCCATGCTCGCCGTCGTCACCGTGATCGCCCTGTTGAGTCGGGCGGCCGCAGTCTTGCTTTTCCTCCCGTTGATCGGCGTCGGCTGGGCACTCCTCCGGTGGCGGGACCTCCCCGGCGGTGTCGGCACGGGGATCGGAGACCGGCTCCGACCCGACCGAACGGGGACGGAAACCGCCGTGAGCGCGGATGGTGGCGACGGGGAGACGGACGCCGACGGCACGAGGACCGACGGATCGTCCGACCCGGACGGGCACCTGCTCCCGTGGCCGGGCTTCGAGACGGTCTTGCTCGTCGCGGGCGCGGGACTGGTCTTGCTCGTCGAGTTCGTCTACGTCAAAGAGCAGGCCGGCCCCGGCCGCATGAACACGGTGTTCAAGACCTACGCGCAGGTCTGGGCGCTGTGGGCGGTCGCGGGCGGCGCGGCCCTCGCACATCTGGTCTGGCAACACCGACCTGGACTGGCGCTCAGCGGTGGCCGCTGGCGGCCCGCACTGCAGGTGTTCGCCGCGCTCCTGATCGCGAGCACGTCGGTGTACGGCGGGCTCGCACTGACCACCCACTTCGCCAGCGACTCAGCCTACGCCCAGACCGACGACCCGACGCTCGATGCGACGGCGTTCGTCGAGCAGGTCCACCCGATAGAGGCCGCCGCGATCCGCTGGGTCGACGGGCTGGACGGACGCCCGACGATCACCACCGCGCCGGGGAGTTACGTCTGGGACGGCGAGCGCAACGGCGGGTCCAGCGCACCGTCGAGTCTGACGGGCGTGCCGACGGTCCTGGGCTGGCACCACGAGATCGGCTATCGCGGGCAGGCGGCCTACGACCGCCGGGCCGAAGACCTCCGGACGATCTATACGGGCGACCCGAACGAGAGCGCGGCGCTACTCGACCACTACGACGTGCGGTACGTCTACGTCGGACCGGCCGAGCGAGCGACCTACGGGTCCGCGCTGGAGGGGATCACCGTCGACGAGGTCGACGGCGTGACGGTGGCAAAACAGTGGGACGGAGTGACGATCTACGAAGTCGACCAGTCCAGGCTCTAGGTGGCCGACTCGACGACGGTGACGGCGTCTGCGTCGGCGGACATGGTGTCGAGGTGGTTGGGGATGTATCGGCGGTACTGGTAGTCCTCGCGTTCGTCCTCGGAGCCGACGGTACACCACAACTGGACCCGGTCGGGGCCGTGCCAGTCGCCCTGCCGTGCGACGGCGAAACAGACGTACTCCTCGCCGTCGTACTCGATGACGGCGTTTTTCCGGATACCGGGGTCCCCGTTGATGATGAGCTGTTTCATGCCCGCCGATTGGCCCGAATCGCTGTTAAGCGCTTCGATGCCGAGAAAACGGGCGGTGGACGGGTGGCCCACCCTCGCCAGCGACGGCCCACGCGGATACCGAAACCAAACGGGTTTTAACGGGCACTGTCTAACCACGGGACAAGGTAGATATCTATGGAGATGCCACGCCGATTTAACACGTACTGCCCGCACTGCAACGAACACCACGAAGTGGAGGTCGAGAAGGTCCGCTCGGGACGTTCCTCGGGCATGAAGAAGGTCAACGACCGCCAGCGCAAGCGACGCGGGACCGGGATCGGGAACAAGGGTAAGTTCTCGAAGGTGCCCGGTGGGGACAAGCCCACCAAGAAGACGGACCTGAAGTACCGCTGCTCGGAGTGTGGCAAGGCCCACCTCCGTGAGGGATGGCGTGCCGGCCGACTCGAATTCCAGGAGTAAGTATGGCAGGAAACTTCTACAGCGTCGCGTGCCCGGACTGTGAGAACGAACAGATCGTCTTCGGCAAGGCCGCCACGGAGGTCGCCTGCGCGGTGTGTGGCCACCAGCTCGCCAGCCCGACCGGCGGCGAGGCGGTCATCGAGGGCGAGATCACCGAGACCGTCGAGGCGCGATAGATGAAATACAGTGGCTGGCCCGACCCCGGCGAACTCGTCGTCGGCCGGATCGACGAGATCGAAGACTTCGGCGTGTTCGTCGATATGCTGGAGTACGAGGACAAGCGCGGGCTGTGTCACATCTCCGAGGTCGCCTCCGGCTGGATCAAGAACGTCCGCGACCACGTCAACGAGGGACAGACCGTCGTCGCAAAAGTGCTGGAAGTCGACGAGAGTTCCCAGCAGGTCGACCTCTCGATCAAGGACGTCAACGATCACCAGCGCAAAGAGAAGATCCAGGAGTGGAAAAACGAGCAGAAGGCCGACAACTGGATGGAACTGGCCTTCGGCGAGGACCTGGACGACGAGACCTACGCCGCCATCGCCAACGAGTTCCTCGCGGAGTTCGGCTCGATGTACGACGGCTTCGAGCAGGCGGCCATCCACGGAACGGAAGCGCTGGAGGACACCGACCTCTCCGAGGAGGAGATCGAGCAGATCGTCCAGACCGCCCGCGAGAACGTCTCGGTGCCCTACGTCAACGTCACCGGCTACGTGGACCTCTCGGTCCCGACGGCCGACGGCGTCGACGTGATCAAGGAAGCCCTGCAGGCCGCCGAGGGCAACGGAGAAATTCCGGAGGAGGTCGAACTCGAAGTCACCTACGTCGGCTCGCCGGAGTACCGCATCCGCGTCCGCGCGCCCGACTACAAGACCGCCGAGTCCCACCTCGAAGAGAGCGCCGACCGCGCCAGCGCGGTCGTCGCCGACCACGGCGGCAGCGGCGAGTACCACCGCGAGCGCAACACCGACGAAGAGTAGCCGGCCGGGCGACCGATCCGACCCGTTTTCATGAAATCCGACATCCACGTCTGTTCGGCCTGGGAGTCGACTCACGAGCGGCCGGTGTACACGCTGGCCGAGACCTGTCCGGAGTGTGGGGCCGACGCCGAGAACAGCGCCCCGGCACCGTTCGATCCAACTGACAGGTACGGTGAATATCGACGCGCTATTAAGCGCCGGAACCGCGAGTAGCGGGTATGGACGAGTTCGAAATCGAGACGCTCGCGGACCCGGAGCTCACGGACCCAGTGCTGGTGGAGGGGCTCCCGGGCGTGGGTCACGTGGGGAAACTCGCCGCCGAGCACCTGCTCGAAGAGCTCGACGGCGAGGAAGTGCGCCGGATCTACTCACAGCACTTCCCGCCGCAGGTCAGCATCGACGATGGCGAGTCGGAACTCGCCAGCGCCTCGTTCCACGCGGTCAAGACCGAGCAAGGTCAGGACCTGCTCGTGCTGACCGGTGACCACCAGGCACAGGACAACCAGGGCCACTATCGCCTGACCGACCGGATTCTCGACGTGGCCGAGGACTTCGGCGTCGAGCGCGTGTTCGCGCTGGGTGGTGTCCCGACGGGGGAACTCATCGAGGAGTACGACGTGCTGGGCGCGGCGACCGACGAGGCGTTCGTCGAGGACCTCGAAGCGGCGGACGTGGAGTTCCGCGAGGACGAACCGGCCGGCGGGATCGTCGGCGTCTCGGGCCTGCTGCTGGGCCTGGGCGAGCGCCGCGACTTCCAGGCGGCCTGTCTGATGGGCGAGACCAGCGGCTACCTCGTCGACCCCAAGAGTGCACAGGCAGTGCTGACGGTACTGGAGGAACTGGTCGGCTTCGAGGTCGACTTCGGTTCGCTGGAAGACCGGGCCGAGGAGATGGAGGAGGTCGTCCGCAAGATCCAGGAGATGGAAGGGAACGCAGCGGCCGGCCCCGCAGACGAAGACCTGCGCTACATCGGCTAGTGGCTCCGAGGGGTTCTTTACTGACCGTCCCCTAACGTGTTCGTGTATTCCGAGGTGATCGACGGCTTGCCACAATGGCTCATCGACGGTGCGCTGTTGGGGGTCGCGCTCAGCGCCGTGATCGCCGCCATCTTCTACGTGGGCGTCACTCGGTTCCCCGGTCGCGGCGCGGTCGACGGCCGCGAACCCAGCGGCGAGGCCCATCGCCGTGACGAGATCCGCAACTACCTCGACGCCATCGGCGAACAGTACGCCGAACGTCACTTCGTCGAAGGGCAACACGTCGCCTTCTACCTGCCCAAACGAGACGTGGCGATCACGTTCGACGCCCGAGCGTACTACCGCATCGACCGCTCGGACACGTTTCCGGTGCTGGTCGAACACGAGTTACCGGGCGTGGCGCTGGGCCCGCGGCTCCCTTTCGAGACGCCCGAGATCAGTTTCGAGGAGGACACGGGCGGCGAACTCGACCCGCAGGAGGCCGCCCACGCCGTCCTCGGCCTCCCGGTCGGGGCCAGTCTCGACGACATCAAGCGCGCGTACCGCGAGAAGGCAAAGGAGGTCCACCCAGACCACGGCGGCGACGAGGACGAGTTCAAGCGCGTCCGCGAAGCCTACACCACGGCCAAACAACACGCCAGCTAACGGCAGGCATTTACACCACAGAACCCGACGGGAAGTGTGGACGTGACCTACCGAGACCGAGCCGCCCTGCTCGGCGACGTACTGGTCTGTGCCGACCTCCACGTCGGGAAGGCCGCCGCGGCGAACGTCTCGCTCCCCCTCGGCGAGCGCGACCACCTCGTCGACCGCGTGGCCACGCTCTGTGCGCGATACGATCCGTCGACGGTCGTGTTCGCCGGCGATTTGCTCCACTCGTTCGACCGCGTTGCGAGCGCCGCCGAGGAGACCGTCGCCGCACTGGAGCAGACGGTACGGGACGCAGGCGCGCGGCCGATCGTCACGCCAGGCAATCACGACGCGATGCTCGACGTGGTCTGGTCCGGGCCGACCGCCAACGAGTTCGAGGTCGAGACCGACGAGGGCCGAGCCGTCGTCTGTCACGGGCACCTCGAACCCACGACGGATGCCGACCTGTACGTTGTCGGCCACGACCACCCCACCATCACCATCGAGGGGCGGAAGTGGCACTGTTATCTCTACGGCCGCGCAGTCTACGACGGGGCGGACCTGCTCGTCCTCCCCGCTTTTTCCCACCTGATCGAGGGCGTCTCGATCAACCGGCGCTACGGCGGGACCGCCACGACGAACTCGCCGTTGATCGGCGACCTCGACCGCTATCGGCCCATCGTCTGGGACGACGAGACCGGGGAAATCCGGGAGTTCCCGCCGCTCGGCGAGTTTCGCGACCTACTCTAATTTCCGGGCGGCGACCCGCCCGCTCTCCAGTGCACCCTGGATCGCGGACCAGCGGGTGTAATCGCCCGCGAGGACGACGGGTCCGTCGGGCGCGTCGACCGCGGGGAGATCTCCACGAAAGCCCGGCGGCTGGACGAACTGCGCCACGTCGATCCGGTCGGTCCGGAGCAGTTCGAGGTCGTCGAACTGCCGTTCGGGGTACCACTGGCCAAGCACCTCGCGCCCGCGAGCGTGGAGGTCCGCGTCGCTCTCGGGGTGTTCGCCCAACCAGGTCGCGCTCACCAGCGTCCGGTCGTCGGGCGCGTACTCGGGCGCGACCGCCGAGAGCGGCGCGATCTGGTTGGGTTCCGCGTCCCGGGCGTTCAGGACGATCTTCCGGCCGGTCTCCAGTTCGACGTGCCCGGGGAGGCCGTAGTACTGGGTGACACAGCCGCTGGTCTCGGTCGGAACCGCCACGTCCGTCAACGCCGCCGCCGTCGGCGGGTCGGTCGCGACGACTGCCCCGTCGGCGCTGATCGTCTCGTCGTCGGTCTCGACGGTGACGCCACCCGCGGTCGCGTCGAGATCGGTCACTGCGGTCCCGAGTTCGATCGCCGCGCCGGCCGCACGTGCGCGGTCGGCCAGTTGCTCGGTGATCGCCCCCATCCCGTCGGCGGGAACCGCCGTCTTGCCCTCGGACAGCATCTTGAACGTGTAGCGAAACACGCCGGCGTCGGTCGAGAGCGAGCGGTCGAGCGTGATCCCGCCGTAGAAGGGGGCGGCGAAGTTCTCGACGAACTTCTCGGAGAAGCCTCTGGCGTCCAGAAAGGCCCGCACGTCCTGGCGCTCGTTGGGGTTGAACAGCGTCCCCACGTCGGCGGCTTTCAGCTCGCGCTGGAGTCTGAAGAGTCGGAGCTTATCGCCCAGCGTCACGTCGGTGTTGAACAGCGTATCGGAGAGGTCGCCCGGACTGGAGAGTGGGTCGGCAAGCACCGAGCGGCGACCTGGGTTGGCGATGGTCGCGCCGGCCGAGAAGTATCGCAGGTCGAGGGCGTCGTAGTCCAGTTCCCGCTTGGCCGCGGGGTAGGCAGTAAAGAGGACCTGAAAGCCGCGGTCGAAGACGAACCCGTCCTCGTGGGTCGAGCGGACGCGGCCGCCCACCTCGTCGCGCCGTTCCAGCACCGTCACGTCCCTGCCCGCGTCGGCGAGGTGGCGGGCCGCGACCAGTCCGGCCAGTCCCCCGCCGACGACCACGGCGTCTGTCATACCCGGTGGAAGGAGTGGCGACCACTAAAAGCCCGCGCGGTCGGTCGTGAAGGCAACGGTTATTCTTTTGGAGTGACAAGTTCGGGTCGATGTGCCCTGAGACAGCCTCCGGTTCGGGCGGTGGTGCGAACAGGCGGCCGATGCTCGCGTCGAACGCCGGGTTCGGTGCGACTCTGACGGTCGCTATGCTCGCCGTGCTGTACAGTCTCCTCATCGTACAACAGCCACTGCTCGGCGCACTCGTCGCGTCGTGGATCATCGGCCTCTACGTCGTCTGGCGGTTCGTCAAGTGGTTCGCGTTCGCCTACCGGCGTCGGACGGCAGCGGTGGAGTCGATGGCCGACTCCCTCGAAACACTGGCCGAGCAGGACGAGGCCGGCCCGGTCTTCGAGGGTGACGACCGCGACCGCTGACCGCCGAACGGACAGGGCTTAGTCCGTCGCGCCCTGACCCGCGGGCATGACCCGCAATTCGGCCGTTCGGGACCTCACCTGCCGAGCGTGTGGCGACTCGTTCGACCCCGCGGAGACGACCGGCCCGTGTCCGTCGTGTGACGGCCACCTGACCGTCAGCTACGATCTCGATGCGGTCGAGTTCACGCCCGAGATCGCCGACGGCCGGCGGTACGACGGGATCGCACGCTACGCCGAGTTGCTCCCCTTCACCGCCGAGACGCTCGTGACGATGGACGAGGGCGCGACGCCGCTCGTCGCCTGCCCCGATCTGGCCGAGGAGTGGGGCGTCGGCGAAGTCTATGTCAAAGACGAGGGGGCCAATCCGACGGGGAGCGTCGCGGACCGCGGGATGGCCGTCGCGGTGACCGCGGCCGCCGAAGCCGGGGCCGACGACGTGGCCCTGCCGACGACCGGGATAGAGGGGCAGGCCGCGGCCGCCTACGCCGCTCGCGCGGGCCTGGACTCACACTCGTTCGTCCCCTCGCGAGCGACCTTCGACGCCAAGGCGATGATCAACGTCCACGGCGGCGACATGGAGGTCGTCGGCGGGCGCTACGGTGACGCGGTCGATAGTTTCCGCGAGACCGTCGCCGAGGAGGGCTGGCACTCGCTGGCTCCCTTCGGGACACCCTACCGCCGGGAGGGCCAGAAGACGCTGGCCTACGAACTCGCCGAGCAACTCGACTGGGCGGCTCCGGACGCCGTCGTCTACCCCACCGGCGAAGGCGTCGGTCTCGTCGGCGCACACGCCGGCGCGAAGGAACTGGCCGACCTGGGTATCGTCGACGGGATCCCTGCGATGTACGCCGCACAGGCCGACGGCTGTGCGCCAATCGTCGAGGCGTTCGAAAGCGGCGCGGACGACACCGAGGTCTGGGAGACGCCGGACACGATCTGTGGCGGCATCGAGATTCCCGATCCCGCGGGTGGGACCGACGTACTCGCGGCGATTCGGGAGAGCGACGGCGGGGCCGTCGCCACCGAGGACCGCGACGCCCTCGAAGGCGCGGTCAGCATCGCCCAGTCCGAGGGTGTCGAGCTGGGTGCCTCGGCGGGCGTCGCGGCCAGCGGCGCGGCCGAACTGGCCGACCGGGGTGAATTCGGCTCCGACGACACCGTCGTGCTAGTCAACACGCTTCCGGGCAACGCGGAGGCGGACATCCTCCGGAACCACCTGGTGAGCAAGGGCATCTGAGGGATGGCGGCCAGTCCAGTCGCGTCGCTCGGTGCCGGCATCCTGTTCGGCCTGGCACTGGCGGCACCGCCCGGTCCGATGAACGCCGTCATCGCCGAGGAGAGCGTCCTCCGTGGCTGGCTGGCGGGTTTCACCGCTGGTCTCGGCGCGATGGCCGCCGACGCCTGTTTTTTCGTCCTCGCACTGGTCGGGATCGTCACCGTCGTCCAGAACGCACCGACCCTGCGGGCGGCGATGATCCTCGCGGGCGGCGGACTGATGCTGTACTTCGCGGTCGGCGCAGCGACGAGCGCACGCGAGGCACTGAGCGTCGACTCGGCGGCCGAGACGACCGAGGGCGGGATGGGGCGGGGGTTCCGGAAGGCGTTCGTCCTGGCGCTGACCAACCCCTACCAGATCGCGTTCTGGCTGACCGTCGGGGTCGGCCTGCTGGAACCCGGGACCGTCGACATCCTCGAAAAGACGCCATACGTCGGGGCGGAGCTGGCGGGACTGGTCGTCGTTCGGACCGGGAGCCCACTCTTGCTCGCCGGGCTGTTCGGCGGCATCGTCTGCTGGATCGTCGGCTTCCCGGCGGCGCTACGCGCGGCTGGCCGGCGGGTCGACCGACTCACGCCGCTGGTCGCCGGCGGGAGCGCGGTCGTGCTGGCCGGGTTCGGCCTCCTGTTCGTGGCCGACGGTCTCGGCGTGCTCCTCTAGTCGTCGACTTCGTCGTCGAGTTCCTTCTCCATGCCAGGACTCAGCTCGGCGTCGGAGTCACCCATCATGGCCACCTCGGATTCGAGCCACTCCTTGAACCACTTGACGCGTTTGAGCCGCTGGTGGACGACGCTCTCGGCCGTGTCGCTCTCGACGCGCTCGGCGGCGTCGCGGCCGCGTTCGAGCACGCGCCCGACCATCTCCGCGGCGTCCATATGCGTCCGGGACTCGTAGCCCATCCGCAACAGCATCAGGGCCGTGCCGTTCGCACCGACCTTGTCGAGCAGGTCGGCCTCGATCAGACACTGGGTCTCCAGCGACAGGTCCGAGAGCGGTCCCTGGTAGGAGTGGTCTTCGACCGCGGTACAGACCTCGTCGACGAACGACTGGGGGTAGTCGCAGTGGGTGGTCAGGTACTCGCGGGCGATGCGAGCGCCCTCCTCGGCGTGGACGTCCTGGTCGGCTTCGAGCTTGGCGATGTCGTGAAAGAGGGCCGCGACGCGCGTCACGTCGACGTTCGCACCCTCCTCGCGCGCGATGTCGGTCGCCAGCTCGACCACGTTCATGATGTGGTTGAACCGGTAGGCCGCCGAGTGCCAGGGATACCACCGCATCCGCCCGCCTTCGTCCTCGTTGACCACGCTCGCTTCGAGGTAGTCGTGGACGAAGACCTGCATCGCCTCGAATTCCGCGTCCGAGACGGGCGACTCCCGTATTTCAACACCCACGGGACCACCTCCGGACGTGACGTTCGCTGTTCATCTTACGGATATAAAAGCGAGTGCGGGTCTTTAGCGTTACGACACCCTGAAATCTACCACGCCCCCGAATTCGGCCCCCGCGTGCCGGTTCCGGCGTGTGGATACGGCTGCCCGAACGGTCCGCTGTGCCGTCAGCGGTACCCTTCGACACCGAGACCGTGTGACATGGATTTATGCCGACCACCGCCGTACCGTAACATATGGAAGTCAGAGCGGCAACTCCTGACGATCAGGAAGCGGTCATGGAGATCGCCGAACGGTCGCTAGAAGCGTCCTACACCCTCAGTCCACAGACCATCGAGGGGACGGTCCACCAGTGGTACGACGAGGCGGAGTACACGGAGAAGGTGGATCGGGAGGATATGCTCTTCTTGCTGGCCGAACACGAGGGTGAGGCGGTCGCGTTCACCGAGACCGTGATCCACGACGACGAGACCGGCGCGGACCTGCTGTGGCTCCACGTCCACCCCGACTACCGGGGCGAGGGGATCGGCTCGGACCTGTTCGACGCCGTTCGCGACCGCCTCCACGACCGGGACATCACCCAGCTCCGCGGGCGCGTCCTCTCGATGAACGAGGTCGGGAACACCTTCTACAAACAGCGTGGCTTCGAGAAGGTCGGCGAAGGGGAAGTCGAGATCGACGGCAGTCCCTACACCGAGGCGCTGTACCTCGAAGCCGAGCCGGAGGGACTGGAGCCACGGACGACCGACGACGGGCAGACGGTGTACATCGATCACGACGACGTCGACGAGGGCTCGGCCGGTCCGTTCCACGTCGTCTACGTCGACGAGGCTCGCGAGGAAAAGTACGGCTACCACTGCGGAAAGTGCGACTCGCTGGCCAACGCGATGGACGCCATGGGCCGCATCGAGTGCGGCGAGTGTGGCAACAGCCGCAAACCCACGCGCTGGGACGCGGCCTATATGTAACGATCCGGAAGGTCGGCCTCGGCCCGCAGTTGGGCCACCTCCTCGTCGCTCTCGGCCATCCCGGTCGTCACGAGCAACCGGACGCCACGACGGACGCTGATGTCGAGTTCCTGAATCTCGTCTTCGGGCACCATGAGAAAGCGGCCGCCGGTGGGATTTGGACTGTTCGGCAGGAAGACGTTGTACAACCGTTCACCGGCCACGTTCGCGGCTTCGTCGGGCCCATCACCCGTGACGAACCCGATGCTATAGACGCCCTCGCGGGGATACTCCACCATGACGACGCGCTTGTAGCGGCTCGACCCCTCGGTCAGCGCGTTGGCAACCTGTCTGACGCTGGAGTAGACGATACTGACCAGCGGGACGACGCCGATCCCCCGGTCGATCCACGCGAACACGCGCTGGCCGATCCGACCCTGGGCGAGATAGCCCAGCGCGACGACGAACACGACGATCGACAGCAGCGCCAGCGCCTGTGCGACCGCCTCGATGTTGGCCGTGTACCGAGTCAGCCGCGTCCCCTGCACGACCGGGTCGATGAACGTCGTCACCCAGCCGACCAGAAATTGCATCGCGACGACGGTCACGACCAGCGGTGCCAACAGCGCCAACCCGGCGACGAAACTGTTCCGGAGTACTTCTCGTAATCGCATACCCGAGGGTATCACCGGCCCGACAAAGAACGTGCCCCCGACGACTATGCGTCTGGAACCCCTCACTACCGCCGTGACCGACAGCGACCGACGCTCCGGAGCCGTGATCGACGGGTCGTGGGACCCCTCCGGCCCCTGGACTCGCGAGGAAGCAGCCGCCTTCCTCACCGACAGCCGCGTCCCGATCCGACTGAGTTGTCGAACCCCCGGCGGCGGCCTCTGGATGCTCTCGCTGTGGTACGAGTACCGCGACGGCGCCCTCCACTGTGCGACCGCCGCCAGCGCCGACGTGGTCACGTTCCTCGATCAGGACCCCGGCGTCGCCTTCGAGGTCTCGGTCAACGACCCACCCTACCGGGGCGTCCGCGGCCAGGGCGAGGCCACCGTCGACCCCGACCCCGAGAAGACCGTCCTCCGGTCGCTGCTGGACCGCTATCTCGGCGGCACCGACTCCGAACTGGCCCAGCGCCTGCTCGACAAGGACCGCGAGGAAGTCACGATTCGGATCGACCCGACCCGCGTCGCCACCTGGGACTACGCCGACCGGATGACCGACGCTCAGAACTCGGACTCCGACGACCCCGCATAGAACCGCAGGACCAGGTAAAACAGCGCCACGACCACCAGCCCGGCCCCGATTCCGAGAAGGCTATCGACGACGGCGTGGGGAAGTGGGAGTGCCGAAGAACCGGCGTGGGCGAAGACGGGTTCGAACATGGTCGCTCTGTGGGTCAGTACGACGCCCGGAGGTTCAACTGCTTTGGTTCCGGTGGAAGATGGTCGGCGAGGTCGTAATTTTTATAAAATATCTTATAGTAGTCCCGGGCGGATTCGAACCGCCGTCCTAGGCTATCCTCGGAATACACAGCTGGGGTTTCCAAGCGTGTACAGGGTGTACTCCTCCAAAGGCCTAGATGATTGGCCACTACACCACGGGACTGCAATACCTCGTTTTGGTTCCGGCGTCTTATGAATTCCGGGATTTCGCCATGACACGAAGCACGGATGCTGGGATAGTCTCGTGTTCGGCCAGTCCGTGACAGCTCCGGCAGAGCGAGATCACGTTGTCCATAACGTGGGCATCCTGTGGGTCGTCGAAATCCCGAACTGGCCTGACGTGATGAACGTCAGGATTACGGCCCATCTCGTCACGGTCTTTACCACAGAAGCGACATTGGTAATCGTCCCGCTCAAGCGCTCGTCTCCGAATCGAGCGCCAGTCGCCATTGTACACCGCAGTCCCGCCCCCCACTCGTCGGAGAGCCACGAACTGAGGCAATCGTGGTCACAGAACTTCCGGTCACCATCCCTCGTAAAACAGGGAAGAACCTCGAACTGTTCCCCACACTGCTTACATTCGCGTGAGACAGGTTCGATGTCGTGGACTTCTGCGTAATGCGTTCCGAGGAATTCGTCCGCCTCCTCGACGCACGTCGGGCAATAGACGCCTTTCTTATCTGACGGGTAGTATTCGAACTCGTCACCACACCGTTCACACTCCGTCTTCTCTTTCGCATCTTTCCAGTTACCGTTGTGTTCGCCGGCGTTGGGATTGCAGTCGTCGCAATACGTCAGGCGGGCCTTCGGATCGTAAAACTCCGTCCCACAACCGGCACACTCCCGGTTCGGGAGTGGATCGTCGTGGACCTTCGTGTGGTGTTGTTTGACGCCACGTTCAGTCGTGAGTGACTTACCACAAGTCGGACACTCCATGGAAAGCCGTTCGGTCGACGGTTGCAAATATGCAAGCCAGCCGGAGTGAAAATAAAAGTAGTTTAGTCCGCCGGGTCGGGTTCGACTTCCAGCAGGGAACAGGCGTCGGCTTCGGGGGCGAAACAGTCGGGACACTTCGGATCGCGGTCGATGATGGTGTCGAGGCGGTCGGCGACGGTCTCGTCGATGACGGGTTCGAGTTGTTTGGCCTCGGCGCGGAACTCTTCGACATCGAGGACTTCCAGCAGGAACCGTTCGATGATACAGTAGGTCTGGAGCGCGTCCCGGGCGCGGACGATCCCTTCGTCGGTGAGGGTGACGCCCTTGTACTTCTCGTGTTCGAGGAGTTCCTTGTCCTCGAGTTTGCCGATCATCTCGTTGGCGCTCGCGGGGCTCACGTCGAGCATATCGGCGACGCGGCCGGTCGAGGCCGGGCCGTCTTCCGCCTGCTGGACGAGATAGATCGCCTTGAGATACTGGTCGGACGTGTTCACGCGAGACCCCCTCCGTACGGATAGTTCCAGATCATTCTCGTGTCTCCATGAGTTCCGTGACCTCTTCGACCCCTTCGGCTTCCTCCTCCCGGATAGACGACAGCGTCTCGATCAGTTGCTGCCGATCCACGCTGAGCGTCGCGTCTGACTCCTCGATGGCCGCGATGAGGTCGTCGTAGAACTTGTAGGCCGTCTCCTCGTTGCACAGCTGGTCGTAGAGCACGCCGTCGAAGTCCGATTCGGCCTCGTACTGGGCCTTCACGAGCCCCTTGATCTCCTCGAACGGAATCGTGTCGGCTTCGAGGTCGTCGATCAGATCTTCCAGTTGCTCGCGGTGGTCGGCCGATTCCTCGGCAGCCTCGGCGAGCAACGCCTCCAGTTCCGGGTCGTCGACGTCCATCGTCCGGGCGTGTTCGCCCGCCCGTGCCTCCACGACCTCTTCGAGGACGACGCCGATCTGCAGCAGCCGCGCCAGCTGGTGGTCGTTCGAGACCGGTTGCTGGACGCTCACGGCGACCACCACCGACGGCATCGACTCTGTCCCGCCTGCATACTCCCGATTCAGGTAGGCGGGAACTTAAGCCGTTCCCTCGGGACCGACACCCCTAAGCGGCCGCTGTGGCACCAGCGACCATGCCCCGCGCCGACGAGTTCCGCGAGTTCGCCGACTGGGCGAGCGACCAGTCCCGGCTGTACGAGCGACTGAGCCGTGCCACCGCAGACGACGATGCCCTCCTCGATCTGGCCGCGACGGCCCCGGCGAGTCAACCCGCCCCGAACCTCCTGCTCGGTGCCGTCCACGACCGCCTCCTGTCCGGCGTCGACCATCCTCTGGCCGACTTCTACCCCACCGTCACCGACGACCCCGCCGATCCGACCGAGACCGACCCGTTCCCAGCGTTTCAGTCGTTCTGTCGCGACCACCGCGAGGCGATTCGCGAGCGACTCGACAGTCGGCTGGTCCAGACCAACGACGTGGGTCGGTCGGCCGTCCTCTACCCGGCCTTCGCTCGCGTCGCCGCCGCCGACGGCGATCCGCTCGCCCTCGTCGAACTCGGAGCCAGCGCGGGCCTGAATCTGCTGTGGGACCGATACCGCTACGCGTTCGACGACCACGTCGTCGGCGATCCCGACTCGCCGGTCCGCATCGAGACCCACCTCCGGGACGGGACGCCGCCACTGCCCGAGGCGGCCCCGATGGTCACAGAGCGGTGGGGCGTCGACCTGAACCCGCTCGACGTGACCGACGAGGACGACGCTCGTTGGCTCCGCGCGCTCGTCCTCCCGAACCAGCACCGTCGGCACGAACGGCTGGCCGCCGCACTGCAGTTGGCCGCCGAGGAACCGCCCGACCTCGTTGCCGGCGACGCCGCGGGGGTCCTCCCCGACCGCCTCGGCGACGCCCCGGCAGACGCCACGCTCGTCGTGTTCAGCACCATCGCCCTCTATCAGTTCCCCGACGACGCCGTGGCAGCCGTCCGCGAGACGCTGGCCGACGCCAGCCGCGAGCGCCCGGTCCACTGGCTGTCGGGTGATCCGTCGACCCCGCCCAGCGATCCGACGTATCGGCACGTCCGCTTCGAGGACGGCGAGGCCGAAACCGCGAAAATTGCCGAATTCGAGGCCTACGGGAGCTGGCTCTCCTGGCTGGCGTAACGGAACGGCGAAGAAAGCGTCACAGCAGATCACGCACGGGCCAGCGGCCCGTTCGCTTTCGAGGTTGAAACCTCCTATTCGCGCAGTCGGCGCGCGATCAGGTCGTCGAGGTCCTCGCGGAACTCGTCGACCGCGACCTCCGAGAGGACGGGCTCGAAGAAGCCCTCGACCAGCATATTCTCGGCGACCTGCTCGGGGATCGACCGCGAGGTCATGTAGAACATCTCCTCGGCGTCGACCTGCCCGACCGTCGCGGAGTGGCTGGCCTCGGTGTCGTGGTTGTTGATGATCAGCTTCGGTGAGGCGTCGGCCTCGCTCTCGTCGGAGAGCATCAGCGTGTTCTCACGCTGGTAGGAGTTGGTGTCCCAGGCCTCCCGACCCACGTCCTGGACGCCCTCGTAGACCGAGCGGGCGGTGTCGTCGAGGACACCGCGGGTCACGAGGTCGGCGGTGGTGTGTTCGGCCTCGTGCCAGACCCGCGAGCCGAGATCGAAGTGCTGGTCCTCGTGGCCGAAGAACGCGCCGACGATCTTGCTCTCGGAGCTGTCACCGAGCAGTCGCGTCTCGACGCTGGTCTTGGTCAGGCGCGAGCCGATGTTGCCCTCGATCCAGTTGACCGTGCCGTACTGGCCGGTGTGGCCGCGCTTGACCTGGAAGTTGTAGGTGTCCTCGTCCAGGTTCTGGAGCGCACCGTACTGGACGTGGGCGTTCTCGCCCGCGACGGCTTCGACGACGCCGCTGTAGTAGCGTGCGTCCTCCTCGCTCGCGTCGTCGCCCGTCTCCTGGCGTTCCAGGATGGTGACGGAGGCGGACTCCTCGGCGATCACCAGCGTGTAGTTGAACAGCGCCCGACTGTTCATCCGGGTCCGGATCTTCACGTCCTCGGCGTCGACGCCCTCGGGGACGTAGACCACGGTCCCGGCCGAGAACAGCGCCGTCGACAGCGCCGTGAGGTAGTTGCGCTGGGGATCGACGACGCTCCCGAACCGTTCTTCGATCAGGTCACCGTGTTCGGAAAGTGCCTCGGACCAGGAGAGCACGTCGACGCCCTCGGCGTCCACGCGGTCTTTCTCCTGGGCCATCTCCAGGGGGTCGACGAAGCTCTCGTAGTCGAGTGCGTCGAGGTTCGTCCACTCCCGGCCCGGCGTCTGGATGACCGCGGGCATCTCCAGCTCGGAGAGCGCGTCGAGGGCGTCGAGTCGCGTCTCCAGCAGCCACTCGGGCTCGTCGAACTGGTCGCTGATCTCCGTTACCTGCTCCTCCGTGAGGTTTGCGTGTACCTGCGTGCTCATGGTGAATCCGGGGGTTACCCGAGCGAGCCCTCCATCTCGAGTTCGATGAGGCGGTTGAGCTCGACCGCGTACTCGATGGGCAGTTCTTCGGTGATCGGCTCGATGAAGCCGGCGACGATCATCTGCTTTGCGTCGTCGTCGTCCAGCCCACGCGTCTCCAGGTAGAAGACGTCCTCGTCGCCGATCTTCCCGACGGTGGCTTCGTGAGCCACGTCGACCTTGTTCTCCTGGATCTCCATGTACGGCATCGTGTCCGACGTGGACTCGTTGTCGAACATCAGCGCGTCACACTCGACGCTCGTACTGGCGTTCTCCGCGCCGTCGGCCATGTGGACCAG